>CAVWFY010000022.1:0-33768 GCA_963754485.1 uncultured Chloroflexia bacterium | reverse complement strand
GCGGTCAGGACGTGACCAGGCTGACGGCGGAGGAGGTCTTCGCCCGCGACGACCGCGATCCCGTCGTGGTCACCGAGGCCGGCCCGGGGGGTCTGTCCCGCCGGGGTCTGTGGCGCGGATGCGACGGCAGGCGAGGCGTGCGCGAGCGTGATCTACGTGCAGAAGGGCGCGGACGAGTACGTCCGCTACGAGCTCGTCGCGGATCAGTGAGAGTCCGGGAGCCTTACTCCACGAACGACAGGCCCAGGCTGAAGTCCTCGACGAGATCGTCGACGTCCTCGCAGCCGACCGAGACGCGCACGATCCCGCCGTCCTTCGGGCGCGGGTAGACGAGCGTGAACACGTCCCCCAGGCTGACGGCGATGTCACACAGCGCGAGGTCGTCCGTGAAGGCCGCCATGGCCTCCACCCCACCCCGGGGCTTGAAGGTGACCATCGCCCCGTACCGGTCGCCCAGGAGCCTGGATGCCACCTCGTCGTCCGGGTAGCGAGACGAGCCCTGGGTAGCGGACCCACTCGAGCCTTCTCGTGCGCCTCCAGGAATGCCGCCAGCGCCGGCGGCGTTCGAGGAGCCCCTCTCCGAACGGAGCCGGCAGCGTCCGGACGCCGCGCAGCACGAGGAACGACGAGAACGGGCTGGCGGCCTGGCCGAACGTGTCCACCTGCTTGCGGATCGGCTCCAGGAGCGCCTTGGGGCCCGAGACCACGCCGCTGACCGCATCGCCGTGACCGGACAGGTACTTCGTGGCGGCGTGGAGGACGAGGTCGGCGCCGTGCTCCAGGGGCCGGAACAGCGCCGGGCCGAGGAACGTGTTGTCGGCCACGACCAGGAGGCCGTGGCGGTGCGCCAGCGCCGCGAGGGCCGGCAGGTCCGGCATGCGGAGGCGCGGGTTCGTCGACGTCTCCATGAGCAGGACCTTCGTCTCGGCCGGATCGCGGCCTCCACGGCGTCGAGATCGCACATATCGGCGGTCGAAACCGCGATGCCGCGCCGGGGCAGGTCGTCCTCCCACAGGACCCGGGTGATCGCGAACAGCTCGTCGCCAACCACGATGTGGTCGCCGGCGTCGAGGTGCGCGAACAAGGTGCTCGAGACGGCGGCCATGCCCGACGCGGACACGACGCAGTCCTCCGCGCCCTCGAGCGACGCAACCTTCTCCTCGAGCGCCCGGTTCGTCGGGTTGCCGGTCCGCGAGTAGAAGTACGACGTCGGATCCCACTCGAGCGCCCGGTCGACCGCCTCCTCCTTCTCGGCGGCGGTATCGAAGGCGAAGGTTGCCGTGGCGAAGATCGGCGTGTTGTGGGCATGCGTGGTGGGATCCGGCCGCTCGCCCGCGTGGATCGCCCGCGTGGCGAAGCCCGTCCCGTCCGTCCGATCGCGCATGCCGTCCTCGTCGATGTCCGCGCCTGCTGGTCCGTTGTCCGTGTCCGCAGGTTCGAGGGCCCAGTCTAGGGTGGCGGGCGGCCGCGCGACGACCCGCCGGGGTCGTACCCTTCGCGCATGGACCGATCCGACTGGTGGACCACGCTGGACGCCTCCGCCGCAGCCGCGCTCGCCGAGACCTGGATCCCGGTCGGGCTGCCCGGGTTCGCGGGCGATGCCAAGCACCGGTGGAAGGCCCTCATGGACGATCGGTTCGGGGCAGATGGCTGGCGGCTCGCCCACGTCGTGCGGGGACGGGTCGTCTCGTTCGACGTCGCCATCCACGAGTACGAGGAGGCATACCGGCGGTTTCTCCGTGACCGGCCGGCGCTCGTGCGGTTCCTCGTGGAGACCTGCGGCAACGTCTATGACGACCGGGTCGAGAACGTGTACGACACGGACTACCGCCAGCCACACACGGTGCAGAACCACTACCAGGACATCTCCGTCCGGCGCGTGATCGCCGAGCTGGTGGACGACCCCGCCTGGCCCGCCGTCACCGACACGGCCGCCGGCGAGGCGGACCTGGTCGACCTGGGCACGGGCGTCGTCCACCGGGTGCCCCGTGCGCGCGGGTTCCGGGGTGGCTCGCTGCTGCAGATCCGGGAGCCGACGTCGCCGGGCTACGTCCTCAACCCGGCCGTGGTCCCGGTCCACGACCCGGCCCTGATCACGACGATCCCCGGCCGCACGGAGTGGTACCACGCCGAGGGCTGCGGACACCTCTCGGTCGAGGCGTTCTGGCAGACCAGCAAGGTGGTCGAGGTCCGCTACGACCGGTTCCTGGCGCTCGGCGACGCGAGGCCGGATCCCCTGGCCGGGCTGTGAGGCGGCCCGCGTGACCGGCGGTCCGGTACCGGCCCCTTCGTCCCTGCTCCTGGGCGCCGCGAGCCTCGACATCTACACCGGCCGGGACCTCGTGCTGCCCGGCGGCGGCGTCCTCAACATGGCCTGGCACCTCCGCCACGAGCCGGATTCCGTGGCACCTCCTGACGCGCGTCGGCGACGACCGGCCCGAGGTCTTTCTGGACTTCCTGGACCGCCACGGGATCGCGCACTCACCGGGTTCGATCGTGGGACGCGGCGCGTCGGCGTCCATCGACATCGCCATCCAGCCGGACCTCCAGCCGTTCATGGACAACTTCGTGGAGGGGGTCTGGGCAACGTACCGCTCCACGCCCGAGGAGGAGACCCTGGTCGCGGGCGCCCGCCGGCTCCACCTGGTGCTCGTGGAGGGCGCGGTCCGGGAGCTGGACCGCCTGCACGCCGCCGGCCTCACCGAAGGCCCCGAGGTCACGGCGGACTTCCTCGGCTTCCGGCACTACACCGTTGAGCGGTTCGCGCGGACGATGCGGGCGGTCGATGTCGGCTTCGTCGGCTGGCCAGGTGCGATGGACGACCCGGTCGTGGCTGGGATCCGGGGCGTGGCCCACGACCTTGGGCGGCTCGTGGTCGTGACGCTGGGCTCGCGCGGCGTGCAGGTGTTCGACGGGCGTCCGGGCGGCGAGGACCGGTTCGTCCCCGTCCGGCCGGTCACCGTCCTCGGGACGACGGTGGGCTGCGGGGACGCGTTCGTCGCCGCGTTCCTGGCGGCGTGGCGCAGGCCCCAGGACGTGCTCACGGCAGTCGAGGCCGGCAAGACCGCAGGCGCGACGGCAACTGCCTGGCGGCGACCCCTCCCGGCGAGGACGATGGCGCCACCGATCTGCGCCCTGCGGCGGAGCACCTGCATCGCCACCGACGCATCGGTCTTGCTGTCCGGGCGCGCGCCGCCGCGCCACGCCTCGTAGCGTGCGACGTTGGCGTCCTGCTCCCTGAGGGCCATGTAGCGCCGGTACGGCTCCCGCGCGCGCAGGCCACCGACGACGATCAGCGCGACTCCGGCAACGATGAGTGCGATACCCACGATCCCCACGATCAATCTCCTGCGTCGAGTCGCTCGCGGACGAGCATCGTCACCCGGGAGGCGTCCGCCGCCCCGCCGGTTGCCTTCATGACCTGGCCGACGAAGAACCCGGCGACCGGCTTGCCGGCGCGGTAGTCGGCGACCGCCTTCGGGTTGGCCGCGATCACGGTCTCGATGTGCCCCAGCAGCGAGGCGTCGTCGGAGATGGGCCCGGGCCCCGCGCCCGCGAGCAGCTCGACGGCCGGGGTGCCGTCCGCGAGGTGTCGCTCAAGGAGGTCGCGGCCGACCTGGCGCGAGACGGTACCGCTCTCGATGGCGTCCAGCAGCGCCGCGATCCCCTCGGGCGTGGAGGCGCCCGCTGTTCCGCTCACGTTGAACCCGTCGGCCTTCGCGACCCGGGCGTGGATGCCCGACACGAAGTTGGACACCTCCCTGGCCGGCAGGGACGGACCGGCGGCGGCCGAGATGGCCTCGAAGGCCCCGGTCATGCCCGGGTCGGCCACGAGCACCGCGGCGTCGTAGCCGGTGATGCCCAGCGCCTCGTAGCGCGCCCGGCGGGCGGCCGGGAGTTCCGGGAGGGCCGCGCGCACCCGCTCGATCCAGGCGGGTTCGACGTGGAGCGGCGGCAGGTCCGGATCCGGGAAGTACCGGTAGTCGTCGGACGTCTCCTTGGCACGCATCCGGTACGTGGCCTGGCGGGCGTCGTCCCAGCCACGGGTCTCCATCGCCAGCGGCTCGCCCGCGTCGAGGGCCGCGCCCTGGCGCTCGATCTCGTACCCGATCGCGCGCTCCACGGCACGGAACGAGTTCATGTTCTTGACCTCGACCCGGGTCCCGAAGGCCTCGGTTCCGCGCGGCCTGAGCGAGACGTTGGCCTCGACCCGCATCTGGCCGCGCTCCATGTCCGCGTCGCTGGCCCCGATGGCGCGCAGCAGCATCTGCAGCTCCTCGGCGTACCGGCGGGCCTGCTCGGCGGTCCGGATGTCGGGCTCCGTCACGATCTCCATGAGGGGTGCGCCGGATCGGTTGAAGTCCACGAGCGAGGCCCGTCCGTCGACCACGTCCGCGGCGTCCTCGTGGATCAGCTTCGCCGTGTCCTCCTCGAGATGCGCCCTGGTGATCGGCACGCTGAACGGCCCTGCGGAGGTCCCGATCGCCAGGTGACCCCGAGCCGCCAGCGGGATCGCGTACTGGCTGATCTGGTAGCCCTTCGGGAGGTCCGGGTAGAAGTAGTTCTTGCGCTCCCACTGGGTCCGCTCGGGGATCACGGCGTCGATCGCAAGGCCCGTGGCGATCACCAGCTCCACGGCACGCCGGTTGACCACCGGCAGCGACCCGGGCAGCGCCAGGCAGACCGGGCAGACGTGGCTGTTGGGAGCCGCGTCCGCATAGGCGGTCGAGCAGCCGCAGAACATCTTGGACTCGGTCCGCAGCTGGCAGTGGACCTCGATGCCGATGACCGGCTCGTAGCGCTCGAGGACCGCGGCGACGCGATCGGCCGCCGCGGTCACGACCACGCCTCCATCCCCACCGTCGCCAGGTACATGCCGTACATGGCGATGCCCAGCCAGGCGACGGCGATGACGACGTTGCGCGCCGCCAGCCGCACCCGGACGCGCGCGTGGACCGGGCGGGTCGCATCGACGAGCGAGCGCGTGGGTTCGCCGTCCCGCACCAGCGGGATCAGGGCGGCACGGGCAGCGCCATACCCGCGCCAGGCGCCCCAGAACGCCAGGAACACACCCGCCCAGACCAGCACGACACCCGTCATGGCGTGAGAGTGTCGCACACGGGCGCCGCGCGACGGCGGGAGCTGTGCCCGCGGGCGGCCCGCCTACCCGGCTGCGGGATGCAGTGCCTCGATGGCCCGCTGGATGGCGTCGTGCAGCCGGGCGCCTGTGGGCTGCCCCTCCAGCGTCACCACGCCATGCGTCGGCTCATCGTCGAAGCCCGACAGGCCGACCCCGGGGAACGTGAGGACGATCGGGACGTCCGGGTGGGCCTGTCTCAGGTCGGCGATCAGTTCCATGGAACCGTCCGCGTCGCCGCTGGCCCACGCGTCATAGACCATGACGTCCGAGCGGGCCGCGAGCGCGCACGTGCCCCCGTTGAGGACCGGGCAGGTGTTCCCCGTGGGACCGCTGCACTGTTCCACCACGTAGCCGTACCGGCGGAGGGACTCGACCTCCTGGTCGGCAAGGTCGATGTCGTGGTGCACGACGAGCACTTTGGTCATTGCGCACCTCCATTGGCGACGGGGTGGCCCGATTCCTGGACCCGGACCCCTCGATAGCGAACGTTGCGCGTCGCACGACCCACCCGGGAAGGGTCGAAGGTCACCACGGGCGGACGCCGCCGCAGGCCGGTTGGCGGCGCTGCAGGACCTAGTAGCGGTGGCGCTCCACGAAGCGGGCGAGGCGCTCAAGGGCCTCCTCCAGCTTCTCGTACGAGGTTGCATAACACATCCGCACGTGACCCTCGCCGGAGGGACCGAACGCGTTCCCCGGCACGGCCGCGACCCGCTCCTCGCGCAGCAGCTGCTCGGTGAACTCGTCCGAGGTCAGGCCGGTCGAGGTGATGTCCGGGAAGGCATAGAACGCGCCGCGGGGCTCGAAGGTCGGCAGGCCGAGCCTGTTGAGGCCGTCCACCAGCAGGCGCCGGCGCCGGTCGTACTCCGCGACCATCGTCTCCACGGCGGCGTCGCCGTCCCGGAGCGCGACCAGGGCCGCGTCCTGGGCGATCGTCGGCGCGGACATGATCCCGTACTGGTGCACCTTGACGATGCCTTCGAGGATCGGGGCCGGAGCGCACACCCAGCCCACGCGCCAGCCGGTCATGGCGTAGGCCTTGGAGAAGCCGCCCATCAGGATCGTCCGCTCCCACATGCCGGGCAGCGAGCTGAAGGCGCGGTGGCGGTACGTGCCGTACGCGAGGCGGTCGTAGATCTCGTCGCTGTAGATGAGCAGGTCGTGGTCGCGGGCGATGCGGGCCAACTCGTCCTGCACGTCGTCGTCGAGGACGGCGCCGGTCGGATTCGCCGGGTAGCCCAGGAACAGCGCCTTGGTGCGCGGAGTGATCGCGGCCTCGACCGCCCTGGGGTCCAGGGCGAAGTCGTCGTCGAACCTGGTCGCGACGGGAACGACCGTGCCGCCGGCGAAGACGACCGCCGGGACGTAGGCCACGTACGACGGCTCGTGGAGGATGACCTCGTCACCCGGATCGCACGTGGCCCGCAGCGCGAGGTCCACGGCCTCCGAGGCCCCGACGGTGATCAGGATCTCCGTCGCCGGATCGTAGGTCACGCCGTATCGGCGCTGCAGGTGCTCCGCGAGCGCGCGCCGCAGCTCGATGGTGCCGAAGTTGGACGTGTAGTGCGTCCGGCCCTGGCGCAGACTCTCGACGCCCGCCTCGACGATCTCGCGGGGGGTGTCGAAGTCCGGCTCCCCCACCCCGAGGCTGATGACATCGTCCATCGTCGCGATGATGTCGAAGAAGCGCCGGATGCCGGACGGCGGCACCGCGCGGACACGCTGGGACAGGGCCCGCTCTGACAGCGGCGGGCGGGCGCTGGTGGCATCGGTCGTCATGGTCTCCAAACCATACGGCATCGGCATGGGGCGGGTCGGGTCGCGGATCGTTCAACCTCGCGGGCCGCGACGGGTCAGCCGGAGGCCTGCCGCTCCACGCGCTCCCGGATCCCGGCCATCTGGCGCTGCGCCATGACGAACACGCCGAAGCCCAGGAGCGGACCCATCGCCCGGGTGGTCCCGGTCGTGTCGCCGACGCGGAACCGCATCCGCTCGATAAGTCGCGTGCCGCCGTCGCGCTCCGGGCGGAGGATGAACGCCCACGACGCCGCGAAGTCCGGGGGCGTGGCTGTCTCGAGGAACTTGCCCGAGGCCTTGAGCCCTGCGGGCGTCGCCCCGTTGTTGGCCCCGTCCGCCGTCCCGGTGCGGGCGGCGACCATGGCGGCATCGACGTAGAGCACGAGCGCCCGGTCCGGCTCCAGCACGCGGACCTCGAAGCCGCCGGACGGATCGGTCGGGACGGTGTCGCCCACGGCCAGGCCCTGCGTGCTCGGGCATGATCTCGTCGGCGGAGGAGCCGCGCATGTCCAGCTTGTCGTAGCTGTACCAGCCCGCTCGCCCGTAGCCCATCTGGACCAGCCACGGCCACACGGCCTCCGGCGGCGCGGCGATCGTGATGCCCCGGGTGTCGGTGACCTGCGCCCCCTCGACGAGGTCGTCGCCGGGCAGTTCGGTGGTCGAGTCCACGGGGCGCACGCCCCATGTCCGCCACCAGCGGGTGGACCTCCACGCTCCGACGGCGGCGATGACGGCGACGGCGGCGATGAACCCGGCGAACAGCTTCTTGAACACGCGATGGCACCTCCTGCCGCCACCATGCCCCACGGCGCGCCGCATGGTTAGGGCCGAGGGTCGCGAGAAGAGGGCGCACAGGCCCGGTCCAGGGGATCAGGCCCCGGCACCCATCCGCTCGGCCGGTGTCGGCACGCCCGGATCCCGCAGCGCCTCCAGGTCACGCGGCCGGACGGACCGCCACGAAGCACCGGCGGTGACGCTCTCGTAGGCGCGCGCTGCGCGGAGGAGCTCCGCCTCGGACCAGGCCGGGCCGATGAGCTGGAGGCCCACGGGGAGGCCCTCGGACAGGCCGCACGGGACGGACATGCCAGGCAGTCCGGCCATGTTCACGGGGAGGGTGCAAACGTCCGCGAGGTACATCTGCACCGGGTCCGCCATCCGCGCCCCGAACGGCCAGGCGACGTACGGGGACGTCGGGGCCACGAGTGCGTCGAAGCCCGCCTCCCACAGCAGGTCGAAGTCGCGCTTGATCAGCGTCCGGACCTTCTGGGCCTTGAGGTAGAACGCGTCGTAGTAGCCGGCCGACAGCGCGTACGTGCCCAGCATGATCCGGCGCTTGACCTCGGCCCCGAACCCCTCCCCGCGGGTCGCGAGGTAGTTGTCGATGTAGTCACCGCCGCTGCGCACGCTGTACCCGAAGCGGACGCCGTCGTAGCGGGCAAGGTTGGACGAGGCCTCGGCCGGGGCGACGATGTAGTACGCGGCCAGGCCGTAGTCCGTGTGCGGGAGGCTGACCTCCTCCACGGTGACGCCGGCCGCCTCGAGCGCGGCGACGGCCTCGCGGATCCGCGCCTCCACGCCGGGCTCCATGCCCGCGACGAAGTACTCGCGGGGCAGCCCGAGCCGCCTGCCCTGCAGCCAGGAGGCCGCCTCGTCGTCCGAGTCGGGCAGGTGGAGCAGGTCGTCCGGGACCGGGACCGGCGCGCTGGTGGCATCGCGCTCGTCGCGGCCCGCGACCGCGTGGAGCAGCGCCGCCGCATCGCGGGAATCGCGTGCGATCGGCCCGACCTGGTCCAGGGAGCTCGCGAAGGCCACGATCCCGTATCGGCTCACCCGGCCGTATGTCGGCTTCAAGCCCACGGTCCCGGTCATGGCCGCCGGCTGGCGGATGGAACCGCCGGTGTCGGTCCCGATGGCGAGCGGCGCCTGGTAGGACGCCACGGCCGCCGCGGAGCCGCCCGAGGACCCGCCCGGCACCCGGCCCAGGTCCCAGGGGTTGGCCGTCGGCCCGTAGGCGGAGTGCTCCGTCGAGGAGCCCATCGCGAACTCGTCCATGTTGGTCTTGCCCAGGATCACGGCGCCGACGTGACGAAGGCGCCCGGTGACATGGGCGTCAAATGGTGCCCGGTAGCCGTCCAGGATCCGCGAGCCCGCCGTGCACTGGCCACCCTGGACCGAGACGAGGTCCTTGAGCGCAACCGGGATCCCCAGCAGCGGGTGGAGCGCGTCCACGGCCCACTGCCCCTCGGCTCGCGCCGCGGCGAGGCGGGTATCGGCGGCCTCGGCCTCGGCCATCGCCCGGTCGTCGTCGATCGTCAGCCAGGCATGGAGGCCGCGATCCGTCACGTGCGCGCGAGCGAGATGCGCGGCGGTAATCTCGCGCGAGGTTGCCTCGCCGACCCGGAGCAGGCCGGCCAGCTCGTGTGCGCCAAGACTGGTGAGGTCGGCCACGGGGCCCTCAGTCCCCGCCCAGGATGGCCGGCACGACGAAGGCGTCTCCCCGGCGCTCGGGCGCGTTCGCCAGGACGTCCTCGGCCGCCATCGACGGCCGCGCCGCGTCCTCTCGCAGGATGTTCTCGAGCTCGATCACCTGGGCCGTCGGCGGGATGGCGTCGGTGTCCAGCTCGGCGAGCTTCGCGTACTGGTCGAGGATGTGGTTGAGCTCGCCCTCGAGCACGTCGAGCTCCGCCCCGGTCAGGCCGAGGCGGGCGAGATGGGCGACGTGCCCCACGTCGGAGCGGGTGAGCTCGGGCATGGCGGGATGATAGCCGGGAGCGCCGGCCGATCGGACCGGCTGGGCCGCGCGCCGTGCGGGGCCTGAGACGACGCGCCGGGGCGAGGCGCGCCCGCCCCGGCGGCCCCGATCGCTAGAGGTGGTCGCGCCCTTCGATGTGCCCCATCTCGGAGTGACCGGAGAACGGGCGATAGTCGGCGTCGTCGTGCTCGTGCTCGTGGGCCGGACCCTCGTCCGCATGGAGGTGGACGTTGACGTCCGGAACGTGCACGGCGCCACCCTCGTGGACGTGCGCCGCTCCGAGCGTCCGGGCCAGGAAGTCCCGAGTCCGCGGGTCGCGTGGATTGTCGATCACCTGGTCCGGCGGGCCAACCTCCAGGAACACACCCTCCTCGATGAAGTAGACGCGGTCCGCGGCCTCGCGGGCGAACGCCATCTCGTGGGTGACCACGATCATCGTCGCGCCCTCGTGGGCCAACTCCTCCATGACGTTGAGCACCTCGCCCACGAGCGTCGGGTCCAGGGCGGACGTCGGCTCGTCGAACAGGAGCACCTTGGGCTCCATGGTCAGCGCCCGCGCGATCGCCACGCGCTGCTTCTGGCCACCCGACAAGCGTGCCGGGTACTCGTCGCGCTTCTCGGACAGGCCCACCTTGTCGAGGTACTTCTCGGCGGTCGCGATCGCCTCGTCCTTGGACACGCCCTTCACGCGAACGGGGGCCTCGATCAGGTTGTCGATGACCTTGAGGTGGGGGAAGAGGTTGAACTCCTGGAACACCATCTGGGCGCGCAGGCGCATCTGCCGGATACGCTCGCGGTGGCCGCGGTCCCGCGAGTTGAGCGGCTGCGCCTCCAGTCGCAGCCCGTCCACCTCGATGACGCCCATCGTGGGCTCCTCGAGGAAGTTGATGCAGCGCAGGAGCGTGCTCTTGCCGGAGCCGGACCGGCCGATGAGGCAGACCGTCTCGCGGGGGAAGACCTCCAGGGTGGCGCCACGCAGGACGTGGTTGCCGCCGAAGTACTTGTGCACGCCCAGGGCGCGCACGATGGGTTCCGCGCCCGCGGGCGTGAGCGCGCCGGGCTTCGCGTACTGGTCGTAGATCTCCTGGAACTCATCCGGGGTCGGGGTGCTGCTCATGCTGGTCACCTCAGATCCTCCGGTCGCTCTCGGCCATCCGCTTCTCCAGTCGATCCTGGACGATGGACAGCACGATGGTCAGACCCCAGTAGATGCCGGCGGCCACGATGAGCGTCTCGAGGCCCTTGAAGTTGGACTGGCCCACCCGCTGGGCGCGCCACAGGATCTCCTGCGCGCCGATGACCGACACCAGCGAGGAGTCCTTGATCATCGAGATGAACTCGTTGCCGATCGCCGGGGTGATGATCCGGACGGCCTGCGGGAGGATGATCCGCCGCATCCGCGTCCGACCCGGCATTCCCAGCGCCTGGGCCGCCTCGGTCTGGCCGCGAGGCACCGCCTGGATGCCCGCCCGGAACGTCTCCGTCATGTACGCGCCGTAGTTGAAGGACAGCGCGAAGATCGCCAGGATCTCCTTGGAGATGTCGGAGATGAACGGGAAGATCTGCGGCAGGGCGAGGTAGATGAACAGGATCTGGACGAGCAGCGGCGTGCCGCGAACGAGCGACACGTAGAGCGTGGACAGGGCGTAGAGCACCGGGTTGGAGCTCAGCCGGCCCAGGGCCCCGATGATGGCGAACATGATCGCAAACGTGATCGAGACCACCGCGACGTAGATCGTGGTGGTGATACCGCCGACGATGTACGGCAGCCACTTGCCCATGAAGGCAAGGTCGATCCTCCCACCGGCGAGCAGCGCGCTGATCGTCCCGCCGATCACGAGCAGCCAGGTGATGACGAAGATGATCCGGAAGTTCAACTGCTGGCGCCGCCGCTGGGCGGCGATCGCCTCCACGATCGGGTGCGGGTCCGCGGCCTCCAGGCCCCCCGGTGCGCCGGTGGTAACCGTCACTTGACTCCTCCCGTCCCGGATATGGACAGCGGGGGTGCCCGATGAGGCACCCCCGCTGCGTGTCAGCGCAGGCTCAGGGCTACGGCTCCACCGTCAGGTCGAGGCCGAACCACTTCTCGGACATCTTCTTCAGTGTCCCGTCGGCGCGCATGTCGGCCAGGATCGTGTCGACCTTGGCGACCATGTCCGTCGGGTCCGGACCCTGCTTGTCGAACGCGACACCGAGCGGCTCGTAGTACACCGGGTCGCCGACCTTGACCAGCGGCAGCCCGTCCTTGACGGCCTGATCGACCGTCGTGGACGAGCTCAGCCAGCCCTCGAAGTCCTTGCGGCCGGCCTTCCAGGTCTCGGCACACAGGCGGTCCGTGGACAGCGTCGTGGCCGTCGAGCCCTCGGGCGGGCCCTCCTTGGGGGTGTAGCTGCCGAGGTCGAGCGCGCCGGTCAGCCAGTCGTAGTAGGTCGTGGCCTCACCCGCGCAGATGACCTTGCCCTTGAGCCCGTCGAGCGAGGTGATCCCCGACGCCGTCGACGCGGCCATCTGGGCCGGCGTGTAGTAGTACGGCTTGCTGAAGGCGAGGACCTTCTCTCGCGGGGTGGTGATCGTCATCGAGCCCACGCTGAAGTCCCAGCGGCCCTGCCAGGAGCCGGCCGTGATGAGGTTCCAGTCCGGGGTCTGGAACTCGATGGGCACGCCCATGCGCTTGGCGATCTCGGTGCCGACCTCGATGTCGAAGCCCTCGAAGGTCCCGTCTTCCTTGAGCGAGGACTGGGGCGGGTACTGTGGATCGGTCGACATCACGATCTTGCCGGCCTTCGTGACCTTGTCGAGCAGGCCGCCGGCGATGGGCGTGTCACCGGACCCGGTGTCCGCCGACGGCGCCGTTGTGGCCCCGCCGCTCGAGCAGGCCGCGACGAGGACCGCCGTGGCGCCAAGCAGGGAAAGTCGTCCGCGCAGGGACATTCGCTCCTCCTTCGTTCGGTCACGCCAGGCATTTCGTCGGACCACCGAACGGCCGCATTATCCCCCTGCTGCACGGGGGCTGCAGCAAGGGCCGGACGGCCCCCCGATTCCATGCACCACCGTCTTGCGTCCGACGCCGGCCTGTGCGCGGCTCTTAGAGACCGGGGCCAACCATCTGCCAGAACGCGCCCGCGAGCCGCATCTCCGCGGCGAGGCGGATGACGTTCGACATCGCGTCGATGGCCGACTCGCCCTCCGCGTGGATCTCCCGCGACCGGCCGTCCACCAGGCAGGCGACGTTGATCCTGACCGGTCCCTCGCCCTCGATCTCGAGGTCCTCGATCAGGATCCCGGTGCCCAGCACGCGCTCGAGGTCGGTCGCGAGACGCTCGGCCAGTTGCGTTTCCGCATCGTTCACGTGCTCTCCTCATCCGTTCCTGCTGCCGGTTGCTCCCCGGCGAGGAGGCGCCTGAACGCGTCCGCGTCCAGCACCGGCACGCCGAGATCGGTCGCCTTCTGCAGCTTCGACCCGGCGCCGGGGCCCGCCACCAGGTAGTCCGTCTTCTTCGACACCGAGCCCGCGGACTTGCCGCCGGCCGCGCGCACGGCGTCCTCGGCCTCCTCGCGGCTGAAGCCCTCGATCGTGCCGCTGACCACGATCGTCCTGCCGGCGAGCGGTCCGTCCGGGGCGCCCTCGGCCACGTCCCGTACGACCGGCCGCTCCGGGACCACGCCCACGTCCACGAGCTCGCGCAGGACGTCACGCGTGGCAGTGTCCTCGAACCAGGCCTGCATCGCCGCGGACACGGACGGCCCGATGCCGCTCAACTCCTGGAGCACCTCCGGCTCCTCGGTCGCGATCCGGCGGAGATCCGACTCCACGGCCGCGAACCAGGGGTCCGGTACGGCTTCAGGGGCCGGCGGCGGGTAGGCGTCGGGGCGCGTGCGGGCGGCGAGGAAGCGGGCCAGGTCCACGGCGGTGGACTCGCCCACCTGCGGGATGCCGAGGCTGTTGAGCACCTTGGCGAGGGGACGCCCCACGCGCGCCCGCCCGATCGCCCCGTACAGGTTCTCCGCGCTCCTCCGCCCGAACCGCTCCAGGCCTTCCAGCTGCGCCACGGTGAGCGCGAAGAAGTCTGCCCGTCGGTGGACCATCCCCCGCTCCAGGAGCTGGGTCAGCACCGCCCAGCCCGCGCCCTCGATGTCCATGCCGCCACGACCCACGAAGTGCGCGTAGGCCTGGGACAGGCGTGCCGGGCATGCCGTGTTCGGGCAGTAGTGGCGGACGGCACCCTCGTCCCGGATCACCGGCGTGCCGCACACGGGGCACTGCGCAGGGACCTCGTACTCGCGGGCGCCGGCCGGGCGCCGCTCGAGGATCGGCCGCACCACCTCGGGGATCACGTCGCCGGCCTTCTGGAGCACGACCGTGTCGCCGATCCGGATGTCCTTGCGCCGGACCTCGTCCAGGTTGTGGAGGGTCGCCCTCGCCACCGTCGAGCCGGCCACCTTCGCGGGCCGCAGGTGCGCGACGGGCGTGAGGGTCCCGGTCCGGCCGACGTAGGCCACGATGTCCTCGACCAGGGTTTCCACCTGCTCGGGCGGGAACTTGAACGCGATCGCCCAGCGCGGTGCACGGCTCACCATGCCGAGGCGCGCCTGCTGGTCGAAGCGGTCCACCTTGACCACGACGCCGTCGGTCTCGTAGGGCAGGTCGTGGCGGGCCTCGCGCCAGCGCTCGGTGAAGGCGATGACGCCCTCGATGTCCAGGCCCGCCTCTCTGTCGGGGTTGACCGGAAAGCCCAGGGCCTCGAGACGCGCGAGGGCCGCGGACTGGCTGTCGACGGCGGCGGCGTGGCCGGGGGCGGGCGCGGCCGGCGATCCGGACGAGGCGGGTTCGTCGAACAGTGCCTCCTGGGCCGGCTGCACGTCCTCCAGGAGCTGGTAGAGCCACGTGGAGAGCTGGCGGCCCGCGGTGACCGCAGCGTCCTTCTGGCGCAGGCTCCCGGCGCCGCTGTTGCGCGGGTTGGCGTAGAGGGCAAGGCCCTGCTCCTCGCGCTCGGCGTTGATCCGGGCGAACTCGGCCTTGGGCATGAACACCTCGCCGCGGGCCTCCAGCGTGGCGGGTTCGTCCAGGCGTTCCGGGATCGCGCGGATGGTCCTCAGGTTGGGGGTCACGTCCTCGCCCGTGGTCCCATCGCCACGCGTGGCGCCCAGTGCGAACCGGCCACGCTCGTATCGGAGCGAGACGGCGAGGCCGTCGATCTTGAGCTCCGCGACGTAGGTCAGGCCCTCTGCCTCCTCGGGCGCCGCCGGCAGCCCCAGGCCCCTGCGGACACGGGCGTCGAAGGCGCGCAGCTCATCGTGGCTGAACGCGTTCGAGAGGCTGAGCATCGGGTGCCCGTGGCGGACCTCGGGAAAGCGGCCACCTGCCGGGGCGCCACCGACGCGCTGGGTCGGCGAGTCCGGGGTGATGAGTACGGGAAACGCCGTCTCGAGGGCGACCAGCTCGCGGAACAGGGCGTCGTACTCGGCGTCCGTGAGCTCCGGCGCGTCGTCCTCGTAGTAGCAGGCGGTTGGCGCGGCGGATCTGCTCGACGAGCTCCGCGTGGCGGGCGCGGGCGGCGGCCTCGTCGAGCGAGGCGGCCTCCTCGACCAGCGAGGGATCGACGGGGAGCGACTCGGTCACTCCCCGAGGATACGACGCGGTGCCCGGTCCGGGGCCGCGGCCACCGTCAGTTCGACGGCGTGAACGTGATGGAGTCGATGATGGGCTGGGCGGCCGCGGCAGCCTCTTCGAAGAGGCCCCCGAACGAGTTGCCCTGGCGCGCGATGATCACGGTCTCGCCGTTCACATCGAGAATGTCCCAGCGCACGCGCATGTCCTCGGTGTAGGCGACAGTCCGCTCCGCTGGCAGGCCGGTATCGGTCAGCAGCAGGACATGCGGCACGAGGGTGTCCATCGAAGGGCAGAGCTCCGTCCACGTCGACGCGACGGTGAAGTCGACCGACTGGCCCTTGTAGCCGCCCACCTCGACCGGCACCGGATCGGTCGTGTCGAGCCCGGGATGCGTGACGAGAAGGTCGACGAAGTCCTGGACGGCGTACCCCGCGCCCGCCTTCGCGATCGGGTCGCACGCCGCATTCTGCTCGGCAATCGCGACCTTCGACATGACCAGGATCGGCGTCGTGATCCCGGCGGCCGTGTCCACCTTGTAGGCGCGACTGATATCCACGCGGTTCACCCAGCCCTCCGGCGTGGTGAAGGTGAACGGGACGCTGAAGCTGCCCGACGTATGGTCGCCGGCGGGCAGGAGCCCGGAGCACGTCCGGTCGGGGTCGCACGCGTATGCCGCCGAGCTTGCCAGCGGGCTGGCGGATGCGGCGGGCGACGGTGTGGGCGTGGGGCTAGTCGTTGGCGAAGGGCTGGGTGTCGTCGAGGGGCTGGGTGCGGCGACGTCCGAGGTGGTCTTGAACCCGCCGACGAGGTTGAACCCGAGGAAGGCGACGAGGATGGTCGCCGCCACGAGGGCGAGCGGCTTGAGGTAGACGTTCAAGGGATGGTGCCTCCAGGTGAGGCGCCACGCGGGCCGCTGGGGCTGGCGGGCGATCCGGTCCGCGACCGTGTCGATGACGCGGTCGGGGGTCTCCGTGGGACCGTCGCTGAACCAGGTGTCGAGGAGCCGTTCGATATCGCGTTCGTGCGTCATGCCGAACGACCCTTCTTCGTGACGACGCGGGCGTCCGCTTCGAGCGCGGCGCGCATGGCGCGGTGGGCGTGGTGGAGTCGCGATCGGGCTGTGCCGGCCGGGATCCCGAGCGTCTCGGCGATCTCGGTGGGCGCATATCCGAGGAAGTGGTGCAGGACGAGGATTGCCCGCTGCTCGGGCGGCAGCCGCCGGAAGCCACGATCGAGCTGGTCGCGGTCGGCGACCGAGAGCAGGTCGTCGGAGGCCGCCGGTCCGTCGATCGGGAGCAGCCGCAGGTTCGCGGTGCGGCGACGCTCGCGCGTCGCCTGGGCGATGCAGACACGGACCACGAGACGGGTCAGCCACGCATCGAACCGGTCCGGATCGCGGAGGTCCCGGAGGTCACGCCAGGCGATCACCAGCGCGTCCTGCAGGGCATCCTCGGCCCGGTCGATGTCACGGAGGATCCGCTGGGCGGTCGCGAACAGGCGGTTGCTGCGCGTGCGGATCAGGTCGACGAATGCCGCCTCATCGCCGTGCTGTGCCGCCGCCAGGAGCTCGCGATCCACTCGTGGGCCTCAACTGGCGTCCGCTTGGGGGGACGCGTTCCGACTCTACTGGGAGATCGGGTATCCGCGGCGTTCAATCTTCATGCGTCGGCGGTCCCGAACACCCGCACGTGGTCCCGGCGCAGGGCGGACGGGCGCGTGACGCCGGCGATGGCGAGTGCCCGGTCGATCTCGTCCCGGTAGATCCGCAGGGCGTGCGCCACCCCCGCCTCACCGGCACAGGCGAGGGCGTACAGGAGCGGGCGTGCCGTGAAGACCGCGGTCGCGCCGAGGGCGAGCGCGACGAGCACGTCCGGCCCGCGGCGTATCCCGCCGTCGAGGTAGACCTCCGCCCGGCCCTCGACCGCGTTGACCACCTCCCCCAGCATCTCGATGCCCGCCGGGGCACGGTCCAGCTGGCGACCGCCGTGGTTCGACACCCAGACGGCGTCCGCGCCGTGGTCCACCGCGAGGCGGGCGTCCTCGGCGGTGAGGATGCCCTTGAGGACCAGCGGCAGCGACGCCCAGGAGCGGATCTCGTCGAGCGTGGCCCAGGTCAGCGGCACGCCGCGCATGTCCAGGATCTCGTCGAGCTCGCCGCCATGACGCCACGCGTCACGCTTGGGCAGGTTCGCGTAGGCATCCTCGCCCGGATCGAAGGTGCGCCGGAGGATGTCGTCGCGGTAGCCCAGGACCGGCGCGTCGACGGTGAGGACGAGCGCCTCGTAGCCGGCCGCGGCAGCCCGCTCCACGAGGCCGCGCGTGACGCCCCAGTCGCGCTGGACGTAGAGCTGGAACCAGCGGCGCGCGTCGGGGGCGGCGGCGGCGATCTCCTCGATGGACCTTGACGCGACCGTGGACACGACGTTGATGGCGCCGGCTGCGGCTGCGGCGCGCGCCGTGGCGAGCTCCCCGTCGGGATGGGCCAGGCCGTGGAGGGCGGCCGGCGCGACGCCGATGGGCAAGGCTGCCGGACGGTCCAGGATCGTGGTCTCGAGCGTGACCTGCGACACGTCCACGAGGACGCGGGGACGCAGCCAGAACCGGTCCCAGGCGGTGGCGTTGGCCCGGAGCGTGTGTCCGTCCCATGCGCCGCCCTCGTAGTAGGCCCACGCCGCCGGATGGAGGCGCTCTCGGGCCGGCGCCTCGAAGTCGTGCACGCTCACCACACCGCGCAGGTCGATGGGCGGCATGTCGGACGGCGGATACGCGAGACTGGGTCGGGGGTCGTCGGGCATGGGTTGCAGGATAGGCCCCGGGTCGACGACGATGCACGCCATGGACAAGGACACGCTGCTCCGCGAGGTCCGCGCAACCCACGCCTTCATCGGGGCGGCCGCCGCCGAGATGGACGACGACGCGCTGTTGGGCCCGGCACCCGGGATGGACGGCTGGACGCGCAAGGACGTCCTCGCCCACATCGAGTGGTGGAGCCGTCATTCGGTGGCGGTGATCGAGGGCGTCCGCTCCGGGGTGGACCCGTACCCGGGCGGCGATGAGCCCTGGGATCCCGACGCCTGGAACGAGCGGATCCTCGCTGAGAACCGGGACCGCACTGCCGAGGACGTACGCCGAGGCGAGGCCGACATCCTTCGCCGCGCTGGTCGCGGCCGTGGAGGCCGCCACGTACGAGGAGCTGTTCGCCGAGAACCCGCACCCCTGGCTGGACGGCACGCTGGCCGAGACCGTGATCGAGGACTCGACGAGGCACTTCCCGGACCACGTCGCACAGCTGATCTGAGCGGTCGCCCGTGACCGACCTTCGACTCCACGAGGCTGCCGCCGCGCGGCGACCTCGACGTCATCGCCGGCCTGCTCGCGGAGGGCCTCCCCATCGACGCGCGGGACGCGGACGGCCGCACCGCCGTCATGGCCGCGACGGTCGCCAGGCAGACGGCGGCGGTTCGGGTGCTCGTCGAGGCCGAGGCCGACGTCGACATCCGCGACAACCGCCTCGATAACCCGTTCCTGTACGCCGGCGCCGAGGGCCTCCTCGACATCCTGCGCCTCGTCAACGAGGCCGGCGCGGACCCGGCGATCACCAACCGCTACGGCGGCATCGCCCTGATCCCGGCCTGCGAGCGAGGGCACGTCGATGTCGTGCGCTACCTGCTCGAGGAGAGCGACGTGGACGTGGACCACGTCAACAACCTCGGCTGGACCGGGCTGCTGGAGGCGATCATCCTCGCCGACGGCGATGCAGCCCACCAGGAGATCGTTCGACTGCTCCTCGAGAATGGCGCGAACCCGGAGCTCGCGGACCGCGAGGGGGTCACGCCGCTCGCCCACGCACGGGCCAAGGGGCAGACGGAGATCGCCGGCCTCCTCGAGGCCGCCGGCGCGACGCGCTGAGTCGGACCAACGACCTGGGGCCCCGATCTACCCGAGCAGTTCCAGGTTCGCGAGCGAGGCCAGCATCGTCTTGCGGCCGACTTGGGCGTCCCTGAACGCGACCTGGACCTCCTCGTCGTCGCGGGTCAGCTTGGACGTGATCACGATGCCGTCGCCCCAGCGCGCGTGGCGCACCCGGTCGCCGTCGCGGTAGCGGCGCTCGCCCGGGACGATCGGCCGCGGCGGGATGACGCCGCGCTCTCGAGAGCCAGGCGCACGCCGGAGCCCGCCGACGGCCCCGGACAGGTCTGACTCGTCGTCCCAGGCCGAGATCCCGCCCGCGCCCGGCTCGGATCCCAGACCGCCGCCCATCCGCCCGAGCGACCCTGACGGCGCCCCGGCCGCGTAGGCGTCCCGCTTCGCGCCAAGGTCCCGAGACGGCCGGAAGCTTCTCCCCCGGCGCCGGCGCCCCGGGCCGGCCGCTCCCCTGCCGGTATGCACCGCCGCCCGCCCGGATCCCCGCCCCCAGCCGCGAGCCGCGCTCCCGGAACACGACGTCCGGGTCCAGGTCCGCGCCGATGTCCCCCCCGCCGCGCAGCAGGGGCCCGACCATCAGCTCCGCCGGGATCTCCATCAGGAACCGGCTGGGGATGCTCATGCCGCCGCCGCCCCAGGTCGCGCGCCGCCAGGCATGGCTGAGGAACAGCCGCCGCTTCGCCCGCGTGATGCCCACGTACGCGAGCCGACGCTCCTCCTCCAGCTCTCGCTCGTCGTCGAGGGCCCGGTTGTGCGGGAAGACCCCTTCCTCCAGCCCACCAATGAACACGACCGGGAACTCCAGGCCCTTCGCAGCGTGGAGGGTGATCAGCGTCACGGCGTCCTTCTCGCCCTCGTAGCTGTCCTGGTCCGCGACGAGTGCGGTCTCCTCCAGGAGCCGGTCCAGCGCATCCTCCGGCGCGAGGTCGTCGTAGCGGGTCGTCACGGCGCGCAGCTCGAGCAGGTTCGCCCAGCGATCCTCGCCCTCCTCGGAGCCGTCGGCCAGCATGGCCCGGTAGCCGGACGCCTCCAGCACCTCGTCCAGCAGCTCCGGCAGGGGCAGGACCCCGATCCGGCGCCGCAGTCGCGCGATCAGCGCGGAGAACTCGCCGATGGCGGTCTTCGCCCGCGGCGTGAGCCCCTCGACCTCGCCCTTGCCCGCGGCCTCGATCGCCGCAAACATCGAGTTGTCGTGCCTGTCCGCGTAGCGCCGGAGCGCCTCGACGCTCTTGTCGCCGATGGCGCGCGCCGGGACGTTGATGACCCGCTCGTAGGAGACGGCGTCGATGTCGGACCGGAGCAGCCGCAGGTATGCGAGCGCGTCCTTGACCTCGCGCCGCTGGTAGAACCGCGTCCCGCCCACGAGCTGGTACCGGATCCCGTAGCGCAGGAACGCCTCCTCGATGGCCCGGGACTGGGAGTTCATGCGGTACATGACGGCGAGGTCCTTGGGCCGGAAGCGCGTTGACTCATCGTCGTCCGCGCGCCGGGTGAGCCAGCCACCCTTCCCGGTGGAGCCCACGAGGCCTTCGACCTGGCGGGCGATCCACTCGGCCTCCTCCTCCTCGTTGAAGGCCTCGAAGCGCTGGATCGGGACGCCGCCGTGGTTCTCGGTCCACAGCTTCTTGTCCGTCCTGCGCTCGTTGCGCGAGACCACGGCGTGGGCGGCATCGAGGATGAGCTGCGTGGACCGGTAGTTCTGCTCCAGCTTCACGACCGTCGCGTCGGGGTAGTCGCGCTCGAAGTCGAGGATGTTCTGGACGTTGGCGCCGCGCCAGCCGTAGATGCTCTGGTCGTCGTCGCCCACGACGCACAGGTTCCGGTGGGCAGCGGCGAGCGCCTGGACCCACAGGTACTGCGGCCGGTTCGTGTCCTGGTACTCGTCGACGTGGAGGTAGAGCCAGCGCCCCTGGTACCTCTCCAGCACCTCGGGCGCCTGCTCGAACAGGTCCACCGCCTTGAGCAGGAGGTCGTCGAAGTCGAGGGCACCCACCTCGCGCAGGCGCTCCGCATACCGGGCGGCCAGCCTCGCGATGACCCGTTCGCGGTGATTGACGGCGTTCTGGGCGAGGAAGTCCGCGTCGAGCATCTCGTTCTTCGCCCGGCTGATCGCGCCCAGGATCGCCGCGGGCCGGAACTCGCCAGTGGCAGGCAGGTCCTGTTCCGCCAGGATCCGCTTCATGAGCTGCTGCTGGTCGTCCGTGTCGTAGATGACGAACCGCCGGTCCAGCCCGATTGCCTCGCCATCGCGCCGCAGCACGCGGGCGCACAGCGCATGGAACGTCCCGGCGTCGACGTCCTTGCCGGTCTCCCCCACAAGGGCGTGGATCCGTTCCCGGAGCTCGCCGGCGGCACGGTTGGTGAACGTCACCGCGAGGATCCGCCGGGGCTGGACCGCCTTGACGCCGATGAGGTAGGCGATCCGGTGGGCGACCACGCGCGTCTTGCCCGACCCGGCGCCCGCGAGGATCAGCAGTGGTCCGTCGGTGGTCGTGACGGCTCGCGCTTGCTCGGGGTTGAGGCGGCCCGTGATCTCCTCGGCGCGAGCTGCGCGGCGGGCCGCGATCGCAGCGGCGACGTCCTCGGGCGAGAGCGCGGGCCCGGGCGTGAGGTCCGGTGACTCGGGGACGTCGCGCATCCATTCCGGCTCTTCCGGCGATGCGGAGGGCTCCGCCTCCACATCGTCGGCCGCCGCCGGGTCGTCGCCGAACTCCAGCAGCGTGCCCTGGCCGTCGGGCTCCTCGCGTCGTGTTCGGCGACGCTTCGCGGGCTCGCCAGCAGGGGTGGGACTCACCGGCCCATTCTAGGGTGCGGCGGGTGTCAGGACCCCGACGGCGGCTCCTCGATGACGATGCCCGGATCGTCCCACCGGCCGGCGTCGAGGCTGACCTCCAGGTCAACCGTGCCATCCTCGCTGCGCATCTCGAGCCCCAGGTGCGCCGGGCGCAGGGTCCGGGCGTCCGCATCGAGCGCGATCGTCGTGGCGACCTCGGGCAGGGTCGTCTCGTTGTCGTCGGGGAGCAGCGCACCCAGGAGGTCGGCAGGGTCCGTCCCCGCGTCCAGGACGATGCGACGGCAGGTGCCCGACTCGCTCGCGCACGGGACGTCGGTCACCGTGGGATCCAAGTCCGGCTGGGCGAGCCAGCTGCGCAGCCGGTCCACCAGCGTGAGGGGGTTGGCGTCAATGCCGGCGTCGGCCGCCGCGCCGCCCAGCGAAGCCCTGGACCACGGTCCGTCCGGTGATGTCCGGTACCAGGCGCCGTCCCAGACGGTCACGGTCTCCAAGGTCACGTCCAGCGGCGGGCTGTTCACGGATGCCCCGGTCCTGGCGTCCCTGGGCCGGAGGTCGGCCTGCACCGTCGTCCCGTCGAGCACCACGCGCGCCTCTGGCCGGCCCAGCAGGGCTCCGGGGATGGTGCCGCTGACCGTCGCGTCGAGGTGGACCGCGTTCGCGTCCAGGACGGACTGCAGGCTGCGGGCGATCATCTCCCGGGGATCCGTGACCTGGTCCGCGGGGGTCGTCGTCGCCAGCGGTCCCACGCCGACCACCCCGCCGACGAGAAACAGGACGCCCAGCACCGCGCCCAGCGCCGCGATGCCAACCAGCGGACCCCTGTTCGCCACGATCCTCCTCCGGCTCCTGCCCCGGAACCGCCCTCCCGGCAATCGACCGGTCGGGTGAAAGGCTCGCCCCTCGCGAGCCGTCGGTCAAACGAGGTTGCCTGTCAGCCGCCTGGCTGGCCCCATCCCGGGGGCGGTGCCATCGGCGGCGCCGTCGGGTCACCTTGTCCGCCGGGACTCCCTGGTGCCGGCCAGGTGGGCGTCCCAACCGCCGGCACGCCATAGCCCGCCGGATAGCCCGGGCCGCCGTAGGTCGGCGCGCCCGGATACGGGCCTTCGACGTCGACGACCACGCGGATGCCGCCGATCCGCCCGGCGACGAAGTTGTAGAGCGCGCACACGATCGCGGTCATGACCCAGCCCACCACGCCGTAGAACACGATGCCGATCACGACGAACAACAGGCCGCCGACGAGCCCGGCCCCGATCACACCGCCCATCTCCGAGCCCGAGTAGCCCGTCCCGCCGAGCGCCGCGATGAGCAGGAACGGCACCAAGAACACGAGCGCCACGATGATCACGGCCACCGCGTAGAGCACGGCGACCACGTTGGCGGTGCGGATGACGTCGAAGCGCCGGATCGTGACCCTGTTCATCCCCCGTTCCTCCTGGCGACATGGGTTCGCGGACCGAGTCTACGGCCTCGCACCCGGGCTGGACACGGCCGGGGCCGCGGATCCGGTCGGCGTGGAGCCGGCGGCACAAGCCCCATCCCGCGACTCGGCTGGGTGCGATCGGCGGATCCCGGAGCACGGCTCAGCACGGAATCCTGCAGCATCGGCGGTCAGGTCCTCGGCAGCGTGACCTGGATGACTCCGGGGCGCGTCAGGACCCGCCCGCAACCCGGCGGGGAGTCGCGGTGAGGATCTGACCCCGCTCGGAGTCGCCAGGAGTGCCTCGCGCCGTGGTCCGGACGCGAAACGGCCCCCGGAGGCGATGCCTCCGGGGGCCGCGGTAGTCGCGGGTTGCGCGAGGTCTGGACTAGAAGTCCATCCCCCCGCCGTGCTCGTGGCCGCCGCCGTTGCCGGCCGTGGCCTTCTCGGGAAGGTCCGTGATCAGCGTCTCCGTCGTCAGGACCATCGCGGCGATGGATGCTGCGTTCTGGAGCGCGGAGCGCGTGACCTTGGCCGCGTCGACGATGCCCTTCTCGAACATGTCTCCGTACTCGCCCTTGAGCGCGTCGTAGCCATGGCCGATCGGCAGCGCGCGGACCGCGTTCACGACGACCTCGCCGGACATGCCGGCGTTGTCGGCGATCTGGCGGGCCGGGGCCTCGAGGGCCTTGCGGACGATGTCCACGCCGACCTGCTCGTCGCCCTCGAGGTGGATGGCGTCGAGTGCCGGGATGGCCTGGAGGAGCGTGGTGCCGCCGCCGGCGACGAGGCCCTCTTCGACGGCCGCGCGGGTCGTCGAGAGCGCATCCTCGATGCGGTGCTTCTTCTCCTTGAGCTCGACCTCGGTGGCCGCGCCGACCTTGATGACGGCCACGCCGCCGGCAAGCTTGGCGAGACGCTCCTGGAGCTTCTCCTTGTCGTAGTCCGAGGTGGTGTCCTCGATCTGCGCCTTGATCTGCGTCATGCGCGCCTTGATCTGCTCGGCGGAACCCTCACCGTCGATGATCGTCGTGTCGTCCTTGGTGGCGACGACGCGGCGGGCCTTGCCCAGGTCCTCGAACGCGACGGAGTCCAGCTTGCGGCCGATCTCCTCGGAGATCACGGTGCCGCCGGTCAGGATCGCGATGTCGCGCAGCATCTCCTTGCGGCGATCGCCGAAGCCCGGGGCCTTGACGGCCAGGACCGAGACGGTGCCCCGGAGCTTGTTCACGACCAGCGTGGCCAGGGCCTCGCCGTCGATGTCCTCCGCGATGATCAGCATCGGGCGGCCCTGCTGGACGGCCTTCTCGAGGCCCGGCAGGAGGTCCGGAACGGCGCTGATCTTCTTGTCGGTGATGAGGATGACCGGGTTCTCGAGGACGGTCTCCATCCGGTCGGGGTTGGTCACGAAGTACGCCGAGATGTAGCCCCGGTCGAACTGCATGCCCTCGGTGTATTCCTTCTCGAGGCCGAGGGACTGGCCCTCCTCCACGGTGATGACGCCGTCCTTGCCGACCTTGTCCATCACCTCGGCGATGATCTCGCCGACCTCGGGATCCGCCGCGGAGATGGCCGCGACGGCAGCGATCTGCTCGCGGGTCTCGACCGGGCGCGCGGTACGCTTGATCTCGTCCACGATGGCCGTGACGGCGGTCTCGATGCCGCGCTTGACGACCATCGGGTTGGCGCCGGCGGTGACGACCCGCAGACCCTCGGCAACCATCGCCTGGCCCAGGACCACCGCGGTGGTGGTGCCGTCGCCGGCGACGTCGTCGGTCTTGGTCGCGACCTCCTTGAGGAGCTGCGCGCCCATGTTCTCGAACGGGTCCTCGAGCTCGATGTCGCGAGCGATGGTGACGCCGTCGTTGGTGATCGTCGGGGCGCCGAACTTCTTGTCCAGGACGACGTTGCGGCCCTTGGGGCCGATCGTCACGCGGACCGCGTCGGCGAGGCGGTCGATGCCCCGCTTGAGCGAGCGACGAGCGGTCTCGTCGAAGATGAGCTGCTTGGCCAAGTCTTGATTCCTCCGGGAGTGGTGTTCAGGGTTGGTGCGCGAGCGGGAGCCGGCGGTTGGTGCCGGCGGGCCGCCGCGTCAGTCCTCGACGATCGCGAGGATGTCCTTCTGGCTGACGATCAGGAGCTCCTCGGCCTCGACCTTGAACTCGGTCCCGGCGTACTTCGCGTAGAGAACCTTGTCGCCCACGGCGACGTCCATGGCCTCACGGGAGCCGTCGTCGAGGACCTTGCCGGGACCGATCGCGAGGACGAGACCCTCCTGGGGCTTCTCCTTCACGGTGTCCGGCATGATGATGCCCGACTTCGTCATCTCCTCACGCGGGGTGGGCTTGATGACGAGGCGATCGCCCAGCGGGCGGAGCTTCGTCGAAGAGGCGCTGGCCAAGGTTCGTTCCTCCTGTGGCGGCCGGGCACGGCCGCCGGCAACCTGGTTGTGTGGCTTCGAGTGCCGCTGCCCTCGGTGACGATCCGGGGCTGGTGCCGCGCCGGGGGGCGCTTGGTGAACGTCCCGGCCGGGCCCTGCGAGATCGTGACCCCGCTTTGGTTTGGCACTCTCCAGTTGAGAGTGCCAACAAGTTACCGGACGCGGGCCGGGATTGTCAACCAACCGAGGGTGCCAGGCAGGTTTCCCCCGCGTCTGGGATGGCCGGTCCAGCGCCGGTCGGCCCGGGGCAACGAACGACCCCGGTGATGGCACCACCGGGGTCTCGTCGTGGAGGCCTGTGGCGACAGGCCCGGGCGTGGCTAGATGCCGAGCGCCTTTGCCTTCGCGGCCGCGTACTCCTCGTCGCTCAGGATGCCCTGGGAGTGCAGGCTGGCGAGGTTCGTGAGCTGGGCCGTGACCGGGTCGACGGCCGGGGCTGCGGGGGCAGCCGGAGCCACCGGAGCAGCCTGCTGGGCCTGCAGGGCGGCGATCTCCGCGTCCTGCTCGGCAAGCTGCTGCTGCGTGGCAGCCGCGTCCTGCTGGGCTGCGGCCTTCTTGTTGGCGCTCGACGCGCCCACGTGGGCGGCGGTGCCCACAACGGCCGCTGTCATCAGGAGGCTGGGTCCTCGACGTCGTCGCATTGGTGTCGTCCTCTCAGATCGTGTCGGATGGTGACGCGGGTGGCTAGGCGGACAGCTCCGCGGCCTCGATCTCCGCGTTGAGCAGCTCCAGGGACTCCGGCCGGATGGTCTCGCGCGCGACGAGGAAGCCGCCGGCGTTGATCATCGCCTCCTTGAGCCGCACCGCCCAGCGATGCTCGAACATGATGACCAGGGCGGAGGTGTTCGGCTCGAGCTCGTCGCCGATCTGCTGGATGTCCTCCTCGGTGAGGAGACCGGTCAGGCCGGTCAGCATCGGGGCGAACGCGTCGAAGCGCGGGTCTTCCTTGTTGTCGAGCTCGATGATGCGCAGGTGACCGTCCTCGCCCTTGCCGACGAACACGAGGTCGACGACGGAGATGACGCCCAATTCGACGACCCTGGCGAGCTCATCGGCAATCGAGCCGTCGAAGTTGTTGCCTTCGAATCCGATGACCGTGTACTCGAGCGGTCCCAGTGTCATGGCTGCCTCCTGAGGATCCGAGGACCACATGTCCCCGGTCGCGGCGAAGACACGGTGACGGTCTCGACTCGCTCACCCCGAGTCTAGCCCCTTCAGCGCAGCAGCGACCGGGGGAACGTCGCGTCGTAGGCCGCCACGAGGCCGTCGCCCAGCTCCTGCTCCCCCACCCCGCGCCGCTCGGCGACCCAGCGGGCGGTGATCGCGACGAACTCCGGCGCGTTGCGCCCGCGAGGTGCGCCGGGCGGCGAGAGGAACGGCGCGTCCGTCTCCACGAGCAGCCGATCCGCCGGCACCAGCCGCACGACGTCGGCCGACACCTCCTCGCCACGCCGGAACACGAGCCCGCCGAACGCGATCGCCAGGCCCATCGCCAGCATCTCCCGCGCGTAGTCCACCGGACCGGAGAAGCTGTGCACGACGGCGGGCGGGCGGCCCGCGAACGCGGCACGGGCCGGGTCCCCGTCGAACCCCGCGGCGCGCAGCTCCGCCACGAGCGCGTCCTGGGCGTCCCGCTCCCCCGCCTTCGACCGGCAGTGGAGGATGGCGGGCTTGCCCGTGGCGAGCGCGAGCGCGAGGTTCCGGCGCAGGTTCTCCAGCTGCGCATTCCAGGGCGAGAACATGCGGTCCGCGTCGAGGCCGGTCTCGCCGATCGCCACGACACGGTCGTCGCGCGCCCAGGTCTCGATCATCGCCCAGCCAACCTCATCCACCTTCGCGGCGTCGTGCGGGTGGATGCCGACGGCGGCGTCGAGCCACGGACGGGAGGCGACCACCTCCAGCGCTCGCCCGGACGAACGCACGTTCCAGCCCGGGACGAGGATCCGCTCCACGCCGGCCTCCCGTGCGGCGCCCAGCACGGCGTCGAGATCGACGTCGAAGCGGTCAGCGTTGCAATGCCCGTGGGAATCGATGAGGCGCACGGAGCGTCAGCCCTCGGCGATCTCGGCCGCCTCGATCTCCAGGCGCGGGAACAGCGGCGTCGGGGCGTCGGTCACCCGGCCGGCCTCAGGCGCACCACCCCACGCGAGCAGTTCCAGCACATCCGGGCCGTCGCTGCCATCGGGCCCGTACAGCCAGCCGTAGCCAAGCTGGTCGAGGATGCGGGGCGCCATGGACGGCATGAACGGTGCGACGGCCGTCCCCACGAGCCGGCACGTCTCGACGAGATCGCCGAGGACCGCGCGCAGCCGGGTGGCCGCCTCCTCGTCGCCGGCCTTGGCCAGCTTCGCCAGCGTCCACGGCTGCTCGGCATCGACCGTCTTGTTCGCCCCGCCCACGAACTCCCACAGCTCCGCGAGCGCGTCGTGGAGCAGGTAGCCGTCCAGCTTCTCGCGATACAGCCGGAGCGTGTCCAGCCAGCCCTCGGCCAGCGGGGACTCGCCCTCCGGGCGCGGCGCAGGGCGCTCGCCGCCCAGGTAGCGGTTGACCATCGCGATCGTGCGGTTCACGAGGTTGCCGAAGTCGTTGGCAAGGTCCGCGTTGTAGCGCCGGACGAAGGAGTCCCAGGAGACCTCGGTGTCCCGGTCGAAGGGCACCTCGCGCAGGGTGACGTAGCGGGCGCCGTCGGCGCCGAAGGCCGCCACTACCGCGTGCGGGTCCAGGAAGTTGCCGCGGCTCTTGCTCATGCGCTCGCCGCCCTGGACCAGGAGCCAGCCATGCACCCAGACGTGGTCGGGTGCGTCGATCCCGGCCGACCACAGCATCGCCGGCCAGTAGATGGTGTGGAAACGGGCGATGTCCTTGCCGATGACGTGCAGGTCCGCCGGCCACCAGCGCTGGAACAGCTCCAGGTCATCGGGGAACCCGGCACCGGTGATGTAGTTGATCAGCGCGTCGTACCAGACGTAGATCGTGCCCGCGGCGGGATCCCAGGTGCCGTCGGGGAAGCTGCGAGCTGGTGCCGTCCTCGCGGATCGGGAATGGGATGCCCCAGGTGGCGCCGGCGCGGCTGATCGAGAAGTCCTCGAGGCCCTGGCGGATGAAGCCCAGCATCTCGTTGCGCCGGTAGTCCGGCTGGACGAAGTCCGGGTTCGCCTCGTAGTACGCGAGCAGGCGCTCCTGGTAGGCCGACAGGCGGAAGAACCAGTTGCGCTCGCTGAGCCACTGGAGCGGCACGCCCGGGTGATTGGGGCACTGCATCCCGGTCGCGGTCTCGTGCAGGTCGGACGGCGCCTTGAAGCCCTCGGACGGGCAGTACCAGCCGTCGTAGCTGCCGAGGTAGATGTCGCCGTTGTCGTACGCGCGGCGGACCATCTCCTGGGCGGAGCGGTAGTGGTCCGGGTCCGTGGTCCGGATGAACCGGTCCGGGCTGATCAGCAGCGCATCCTCGGCCGCCGTGTACAGCCCGACCTTGTCGTCGACGAACTCGCGTGGCGTCATGCCCGCCGCCTCGGCCGACTGCGCGATGTTGACGCTGTGCTCGTCCGTGCCGGTCAGGAACCGCGTCTCGTGGCCCTGCATCCGGTGCCAGCGGGCGACGACGTCCGCGCCGATGACCTCGTACACGGTGTGGAGACCCGGCGCGTTGTTCGCGTAGGCGATGGCGGTCGTGAGGTAGAAGCGCGGACGGTCGGACATGGCCCGGCGATGGTAGCAGCGCGGGTCACGGCGGCGGGCGCGCGGGGGCGAGCGCATGGGAGGTCGCCTCCGTAGTGACGCGGATCACCGCCGTAGACTCACGGTCATGTCCGCTCTCGACGACGCTCCCCCTCGTCCAGCCGAAGACCGCGCCGCCTGGCGTGCCTGGCTGGAGGTCAACCATGCGTCCGTTCGCGGCGCCTGGCTCGTGACGTGGAGGACCGGGAGCGGCCGCAAGGCGCTCGACTACGAAGCCGCCATCGAGGAGGCACTCTGCTTCGGCTGGGTCGACGGCACCGCCGGGACTGTCGACGACGACCGCGGCAAGCTCTACTTCTCGCAGCGACGCCCGCGGAGCGTGTGGGCCGCCACCAACAAGGCGCGGGTCGAGCGGCTCATCGCGTCCGGCCTGATGCGGCCGGCCGACCTCGCGGCGATCGAGCGCGCGAAGGTCGACGGGTCGTGGACGGTGCTGGACGGCCCGGAGCGACTCGAGGTGCCGCCGGACCTGGCCGCCGCGCTGGACGCGAACCCGCCGGCGGCCGATCGCTACGCGGCGTTCCCGCCGTCCGCGCGCAAGATGATGCTGTCCTGGGTGGCCACCGCGGTCCGCCCCGAGACCCGCGCGTCAGCGCATCGAGCAGATCGCCGTCAAGGCCGCGCGGAACGAGCGCGCCCAGGGCTGAGGATCCGCGGCGGCCTGATGCCCGCGGCAGGCCCCCTCTCAGGCCAGGCCCAGCGCCTCCGCGACGCGAGCGGCCGTCACGTCGACCGGCTCGTCGCGCACCCGCTCGATCACGCGCGCGCTGGCCGCGCGCGCATCGGCCACCATGCGCTCCGACATCGTCGCGTCGAGCGCAAGGAAGCGCGCGACCGGGTCGTCCACGCTCGTCACGCCCGCCACGGCGTCCAGGAAGCCCCGCCGATCCTCATCGCCGGTCCACACCGTTGCCGCGAGGTCCGGCGGGAGGGCCAGGCAGACGACCGCCGATGCCGGCACGGCCCGCGCCACCAACGCCAGGCTGCCGAAACCGCCATCGACGAGAGTTGGGACGGGCCGGCCCCGCGAGCCTCATCCGCGCCAAGGTCGAGCGCCTCCGCCGTGGCCGCCTGGAAGGCGAGGAAGGCCTCCGGCTCCAGGGCCACCTGCCAGGCGAGCGGGTCGGTGGCGCTTGACCAGCCGTGGTTCGCCGGGTGGCGCGTCCGATCGACTCGTCCCCGCCAGCGCCGTAGATGCGGGCATCCATGTCGATGACGACACCGCGGCTGGCGGCCAGCAGATACAGCGCACACCGTGCTCTTGCCGGTCCCGGCGCCGCCGAGGACGAACCGAAGTCGCGGGTGCGCGCGCAGGCGGTCGGCGGCCGACGCGAGCAGAACCTCGTCGACGGAAACGGTCCGGCGATGGCGGAAGTGCCGCGTCCCCGCATCGGCCTGGCCGGCGCGATCAGCGAGGACCTCCGCGTCGCGCATCGAGCCGCCGGGCTGGACGATGGCGGTCACGCCGGCATCGAGCAGCACCCTCGGGCCGTCCGCGAACGGAAAGAAGGCGTCGGACGCCGCGACCGCACCCGTGCGCTCCGCCTCGCCCTGGAACTGGCGTGCCTTGTCCACGGCGCCGCGGCAGGCATCCACGCGGCTCACCTGGCCGGCAGCCCAGGCCGACGAGCATCCCGTCGCGGACGAGCAGGATCGCGTTCGAGACGACACCCCGGCAGAGACGCCAGGCGAGGTCCATGTCCCCGGAGCCGCCCTGGTGGGACGGCGCGACGTCGTGCACGTCCACCCAGCCGATCGTCGGCGAGATTGTCGGGGGAGGTGCGAGGACGCCACCGCCCGCAGTCCGGAACGAGCCGAGCGGATCGGCGGTCGCGGCGACCTCGCCGAGTCCCGAGCGAGGCGTCGCCGACCAGGCGCAGGTTGGGCTTGGTGGCCAGCACCTCCCGGGCCCCCTTATCGAACGCCCGCGCGACCACGACCTCGAGGAAGATCGACACGAGCCGCTCGGCCAACTCCCGGTCAACCGTCCCGGTGACCGCGACAACGCCGAATGCTGAGACCGGGTCGCCGGCGAGCGCCGACCTCCCAGGCCTCGAGCAGGGTCGGACGCTCCGCGGCGCCGCACGGGTTCGTGTGCTTGCAGATCACGATCGCCGGGCCGCGCATCGCCGGGCTAGGGCGGCGGCGGCCGACGCGTCGAGCACGTTGTTGTACGACAGCGCCTTGCCCTGGAGCGGCGGCTCCCCGCCCGCGAACGGGCCGTCGGCGGCGCGGGGCTCGCGATCTCCATGCCGACGGTACCGCGCGGCGGGCTGGTGGGGTCCGTAGCGGAGCGTGTCCACCTTCTCCATCGAGATCGTGAGGACCGGCGGGTACGGATCGTCCGAGCCGGGCAGGCCGGGTTCCGCCGGGGGAGCTCCACGCCCGCGACGGCCATGCTGGGCCCCGGCGAGCCCGTCGGCGATGCCGCGCGTCGTAGGCGGCGGTGTCGGAATGCCTGCACGGCCAGCCCGGACGCAGACCGAGCGGGATCGAGCCATGGTCGTCGAGGGCCGCAAGGACGGCCCCGTAGCGAGCGGGCGAGGTGACGATCGCCACCGTGGCGTGGTTCTTCGCGGCGGCGCGGACCATGGACGGCCCGCCGATGTCGATCTCCTCCACGAGGTCGTCGAAGGAGAGCCCGGGTGTGCGGGCGGCCTCCGCGAAGGGGTCAGGTTCACGACGACGAGGTCGAACGGCGCGATGCCGGCCGCGAGGAGCGCCTCACGGTGATCGGCGCGCCGCCGGTCGGCCAGGAGCCACCATGGACCCCGCCGGTGAGCGTCTTGATCCGGCCGTCGAGCATCTTCCGGGAAACCGGTGACGGCGACGTCCGTGACCGGGAGGCCGGCCTCGCGCAGCGCCCGGGCCGTGCCGCCGGTGCTCGCCAGCCCAGCCCCGCGCCACAAGCCCACGACCGAGATCCGCCAGCCCGTTCTTGTCCGAGACCGACAGCAGAAGGCGTCCGCGGGGACCGGCATCCGGGCGTCAGCCGCCGCGGTGTCCAGATTGGCCCGGCGCCCCGCCGTCGCGGCTTCGCAGCGCGCTGCAGCAGCGCAACGGCCGTCGGCAGCAGGCGGTGCTCGACAGGGTGATCCGCGCGAGCAGTGTCTCCTCGGTGTCGCCGGGGAAAACTTCGCGCACCGCCTCCTGGGCGACGATCGGCCCGCCGTCGAGGGTCGCGTCCACGAGATCGACCATCACGCCGCTCACCGCCACGCCCGCGGCAAGCACGTCCCGGGCCCCGTGCAGGCCCGGGAAGGACCGGGAGGAGTGACGGATCACGTTGAGGATCCGCCCGGCGAACGCCGCGAGCACCGCGGCGCCGACGAGCCGCAGGTACCCGCGAGCACGACCACGTCGGCCTCGACCGCGGCGAGGGTCTCGGCCAGGGTCGCGTCGTCGCCGCCGGGAACTGCCAGGATCGTGTCGATGCCCTGCTCCGCCGCCCAGTCCAGCCCGGGACACACCCCGGTCAACACGGAGCCGACCACCTCGCCACCGAGCACGCCGCGCTCCGCCGCGGCCACCAGTGCCCGCAGGTTCGACCCCGTCCGGTACAACGATCCGTCCGCTCACCGTGCGCTGCCCTCCTCCAGGTACCGACCGCCGATCGACGCCGCGTCGACCACCTCGCCGACGACCCACGCGGGGATTCGCCGGGCGCGGGCCAGGGCCATCGTCCGCGCCGCGGCCCCCGCCGGCACCACGACGACCATGCCCAGCCCTCCGTTGAACGTCGCGCGGAAGACCGTGTCCGCGATCCCCGGCGCAGCACGCCCACAGGCGCATCACAGACGGCATCGGCCAGGTCGAGGGATTGATGCGCGCCCCGAGATGCTCCGGCAGCGCCCGTGGCACGTTGCCCGGCAGGCCGCCACCGGTGACGTGGGCCATGCCGCGGACCTCGTGACCGGCCGCCGAGATCGGCCCGGATGCCGCAGTGAGCCTGGCGTAGATCCGCGTGGGCACCAGCAGCACGTCGCCCAGGGCGAGCCCGGGGTAGACTCCGGCTCCACGCCCGTGGCCGCCGCATCGCCCAGGGCACGGCGCACGAGGTCAGCGACGGGCTCGTCCATCGCCAGGCCGTGCTCCGCGACCGCGCCCCGCGCCGAACAGGTAGCCGTTCAAGCTGCCGGACGACGCGAGGCCCAC
>CAVWFY010000021.1:0-38850 GCA_963754485.1 uncultured Chloroflexia bacterium | reverse complement strand
GGCGGCCTGGCCGCGATCAGCCGGGGATGGTCTCCCCCATCCCGCCGTCGATGAAGGCCTCGAGCGTGGCGATCGCGTCGTCCTCGTCCGCCCCGTCGGCCGTCAGCCGGATGGCATGGCCCTTGCTGACGCCGGCGCCCATCACCATCAGGATGGACTTGGCATCGACGGGCGCCGACCCGCGGTCCAGGTTCTCGAGGGTGACCTTCGACGCGAAGCCCGCGGCGGTCCTGACGAACATGGCGGCCGGGCGGGCGTGCAGGCCGCTCGGGTTGAGGACGGTGCGTTCGGTGGTGCGCATGACACGAGGTTACCGGACCCGCTGGCCCGCGACCTACCCCTCGGGCAGCGTCGCCGCAAGGACCCGCAGGACGTTCTCGCCCATCACGGCCCGGATCGCGGCCTCGTCGAGGCCCACGTCCAGCAGCGCGGCGGTGAGCTGGACGGTGTTCGCGGCATCGAACGGAACGGGCACGGCGCCGTCCCAGTCCGAGCCCAGGGCCACGTGCCCGGGTCCCACCCGCTCCACCGCGTAGGCGATCGAGCGGGCGATGGCCGCCGCGTCCTCGCCACCTGACGCCGTGGGCCAGAACCCGATGCCCACGAGCCCGCCGCTGGCCGCGATCCCGTCGAGGTGCTCGTCGGACAGGTTGCGGGCGTTGTCCAGGACGCCGCGGACGCCGGTGTGCGAGGCGACGACGGGACGGGTGGAGACGGCCAGCGCGTCGTCGATCGTCCGGGCGGAGCTGTGGGCGACATCGAGCAGGACGCCGCGGCCCTCCATGCGCCGGATCATCTCGCGGCCCCTGGCGGTGAGCCCGTGCTGCTCGACGCCGTGCGCCGAACCCCCGAACGCGGTGTCGAAGAAGTGGGCTGGCGAGATCATGCGGATGCCCGCATCGGCCACGACGTCCACGTTGGCGGGATCGCCGTCGAGCGCGTGCGCGCCCTCGATCGAGAGCAGGCCGGCCGTGATCCGGGGGTTCTCAGCGTGGTCCGCGAGGTAGGCCAGGAGCTTGGAGCGAGTCTCGATCACGCGGAAGGTCCCGCCCGACTCCGCCGCGAACCCGTGGGCGCGCCCGGCCAGGTACAGGACCCGCGGCAGGAGGCGCCGCCACGTCGACGGCGGCCAGCGCTTTGCCAGGGCGAGCGTCAGGATCTCGTCGCTCGAGTCGTCGTTGCGGTCGATGTTGATGCCGCGGGGCGTCTTCACCGCCATCGAGAACACCTGGAGCGCGACGCGACCCTCGATGAGGCGCGGGACGTCCACGTGCCCGCGGTCGCCGCGGCGGAGCAGGTCCCGCCCGAAGAGCAGCGAATCGGCGTGGAGGTCCGCGACCCGGAGGCCGGCGTGCAGGGCGCGTGCCCGGTCGCTCACGGGCGAGGCCGGGCCCGGCAGCAGCGGGCACATCCGGGCCTCCGTCCGGGCGACCAGGGCGTCCAGGACCCTCGGCGCGGCGACCAGCGCCCCGGCGGCTGCCGCACCCGCGGCCAGGGCGACCTGCCTGCGCTGGCTCATGCCCCGAAGGCCCTGCCGCGCGTCGGAAGGATGCGGAGCGGGACGTTGTAGATCGTCGCCATCTCCTCCGGCGATGAGAGGTACTCGTCGATCCAGGCGCGGTACTTGGCGAGGTAGGCCGGGTTCGCATCGGGGGGCGGCGTGGCGGCGTCCACGCGGGCGTCGCCCTCGATGATGACGATGTCGCCGCCCCGGCCGTTGTCGTTGAGGTGGAGGCTGACCCGTGGGTTGTGCGCGATGTTCGGGTTGCGCTTCGCGCGGCGGTCGCTGTAGATGAGCACCTCCCCGTCCTGCCACAGGAACCAGATGGGGAACGTCTGGGGCTGACCCTCGGGCGTGACCGTCGTCAGCCAGCCGACCATGTCCGTCGCCAGGCGCGCCAGGGCATGGACATCGCCGTCGGAACCCGTATCAAAGACCACCGTTGCATCCTCCTCGTCAGACGGGCGCCGCGCGGGGCGCCGGGTGGGTTCGGACCTCGTCCAGGAACGCGAGCGATCGCGGGTCGCGCTCCAGCGCGATCCGCATGAAGTCGCGCATCGCAGCCTCCACCTCGCCTTCGACGGCGTCGGGGATGCGCAGGGCGGCGATCGCCTCGATGTCCAGGCGCTGGTAGGCCTTGAGCAGCTTGAGCGCATCGAGCGAGAGTGCGGTGCGCTCGGATGGCGGGCCCGGACAGCGCCCGCAGACCACGCCACCCAGCGGCGGCACCCAGCGGAACGTCTCCGTGACCTCCAGCGTCCGGTCGCATTCGACGCAGCGATCCACCTCGGGCCGCTGGCCCAGCTCGTCTGCAAGGTGCATCTCGTACCAGCGCGCGACGCGCCCCGGCGCCATCCCGGCATCCAGGAGCTCGTAGGCGCGGCGGAGCAGCGCGTACAGGGCCCGGGCCTCGTGACGCTCCTCCAGGCTGCGGTCCGCCATCTCCGCGAGGTACCAGGCGGTGGCGGCACTCTCGAGGCTGTCCCGGAGCTGGAGCCAGGCGTGCCCCACCCGGACCTCGGTGACGATGTCGAAGGTCCGGCCGCGGGCGAGGGCGATGTTGAGCTCCGCGAACGGCTCCAGGCTGCCACCGAGTCGGCTCGTGGGGCGGCGGATCCCCTTGGCGATGGCCTTGAGCTTGCCGTGCTCGGGGGTGATCAGGGTCAGGACGCGGTCCGCCTCGCCCAGGTCGAAACGGGAGAGGACGATGGCATCGGTGACGTAGCGGCGCGGGGCGGGCACGAGCCGACGGTAGCACTCCAAGCGTGACGCGTCCCGGCCTGTCGCATCCAACAGGCTACCTTCGGCGAACACGTTTATGAAGGAACCCGCTACACTGCACCCACCATGACCGTGACCAACGACATCGACCTGGGGCAGCTCCTCGGTGACACCGAGACGGAGATCCTGCGCGTCGTCGGCGACCGCGATCCGTCGACGGCAGGCGTGTACGAGATGATCCGCTACCACCTGGGACTCGACGGGTCGGCCGGGCCGCGCGGCAAGCGCATGCGCCCCCTCCTGGGTCTGCTCGCGTACGCGTCGATCGCCGGGGAGCATGCCCGCGCCCTCCCCGGTGCGGCCGCCGTCGAGCTCGGCCACAACTTCAGCCTGGTCCATGACGACATCGAGGACGGCGACATCGAGCGCCGCCACCGGGCCACCCTGTGGGCGCTCCATGGAGTGCCGCAGGCGATCAACACGGGAGACCTGATCTTCAGCCTCAGCCGCGTCGCGCTGCACCGCCTCACGGACCTGGGCTTCAGCGACGCGAAGGTCCTCCGGCTCATGCGCCTCTACGACGAGACGTGCGTGATGCTGTGCGAGGGCCAGTACATCGACATCGCCGCGTCGGCGTCCGACGAGCCGATGACGGTGGAGCTCTACTTCGACATGATCGGGCGCAAGACCGCCGCGCTGATCTCCGCCTCCATCGAGTCCGGGGCGCTGCTGGCAACCGATGACGAGGCGGTCATCACCGGGTACCGCCGCTTCGGGTGGGCGCTGGGCATCGCCTTCCAGCTGAACGACGACCTGCTGGGCATCTGGGGCCAGGAGCAGACAACCGGCAAGGTCCCGACGGACGTCGCCCGCCACAAGAAGACCCTGCCGGTGATGTACGCGTTCCAGCACGCGGGCCCCGAGGATCGTGACCGTCTCGCGGAGCTGTACGCGCAGCCCGAGCCCGGCGACGAGCAGATCGCCGAGATCGTGGCGATCCTAGAGCGGTCCGGCGCCCAGAGCTTCACCCGCGGCGAGGCCCAGCGCTACCGTGACGAATGCCTCGCGGAGCTCGACGCACTGACGGTCGTGGGCGACGCGGCGCGCGAGCGGCTCGCGGCGATCATCCACTCGGTGATCAGCGCCTAGCGTCAGGCCTCGTTCGCGGGCGACGCCTCCGTCGGCTCCACTGGCGAGGATGGCGGTGCCGCGAGCGCGGGGAGATCGACCCTGGTCACCTGGATCCCCAACTCGCTGCGCAGCGCTCCCAACCGCACGTCCGTCTCGGCCTGACGCTTGGCCTCCTCGACCTCGAGCATCTGCATGTCAATGGTCGCGCCGCCGATCTCCGTCATGGCCTGGGCGGCAGCCAGCCGCCGGTCGATCTTGTCGCTCACCTCCTCCAGCGTCGGCGAGTCGCCACCCACGGAGGCCGTGAGCTGCTGCATCGCCGCATTCATCTGCTCCTGCATCTCCGCCTGGTCCAGCCGACTCAGCAGCGCCTCCCGCTCCGCGAGCTTCTTCTGCAGCGCCATGGAGCTGGTCCTCACGGCCTGTTTCGCGCGGTCCGACGCGGCGGTGGCATCGAGCAGGGACCTCTTGAGCCCGTCGATCTCGCGCTCGAGGACGATCTGGCGGGCGACGAACGCCTCGGCAGCCTGGGAGAAGTTCGCGGCCTTCGCGGTATCACCGGCAGTCGCCGCCTGGTCGGCGAGCAGGACCGCCTGTCGGGCCGATGCCGTCACCCGCCCGTACTCCTCGATCGACCGGTCCAGGCGAACCTGGAGCTGGGTCTGGTTGGCGATCACGTTCGCCGCCTGCTCGGTGAGGAGCCGGTGCTGGTCGCGTGCCTCCCCGATCGCCTGCTCCAGCTGCACCTTCGGGTCGGCAACCTGCTCCAGCTGCATGCCCAGCTTGGTCCCGAGATAGCGCCACCATCGGCGGATCGCCTTCAGCATCGAACGAGTCCTCCATGTCGCAGGCCGTCCATGGGAGTCATGGCCGGATCCGCCGGTGCCCGGATCCCGTCTCATCCGGGCGGTGGCCCAACATCCGTTGCGCGCCGTCGCGAGCGCCGCGGATCGCAATCCGGATGCCGTCGGAGGCACCCGCCAGCGCGACGCGGATCCGCAGCCTCGCGTCGGACAGCGACCGGCGGAGCGACCGCGTTGCGTTCGAGATCGCGGCGGTCAGCGCCCGCGCCGCGGCCACGACCGGCGGCCGGATGATCGCCAGGGTCGAGCCCAGGACCCGCCTGGCCGCACGGCCAGTGGCCACGAGCCCGACGACGACTACGAGGAGCATCGCTCGCGCCGTCCGGGCGGCTGGAGCGAGCAGCCGATCCGCGACCAGGCTCGCCGCCCTCAAGATGCGGCGGGCGGCGCCGGAGACGGCGGACGCAATCGCAGCGGCGACGGCAGCCGCCACGGATGCAGCGCGGCGCACCGCGATGGCGGCAACGCGTACCACGGCCGCGAACCCCCTGACCGCAACACGGATCCCCGCCAGCATCCCCTTGGCCGCAAGGCGGAGCGGCGGCCCGAGGACCGCGATGATCGCGCGCGACACGGTCACGACGGCTCGCGCAGCAGCGAGGATCATCACCCGGAGCGAGACCCCTGCGACGTGGAGGACGAGGCGGACCGCCAAGACCCCGACCAGGACGACGACGAACGCGCGTGCGACGAGCCGGCCCACGGTGCGGCCGGACACAAACGCCACGGGGCGGAGCGCGACGAGCAGGCGGACCATACCCCGTCCGGCCAGGCGGAGGGCTTCGGCGATGATGTGGCCGACCGCGCGCAGCAGCTGGGCCGTGGCGTGGGCGGCGGCCCGCAGGACCGCGACGACCCTCCGCCCCAGCTCGGCAAGGAGCCGGCCGATGGCGCGCAGCGGCCGGGCGACCTGGTGGGCGACCGCCTTGAGCACGACCACGAGGCGGCGACCGACATCGGCCAGCACGTGGCCGATCGCGCGGAGCACGTCCGCGAGCACATGCCCGACGGCCCGCAGGACCGCGGCGACCCGTCGCCCCAGCTCTGCCATGACGTGGCCGACCGCGCGCAGCAGCTGGGCCGTGGCGTGGGCGGCGGCCCGCAGGACCGCGACGACCCTCCGCCCCAGCTCGGCAAGGAGCCGGCCGATGGCGCGCAGCGGCCGGGCGACCTGGTGGGCGACCGCCTTGAGCACGACCACGAGGCGGCGACCGACATCGGCCAGCACGTGGCCGATCGCGCGGAGCACGTCCGCGAGCACATGCCCGACGGCCCGCAGGACCGCGGCGACCCGTCGCCCCAGCTCTGCCATGACGTGGCCGACCGCGCGCATGCCGGCAGCGAAGCCGTGCCCGACCACGCCGACGGCGTCCGCCAGTGCTCCCGTCGCCCGGCCGAGCCCGTGCACCGTCGCCCGCACCAGCCACCGGACCGACAGGTAGCCGGCGACGACGGGCATCATCAGCCAGACGAGCGGGCCGCCCCCCAGGCGCGACTCCCTTCCCGGCGTTCGATCCTCGGGCAGCATCGTCAGGAGCCTTGGTTCGTCTCTGGATTCCCGTCCCGCAGGCGCGCGTTGAGCCGCTCCAGCTCGTCCACGGCGCCGACCCCGGTCCCCGTCTCCAGCTCCTCGCGTGCCCTCGCCACCGCTGCCGCACGTTCGCGGACGCCCTCCGTGACGTCCGCGTCGTCCCGCATCCGCGCGCGCTGCCAGGCGCGGCTTCCGCGGATGATCTGGGCGGTGAGGTCGCGGATCGCCCGTGTGCGGCGCTCGACGTACTCGCGCTCCTCGGTGCTCAGTGGTGGACGCCCGTCGAGCAGCGAGGCGACCTCGAGCAGCGCCGCGTGCCCCGCCTCGACGGCCGCGGAGCCCGCAGGTGAGCCCGGCAGGGTGGCGGCGTGCTGGAGCGAGTCGTACGACCCGACAAGCGCCCCGACCGTCGCGTCCGAGGCATCGAGCGCATGCCCGGCCCGCAGGACCCGGCGCTGGCGCCGTACGAGCCGCTGGTCGCGGGTCGCCCGGACGACGCTGCGCGCAGGGAGCGCGACGCCCAGCACGATCACGGTGATGCCGATGATGAACCAGGGGCCCGCGCCGCCGCTCACCCACGACCAGGCGACGAGGGCGACGCCGCACACCACGAGCACGACGTCGAACAGTCCTGGGCCCTCGTCCGTGCTCGGCCCGAACACGTCGTCGATCATCGCGTCGAGCTCGTCGCCCCTGGCCGCACCGGCATCGTCTAGGACGCGGAGGGGGCCGGGCAGCCTGGGGACCACGACGATCTGCCGCCCGGGCGACCCGCTCGCCGGACGATCCTCGTCCCGATCGGCGTGCTCCGTGCCGTTGCCCACCATCTGCCACCACCCTCAGCCGCCGCACGGACGACCAGGGACGCGCCTCGTCGGCATCCTGGCCACACGGGCGGTCACCTGACAAGTGTCCATGGACACTCCTCGACTGGGACAACCGCGGATCGGCGGTCGCCGCATGACCAGAGGACGTTCCAGTGCCGGTCTTGTTGCAGCGGGCGGCGCAGAGCCGCTACTCGTCCCCTTCGGCCGACGACTCGTCGGTGACGGGGCGCTCGCGCACGGCGAGCACCTTGGCGACGCGCTTCCCGTCGGTGGTCTCGACCGTCAGGCGCAGCCCATTGACGCGGATCTCGTCGCCCGGCGTGGGGACGCCTCCGATGCGGTGGTACACGAGACCGCCGACGGTGTCGTACTCATCCTCGTCCTCGAGCGGCACCTTGACGTCCCAGATGTCGAGCAGGTCCTCGACGTCGGTGCGTCCGTCCACGCGAGCCGTGTCCGCGTCGAGCATCTCGATGAGCGGCTCCTCCTCGTCGTACTCGTCCTGGATCTCGCCCACGATCTCCTCGAGGAGGTCCTCGATCGTCACCAGGCCGGCGGTCCCACCGTACTCGTCGAGGACGATGGCGAGGTGGACCTTGCGCCGCTGGAACTCGTGCAGCAGATCGTCGATGGACATCGACTCGGGCACGAATACGGGCGTCCTCAGCATCGTCCGGACGCTCGTCCGGGCGGCCGCGTCGGACTTGAGGAACGGGAGCAGGTCCTTGGCGTAGAGGATGCCCACGACCTCGTCCAGCGAGGACTCGTAGACGGGGACCCGCGAGTGACCCTCGGCGATGATCGTGTCGATAGCCTCGTCGAAGGTGGCCGATGCCGGTAGCCCGGCGATGGCGATGCGCGGGACCATGACCTCGTGGACACGCCGGCCGCCGAGCTCGATCACCGCGTTGATCATCTGCTCCTCCTCGGCCTCCAGGATCCCCTGCTCGCCGCCGCGCTCGACGATGAGGCGGAGCTCGTCGGCGGTGATCCGGGCCTCAGAGGTGACCTCGGCGCCGAACAGGCGCGCGATGGCCCGGGTGGCCGCGGTGAGGACGGCGACCAGGGGTCGCAGCGCGCGGCCGAGGATGTCGACCGGTCCTGCGAGCCGGAGGGCGAAGGCCTCGGGGTGCGCGAGGGCGAGCGTCTTGGGCACCAGCTCGCCGAAGACGATCGTGAACAGCGACAGCAGGATCGTGACCACGAGCAGGGAGACGACAGCTGCCGGCCCGGACCCCATGCCGATCCCGACCAGCACGTCCGCGAGCGCGACCGCGAGGCTGACGCCCGCAAATGCGGAGGCCAGGAACCCGATGAACGTGATCGCCAGCTGGATGACCGCCAGGAAGCGGCCCGGATCGCTCGTCAGACGCCGGACGCGCCAGGCCCCGCGACGGCCCTCGTCCACGAGCTGGTCGACCCGGCTGCGGCGCAGCGAGACGAGCGCGATCTCCGCCGCCACGAACACGGCGTTGAGCATGACGAGCAGGACGATGATCCCGATCTCGAACAGCGTGTTGCCCATCAGGCGGGCGATCCTCCCCCGGCGGGTCCGGCCGTCCGCGGCTCGGGCTGCGCGGCGTCCTCGTCCGCGACCGGCACCAGGCGCGGCTCACGGATCCGGGCGGGGATGCCGACCACGAGCTTGCCCGGCGGCACGTCGTGCGTGACCACCGCGCTGGCGCCCGTCCTGCTGTCGTCGCCCAGCGTCACCGGCGCGCGGAGCATGGTGTCGACGCCCAGGAACACCCGCTCGCCGATGGTGGTGCGGTGCTTGTGCGCGCCGTCGTAGTTGGCGGTGATCGTGCCGGCACCCACGTTCGTGTCCGCGCCGACGTCCGCATCGCCCAGGTAGCTGGTGTGGTGCTGGCGCACGTGCTCGCCCAGGCGGCTGTTCTTGATCTCGGCGTAGTTGCCGATCTCCGAGCGGCGGCCCACGTGGGCTCCCGGCCGCAGGTGGCTGAACGGCCCGATGGTGACGTGGTCCTCCACGGTCGACCGCTCGATCACGCTCGCCCAGACCACGCAGTCGGGGCCGATGACCGAGTCCACGATGTGCGAGCCGGCCGCGATCCGCGTCCGCTCACCGATCCGGGTCGTGCCGCGCAGGATGACGTTCGGCTCGAGGATGACGTCCTCGGCCAGGACCACGCCGTGGTCGAGGTAGACCGTGGACGGGTCGATCATCGTGACGCCGGCCCGCATCCAGCGGTCGTTCGACTCCACCCGCATGTCCCACTCGGCGCGCGCGAGCTGGGCCCGGTCGTTGATCCCGGTCAGCCGTCCGTCGTCGTCCACGTCCAGGGCGGCCACCAGGCGGCCATCCACGCGCGCGAACCCGACCAGGTCCGTGAGATACAGCTCCCCGGTGATCGCCGAGGGTCGCAGGTCCGCGATCCGCCGGCGCAGCCAGGCGGCGTCAAAGGCATACAGGCCCGCGTTGATCTCGGTGATCTGCCGCTCGTCGTCGGTCGCGTCCTTGTCCTCCACGATCCGCTCGACCGTGCCGCCCTCGTTGCGGACGACCCGGCCGAGGCCGGTGGGATCGATCGCATCCACGGACACGAGCGAGATCGCGGCGTGGTCCATGGCACGGGCCTCGAGCAGCGAGGCGAGCAAGTCCGCGCGCACGAGCGGCACGTCACCCGAGACGACGAGGATCTCCGCCACCTCGTCGTCCAGCACGTCGAGCGCCGCGCGCAGCGCATCGCCCGTGCCGCGGGGAACGTCCTGGAGCGCCGTGTCGGCGCGCTCGGCGACCGCGTCCCGGACGGCCTCGGTCGCCGGCGAGTAGACCACCAGCGGGCGCGAGCCCGTCGACTCCACGGCGGCATCGAGCACGTAGTCGACCAGGGGGCGACCGCAGATCCGGTGGAGCACCTTGGGCGTGGCGGACTTCATGCGAGTGCCGAGCCCGGCGGCAAGCACGACAGCGACGGTCCGGCGCACGGGCGTACCGGGACTGGGAGGGGTCACTGGACGGGGCGCCACGCGGTTCGTGACAGGGCGACCGCTGGTGGAGCGGCTGCGCTGGCGCCTGATGGTGAGACTGGGTTCGTCATCTGGAGAGGCCGATTCTGGGGTCGCTCCCCGAGGGTGTCAAACGGCGACCGTCCGGGGTCGGGCTCCGGCAACGTCACGCACCATGGTCAGTGCCCGCCGCGCATCGCGATCGCCTCGATCTCGACCAGCCCGCCCTTGGGCAGCGCGGCGGCCTGGATCGTGGACCGGGCAGGCGGAGGATCCGGCATGAACCGGGCGTAGACCGCGTTGACGGCGGCGAAGTCGGCCATGTCGGCCAGGAAGATCGTGGTCTTGACGACGTCCAGCCAGACGAGGCCGGCCGCATCCAGGACCGCGGTAAGGTTGCGCAGGGAACGCTCGGCCTGGGCCTCGACGCCCCCCTCGACGAGATCGCCCGTGACCGGGTCGAGACCCAGCTGGCCGCTGCAGAACAGGAGACCGTCGATGGCGATGGCCTGGCTGTACGGGCCGATGGCGCCCGGTGCGCCGCTCGTGGCGATGGCCTGACGGGTCATGGCTCCCTCCGGTGCTGGTCCGCCGACGCGGATCCGTCGTGCGTGGTGGACAGGATGCGGGTCGCCATCACGAACAGCTCGTGCGGGCCCGGTGCAGGCAGGTCGCCCGCGGCGACGGCCGCGCGCACCGCGTCGGCGGCCCCGGCCGCCTCGGCATGCGAAGGATAGAACGCCCAGTGGGTGGGCCCGGAGCCGGAGATGCCGACCGGCCGGGCCAGGAGCCGCAGCAGCGCCCGCCTGAACGGCACGAGCCCGGGTTCCACGACCATCGCCGCGGGCGCCAGGTCGTTGGCCGCCGCCAGGACGGAAGCCCGTGCCAGCAGGTCCACGACGCGCAGCCGGCCGTTGCGCAACTCCTCGGCGAGGTGCATCGACGCCATGCGGGCGGCGCCGCCGGCGACCCGGGCACCCTGGTCCCAGGCCCGAAAGGCGGCCGGCGTGGAGATCCCGCAGGACGGCGTGACCAGCAGCAGCCCGGGGCGATCGTGGGCGGCGTCCGCGTCGCGCAGCCAGGACAGCGGGGAGATCCGCTCGCCTCGTCCCTCGACCAGCGCCGGGCCACCGGCCAGGAAGAACGGCACGTCCGAGCCCAGCTCCGCCGCGAGCCGGAGCCGCGCCCTCGGGGCCAGGGCCACGCCCCAGGCCTCGAGCGCCGCGTCGACCGCCGCGGCCGCGTCCGAGGAGCCGCCGGCCAGCCCAGCCGCGACAGGGATTCGCTTCTCGAGGCGGGCGGCCAGGGGCGGCGGCGGCTCCGGACGGCCCCACTCCGGCTGCGCGGCGCGGCGGGCCGCGGCGATCGCCCGCAGGACGAGGTTGTCGGTGACAGGCCCGGGGTCGTAGCCGGCGACGTGCAGCGTGTCGGCCCCGCCCGGCGGCAGGACGGCCACGGACAGGCGGTCCGCGAGATCGATGGGGACCATCACGCTGTGGAGGTCGTGGAAGCCGTCGGGCCGGGTTCCCAGCACCGCGAGGGTCAGGTTGACCTTGGCCAGGGCGAGCCGGACCACGGGCTCGAGACGGCGGACGGGATCGGTGGCCATGCCGGTCACCGCGCTCAGCGGGCTTCGGGGATGTCGCCCATGGCCTCGACCAGGGCCAGCCACTCCCCCACCGCGAGGGTCTGGGGGCGGCGGTCGCGGTCGATCCCGGCGGCGTCGAGGGCGGCCTCCACGCGCTCGGGCAGGACGGGCAGCTGGCGGACCAGGACGTTGTGGATCATCTTGCGCCGCTCGCGGAAGGCGGCCTGGACCACGCGCCACAGGTGATCCTCGGCCTCCGCATCCAGGCGGTCGTCCGTGTCGTAGGGCTCGAGGACCAGGACCGCCGACTCCACCTTGGGCGCGGGCTCGAACGCGTCCCGCGGGACCCGAAACGCCACCCGGGCTCGAGCGTGGTACTGGCAGAAGACGGACAGGTAGCTCATGTCTCCGGGAGCGGCGGCCACACGCTCCGCGACCTCGCGCTGGACCATCAGCACGAGGCGTCGGGGACGGGGCACATGGCCCAGGAGGCGGTGGAGGATGGGGCTGGTGATGTGGTACGGGATGTTGGCGACGACGTCGTAGGGCTCCGGAACGAGGTGCACCAGGTCCTGGTCCAGCGCGTCGCCTTCCACGATCCGCAGGGCGCCCGCCTCCACCTCGGCGGCGAACGTCTCCCGGAGCACGCCCACGAGCCCCCGGTCCAGCTCCACCGCGGTCACCTGCGCGCCCGCCGCGAGCAACCCGCCGGTGAGGAACCCGAGACCCGGCCCGATCTCGAGGATCCCGCGCCCGGGCTCCGGGTCCGCCTCGTCCAGGATCCGCTCGAGGATCTCCACGTCCGCGAGGAAGTTCTGGGAGAGGTTGTGGCGCGCCCGCAGGCCCGCATCGCGCAATTGGCGCTGGACATATCGCGGATCCAGGCGCAGGTCGCTCGTCCGCCGGTCCTCGTTCACCGGGCGAGCGGCAGCGACGGCCGCGCATCGAGGTCCAGGCCGGCACGAACGCCCGCCGCGAAACGCCACGCCCCCGCCGCACCGATCATGGCCCCGTTGTCCGTGCACAGCCCCGGCCGCGGGATCACCATCCCGATCCCACGCGCCGCCGCGCGGCCGGCGATCGCGTTCCGCAGCGCGGTGTTGGAGGCCACGCCCCCGCCCATCACGATCCCCCGGGCACCGACCTCCAGGGCCGCCCGGATCGTCTTCGTCGCCAGCACGTCCACCACCGAGTCCTGGAAGCCCCATGCCAGCTCGGCCACGACCGCGTCCGGCAGGGTGCCGCCCTCGCGCTCGTCGGCCGGCAGGCCTTCGTCGGCGCGTGCCTGCGCGATGATCCGGCGCGCGGCGGTCTTGAGGCCCGAGAAGCTGAGGTCGTACGAGTCGCCCATCCAGGCCCGTGGAAACACCCGGTCCTTCGCCTTGGCCCCGTCGGCGGCCAGGCTGATGGCCGGTCCACCCGGGTAGCCGAGACCCAGCAGGCGCCCCACCTTGTCGAACGCCTCGCCCGCGGCATCGTCCACCGTGGTGCCCAGGAGCCGGTACTCGAGGTGGTCCCGCATCTCGACCAGGAACGTGTGCCCACCCGACACGACCAGCGCGACCAGCGGGAACGGCGGTGCCTCCCGCTCCGCCTCACCCGGATCGGCCAGCCAGCCGGCGTACACGTGGCCCTCGAGGTGGTTCACGGGGACCAGCGGCTTGCCGTGGGCCCAGGCCAGCGTCTTGGCGAAGTTGATGCCCACGAGCAGCGACCCCGCGAGCCCGGGGCCATATGTGACCGCAACGCCGTCCACGTCGGCCATGGTGACGCCGGCCGTGGCGAGGGCCTCGTCCAGCACGGGCACGATCCAGCGCAGGTGGGCCCGCGCCGCCACCTCGGGGACGATGCCGCCGGTGGGCGCGTGGAGCGCGACCTGGCTGGCCACGATGTTGGCGTGGATCCGGCGGCCGCCCTCGACGAGGGCGATCCCGGTCTCGTCGCACGACGACTCGACGGCGAGGAGCAGCGGGCCGCTCATGCGCCGGCTCCGGGCTCGTTCTGAGCGCCGGCGGCACCCGCGCCGTCGCCGGGCGCATCCCGGTCGTCGGGCTCGGCGTCCGGGGCGGGGGCGGCGTCCAGCTCCGCGCGCAGGCGCGCGACCCGCTCGGTCATCGACGGCTCGGCCAGCGGCTCCGTGGTCATGATCAGCGCGTCTTCCTGGTTGTCGCTGTAGTAGCGCGGGCGGATGCCCACGGGCCGGAACCCGTACTTCTCGTACAGCCTGCGCGCGGCGAGATTGGACAGGCGGACCTCCAGGGTAGCCTCGCGCGCGTGGCGGTCCGCGGCCAGGTCCAGCAGGGATAGCAGGAGCCGCTCCCCGATCCGGCGGCGGCGGTACCGGGGGTGCACGGCGAACGTCGTCACGTGGGCCTCGTCCACCATCAGCCAGATGCCGCCGTAGGCCACCATCTCCCCGCCGATGGTGCAGACCAGGTACTGGGCGAGGCGGTTGGCCTCGAGCTCCTGGCGGTATGCGTGGGCCGGCCAGGGGGTCGTGAACGAGGCACGCTCGATGAGCTGGACGGCGGGCAGGTCCTCGACCGTCATGGGCCGGATCCGCAGGACGGTCGTCCGCACGCTCATGCCGCGCCCCCGCTGAGCTCGACGGCGTCGTCACCGGGAGCGCCTCGCACCCCGCGCGGGAGCGTCACGTACTCGGGCACGAGACGGGCGAGGTCATCCGCGTCACCTTCGGCGAGTCGTGTCGCGCCGGCTGCCAGCATCGCGGTCGCGAGGCCGTCATGGGCGGCATCGCCCAGCTCGACGGCTGCGTCCGGCGCCCGACCCGCGAGGTCCACGGCGGCGAGCCGCTCGCCGGGACGCAGCTCCGGATCCGTGCCGCCGGGCAGGATCACGGGCCGCTCACCGGGACGCGACACGACCCGGTCGGATGACCCCGCGGGCTGGAGCAGCACGACCGGGCCGGCCGCGCTGGCCCCGGCTGCCGCGAGGAGCGCGCTCCCGGTCACGACCCCCGCAATCGGCAGTCGCAGGGCATGGGCGAGGCCCTTCGCGGTCGCGATCCCCACGCGCAGCCCCGTGAAGGCTCCTGGTCCGGTCCCGACGACCAGCCCGCCCAGCGCCGCGGGCGCGATCGCGCGGTCCCGCAGCAGCTCCTCGATCCGGGCCAGGAGCTCCTCGCCGTGACGATAGCCGGCCGTCCACGTCCGCTCCTCGATCAGCCGGCCCTCCGGCGCGCCCAGCGCGATAACCGCGCGCGTCGTCGCCGTGTCGATCAGGAGCAGCGGGCCGCCGGCGGTCATGCCACGGCCTCGAGGTACCGCGTGTAGTCCGCGTCAGGCGAGCGCAGGGCGATCCGCCGCGGCTCGTCGCCGGTGCCGTCGATGAAGACGTCCAGCCTTCTCGACGGGAGCGCCGGGCCAAGGCGCTCGGCCCACTCGACCAGGGAGACGCCCTCGAGCTGGCGCTCGTCGAGGAGCCCGCCCGCGAGAGCGTCGGCGGCGTCGTCCAGGCGGTAGAGATCGAGGTGGAACAGGGGCAGGCGGCCGGCGTACTCGGCCATCAACACGAAGGTCGGCGACGTGACGATGTCGCTGATGCCGAGGCCGACCGCGAAGCCTTTCGCGAACTGGGTCTTGCCGGCGCCCAGCTCCCCGATGAGGCACAGCAGGTCGCCCGGGCGCGCGGCGGCGGCCAGGCGGGCGGCCAGGGATCGGGTCTCGGCGGCTTCGAGCGTCGTCACGACGCGCTCCGCCACCAGCGGCGTGGACATCGATCCGAGGGTAGCCGAACCGGGCGCCCCTCGCCGCGGCCGGGGGGCGCCCGGCGGGTCGGCCGGCCCGGGGGGTCAGCCGCCCCGAGGGGCGGCGGGTCAGACGAAGCGCTCCAGGTCGCCGATCGGGACATCCAGGGACGGCTCGTCCTCGATCGCGACCCGGGCTGCCTCGAGCAGCACGTTGGCCGCGAACCGGCGCAGCCCGATCAGGGCGATGACCCGCCCCTCGAGGCCCGCATTGACGCCGCTCCGGATCCGGACCCAGTCCGGCGGCAGGAGCGGCAGGTCGACGGGCTCGGCGTCGAAGACGAGCGCCGGCGGGTCAACGAGCAGCGCGACCTCGGTCCCGGCCATGCGCTCCAGCAGCGCGGCCACCGGGCCTGCGATCGGGCGACGCACCGCCCCGTCGAGGGCCAGGACGCCGAACGGCTGCGCCGGGTGGAGGGCGGCCCGCTGGCGGCGTTCCGAGGCCTGGAAGTCGCGCAGCTCCTTGCCGGGGAGGGTCGCAACGACGATGCCGCGCACCCCCATCGCACGGGCCCGCGTCAGCGCCTCGGCGTCGATCCGCGCGCCGACCACGAGGATGCTGCCGGCTCGCCCGACGTCGATCCCACCGGGCCGCAACTCGCCGAACGGGTCGGTGGCCAGCTCCAGGCGTCCACGCGCGGCAGAGCCGGCGGCGAACGCGCCGCGGAGCGCAGGCCCGGCGGCCCGCACGCGGATCTCCGCTCCGGGCCTCACCTCCGTCACCTCACCGCTGAGAGGGGCCGCCAGCTGATCGCGATGATCGCCCGTCACGAGCCGCCAGCGGTCGCGCTTGCCGGGCAGCGGGGCGAGCAGCTCCCCGTCCCCCTCGTGCTCGCGGTGGCGGCGCCCGGGCGGCGGCGACCAGCGAGCACCTGCCCGGGGAGCGGCGTCCTCGGACCCCGGGCCGGGATCCACCTCCTCGATCCGGCGGTCCCGCAGGTGCAGGAGGAGCGGGTCACCGGCGGTCAGCGACGCGCCGGGCTCCACGAGCGGACGGTCACCCGGGGGCAGCGCGAACCGCGCCTCGAGGCCGCGCTCCAGCAGCGGGCGCGCCGGGATCTCGGCGAGCCAGTCACGGCTGGTCACTGGTCGATCCCAGCCCACAGGGCCGCCTGCCAGGCCGTGAGCAGGTCGCGCCGTCGCTCCGGCCGGTCGGGCAGCCGCAGGGGCACGTCTCTCAGGTCCACCAGGAGGCCCGCGAGACCACCGGCGACCTCCACGGCCGCATGCTTCACCCTGATGCCCAGGTCCACGTGGTCGCGAAACCGCATCTCCACGACCGCGCGCTCACCGGGTGGCAGGTCCACGAGCTCGAGGCCGCCGGGCACGAGGTCCAGCTCCGCCGATCCGCCCGGCCCCGTGATGGACAGGTGGCCGGCGGCGCGGCCAGCCCGCATCCCGGCCGGCATCACGACGCTGCCGAGGGGCACCAGGAGGTCGTCTCGGAGATCGGCCATGATCGAGCGTCGCTCCTCGGGATCGGCGATCGTGCCCAGGGGCGCGAGCAGCCGGGCGTGGTCCCAGCCGAGCGCCCGCACGCCGGGTCGCCGGATGACGTCCGCCAGCGCGAGGGCGACCGCCGGGGCGGGTGCGACGCTCCAGGCGCCACCCGAAGCCACCACGATGTCCGCCGCCGGCTTCGAGCTCAGGCCCGGGGTCGCGTCCATCAGCCGTCCGAGCGCGGCGCGGACGGCGGCCATGCGGAGCAGCGCGCCCTCGCCTGCTGCGTCCCCCCAGGGCACGAGCGCCAGCTCGCGCAGGCGATCACGCACGCGCAGCCGGTCCAGCGGGATCGTGAGCCAGCCGGTGATGGCATCGAGGTGCGCGTCGCTGAAGCTGGGCGGCAACAGGGCGGCGGCCGGGACCGACGCCCAGCTTGCCTGCTGGGGCTTCCCGGCGGTGTAGGCCGCGACGGCGCGGGAGGCTCCGGTCTGGCCGATCTCCACGACCTCCACACGTCGCTGCAGCACCTCGGCGAGCGTCACCGTCGCCGTGGCGAGGGCCCGGCGGCCATCGTGGTCTCCGCCGCGCAGACTGTCCAGCAGCTCCCGCAGTGGCTCGCCGTCACCAGCGGCAGGCGACGGACCCAGGACGGTAGGGCCGGGCCGGTCGGGCCGGAACAGCGCATCGATGCGCCCGCCCGGGGCGGCCAGGCCGCCCGCGAGCACCGTGACGAGGTCCGGGCGCCGTTCCGTGGCCGCGGCGACGAGCGTCTCGAGATCCGGCAGCAGACCCCGTTCGTCGGCACCGGGCGGGTCGGATGCGCCGGCCAGGATGGCGCTCACGCGGTGATCCGCCAGGGCGGTGGCGACGGGCAGGATCTCCACCCCATCGAGGACCAGGGGTCGGACCCGCCACCCGGCCGAGGCCGCCGCGGCGGCGAGCGGACCGAGGACCCGCGCGGTCGCGGCGACGACCGCGATCTCCGGGGGCCGGGTCGTGGCGCAGGCAACTCGCGGCAGGTCCACGGCCGCGTCCGGGTCGCTGAGCTGGAGGACCTCGGCCAGCTCCGGATCACCGATGGCAAAGCGACGGAGCATGCGCTCGACGACGGCATCGGGATCCACGATAGACGGGGCGGCCGTCGCACCCAGCAGGCGCCACGAGCCGTGGACGCGCCCGACCAGCGCGACGGCCGTCGTGGCCGTTCCACGGTCGAGGGCAATGAAGGCCCGGGGTCCCTTGCTCACCAGAGTCCTCTCGCGGATGGCTCGCGGAGCGTCGCCTCCGCGCTCGGAGCGGTCACGCGTCCCAGCCGTCGACCTCGTCGAGCTCCTCGAGCCGGTCGATCAACGCCTCGATGCCGATGTCGTCCCCCATCAGCTCGGTCGCGGATGCCGACTGGCCACCGAACAGGTCGTGGAGCACGGGGTCGAAGAACAGCATCGCCGGTGCTCCCAGGGGGCGATACGGCCGGCTCGCCTCGAGGAAGTGCATGGCGGGTCCGGTCAGGCCGCGCAGCCGGATCTCCCGGGCCACGACCTCCACGAGGGCCTCGCGCCGCTCGTCGATGGGTTCCGGGAAGAAGCTCACGCCCGACTCTCGTCGCCGGCCCGCTCGCCGCCGGGGTCTGGGGTCACGGGCAGGCCGGCCGCAGGCAGGCCAGCCGCCGGTAGGCCGGCCGCGGGCAGCCCCGAGCCTGCCGGGCGCCAGGAATCCGAGGACAGCAGAGGCCGGGACGGCGCCGGTTCGTCCGCCGCCAGGGCGTGTGCGAACGCCTCGAAGGCAGCGCCTCCACGCAGGGCGAACACGACGTGCTCCACCTGTGGCGACACCTCCAGCTCCTCGCGAACGGCCGTCACGGCGATGCGGGCGGCCTCGTCCAGCGGAAACCCGCCGATCCCGGTGCCAAGGGCCGGGAAGGCCACGCTCGAGAGACCCAGCTCGCGGACGCGCGCCATGGTGCTGCGAGCGGCGCGGTCGATGGCGGGACCGCTCGTCCTGCGATCCCGCTCGAGGGAGACCGCGTGGATGACCACCCTGGCAGCGAGCCGGCCGGCAGGCGTCACGATGGCATCACCGAGGGCGGCGGGTCCCTGGCGGATCGCCGCGAACTCGATGGCATCGCCGCCCGCCCGCTTGATCTCGCCCGCGGTGCCCGTCGACATCCACAGCGATGTCGTGGCGGGACTCACGATCGCGTCGACCTCGAGGTCGCAGATGTCGCCGTTCCAGAGCTCGATGCGCGTCATTCGGACCTCCCACCCGTGAGCGTCCGCGCTCCCGATGCAGAACCGGCGGCATGGTACACCCGCGCCAGCCGACGGGACATCCCGGTCACGATCTCGTAGCTGATCGTCCCGCAGGCCGAGGCCAGCGCCTGGGCGGTGATGCGCTCGGTGCCCTGGGCGCCCAGGAGGACGAACTCGTCGTCCTCGGTCACCGGCGCCCCGGGCAGGTCCGTCACGTCGGCCATGACGGCGTCCATGGCCACGCGGCCGACGAGCGGGACCCGGACGCCCCGGACGAGGGCGTCCGCACGGTCCGAGAGGGCGCGCCGCCATCCGTCACCGTAGCCGACCGGCAGCGTCACGATCGTCGTCGGACGTGCCGTCACGTACGTCGGGCCGTAGCTGACGCCGTGACCCGCCGGAAGCTCCAGGACCCGGACCGGGCGGGCCTTGAGGGTCATGACGGGGCGCAGACGCGACACGGCATCCGTCATCGCCGGCGGCGGAACGAGCGCGTCCGGCACCAGGCCGTAGACGGCGATCCCCGTGCGCACGAGATCCCAGGGCGCCACCTCCGCCCCGAGGACGCCACCGCTACCGGCGAGGTGGCGTCGGACCGCGTCAGGTTTCCCACCCCAGGCGACGGCATCCACGAGTCCCAGGGCCGCGGCGAACCGCTCGTCCTGGGCCCGGGCGCTCGCAGCATCGTCGGCGGCCGCCAGGTGCGTCCAGACGCCGCCCAGCCGCACGCCGGGCGAGGCCCTCACGGCGGCGATCGCGGCGGCAACCGCCCCGGGCAGGACGCCGCCGCGGCCGAGCCCCGTCTCCACCTCGAGATGGACCTCCAGCGGGCTCGACAGGCCGGCAGCAGCGCGCAGGACACGCTCGCCGTCCCTGCCCGGACCCAGGCTGACGGCGATGCCGGCCGCTGCGGCCGCGGCGACCGCGTCCGGGGGGATCGGGTAGATGACGAGCACTGGCAGGGTGACCCCCGCCTCGCGCAGCTCGAAGGCCTCGTCCAGGGTCGCGACCGAGAGGCCGTCTGCGCCGGCTGCCTCGAGGGCGAGGGATACGGGGACCGCGCCATGCCCATAGGCGTCGGCCTTGACGACAGGCTCCACCCGGGTTCCCGGCCCGACGATCGAGCGGAGCACAGCGAGGTTGCCGCGCAGCGCGTCGAGGTCAATCTCGAGCCAGGCCATCCGCGCGAGCGGCGGCAGACCGGCACGGGCGAGCCGGGCCTCGATCGGCCCAGGACCCGGCATGGGCCCGGAGGTCGGGGGGGACGCTCCCGGCGCGCTCAGCTGCGGGCTCCATCGGGACCAGCGTCCGGTGCGGAGGCGTCCGGTGCGGAGGCCTCCACCGCGTCGCCGGGCGGCGGGTCGTCGTCCCGCGCCCCGAACCCCAGCCGGCGTCCCGTCCGCAGCCGCTCCGCGATCACCGCCAACCGCTTGCGGACCATCGGCACCGCGTCGGGCAGGTCGCTCGCGAGGAGGCCCGCGTCGCCGATCCGCTCGCGGACGAGCTCGCCGGCCTGGCCGTGGAGATAGACGCCCAGCCGTGCGGCATCGTACGGGACGAGACCCTGGGCGAGGAGTGCCCCGATCGTGCCGGTCAGCACGTCACCCGTGCCGCCAGTGGCGAGGGCCGGGTTCTCGAACGGGGCCATCACCGCCGAGCCGCCAGGGGCGGCGATGACCGTGTGTGCTCCCTTGAGCACGACGACCTGGTTCCACTCGGTCGCCGCGGCCGATGCGGCCCGCACGCGGGCCTCGTCGTCGCCGTTGAGATCGCCGTCCCCATCCGGGTCGTGGCCGCTGCCGGCACGCAGCCGGGCGAACTCGCCCGCGTGTGGGGTGAGCACGCATGGCCGGGTGACACCAGTCCACCACTCGTCCGCCGAGGCAAGCGTCCGCAATGCCTCGGCGTCGAGGACCACCGGGGGTCCCGCCGTCTCCTCGGGTGCCGTCAGGATGAGGCGCAGGAGGTCGGCCGTGGCCAGCGACGGCCGCAGACCGGGCCCGATCACCAGGGCGTCGTGGTCGTGGTCGAGAACCTTCGCCAGCGCGGGCTCGGGATCCACCTCCTCCACGTCGTCCTCGGGCAGGGCCATCGTCGTGGCTTCGACGACCTTGGCGGCGAACAGCGGTTGGAGCGACTCGGGCACCGCGAGCGTCACGAGGCCGGCTCCGGCCCGACCCGCGGCACGACAGGCGAGCAGCGCCGCGCCGGCGTAGTCCAGCGAGCCCGCGATCACGAGCAGCTTGCCGAACGTGCCCTTGTGGCCCCGCGCGTCGCGCTCCGGGACCAGGCGCGCCATCGAATCATCGTCCAGCAGGTTGACGCCGGCGGGCACCGCCGTCCCCGGCCCGGCCGGGTCATCGTCGCCCCGCCGCCCGAACCCCACCGGCCGTCGCTCAGCCACCCGCAGCCTCCTCGGCCTCGGGGGCGGCCGGCTCCTGCTGCCGGGCCTCGTCGTGGAGCTCGCGCAGGTGCTCAAGGCGCGCGAGCAGCTTGCGCTCCCGGTCGTCGAGGCGCGCGTCGATGTCAAGGGGGAAGACGTACCTGCCGCCGGCCGCCCGGACGCCGAACGCCACCGCAACGGCGAACTCCGCCTCGTGGCTGATCGACACAGCGATCCTGCCCATGCCCAGCTGCCCGGCCCGCTGCGCCGCGCGTCCGTGGAGGACGACGTTCGGCTGGCCCGTCGGCAGACGCTCGATCTCGATGTCGCGCCAGCCAACCCCGCGCACGCCAAGGCCCAGCACCTTGGACACGGACTCCTTGGCCGCCCAGCGCCCCGCGAAGGTCTCCGGGCGCTGGCGCACGTAGCGTTGCTCGCGGGTGGTGAGCACCCGGTCCGCGAAGCGCTGGCCGAACCGCGCGATGGCCGCCGCGATGCGCTCGACCTTGACGATGTCCACCCCGAGCTCCGTCGTGCCCGGCGGCACGACGCCCGGCGGGACGACCGGGTCGGAGGCGGGCTCCGGACGGGCCATCGCCTACTCCACCGTGACGGACTTGGCGAGGTTCCGCGGCTGATCGACGTCCGTGCCCCGGCTGACGGCCGTGTGGTACGCGAACAGCTGGAGCGGGATGACGGCCAGCGCCGGTGACAGCGCCTCCTCCGTGTCGGGCACCCACAGGACGTCGTCCGCGTAGCGCCCGATGCTCGTGTCACCCTCGGTGGCCACCGCGATGACCCGGGCGTCCCGTGCCCTGCCCTCCATCACGTTGCTGACCAGCTTGTCGTAGATGCGCGAGCGGGTCGCGACCGCCACCAGCGGGCACTCCGCGTCGAGGAGCGAGATCGGCCCATGCTTGAGCTCGCCGGCGGCATAGCCCTCGGCGTGCATGTAGCTGATCTCCTTGAGCTTGAGCGCACCCTCGAGGGCGGCCGGGAACGAGTAGCCGCGCCCGATGAACATGAAGCCGCGCGAGTTGACGTACCGCCGGGCGAGATCTGCGATGCCGGGGTTGAGCTCGAGCGCCCGCGCCGCCGCATCGGGCAGCGCCCGCAACGCCTGTCCCAGCTCCAGCTCACGCTCGGGGTCCAGCGCCCCGCGTGCCTTCGCGATGGCCGCGGCGAGCACGATCAGCGTGGTCACCTGGGTCACGAAGGTCTTGCTCGCCGCCACGGCGATCTCCGGGCCCGCCTGGAGGAACATGACCGCGTCGGCCTCGCGGGTGATCGCCGAGCCCACGGTGTTGGTGACCGCCACGATCGGGCAGCCCTGTTCGCGCGCCCAGCGCGTGGGGACGATCGTGTCCGCGGTCTCCCCCGACTGCGTCACCGCGATCACGAGGGTGTCGCCGTCGAGCGGCGGCGGCGAGTACCGGAACTCGGAGCCCACCGTGACCCGGGCCGGCAGCCCGGTCCACTCCTGGATCGCCGCGGCTCCCACCAGCGCTGCGTAGGAGGCCGTGCCGCAGGCGACCAGCTCCACGCGCGTCACCCGGCGGAAGACGTCCTCGAGCCCGTCAACCTCCGGGGCGTGGATGTTCCCGGCGGGCGTGACCCGCCCGGCCAGCGACTGGCGCAGGGCAACGGGCTGCTCGTGGATCTCCTTGAGCATGAAGTGCTCGTAGCCGCCCTTCTCGGCGGCCTCGGGCGACCAGTCGATGATCGTCACCGGGCGGTCCATCGGGCGCCCGTCGAGATCCGTGACCTCCACACCGGTCGGCCGCACGTCCGCCACGTCGCCCTCCTCGAGGAACACGATGCGGTTGGTGTGGGCCAGGATCGCGGCGACGTCGCTGGCGATGAAGCTCTCCTCGCCGTTGAGCCCGACCACGAGCGGCACGTTCTGGCGGGCCCCGACGAGGCGGCTGATCTCGCTCCGGTGCATCACCACCAGGGCGTAGGCACCCTCGGTGCGCCGAAGGGCGGTGCGGACGGCCTCGGCAAGATCGCCCCGGTAGGCCTCCTCAACGAGGTGGGCGATCGCCTCCGTGTCGGTCTCGGAGGTGAGCGTGTGGCCGCGGGCCTCGAGCCCGTCCCGGAGCTCCTGGAAGTTCTCGATGATGCCGTTGTGGATCACCGTGATGTCGCCGCTGCAGTCCTGGTGCGGGTGGGCGTTGAGGTCGTTGGGTCGCCCATGGGTTGCCCATCGGGTGTGCGCGAGGCCGAGCGCCGCGTGGGGAGTCCGGTCCACGAGCGCCGTCTGCAGGTTCGCAAGCTTGCCGGCCCGCTTCTCGACGAACATCTCGCCCGACTCGTCCACGAGGGCGATCCCGGCCGAGTCGTAGCCACGGTACTCGAGGCGTCGAAGGCCCTCGATCAGGATGGGGCCAGCCTCGCGGGGACCCGTGTAGCCGACGATTCCGCACATGTGCTCTGGAAGTCTCCCCTTGGGACGCGCGCTGCCGCCGGGCGGCTAGTGTAGACGCTCGCCCGCGAGCGCCGCGATCGCGTCGGCCAGCTCGGTCACGACGGCCGCATCCGGACCCTCGACCATGACCCGCAGCACGGGCTCGGTCCCCGAGGGACGCACGAGGATGCGCCCGTGCGGCGCGAGCCGGACCTCGGCGTCGGCGATGGCCGCCCGCAGGACATCGTCGTTGTCCCACTGGTCGCGATGCCTGACCCGGATCGCCCGTTGCTGCTGCGGCAGCAGCGGGATGGCACGGGCCAGCTCGTCGAGACCCGTCCCGGCGGCGCGCATCACGCGCAGCAGCTCGATCGCGGTCACGACGCCATCACCGGACGTGGCGTGTTCCCGGACGATCACGTGACCGCTCTTCTCGCCACCCAGGCCCGCGCCCGACACCAGCATCGCCGCCAGGATGTGCTTGTCGCCGACCGGCGTCCGGACCAGCCGGCCGCCCGCCGCCTCGACCGCCTGCCCGAGCCCGCCGTTGGACAGCACGGAGACCACCAGGCTGTCGCGGTCGAGGGCCCCGCGAGCCAGTCGCTCGAGGGCCAGGATCCCGAGGACCTGGTCGCCGTCGACCACGTGACCCTCGCCGTCGACGGCGATGCACCGGTCCGCGTCCCCGTCGAGCGCGAAGCCCACGTCCGCACCGAGCTCACGCACGGCGGCCATCAGCGACTCCGGGTGGGTGGCGCCGCAATCAAGGTTGATGTTGTCGCCGTCGGGCGCGTCGTGGATCACCGTGACCCTCGCCCCGGTGGCGCGGAGGATCTCGGGGCCCACGCGGAAGGCGGCCCCATTCGCCGTGTCCAGGACGACGTGCAGCCCCGCCCCCGCCACCGTCGACGCAAGCCGCGTGCGACGCGCGACGTAGTGGGCCATGAGCCCGGATGCCTCCACGGCCCGGCCGATGACCGCCGGCGGAACGCCGGGCAGCTCGTCGGCGCGCAGGACGAGCGCCTCGAGCTCGTCCTCCAGGTCGTCGTCCAGCTTGAGGCCGCTCGGATCCAGCACCTTGAGGCCGTTGTCCTCGGCCGGGTTGTGCGAGGCAGAGACCATGATCCCGGCCCGGAAGCCGCCCGAGCCGGCGAGGAAGGCCAGCGCAGGCGTCGGGACCACGCCCACAGCGTGCACGTCCATGCCCATGCTGGTGGCGCCGGCCGTGATCGCCGCCACGAACATGTCGCCCGAGCGGCGCGTGTCCTGCCCGACCACCAGCATGCCGCCGGGACCGCCTGCCTGGTGAGCCGTCGCGCGCCCGAGGGCGAACGCCAGCGACGGGCGCAGGTCGAGATTGGCGGCACCCCGGATGCCATCGGTGCCAAAGAGGCGGGTCATGCAGGATCCTCGTGCTCAGGCTGTCAAGGCGCGGTCATCCCGCGGGGGCTGGCGTGGGTGTGGACGACGGCGCAACGCTCGCGGGCGCGCTTGCCCCCGGGCTGGGCTCGCCGGACGTCCCCGGTGACGGCGTGGGCGTCGGACGCGGGGTCACGGTCACCGTGACGGTCTCGGGTGAGATCGCGGCCACGGTGATCGCCGACGGCAGCGAGGGCACCACGGGAACCTCGTTGACGCCGGGCTCCAGCGCGGCGACGTTGAGCGAGATCACGATCGGCGATGCGTCGAGGCGGTCGAGATCCGCGGAGGACCCGTAGAGCGTCAGCAGCACCTGGGTCTCCGATGCCTCGTAGAGCAAGTCCGGCTGACGGCCGTCGAGGCGGATCCCGGCAGTGAACGTCCGCGTCTCGGTCACGGGCTGGATGTGAACAGTCACCCGGGCCGTCTGGGCGCCGACCGGGGTCACGCCGGTCGGCAGCGCGTACGCGACATCGGCCGTGACGTCGCGCGTCGCGCCGGAGACGGCGACCGGCGCCGTGTCCGCAGCAACCAGGGCCTGGAGCTGGTCGAGGTCGCCCTCCACCGTCACCACGAGGGGCGCCACCTCCACGGACGAGATCCGGAAGCCCGCGCCGGGTGTCCCAGTGACGGTCGGATTGACGGGTACGGTCCGGTTCTGGAGGTTCTCGTAGACGGGAACCTTGATGTTGACCAGACCGGGGTCGAGATCGACGTTCGTCACGACCTCGCCCGACTGGTCCACCGGGTCCGGCTGGACGTCGCGATCCACGTTGACCGCGCTCGCGTCGATGGTTGCGCTCACCCTCGCCGCGACGACCAGGTTCACCTGCGCCGAGGGACCGGTGACCGTCACCTCCTCGGGCGACACGGTGACTTCGCCGATCTCGAGGCCGTCGGGCGGCTCCGACAGGTCGACGACCACCGCCACCTGCTTGGAGATCTTCTGATCCAGGGTTACCTGGATCGACCGGGGCCGGACCTCGAGGATGGTCACCCGGGGGTCCACGGCACTGACGTTGACCCGCACGGTCACCGGGTTGCCGTCCGGCTCCACGTCCGCGAGGTCGACCGTGGCGCGGAAGTCCTCGGCGCTGAGGTTGCCCACCTCGGCCGGGGCGAGGTACCGGATCTGCTCCACGTCCCGGAGCTGGTTGGTGAGCACCGTGTCCGGCGGCTGGTTCTCGACGAACACGGGAACGGGGCCCGGGTACGTGTTGCTGTCCTGCGAGGCGACGAGCCCGGCATACAGCAGCGTGGCGAGGAGGACCGCGCCCAGCTTGAGCGGCCAGTTGTGCACGATGACCCGGCCCAGGCGCCGGAGGCCGCGGCCGGCGTTCACGGGCTCGGCACGGCCGCGGCCGTGCCCTCCTCGTCGGCGGGTTCCGATGCCGGCGCAGGCGGGGGCGCCGGCGGCGTCGCAACGCGCCCGCGGCGGCGGGCGATGTGCAGGCGGCCGGGCCGGCCCAAGCGACCCCCGGGACCGCCTCGACCCGGGACGTTGGGCGCCTCGAGCAGGCCGATCAGCGCGCGCTCCAGCTGCGCCTCACTGGGAACCCGGACGATCCGCGCCCGCTCGACGACGCTCATCTGGCCGCTCTCCTCGGACACGACGACGGCCACCGCGTCCGTGTCCTCGGTGATCCCCAGGGCGGCGCGGTGGCGCGTGCCGAACCGCTCGGACAACGTCATCGCTGTCAGCGGCAGCAGTGCGGCGGCAGCCAGCACCGAGTCCCCGCGGATGATCACGGCGCCATCGTGGAGCTCCGTCCGGGGCATGAAGATCGTGCACAGCAGCTCATGCGACAGGTCGGCGTGGACCATCACGCCGGTCTCGGCGATCTCCTCGAGGCCGGTCTCCCGCTCGAGCACGATGAGGGCGCCGTGGCCCTCACGAGACAGGCGGCCGGCGGCCTTGGAGACCTCCCCCGCCACGTGCTCGATGCGGCGCTGGGAGGCCGGGGCGAAGAGCCGGCCGACGGCACCCACGCGCCCGATCCGTTCCAGCCCGCGACGGAGCTCCGGCTGGAACACGACAACCAGGGCGAACAGGCCCACGACAGCGCCGGCCTGGAGCAGCTGGGTGAACAGGCGCAGCTCCAGGAACTGGGCGAGGGCGTAGACGCCTAGCAGGATGGTCACGCCGATGACGAGGGTGACGGCGCGAGTGCCCCGGATCAGGCTGAACAGCCAGTAGATGAAGAACGCCGTGATCGCGATGTCGAGCAGGGTCGTCAGCGTGATCTGCCGGACGAGCGAGTCGACAAACGGGAGCATCTTCGAGCCAGTCTACCATCGGGCTATCGGCCGACCGCGCTCCCCCGGGCCACCCGTGGGGTGGCGCAGGAGCTCCCGGTCAGGCGCGCCCGGCCCTCGCCGAGGTCACGAGCCCGGCTCCCGCCGCGTCCTCGCCGAGGGACACCAGCCGTTCCAGCAGGTCGAGCTTCTCCGTCGCCAGCGCTGACCAGCCCTGGGCCTCGTACAGCTGCACGAGCGCGAGGTGGAGAACCACGTGATCCGGTTCCAGCGAGAGGGCGGCGTAACAGGCGTCCATGGCGGCATTGGCATGACCCAGCCGGAGGTCCGCGGCCGCGAGGTCCAGCAGGCGCTCCACCGCGTCGGCCGGGTTCCGCTTGTCCAGGGCAACCTCGACGAGCCAGGTCAGCTCCTCGGGGCTCGCATCAGGGGGCAGGTCGCGGTCCAGCGCAGAACGCCTGGCCGGTGGCACGTCGACGTCAATCACCTCGGTGCCCCCCGGAGCGGGTTCGGGGGCCGGATCACCGCCCGGCTCGACACCGGCCTCCGCCGGCGGCAGCGTGGCGGTCATCGCGGTCCCCTCGAGGACGACGAGGGCTCGTTCCAGGGCGAGCCTCCCGGGCTCGCCAGGCTCCGATGTGCGCAAGCGCGCGATCAGCCGCTCGAGCGTCCGTCGCCGGTCGCGGCCCTCGGCCAGCTCCAGGCCACGCCGCGCGGCGTCCACGGCCTCGGCGAGCATCCCGTCGGTCGCCCGGATCTCGGCCAGGGCATCGAACGCGTCGGCCGCATCGGGGCGGCGGCCCAGCTCCGTCAGCGCCTGGGCCCGGCCCAGCAGGGCCGCCTCGTCGCGGGGCGCCAGGCGGAGCGCGACGTCGTAGCAGCGGAGTGCCTCGGCCGGGCGCCTGCCGCGCATCAGGGCCGTACCGGCACTCGTGTGCGGCGTGGGTCGGTCGGGCGCAATCGTCGACGCCTCCGCGTAGGCATCGAGGGCCTCGTCGGGGCGTCCGCGCAGGGATGCGACATGGCCGCGCTTCAGCGCGTCCTTGTAGCGCTCGTAGAGGGCCTCGCCACTCATCACCGCCCTCCGCGCGGCGCGCTGCTGAGGTCTCGTCCGCGAAGGCTGCTGCTCATGCGCCACCGGTCACTGCGGGGGGAAGGAGTACGCCCGCGCCTCCGGTGAACCGGATGCGCGGGCGTCATCATCGCTGGTCTTGCGGCACTGCCGCGGGCGCGACTAGCGCTTGGTGTACTGCGGGGCCTTGCGCGCGCGCTTGAGGCCGTACTTCTTGCGCTCCTTCATCCGCGGGTCGCGGGTCAGGAGGCCGGCCTGGCGCAGCGGCAGGCGGTTCGTCTCGGGGTCGATCTGGAGCAGGGCCCGGGCGATTCCATGGCGGATGGCGCCGGCCTGGCCGGTGGTCCCACCGCCCTCGACCTTGATGAGCACGTTGTACCGGCCCTCGGTCCCGGTGACCCGGAACGGCATGAACAGCTCCGCCTCACCGAGGATCCCGCCGAAGTGCTCCTCGGGGGTCCGACCGTTGACGACCATCTGGCCCTCACCGGGAATGAGGCGAACGCGGGCCACCGCCGTCTTGCGGCGGCCGGTGCCCCAGTAGAACGCAGGCGTCGACATCAGGGCTCCTCGATCAGGCGAGCGGCTCGGGCTTCTGGGCCTGGTGCGGGTGATCGCCACCCGCGTAGACCTTGAGCTTCCGGAGCATCTGGGTTCCCAGGCGGTTGTGCGGCAGCATCCCCTTCACGGTCCGGCGGATGACCTCCTCCGGCCGACGGTTGAGAAGGTGACCGAGCGTCTCCTCCTTGAACCCGCCGGGATAGCCGCTATGGCGGGCATAGACCTTGCTCGTCAGCTTGTCGCTGGTCACGGTGATCCGCGAGGCGTTGATGACGATGACATGGTCGCCCGTGTCCATGTGTGAGGCGTAGGTGGGCTTGTGCTTGCCCTCGAGGACGTGCGCGATCCGCGTCGCAAGGCGGCCGAGCGTCTCGTCCGTCGCGTCGACGACGTACCAGCGTCGCTCGATCTCGCTCTCTCGAGGCGTATAGGTCTTCGCGTTCGCGCTCATTCCTCGTCTTCCTTGTCGTCCACCCGGCGTCGTCCGATGACGACGCGGCGGAGGCACAGCCCCTTCGCGGGAGCAGCTGCCCCGTTGAGGGCCGGCTCCCGTTCGGCGAGTGCCGCGCGGAGGGCCGCTTCATCGATCCTGCCTGTGCCGATCCCCAGCAGACCGGCCACCATTCTCCGGACCTGTCCCCGGAGGAAGGAGTCCGCCCGGACGTCGATCGTCACCAGGCGACCCTCCTTCCGGACCCGGACCATGTGCACGGTCCGGACCGGAGGCCGGTCCCCGCCGCCGAAGGCCGAGAAGTCGTGCCGGCCGATGAAGACCGACCCGGCGCTCGCCATGGCGGCGATGTCGAGCGGGGCCCGCAACCCGAGCGCGTAGCGCTCGCGAAGCGGACTGCGCGGCCCGTTCCAGACGGAGTAGCGGTACTCCCGGTACCGCGCCGCGTAGCGTGGATGGAACCCGTCCGGGGCCCGCCGCACGTCGCGGATCGCGACATCCGGCGGGAGCAGGGCGTTCACCGCCCGTCCGAGCCTGGTCCCCGGAACCACGCCGCCGTAGGTGAAGGCAATCACCTGCCCGCTGGCGTGGACCCCGGCGTCCGTGCGTCCGGCCCCGTCGACCACCACCCGCTCACCTCCTGCGAGGCGGGCGAGAGCGGCTTCGAGCTCTCCCTGGACTGTCCGGGCGTTGCTCTGGAGCTGAAACCCGGCGAAGTCCGTTCCGTCGTATTCACACCGGGCGCGGTAGCGCACGGCCGAGCCCTCTCGGACTCTCATCGATGCCGGTCGACTAGACCAGCTCGATCTGGAAGATCTCGGCGGCGTCACCCTTGCGCTGGCCGATGTGCACCAGACGGGTGTAACCCGAGGTTCGGTCGGCGTACTTGGGGGCGATGACATCGAACAGCTTCGCAATGACGAGCGGCTCGTTCGGAAGTTCCGAGACCACCGTCCGCCGGGCCGCCAGGTCACCGCGCTTGGCGAGCGTGATCATGCGCTCGACCCGGCCGCGGATCTCCTTGGCCTTGGCCTCGGTTGTCTGCACCCGCTCGTAGCGGAGGACCGAGACCGTCAGGTTCTTGTAGAGGGCCAGACGGGGCCCCCGCTTGCGCGAGAGCTTGCGCCCGTCGATCCGATGGGAAGACATGGCTCAGGCCTCCTCGTCGCCGTCGAACGGCGCGTCGGCGTCGTCCTCGTCGTCAAGCGCGATGTCGGCCTCGGACTCCGGGAGGATGAAGCCCCGCATGCGCAGGCGCTCCTTCATCTCGTCCAGGGACTTCTTGCCGAAGTTGCGCATCCGGAGGAGATCGTCGTCCTTGAGCTGCAGCAGTTGGCCGACCTTGACGATGTTGTTGCGCTTCAACGAGTTGTAGGCCCGCATCGGCAGGTCCAGCTCCTCGATCGGCATGTCGAGCATGTTCGGCGGGAGCTGCGGGATGCCGGTCGCCGTGCGGTCGGGCGTGGCCGCCTGGACACCGATCGTCACGAACGGCTGGAACTGGCGGACCAGGGTGTCCGCGGAGCGGCTGAGGGCCTCCTCCGGGGTGATCGTCCCGTCGGTCTCGATCTCGATCGTGAGCTTGTCGTAGTTGGTCATCTGACCGACCCGCATGCTCTCGACCCAGTAGTTGACCTTGCGCACGGGCGTGAAGATCGCGTCGACCGCGATGACGCCGATCGGCAGGGCCTCGGCGCGCTCCGCAGCCAGGTAGCCGACGCCGCGCTCGACGGTGAGGTCAAGCTCGATGGTCACGTCGTCCGAGTCGATCGTCATGAGCACCAGCTCGGGGTTGACGATCTCCACGTCGGCCGACTCCGCGATGTCCGCGGCGATGACGGGTCCGGCGCCGCTCTTGATGAGCCGCAGCTGGACCGGGTGGGACGCGTAGCTCTTGAGCCGGAGCCTCTTGACGTTGAGCACGATCTGCGTGACGTCTTCCTTCACGCCGGGGATCGTGGAGAACTCCTGGTACACGTCGCGGATCTGGATGGACGTCACGGCCGCGCCCTCGAGGGACGAGAGGAGCACGCGCCTCAGGGCATTGCCCAGGGTGACGCCGTAGCCGGCCTGCAGCGGACCGGCCTCGTACTTGGCGTACGTGCCGTCCTCCGCGACGGGCTCGATCTGCGGGATCTCGAGTTCGATCATGGAGGGCGGCTACCTCGAGTAGTACTCGACCACGAGCTGCTCGTTGAAGTCGAGCGGCATCTGGTCGCGGCGCGGCATGGCGAGCACCGACCCGGCAAGCTTGCCGGCGTCCAGGCTCAGCCAGTCCGGCGCCTGGTGGGAGCGAAGGGTCTCCTTCACCGTCTTGAACTGCTCGCGCTCATGGTGCGTGGCGCGAACCTCGATCCGGTCCCCGATCCGGGTGGCGTAGGACGGGACGTCGGTCGGCACGCCATTCACGGCGAAGTGGCCGTGGTTCACCATCTGGCGGGCGGCCGCGCGGGACGGCGCGAAACCCAGGCGGAACACGACGTTGTCGAGGCGAAGCTCGAGCGACCGCAGCAGGCTCTCGCCCGTGACGCCGGATTGACGGGTGGCCTCGATGAAGTAGTTGCGGAACTGCTTCTCGAGCACGCCGTACACGCGGCGGACCTTCTGCTTCTCGCGGAGCTGGAGGCCGTAGTCGCCGACCTTGCGGCGGCGGACGCCGTGCTGGCCGGGCGGCGTGGGGCGCCGCTCGAACGAGCACTTCTTGGAATAGCAGCGGCTGCCCTTCAGGAAGAGCTTGAGCCCTTCCCGGCGGCAGAGCCGGCAGACAGCATCGGTGTATCGGGCCATGGTCTCTCGGTACTCAGACGCGGCGCCGCTTGGGCGGGCGGCATCCGTTGTGAGGAATGGGCGTGACGTCGGTGATCGCGCTCACCTCGAGGCCGGCGGCCTGGAGCGATCGGATCGCCTGCTCGCGGCCGGCGCCGGGGCCCTTGACGTAGACCTCGACCTGGCGCATGCCGTGCTCCATGGCGCGCTTGGCGGCGCCATCCGCGGCGAGCGCGGCAGCATACGGTGTGCTCTTCCGGGAGCCCTTGAACCCGGCGATGCCAGCAGAACCCCACGAGATGACGTTCCCGGTGAGATCCGTGATCGTCACGATCGTGTTGTTGAAGCTTGCCAGGATGTGGACGTGTCCCTGGGGGACGTTCTTCCGCTCCCGACGCCGCTGCTTGACGGCGCGCTTTCGATCGGCCATGCCTTAGCGGTTCCTCGTCACTTCATCTTCTTCCGGGCGCCGACCGTCTTCTTCGGCCCCCGGCGCTGGCGGGCGTTCGTCTTGGTGTTCTGTCCCCGGCTCGGGAGGTTGCGGCGGTGCCGCATGCCGCGGTACGAGCCGATCTCGATGAGGCGCTTGATGTTGAGCGCCACCTCGCGACGGAGGTCGCCCTCGACTTTGAACGTGCGGTCGATGACCTCGCGGAGCCGGTTGACCTGGTCTTCCGTGAGGTCCCGGACACGCGTGTCCGGGTTGACGCTGGTCTGCTTGAGGATCTTCTGGCTGGACGACAGCCCGATCCCGTAGATGTACGTGAGGGCGATCTCCACGCGCTTCTCGCGCGGGATATCGATGCCGGCGATACGTGCCATCGCGTCAGCCCTGCCGCTGCTTGTGCTTGGGGTTCTCGCAGATGACCATCACGGTGCCGTGGCGCCGGATGACCTTGCAGTTGTCGCACCGCGTCTTGACGGACGCTCTGACCTTCACCGGGTTCCTCGATTACTTCAGGCGGTAGGTGATTCGACCCCGAGTGAGGTCGTAGGGAGACAGTTCCACTCGGACCCGGTCCCCGGGCAGGATCCGGATGAAGTTCATCCGGAGCTTCCCGCTGATGTGGGCGAGAACGCGATGGCCGTTCTCGAGCTCCACTGAGAACATCGTGTTCGGCAGCGGCTCGATCACAGTGCCTTCGACTTCGATCGCGTCCTTCTTCGCCAACCTGGCTCCCTGGTCCTTCTCAGCATGAGTGTCGGTCCGGTCGGACCGACACACGAACGGTGAGGATATCAAAGTCGGCCAAATCCGACAACCCCACGGCTCATTGGTCTCAGACGGTCGTCAGGATCTCGGGTCCCGTCGCCGTCACGGCAATGGTGTGTTCGAAGTGGGCGGACAGCGACCCATCCCGGGTCACCACCGTCCACTGGTCGTCAAGCACCTCGGTGGCCTCCGAGCCGAGCGTGAACATCGGCTCGATGGCCAGGCAGTGGCCCACCGCCAGCTCGATCCCCGGCGACCGCGAGCGGAAGTTGGGTACCTGCGGATCCTCGTGCATCGAGGTGCCGATGCCATGACCCACGTACTGGCGGATGATGCCGTAGCCGCCCGAGCGGGCGACATCCTCGACCGCGCCCGAGATGGAGCCGATCCGGTTGCCCGCCACGGCGGCAGTGATTCCCGCCATGAGCGAGAGCCGCGTTGCCTGCACCAGGCCGACCGCCGCCGGGCTTCCGGCCGCTTCGCCACCGCAGATGAAGCTGCGGGCGCCGTCGCCATGCCAGCCGTCGTAGATGGCGCCCACGTCGACCGAGACGATCTGCCCGGCGCTGATCTCCCGGTCGCCCGGGATGCCGTGGACGATCTCCGCGTCGAGCGAGATGCACGTCGAGGCCGGGTAGGCGTGCGGATCCTGAGGGTCGTAGCGCCGCCCGCCGAGGTAGCCCAGGAACGAGGGGATGCCCCCTGCTGCACGGATGTGGCGCTCCGCCAGGCGGTCCAGCTCGGCGGTGGAGACGCCGGGTCTGAGGCTCTCCTCGACGAGGGCGAGGACCTCGGCGACGATCCGCCCGGCCGACCGCATCTTCGCGATCTCGGCCTTCGACTTGCGGGTGATCATGCTCAGCCGGCTGCCTGCCCCACCCTGGCGGCTGGGAGCACGCCGGCCGCGGCCAGCGCGGCGTCGATCGCGCCAGCAACCTCGTCGATCCCCTGAAGGCCGTCGACGGTGGAGAGCGTACCGGCGGAGCGGTAGTGCTCGATGACCTCGCTGAGCGCTCCCAGCTGCTGATCCATCCGCTTGCGGACGGTGTCGGGCTGGTCGTCCGCGCGCTGGTACAGCTCGGAGCCGTCCAGGTCGCAGATGCCGGCCGTGACGGGCGGGCTGGAGACGTCGTGATAGGGGTGCCCGGCGGCCCTGCAGATCCACCGTCCGGACATGCGCCGGATCAGCTCATCCTCCGGGACGTCGACGAGGACGGCGGCGGAGACCTGCTCCCCGCGCCCGTCGAGCGCCCCGTCGAGCGCCGTCGCCTGCACGGCCGTCCGCGGGAAGCCGTCGAGGATGACCCCCGCCGCCGCGTCGGGCCGGCCCAGCCGTTCCAGGAACAGCCGGATCGTGATCTCGTCGGGGACGAGCTGGCCGGCGTCCATGTACCGCTTCGCTTCCACGCCCAGGGGCGTGCCGTCGCGGACCGCGGCCCGGAAGAGGTCCCCGGTGGCGACCACCGGGATCCCGAGCCGCTCCGAGAGCGACGGGGCCTGGGTGCCCTTGCCGGCTCCCGGAGCCCCGAGCAGGACCACGACGTTCACTTGATGAAGCCCTCGTACTGCCGGATCAGCAGCTGGGCCTCGAGCTGCTTCATCGTCTCGACGACGACCGAGACCACGATCAGGATGCCCGTGCCGCCCAGCGCGAGGCCGTTCAGCGACGGTGAGATCATGCCGATCAGGGGCGGCAGGGCCGCGACGGTGCCCAGGAAGAGCGCACCGGCGACGGTGATCCTGGTGACCACCTTGGCCAGGTACTCCTGCGTGGGCCGTCCCGGCCGGATGCCGGGGATGAAGCCGCCGTTCTTGCGCAGCTGCTCGGCGGTCTCGTCAGGCTTGAAGGTGAACGCGGTGTAGAAGTACGTGAAGCCGAAGGTCAGCAGGAAGTACAGGATGACGTACAGCCACGATCCCTGGCTCAGCAGGCTGACGATGGCCCGGGCGATGGCCCCGATGGGATCGGGCGAGGTCGTGAAGTAGCTCGCGATCTGACTCGGGAACAGGAGGATGCTGACCGCGAAGATGATCGGGATGACGCCCGCCTGGTTGACGCGCAGCGGGAGGAACGTCTGCCCTCCCTGGTACATCCGCCGGCCACGGACGCGGGACGCGTACTGGATGGGGATGCGGCGCTGGCCCTCCTGGACATAGATGATGGTGGCGACTGCGGCGACGCCCAGGATGCCGAACAGGACGAGCCTGGCAAGATCGGGGCTCGCGATGAACCCCAGGATGGCGACGGGGGCCCGGCTCACGATGCCGGCGAAGATGATGAACGAGACGCCGTTGCCGATCCCCTTCTCGGTGATCAGCTCGCCCAGCCACATGAGGACGATGGAGCCGGCGGTCAGGGTGGCGATCTGCGTCCAGGTCTCCCAGCTGCCGAAGTCGAACGGCGTGGTCAGGACGTTGTTGGAGCTGAGCAGGGCCATGAACCCGTAGGCCTGGAGCAGGGCCATCGGCACGGCCAGGTAGCGGGTGTACTGGTTGATCTTGGTCCGGCCGTACTCACCCTCGCGCTGGAGGGCCTGCAGCGACGGGACCACGCCCGTCATGAGCTGCATGATGATCGAGGCATTGATGTACGGGTTCACACCCAGGGCCACGACCGAGAAGTTGGCCAGACCGCCGCCGGAGAACAGGTCGAGCAGGCCGAACACAGGGCTCGATTCGAGGAACGACGCCAGCTGCGTGCGATCGACGCCCGGGACCGGAACGTGGGCCAGGAACCTGAAGACGAACAGGATCCCGAAGACGAACAGGATCCGGCGCCGGAGGTCCGGCGCCCGGAACGCGTTGAGGAGGGCCTCGAACACGGGTCGCTAGCCGTTGTCGGCCGGGGCCTCGGGGGCCTCGACGGGCGCGGCATCGCCGGCCGGCTCGACACCGAGTGCCGCGAGCGGCTCGGTCGGGATCTCGATGACCTGGGCCGTGCCACCGGCCGCCTCGATCTTCTCGCGGGCGCTCTTGGTGAACCCGTCCGCAAGCACGAACAGCGGGGTCGAGACCTCGCCGTGGCCGAGGATCTTGAGGGGGAGGCGGTCACGGCGGACCAGTCCGGCCTGCTTGAGCAGGTCGGCGTTGACCGTGACCGGTGCGCCCTTCTCCTGCTGCAGCTTGCCGGCCTCGATCGCGGCGCTGATCGCGCCGACGTTCACGACCTCGTACTCGACGTCGTTGATGTTGCGGAAGCCGCGGAGCTTCGGGATCCGGATGTGGAGGGGTGTCTGGCCGCCCTCGAACCAGGCCGGGATCGAGGCGCCCGCGCGCGAGCGCTGGCCCTTCGTGCCGCGGCCCGCGGTCTTGCCCTTGCCGGCCGCGATGCCGCGTCCGACTCGCGTCTTCTTCTTGACCGACCCCTCGGCGGGGCGAAGGTCGTGGATCTTCATCAGCTCTTCTCCGGGGTCGTCGCGTCTGCGCCCTCGGGAAGCTCCTCGACGATCACGAGGAAGCGCACCTGGCGGGCCATGCCGCGGACTGCCGGGTTGTCCGGCAGGATCGACGAGCTGCCAATCCCATGCAGGCCCAGCGCGCGGATCGTCGCCCGGTTGCGGGCGATGTGACTGATCGTGCTCCTGGTCTGGGTGACGCGCAGCCTACCGGCCATCAGCCACCTCCTGCACCGCCGCGGCGGGCTGGCCGGGCACGACGAGACGGACCTTCACGCCGCGCTGGCGGGACACCTCCTCCGCGGTCCGGAGGCTGGTGAGCGCGTTGAGCGTCGCCCGGGTCACGTTCACGGGGTTCGTGGAACCGTGGATCTTGGACAGGATGTCGCGGATGCCCGCGGCTTCGACGACGGCACGGACGGCACCGCCGGCGATGACGCCGGTGCCCTTGGAGGCGGGCTTGAGCAGCACGCGCGCGGCGGCGAACTCCTCGCGGACCTCGTGCGGGATCGTCGTGCCGATCATCGGGATCTTGACGATGTGCTTCTTCGCGTCCTCCACGCCCTTGCGGATGGACTCGGGCACGTCGCCGGCCTTGCCCAGGCCGACGCCGACGTGGCCGTTGCCGTCACCCACGACGATGACCGCCGAGAACGAGAAGCGCCGGCCGCCCTTGTGAACCTTGGCGACGCGGTTGATCTGGACGACGCGCTCCTCGAGCGCGAGCTTGTTGGGGTCAATGCGGGCCACAGGCGTTTCCTCTAGAAGTCGAGGCCGGCCTCGCGGGCCGCCTCGGCGAGCGAGCGAACCCGCCCGTGGTACTTGAAGCCCGCCCGGTCGAAGACAACCTTCTCCACCCCGGCCGCCTTGGCGCGCTCAGCGACGAGCTGGCCGACGCGCTTGGCGTCGTCAGACTTCGTCCCGCTGGCGCCGCGGAGGCTGGATTCGAGCGAGGACGCGGCAGCGAGCGTGCTGCCACTGGTGTCGTCGATGACCTGGGCGTAGATATGGCTCAGGCTCCGGAAGATGGCCAGGCGCGGACGCTCCTGGGTGCCGGAGAGCCGGAGCCGTAGCCGCTCGTGGCGCTTGACGCGCGAGGACGTGCGGCTGACGGCGATCTTCTTCATGGGCTACTTCTTCCCGCCGATCTTGCCGGCCTTGCCTGCCTTGCGGCGGACCTTCTCGCCGGCGTACCGGACGCCCTTGCCCTTATACGGCTCGGGCTTGCGGGTGGCGCGGACCTTGGCGGCGATCTGGCCGACCAGCTCCTTGTCGATGCCGACGACCGCCAGCTTGAGCGGCGTCTCGAGCTCGAAGCTGATGCCGGCCGGCGGGTCGATCTCGACCGGGTGACTGTACCCGAGCGCGAGTGTGAGCTTGTCGCCCACCTTCTGTGCCCGGTAGCCGACGCCGACGATCTCGAGGCCCTTGCGGTACCCGCTGGTCACGCCGACGACCATGTTGTTCACGAGGCTGCGGGTCAGCCCGTGGAGCGACTTGTCCATCTTGCTTTCCGTCGGCCGGACGACCGTGAGGACGTCGCCCTCGCGCTCGATCTCCATGCGCGGCGGAAGCTGCCGGGTCAGGGTCCCCTTGGGGCCTGCCACGGTGATGATGCGCCCGTCGAGCGTGATGTCCACGCCAGCCGGGACGGTGATGGGGAGACGACCGATGCGGGACATCGCGCTACCAGACGTAGGCGAGGATCTCGCCACCCAGCTGGGCCTGCTTGGCCTGGCTGCCGGTCATGATCCCCTTCGACGTGCTGACGATGACGATGCCCAGCCCACCCAGGACCCGCGGAATGTCGGTCTTCTGCGCGTAGACGCGCAGGCCC
>CAVWFY010000020.1:0-38439 GCA_963754485.1 uncultured Chloroflexia bacterium | reverse complement strand
TGCGCCTCCTCCTCCATCGCGTCCGAGAGGCCGGCCTCCAGCGTGAGGCCCACGGCGCCGACGAACGCCTTCTGGACATTCACGCGGCGGAAGACTCCGTCGCCCAGCGGGCCGACGACCGAGAGCGCCTCCCAGCGGACCCGGCCGCCGAGCAGGAGCACGGTGACGCCGGGGTGGCCGGCGAGCTCCATCGCGATCCGGATGCTGTTGGTGACGACCGTGAGCTGGTGCCAGTCCTCGCGCTCCTTGAGGTGGCGCGCGACGGACAGGGCCGTCGTGGAGGCGTCGAAGACGATGCTGTCGCCATCCTGGACCAGGGCGGCTGCTGCGGCGCCGATGCGCGACTTCTCCGAGCGCTGGAGCCGCTCGCGGAGGTCGAAGGCGAGCTCCGGGCGGCTCGCCGTGCGGGGGGCGATGGCGCCACCGTGCGCCCGGACGAGGCGACCCTCACCCTCGAGGACGAGGAGATCCTTGCGGATCGTGACCGCCGAGACGCCGAAGCGACGCGCCAGCTCGGTGACGCGGGCGCGGCCCGCCTCGGCCACGATCTGGGCGATCTGCTCCTGGCGCTCCCGCGCGAACACTGCCTCGGGCAGGTCGGCTGTCGTCGGGGTCAAGTGCGACTCCGGGTATCGAGGTTCGATTGGTTGCGATTGCGAACACTTTGCATCGGATAGCCCAGCGATGTCAAGCCCAATATCAACAAAACCGTAACGGTTCGGAGCCGGAATTGCGGGGCGGGTGGCGGCGGTGCGGCCAGCCCTCAGGCGCCGGGCAGCAGGACGACCTTGTGGCCCTCGCGGCGGGCCGCGGACGCCAGGGCGGCGGGCGCCTCCTCGAGCGGATACCGATCGCTGACGACCGCATCGAGGTCTACCCGGCCGTGCGCCACGAGCTCGATCGCCGTCGGGTAGACGCGGTTCATCCGGCGCGCGAAGCGCAGGTCCAGGCCCTTGCGCCGGGCCGTCGCGCCGGTGATCGTCACCGTGGGGCCCTCGGGGATCCCGGCGACCACGACGATGCCCGCCGGCTTGACCAGCTCGATGGCCGCGCCGATCGCGTCGTTCTCGCCGGCGATCTCGATCGCGGTGTCCACGCCCTCGCCGCCGGTCGCCTCGAGGAGCGCCGCCCGCTCCGAGCCGTCGGTGACGAGCTCCGCCACGGCACCCAGGGCCCGGGCCGCGGCGACGCGATGGGGCAGGCGATCCGTGGCGACGACCGTCGTGGCCCCCGAGGCGAAGGCGAGCTGGATCAGCAGCAGGCCGATCGGCCCCGCCCCGAGGATCCCGATGCGCTCACCGGGTCCCAGCCGCGCCAGGCGCAGGGCGTGAATGGCGACGCCCAGCGGCTCCAGCATCGCGCCCCCGACGTCGTCGATGGAATCCGGGAGGGGAACCAGCTGGGCCTCGGGCCAGGCGAGGAACTCGCGCATTGCCCCGTCGCTGGTCCCGTAGCCCAGGAACCGGACGGACGGGCACAGGTGCCCGAGGCCGCGCGCGCAGGTGGCGCACCGCTCGCACGGGACGGAGGGATCGATGGCGACCCGCTCCCCTGCCCGCCGCCCCGAGGCGATCACCCCGGCCGCCTCGTGACCGAGGACGAGCGGCTGCGTGAGGCTCACCCCACCGATGGCGCTCTCACCGAACCAGTGGAGGTCGGAGCCGCAGATGCCGACGGCCGTGACGCGGACGAGCGCCTCGCCCGGCCCCGGTACCGGCACCGGCTCATCGGCGAGCCGGACGTCGCGGGCGCCGTGGAGGCGGACGACCTTCATCGCGCGGTCATCGAGCGTTCGCCGCGCCCGCCGTCGCGAGCAGCTCCTCCTCGGCGGCGCGGGTCCAGCGGCCGGCCCGCAGCAGCCCGGCCACGGCGGGCAGCCGCTCCGGGAGCTCCGAGAGGCGGACCAGGCCCATCTCGGGCAGCGAGGGGTAGACCACGATCTTGCCGCCGGAGGTCCTTGCCTCCACGGCCGCCAGCGCGTCGCCGACGCCCTCCATCCCGGTCACGGCGTCGAGTGAGACGTTCGTGTCCAGGTCGCCCCGCTCCAGCTTGGCAAGGACGGCCTTCATGTCTGCGATCTCTGAGCCACTGGTGCCGAACAGGTAGGCGCCCTTGGCGAGGAGCATGTCGAGGTCGAGCGCCGCCAGCGTCCCGACGGCGAATCCGGCAAACAGGTTCACGCGCGCGCCCGAGCCAGCGAGGTCCAGCGCCTGGACCACGAGGGCCGGTGCCGGGACCATCACCGCGACGTACGAGAAGCCCGGCTCGGGGGTCGTGGTCCGGCTGTTGAGGAACGACGCGGCCACGCCGCGCTCCGCCGCGAGGGGTCCCGCGACGTCGGCGAGGTGGGCCAGGCGGGCATCGTCGATGTCGATGGACACGACCTCGAGACCGGCCAGCCCGGACGTGGCGGCGCGGATGACGTGCATGAAGCCCATGGGGCCCGCGGCCCCGATGACCGCCTCGCGATCGCCGGTCCGCAGCTCGCCGTCGGCCGGAATGCCCGCGTAGCCGTCGGCGGCGGAGTCGCCGGTCGTGCCCACCCAGCGGGTCAGGTCGTAGTGCACCCGGCCCACGTCGACCGCGACCGGCCGTCCGATACGGCCGCCACCGAGCACGATGTCGATCACGCCGCGCGGGGCCAGCAGCGTCCCCAGCGTCTCGATCCGGTCCGCGTCGGCCCCGAAGTAGACGATGTCGTCGAACGAGGCTGGCTCCAGCTCATCCAGCCCGCCTGCACGAGTCGCGGCCACCCCGGCGTTCGAGAGCGCCGCCCCGACCGTCGCCGCCTGGGGATCGTCGGCCGCCACGACCGTCGCGGTAGACGGGGCCACGGCGGAGAGCAGTGTGTCGAGGCCCCGCACGGTGGCGCCGCGATCGGCAACCACCAGGAGGCGACCGGAGGGGAGGAGGCTCCCCCGCTCGCGCACCGTGTACGAGGCCTCGACACATGCCCATGGCTCGAGCAACGCGACCGCCGAGGCGGAGGGCTCCTCGTCGACGGGGATGAGGAACCGTTCGCCCGTCCCGGGCTCGATCACCATCCGCTCGTCGACGACGACGTATTCCTGGAGACCGCCCTCGAAGTTGTAGCCGAAGGCCGCGTTGGAGCGGGCCGTCGGGAGGTGGCGGTAGTCCGTCTGGACGAGGACCCGCTCGCCGGTCCTGTGGTGCGCGACGGCGTCCCCGATCGCGACGATCCGGGCGACAACCTCGTGCCCCGGGACCGTGGGCGCCTCGCCGGGGACGTAGCTCGGGATCTCAGCGAGCGCCTCCGGCGATAGACCGCCGATCACCTCGCCCTTGCGGGGATGGTTCGTGAAGGCGTGCAGCAGCTTGGTGTCCGAGAAGCAGATACCCACGGCCTCGATGCGCAGGAGGATCTGCGTTGGCCCCGGGGCCGGCACCGGCTTGACGCGGTTGTGGACGGTCTCGCCCGCGGCCACGATCTGGATGGCGTGCTGGGTGGCCGGGACGGCGACGCCGGCTGCGGTGGACTCGGGCACTGCGGTGGCTCCTCGGCGTTGGGGTCAGCTGAGCATGACCTGGCCGCCCGTGACCGGGAGCGCCTGCCCGGTCTCGTACTGCTGGGCGACCAGGTAGTAGATGGCCTCGAGCACGTCGGCCGGGTCGCAGCCGCGGCCCATCGGCACCTTTGACTCGTAGAAGTGGCGCACGTCCTCCACGGTCGTGGCGCCGGGCACCTTGCCCTCGCGCAGGTACTGGACGAACAGGCCGTTGTCGGGATCGGACCACAGCGGCCCGCCGAAGAAGTTGCCGGGGCAGACGGCGTTGACCTTGATCCCGTCGCCCACGAGCTCGAGGGCGAACGACTGGGTAAGGCCGATGCCGCCGAACTTGGAGCCGGCGTAGGCGCTGTTGCGGCTGGACCCGGCCAGGCCGGACTTGGAGTTGATCTCGACGATGTCGCTCAGCCAGGCGGGTCGGGCCGCGTGCTGGAGGGCCATCACCGGCGCCGCGAACCGCACGCACACGAAGTAGCCGCGATAGTTGACGCGGGTCACGAGGTCGAAGTCCGCGAGCGGCTGGGTCGTGACGCCGCCGGCGCGCAGCACCCCGGCGTTGGACACCAGGAGGTCCAGTCCGCCGTAGCGGTGGATCGTCTCGTGGATGCCGTCCGCGACGGAGGCCTCATCCATGACGTTCATCGCGACCGCCGTCGCGCTGCCGGGTCCGAAGCGCGCGGCCAGCCTCGCTGCGTTCTCCTCCGCGAGGGTCGCGTTGAGATCCGCCAGGACGACGTGTGCGCCCTGCGCCGCCAGACCCTCGGCGATGGCGAGCCCGAAGCCCTGCGCGGCGCCCGTCACGAGCGCGACCCGGCCCCCGACGCGACCGGGCGGCCCGTCACCGGCGGCGATCTGCTTGCGATAGGCCTCGGCCTCCCAGGCCTCGATGAACCCGCGCTCGGCGTCGGCGAGATGGCGGACGGCGCCCAGGCGGTTCGCGCCGGCGCCGACGCGCAGCGCGTCGAGGTAGATGTGGCGGGCGGTGTCGGCCTGTGCCCAGGTATCGCCCACGGCGAACAGCCCCAACTGCGGCACGACCACGATGATCGGGGCGGCGCCCGTCGCCACGAGGTGCGCGTCCACCCGCTCGCGCACCAGCGCCGGGAGCACGGCCGGGTCCGCGTCCGCCGGCAGCTCGAGCAGCAGCGGGTTCGACCCGGCGTACACGATCTGGTCGGGCGTGAGCGGGCCGCCCAGCACGAACGCGCGCCCGCCGTCCGTCGCCGTGAACGAGGCGGCGATCGGGTCGTCGTCGAACGCCAGGATCCGGCGATGGGAGTCCGTGGAGAGGTGCGCGCGCAGAGTCGGGCCGAGGGTCCCGACCAGGGAACGGGCCGCGCCGGCCTCGAGCGCCACGGGCAACGCGGGCTCCGGGGTGGCCGCGATGGCCGCCTCGATCCGCTCGACCAGCCAGGCCGTCGCATCCTCGATGTCGCGGGCCGTGTCGCCCGTGACGATCAGCCCGTGGTTCGCGAGCAGCGTGAGCCGGGGCGGTGGCGTGCCCGTGCGGGCCTCGTGCTCGGCACGGGCGGCGCGGATGGCATTGGCCAGGGGCAGGCCGGGGTCCGTGTAGGGCACCCAGATCACGCCGTCCCCGAAGAGCCGCCGGGCCAGCCCGGCCCCGTCCGCGTTGCAGCCGACGGCATTGACCAGGACCGGATGGGTGTGGAGCACGAAGCGCTCGGGGAGCAGGGCGTGGAACAGGAGCTCCACCGAGGGGCGCCGCCCGCCCGCGGGAGCCAGACGTGCCTCGACCGCCACGCGCATGACGGGGTCGTCGCCGGGATGGGTCACGGCCGGGTCGCTCTCGAGCATCTCGAGCAGGCGCGCCGTGTCCAGCGGCACCAGCGCGTCAGCCTGGAGGGTCGCGAGGGGGACGCCGCTGGGCTTGATCCAGAGCACGCCGTCGGCCTTGGCGGAGATGTTGCCGCCGCCGCCCCGCGAGAATCCGGGGTCCCCGCCGAACCGCCGCGCGAGGGCGATGAGCTCGTCCAGGATCGCGGTCGGATGCTCGGGATACGGCTGGTGCATCACTGCGCCTCCCCGTTGGTGATGAGGTTCGCCCCGAGCTCACGGAACCAGCGGATCCGGCTCTCGGTGTCGGGGAAGCCCGCGGCCGGTCGTCCGTCGCCATCGACGAAGCCCGGCCGGCCGTTCGCCCGCTCGTGCTGGTGCGCCGCGACGACGCAGGTGCCCTCCCAGAACAGCGACCGGGCCATCCCGGACGGCGGCAGGCCGTCGCGGCAGCGCGGCGCGATCGGGATGCGCTGCTGGGTGTTGTGCTCGGTCCCGGCCATCACGACGATGCCGGCGTCGCGGAAGGCGGAGACGTAGGCGTCCACCACGGCGCGGTCGTTGCGCTCGGGGATCAGCTCCGCCATGTGGATCCCCCGCTCCAGCAGGCGTCCGGCCAGCGCCGCAGGAGGCTCCTCCCACGGACAGACCGGGTCGACGCCATCGGCGAGGGTCGGGTAGCAGGGGATGCCATCTCGCTCGAGAACCAGTCGGTAGGCCCGCTCGAAGGTCAGGGGGACTCGGGCACGAAGGCGACCCGGCCGGCCTTCATGAGCCGAGATCGGATCTCGCCCTGGACCGCCACCGCGTCCTCCACCGGCGCCACCGGCGGGCCGCCGAGGACCCGGGTCAGGACCTCCGCGCGCCGGTCCGGCGCCACTTGCAGGAACAGGACTTCCTGGAAGGCCATGGCGATGTGGCGCTCCTGGAGCACCACCCACTCGCGCGGCACGTCGGCGCGCTCCGCCACGTCGTCGATGATCACGCCGTCATCGAGGGAGGTCCGGAGGCCGTGCTCTCCGAAGTGGTCCCGCAGCCGCGCGACGATGGCCCCGGCGCGCGCCTCGTCGTTCGCGCGGGCCGCGCCGGCGATCTCGCGGGCGAGCGGAGTCGGTTCAGCGAACGGGCTGATCCCCTTGCCGCACAGGTACATCCGACCGGGGTTCCCCGGGTCGTTGACCTTGACGGCGTCCTCCGCCAGCTCGTCCACGACGCTGATGAACTCGAGGCCGAACAGCGGCAGGATCCCGGCGGCACGGGCCGCGGCGTCGAACCTGGCGTAGACCCGGTGGTCGTGGAAGTTGGACGCGCCCACCACGCGCGCGCCCTCCGCGGCCGCGGTTGCGACGGCATCCTCGGCCGTGACGAATGCCGAGAAGTTGGGCGGCAGGTGCACATGGGTGTTGACGATGAGGAAGGCCGCCGGCCCCTCGCTGCCTCCCGGCGTCAGGTCACCCTGGTCCATGTGCTCGGTCCGATCCTTCCGGTCACGCAGGCGGATCCCCGCGGATCACGCCCGCGTAAGACTTGCGGATGATTGCGATTGCTTGCCAGTATGCGCGACTTCTGCGATGACTGCAAGCCCCTCCGTCGTCGCTCGCGGATGCGCATCTGAGCGTTTGACGCTCGCATGAGCGCCTCTTCGAATTGGGCGGCGGCTGGAAGACCGGCCGCCAGGTTGCCGCGATCGATGCCGGCGAGGGCGCCGCGGGCAACCTCTCGGTCCGTGCCTGGCGGGCGCGCGGAGGGACTGCCACCGGCCGGGGCCAGGCCCGTGGTCGAGGCATTCGTGGTGCGCCAGCCGCGCGAAGCCTGCAACCCACCGATCCGCGGCGCCGGTGCGGCGTGGGAGGCAGCGTCCCCCGGCATTCGGGCGGGTCCCGGGTCGTGCGCGGCGCCGGTGCTGCGTCGGGCGCAGCATCCCCCGGCAATCGGGCGGGTCCCGGGTCGTGCGCGGCTCCGTATTGCCGGGGGACGCTGCCTTCCACGCAGCATGTGCACGTGGGTGCTCGGTCCGCGACCCCACATGCCGGGGGACGCTGCCTCCTGCGCAGCGTCGTCTGTCCTCGACGCTGTGCGCCACGTCCGCCTAACGCGGTCAGCAACGGCCGCAGGCCCCACATCCAACCGGTGGGGCGCGCGTACAGCCGCTCGTTTGAGCGCTTGACGCTCATTTGATTGACACGTAGGATCGACCGGTGGTCACCGAGATGGACGCCCCGGCATCGCGCCTGCACCTCGTCAACACGGTGCTCGCCTGCAGGCGCTACTACCTCGACGGCGCCAGCAAGAGCGAGATCGCGGCCGAACTCGGCATCTCGCGCTTCCGGGTCGCGCGCCTGCTTGAGAGGGCTCGCCGCGAGGGCATCGTCCGGATCGACATCGACCCGCTGCCCGAGTTGGACCTCGCCCTCGCCGACGAGGTCGCCCGAAGGCACGGGATCCGCGGCGCCGTTGTCGTCCGCACCATCGCGGGCCCCGACGAGCTCCGCGCCGCGCAACTGGGCAGGGCCGCCGCCGCGGTCCTCGCCGACACCCTCGAGGCCTCGGACGTTCTGGGGATCTCGTGGGGCCGCACGCTGCACGCGATGGTGGAGCAGCTGCCCCGCCTGCCGGCCTGCTCCGTCGTCCAGCTGGTCGGCAGCGTCGCCACCCTGGAGCTGGACGTGAACTCGCTGGAGCTCGTGCGCCGGCTCGCGGAACGCGCCACCGGCCCGGTCTTCCCGCTCCACGTGCCGCTCATCGTCGAGAGCCCGGGCATGGCGCAGGCACTGCTCCGGGACCCGCTGGCATCGAAGACGGTCGGCATGTTCGACTCCCTGACCCGTGCCGCCATTGGCATCGGGGCGTGGGCTCCGGGCGCATCAACCATCCGAGCTGCCCTCTCCCCCGCCGACGCCCGGGCCGTGGACGACGCCGGGGGCGTCGCCGACCTGTGCTCCATCGTGCTCGACGCTGACGGCCGCCAGGTGCGCGCCGCCGGCCTCCCCGAGCGCTGCATCGCCATCGAGGAGGACCAGCTCCGGCGCGTGCCGGACGTCATCGCCATCGCCGGCGGGGCCGACAAGGTCCCCGCGATCCGGGCCGCCCTTCGCAGTGGCCTCATCCATCGCCTCGTGACCAACGAGGACGCCGCTCGCCTGCTCGCCGCAGGCTGACCGGGTGATCGGAGCCCTTCGCACCATGACCACCGAGACCGTCTTCCGCAGCGACGCCCGGCCCGACTTCGAGCCGTTCGAGGAGTCCTGCGGGACCATCAAGGGCTTCACGTACGGCGGCGACCTCGCCTCCGACGTCGCGGCGGGTGCGCTGGACAAGGCTGGCGCGCTCGGCCTGCTCGACGACATGATGGCGATCCGCGAGATGGAGGAGATGATCGTCCGCCTCCGCTCCGGCGGCGGCTACGAGCCCCTCCCCGGCTACGACTACCGAGGTCCCACGCACGTGTCCATCGGCCAGGAGGCGTCGGCCGTCGGCGCCTCGTCCGTCCTGCGCATCACCGACAACGTGACCAGCTCCCACCGCGGGCACGGCGACGCGATCGCGAAGGGCTTCTCCGCCCTGCGCCAGATGACCGACGAGCAGCTGCGCGCGCGTACCGCGGCGGCCGGCGACGCGACCCGCGATGCGCTCCTGGGCGCTGCGCTCGAGGAGCACCTGTACAAGGTGATCGCCGAGCTGTTCGGCAAGGACGAGGGGTACAGCCGGGGCCGCGGTGGCGGTATGCACATCGGCGACTTCTCCACCGGCAACCTGGGCGCCAACGCCATCGTCGGCGGCTCCGTGCCGATCGCGACCGGCGCCGCGATGGCCCGCCGCTACGAGAAGAGCGACACGGTCGTGTGCTGCTTCGCGGGCGACGGCGCCTACGCGAACGGCGTGGTTCTCGAGTCGCTCAACTGGGCGGCCCAGCACCAGTGGACCAATCACCTCGCCGGCGACCGCCCGTTCGGCCTGCCGATCATCTTCTTCATCCAGAACAACCACTACGGGATGACCCACAGGACCGACGAGGAGGTCATGGGCGTCGCCCACCTGGCCCGCCGCGCCGCCGGGTTCGCCACCAACAACATGCATGCCGAGGTGGTCAACGGCATGGACGTGCTCGCGGTCCGCGACGCCGTCACCCGCGCGGCCGAGCTGTGCCGCGCCGGCGAGGGCCCGGTCCTGATCGAGGCGTCCACGTACCGCTACTACGGCCACTCGCTCTCCGACCCGCGCAACGAGTACCGGACCCGCGAGGAGGAGGCGGCCTGGAAGGCCGTCGACCCGATCGAGAAGCTCAAGACCCAGCTGGTCGAGTCCGGCGTCGCGACGGCCGACGAGGTGGCCGCGGTCGCGGCCGGCGCCGTGGACCGCAACGCGCGCGCCGCGCAGCGCGCCGCGGCCGCGACGGACCCGGATCCGTCCACGCTGCTGGACCTGCTCTACACCGACGGCACCTCCGACGTCGTTCCGGCGGCGGCCGCCGAGCCCGTGCTGTTCGCCGAGCTGCCGGTCTCCAAGGTCGACGCCGAGGGGAAGATCCTCTACCGCGACGCCCTGCGCGACGCGCTGGCCGACGAGATGCGCCGCGACAGCCGCGTCATCTTCTACGGCGAGGACGTTGCCGACTACGGCGGCGCCTTCAAGATGACGAAGGGCCTCATCGAGACCTTCGGGCGTGACCGGGTCTTCAACACCCCCATCTCCGAGGCGGCGATCTGCGGCACCGCGGTGGGCGCCGGCATCGCCGGGCTGCGGCCGGTGGTCGAGCTGATGTACATGGACTTCGCGCTGATGTCCTCCGACCAGATCGCGAACCAGGCCGCCAAGTGGCACTACATGTCGGGCGGCCAGGTCGAGGTCCCGGTGGTCATCCGCTGCTCCGTGGGCGCCGGCAAGGGCTACGGCGGGCAGCACAGCCAGAGCCTCGAGTCGCTGTTCACGCACATCCCCGGGCTGTGGGTGGTCTACCCGGCCACGGCCGAGGACGCCAAGGGCCTGCTCAAGAGCGCGATCCGGACCAACAACCCGGTCGTGTTCGTCGAGAGCCAGGGCCTCTACTCGACCAAGGGCGTCGTGCCCGACGGCGACTACACCACCCCAATCGGCAAGGCGAAGGTCGTCCGCGCCGGTTCCGACGCCACGATCGTGGCCTGGGGCCCGGCCGTGCCGGACGCGCTGGCCGCCGCGAACATCCTGGCGGTCTCGCGCGGGATCCAGGCCGAGGTGATCGACCTGCGGAGCCTGGTGCCGCTGGACATGGACACGGTCCTCGCGTCCGTGCGCAAGACCGGCCGCGCCGTGGTCGCCGCACAGGCCGTGCTGAGCGGCAGCTTCGTCAACGACATCGTGGCCCGCATCCAGGCCGAGGCGTTCGACGACCTCGATGCCCCGGTCGGCCGGATCGGCGCCGCGAACGGCATCAGCCCCCAGGCCGAGAGCCTCGAGAAGGCATTCCTGCCCAACACCGGCGACATCGTCGCCGCCGTTGCGGCCCTGATCTGACCACTGCCCGGACCGCATTCAACGCCGAAGGAACCAGACCGATGGCCCACCCGATCCTGATGCCCAAGCCCGGCCAGATGACCGAGGAGTGCGTCCTCACCATCTGGCGCAAGGAAGTGGGCGAGCCCGTCCACCGCGGCGACGTCCTGTTCGAGATCGAGACCGACAAAAGCTCGATGGAGGTCGAGACGTTCGACGAGGGCGTTCTCCTCGCCAAGCTCGTTCAGGATGGCGAGACCGCGCCGGTCAACGCCGTCTGCGGCTGGATCGGCCAGGCGGGCGAGGCGGTCCCCGAGGCACCTGCGGCTCCCGCGCCGGCGGCCGTGGCCGCGCCGGTCGTGGCTCAAGTTGCCGCGGCTCCCGCGCTGGAACCGGCGCCCGAGGCCGCGCCCGTTCCCGCGCCTGACCTCGCCGGCGCAGCAGCGCCGGTGGCCCAGGCCGCGCCCGCGGCACCCGGCAGCAAGCTCAGGATCAGTCCCCGGGCCAGCCGGCTCGCGGCCCAGGCGGGCATCGACCCGCTGACGGTCACGGGCACGGGCCCCGATGGGCGCATCGTCGAACGCGACATCGCCGCTGCTGTGGCCGCCCGTTCGGCGACACCCGCATCCGCTGCAGTTCCGGCCGCCGCGCCCGCCGTCGCTGCCTCCGCCGCGGCAGCACCCGTCGCCCCGATGGCCGTCGCACCCGTCGAGGGCGAGGAGGCACCCCGGCCGATGAGCCGGATGCGCCGGACCATCGCCGCGCGGCTCACCAACAGCTGGCAGACCACGCCGCACTTCACGGTCACCGTGGCCGTGGACGTGACGCGGGTCCTCGCGCTCCGCGCCGAGCTCAAGGCCGAGGGCCACAGCCTCACGGTCACGGACTTCGTCCTGGCCGCCACCGCCCAGACCCTCGCCGAGTTCCCGGACGTCAACTCCCGGACCGACGGCGAAGTCGTCTACCCGCGCCGGCGCGTCCACCTCGGCGTGGCGGTGTCCGTGCCGTCCGGCCTCGTCGTGCCGGTGGTCCGGGACGCGGACCGCATCACCATCGTCGCGCTCCACGACCGGGTCGCCGCCCTGGCCGCCGCGGCCCGTGAGGGCACCATCGCCGTCGACGACCTGACGGGCTCCACCTTCACGGTGAGCAACCTCGGCATGTTCGGCGTCGAGGAGTTCAGCGCGATCATCAACCCCGGCGAGGCCGCGATCCTGGCCGTGTCGTCGGCCGTCGCGACGCCCGTGGCGATCGACGGTGGCATCGGGATCAGGCAGGTCATGAGGCTCACCCTGTCGGCCGACCACCGGATCGTGGACGGCGAGATGGGAGCCCGGTTCCTGAACGCCCTCCGGCGCCGCCTCGAGGACGTGCGCGCGTTCCGCGATGAGGTCGCCAACGCCTGAGCAACCGCCTGGCCCGGCGCGACCTCCACGTGGCGCATCGGCCATTGACTCCCACCCGGTTCGCCGGACGCCCAGCACCGACGCCGAGGGGTAGGCGCCGGACGTGCCGTGCGCGACACCCCGATGCGTGGTCACGTTGCCGCCTCGCGGCAATCGTTGGGGACCGGCCGCTGTCAGGGAGAACAGCAACCGATCCTTGCCATCCGCAGATGGCTACGCCATAGTCGCAATCCGCGCATGCCCGGCCAACGACGCAGGCGGACAGATCGACCGGGGACCGATTGCATCTATGACGCAGGAGACGGAGGATCAGGCCGTGCCGTCGCAGGGGCTCAACTGGTGGGCGACCGTGCGTGACGCCCTGCCCGCCGACGACGTGCTGGCGGCTGCCGTGGCGGAGGAGCTCGACGAGCCGCTCGCAGACGTCCGCCCCAGCGTCATGATGGCGACCCTGGTGCGGCGCGTGGACGCCTCACTCGATGACCTCAAGGCGGTCGTGGACGGCGAGCGAGCGCGGGCGCGGGTCCGGGCAGTGGCCACCACGCGGCGAGGCGGCGAGCGCCGGGTCCGCGCTGAGACCCTCGACGACCTCCTGGCCGAGACGCGCGGGCTCGCGGATGCAGGGACGCTCGACCTGCCCGCGGCGGTGGCGGTCCAGCGCGCGGCCGGCGGGATCGCAGCGCGCTCGGGGATGCGACTCGTGCTGTTTCTCGCCCGGCTCGCGGTCATCCGCCGCCTCGTCTGGGACCGCTGCGTCGACGAGCAGCGAGCCGGCCGGCTCGATGCCGATGCCCTGGGCGAGATGGGCCGCTGGATCTTCCTTTGGACCGAGATCACCTCATTGGTCGTCACGGATGGCTACCGGGCCGCCGAGCGCGAGATCCTCGCCCGTGACGCGCAAGCCCGCCGCAGCGCCCTCGAGGAGCTCCTGGGCGTCGTCGCATCGGACTCGGTGACCGTTTCGCGGCTGCGCCGGGTCGCCACCCGGTTCGGACTGGACCCGGACGAGCGCTACCGGCTGGCGGCCGTCGCTCCGCGCAAGGAGGCCGACCCGACGCCCGACCGGGCCGGTATCGACGAGGGCGACCTCGAGTTGCTCGCGGGCCGCATCGGGCATCTGCTGGGGTCGGCGGCAGCGGGCACCGAGGGGGCGGGTGCCGGGATCCGGCTGCCGGTGGTGCTGCCGATGCGGGGCCGAATCGTGTTGCTCGCACAGGCGGGCTGGGTGGGCTTTGGACGGATCAGCGCCGCGCTGGACGGCACGCTGGGTGGCCCGGGGCGGAGCGGGGCCGGGATGGCGGCCCGGAGCGGGGCCGGGGCGGCAAGCAGGCCCGCCAGGCAATCGGCGTGGGTCGCCGTGGGCTCGCCGGTTGTCGAGGGCGTGGAGTCGATCGCCGGGGTCCTCGCGGACGTGGTGGACGCCGTGCGGACCGCCGAGGACGTCGGCCTCCGCGGATGGATCCCGGATCCCGGCCACCTGGCCGTGGAGCGGCTGCTCCTGGCCCAGCGTGACCTCGGCGAGGCGGCCGTCGCCCACGAGCTTGGCCCGCTCCTCGCGGATGACCGGCTCGGTCCGGAGCTCGTCGAGACGCTCCAGGTCTACTTCGACGCCGGCGAGAACATGCGCGAGGCCGCCCGACGCCTCCACCTCGCCAACCGGACGGTCGCGTACCGCCTCGAGAAGATCGAGGGTCTGCTGGGCGGTCCCCTGGATGATGCGTCCCGCCGCCGGCTGGCCGTGGCCCTGCTGGTCCGGCGCCTGCAGGAGGGAGACGCCTGATGCTGGGCACGCTGATCGTCAGCCCGCTCGCGTCGCGCATCCGCGCCGAGGCCACCCGCCGCCGGATCACCGGCCAGGTGACGGCCGCGATGCGGGATCGCGGCGTGACCGAGATCGAGATCCGCGAGGTCGGGCAGCCGGCCGCCATCCGGGAGGCGAGCGCCGCGGCCGTTGCGGCCGGGTCGGGCCTGGTGGTCCTCGCGGGCGGCGACGGCACGGTGCGCGACGCCGTCGGCCCGCTCAGCGGGACCGGGATCCCGGTCGGCATCGTCCCGTGCGGGACAGGCAACCTGTACGCCACGGCGGTCGGCATCCCGCGCGACCTGGACGATGCGATCGCCGCGATCCGCAGCGGGTCTCCGCTCCCCCACGACATCGGCGAGGTCCGGCTGGTCCCGCCGGTCGTGGACGGCGAGCCCGCGGCCGAGCCGCTCGCCACCTCCTTCGTCGTCGCCTGCGGCACCGGGTTCGACGCCCGCCTCATCGAGGCAACGTCACGCGAGGCCAAGCGGCGCTACGGCGTCGCCGCCTACTTCATCGCGGCCAGCCGGCTGCTCGGCCACCTCGAACCCCAGCCGACGGTGCTGACGGTGGACGGTGTCCGGTCAGAGCTCGAGTCGGTCGTGGTCCTGGTAGCCAACTGCGGCGAGGCGATCCCCGGCCGGCTGCGGCCGCGCCTGCCCATCGACCCCGACGACGGCCTGCTTCACGTCTTCGTGCTGCCCAAGGGCGGGATCCTGGGCGGTGTCGTCGGCGCGATGGAGCTGATGCTGGCCGACGCCGCCGGGGTGTCGCCGACCGGAGCCGCGATGCGGCTGACCGGCACGGAGGTCCGGGTCGAGGTGACGCCTGCCGGTCCGACCCAGGTGGATGGCGACACCTTCGGGACGGCCACGCTCGATGCCCGACTGCATCCCGGCGGGCTGTCGGTCATCCGGCCGTGACCGGGGCCTGCGCACGAAGGCCCGGCGGCGATCCCACGGACGCGCGACCATAGCGCCGATGGCCGCGACCACCGCCCCGTCCACCCTGAAGCCGGCACGCCAGCGGCTGCCGTTCACGCTGTACGTGCTCGCGGGCCTCATGCTGTTCAAGGCCGTGATCATCGTGGCGGTGGTCGGCGGGGCGACGCTCGATACGCTGCGGCCGATCCTTGGCCTGACGACGGGGCCCGAGCTCACGAGGATCTTCCAGCAGTACCCGGCGGCCGGGCCCCTGGTCCTCGGATTCGCCGGTCTCCTGATCATCTCCGTGATCGGCATGCTGAGCCGTCGGCGGATCGGCTGGCTCCTGGCGATGGTGATCACGGGCCTGTTCGTGGCCATCGACATCTACGGGTATCTCAGCAACAGCGCGAACCACCTGTGGATGCTGCTCAACATCATCACCGTCTTCTACCTCAACCAGCGCGACGTGCGGGAGGCTGTGGGGGCGGCTGAGCCTCTCGGCCCGGACCCGGCCGCGCAGGCGGCGTGACCCCGATGGCCGAGCCGCCCCGCACGACCCCGACGCCCGAACCCGCCCTCGCGCCCGCGACACCCGGGCCGAGCGCCGACGAGGCGCTGCTGCGGCGCTTCGAGCCCATCCTGCGCTTCACGCACGGTGAGCTGTTCCTGCCAACGCCCGCGACGCGCTACGTGGAGGCGTGCGACCTGCTGACCGGCGCCACGCCGTCCACCGCCCGGGTGCTGATCCCCCTCGGCAGCCTGGACGAGGAGACGCTGGCGGGGGCGGGCGATGCCCCGCCGGGCGAGGTCCGGTTCCTCCGCTTCGTGCAGGCGCCGCTCAACCCGATCGAGCTCGCCCGGTTCAACAGCCGTCCGGACCGGCCCAAGTTCAAAGCGCCCGGGCGGCTCGCCCGCGTGGGCCTGCTCGCGCGGATGCTGGACGCCGGGCTGGTGGCGTCGCTCCTGGTGCGGGGCAAGGTCCCGGGCGGCACGGCCGCGGCGGCGGCGATCAAGTACGAGGCGATCCGCGCCGCTGATCCGCGGGTCAGCTACCACGGTCGTGTCATCCGCCAGGACGGCTGGGTCGTGCTCCAGTACCTGTTCTTCTACCCGATGAACGACTGGCGTTCGACCTTCGATGGGGCCAACGACCACGAGGCGGACTGGGAGCAGGCCTTCGTCATCCTGGAGGAGCTGCCCGACGGCGACGTTGAGCCGGTGTGGTTCGCCGCTGCCGCGCACGACGAACAGGGTGCGGATCTGCGGCGCAGGTGGGACGACCCGAAGCTCCACACGGAGGGTGAGCATGTCGTGGTGTACCCGGGCGCCGGGTCGCACGCCACGTACATGGAGCAGGGCGAGTACATCATGCGGCTCGCGCTGCCCGGCGCCGCCCTCCAGCGCGGGATCCTCGACTGGGTCCGCCGGCTCTGGCGTGACACGCTCAACCAGCCCGATCCGGGCGACCTTGCAGAGTCCATCGCCCGCCTGGTGAGCGTTCCGTTCGTGGACTACGCCCGTGGCGACGGCTACACGGTCGGCCCCGGCCAGCAGTTCGACTGGAGCCCGATCGTCATCGGCGATGACGACGCCTGGGTGGACGCCTACCGCGGCCTGTGGGGCCTGGACACTGGCGACCGGATGGCCGGCGAGCGAGCGCCTGCGGGTCCGAAGTACACGCGCACGGGCACGGTCCGCCAGTCATGGAACGACCCCCTGAGCTTCGTGGGGCTTGCCGGCGCCCCGACACCGGCCGAGACGCGCGAGGCCCTCGAGTCCCGGGTCGAGGCGCTGCGTGCCGAACGGGCCCAGGTCGACGCGGAGGCGGCTGCGCTGTCCGAGACCCTGCCCGGCCTCTCGGTCGAGATCCGGGCGCTGGCCGAGACGTCCGGCGTCGATGCCTACCGCAAGCATCGCGCGGCAGAGCTGGCCGAGGGCGAGGCGAAGCTCGCAGCGCTCCGCTCCCGCTCCGCCGAGCTGCGCGCGGCCGCGTCGGGTGGCCGCGGCTACCTGGCCCGCTATGACGCCGGGTATCGCGGCGACCCGCGAGCCCACCTCTCGCACGCCGCCCAACCGGAGCCCCCGAGCCAGACGAAGCGCCGGGTGTTCGCCGAGACCTGGGCGGCGTTGAGCGTGGGCGTGCTGGTGCTGGCCCTGGCCGTCATCCTGTGGTTCCACATCCTGCCGGTCGGGCCCACGGTGGCGCTGCTGGTCATCGGCTACCTGGCGATCGAGTCGTTCGCCCAGCGGCGCGTGGAGACGCTCCTGCTGCGCGTGACCGTGGGCCTGGCGATGGTCTCGGGGGTGCTGCTCGCCTCGTTCTACGCCCGGGAGCTGGTCCTGCTGGGGCTGGGCGCGCTCGGCGTGTTCATCCTGATCGACAACGCCCGGGAGCTGGTCCGCCGCTGAAGGTGGGGCACGGGAGCAGGCGCCGCAGGCCCGGCGACGGGTCGGAGGGGACGCGGCGGTCACGCCCGGGACGACGGGGACGTGACGTGACCGCCTGGGGCGCCTGGGTTGCTGCGAGGATGCAAGTGGGTTGGCCGGCTGCCGTTCGGGGTCGCGGCAGCCGGCCGGCGCCATCGGTTGGATGACCTGATCAGGATGCCGCAGTCGGGCGCCCGTACCCACGGGCAGACCGTGCAGGACGTTCTGCGATCGGCTGCAACGATGATGCAGCGAACCTGTCAGGTTGCCGATGCCGGACGCCCGACACCGGGGCCCGCACCCCCGACGGGGCTCGCGAGGCCCGACGAGACGGCCCGGTCCGGACGGACCGCGGCGGCAGGCCGGTCCGGCCCTGCCGGTACCGGTCGAGCCAGCATCAGACTGCGTCCAACGACAGCCTGGGCGGCCCGCCGCCCGAATGGCATGGACACCTGGTGGGTGGAGGACACGATGCGCAACCAGAAGCTCGAGGCGTGGGTCGGCGAGGTCGCCGCCCTGACGAAGCCCGAGCGGGTCCAGTGGTGCGACGGCTCACAGGCCGAGCACGACGAGATGATCCGCCTGATGGTCCACGCGGGGACTGCCATCCCGCTCGACGGTGAGCTCCGCCCCAACAGCGTGCTCGTGCGCTCCCACCCCGCGGACGTCGCCCGGGTCGAGGACCGCACCTTCATCTGCTCCGCCCGCCCCGAGGACGCCGGCCCCACCAACAACTGGGCCGACCCGGCCGCGATGAAGGCGACCCTCACCCCGCTGTTCGACGGCGCAATGGCCGGCCGGACCATGTACGTGATCCCCTACTCGATGGGCCCCGTCGGCTCGCCCATCGCGAACATCGGCGTCGAGATCACGGACTCGCCCTACGTCGTCGCCAACATGCAGGTCATGACGCGCATCGGCACAAGGGTCCTCGAGGTCCTGGGCGAGGACGGCGACTTCGTCCGCGGCCTCCACTCGGTCGGGGCGCCGCTGGGTCCCAACGATCCGGACACCGCCTGGCCGCACAACATCGAGCACAAGTACATCTGCCACTTCCCCGACACCCGCGAGATCTGGTCGTTCGGATCGGGCTACGGCGGCAACGCGCTGCTGGGCAAGAAGTGCCACGCCCTGCGGATCGCGTCGGTCCAGGCCCGCGACGAGGGCTGGCTGGCCGAGCACATGCTGATCCTCAAGCTCACCAACCCCGAGGGCCGCGTCCACTACATCACGGCCGCGTTCCCGTCCGCGTGCGGCAAGACCAACCTCGCGATGCTGGAGCCCACGATCCCCGGCTGGACCGTGCAGACCGTCGGAGACGACATCGCCTGGATGAAGATCGGCCAGGACGGCCGCCTGCGGGCGATCAACCCCGAGGCCGGCTTCTTCGGCGTCGCCCCGGGCACGAGCATGGCCTCGAACGCCAACGCGATGCGCACGTTCACCCACGGCGCGATCTTCACCAACTGCGCGATCACCAAGGAGGGTGACGTGTGGTGGGAGCAGATGACACCCGAGCCGCCCGTCGGGGCGACCGACTGGCTGCGCAGGCCGTGGTCCGCGGACGCGGGGCGCAAGGCCGCCCATCCCAACGCGCGGTTCACGGTGCCGGCCAGCCAGTGCCCGGTCATCGCGCCCGAGTGGGAGGATCCCGAGGGCGTGCCGATCGACGCCATCCTGTTCGGCGGCCGGCGGTCCAGGATCGTGCCCCTGGTCTACGAGGCGTTCGACTGGGCGCACGGCACCTTCATCGGGGCCACCACCGGGAGCGAGACGACAGCGGCGGCCGTCGGCGCCGTCGGGCAGCTGCGCCGAGACCCGATGGCGATGCTGCCGTTCTGCGGCTACAACATGGGCGATTACTGGAACCACTGGCTGTCATTCACGGAGCGCATGGATCCCCAGAAGCTGCCGCACGTGTTCTTCGTCAACTGGTTCCGCAAGGGCGCCGACGGCACGTTCCTGTGGCCGGGCTTCGGCGAGAACAGCCGGGTGCTCAAGTGGATCATCGAGCGCGTGGAGGGCACGGCCCAGGCCGTTGACACCCCGGTCGGGCGATTGCCGGCGCCCGGGGCCCTGGACGTCGCGGGCCTCGAGATCGCCGATGGGGCGCTCGATCAGCTGCTCGCGCTGGACGTGCCCGGCTGGCTGGAGGAGATGGGTCTCATCCGCGAGCACTTCGCACGGTTCGGCGACAAGCTGCCCGCCCAGCTGGCGGCCTATGCCGACTTGCTCGAGGCACGCCTCCTGGCCGCAGACGCCGCATTGAAGGACCGGGTGCCCGCCGGCGCGGCCGGTTGAACCCGCGCCGCTGAACCCGGCAACGGCCGGTCGAACCCGGTCCAAGCCGAACCCGGGGCGCGAGTCGATCTCGCGCCCCGAGGCGCACCTCCGTTGGTGGCGCGCCCCCGTCAGTGGTGCGCGCCCTCGTCAGTGGATGGAGGCGGCGCCCTCGAGCCCTTCGAAGGTGATGCAGTCCTTGACCGGGCAGACGTACTCGCACAGGCGACAGCCCACGCAGTAGTCGTCCTCCACGACCAGGTGCCTCGTCCCATTGGAGCCCTCGAAGCGGATCGCCTGGTGGGCGCCGTCGTTGCACGCTGTGTAGCACAGGTTGCAGTGGATGCAGGTCGCCTGGTCGATCCTGGCGAGCAGCCTGAACTCCTGGTCGAGGTTCCCCCAGTCGGTCAGCGTCGGCAGTGCCTTGCCCACCAACTCCGACGGTGAGTGCAGGCCCTTGCTGCGCAGGTAGGTCGACAGGCCGTCGACCAGGTCGTCGATCAGCCGGAAGCCGTAGTGCATGACGCTGGTGCCCACCTGGACGGTGGTCGCGCCAACGAGCAGGAAGTCCAGGGCGTCGCGCCAGGTCTCGATGCCGCCGATGCCGGAGACCGGGATCCCGACCTCGGGGTCCGCGGCGACCTGCGAGACCATGTTGAGCGCGATGGGCTTGACCGCGGGACCGGCATACCCGCCGTGGGTGCCCTTGCCGCGGACGTCCGGGAGCGGGGCCCAGGTGTCCAGGTTCACCCCGGCCAGCGAGGAGATCGTGTTGATCAGCGCGACGCCGTCGGCGTTTGCCGCCTTCGCCGCACGAGCCGGGAAGCGGATGTCGGTGACGTTGGGCGTGAGCTTGACGAGGACCGGGAACTCGGCCTTCTCCATCACCCACTCGGTGATCATCTGGACGTAGTCGGGGACCTGGCCCACGGCTGCGCCCATGCCGCGCTCGCTCATGCCGTGCGGGCAGCCGAAGTTGAGCTCGTACCCGTCCGCGCCGGTGTCGTTGCACTTGGCGATGATCTCGTGCCAGGCCTCGCGCTTCGCCTCGACCATCAGGCTGATCACGACCGCGTGGTTCGGGTAGCGCTTCTTGACCTCGCGGATCTCGGCGATGTTGACGTCCGTGGGGCGGTCGCTGATGAGCTCGATGTTGTTGATGCCGACGAGCCGCTTGCCGCCGTAGTCGAACGTGCCCAGGCGGGCCGTCACGTTGCGGATCGGGTCGCCGATGGTCTTCCAGACCGCGCCGCCCCAGCCGGCGTCGAACGCCCGCATCACCATCTCGCCGTTGTTGCTGATGGGGCAGCTGGCCAGCCAGAACGGGTTGGGGCTGCGGATACCGGCCATATCCGTGAACAGGTCCACGCCAGGCACGGTGGAGGCGGCCGGGTTGACCGGGACGATCCGCGGCCCGCCGAGGCCCAGGGCGTCCACGATGGACCGCGCCGCGAGCTTGCCCGCCTGCACGGCGTCGACCACCTCGGCGCCGCCGTTGACGATGTCGCCGATCGCCCAGACCCGGGCGTTGGATGTGCGGCCGGTCGCCGGGTCCGCGGCTGCCCTGCCGTCGCGCACGGGGACGCCGAGGGCCGTCAGCAGGCCGCTCATCGCCGCCGGTCCGTCCTGGCCCACCGCCCTGACTACCATGTCGAGGGCCATGTCGAAGCGCTCGCCATCCGTGGGCACGGGCCGACGGCGCCCGGAGGCGTCGGGCTCGCCCAGCGTCATCGGTTGCAGCTCGATCCCGGTGACGTGCGACGTGCCCTGGATCTCGACGGGCGCCACGAGCCACTTGACCGAGACACCCAGCGAGCGGGCGAGATCGATGGCATGCGGGTAGGCCGGGCACTCGCCGGGCCCCCGCCGGTAGAACAGGGTCACCTCGGCAGCGCCCAGGCGGACGGCGGCCGCGGCCGCGTCGAAGGCGGTGCTCCCACCGCCGATCACGCCCACGCGCTTGCCGGCCAGGACGTCGCTGCCCTCGCCGTCGATCGCCCGCCCGATCAGATCGAGCGCGTCGACGACGCCGTCACGGTCCTCGCCGGGGACGCCGAGTCGCTTCCCGTGACCGAGGCCCACCGCCACGACCACCCCGTCGTTGCCCGCCACCAGGGCATCGGGCTCAACGTCGCGCCCGACGACCGTACCCAGGACGAACCGCGCACCCGCGCGCTCCACCTGCTCGACCTCGAGGGCCACCGTCTCACGGGGCAGGCGCCAGGGCACGATCCCGTGATCGCCCAGGCCGCCCGCGCGCGGCTTCGCGTCGTACACGGTGACGGCCACGCCTGCCCGGCGCAGCTCCGCGGCACAGGCGAGGCCCGCCGGACCGGCGCCCACGATCGCCACGCTGACCCCGGCGTCCTCGCCGGGCGTGAAGAACGTGCCGCCGGCGGCCGCATAGGACTCGACCGCGTGGCGCTGGAGCCGCCCGATGGAGATCGGCTGGTCCAGTGCGGTGCGCACGCAGGCGCCCTCGCACAGGCGCTCGACCGGACACGCGGCGCCACAGGTGGCCCCGAGCGGGTTGGAGGCGAGGATCGTGCGGGCGCTCCCCTCGAGGTTGCCCGTGGCGATCTTCCGGATGAACGAGGCGACGTCGATGTTCGTCGGACACGCCTTCGTGCACGCCGCGTCCGCGCAGTAGAGGCAGCGCAACGCCTCGGTGCGGGCGGCATCGTCGGTCAGCGGCGGCAGCGGGAGGAACGGATCGGGCGCGTGCCCGAAGGACGCATCGACGGTCATCAGTTCAGGACCCTCGCTCATGTCGCCGTGGCCGGCGACGGGGACGGACGCAATTGTCGCCATTCTTGGGGCAGCACGTTGGGCCATCCGACGGCCGAAGTGACCCCCGAACAGGGGCCGAACGATGCGTTACGGCGCTCGGGGCCTCCGCGGGGCTTGCGTGGCGCGGTGCCCTCATTCGGGTCGCGGTGCCCCGGCGGGTCGTCAGCCGTCCAGCGGCTCTACGGACCGCTCCCCGGACACGCCACCCGGTCCACGCCTCTCCCTGTTCGCTGGATCGGCCGATGGCGAACACGCCCACCGCCCCGTGCCCTCATGCATTCGCTCACCGAACCGTAGACCCGGTGGGAGACGCCTGACGCCCGGAGGCACTGGTCCGGCGTCGGAGGCACTGGTCCGGCGTCGGAGGCGCCACCGCGGAGCTCGTGGCCCCCGCGCGTCACCCGGTACAGTGCCCGCCATGACCGACCGGACCATCGACTGGGTCGGGGGCGAGATCCGCCTCATCGACCAGACACGCCTCCCCGATCAGCTCGTCATCCTCCGGATCACGACGCTCGACGGTCTCGTCGACGCCATCGTCAGGCTTGCTGTCCGTGGTGCCCCAGCACTGGGCGTCGCTGGGGCGATGGGCGTGGCGCTCCTCGCCGCTGGGCACCCGGGCGACGAGGCCGCCGTCCGGGACGGTGCCGCGAGGCTGCGGGCCGCGAGGCCCACGGCGGTCAACCTGGCCTGGGGCACGGACCGCGCACTGACCCGGCTGCCGGAGGGTCCGGCCGCCGTCCTCGCGGAGGCGCTCGCGGTCCGCGACGAGGACATCGCGGCCTGCGCGGCGATGGCGGTCCGCGGCGCCGACCTCGTTCGCGAGCTGGTGGCACGGCCGAGGATCCGGATCATGACCATCTGCAACACGGGCGCGCTGGCCGCGGTCGAGCAAGGCACGGCGCTGGGCGTGGTCGGCGAGGTGCATGCACGGGGCCTGCTCGAGGTTGCCCTGCCGCTCGAGACGCGGCCGCTGCTCCAGGGAGCACGCCTCACGACCTGGGAGCTGTCCCGGATGGGCGCACCGTTCCGGCTGCTCGTGGACGGCGCCGCGGCATCAGTGCTGGCGCGCGGTCTCGCCGACGTCGTGCTCATCGGCGCGGACAGGATCACGGCCAACGGCGACACGGCCAACAAGGTGGGCAGCTTCGCCCTGGCGCTCGCCGCGCGCCATGCCGGCGTCCCGTTCCTGGTCGTGGCTCCGGAGACCACGGTGGACCCCGCCACACCGGACGGCGCAGGGATCGAGATCGAGGAGCGCGACGCCGACGAGGTGACGGCGTTCCGGGGCGTCCGCACGGCCCCCGCCGGCACCCGCACGCTCAACCCGGCCTTCGACGTGACACCGGCCTCCCTGATCACCGCCATCGTCACGGACCGGCGCGTGATCCGGACGGACCGCGGGGAGCGACCGGCGTAGCGATCCGCTCGCCCGCTAGGTCCTGACGAGACATCGGCCCGCTACACTCCGGCCGGCACAGCACCGCGGTGCGCAGGCACAACTGGGACGATTGACCCACGAGGGAGGGGCGCGATCGCCGCCGGATTTCACTCAGAGTGAACAGCCGCGCGCGTTTCGGGGCCTGCCGGATCCCGATCGGGCGCTCCTGCGACCCCGTCTCCCGCTCACGGGTACCGGCGCGTGCCCGGTCACGCACGAATCACCCGGCGATTCGCGGTTCCAAGGCCCGACGGGTAGCCCGTCGCTGCCTTGACGAGCCACAGACCCTCCGGCCGGGGCCTTGGTGTTCACTCCGAGTGAACATCTGCCACGCTGACGTGGGATCCGACTTGCGGCTCGCCGGCGAGCCCAGCCCGGCGCTCGCGCAGCCCCGTACACTCCCGCCAGTACGAGGAGGACACAGGGGGACCGTGGCCACCAACCCGCAGCTCACGCCGGCCGAGTTCGCCCACAAGTGGCGCGGCATCCAGACCGGCGAGCGCGCGTCCGCCCAGGCGCACTTCATGGACCTGTGCCGGATGCTGGGCGAGCCCACGCCCCACGAGGCGGACCCGGTCGGCGAGTGGTTCGCCTTCGAGAAGGGCGCCGGCAAGCTCGGCGGCGGCGACGGGTTCGCCGACGTCTGGAAGCGCGGCTTCTTCGCCTGGGAGTACAAGGGCAAGGGCAAGGACCTGAAGGCGGCCTATCGCCAGCTCGTCGACTACAAGGACGCGCTGGAGAACCCGCCGATCCTCGTGGTGTCGGACATGACCACCATCGAGGTCCGGACCAACTTCACCAACCTCAGCCCCATCACCAAGGTCGTCACGCTCGATGACCTGGCGGGCCACGACCCATCCGACGCCCTCGCGATCCTGCGCGCCGTCTTCACCGCCCCCGAGGAGCTGCGCCCGGTCTTCCGGACGAAGGAGCTGACCGAGGCCGCTGCCGCCCACTTCGCGCAACTGGCCTGGAACCTGCGAGGCCGCGGCAACGATCCCGAACGCGTCGCCCACTTCCTGGACCGTCTGCTGTTCTGCCTGTTCGCCGAGGACGTCCGCCTGCTGCCGAAGGGGGTGCTGTCGCGCCTGGCCGAGGCGACGAAGGCGCGGCCGAACCTGTTCGCGAACGCGCTGCGTGAGCTGTTCGAGCGGATGAGCCACGGCGGCGGGCTGTTCGGGACCGAGGAGGTGCCCTGGTTCAACGGCGGCCTGTTCGACTCCGACGACGTCCTGGAGCTCACGTCGCCCGAGATCGGGACGCTGATCGAGGTCGGCCGGCTCGATTGGGCGCAGATCGAGCCCGCGATCTTCGGCACGCTGTTCGAGCGCGGCCTGGACCCGGACCGTCGGGCGCAGCTGGGCGCGCACTACACGGACCGCGACTCCATCTGGAAGCTGGTCGAGCCCGTCGTCATGCGGCCGCTGCGGCGCGAGTACGTGGCGATGCAGACGCGGGTCACGCAGCTTGTGCTGTCGGGCCGGAAGTTCACCAAGGCGACGCCGGCTGATGGGGACCCGGTCCGGGTGTTCGAGGCGTTCCTCGATCGACTGCGCACGGTGCGCGTGCTGGATCCGGCCTGTGGTTCGGGCAACTTCCTGTACGTCACGCTCAAGGCGCTCAAGGACCTGGAGTGGGAGGTGATCCAGTGGGGGTCCCTGGTCCTCCGGCTGCCGCAGCAGATCCCGCAGATCGGGCCCGAGGCGGTGCTGGGGATCGAGCTCAACGCCTACGCCGCGGAGCTGGCGCGGGTGACGATCTGGATCGGGCAGATCCAGTGGATGACGAGCCATGGCCTGGGGCACGACAACCCCGTGCTGCGCGCGCTGGACCACATCGAGACGCGCGACGCGCTACTGGACTGGAGCGATCCCACGAAGCCACGCGAGGCGGAGTGGCCGGCTGCCGAGTTCATCGTGGGGAATCCGCCGTTCCTGGGCGACCGACTGCTTCGACGAGGTCTCGGAGACGTGTACACGGAAGGCCTGTGGGACGTCTTCGACGACCGGCTCCCGCACTCGTCGGACCTGTGTTGCTACTGGCAGGAGAAAGCTCGAGCGGCGATCAAGGCTGGAGGGACGCGACGTGCGGGCCTGCTCGCCACGCAAGGGATCCGCGGACAGGCGAACCGACGCGTCTTGGAGCGCATCAACACGTCGGGTTCGATCTTCTTCGCCCGTTCGGATGACCCGTGGGTGCTATCCGGAGCCGCCGTCCACATCAGCTTTGTGGGCCAGGACGATGGAGGGGAGAGCGAGCACGAACTCGACGGTCGGCCTGCTGGCCCGATCAACTCAAACCTGACAACGGGCGTCGATCTCACGACTGCGGTACAGCTTCCTGAGAACCGAGGCGTCGCGTTCGCTGGCGGGATCAAGGTTGGCCCCTTCGACATCGACTGGGCAACCGCGGAGCAAATCCTGGCTCACCCCAATCCTGATGGTCGCCCGAACACTGACGTTGTTGTGCCCTGGGCAAATGGTCTCGACGTCACGCGTCGACCACGAAACATGTGGATTGTGGACTTCGGGCTCGACATGCCCGAGACGGAGGCCGCTCTCTACGAGGCGCCTTTCGAATACGTGCGGAAACACGTGCAGCCGATGCGGGCGACTGTGAACGCGGAGTGCTGTCGGCGCCGATGGTGGATACATCACAATGCAAGACCTGAGTTGCGCACCGCCCTCGCCGGACTGGATCGCTATCTGTGCACGCCACAGGTTTCGAAGCACAGGGTCTTCGTGTGGCTGCCTGCGACAACACTTCCGGACCACAGACTCATCGTGTTCGCCGACCACGATGACTACCTGCTCGGTGTGCTGCACTCGAGGCCACACGAGCTGTGGTCGCGCGCCACCGGATCACAGGTTCGCGATGCCGAGTCCGGATTCCAGTACACGCCCACCACCTGCTTCGAGACCTTCCCGTTCCCGCGCCCCACGGACGACCAGCGCGAGGACATCGGCGCCGCAGCGTACGCCCTCGACCAGCTCCGCAACGGCTGGCTCAACCCGCCCGGCCTCGACGAGGCATCGCTCGCCGTGCGGACCCTCACCAACCTCTACAACGAGCGCCCCACCTGGCTCACCCACGCCCACGCCGCACTCGACACCGCCGTCTTCGCCGCCTACGGCTGGCCCGCCGATCTCCCCGACGAGCAGGTCCTCGCCCGCCTCCTCGCCCTCAACCTGGAGCGCCCGCCCGCCTGACGTGGCCGCGTGAGCGGGCGATAAGCCCTGACCGCTAGCCTCAGCTGGTGTCCGATTGCGCCGCTAGCCTCCGCACGCAAGAGCGAACCACCGGAGCCGAGGTTGGGGTGCTACTTGACTTCCCATATGGGAACTCTACTATCACACGTATGGACGTCTCCCACCCGATCAAGTGCGTTGTCCCTTCGTTGGATGCTCACGTCCTCGAGGTCCTGGCCGGAACGAGTCGGGCGCTGACGGGACGGCAGGTCCACCGGCTTGCCGGCGCCGGCAGCGACAGGGGCATCCGGCTCGTCCTGCATCGGCTTGTCCGGCAAGGTCTCGCCATCGCCGAGAACCAGGGATCATCGACCCTCTACGCCGCGAATCGCGCTCACCTGGCATGGCCCGCCGTGGAGGTCCTTGTCGGCCTTCGCACCTCGTTGATCGAGCAGCTGTCATCCAGAGTTGCAGGCTGGGAGGTTCCGGCGCTGCACGCTTCGCTGTTCGGCTCGGTTGCCCGCCAGGACGGCGACGAGCAAAGCGACATCGACCTGCTCCTGGTGCGAGGTGACGCCGCTGATGATGAAAGCTGGAGCGACCAGGTCACCGCACTGCGCGCCTGGGCCGCCGATGCGACTGGGAATCCTCTCCAGGTCTTTGACGTGACTGCGTCGCGCTTTGCGGAGCATGTCCTGGCTGGCGATCCGCTCGTCGCCGACTGGCGTCGTGATGGCCTTCACTTGGGCGGCTCGTCGATCGAGAGCCTCGTTCGGGCTGCACGAAGACGTCCTCGATGAGTCCGTCCGTCGTTCGGACCAGCGCATGTGGCCCGAACGAGGCTCGAACGCGCCTGGCATCGGCCCGTGCCTTCGTGTCGGTAGCCGACCTCGTGTACTCCGAGCCGGATGACCCGGTGCTGCCGCATCGCGGCGTCGCGGCGGCTCTCGCGGTTCTCGGCGGCATCGCAGCGTCCGACGCGATCTGCTGCATGCGGCTCGGCCGCGTGCCTCGGGGTGACGACCACGACCAGGCAGTGAGCATCCTCGAGACGGCAATGCCCGAAGGGCCCAGGGTGAGGAACGACCTGATACGACTGCTGGGCATCAAGGACAAGGTGCACTACCAAGCGATCCTCGTCAGCTCCTCCGAAACCGAGGCTGCCATCAAGCAGGCGAAGCGACTTCTGGCCGCCGCCGAGTCGGCGGTCGCGAAGTGATCCGCGGCGTCACCGCATCGCGGGGCGACCTGGCCGGCTCGTCCGCCGGGCGCGGCGGCCGTGCTCAGCGGTGGTGGCGCAGGTAGACCAGCCAGTAGACCGCGCCCACGAGCAGCGTCCCGCCGACGATGTTGCCCAGCGTCACGGGCACGAGGTTGCCCAGGAAGCCGGCAACGTCCACCGCGGCGTAGTCGGCCGGAACGTGCCCGATCCCCACCCAGAAGTCCGGCGGCGCCACGGCGCGGATGAGCATCGCGACCGGGATGAAGTACATGTTGGCGACGGAGTGCTCGAAGCCCATGGCCACGAACGCCGCGATCGGCGGGACGATCGCGAGGATGCGGTCGGTGGTCGTGCGTGCCGAGTAGGTCAGCCACACGGCGAGGCAGACGAGTCCGTTGCACAGGATCCCGAGGGCGAACGCGGCCAGGGGCTCGTACGACACCTTGGTGAGGGCGGTGGACATGGCGACCGCGCCCACGGAGTCGCCGCCGAACCGGTACTGCCCCGAGACGACCACCAGCACCGCGGTCCCGAGCGCCCCGACCAGGTTCCCCGCGTAGACGATGCCCCAGTTGCGCGCGACCGACCCCAGGCTGATCCGGCGCGATGCCCAGGCCATTGCCAGCAGGTTGTTGCCGGTGAACAGCTCCGCGCCACCCACGATCACCAGGATCAGGCCGAGCGAGAACGCGAGCCCGGCGGCAACGCGGACGAACCCGTACGGAACGATGCCGGCGCTGCCGGCGGCGATGGTGGTGGCGAAGGCCGCCCCGAGCGCGACGAACGCGCCGGCCAGCACCGCGAGCACGAACGTCGGCAGCAGGCCCGCGGCGGCCTTGCGGGCCCCGACGTCGCTCGCCTTGGCCGCCATCTCGGACGGCAGGAGGGCATCGAGTCGGGCGTCGTTGGGGACCTGTGGCGGATCGACTGTCCGGGGCTGGTCGCTCATGGGCCGATGATGCCAGCGCCGCGGGGCGCCCGCTCACCTCGCTCGCGGCTCCGCGCGCGGGGCGACTGGGGCGACCGACGGAGGTGCAGTCTGTGACCGACGCACGTTCGGTCTGAGACCGACGGAGATCGGCAACCGTGGAGCGCCTGGTCAGCGGTGGGCCGAAGGTCGTGCAACTTGACCCCCACGGGAGTGCCAACTTCCCCGTTTGGCATCTCCCCGATCCCGGTCGAGTGACGGACGATCCCGTCCATCGTCTGCAAGTGGCGGTCGAGCGGATCGCGGGAGCGCGCTGGAGATGCAGATCACGGAAGTCACGGAGAGCATCGCGCTGATCGTGCCGATGTTCCTGCTGGTGACGGGCATCGTCGCCCTCGTCGCGTGGTTCGCCATGGGCTCCCAGGGCGGGCGGTGGGCACGGGTCGCCGCCTGGCTGGGCCTGGTGACCCTGACCCTGTGGTGCGGGTCCGCCTTGGCGTTCGCCCTCCTCATGCTCGTGTACTTCACCTTCGGCTCCCAGGCCACGGTCGTGGCCGCGGCCCTCGTGACGGCGCTCATGGTCGCGATGCCGTTCTTCTGGGCCTACGTCGTTCGCAACCGGCACCGGGACGACGCCGGCACGCCCCAGGCCCACTGACCCGGCGGGCAGATGGCAACCACCCGCGGCTCCGCCGCCGATGTCGTCGCGGACGCGAAGCGCCTCGGCGTGATGCTCGCCATCGTGGACTTCCCGATGCTCAGCACTGCCTTCCGGTCCGTGATCGACCAGGAGCGCGACATGCGCGTCGTGGGCGAAGCCACTGGCCCCGACACGATCGTCGAGCAGGCGCTCGCCGCCAACCCGGACGTCATCGTGCTCGAGTGCGAGAGCGTCGGCGGCCTCGGCTGTGGCACGTACGACTCGATCGAGGCCATCCGCTCGGCATGCCCGGACACGAAGGTCATCGTGCTGGACTGCCGGTGTTCCTCGGAGCAGTTCTCGGTCGCCCTCCAGGCCGGCGCCAGCGGCTTCCTGACCCGTGAGGCGCAGGACAACGACGTGCTGGGCGCGGTCCGCAGCGTCGCGGCCGGCCACACCTACGTGAGTCCCGCCATCGTCACGCGCATGGTGGACACGTACGTGCGCAGGAACCCTGACGCATCGCTCGACGACCCGTACGCGACGCTCACCGAGCGCGAGCGCCAGGTCCTGTTGCTCGCCGCGCTGGGCCATACGAACCGCGAGATCGCGAAGTCCCTGCAGCTCTCCGAGCAGACCGTCCACTACAACCGGGCCAACGTGATGGAGAAGCTCGGCCTGCACGACCGGGTCGAGCTGCTGCGCTACACCATCCGCCGCGGCCTGCTGAGCCCGTCGTCGCTATGAGCGTGCGGCAGCGCCTCGGGAGGTTCTGGGACTCCGTGAAGCCGCGCACCAGGCGCGGCGGCGTCCTCGCCACCGTTGCCATCCTCGGCGGCGCCGCGGCCCTCTCGATCGCCCTGGTCGCGGGGGTCGCGATGGCCTGGAACCCGTACCTCGACTACACGCTCAACTCGGACGTCAATGCCCGGCAGTGGGCCGTCCTGCCGCTGTCGTACACGGCCTCGAGCACCTGCGCCGAGTGCCACGCCGACCAGCAGGCTCGTCTCACGGCCGCCACCCATGAGGGCATCGGCTGCCAGAGCTGCCATGGCGCCCTCGTCGAGCACGCCGCCTCTGGCAGCGAGGCCGTCAGCGCCCAGGTCCCGGTTGCGGTGCCCGAGGACGAGGTGTGTGTCCGCTGCCACTCGGCCGCCACGGGCCGGCCCGCCGAGTTCCGCCAGATCGTGCCCGACAAGCACTACGTGTCGTCCTGTCTCGAGTGTCACGACCCGCACACCGGCATCGCGAACCGGCCGCCGGTGGTGCTCCACCCGCTCGAGGACCTGCCGCCCTGCCTCACCTGCCACGGTCCCGAGGGCTTCAAGGCCCGCAACCAGCGCCACCCCAGCGGCTCCGAGGACGACGACCGCTGCTTCGAATGCCACGCCGCCGACCGCGGCCCCACCGAACGTGAAGACGCTCACCCCCAGGTGTCCCCATGACCGACTCCCAGCTCCCCGAACCCACGACTGCTCCGGCGGACGCGACGCTGGTCCCGCTCCAGGAGCTGGCGCCCGCGATCACCGCCGCGTCCACCAGCCGCCGCGCCTTCCTGGGCTTCGGCCTCGCGATCACGGGCGGCGTCATGGGCGCCGCGATCATCGCCCGGTTCACCCCGGTCTTCGCGGAGGAGCCCTCCACGGCCACGCCGATCATCCCGACCTACGACCCCGCCAGCAGGCAGTGGGCGTACGTCGTGGACACCGCCGCCTGCATCGGCTGCGGCCTGTGCGTATCGGCGTGCAAGGAAGAGAACCACGTGCCCGAGGAGCCGGAGTACACCCGGACCTGGATCGAGCGCCACACGACCACCACGGACGGCACGCTCTACATCGACTCGCCCGACGGCGGCATCGACGGCTTCCCACCCGAGTCCACCGCCCCCGGTGCGGCGGGCAAGCCCGTGGAGTCGGCGTTCTTCATGCCACGCCTGTGCATGCAGTGCGCGAATTCACCGTGCACCGTGGTCTGCCCGGTCGGCGCGACCTACCGCACCGAGGACGGTGTGATCCTGGTGGACGCCCGCCGGTGCATCGGGTGCGGCTATTGCGTCGTGGCCTGCCCCTACGGCGCCCGCTACCTGGTGCCCGCCGGCGAGCACGCGCCCAATGACACGCCGGGCGTCGCCGACAAGTGCACCTGGTGCTACCACCGCATCAGCCGAAACCTGCAGCCGGTCTGCGTGGAGGTCTGCCCGGTGGGAGCCCGGAAGTTCGGGGATGCGGCAGACCCCAACAGCGAGATGGCGCTGCTCATCGCCGAGCAGGACCCGCAGCCGTTCTGGCCGGAGTACGGAACGGAACCCGTCGTGCTCTACCTGGGCCCCGTGAACGACGAGGCCTGAGCCGTGAACGCGACCACGAAGCCGCTCGAGCTGCACATCCTCGACTATGACGTGCCCCTGACGCCCAGGCCCGCCGCCCGCGCATTCGTGGCGGAGGTGCGGAGCATGCCCGTCGCGCTCCAGGCGTGGTTCGGGTTCCTCCTGGCCATCCTGGGCGTGATGGCCATCGCCTCGCTCGTCTCGCTCCCGCCCGGGTGGGAGGTCTTCGGGACGACCCCCGCCTTCGAGTGGGGGCTGATGATCATCGGCTACGTCTTCTTCGCGATCATGACCAGCGGACTGTGCCTGGCGTCGTCGCTGGGCACGGTCTTCGGGATCGAGCGGTTCCAGCCGTTCGAGAAGCGCCACGCGATCCTCGCGGTCCTGTCGCTCACGACGGCGTTCCTGATCATCGCCCTGGACCTGCACTACCCGATCCGGATGGTCCTCGGCGCGGTGTTCGTCCCCTCGCCGTCCTCCCCGATGTGGTGGATGGGCGTGTTCTACGGGGTCTACCTGGTCGTGCTCCTGGTCGAGGTCTGGAGCCTGTTCACGCCCCACCCCAAGATCCACCAGTACGCCTGCACCACGGCCGCCGTGATCGCCATCCTGGCGCCGTTCACGCTGGGCGCGGTCTTCGGCGTGATGAACGCCAAGGCCTACTGGTTCGGCATCTTCACGCCGATCCTGATGGTGGCCTCGGCGTTCCTCGCCGGTACGGCGCTGCTGGGGATCGTGTTCTACCTGGTGCACCGGCTGCGGCTGGCCGACTTCGAGCGTGCCGCCCCCATCGCCTTGCCCTCGGTCCGGCTGCTGCTGGCGGTGGGTCTCGCGCTCGTCGGTGCGCTCATCGCCCAGCAGGTGGCAGCGGGCCTGAACGTCGAGATCCGGGGCTTGCGTGAAGCGACGACCGCCCTGCTGGCCGGGCCGCTGGCGCCCCTGTTCTGGCTGCGCATCATCGGTGGCCTCGTGATCCCGGCCGTGCTCGTCGTCCTGCCGGTGGGCCGCCGTCCCGAGGCGGTGTTCGCGGCCAGCATCCTGGCCCTCTCGGGGATCCTCGTCGACCGGTTCCTGTTCGTGGCAGCCGGCCAGATTGCGCCGGTCGGTGCGGGCGCCGGGACGGTCTCCTACCCGTACGCGGCGTATTCGCCCACCCCGGTTGAGCTTGCGATCATCGCGGGTGGCGGCGCCTTCATGGCCCTGCTCTACACGCTGGCCGAGCGATACCTCGACATGGGCGAGACCGACACCCACGTGTTCTTCGGCTTCCCGTGGATCAAGAAGCACCACGACCACGAAGAGGCCGGCGAGGCCGAGGCCGAGCCGGAGGTGCTGGGGTCCGGCGGCGCGCCCGCAGCCCTGGGGGCCGACGGGTGATCGCGACCGTCTCCCGCTACGCGTTCCGCATCGCGATCGCGCTGCTCACCATCGGGATCCTGGTCGTCGGGACCTTCCTCGTGCTGGTCGCGGTGCCGGACATGACGGGTGACGTCGCCGAGGGGCCTACCGCGGCTCCCCGTGACGGCGCCAGCCCCTCGCCGCGATCCGCCATGGCCCTGTCGCCCGTGGGCATCGAGATGCCGGCCGACGCCAACTGCAATAGCTGCCACAGGACCGGCACGGGGATGGTCGGGACAAAGCCGATCCCGGTGATGGGCCACCCACTGGCTGGCTGGCGCGACTGCACGGCATGCCACACCGAGGGCAGCCTGGTCCAGACCGCCCCCGGGCACACCAGCCTCCACAAGGACGACTGCCTGATCTGCCACCAGACCCGCGTCGAGGCGGGGGCAAGCGAGAAGCCGGAGCTGCGCCCCGAGCACATGGGCACCGACAAGACCTGCTCCTCGTGCCACGGGATCGACGAACACGCGCCCCTGCCGGAGGCGATGCGGGGCCGCGGCGACAACTGCTGGATCTGTCACAACGGACCCGAGTTCACGTACCTGTTCGAGGACCGGCCGGCGCCGGCGAGCGAGGTTCCGGCGGCGAGCGAGGTTCCGGCGGCGAGCGAGGTTCCGGCGAGCCCGGTCATCGACGACGTGGGCTACGTGCTGCGGGCGCCCGTCCGCTGACCGGGGCCGCGAGCCCTGATTGTCGTCGCGTGACCGTGGGCTCAGGCCCGGCCCTTGACCATGTCGATCAGCCTGCCCACGACCCGCTCGCCATCCGCGCGCAACCCGTTGTGGGCGTACTCGCTGGTGATCCACGGACGCAGCCCACGCACCACTGACGCGGTCTCCTCGGCAAACGCGCGCTCGACGTAGAGGTCGTCAACGTAGACCGTGGCCGCGACCGGCACCTCGTTGCGGGCCAGCTGGGCCTCGTCGTACAGGCGCGGCCAGGGGTGCTCGGCCAGCAGTTCCGCCGCGGCCCGGTGGGCGCGCAGTCCGCCATACTCCTCCCACATCCAGGGGAAGACGTGCTCCGCGGTGAACGCCTCGGAGCCCTCGAACCAGTCGGGCGTGAGCCTGTGCGAGGACCAGCGGGTGGGGCCGCCGTCCGCGTAGGACGACTCGTGGAGCGTCGCGTACAGCGGGTTGCGCGTCCAGCGGACCGCGTTCTCGACGTCGTGGAGGAACGGCGGCGAGCCGAACGGAAGCTCCAGCACGTGGTGCAGGTGTTCGAAGCCGGCCGAGTCGCCCAGCCACATGCCCATCTGCCGGAACCGGCGGACGCTGAGCCGGTCGCCCGACGGGAGGCGCACGTCCTCGTCGTCGATGCGGCGATGGGCCTCGCGGACGCGGGCGCGGTCGTCCGGATATCGCTCGAAGTAGCGGCGGTTGGCCTCGCGCAAGCGCTCCCAGGTCGCCCCATAGACGTCATCGACCGGCCGGTTCGTGACCGGCGCGAGCCCGCCCGTGATCAGCGCCGCGGCCAGGCCCTCGGGGGCGATGGACAGGTACGTGAGCGAGGTGAACCCGCCGAAGCTCTGCCCCAGCACGGTCCAGCGCTCAACCCCGAGCTCGCGGCGGATCCATTCGCAGTCCTGGACGATCGCGTCAGCCCGGAAACAGGCCAGGTACGCCGCCTGCTCCTCCGGCGAGTCACCGGGGATGTGCTCCCCCACCGGCGTGGAGCGACCGGTGCCGCGCTGGTCGATGAGCAGGACCCGGTACTCGGCCAGCGCACGCCGCATCCAGCCCGACGGCGGGCTGGTGGGACGGGTCGCCTCGAAACCCGGACCGCCCTGGAGGAACACGAGGTACGGGCGGTCGAGGCCGTCGGGCGCGGCGACCTCCCGGGTGAACACGCTGAGGGACCGCCCGTCGGGGCTCGCGTGGTCCAGCGGAACGGTGTGCTCGCGTTCCGAGAGGATGGCGCCGGGAACGTGGTAGGTGGCGGTGTCTGGCACGTGAGCGTCTCCTACCAGCGCTGGTGGACCTGGGGCTTGATCCGCGTCTCGTAGAGCTCCGCGACGCGGGCCATGGTCTCGGCCGGGAGCGGCGCGCAGGTCCGCGGCGGCGGCGTTGGCCCGGGCCTGCTCCGGGGTCTTGGCACCCGGGATCGCGGCCGTGATGCCGTCGTGCATCAGGATCCAGCGCAGGGCCGCCTGGGCGAGGGTGGCGCCCTCCGGGACCAGCGCCTTGAGCTCCTCGACCACCTCCAGGCCCGTCGCGTAGTCCACGCCCGCGAACGTCTCGCCCACGTCGAAGGACTCGCCGTGGCGGTTGTACAGGCGGTGGTCCGTGGCCTCGAACGTCGTGGCGGCGGTGAGCTTGCCGGTCAGCATCCCCGAGGCGAGCGGCACCCGGGCGAGGACGCCCACGTCCCGGCGCGCCGCCTCGGCCAGGAACCGGTCCGCGGGCCGCTGGCGGAACATGTTGAAGATGATCTGGACCGTGGCCACGCCCGGGAACTCGATCGCCTTGAGGGCCTCCTCGACCTTCTCCACGCTGACGCCGTAGGCGGCGATGGCCCCCGCGGCCACCAGCTCGTCCAGCGCCGCGAAGTGCTCCGGGCTGTAGTAGATGGACGGGTGGAGGCAGTGGAGCTGGACGAGGTCCAGCGTCTCCACGCCCAGGTTCTCGCGGCTGCGATCCGTCCAGGCCCGGAACGCCTCTGGCGTGTAGCTGGCCATGTCCAGGGGCGCGCGCCGGCCCATCTTGGTGGCGACGAAGAACGACTCTCCCGGGCGCTCGCCGAGGAACCGGCGGATCACGCGCTCGCTCCGCCCGTCGCCGTAGACATCCGCGGTGTCGATGAGGTTCACACCCGCGTCGGCGGCGGCGTGGAGGGCCCGCAGGCTGTCGGCGTCGTCCACGGAGCCCCAGTCCGCCCCGATTGCCCACGCGCCGAACCCGATGACGCTGACGTTGCGCCCGGTCTTGCCGAGCCTGCGGTACTCCATGCGATGGGCCTCCTGTGGCGGGGTGCGGGGTTCCAGCCTATCCCCGGTGGCGGGGCCACGGCGGGCCCACCGGAACGCCGGCATCCGGACCGCCTGCCGGGCCGCAGGGGCAGTACCGAACGGCAAGGGTTTTCGGGACCTCAGGCCCTCCGTCGCCCTGAAACGCGGTGTTCCAATCTGCCACAATCGCGACGTCGCAGTCAGCCCAGGAGGCCCGAGCCCGAATGGTGCGTCCGCACCCGCAGCCAGGTTTCGCACCCGGCCCGATCGAGGCTCGCCCTTCGTGACCCGTCGAACCCCGTCCGTGGACACGCCCGCAACGGCCCGTGCCCGCGGATCCGCGCGCCCCGAGGGACGTGACCGGGCCGACGGCGAGGACGGCGCCGCGTAACTGGAGGCGGGATCCCCCTGGATCCCGGGAGTGGAGGAAGCATATGGCGTTCGCGATGGAACAGACCATCCAGGAGGATGGCCGCGTAGACCTGCTCCCGGAGGTGGACGCGGGCCTCGGCACGTCCGGCCTGCACAACGACGACCTGGCCCCGGTCCCGGTCGAGAAGCGGACCTGGACGACCTACAACTACCTCGCCCTGTGGATCGGCATGGCGATCAACATCCCGACGTGGCTGCTGGCCTCCGGCCTGATGATCCTCGGGATGGCCTGGTACCAGGCGCTGTTCACGATCTTCCTCGCCAACGTCCTGGTCCTGATCCCGATGCTCCTGATCAGCCACGCGGGCACCAAGTACGGCATCCCGTACCCGGTCATCGCCCGCGCATCCTTCGGTACCTACGGCGCGAACCTGCCGGCGCTGATGCGTGCCTTCGTGGCCTGCGGCTGGTTCGGCATCCAGACCTGGATCGGCGGCACGGCGCTGTTCGCCGTGGTCGGGGCGCTGCTCCTGACGCTGACGGGTGACGCTTCGGGCTGGACGGGGGCGCCTGGGATCGCCCTCGGCTTCGGCGATGCGCCCGCCCATCCGTGGACGCTGTGGCTGTGCTTCGCCATCTTCTGGGCCCTCAACATCATGATCATCCTGTGGGGCATGGAGGCGATCAAGAAGTTCGAGAACTGGGCCGCTCCATTCCTGATCGTCGTCTTCCTGGCCCTCATGATCTGGATGGTCGCCCAGGCCGGCGGCCTCGGCCCGATCCTCGAGGAGTCCGGCAGCCTCGGTTGGGGTCCCGACTTCTGGAAGATCTTCCCGATCTCCCTCATGGGCATGATCGCGTTCTGGTCCACCCTGTCCCTCAACATGCCCGACTTCACCCGGTTCGGCCGCAGCCAGCGTGACCAGACCATCGGCCAGGCCCTCGGCCTGCCGACCACCATGACGCTGTTCCCGCTGGTCGGCGTCATCACCACGTCGGCCACCGTCATCGTGTTTGGCGAGGCGATCTGGGACCCGGTCGCCCTGACCGGCAGGCTCGACAACCCCTTCGCCCTGATCATCATGCTGGCCGCCCTCGCGCTGGCCACCCTGACCACCAACGTGGCCGCCAACGTCGTGAGCCCGTCGTATGACTTCTCCAACGCCTGGCCGAAGCGCATCAGCTTCCGGACCGGCGGCATCATCACGGGCATCATCGGCGTCCTGATCATGCCCTGGCAGCTGCTGGCCGATCCCAACCAGTACATCTGGACGTGGCTGGGCACCTATGGCGGCGCCACCGGCCCCATCGCCGGCGTCCTGATCGCCGACTACTGGTGGGTCCGCCGCAAGGGCCTCAAGCTCGCCGACCTGTACCGGGCCGACGGCGTCTACAAGTACGCCAAGGGCTGGAACTGGATCGCCGTTGTGTCGCTGGTCATCGGGATCGTCATCGCCATCGGCGGCGCCTACTCCCAGACCGACATGAAGCCGTTCCCGGCCGACGGCATCATCCCGTTCCTCAAGCCGTTCTACGACTACAGCTGGGCTG
>CAVWFY010000019.1:0-204060 GCA_963754485.1 uncultured Chloroflexia bacterium | reverse complement strand
TGTGGGCCAAGCTGCGGCCCGAGAGGTGCAGCAGCTCGAGCACGTTGTCGAAGATCGTCGTGTCCGAGCCGTCCACGTCCACCGCCGGCAGGACCTTGTTGAGGTCCTCGCCGAACACCGTCGACCGGAACGTGGACTGGCGCGCGAACATCCAGTTCACGTTGCCGCGCAGCGTGTTGATCTCGCCGTTGTGGCTGATGTACCGGTATGGATGTGCCCGCGACCACGACGGGAACGTGTTGGTCGAGAAACGGGAGTGGACCAGGCCCAGCGGGCTCTCGAAGCGCTCGTCGAGCAGGTCCGGGTAGAAGGTCAGCAGCTGCGAGGCGTTGAGCATCCCCTTGTAGACGATGGTCCGGCAGGACATCGATGGGATGTAGACGTCGCCGCGGCCGGGGAGGGCGCTGCGGCCGATCGCCTTCTCGACGAGGCGGCGGGCGACGTAGAGGCGGCGTTCGAAGGCCAGGTCCTCGTCGCGGCCGAGTGCGAGGCCCTCCGGGCGGGCGATGAACGCCTGGACGATGACCGGCTGGCTGGAGCGTGCGCTGGAGCCCAGGCCCGTGGGATCCGTGGGGACGTCGCGCCAGCCCAGGAGCTCCAGCCCCTCGCCTCGCAACTCGCGTTCGAAACGCTCCACGGCGCCGGAGCGGCTTGCCTCGTCGCGCGGCAGGAAGACCATGGCGACGCCGTAGCCCGTCTCCGGGAGCGTGATCCCTGTCTCGGCCGTGGCCGCGCCCAGGAAGCGGTGAGGGATGGAGACCAGGATCCCGGCGCCGTCGCCGGTGTTGGCCTCGGACCCCGTCGCGCCGCGGTGCTCCAGGTTGACGAGGACCGTCAGGGCATCCCGGACGATCCCGTGGGAGGGGCGGCCGGCGATGTCCACCACGAACCCGAACCCGCATGCGTCATGCTCGGTGGACGGCTCGTACAGGGTACGGGTCTGGGCCACGGCTGCTCTCCACCTGCACACCCTCGCGGGGGTGGGGGCGGAACGGTACGCAACCAGTGCCCGGCGGGCAGGAACCCTGGTGGTGATCGTTGGGTTGCGGTTCGGGTCCGGTGCGGCCGCGCTCGGCTCTCTCCCCTGCTCGTGACCTCGGCCCCTGCCCCCGCGACGCCGCTTCTCCGGATGCACACCACGTGTGCGCTATCGATCCCGACCCGCCCTGTGTCCACCACTTGCACATTCCCTGTGCACAATCAGGCCCCCTGCCGCTCCTTGGCACCAGATGCACTCCGCGTGGCCGTTAGCCGACACCACGCTGGCTAGGGCTCACCGGGTGTGCACGTGGTGCTCGCGGGCGGCGGCGTGATGCTTGTGGGCAGATGGCGTCGTGATCGCGGGCGATGGCGAGGGTGGCGCGGTGGTGGCGCCGTCTGTAGCGCACACAGGGCGTGCAATCGGCAGCGGGGCTGCTCCGGGCAGCGGGGCGGGCCCCAGCGCGGTGGCTGCCGGGGGAGGCGGGGTGAGCGGGGCACGAGCGGACCGTTGCCCCCGCGCCGCATCATGTGCCCATGCGAATCCGCGACTTCGGCGTCGAGATCTGGATGAACCGCTGGGAGACCGGCTGTCGGTACAACCTGGCCGAGACCTGCGTGGACTCGGTGACCGTGGAGGAGCTGCTGGCGATCGCCGGCCTGGATGAGGCCGCGCTCCTGGAAGAGCTCGCGCCGATGCGCCTCGGATACGGCGCCATCGAGGGCTCCGAGCGGCTCCGCGCCGCTATCGCCGCGCTCTACGCAACCGCCTCGCCGGACGATGTGCTGGTCACGCACGGCGCCATCGGCGCGAACGCCCTGGCGTACGACGCCCTCGTGGACCCGGGCGACGTCGTGATCTCGCTCGTGCCCACGTACCAGCAGCACACGTCCATCCCCGAGAGTCTCGGGGCGGTAGTACGGGTCCTGCGCCTGCGCGAGGAGGACGGCTGGCTGCCGGACCTCGACGAGCTGCGCGGGCTTGCCGCGGGCGGCGTGAAGATCATCGCCCTGGTCAACCCGGGCAACCCCACCGGGGCGCTGCTCGACGAGGCGCGCCTCGCGGGGATCATCGAGATCGCCCGTGACGCCGGCGCATGGATCCTGGCCGACGAGGTCTACCGCGGCCTCGACCAGGAGGGTCCCGGCACGTCCCCCTCGTTCGTGGACCGCTACGAGCGAACGGTGGGCGTCGGCAGCATGTCCAAGGCGTTCTCGCTCGCCGGCCTGCGCCTGGGCTGGATCGTGGCGACCCGCGAGGTGCGCGAGCCCGTGAGCCGCCACCGCGACTACTCCGTGATCAGCGTGGGCATGGTGGACGACCTGCTGGCCGCCATCGCACTCGAGGCGAAGGACGCCCTGCTTGCCCGCAACCGGCGGATCGTGCGCCGCAACCTCGCGATCCTCAACGCCTGGGTGGCGGGCGAGCCGCTGATCGACTACGTCAGGCCGCGCTCCGGGACCACGGCACTCCTCCGGTACGCGGCCGAGATGCCGTCCGAGGCCCTGTGCGTCCGCCTGCTCGAGGCCGAGGGCGTGCTGCTCACCCCGGGCAGCGCGATGGACATGGAGGGGTACCTCCGCATCGGCTACGCCAACGACACGGCGGTCCTGCGGGCCGGCCTGGAGCGGTTCTCGGCGTTCCTGGCCACGCTTGCCTGAGCCGCCGGTTCGGCGAGGAGCCGCCAATTCGGCGCGGCGCCCGCCGGTCGAGTCGCCGGGACACCGCTCTGCCGACGCCCCGGGCCGCCGTCGAGGTGGCACGGCGCAGGGTCACCGCTACACCGCCGGGGCAGCCACCGCTCCACCTTCGGCCTCGTCGCGGGCCCCGCGCTGCCCGAGCCCAGCTGCGACGGCGAGCGTCACGAGGACGCCGCCCAGAAGCCAGGCCCCCAGCACCACGGCGTCGATCGCCAGGTTCGATCGGCCACCGGCGATCGCGCCCTGGAAGGCGTCGATCGCGCACGTCAGCGGCATGAACCCGCCGAGCGCGGCCAGGGGTCCGGGTGCTGCGAATCCGGTGAGCGGCACGCCCGCCGCGGCCACCTGGATGACCAGGAGCAGCAGCGCCAGGATCCAACCCCGGTTGCCGAACATGGCCACCAGTGCCTGGACGATCGCCGTGAAGGCGAGCGCCGCGAGCACCGCGAACCCGAGCAGCTGCGCTGGCTCGGCCGCCCCGATGCCCAGCAGGAGCTGCATGCCCAGGACCATCAGCAGCGAGCCCGCGACGGCCACCGCGGAAGCGCCCGCAAAGGCGAGGAGCCAGGCGCGCCACCAGCGCCGGTCGTCGCCTCGCCAGAGCGCCGGCAGGACGAGGAAGGCGCCCATGGCGCCCAGCCACGCGGCGATGGCCATCAGGAACGGAGCGAGGCCGCCCGCCGGCCCGCCGATCGCGTTCGAGCGGCTGGCCTCTACGCTGACCGGGTTGGCCGCGAGGTCGCCCATGCGGGCCCGCGTCTCGTCGGCGTACGTGCCGGTACCGCTCGCGGAGGCCGCGAGTAGCTTCTCGAGCGCGTCCGCCTTGTCGGCGAGGGACACCCCGTCGTCGGCCAGGTCGGCGGCCTGCGCCTCCACGAGCGCGCCGGCGTCAACCGCGGTCTGCATCACGCCCGTGAGCTGGTCGATGCCGTCGGCAGCCTGTGCGGTGCCGTTCGCGAGCGCCCGGGTGCCTTTCGCGGACAGCCGCGCCCCGTCGGCGAGGCCCGTCGCGCCCGCGGCGAGCTGGTCCATGCCGCCGGCCAGGCTCGTGGCTCCCGACGCCACCCCAGCGCCGCCCGTCGCCAGCTTGGCAATGCCATCCGCCAGCGCCGGCATGCCGGCCGCGAGTTGCTGCGTGCCGGCCGCGACCTGGTCGGCGCCACCGCTGACGCCGGCGGCACCGGTCGCGAGATCCGTGGCTCCCGTCGCCGACGCGGCGATCCCCGCCTCGAGGTCCGGCAGCCCGGCCGCGAGCTGGCTGGTTCCGTCGTGGAGCGCGTTTGTGCCCGACTGCAGGTTTGCGGCACCGGCCGCCAGCTCCGCGTTGGCGCCGGCGATTCCGGACGCACCCGACGCGACCCCCCTGGCGGCCGCCGCGAGGGTACCGCCCTGCGTCGCCAGGCTGTCGAGGGAGGCGCACAGGGTGGGGGTGCCGCCCATGACGACGCAACCACCCGAGAGCGCTGCGACGCCATTGGTGTAGTCGGTCACACCGGCCGCCAGCTGGCCCGCACCCGTGGCGAGATCGGCCGCGCCTGCGGAGGCCTGGTCGGCGCCGTTGGACAGCGCCTTGGCCCCGCTCGCGACGTCCCCGGCCCCCGCGTTGAGTGCCTGTCCCTGGGTCCCGAGACCGGCCGTCTGGGTCGCCATGGTCTTGAGGCCGTCGGCCAGCGACGACGCCCCGGACGAGACGCCGGCCGCGCCGGTCGCCACGCCCTTGGCGCCACCCGCCAGGGCTTCGGACTGGGCCGGCAGGTCCCTCGTCTGGGTCGCCAGCGCACTGAGCCCTCCGGACAGCTGCGTGGCACCGTCGGCCAGCTTCTCCGCGCCGGTGGCGGCGCCCTTCGTGCCCTTCGCGAGGTCTTGGGCGCCCTTCGCCAGCTTGCTCGACCCACTCGCGAGCTTCTGCGCGCCGTTCACGAGGTCGGCCGTTCCACCCGATGCCTCATTGGCCTTGTCGATGAACTCCTGGAGCCCGGCGACCAGCTGGCCGGCCACGGTCCCGGTTCCGGCGGCGTTGTTCGCGAGCTTCGTGGTGGACGTCGCGACCGAGCCAGCATCCTCGGCGGCCGCCGAGAGGGAATCGTGGGCGGAGCTCACGGCGAGGAGCACGTCGCCCACGTAGGAGCTCGTGACGTCCTGCGCCGTGGCAGTGCCGATGGCTGCCGTCACCTCGCGGGCGACGTTGCCCAGCGCATAGCCGGACCCGTCGTCGGTCGCGAGGCGCAGGGTGGCCTGCGGCGCCGTACCTGTGGTGTCCGCACGGAGAGCAGCGACGGTGCGGGAGAAGTCGGCCGGGATCGTCAGCACGGCGGCGTACGCCCCGTCGGCGAGGCCCGCGGCCGCTTCGGCTTCGTCCGCGGCGACCCAGGTGAACCCGCCGCCCCTGTCCGACGTCGTCAGCGCCGTCGAGAGGCCGGCGCCCAGCGCGAGCTGCGTGCTGGTGCCGTCGGCGGTGGTCATGGTGCCCTCCTCGTCGAGGTTGACGACCGCGGCCTGGACCGACCCGAGGTTCCCGTTGGAGCCGCCAATCGACCAGGTGAGGAGCCCCGCCACCATCACCGGTACGAGCACGACGAGCGCAAGGGCCACCGCCAGCCGGCGGCGGGACGTGCCGCGCGGCATGGCCCCTGGCACGATGGCCTCGTCCACGACGAGCGCCTCGCCGGTGTCTGACCAGGTCGGTGTCGCAGCCGCAGCCGCAGCCGCCGCCGTCGCACCCGCAGCCGGCGTCGCAGCCGCAGCCGCCGTCGTCGCACCCGCCGTGCCGGCGCCGAGCGCGGCTCCCGCGGCGACCCCAACACCCACGGGCACCCCCACGGGCACGCCTCCACCCACCGGCACGGGCACCGCCCCACCAGACCGGAAGCCGGACGGCCACCAGGCCCAGTCGCCCGCAATCGTCGTGATCGCAGGGACGAGGATGGATCGGACCAGGAACGTGTCGATGAGCACGCCGATCGCGACGGCCACGCCCACCTGGACCATCATCGCGAGCGGTGCAATGGCCATCGAGCCGAAGGTGCCGGCGAGGATCAGGCCCGCGGACGTGATGACGGCGCCGGTGTGCCCCGAAGCGATCCGGACCGCGTCCTTCATGCCCAGGGTCTCGGCCTCCTCCCGGATGCGGTGCATCAGGAAGATGTTGTAGTCCGACCCGAGGGCCACGAGGAGCACGAACACGATGAGCGGCAGATAGGGGCTGACGCCGCTGTGTCCGAGGAGTTCCTGGAACACGAAGGCGGACAGGCCGATTGTTGAGCCGTAGGACACGAGGACCGTCGCCACGAGATAGAGCGGCGCCACGATCGCGCGGAGGAGGAGCATCAGGACGATCAGGATGCCCAGCACCGTGATCGCGCCGACCTTGAGGAAGTCGGCGGCCAGCGTGTCCTGGACGTCCGCGAACTGCGCGGTGGGGCCGCCGATGTGGCCGGACGCGGCAGGTCCGAACCTCGCGGCACCCTCCGCGAGGGCGACCCGGGCGTCCTTGATGATCTGGAACGCACCCCCGCTGTACGGGGCGTTGGACGACGTGAGGTAGAAGCGCGTCGCCGTGCGGTCCTCAGACACGAAGGCGTCGATCGCGTCCTGGAGCTTCTCGGCGTCGTCGCCGGTCAGCGAGGTCGGGAGGTAGAAGTCGTCGGAGCGGGTCGCGAACACCGCCGCCAGCGCCGTGAGCTGGTCCGGCAGGGCGTCGAAGGTGTCTTCGGCCTCCTTCTTGAACTCCTTGGCGCTTGCCGTGCCGGCAAGGCTCTTCGGTGAGAGCGAGGCGTCCGGCTGGTCGTCGAAGTGGTCGGCGAGTCGGTCGAATGCACCGGACAGCGCCAGCGCGTCCGTGATCGATGCATCCGACTCAAGGGCCTTGGCGGCCTTGACGGCATCCGTGTAGGCGTCGAGCGACTTGACCTCGGGGAAGGCCGTGCCGAGCTCCGCGAGGTAGTCGCTCATCAGCGTGGAGTCAGAGCTGTCCTCGGAGCCGGAGCCCGATGCCGCGGCCGCCGGGGCCGTGATGGATGCGGACAGCGTGCGCAGCTGCGTGGAGACGACGCTCTGCTTCGCCACGCGGTCGACGATGTCGATCGCATGCTCCAGGCCGTCCCGGGACTCGCGCCACGCGACGCCGGAGGCGGCATCGGGGAACGCCACGGCGAGGCCGTTGACGTAGTCCAGGGCCTGGTTGAGCCCGTCCTTGACCTCGGGGTCGAGGAGGCTGGCGTTGTCCGAACCGGAGGCGCTGTCGTCGCCCTTGAAGCCGTCGGCCATCTTCTGCACCGTCTTCGAGGGCCTGAAGCCGTCGGGGACGGTGGTATCGCCGTCCGGGGTCACGATGCTGGTGGTGGTCGCGATTCCGCCACCGGCGTGGAGGTCCTCCATGAGGGTGTGGAGCCTGGCGAGCTGGGCCGGCGCCAGGATGTCGCCTCCGCCACCGAGGTCGATGAGCGCGGTGGACTGGACCAGCTTGTCCTCGCCCAGGTGGTCGCCGATCTGCTCGTAGCCGATCCGGGAGTCGGCCTCCTTGGGCAGGTCCGCGAGGACGTCGAAGTTGGAGTTGACCTGTGGCAGGTAGAGGACGGGGACGAGCAGTGCGGCGGTGAGCCCGATGGTGACGATCACCGGCCGCCGGGAGACCGCCCGCGCAAGGGCGGCGAAGAAGCCGCGCGGCTCGCCCTCGTGCTTCTCGCGGGTGTGGAGCGGCCAGAACAGGTAGTGGCCGAAGATCGACAGGAGAGCGGGTGACAGGGTCAGCGCGGCAACCAGCGTCACGGCCACGGCGATGGCGATGCCCGGGCCCATGGACGTGATCATCTTGAAGTCGCCGACGCCCATGGCCATCATGCCCACGATCACCGTGCCGGCGGACGCGGTGATGACCGCGCCGATGCGCTTGACCGTGACCTTGGCCGCGTCGTGCCAGTCGCCGTCGTGCGACACCTCTTCTCGGTAGCGGCTGATCAGGAAGATCGCGTAGTCGGTCCCGACCCCGAACACCATGACCACCAGGAAGGTTTCCAGGGTCGATGAGACCTGCCAGCCGGCGGCCGCCAGGAAGCCCAGCAGGCCCTTGGAGAACACGAACGCGACGCCGATGGTGGCCAGCGGGATGAGGGCGGCCAGTGGCGCACGGTAGATGGCCAGGAGCACGAGGATGACGAGGATGATCGTCACCTGCGTCGTGCTGTCCGTGCCGACCTGGACGGCCTCGAGGTAGTCGGAGCTGATGGCGGCGGCGCCGGTGACGTGGGTCTCCAGGCCGGTGGGGGCGGTCTCGGTCATGTGCTCGCGGAGGAGCTCCACGACGGCCTTGGCCTCGTCGCCCGCATCTGCAACGTTGAGGTTGACCGCGAACAGCTCGAACGTGCCGTCGGGCGCCCGGAACAGCTCCTCGAGCTCGGGTCGTGAGTCGGCGGTCGTGGTGTCCGTGGCGGCCGACCGGAGCCGCTCGGGCGCCGCGTCGCTCACGACCCAGGCGGTGAACCCGTCTCGCCAGGCCCGGTCCGCGTCCGTCAGCCCGCCCGGGCGGTCCATCGTGATGGTCGCCGACGACGACGAGGTGCTCCCGGGGAAGGCGCGCTCGATGGCGTCCTTGGCGGCGCGGGATGGAGCGTTCGCGGGCAGGAAGGTGGTCTGGTCCGTGGCTCCCTGGCCGGACAGGCTGGGCGCGGCCACGGCCATGAAGACCGCGCCCACGATCCAGGCGATGAGGATCAGGAACCGGAACCGGTAGGTCCAGGAGCCCAGGCGCTCGAACATCAGGTGCCTCCCCGGGTCGGGCGTGGCGCGTGGACCCGGCGTTGAAGTGCGGAAGAGGGTTGCGGTGCGTGACCGCGACCGCTAGGATACGAGCGCGTATTCGATACGTCAACGTATCGGATACATATCTGTATCGAAAGACACACGGGACGGGAGACGGATGGGGCGCGAGCGGCAGCCGGGCGACTGGGCGGCATGGATGGGCACCGGAACACCGTCCTCTCCGGCCCGCGAGCCTGTGCCCGCCGACGGCCCTGTCGTTCCGGTGCCGGAGCCGGTTCCCGCGCCCTCGGCGGCCGACCCGGTCCCCGGCCCCGCGGAGGCAGATGCCACTCCGGGCGACGCGCACCGCTCGCCGCGCCGCGAGGCCACCCGGCAGCGCATCCTGGACGCGGCCCGCGAGGTGTTCGCCGAGCGCGGCGTCATCGGCGGCTCCGTGGAGGACATCTGCGAGCGGGCCGGGTTCACGCGCGGGGCGTTCTACTCCAACTTCAACGACAAGGACGACGTGCTGGACGCGCTCGTGGAGCGCGAGCACACGAGCCTTCTCGCGCACCTCGACGCCTCGTTCGTCGAGGTGGACCGCGAGGTGGAGGAGGCGGAATCCCTGGTCGCCGTCCTGTCCGGCATCGTTGATCGCATCCTGCGCTCCATCCCCGTCGACCGCCAGCTGTCGCTGATCCAGACCGAGCTGGAGATCTTCGCGATCCGGCGCCCCGAGCACGCCGGTCGGTTCCTGGAGACGAACAACCGCTTCCGGGAGCGGATCGGCGCCCTGATCGACGAGGCGATGCGGCGCTACGGCCGGGAGTTGCTCGTGGACCCGTCGGTCATCACGGACGCCATCGTGGCCATCGCGGAGCGAAGCGTCCGCCGTGCCCTCCTCGCCGGTGGCGATGCGGACCCGGACGCCATGGCCAGTGCCGTGCTGCCGGGTCTCCTCCTGGCCCTCTCGCGGCCCGTCGAGGCCTGAGCGGCCGACGCACCAACCAGGCCGTGCGCGGTCTCAGGCCGTCACGAGCCGTCCGATGAGCACGCCGGACAGGGCGGCCGCCCCGGCGATCCCCATCGTCTGCAGCGCGGTGCGGTAGACGCTCTCCTGGCCGATGCGCGCTCGCGCCACGCCCAGGGCGGCCATCAGCGCTCCCGTGACGACCAGCGAGACGATCCGCGCGGTGTCGATCGGGAACAGCAGGAACGGCACCACCGGGACGCTTGCCGCGAACAGGTCGGCCACGAACATCCAGAGGGCGTGCGCCCGCGGGGACGACTCGGTCCGCATGGGCACGCCCAGCTCGAATGCCGCGACGTAGCTCAGCAGGGCCTCGGGGTTGCGGCGCAGCCCTGCGACCACGGCGTCCGTCTCGTCGGGCGTGAAGCCGGCCGTCCGCTACCTGCCCGGCGACGCGCGCGAGGGCGGACTCCGAATCGGCAACGAGGGCCGCCCGGGCATCCGCGACCTGGGCCGTGGCCAGGCTTCGCTCCGAGTGCACGTCCAGGTAGGTGCCGGCCATCATCGACACAGCGCCGGCGACAGCGCCGGTGGCTCCGGCGAGCACGACGATCCGCGCGTCGTTCGTGCTGGCGGCCACACCGAACACGAGACCGGCGATCGATACAGCCCCGTCCTCCATCCCGAAGGTGACGTCGCCGATGGAGTGCAGCAGCGACGCGCGCAGGCGCGCCACGGCGTCTCGCAGCGATCGCATGGGCCGGTCAACTCCTCCTGGCGGTGACGCGCGGCCAGTCTAGCGGCAGTACCGGTCACCTCCCCTGTGTGTTCGGGACGCGCAACCGCTCCCCACCCGCTAGGGTTCTCCTCTCCATGCAGAGTCCTCCGCGCGGCGCCCTGGCAGCTGTGGTTCCTCGTCCTCGGGGCGATCTGGGGCTGCTCGTTCCTGTTCATCAAGCTCGGCCTGGAGTCGCTGACACCGTTCGGAGTGGCGTTCGGGCGGGCGTCCATTGGGGCAGTCGTGCTGCTCGTAATCGCCCGCGCGACGGGTACCCGGTTCCCGCGTGACCGCCGGACCTGGCTTCACCTCGCCGTGGTGGGCCTGCTGTTCTGCAGCATCCCGTTCACGCTGTTCGCCTACGGGGAGACGCACATCTCGTCGATCCTGGCCGGGATCATCAACGCCTGCACCCCACTGGCCGCACTGCTCGTGGTCTTCGCCGCGTTCCCGGAGCAACGGCCAGGCCGGGATCGCGCCGCGGGGCTGGCCGTCGGGTTCGTGGGCGTGCTCGTCGTCGTGGGCGCCTGGAATGGCCTCGGCGGGGGCGAGCTGCTGGGCGTCCTCGCGTGCGTCGGCGCGATCCTGTGCTACGGCATCGCCTACCCGTACACGCGGCGGCATCTGTCCGGCATCCCCGAGGGGCCGATCGCCATCGCGACCGCCCAGGTGAGCCTCGGTGCCCTGTTCCTGCTCCCCGTCGTCGTGGGCGTGTCGCTCGCCGGCGGCCAGGTCGTGACAGCGCCCCTGGCCGCCGACACGGTCATCGGCATGCTGGCGCTCGGTGCGCTCGGGTCGGGGATCGCGTACGTGCTGAGCAACCACGTCGTGATCGAGGCTGGCGCGACCGTCGCCAGCTCGGTCACCTACATCACGCCGCTGTTCGCGGTGGCGGCCGGCTCGCTGTTCCTCTCGGAGCCGCTGGCCTGGTACCAGCCGGTGGGCGCCGCCATCATCCTCCTGGGCGTGGCGATCGCCCAAGGTCGCGTTCGGCTGCCCGGGCGGGCGGCAGTGGTCGCGCCCGGTGAGGTCCCGTGACGCCACCGTTCGAGGGCTTCCACCCGGAGGCGATCACCTTCCTCGCGGATCTCGCCGCCAACAACGATCGCGCGTGGTTCACGCCGCGCAAGGCCGAGTACGAGCGGTTGCTCAAGCAGCCCCTCGAGGCGTTGTGCGTCGCCCTGGCGGAACGGTTCGCGGCGCGTGGCCTCCCGCTCACGGCTGACCCGGCCCGCTCGCCCTTCCGGATCTACCGCGACGTGCGCTTCGGCAAGGACAAGTCGCCGTACAAGACGGCCGCCAGCGCGCGGTTCATGGCGCCCGGGGGTGGCCCTGGCGCCTACTTCCACCTGGAGCCCGGGGAGATCTACGCCGGCGGCGGGCTGTGGCACCCTGAGCAGCCCGTGCTGGCCGCCTGGCGGCGGCTGGTGTACACGAACGCGGCGGTCGTCCGCACCGCGATCACGGACCCGGAGTTCGTGGCCGCCTACGGCACGCTGGATGGTGACCGGCTGACGCGCGTGCCCGCGGGCTACCCGAAGGACCATCCCGAGCGGGATCTGCTCGTCCTCAAGGACCTGATCTTCACCACGCGCCTCAGTGACGACGACGTCTTCTCGCCCGGTCTGCCGGACACGCTCACTGACCTCTACGCCGCGGCGGGACCGGTCTGGGCGCTGCTTGGGCGGGTGGCGCAGGGCTGACGGTCCCGCTACAGCGGGCCGCTGATGCCGCCGTCCTTGCGGATCCGCCAGAAGTGGACCGCGAGGAAGGTCGCGGTGATCAGCGGGAACACGATCACGTGGGCGACATAGAACCGGAGCAGCGTGTTCTGGGCCACCTCGATGCCGCCCAGCATGAGCTGCTTGGTTGGCGTGTTGAACACGGGGAAGTAGCTGGCCATGTTGCTGCCGATGGTGATGGCCCAGTAGGCGATCTGGTCCCACGGCAGCAGGTAGCCGGAGAAGCTGAGTGCGATCGTCAGGAACAGCAGGACGACCCCGACGACCCAGTTGAACTCGCGCGGCGGCTTGTAGGCCCCGTGGTAGAAGACCCGCATCATGTGCAGGAACACGAAGAACACCATCAGGTGGGCAGCCCACCGGTGGATGTTCCGGGTCAGCAGGCCGAACGTGACCCGTGACTGGATGTCGAGGATGTTCGAGTAGGCCTGGGTGTCCGACGGGATGTAGAAGAACATCAGGTAGACGCCCGTCACCGTCAGCACCAGGAACAGGAAGAACGACAGGCCGCCCAGGCAGAACGTGTAGGCGAACTTGACCGCGTGCTGCCGGACCCGCACCGGGTGCAGGTGAAGGAACACGTTGTTCATGACCGCGTACGCGCGGCTCCGCTCGTCGTCCGGGTACGGGTTGCGGAAGATCGACCGCCACACCGGGCTGCGCCGGATGCTCTGGTCGATGCGTTCGAACAGCGTCATCGGTGGGGACCTCCCGATGTGCTCCGTGGCGCAAGGCCACCCGGCGGTCACCCGGAGCTCGAGACCGGGTTTGTTCCGTCGCGCGCCATAACGTTCTCCGACATGTCAAGGGGTTGACAACGCCTGGCCAGGACCTATATTACGCAGCACGATATATCGTCTGACGTACTAACAGGAGTCCCATGGAGCCCCGGATCCCCGAGCTCGGCCGCTTCGCCGAGCCTGTACTGCTCATCCTCGTCAGCCTGAGCGATGGCCCGAAGCACGGCTACGCGATCATGGCCGACGTGGAGTCCGGCACCGGCCGGCCGCTGGGTCCGGGAACCCTGTACGCCGCGCTCGCCCGTCTCGAGGAGCGCGGCCTGATCGAGGCCCTGGCGCCCGTCGACCGCCGCCGGCCCTACCGGCTGACGGCGGTGGGCGCCACGATGCTCGCCGAGCAGCTCCACGAGCTCTCCGAGTTCGCGCAGCTCGGCCTCCAACGGCTCGGCCGGCCGGCCGGCTGACGGGCGACGCGTCCCATGATCGCCCTGCTGCTCCGCCTCTACCCGGCGCGCTGGAGAGCCCGCTACGGCGACGAGTTCGCCGCCGTCCTCGGAGAGCGGCCGCTCGGCCCGTTCGACGTGGCCGACGTGCTGCTCGGCGCGCTGGATGCCCACCTCCATCTCCGCGGCCTCGGCGCCGCGTCCCAACACGCAAAGGGGTTCGCCATGTCACTCCGTATCGGGGGGTACGCCGCCATCCTTGGCGGCCTCCTGTGGCTGGTCGCCCTGGCCGGCAACGCGATCAATGATGGGGCCGAGTCCGGGTCGACGATCCTCGGATTGGTCATCGTCGGGGCGACGATCGTCACGCTCGTGGCACTCGTGGGCCTCAGTGCCTTCCAGGCCCGGCGCCATCCCCGGCTCGTCTGGGCAGCGTTCGCCATCCCGGCTGCGGGCGCGATCGTGGCCCTCCTTGGCGTGGCAGTGACCGTGGTCACCGGTGACAGCGATGCCGAGGTGTTCGCTGGCGCGGACGGATGGATGATCTCGACCCTCGGTCTCCTCACGCTGCTCCTGGGCTCCGGGCTCTTTGCGCTCGCCACCTGGCGCGCGCGAAGCCTGTCGCGCTGGGCGGCCGGGCTGCTCGGTTTCGGCTCGTTCGTGGTCGTCCCCGCACTCTCCGGCATCACCGGTGGCTTCGTGCCCGAGGCACTCCTCGTCCCCGTCATCGTCATCACGATCATCGCGTTCCCTGCCGGCTGGATGGCCGTTGGGATCAGCGCCCTGCGCGTCGGCCCCGCCACCGTCACAACCTTCGAAGGAGCGTCCCTGTGAAGCGTCTCTTCCGTCCCGCGCTCGGCGCGGCTCTCCTCCTCGCGCTGGCCGCCACGCCGGCCCTCGCCAGCCACTCCCACGTCATGGCCCTGGGCAACGGCCGGTGCGTCCTGCTGGCCGCCAACGGCGGCGAGGAGGACGTGACGCTCCCGATGGCCGTCTTCGACCACAACCCCAACGTCGACATTGCGCCGACCGCGGATCGGCTCCACCCGCTCCACGTGCTCGTCCACCAGGGCGTTCCCGGCGAGCACAAGGCCATCGCGGTGGCCGGCACACCGGCAGCGGCCGCACTCTGCGCGAACGGCATCGTCAACGACTGACCCGACTCCCGCCGAGCAAGACCCCATGGACGCACGCGAAGCCCGCTACCGCGAGGCTGAGCTGCGGCTGTGGGGATCGCTCGGGGTCGCACCGGTCGAGCAGCGCCTCCGGCTCCAGCGGACCGGGTGCGCCGTCCGCGTCCAGGAGTTGGGCACTGGGCCAGCGGTCCTGTTCATCCACGGCGGCTCGACCTGTGGGACCAGCTGGGCGGACCTCGCGGTGCGGCTCCCCGGGTTCCGATGCCTGCTCCTTGATCGACCGGGAGCCGGTCTGAGTGACCCGCTGACCTCACCTGTGGACAGTCTGGAGGCGCTCGGCCGGCTCGCGGACGTCCTGGTCGCAGACGTGCTCGATGCCCTCGAGCTCGACGCGGCGGACATCGTTGCCACCTCGTTCGGGGGATTCTTCGCGTTCCGTGCCGCGCTGGCGCATCCGGCGCGGGTGCGGCGCATCGTCGAGTTCGGATGGAGCGCCGGGGCACCCGTGCCGCGACTGCCGGCGGTCATGCGGCTGGGCACCGCCCCGGTCGTCGGCGACATCCTGGCCCGCCTACCCGCCACGCCGGCCACGGTGCGCGGGGTCTTCCGGGGCATCGGGCACGGCCCCGCGCTGGACGACGGGCGGATCGGCCCGGAGGCCGTCGACGCCTACGCGGCGCTCCTCCGCGACACCCGGACGCAGCGCAACGACCTGCGCCTCGGGCGCCTGTTCCTCTCCCCGGTCCATGGCGTCAAGCCCGGGATCCTGCTGTCGCATGCCGAGCGCGCGGCCATCACCAGCCCCGTCCGGTTCATCTGGGGCGACGCCGACCCGTTCGGCGGCAGCGGGGTCGGGCACGAGTTCGCCACTGCCTTCAGCGCAGCCGAGCTGGTGATCGTCCCGGGGGGCCACGCCCCGTGGATGGACGACGCGGGCGGCGCGGCCGCGCTCACGGCCGGCTTCCTCGCCGGTCCGGCACCGGCATCCGACAACCCAGCGGACGGAGGAACCCACCGATGCCCCCAACTCGAACGACGCCCCCGTCGATCGTCACCCGCGCGCTCGGCGTCGTGGGCATGCTTGGCGGGCTCGGGCTCCTCGCCGCGTTCGTCATCGACCTCCCATCCGCCTGGAACACGGCTCGCCTGGTCCTGTTCTCCGCGGGTGCCATCGCGGTCGCCACCGCGGCCTACGGGCAGCAGGTGTCGCTGTCGCGCGCGCTCGCGCTTGCGGGCACGATCCCCGTGGTCGTGATGAACGGCCTGTGGATCGCCTGGATCCTGCTCGCCGTGGGTCGCGAGCGGCCGTTCGCTGGCGACTTCGGCCTCGTCGGCTCCTGGGCTGGGCTCGCCTTCTGGCTCGCCGATGCATGGTTCGGCGTCATGGCGCTGCGGATCGGCGTGCTCTGGCGCTGGTCGGTGCTGATCCTCGCCGGCGGCTCGCTCATGGCATTCACCGGGATGGACCGCCTCGGGCTCACGTCCCAGGCGAACTCGACGATCTTCACGCCCATCGCGCTGGCGGGCGTCGCGCTCAACGGCGTCGCGTGGATCCTCCTCGGGCTCGAGCTCGAGATGCCGAGGCTGCGCCAGGTCGCGGGAAGGCGCCTCACGACCGGCTGAAGGCCGGCGGCCCCGTCGGTGCTCGCACGCCTTGCGGCCAGGCACCGATGCCATGCGTGCTCACCGCGCTTCCTGGCAGGGTTGGCATCGAGGACCTGCGAGTCCCGTTCCGCCGAGTTCGTGCGGCTCGGGTGTCCCGGCAGGATTGGCGGCCAGCCACAGGTGACCTGCGTGCAAGGCCGCGGGCTGCTTGCCAACCACGCACCTGGTCAGTTGGTGGCCGCGTCGAGCTGGGTACGGCGGGTCCACCACGCGCCTGATCGGTGCGTGGCCGGGAAGGTCGCGGCGGCGAACCGATGCCACGCAGGCCATCGGTGGATGGCAGGAAGACGGCCGCCGACCACGGGTGCCAGCCGCCTGCCGACTATGGGCGCGCGACGGCGAGCCGCTTGAGGTCCTGCAGCTGGCCGCGGATCGCGCGCTCGGTGGGCAGACGCTCGATGCTCGAGGCCCCGAAGAAGCCGTGCACCCCGGGCCTGCGAGGACGCGCCTCGCCGGCGATGGCCGGCGCGCTGGAGCCGTGACGATGCTGCGAGTGCAGTCCGCCGCTGCCCTCGCCGCTGCGCGGACGATGTCACCCGGATCGCCGAGCTCCGCCGCGTTACCCCCGCTCCGGATCCGTGATCCTCGCGACTACCCCGTGAGGTCCAAGCGGACGAGGAGGCGTGGCAACCCGGCGCTGTGGGCGTTCGTCTCCAGGACGCGGCGGAACCCGGCCCGGTCGAACATCGAGGCGATCCCCACGAAGCCTTGCGCGACGTCCACGCGCCGCCCGCCGGGATCGATCGGGTAGGCCTCCACGGCGGGGGTGCCGGCCGCGCGCGCCTCCGCCACGACGCCGTCCAACAGCGCGGTGGCAACGCCGCGCCGCCGGTACCCCGGCCGGATCCGAAAGCAGCCGATGGACCAGACCGGGAGGTCGTCCACCGCCGGGATGGTCCGCGAGTTGACCAGCCGCGGCGTCAGCGTCCGAACGGACACGCCCACCCAGCCCACCGGCTCGCCGTCGAGGTAGGCGAGGTAGCCGGGCGGCACGTCGTTCATGGCCAGCTGACGGCGCAGCGCATCCGGCCGTGGCTCGCCCTTCACCTCCACGCCTCGCCAGGCTTGGCACCAGCAGCCCTTGTCGCCGTCCCCGCCCAAGAGCGTGGCCACGTCGTCCCAGCGGGCCGGCGTGGCGGGGAGCACGCCGATGTCGGTCATCGCGCGACGGCCAGCCGCTTGAAGTCCTGGACCTGGCCGCGGATCGCGCGCTCCGTCGGCAGCCGCTCGATGGACGAGGCCCCGAAGAAGCCGTGCACCCCCGGCATCCGGGGGAGCGCCTTGCCGACCTGGGCCGGCTCGTCGAGCGGCCCGCCGTGGCACAGGACGAGGATGTCGTCGCGGACCCGGCGACCGGCCTCGGCGATCGCCAGCACCTTCGCGATGACCTCGTCCATCGACAGCGCCACCCCGGCACCGATGGAGCCGGCGGTCGTCAGGCCCACGTGGGCGACCAGCTGGTCAGCGCCGGCCTCCGCCATCGCCGTCGCCTGCTCGGGATCGAAGACGTAGGGAGACGTGAACAGGTCCAGCTCGTGGGCGATGGCGATCGCCTCGACCTCCATGGCGTAGCTCATCCCCGTGGCCTCGAGGTTCCTGCGGAAGTCGCCGTCGATGAGGCCGACGGTGGGGAAGTTCTGGACGCCGTCGAAGCCCATGTCCTTGAGCTGCCGCAGGAAGACACGCATGATCCGGAACGGGTCCGTGCCGTTGATCCCGGCCAGCACCGGCATGTCCCTCACGACCGGCAGCACCTCCGCGGCCATCTCCACGACGATCGCGTTGGCGTCGCCGTAGGCGAGCATGCCAGCGAGCGAGCCGCGGCCCGCCATCCGGTAGCGGCCGCTGTTGTAGATGATCGCCATGTCCGCGCCACCAGCCTCGGCCATCTTGGCCGAGATTCCGGTCCCGGCCCCGCAGCCCACGATGGGGACGCCGGCGTCGACCTGGGCCCGGAGGCGGCGGACGATCTCGTCGCGCGCGATGAACGGCATCGGTGGCTCCTCTGCGCTGGCGGCTATGCGTTGGCGGCCAGCATCGCCAGCAGGCGATCGGCCATGGCGTCGGCGAAGGCGGGGTCGTTGACGTGGAGGTCGAGCTCGACCAGGTCCACACGGGCGCGGTCCACGGTGGCGCGGATGGCGTCGAACAGGGCGGCGTCGGCCTCGGGGGACCAGAAGGGCATGCCATCGGCGTCGATCATGGACACGCCACGGAGCGGCAGGAAGAGCGCGACTGGCCCGGCGGCCTCGTTGAGCTTCGCGGCGATGATCCGGCCCAGCTCCGCGCACTCCTCGGGTGTCGTCCGCATGAGGGTGACCTGCGGGTTGTGCCGGTAGAGGTTGCGGTCGCGGAACCGCTCTGGGACCGTGTCGATCGCCCCGAAGTTGCACATGTCGAGGGCGCCGACGCTCACGACCTGCGGGATCCCCGCGCGGGCGGCCGCGCCCAGGCGATCCGGGCCGGCGGACAGCACCCCGCCGATCAGCTCGTCGCACCACTCGGTGGTGGTGACGTCCGCGACGCCGGCCACGAACCCGTCGGTGATCAGCGCCTCCATCGCCCGGCCGCCGCTGCCGACGGCGTGGAACACCAGGACCTCGTAGCCGTCGGCCTCGAGCCGCTCCCGGACGCGGGTGACGCACGGGGTCGTGACGCCGAACATGGTGGCGGCGATGATCGGGCGATCCTCGGCGGGTGGGATCGCCTGCTCCGCCATCCCGCACACCGCGCCGGCGGCGTTGGCGAGGATCCGGCGCGAGAGCCGGTTGAGCCCGGCGACGTCGACGACCGAGTACATCATCGTGATGTCCTTCACGCCGACGTAGGCCGAGACGTCGCCCGAGGCCATGGTGGAGACCATCACCTTGGGCAGGCCGACCGGGCAGGGCCCGCATCGCGCTCGTCGCGATCGCCGTGCCACCGGACCCGCCGAGGCCGATGACGCCGTCGATGCGGCCCTCCGCCAGCAGCTCCAGTGCCACGACGCGGACCCCGCGGCACATGACGTCCAGGGCTTGCGCGCGGTCATTGGCCTCGCGCAGGGCCGCCAGGTCGCCGCCGCCCGCGGTCGCAACCCGCTCCGCGTCGATGTCCGGGGTCCACTGTGGCTCGCCCACGCCCGCGTCCAGCACCAGCGTCGCGTGGCCGCGCGCGGCGATCAGGTCGCGGATGTATGCGAACTCGACGCCCTTGGTGTCCAGGGTGCCGATGAGCAGGATGGACTTGTGTGCCATCTGGGCCTCCCGGGACGCGGTGTGACCCATTGTGCCCTCCGTCCGGCGGCGGAGGGGAGGTCCGACAGCGCGGCGACCGCTCCGGTTCGACAACATCGATCCACGGCGCGATGCTTTCCGGACCCAGTGCAGACAGGTTCCAGGAGTGGTCAGATGCGTCCCGACCCAGAGAAGTCCCCGTCCGCTGCTGACACCGCGGCCCTCCTCCGTCGCACGGCTGACCTCGCCGCGGGCTTCCTGGCGACGCTGGACGAGCGACCCGTACGCGCGTCCGCCACCCGGGCGGAGCTGCTCGCGGGTCTCGGTGGCCCGTTGCCGGAGACCGGGGAGGATCCCGAGGCCGTTATTGAACACCTGAACAGCGAGGCGGAGCCGGGCGTCGTCGGCATGGCCGGTCCGCGCTACTTCGGGTTCGTGATCGGGGGATCGCTGCCGGCCGCGCTCGCCGCCGACTGGCTGACCAGCACCTGGGACCAGAACGCGGGCATCTACGTCGCGGGGCCGTCGGCATCGGTTGTCGAGGAGGTGGTGGGGGCGTGGCTGATCGATCTCTTCGGGCTTCCGAAGGGGACCGGCTTCGGGCTCACGACGGGCTGCCAGATGGCGCATGTCACCTGCCTTGCGGCGGCCCGCCACCGGGTGCTCGCGGATCGTGGTTGGGACGTGGAGGCCGACGGACTGGCCGGGGCGCCGGCGATCGACGTCCTGGTGGGCGCCGAGGCGCACGCGACGATCGGCACCGCGCTCCAGTACCTGGGTCTGGGCCGGTCACGGGTGACTGTGGCCGACACTGACGACCAGGGACGGCTGCTCCTCGACAGCCTCGCCGAGCGCCTGCCGGCCGGCGACCGACCGCTCATCGTCTGCCTCCAGGCGGGCAACGTGAACACGGGATCGTTCGACGACTTCGGCCCGGCCATCGACCTCGTTCGCGCCCGTCGTCCCGACGCCTGGGTCCACGTGGACGGCGCGTTCGGGCTGTGGGCGGCCGCCGCGCCCGGGCTCCGACACCTCACCGCTGGCATCGAGCGGGCCGACTCCTGGGCCACCGACGGCCACAAGTGGCTCAACGTGCCCTACGACTGCGGCTTCGCCCTCGTGCGCGATGCCGACGCCCACGCCGCCGCGCTGTCCCCCCAGGGCGCCGCCTACATCGTGTACGGCGATGCCGAGCGTGACGAGTTCCGCTGGGTGCCCGAGTACTCGCGCCGTGCCCGCGGGTTCGCCAGCTGGGCGGCCCTCCGTCAGCTGGGCCGGGAGGGCGTGGCGGCGATGGTCGAGGGCAACTGCGCCATGGCGGCGCGCATGTCGGACGGGCTTCGCGCGGCAGGGGAGGAGGTCGGTGTCGAGATCCTCAACGACGTGGTCCTCAACCAGGTCCTGGTGCGGTTCGCCGCCCGGGACGGCATGTCCGCCGACGAGCGGACCCGGGACGTGATCCGCCGGGTCCAGGAGGACGGCACGTGCTGGCTGTCCGGCACGACCTGGCACGACATGGCCGCGATGCGGATCTCGGTCAGCAACTGGTCCACGACGGCCGAGGACATCGATTGCTCGCTCGAGGCGATCCTGCGGGTTGCGCGCGGCTGACGGCGGCGGGCTGCCGGGCGACCCGTTGCTAGCCCTCCAGGATCTCCCAGCCCCGCAGATGCGCCTCACGGCGGAGACCGGCGTCCGGAGCCACTGCGACTGGTCGCACCGCCAGCCGGAGCAGCGGGATGTCCGCGTACGAGTCCCCGAATGCGACGAGCACCTCACCACCGGCGGCTTCCTCGGCGACGGCTGCCGCCTTCGCCTCGCTGTTCTGCGTCGGTCCCGCCAGCGCGCCGGTCGCCACCCCGTCGCGGACCTCCAGCGGCGTCCCGAGCGCCACGTCCGCCCCGATCCGCCTCCCGAACGCCTCGCCCAGTTGCCGGTACGCACCCGTCGCCAGCAGCAGCCGGGAGCCGGGGTATGTCGCCCGTGCCGCCGCCGCGGCCGCCATCACCGCATCGATCGCCACCTTGCGTCGTCCTGGCCAGAGGTGGTGCTCCACGACCCACTCGGCCATCTCGTTCAGGCGCGCCTCGGGCAGGTCACGCAACAGGCGTGCCTGGTCCGCCATCCACCCGACCCGGAACGCCTCCCGGTCGAGCCGTCCCGTGGCGGCCAGCACGACGCGTGGCAGCCGGACGACGACGAAGCGCCGGGCTGCGGGCGATGGGTGGCGCTCACGGATCCATCCCAGCACGGCTCGCCACGGGTACGTGGCGAGGGTGCCGTCCATGTCGCTGACGACGACGGGAGCGCTCATGTACCCACACTACCCGACGGGGGCCTACGGGGCCTTCAGGCGGGCAATCCGGCGGTGTGCCGCGCGGGAGGCGCGGTGCGGCCGCGCTACTCAGCCCGCGCTGAAGCGCTCCTCGCGCCAGGGGTCCGCGTCGTTGTGGTAGCCGTAGCGCTCCCAGAAGCCCAGCTGGTCGTGGGTCAGGAACTCGAGGCCCCGGATCCACTTGGGGCCCTTCCAGAAGTACTTCTTGGGGACGATCAGCCGCAAGGGATAGCCGTGATCGGGGGTGAGCGGCGAGCCCTCGTACGTGTCGGCGAGGAGCACGTCGTCGTCATCGAGCACCGAGAGCGGCACGTTCGCCGTGTAGCCCTGCTCGGCGTGGCCGATGACGTGCGTCGCGCTGCGCCGGACCTGGGCCAGCTCGAGGATGGTCTGGATCGCAACGCCTTCCCAGTGGGTGTCCAGCTTCGACCAGCGGGTCACGCAGTGGATGTCGGTCGTCACCGGCTTGCGGGGCAGGGCCCGGAACTCGTCCCAGGTGAGCGTGAACGGGGCTGTCGACCTCGCCGTGGACGCGGAAGTCCCACGTCGCCAGGTCCACCCTGGGCACGGAGCCGTAGTGGAGGACCGGGAACTTCTCGGTGAGGTACTGGCCGGGGGGCACCCGGTCGGCCAGCGCAGGGTCGGGGCGGCGGTCGCCGAAGAGTCGATCGAGCATGCTGGTCTCCCGCGCCCGACGGGGCGCTCGTGGTCTGCACGTCCTGTTCGCAGGAACCATACCCGCGGATCGTGACATCGCCGTGACCGGGTAGAGTTGCGCCATGTCCGACGTGACCCAAGGTCGTCATCGTCATGCCCGCGTACAACGCCGCCCGCACGCTCGAGCGGACGTACGCGGACATCCCGCACGACCTGGTCCACCACATGATCCTCGTGGACGACGTGTCGAAGGACGAGACCGTCGAGATCGCCAAGCGGCTCGGCATCGAGGTCATCGTCCACCGCCAGAACCTGGGCTACGGCGGCAACCAGAAGACCTGCTACGACCGGGCGCTGGAGTGGGGCGCCGACGTCGTCGTGATGCTCCACCCCGACTACCAGTACGACGCCACGCGCATCCCGCAGCTGGTCGCCCCCATCCTCGCGGGCGAGGCGGACCTGGTGCTGGGCAGCCGGTTCCTGGGCGATCCCATCGCCGGCGGCATGCCCAAGTGGAAGTTCATCTCCAACCGGTTCCTCACCGGCGTCGAGAACGCGGCCTTCGGGCTCCACCTCTCCGAGTACCACACGGGCCTGCGCGCGTACTCGCGGCGCCTGCTCGAGACGATCCCGTACCGGCTCAACTCGGACGACTTCGTGTTCGACCAGGACCTGATCGCCCAGGTCGTGGCGGCGGGCGGGATGGGCGTGGACGAGATCGCCGTGCCGACCCGCTACTTCGAGGAGGCGAGCTCCGTGGGCTTCCGCCGGAGCGTGGTCTACGGGCTCTCGACCCTGCGCGTGGTCGGCCGCTACCTCCTCCACCGCACCGGGCTGCGCCGGTCGGCGAAGCTGCGCCCGCGCGTCTCCGCGAGCGAGCCCGGCACGGTCTGAGCGTGCGCTTCCGCGGGGGCCTGGGGCGGGCGGCGCTGGGAGTCACCATCTCGGTCATCGCCCTGGTGCTGGTCGTCCGGTCGGTGGACGTGCCCGCGGCCTGGGAGGTGCTGAAGGGCGCGGACCCGCGCTGGGTCGCCCTCATGGTGGCCTTCATCGCGGCCGATATCCTCCTGCGGGCCGTCCGCTGGCGGGTCCTGCTCGCCCCGGTGGCTGCCGTCCCGTTCGGGGTCGTGCTTTCCTCGCTGCTCGTGGGCTACCTGGCGAACAACGTCCTGCCGGCGCGGCTGGGCGAGCTGGTCCGGGCGCACGACCTCGGCGACCGCACGGGCCTCAGCCGCTCCACGATCCTGGGCACGATCGTCATCGAGCGCGTCGTGGACACGATGGTGGTGGTGACGATCGCCGCCGTGGCGATCCTCGTGCTCTCGGTGCGCGGCATCGTGGCCTCGGCGGTGCTGGCGGGCTTCGCGGTGTCGGCGCTCCTCGTGATGGTCGTGGCCGCCGGCATCTACGCCCACCGTCTGCCCGGCGCGGGCCGCGTCCGCGCGTTCCTCGGACGCTGGCCGCGCGTCCGCGCTGCGCTCATGCGCCTGCGGACCGGGCTGGCGGTGGCCGGCGACGCACGCGCCGTCACGGCGGCGGTCGTGATCTCGATCGCGACCTGGTCCTTCACCGTGCTCGCGTTCGCGGCAGCCGCGCAGGCGGTGGACGTGGAGCCGACAATGGGACAGGCCGCGCTCCTGGCGGCCGGCACGAACCTGGCCACGGCGATCCCGGCAGGTCCGGGGTACGTGGGAACCTTCGAGCTGGCGGCCGTCACCATCGCGGCCTCGGTGGGGATCGCCCGCGCGCCCGCGCTCGCGTTCGCGGTCCTCGTGCACGTGACGACGCTGCTGATCACGTCGGTCGGCGGTGTCGTGGTCCTGATCTTCGGCGGCCGACGACGACGCGTGAAGGAACGCACGCCGGTGGAGCCGGACACGTCCGCTGCAGGCGGTGAGTGATGACGGGAGTGGAGTGATGACGGGGCCGAACGTCCAGCGAGCCTGGCCGGGCGCGCTGGAATGGGGTGGCGACTGGTTCACTGAGACGCAGCGCGAGCTGGCGCACCTGGGGTTCGTGCTCCGTGACGGCTCCGCCGCCGGCGCCACCCCCGGCCCCCGGCTCCTGGTGGCGCTCCGCGACCGCCCGACCATGGAGCACTTCGACCCCGAGCTGGTCACCTTCTGGGAGGTCAGGGACGGCAAGGGGCGGGTGGCGACGCTTGAGCGGTCCGAGTCGCATCCCGAGGTGCGCCCCTGGTCCTGGGGACCGATCCGCGTCACGGACCGGATCCCCGAGAGCAACCAGTTCCTGGGCTTCGGTGGGACGCTGCTGGTCGACGCCCGGGACGCGACGTCCACCTATGCCGCCTTCACCTCGCGTGCGCCGATCGTCCGTTGGGCCGGGCACTCGCAGGGCGTGGATCCGCTGGTGGACGAGATCGGGGCGTTCTTCGCCCGCCTGATGGTGCCGGTGGACTACCAGCCGGAGGCCGAGGCGCGCATCGCCGCGGCCGATCCGGAGGCGCTGTACGCGCTGTTCCTGGCCCACTCCGTCGGACGCCTGCACCACAGCCGGCGCCTGCGGGACGCGGACCCGGGCACGGCTGGCTCGCTGGAGCACGAGGCCTACCGGGTCGCCCACGAGGCGCCGCAGCGCTGGGCCGAAGGACGCGAGCTCCTCGACTGGCTGGAGCTGGGGTAGGGCGGAGAGGGCCGCAAGGGGAGCCAGGGCCAGCAGGGCCGCCAGGCGCCTCGCTGCAGGGTCAAACAGCAGACCAGCACTCCGAGCGGCGCGGACCGGGTCTACGGTCCGCGTGATCGAACAGGAGCGGCACCACAGGCCCGTGTCCGTCCGCTGGCCGGCGACTCCGCGAACACCGGGCGGCGTCGGGCGGCGCGAATCGCCGGTGACCGGACCGTAGCGCCGCTGGAGTGCGGCGACGCGCCCCCAGGGACGGTTTGGGCCCCGGCGCAGCCGGGGCCCGAGACGGAATTGTTAGCCGTAAAGGGCTACTTCAGCAGGCCCTGTGCCGTGAGGAAGGCCTTGGCAACGTCGGCGACGTCCTTCTGGTCCACCGCCACCTCGACACCCATCTTCGTGAGCGCCTCGGTGGTCAGCGTGGCCAGGACGCCGTCCAGGCGCTTCTGGAACTCGTTCTTGTCGCCGACCTTGGCCAGGAGGTCATCCCGCACGAGGGCCGTCATGTTCTCGGCCGGTTGCGTGTTGAGGTCATCCTCGAGCGGCACGAACCCGAACTGCGCGATCGCCGGCTGCGTGGAGCAGAGCCAGGCGAAGTCGATGCCCTTGCTGTTGAGCGCCTCGGCCATGGGGGCGTCACAGGCCGCCAGCGTCTCGCGCTGTTTGGGTGGGAAGGTGATCCCGTACGACTCGAGCGCATCCTTGCACAGCGGGTTCGCCTCGCAGTCGGGAGTCAGGCCCCACTTGATCTGGTCCTGGACGGCCGCGAGGTCGCTCATCTTGGCCAACTTCAGCTCGGTCGCGGTGTCCTGGCGGACCACGGCTGCGTTGGTGTCCTCGCCCGGTGTGATGGCGAAGACCTGGATCTTCTTGTCGGCCAGGACCTGGGCCAGCAGCTGGCGGTTCGTGGGGCCGTCGCCGGTTGGCGCGGCCTTGTCGTAGTAGCCGAGGCCGGAGCCGACATACTCGGGCGAGATGTCGATCTGCCCCTGCTCCAGGGCGGGCTGCCGCACCTGGCGGGCGCCGATGCCCAGGTTCCGGGCCACCGGGTAGCCGTCGGCCTCGAGCACCTGGGCGAACATCTCCGCCACCAGCTTGCTCTCGTAGAAGCCGTCCGACCCGATCTTGACCTCGGGCTTGCTGCCCCCACCCGACGAGCAGGCGGCCAGGGCCACCATCATCGCCGCCCCGAGGGCCAGCGCGCGGGACAACCGCATTGGGTCTCCTCCCCTTTGAGGTACGCGACACCCCGGGGTGGGGTGCCGTCCGGAGCGTACCCCAAGGCGCCTGAACGGTCGCCGGATCCTCAGGGCAGACCCTGGGGGAGCGGGACCTCGGACAGCTCCCGCAGGCCGCGGGCGTCCGTCAGCTCAGGATCCGCACGCCGCGCCAGCCTGCGCTGGACGACGGCCAGCAGCAGGTCGATCCCGACCGCGAGCACGGACACCAGGATCGCGCCCCCGATCAGCTGGCCGGTCCCGAGCAGGCCCATCGCCCGTCCGTCGAGGATGAACCGGCCGAGCCCTCCGAACCCGAGGACCGCCCCGATCGTGGCCGTGGCGATGACGTTGAGGACCGCGGTCCGGAAGCCACCCACGATGACCGGTGCCGCGAGCGGGACCTCGACCCCGGACAGGATCTGGCGCTCGCGCAGGCCCATCCCGCGGGCAGCCTCGACGAGGTCGCGGTCGACCCCGCGCACACCGGCGTAGGCGTTGACGAGGATCGGCGGGATCGCGAGCAGCACCATCGCGAGGAACGTGGGGATCACGTTCAGGCCGAGGTCGCGGCTGAAGGCCAGCGAGAACGGCAGGATGATGACGATGACCGCGTACGACGGGACGGCGCGGCCGATGTTGGCGAGGTTGATCGCGATGTTGGCGCCGCGGCCGGTGTGGCCGATCCAGAGCCCGACGGGGAGCGCGACGAGCGTCGCCGCGAGGACCGACACGCCGACGATCGCGAGGTGCTCCACGAGTCGCCACGGGACCCCGGTCTGGCCCTGCCAGGTCGCGGGGTCCGTGAGCCAGGCGATGGTCTCGTTCATGCCTGGGCCGCCTGCCCGGCGCGGGCCTGCGCCCAGGGCGTGGCGCGACGCTCGATCCGGATGAACGCAAAGTCGACGGCGAACGCCAGCATCACCGACAGCACGCCGCCGAGCAGGTACTTCGTCGGGAAGAACGTCTGGAGGCCGTCGGTGATGAGCTGGCCGAGCCCGCCGTAGGTCGAGCCGAGGATCGAGACCACCGTCGCGAGCCCGATCAGGGTCACGGCGGCCAGGCGCAGGCCCGCGAACATGAGGGGCACCGCGAGCGGGATCTCGACCCGCAGCAACCGCTCGCGCGGAAGGTAGCCCATTCCGTCGGCCGCCTCGAGCACCTCCCGGGGCACGCTCTGGAAGCCCGCCACGATGTTGCGGAACAGGATCAGCAGCGTGTACGTGGTCAGGGGGATGAACGCCGTCAGCAGCGAGAACCCGAAGATCGGGACGAGAATGGCGAACGCCGCCAGGCTGGGGATCGTGTACAGGATGCCGGTCACCGCGGTCACCGGTCCGTAGACCCAGGGCTTGCGGATTGCCCAGATGGCGAGGCCCATGCTGATGGCGAACCCGATCGCCAGGGGTACGGCCGTCAGGACGAGGTGCTGCCAGAGGGCCAGGACGATGTCGTCGAGGTGGGCGACGATCCAGTCCCAGCGGATCTCCACGGCTCAGGCCCCACTTGTCCGGGTGAGCGGGTCGGCGGTCCGCGGGCCGCCTTCACGCATCAGGCGGGTGATGTCCTCGACCCTGATCATGCCGCGCACGGCGCCGGTGCGGTCCACGACCACGCCCGCCTGGACGTCCGCGTCCAGCAGCATCGACAGCGCGTCCTTGAGAGTCGTGCGCCGGTCGAGAAGAGGGGACGTGGACTCGACAGGGTCCGCCGAGATCTGACCCGCAGACAGCCGGTCGCGGTGGACCCAGCCGATGGGCCGCTGCTCCGCGTCCACCACCAGGACGTGCTCGAACGGCTGCTCGTGGGCGACCCGTCGCGCGATCGAGCCGTCCGAGCCAACCGGCGCCGTCACGATCGGCGCCAGCGGCAGCTCCCCGACCCGGAACAGGCTGAGCCGCTTGAGGCCGCGGTCAGTGCCCACGAACCGGGCGACGAACTCCGACGCGGGGTTCGCGAGCATCTCCGCCGGCGGTCCGTACTGGGCGACGATCCCGCCGGCCTCGAACACCGCGACGACGTCGCCCATCTTGATGGCCTCGTCGATGTCGTGGGTGACGAACAGGATCGTCTTGGCGAGGCGCTCCTGGAGGCGCAGGAACTCGTTCTGGAGGCGCTCCCGGACGATCGGGTCCACGGCGCCGAACGGCTCGTCCATGAGCATGATCGGCGGATCGGCAGCCAGCGCCCTGGCCACGCCGACACGCTGCCGCTCGCCGCCGGAGAGCTGTGCCGGGTAGCGCCTGGCATAGGTCGCGGGCTCAAGGCCCACGACCGTGAGCAGCTCCTCGGCGCGGGCCGCCAGGCGCGACTTCGACCAGCCCAGGAGCCGCGGCACCGTGACGACGTTGTCCTCGATCGTCTGGTGCGGGAACAGGCCAGTCTGCTGGATCACGTAGCCGATGCTCCGGCGGAGCTCCGTGACGTCCCGCGCCGCCGCGTCGATGCCGTCGAGGAGGATGCGACCGGCGGTGGGCTCGATCAGGCGATTGACCATCTTGAGGGTCGTCGTCTTGCCGCAGCCGGATGGCCCGACGAGCACACAGATCTTCCCTGCAGGGACCGTGAGCGAGAGGTCGTTGATGGCGCCAGGGGCCCCGGCCCTGATGGCCCGGGCGTCGTACGACTTGGTGACGTGGTCGAACTCGACCGTCGCGGCTCGCTGGGACGTGGCGGGGGCGGTCATCTGGGGCACTCCTCCGGATGCGCGAAGGCTACGCGATCCGGCACATCACGGAGCTCTCACCTCGAGCAGGCCCGCAAGGCTCGATGATCGATTTGTGACCCGCGCGTGATCGGGTTGTCCGCCCGGGACCGATGGCCCTGTGAGCGACCGCCGGATCGGCGGACCATGTGCGCAGCGACAAGGTGTCGGCGGCCCGTCCCGTGAGCCGTGGCCCGACACCCGTCGTGGAGGAGTCTCCGATGCTCGACACGCGTGTGCGGATCCGCGTCGCGGCCGCACCAGCCCCGCAGATCCGGGGTCCCCGTTCCCGCCTCGAGCTGGAGCTGCGCGAGATGGCCGACGACCTGGCCGGCCGCCTGGACCGCGACGAGCTGTGTCGGGACGACGAGCAGCTGATCGCCGATGCCATGGACGCGGCCGTGCTGGCCGCCCTCCCGTTCGTGCTGGATGTCCTGGACCGCGAGCTCACCCCGCGCCTCGAGGCCCTGCCGATCAAGACCCGCCTCACCCTGGCCCGCGCCAGGTACCGACGGGACTGCGGCCTGGACTGACGGCAGGCGGTCAGGCGTTGTCCAGCTCGCGCACGATCGCCCGCAGGATGAAGCGCGCGGCCTCGGCGCTCTTGCCGCCCAGGCGCTGACCCTCGTCCTGGTCCAGGGCGACCGCCAGGTCCGCGAGCATGGCGTCCAGGGCAGGCGTCCTCCGCAGGGCTCCCGACGCGAACGCGGCGTCCAGTCCTGAAACGGCCTCGCGGGCGTTGTCGACGGCGTGGCCCTTCGCCTCCGATCGCTCCCGGAACGCCGCGCGGGCCGCGTCGGCCGCCGGGCCCGTACTCGCCGTCACCGATCCCGGCCCGTCGCCGGCTCGCCGCCGGAGGCATGCGCAGGCACGGGCTCGCCGGCCGCTGCCTGCGCGGCAGTGGCCCCGCCTCCTGGGACCGGCACCGGCGCGGGCGCCCGCCCGTCCGCGATCGCGCGGGCCTGCCAGCGGGCCGCTCGCCACTCCGGTTCGAGCACGCTCATGTGGATCTCGTCCCACCAGCGGCCGTCGCGCCAGATGGCCTCGCGGGCGCGCCCCTCGCTCACGAAGCCGACACGCGCGTAGGACCGGATCGCCCGCTCGTTGAAGGCGAACACGGACAGCGATACGCGGTGCAGGCCCAGCGACGTGAACGCGTGGTCCACCATCAGCGTCGTCGCCTCGCCGCCGTAGCCGCGGCCCCAGGCGTCGTGTTCGCCGATCGTGATGTGGAACAGGACCGATCCGTTGTCCGCATCCAGCTGGCTGAAGGCGCACGACCCGACGAGGCGCCCCGTGTCGCGGACGTGGATGCCCATGGCCAGGGTGTCCGGCCCGAGCGCGCGCATCATGAAGAACCGCTCGATCTCGTCGGGGCGCATCGGACCGTCCTGGTAGCGCGTCAGACGCGAGACCTCGGGATCCTGGTACCAGCGCATGAAGTCCGGCAGGTTGTCGCGGGTATGCCGCTTGAGCACGACCGTGGTGCCGTCGATTCGGTCCGGGAACCAGCGCCGGTGGAGCATCCTGCGCACCGTATACCATCCCGCCCATGCGCCGCTGGAGCGAGGTGGCCGGTCGCGTCTCGGCGACGACGAGGACGTCCGAGAAGACCGCGATCCTCGCCGACTACCTGGCCTCGCTCGCGCCCGACGAACTGCCGATCGCCGCCGTCTTCCTGACCGGTCGCCCGTTCCCGGAGGTCGACCAGCGCTCCCTGGGCATCGGCTGGTCCGGGATTGCAGCGTCGGTGCTCCGCGTGTCCGGCGCCGACGGTGACGCCCTCCGCCTCGCCTACGACCGGTCGTCCGACGTCGCGACCGCGGTGTCGGAGGTGCTCGCGACGGCCGGACACGCGCCGGGCCCCGACGGCGAGCCGACCCTGGTCGAGGTCCGCGAGGCATTCGAGACGGCCGAGGCGGAGTCGACTGCCGTGGCCAAGGCCGCCGTCCTCGAGGCGCTGCTGCGCCGCGCTTCGCCGGGCACCGCCGGCGCCATCGTCAAGGTGCTCGGGGGCGAGCTCCGGATCGGGCTGCGCGAGGGCCTGCTGGAGGCGGCCATCGCGAAGGCGTTCGGGCGTCCCCTCGATGCCGTCAAGCGTGCGGGGATGCTGACCGGGGACGTGGGTCGAACGGCAAGGCTCGCGCGCGACGACCGGCTGGGGGACGCGGTCATGGCCCTGTTCCACCCGCTCAAGTTCATGCTGGCCTCGCCGGCGGAGGATGCGACGGAGATCATGTCCCGCCTCGGGCCGACGGTCTGGGTGGAGGACAAGTACGACGGGATCCGTGCCCAGCTCCACCGCACGGGCGCGGAGGTGCGGCTCTACTCGCGCGACCTCCACGACATCAGCGGCCAGTTCCCGGAGGTGGTCGAGGGCGCGCGTGACCTGCCGTGGGCCGGGATCCTGGACGGTGAGCTGCTCGCGTGGAAGGACGGCGTCGTGCTCCCGTTCCTCCGGCTCCAGGCGAGACTCGGTCGCAAGAACCCGTCCGCCGGGATCCTCGCGGACGTCCCCGTGATCTTCGTCGCCTGGGACGTCCTGGGGCTGGACCGGGATGCCGACGCGGTGGTCGTGCCGCTGCTCGGTGCCCCGCTGACGGAGCGGCGTCAGGCGCTCGAAGGGCTTGCGCTGCCCCTCGCCGCCGACGGCGGCCGCTTTGCGCTGAGCCATCTTGTCACCGTGGGCTCGGTCGATGGCCTCGAGGCTGCGTTCGCCGATGCCAGGGCCCGCCGGAACGAGGGGCTGATGGTCAAGGACCCCCGGAGCGAGTACTCGCCCGGGCGCCGGGGCCTGGGCTGGCTGAAGATGAAGAAGGCGCTCGCGACGCTCGACTGCGTCGTCGTGGGCGTCGAGGTCGGCCACGGGAAGCGCCACGGTGTCCTGTCGGACTACACGTTCGCCGTCCGGGACGACGACACGGGTGGGCTGGTCACCATCGGCAAGGCGTACAGCGGCCTCACGGACGTCGAGATCGCCGACATGACCCGCTGGTTCGAGGCCCACACGATCTCGGTCCACGGGCGCTACAGGGTGGTTGAGCCCTCGATCGTCATCGAGGTCGCCTTCGACGCGATCATGCGCTCCACCCGCCACAAGTCCGGCTACGCCCTGCGCTTCCCGCGGATCAAGGACCTGCGCCGGGACAAGCCGGTGTCGGAGATCGATACCCTGGCCACTGTCGCCCGCCTCTACGCGGGCCTCCAGCTGGGCCCGGAGCACCTCGTGACGGCCAGCGCACGCTCGGAGCACCAGCCGGGACCATCGGCGGGCTGACCCGGGTGGCCCAAGCGCCTATGCTGCACAGCGTGCCGGTGCGCCACTGATGGCGCGCCCTCGGGAGGGCCGCTGCATGTTCCCCGCGTTCACCGAGATGGGCCGCGTCGAGCTCACGCTCTACACGGACTCCCTGATCACGCACGGCTGGGTGCGGACCCGGCAGCACCGCGTCACCGACATCCTCAACCTCGCGGAACAGCCGTTCCTCATCCTGGAGGACGTCACGGTCGAGGAGATGGGCGACCGCGGTCAGCCGATCCGCGCCGACATCGCCCAGATCAACCTGGACTCCGTGCTGTTCGCGGTGGCCGACGTGCCCGTCGAGCCATCCCCGGAGCTGCGTACCCCGAAGAAGCCCGCCGAGGCGATCGTGTCCGTGCCCCCGTTCCGGATCACCGGCACGATCCACCTGCTGCAGGGCGAGTTGAGCCTCCGCGAGGCGCTCTCGGAGCTGTCGGGCGCGTTCATCCCGGTCACGAATGCGACCTACTGGTCGGACCGGCTGGGAGAGGCGCGCCGCTCGGCACTCCTGGTGGCGGTCAACCAGCGCCGCACGCAGATCCTGGCCCAGCACAAGGAGGTCGACCCCTGGGCCGGCCTGGGTGCGCCGGCTCCGTCGACGCCACCGGCTGTGTGAGGGGAGCGGTCCGCTCGGCCGACGCCGGACCGCGCTGACACCGGACCGCGCTGACACCGGACCGCGCTGACACCGGACCGCGCTGACACCGGCCCGCGCCGACGTCCGGTCGCGCCGCCGCGCGCTACTGGTTGACCGGCAGATCCATCCGGGCGCCCCAGTCCGCCCAACCGCCGTCGTACACGGCGACGTCCTCGTGGCCGAGGAGCGACAGCACCCAGGCGAGCTTGGCCGCCGCCACGCCGGACTGGTCATAGCACACCAGGCGGCGGCCGCGGGTGACATTGGCCTTGAGCAGCAGGGTCCGGAGCTCGTCCGGATCCCGAAGCCTCGGCGAGCCGGGCAGATGCGTCGCCGCGACGGGGACATTCACTGCACCCGGGATGTGGCCCAGGCGCCGGACGTTGCCCTCGTAGCCGTGGAACTCCGCCGGTCCGCGGGCGTCCACCAGCAGCACGTCGGGGGCCCCAAGGAGGCCGCGCACGTCGCCCGTGGTCACGTGGCGGCGCGCCTGCAGCCGGGGCGTGAACTGCGATGGCACGGCCATCTCGGCGCCCTCCGCGATCGGGTGGGCTCCCTCGATCCAGGCCTGGTACCCGCCGTCCAGGATGCGCGCCGTTTCGAACCCGTAGGCACGCAGGCTCCACCACGCGCGCGCCGCATGGTAGGAGAGCGTGTCGTCGTAGAGCACGACGGTCGTCCCGTCGGCCACCCCGGCCGCCTCCATCGTGGCCGCCATCCGCTCCGACGAGGCGAGGAGCAGCATGTCCGCGCCTTCACTCGGCCAGACGACGGAGGTCCGCCAGTCGATGTGGATGGCCCCGGGCACATGACCCGCGGCGTGGAGCTGTGCGGCGGTGCCGTCCGGACGCCAGCGCACGTCCACCACCCGCACATCCGGCCGGTCGAGGTTGTCGGCCAGCCAATCGGGTGTCGCGATCAGCTCGGGACGGGCGAAGTCGGCCACTCGGCCTCCAGGCGGCGGGTGAGGGGAGGTCCGCCGATATGATACGGGCGTGGTCACCCCCTTCATGCCCGACTCGGAGAAGATCGTCGCGATCCGGCAGCTGCTGCCCGCGACCGGTGCCGGCATCTACCTGAACGCTGGCACATGCGGCCCACTGCCTGCCGAGACCATGCGGGCGATGGACGAGCAGGCCGCCAGCGAGCTCGCCGTGGGCCGCGCGAAGAGCGACCAGTTCGTCGCCTTCCTCGACCGTATGGCCGAGGCGCGCGCCTCGGTCGCCGCGCTCCTGGTCGCGGACCCGGACGACATCGCGCTGACCCACTCCACGACCGACGGGATCAACCTCGTCCTGTCATCGCTTCCCTGGGGGCCCGGCGACCGGGTCGTGACCACGAACCACGAGCACCCCGGCGTTCTCGGACCGCTCCAGGCCCTGCGAGACCGGCACGGCGTAGAGGTGGAGTTCGTGGACATCGGCAATGGAGGCGACGACGAGCTCACGCTCGCCGGCGTCCGGCGCGCCCTCGAGCGCCCGGCCCGGGCCGTGGTCGCGAGCCACGTGCTCTGGACGACGGGCGCCGTGCTCCCGGTGGGCGCGCTCGGGACGCTCGCCCGCGAGGCCGGGGCCGTGTCGGTGATCGACGGCGCCCAGTCGGCCGGGGCGATCCCCGTGACCCTCGACGAGCTGGACGTCGACGCGTACGCGGTTCCCGGCCAGAAGTGGCTGCTGGGCCCGGAGGGCATGGGTGCGCTCTGGGTCCGCCGCGCCTTCGCGGACGCCACGATCCCGGCCACGGCCGGGTACTTCGCGTATTCGTCCTTCGACAAGGACAAGGGTGGGACGCTCCACAGCGGAGCCCGCCGGTTCGAGGCCACCGGCTTCCACCGGCCGTCGGTGATCGGGCTTGCGCGCAGCGTGGGCTGGCTGACGATGTACGTCGGCTTCAATTGGGCGCTGGAGCGGGCCGCGCGCCTGGCCGCCTTGGCGTACGTGCGCCTCGCAGCGATCCCGGGCGTGCGCATGGTCACGCCACCGGATCACGGTGGCACGCTCGTCACGTTCCGCATCGACGGCTGGACGGCCGCCTCCGCCGTGGGGGAGCTGGGCCCCCGTGTCTTCGCGATCATCCGGGACCTGCCACCCATCGACGCCATCCGCATCTCGGTCGGCTTCTGGAACACGGAGGAGGAGCTGGAGCGGTTCGCGGCCGCGGTGGACCTCCTGGCCGGCCACACGCCCGAGACGATCCCGTCGCGCCGGACCCTCACTGTCCTGGGGAGCGATGACCAGCCCCTCGCCTGAGGACGCCGCGCCGCGATCTGCCCCGGCGGTGCCTGCGCCAGCCGCGCCGGCCATGCCCGTCAAGCCCGGCTCCCCCGTGCCTGTCCCGCCACGGCGCGGCTTCTTCGAGGTCCGCTGGCGCCAGTTCCGCCGCGCGCCCCGCCCGGTGTTCCGGGCGGTGATGAGCAGCCTCATGGTGGCGCTCGTGCTCGGTGTGCTGTTCCTCGTCTACGACGTCGCCCTCGACCGCGGCGCCGACCTCCCCGGCGGGGATCTCCGGCTCCTGGCCCTTGCCGTGTACGTCCTGCTCGTGCTCGTGGTCGGGGCGTTCGTGACCTGGCTGGTGGTGCCGCTGCCCACCGGGGCGAGCGCGACCCGTCGCACCCGCACGCCGTGGAGCCTCGCGCTCGGGCTGTTTGCGGCGGTGCCGATTGCCTACCTGGTGCTCGTGGTCCTGCACGAGATGATCAAGCCCCTGCTCGTCGGGTGAGCGGGACGACGCGCGCCCGCGCGGATATGATCGAGCCGGTTGCTCGACCAAAGGACAGCCGAGGATGACTGGGTGAACGAAGATCGCGGACTGGGTGCGATGCCGAAGCTCTACGGAGCCCCGGCGTATGCCCGACCGCCCGCGGTTCCGGCCGTACCGGTGGACCGCCCCGACGATCCCGACGACATGCCGCTCGAGAGCGAGCGGAGTGCCGGGGATCCTGAGCCGGTCGGACACCTCGAGCCGCGGCCCTACGAGGCCGTTGCGACCGCGGAGCCCCCGCCAGCGCCCGCCGACGCCTCAACCCAGTTGCATGGGCGGCCGTTTCGCCTCCGCATCCGCAGCCGGAAGTCGAACGGGCAGTAGGCTTCGCATACCACGTCGCCCCGTGGGGGAGTAGCTCAATCGGTTAGAGCAGCGGGCTTATATCCCGCCGGTTCCAGGTTCGAGTCCTGGCTCCCCTACCACCCAGTCGCCCAATCGTCCAGGCGCCCAGCGGGCGCGTGCCGGGATCGTCAGCGCGCCGGGCCTGCCGCGAGGGCGCGGACCAGCTCCACGAGATGCTCGCGACGCGCGGTGGTGAGGCCGCGCTGGACCGGTAGCGCCTCCAGCCACGACGCCAGCTCCGATGTCGGCACGACTGCGCAGTCGGGGGATCGCTCCATGGTCGGGTCGTCGGTGACGACGGCGGCGTACACACGCACGAGGAAGTCACGATCGTTGCTGGCCAGCCAGCTCCGGACGCGCTCGGCGTCGCGGCTCGCCCGCTGCACCGGGTTCTCGATGGGGATCCAGCGGCCACGGTTGTCGCGGATCTCCCAGCGGGCTCCGACGTGGCGGGTGAAGGAGCGCGGCGGCACATCGCCCAGCACCGCGATGCCGAATGGGCCGAGCACCATCTCGTGGAGCCGGCGCCCGCCGGGCAGCACGAGGTCCGTCGCGGCCAGGTGATCCGATCCCAGGGCCTGGGCAAGATGCGGTGTCACGCGCTTCGGGCGCGAACCGGAGAGGCCGTCCAGGACCGAGACCAGTCGAGCGAAGCCCAGGATCAGGAACGCGGCCGGCACGACGATGATGAAGCCCCAGACGAGGATGCCACCCGCGATCTCCACGGGACTCGGGCGGCCGTTGGGGATCAAGCCCGACATGATCGGCGTGCCCACGAACAGCCAGCCGAGGGAAGCGCCGACCACGAGGAGGAGGATCGCGACCGCGAAGCCCCGTGTGACGGCGACCCGGTCCGCGACGCCGGAGGAGCTGCTGACGGCGATGACCTGCATGGCCGCATGTTCGCCGGACCGCGCACCCGCGACCCATGGCCTTTTCGGCTACGCGGGGTGGTGCCCCTGCCCCCGGCAGGGCACCAGACCCCACCGCAGCCCACCCAGGTGGTGCGGTCACGCACCACATTCGCGAACGGAGACGCCCAGCGGCCCTAACGCTCCCCCGGTGGTCCCCCGGCGGTCCTTCCCGGACGGGGACCCCCGTACCATAGCGGGCCGCCGGAAGGACGGAGATGCTCGGCCCACGACCCCTCGCGTGTACGAGGGCCCTGGAGGCTTGAGGCCGCTTGATGCACCCGGCGCGGCAATCGATCCGGACCCGGCGATTCCTGGCTCTGCCCACGGCAGGCGCCGTCCTTGCCGCGCTCCTGCTCGTCTTCCAGTCGGTCCTCCCTGCGGCGGCCGCAGTCCGTTCTCCGATCCAGTTGTCTGATCCCGGGGTCTCCCCCACCAGCGGATCCACGACGACGACCGTCCCCTACGAGGCCGCGGACGGCAACGGTGCCGCTGCCAGGTTCACCGCCTCCACGTCGATGACGATCACGCCTGAGTCGAAACCCGTGCCGACGCCCGCGCCGACGCCCGCGCCGACACCCGCGCCGACACCCAAGCCGAAACCCAAGCCGACGCCAGCGCCCACACCCACGCCGACGCCTGCGCCCACACCCACGCCGACACCCAGGCCCACACCCACGCCGACAACCAGGCCCACACCCACCCCGACACCCACGCCGACGCCTGCGCCCACACCCACGCCGACAACCGCCCACGCCCACGCCGACAACCAGGCCCACGCCCACCCCGACGCCTGCGCCCACACCCAGACCGACGCCCGCGCCGACGCCCGCGCCGACACCCGCGCCGACACCCGCGCCCACCCGCCGACACCCGCGCCGACACCCGCGCCCACACCCAGGCCGACACCCGCGCCGACGCCCGCGCCCACACCCAGGCCGACGCCCGCGCCAACGCCCAGATCGACACCTGCGCCCACACCCAGGCCGACGGCGAAGCCAACTCCCAAGCCGACGGCGGCGCCGCGGGCGACGACCGAGCCGACGCCGGCAGCGACCACCGTGCCGGCAGCGACCCAGAAGGCAACTAGCGGAACCGGCACGTCCACGCCCGCGCCGTCCGATGGAGTCCCGGCGGCCGAACCCTCCGAGCCCCTGGCCAGCCCCGAGCCCTCAGCCTCCAGCGAGCCCGGCGTCGCCGTCGTGGTGCCCGGTGTCGGCGGTCGCGGCCCGGGCGGCTCAGACGGCTCCGGCGGGAGCCCCGGCGGGTCGGACGGCGGGCGGGGCACCGGCTCCGTCAACGACGGTGATCCGAGCCTTGCGAGGGGCCTCGGCAGCCTGACACCGGGCGATCAGGCTCCGCCGCTGGTGCCCATCATGGTGCTGGTTGCGGGCGCAGTGGCCATGACGATGGCCTTCCTGCTCTTCGGGAAGCGCCGCCGGGACGGCGAGCCCACGGACGCCGACGAGGTCCTTGCGGCCAATGCGGCCACGGGCCTCGGTTACGTCCCCGCGCCGGTCCTTGCGCCGATGACCGTCCCCGCGTCTGCCGTCGCGACGGCGACCGTTCCCGCGCCGACACCGGTCCCGGTGGCAGCCGCCGCCGCGGTGGCCGCGATGCAGATCGTGGCGGACATCGGTCCAGCGCCCGAGGTCGACGGCCACATGCCGCGATGGCGCCGCCCGTCGCTGATGGAAGCCCGCAAGGCGGACCCGACCCGCTTCATCGCCGCCGACGCCAAGCTCACGTTCGACAGGCGAGCGAGCGACGCGGTCATGGGCCTCGAGCGTCGCCGGATCCGCTACCGCCTCGTCAGCCTCCTCGACGCGCCCGACGAGGTCCGCGGCGTGGAGATCGGCAGCCTCGACGAGGGCGACGAGGTCGTGCTCGTGGAGAAGCGCGGCACGTACAGGCGGGTCCTGTGTCCCGACGGCCGGGATGGATGGGTGCACAAGATGACCCTGGGCGACGTCATCGATTCCACTTCCGCGGCCGACAGCTGGACACCCGGCGACGAGGCTCCTCCCGCAGGGGGGTTCGAGGACGCCCTGCGCCGGTATCACGAGTCACCGCGCCAGTTCTTCGGCGAGGCCTGAACCGGCCCTCAGGTCCGTTTGCCGCCCGGCGGCTTCCGCAGCACCACGATGTGCTGGTGCGCGATGTTCGGCACGAAGGACCGCGGGTAGCCGTACGGTCGCAGCCGCGTCCCCGCCTGGTACCAGGCGATGTCGCCCTTGGGAACCAGCCCGACATCGGACGCGCGGGCCGCGAGGTCGGACGCCGTGAACACGTAGCGACCCTCCTGGTAGGCGTCGCGAACGATCAGCACGGCGTAACGACCCGGCCTGAGCACCCGGTGGACCTCGCCCAGGACCTCGCTCATCGCGTCCAGGAAGGCCGCGTAGTCGGGCAGGTTGGCGAGGTCCGCGCCGAGCTCCGAGACCATCGCGTAGTCCGTGCGCCGGTTGGCGTGGTCCCGGGCCAGCGGTCCGCCGGCCATCGTCATCTTGAGCTGGACGTTGTACGGCGGGTCGGTGGCGACGAAGTCCACGGACTCCGGTTCCATCGCCGTCAGGAGCGTCCGCGCGTCGCCCAGGCGCAGGTCCAGCCCGGCCGGGTCGAAGCCCCGCTCACCGCCCGGGTCCGCGGGTCCGAGGTCCGCCACAAGGGGACCGGCGCCGTCGCGCTCGGCGAGCAGCGCCTCGACCGTCTCGTGGTAGACGGCGGCCCAGCGGGGATCAAGCTCGATGCCAATCGCCCGCCGCGGACCCCTGGCGATGGCCGCGCCGAGGAGGGTCCCGCCCACGCCGGCGAAGGGGTCGAGGACAAGCTCGCTGCTGCGCGTGAAGAACTCGATGAGCCGGGCCATGAGCCGCGGGGGCTTGTTGGCGCCATGGGCCTTGCGCCGCTGGTGCCCCAGCTCCGAGGGGTAGGCCGTCGTCCAGACCGACTTCGTGAAGTAGAGCCACTCCTCGCCCGACAGCTCGTTGAGCTGGTTCGAGGGGTGGGGCGGGCGACGCGGCTGCACCCGGGCAGCGTAGCGGGCGGCCGCGACCCGGGGGTCTCTACAATGCATCGATGTCGGGAAGGGTGGTCAGTCGGCGTTTCGTCGGACGCGAGACAGAGCTCGCGCGGATCGCGGACGCCCTCGCGATGGCGGCCGGTGGCGCGGCCACGACGGTCATCGTCTCGGGAAGCGCAGGCATGGGCGTCACCCGCTTCATCGACGAGGCGCTGAACCGGGCGTCCGCCACCCCTGACCCGCCCCTGGTCCTGCGCGGCCGCGCTTACGGGCCGGCCGACCCGCCCTGGGCGTCGGTGCTGGCGGCGCTGGGGCCCGCGCTCGTCACGCGGCCCCAGGACGAGATCCTTGCCCTGCTGCGGCGCGACGCCGGGCCGATCCTGCGTGAGCTGCCGGCGCTCGCAGCGCTCGCCTCGGGCGTCGCGGGTTCTCGGTCCAGCGCGCTCGCGGATCCCGAACGCCGTCAGCCCCGTGCCCTCGAGGCGCTGCTTCGGTGGCTGGGTCGCCTCTCGGCCGAGCGACCGGTGGTGCTGGTGCTGGAGGACCTCCACGTCGCGGACGCTGCGACCCGGGCGTTCGCCACGTTCCTCGCCCGGATCGCCCGCGAGGAGCGGATCGCGCTGGTGCTCACGTTCCAGCCCGACCGGCTGACGCGCGAGCACCCGCTCCGCGAGAACCTGGCAGTCATCGGCGCCGGCCTCAGGCCACCCGTGCGCGTGGACCTTGGGCCCCTCGCGCGCCGCGAGATCGCCGGGCTCATCGAGGGCATCGAGGGCGAGCGGCCATCGGCATCGATCGTCGTCCTGGTGGCCGAGCGGTCCGGTGGCTCGCCGCTGGTCGTGGAGGAGCTGGTCGCCGCCCGCCGGGAGCTGCGCAACGCCACCCTCACCGGGACGCTCGCGGACCTCGTCGCGGCACGGCTGACGCGCCGCTCGCCCGAGTGTCGCCGCCTCCTGCGGCTGCTCGCCCCGGCGGAGCGGCCCATGACCACGGCCGAGCTGGCCGTTGCCGCGGCCGCCTTCGAGGCCGGCGTCGCGAGCGGCCTCCCGCCGCGGTCAACCTCGCTCCCACGACGGGGCACCGAGCTGCTGGACGGGGACCTCTCGGCCGGCCTCGAGGAGGCGATCGAGCACGGCTTCGTGCGGCGCGACGCGGACGACCGGCTCGCCGTCCGCCACGAGCTGGTGGCGCGCGCCGTGGTGGTGGACCTGCTGCCCTCGCAACGCCCGCGCCACCGGGCCGCCCTCGCCCACGCCTTCGCCGGCACGCCGGTCATCGCAGCCGCATTCTGGCGCGGCGCCCATCGGCTGGATGAGGCGCGCGACGCTGCCATCGAGGCCGGCCGCCTCGCGATGCGCCTCGAGGCGCCCGAGGACGCGCTCGCCGTCCTCGAGCTGGGCCTCGACCTGCCCGCCCGCGCGCCGGTCGCCAACGCGTCGACCCCCGACGCGCTCGCCCGTGACACGGACGTGGAGCTCGCCCAGCTGGCCGCCGAGGCCGCCTACGCCGCGATGCGCCCGACACGGGCCGTCGCCTACGCGGAGAGCGCGCTGGCCGGCGCTCGGCGAGCGACGGGATCGGCTCCAGCACGCCGTCCTGGAGGCTCGCCTCGGCCGGTACCGCCTGGCCGCGGGCGACACGGCCGGCGCCACGTCGGCCTTGCGGCGGGCTGCGGACGTGGCCCCGTCCACGCCGTCCGTGGAACGCGCCCGGATCCTGGCGCTGCTCGCCCAGGAGCGGATGATCGCCGGCGCCTTCCGGGACGCGGAGCGGGCTGCCAGCGAGGCCCTCGAGGTGACCCGGGCCGTGGGCCCCGAGGCAGAGCCCGAGGCGATCCACGCGCTGACGACCCTCGCCGTCGTCCAGGGCTGGGGCGACGAACCGGAGTCGGCGCTCCCGCACCTGCGCGAGGCCGTGGCGCGCGCCCGCGCTGCCGGGCTGGTGGAGGAGTGGTGGCGGGCGGTCGCCAACCAGGCCGTCGTGCTGGAGCTCCTGGGACGTCCCGCCGAGGCGGTCGACGTGACGATCGCGGGCATGGCCGAGGCCCGCGACCTGGATCTCGACGCGGTGTACGGCAACCTCCTGGGCGGCAACGTGGCCGGGATCCTCGTGGATGTCGGGCGCTGGCCCGAGGCTCGCGAGCTGAGCCTGCGTGCCCTGGACTGGAGCCCGGCCGGCATCCCGTTCGTCAACGCGATCCTCAACCTGGTGCTGGTCGAGATCGAGTCGGAGGCGGGCGAAGAGGCGGGCCGCCTCCTGGGCCGGATCCTCGTGGAGCTCGAGACCGGCGGCGACAACCAGTTCGCCGTCCCTGCCTACCAGGCCACGGCGTCGTTTGCGATGTGGTCCGGCGACCTCGCCGATGCCCGCCGTGCCGCCGAGCGGGGCTGGGCGCGCCTGCGGGGAACGGAGGACTGGGTCCTGGTGGCCCGGATGGCCGCGACCGCCATGGAGGTCGAGTCGGCGATCGTCGTGGAGGCCCTCGAACGACGCCGGATCGGTGACGTGGCAGCGTCGCGGGAGCGCGCCTCGCGGATCTTCGCCGAGGCCGAGGCGGCCGTCGCGCGTGCTCGTTCCGAGGACGGCAGAAGAACGGGCGAGCCCGAGGCGAGCCTCGCGACCGCGCGTGCCTACCACGCCCGGCTCATGGGCAGGGACGATCCCGCGCGCTGGGCGGACCTCGCCGCACGCTGGGAGGCCTACGGGGACCCGTACCGCGAGGCCCGGGCCCGCTGGCGCCAGGCGGAGGCCACGATGGGCGGTGCCATCGCGGGACCTGGGGGCGCGCGTGATCGCACGGACGCCCGCCTCGTGCGCGCCGGCGCCCGCGAGCCGTTGCTCGCCGCGGTCAACCTCGCTATGGGCCTCCGCGCCCGCCCGCTCCTGCGCCGTCTGCACGAGCTCGCCGGCCGCGCGCTCATCGCCCTCCCGCCGGAGGTGGACGAGCTCCTGGCCCGAGCCCGCCCCGGCGCCGATCGGGCCACGGGCGCAGGTGAACCCGGGCGCTGTCGCGGACATGAGCCCTGCCGCCCAGGCTGCGTCCAGCTCGCGGCCAGTTGGTGGTCCGGACACGTTCGGCCTGTCCAAGCGCGAGCTCGAGGTGCTGGCACTGATCGCCCAGGGCCGGACCAACCGGGAGATCGGCGACCGGCTGTTCATCAGCCAGAAGACGGTCGGGGTGCACGTGGGGAACATCCTCGCCAAGCTCGGCGTGTCCGGTCGGGTGGAGGCGGCGGCGGTGTCGATCCGGCTGGGTCTCGAGTCCGGCGGGGGCGCGTCGCGGAACGGCTGAGGCGTCCGCCAGGGCCGTCGGCGGCATGTCCGGCGCTCATCGGGTAGATTCGGGGCATTCCACGCCTGCCCAGCCTCGAGGTTCCCATGCGCCGCCCCCTCGTCGTCCTGACGATCGCCCTGTCCGCCGTCCTGGCCGCCTGCACGTCATCGAGCGCGCCCGGCTGGACCTACGCCCCGCCCACGGAGGCCCCGGCCTCGCAGCCCGCGCCGTCCGGCGACGCGTCGGCAGCCCCGTCGTCCGAGGCGCCGTCGTCCGCGGCCCCGTCTGACAACGGTGGCGAGGGTGGCGATGTCGTCGAGGTGTCGGCGATGATGATCCAGTTCGAGCAGAAGGAGCTCAGCGCGCCCGCCGATGCACCCTTCGTGATCCGCTTCGACAACAAGGACGCCGGGACCCCGCACAACGTCGAGATCAAGGACGCGAACGGCCAGAGCGTCTTCAAGGGCGAGATCTTCAATGGTGCCGCCGTCAAGGACTACGCCGTCCCGGCCCTGGCCGCGGGCACGTACCAGTTCGTGTGCACGGTGCACCCGAACATGATCGGCACCCTGAAGGTCGGCGGCTGAGCACGGACCCAGCGCCGTGACCCCCCGGGTCGACGAGGTCTGCTACCGCGACGCCTACGCCCGCTCGGCCGAGGCGCGCGTCCTCGAGGTCGCCGCGGGTGACGGGCCGCCGCTCGTCGTCCTGGACATCACCGGGTTCTATCCGGGCGGTGGCGGCCAGCCGTCCGACCGCGGCCTGATCCTTCGTGCTGCGGACGGCCGTGCATGGACCGTCAAGGCAGCCCGTCGGATCGGTGGCGAGATCGTCCACGAGCTGGAGCCCTCAGATGACGGCGATCTCCCGGCAGCCGGCGACGTCGTGCGGGTGGACGTGGAGTGGGCACGCCGCTATGCCCTGATGCGTACTCACACGGCTCTCCACGCCCTGTGCGGCGTGGTCTGGCGTGACCACGGCGCGCTCGTGACCGGCGGCAACATGGAGCCCGGCACCGGGCGCATGGACTTCGAGTTCGAGACGATGTCCGGGGACCTCGTGGACGAGATCGAGGCCAAGGTCAACGAGGAGCTGCTGCTTGCCCGCGACGTGCGGGTCGCTGTCCTGCCGCGCGACGAAGCCTTCGCCATCCCGGACCTCATCCGGACCAAGGTCAACCTCCTGCCGCCCGGGATCGAGCAGATCCGGACCATCGAGATCGTCGGGCTTGACTTGCAGGCCGACGGCGGGACCCACGTGGCGAACACCCGCGAGGTGGGCGGGATCCGCGTGACCGGTTATGAGTCCAAGGGCCGCATCAACAAGCGGATCCGCCTGGAGTTGACCGATGTCGAAGCCTGAACACATCCGCGGGCGGCTGGCGCCCCTGCTGGCCGCCCTGGCCGTCCTCGGCCTCGCGCTCTCCAGCGGGTTCGTCCAGCCGGCGCCCGCGCTCGCGGCCGCGCCGGACGTGCGCTATGTGAGCCCATCCGGCATCGACATCGACGGCAGCGCAGCCGACTGGGATCGCGGGGCCGACTTCCTGGCGGACATGTACGAGGCCGGCAAGCCCGACAAGCGGATCCTCTCGAAATCGTATGCGCGGTACGACTGCGCCACCGGGACGATGTTCGTCTTCGTGGAGGCGGTGCCCGACTGGGTGATCCTGCCCTCCGACAGCGACAACTTCGTCAAGATCGGGAACAGCAGCAAGCTCGTCGACGGGAGCTACGGCGCAAACGGCAACTCGCCGGACTTCTCCTACGTGGGATCCACGGGCTGGGAGGCGTCCTTCCAGCTCGCCGAGGGGACGTACGACGGTCCCACTGGGCTCAACATCCACGCCGAGGTGGTCCCGGAGAGCCTCCGCGCGACGTCCGCGGTCGCGGACCGGGCGCTCACGGTCACCATCGACTGCTCGCAGGCACCGCAGCCCAAGCCGACCCCGACCCCGACCCCGACGCTGCAGCCGACACCGACACTGACGCCGACGCCCACGGTGCAGCCGACACCGACCCCGACCCCCACGGTGCAGCCGACACCGACCCCGACCCCCACGGTGCAGCCGACACCGACCCCGACCCCCACGGTGCAGCCGACCCCGACCCCGACCCCGACGGTGCAGCCGACACCGACACCGACCCCGACCCCGACGCCGACTACCGCCCCGACCCCTGAGCCCACCCCGGAGCCCGGACGCCCGCCGATCATCGTCGGCAAGATCAACGACCAGGGCACTGATGATCCGTCGGACGACGTCATCGCCAGGGGCGCCGTGTTCGAGTTCCGTCTCGATGACGGCGACAAGGTCTACGACGCCGCCGACGACGGCCCTGTCCTGTTCACGGGCACCGCCACCTACGGCTTCCTCGCCTGGACACCGCCGGGGCCAGGCTTCTACTGGGTGACCGAGGTCACGCCGCCGGCCGGCCTGGACATCGCGGAGCCGGTGCTGGTCCCGTACCTGATCACGCGCGAGGCCGCCAAGTGCGTCCAGGTGCCTGACAGACCCCAGGCCTGCACGAGCGTCAGCGACTCCACCGGCTACGTCCTTGTCGTGATCGCGGACTCGCCGAGCGGCGAGGTCGTCGCGGTGACGAACCCGCCGACGTCCACGTCCCCGGCTTCAGCCCCGGCTTTGGGGAGTGGCCCGAGCCTCCCGGCGGTGCTGGCGATCGGCGGGCTCGGACTGGCCCTCGCTCTCCTGGCCCGCCCTCGCTCGCGCCGCCGCCCGCGGTCCGGCTGATCCCGTCGCAGCCTGGAGGCCGCGCGGACGGCCCACGAGGCGCCGGTTTCGGTGATGCCCGGCCCACTGCCAGTTGCTGTTCGCTGCACGGCAGTCTGGGGGCTTGTTCGGGAGCAGCCAGCGAGTCGCGACCAGCTCGCCGTTGCCGAGCCGCCCGGCGTGCCACGGGAACCCTGACGCGGCATCATGGCGCGATGCCGACGTTCGACGACGCCCTGCGCTCCATCGACGACCTCTTCGCTCGCCTCCGCGACGAGAAGCGCATTCCCGGCATCGCCTGGGGCGTGGTCCGGGACGGGGAGCTGGTCCACGCCGGGGGGTCGGGGACGACCCGCGACGGCGAGGACCGGGCGCCGGATGCCGACACGGTGTTCCGGATCGCGTCGATGACCAAGTCCTTCACCGCAGCGATGATCCTGCTCCTGCGCGACGAGGGCCGGCTGCGCCTGGACGACCCGGTGGCGACGTACGTGCCGGAGCTGGCGGGCTGGGCGCCGCCCACGACGGACGCGGACCCGGTCACGATCCGCCAGCTGCTCACGATGTCGGCCGGCCTTGCCACGGACGATCCCTGGGGCGATCGCCAGCAGGGCCTGCCGCTCGATCTGTTCGCGGAGCTGCTGGCCGCCGGCCCCACCTTCGCGTGGCCGCCGGGGACCGCGTTCGACTACTCCAACCTGGGCTACGGGATCCTGGGCCGCGTCATCACGAACGTCGCTGGCGCCGAGTACCGAGAGGTCGTGCGGGACCGCCTGCTCCTGCCGCTGGGTATGGTTTCCTCGACGTATCTCGAGGAGGAGGTCCCGGAAGTACGCCTGGCCCACGGCTACGTCCGTCGGGGCGAGGAGCTGGTCCGCGAGGGAAGGGACCCGTACGGCGCGCTCGCGTCCATGGGCGGGGTGTTCTCCTCGGTGCGCGACCTGGCTCGCTGGGTCGGCGGGTTCCTGGATGCGTTCCCGGCCCGCACTGGTCCCGAGGGCCCGCACCCGCTCCGGCGGGCGTCGCGGCGCGAGATGCAGCAGATCCAGCGTGTCTTCGGAGCGGAGGTTCGCGCTCACGTCCCCGATGCGGAGCCGGTCGTGCTCGCCGGCGGCTACGGGTTCGGGCTGTTCATCGCCATCGACCCGGACCTGGGCACGTTCGTGAGCCATTCGGGTGGGTACCCGGGGTTCGGGTCCTACATGGCGTGGCACCCGGCGACCGGCCTGGGGGTGATCGCCCTGGGGAACCTTCGTTACGCACAGGTCGGTGGCGCGTCGGGCGAGGCGCTGGTCGGCCTGGTGCGGGAGGGCGACGCCGCGCGGCGATCGGTCCGGCCGACGCCCGTGGTGGAAGGGTTCCGCGACGTGGCTGAGGGACTACTCGCCCACTGGGACGACGCCGTCGCAGACCGTGCCTTCGCGATGAACCTCGACCTGGACGAGCCGCGGGACCTGCGACGGGCCGCTGTGGAGAGGGTCGCCGCTGACCTGGGACCGTTCCGTCGCGATGGGGGACGTGCCGCCGTGTCCGCGTCGGCCGCACATCTCCGCTGGTGGCTGCGCGGGGAGCGCGGCTGGGCCGAGCTGGAGATCCTCGTGACCCCGGAGGCGGAGCCCCGGCTCCAGACGTTCCGGGTCACCCCGCTGGGGGACCCGTCGCCGACGCTCGTGGCGGCGGCGGAGCGCGTGCTCGCAGCGGCGGCAGAGCCTGCCCCGGCCTGGCCGTCCGACCTCGCGCGGAGTGACGCGCTGGACCTCGCCGTCATGGAACGGGCGCTGCGGGCGGGGGCCGCCCGGTTCGGGGCCATGCGCCTGGGTCTCCAAACCGCGGGCGACGGCAGGGCGACGACGACCTGGGACCTGGTCACGGAACGCAGCCGCGCGACCCTCAAGCTCAAGCTGGATCCGGACACGGGCGCCGTGACCGACGCCGTTCTGCAGGCCGCGCGGCGGATGCCCCCGGTCGACGCCTGGTAACGAGGCAGCTTGGTAACGGTCCCTCGTCCCTCAGCGCCAGAGGTCGGGCGCGGTCACCGATGCGCCAACGCTCGCGGCGAGACGCTCCAGCACCCCGAACCAGTCGAAGCGCGAGGTGATCTCCGAGGCGCGCAGCGTCACGGTGCGGCCATCCGGCACAAGGTCGGGTAGCACGCGGTCCAGGATGGCCTCGATCTCGTCGCGGAAGGCGTCGCTCGTGGACCTGACGCCGTCCGCCTGGAGGGCCACGTCCGGCAGCAGGCGCACGACCAGGTCGTAGGTCGCGGACCAGCGCCGGACCAGCGGCTCGGCGTCGAAGGCGTCCGTCCCACCGCATGACCGCAGGTAGTAGGCGTAGTTGTCCATCACGCCCCGGTCCGTCACCAGGACATCGGCCTTGGGGGCGAGCTCCAGCTCCTGGCGGATCTGCGACACCAGCACCCACAGCTGCGCCTCGCCCGTGGCGCCCTCGTTGATGCCCAGAGGGTTGTCGCGGACGACTTCGCGCCCGAGCTCCACGCTACGGCCGGCCCGCTGCACCTCTGCCGCGAAGGCGAGGAGCGCTGACGTCTTGCGGATCCCGTGGGAGCCGATGAAGGCGATCTTGGCCGGGCGGGGCCACGCGGAGACGGACGGCGTGGGGGCGGCGAGCGGGGTGGTCTTCGGCTTGCGAGGCATGGGCAGCGTGAGCGTACGCCGCCACGATCGCCAATGGGCGATGGGCCCGCGGCTCCTCAACTCGCCCCGTGCGTGCCACGCATGCAGTTCAGTGGCCTCTGCCCTGGCCGTGCGCCGCATGCAGGACGACGACGCCCGGAGCCTCGGAATTGGCCGCCAGGTCGCTATCCGATTGCGCTGGCACGCACACCCATGACAACGAGGCCCGGGATCCTTGCGCGCCACGCATGGGCGGCGATGCCGGGCCCACGCCACAGCTCCAGGAATTGAAACGACCCCGGCGGATCGCTCCGTCGGGGCCGTCGTCGTGTCCGCGAGAAACCGCGGCGAAGGGCTACAGCGCCTTCACCGCGCTGATGAGGTCCGCGAGGCCCTGCTTGGCGTCTGCGAAGAGCATTCCCGTCTTGGGGTTCGCGTAGAGCTCGTTGTCGATGCCCGCGTAGCCGCGGCCCATGGAGCGCTTCATCACGATGATGTTCTTCGCGTGATCCACGTCCAGGATCGGCATGCCCGACACCGGCGAGCCCGGGCGGCGGGCCGCCGGGTTGGTGACGTCGTTCGCACCGATGACCAGGGCCACGTCGCAGCGGTCGAACTCGGGGTTGATGTCCTCCATCTCCTTGAGCTGCGGATAGGGGACGTTGGCCTCCGCCAGGAGCACGTTCATGTGTCCCGGCATGCGGCCGGCCACGGGGTGGATCGCGTAGCTCACGTTCACCCCGCGGTCCTCGAGCAGCTCGGCCAGCTCACGGACGTTGTGCTGGGCCTGGGCCACGGCGAGGCCGTAGCCCGGGACCACGATGACCGACGAGGCGTACGCCAGCTGGATTGCGGCATCGTCCAGCGAGACCTCGCGGACGGAGCCGCCGGGTCCCGCGACCGCACCGGCCACGCTGTCGCCACCGCCGAAGCCGCCGAGCATGATGCTCAGGATCGAGCGGTTCATGGCGTCGGCCATGAGCTTGGTCAGGATCGCGCCCGACGCACCCACGAGGGCACCGGCGATGATGAGGACCGGGTTGTTGAGCACGAAGCCCGTCATCGCGACCGCGGTGCCCGTGAACGAGTTGAGCAGCGAGATGACGACTGGCATGTCGGCGCCGCCGATGGGCAGCGTCATGGTGACGCCGAACACGAGCGCTGCCGCGAGGATCGCCGCCATCACGGCGACGCTGTAGTTGCCGGTGAACAGGTAGATGGATCCCGCGACCACGATCAGCGCGAGCAGGGCCGTGATGATGCGGCCGCCGGGGATGATGACCGGCCTGGAGGGCGTGATCCGCAGGCCCATCAGCTTTCCGGAGGCGATCAGCGAGCCCGTGAAGGTCACGGAGCCGATCACGATGCCCAGGACGGTGGCGACGTTCTCCTGCAGGCCGGGAACGACCCCCGAGTGCCGCAGGTACTCGTCGATGGCGATCAGCGCGGCCGCGCCGCCGCCCACCGCGTTGAACAGTGACACCAGCTGCGGCATCGCCGTCATCTTCACGGTCCTGGCGGAGTACAGGCCGTAGCCGCCGCCGACGGCGATGCCGACGAGGATCACCGCCCAACCGATCGGGTTGAACGAGCCGGACGGCGGCGTGAACAGCAGGTAGACCGCCGTGGCGACGATCGCCAGGACCATGCCGCCGGCCGAGATCAGGTTGCCGTTGCGTGCCGTGGCGGGTGAGTTCATCCGGCTGAGGCCGATCACGAAGGCGACGGCGGCCGTCAGCCAGGACAGCCGGACGATGGCGTCAAGGGGGGTGAGCTCCACGGTCAGTCCTCGACCTTCTCGGACTTGGGTGTCGCGGGCTTGCGCCGGAACATCTGGAGCATCCGGTCCGTGACCACGTAGCCGCCCACCACGTTGAGCGTTGCGAACACGACGGCCAGGAACGACAGCAGGTAGGACAGTGGGTCCTCCGCTCCGACGGCGACGATCATGGCGCCGACCAGGACGATCCCGTGGATCGAGTTGGCGCCCGACATCAGGGGCGTGTGGAGCGTGGCGGGGACCTTGGAGATGACCGCGATGCCGCACAGGATCGCGAGCACGAAGATCGTGAACGCGAGGTCGATGGGCATGCTCGTCGTGACGACGTCCTCGCTCATGCGGTACCTCCGGCCGGAGCCAGCAGCTTCTGCACGGGCTCGGACACGACCGCGCCTGCGTGGGTGATCACCGTGGCCCTGGTGACCTCCTCCTCGAAGTCGAGGTGCAGGGCGCCGTCCTTGACCATGTTCAGGAGCAGGGACGAGATGTTGCGGGCGTAGAACTGGCTGGCCGAGAGCGGCATCGACGCGGGCAGGTTCTCCGGCGCGACGATGGTGACGCCGTTCCCGGTGGTGACGGTCTCGCCGGCCACCGACAGCTCGCAGTTGCCGCCCAGGGCGCTCGCGGCCATGTCCACGATCACCGAGCCCGGGCGCATGGCACGCACGGCATCCGCGGTGACGAGGACCGGCGGCTTGCGGCCGGGGACCTGGGCCGTGGTGATGACCACGTCCTGGTTGGCGATGACCTCGTTGAGCTCCGCCTGCTGGGCGGCGCGCTCGTCGGCAGTCAGCTCGCGGGCGTAGCCACCGGCGCCGGTGGCGTCGATGGACGTCTTGAGCTTGACGAACTTCGCACCCAGGCTCTCGGCCTGCTCGGCCGTCTCCGGGCGCACGTCGTATGCGGCGACCACGGCACCGAGGCGGCGGGCGGTGCCGATGGCCTGCAGGCCCGCGACCCCGATCCCGAGGATCAGGACGTTCGCAGGCTTGGCGGTACCTGCGGCGGTGGTCAACATCGGGAAGTAGCGGCCATACGTGTTCGCGGCGATGAGGACGGCCTTGTAGCCGCCGGTGTTCGCCTGCGATGACAGCGCGTCCATGGTCTGCGCCCGGGACAGGGTGCGCGGGATGGCGTCCAGGCTGATCGCGGTGACGCCGGCGGAGGCCAGCGACTGCATCAGGGCCGGGTCGAGGAGCGGGGACAGGAGGCCGATGACGGCCTGGCCGCTGCGCAGCCTCGCGGCCTCCTCGGCCGACGGCTTCTGGACGCGGAGGATGACGTCGGCGCCGGCGTACAGGTCGCCGGTGCTCACGACCGTGGCCCCGGCGTCCGTGAACGCCTGGTCCGGGATCAGGGCACCGGCGCCCGCGCCGGCCTCGACGAGAATCGCACACCCGGCAGCTGTCAACTTGCCGAGCGCTTCGGGCACCAGGGCGACGCGCCGCTCTCCGCGCGCAGTCTCCCCGGCGACGCCGACCTTCATGGGCATCACCGTCCGTTTGGGGCACACACTGTGGATGTTCGGATCTTACCGGAGGGATGGGACAACCTGAGGTTGCGGCCCGGTGGCGCGCCCGGTGCGAGGGCAGGATTGCGCCTCGAGCACGCGCTCACGATTCCCTCCAGCCCCTGTTCGCCGAGGGATCCCTCGCGGATGGCCCGCCGCCCCGGCCGGCCGGGGTCGGCCGGTGTCAGGTCTCGTCCGGCTCCTGCCAGACGCGGATGCCGCCGCCGGCGGCCTTCGCCTCGTACATCGCCGTGTCGGCGTGCCCGCGGAGGTCGGGCTCGAAGTCCCGGCGGCCCGGCACCGCCAGCGCCACGCCGATGGACACCCCGACCTGCTTCGGACCGTCGTCGGTGGTGACGGGAGCGGTGACGGCGGCCTGGATCCGCTCCGCAAGACTAGCGGCCGTGGCCTCGTCGCGGACGCCGTTGAACAGGACCATGAACTCGTCGCCGCCGCGGCGCCCGACGGCGTCGGTGACCCGCACGCTGCGCTGGAGCCGCTCACCCAGCGCAGCGAGCACCTGGTCGCCGACGTGGTGGCTCCGCGGGCCGTCGTTGATGGCCTTGAAGCCGTCGAGATCGAGGAACAGGTACGCGGCGCCGTCCACGCCCCGGCGGGCCCGATCGGCAGCCTCGGCCGCACGCTGCGCAAACGCCCGGCGCGACAGGACACCGGTCAGCTCGTCGTGATCCAGGGCCTCGGCATCGGCGGTCGCGCGCCACAGGGTGAGCACGACCACGGTGCACAGGGCGGGCGCCCACCAGCCGGCCGTGACCCAGACGACAACGAACAGCCAGCCCAGGAGCGTCTCCGCCACCGCGGTCCGCCGGAACGAGTGGTCCATCAGGGCGAGCGTGTCCGCCGGCGCGAGGCCGTCGCGGAGGACGACGACGCCGGCCGCGAGAAGCGCTGAGACCACCGCCAGGACGGCGGTGCCCGCGAGGCCACCGACGAGCAGCACGACCAGGTTCGTATCGATCCCCGCTGCTCCCGCCACGGCCACGGTGCCCTCGAACACGAGACCGCCCGCGAAGGCCGCCAGGATCAGCGCCGCGTGGTTGGCGAGCACGCCGTACCACGGAGCCTCGCGCAGCTCGCGCAGGTCCAGGGTGCCCAGCGCGGCCACCCACGCGCCCGCCACTGGGCCGCCGAGGATCGTGGCTGCGGCGATGAACGGCAGGTGGAAGGTGAGCGTCGCGTGGCCACCAGGGTCGCGGAGCATCCGCGTGCCACCGGCGAGTGCGTAGAGGATCCAGACTGCGACGCCCGCGGCGCCGGCCACGGAGGCGTCGAGCCCGCCGATCGCGATGTCGGATCGCAGGCCCGCGTCCGGTGAGGCGAGCAGCAGGGCCGTTGCGACGACGAGCGCCACAAACCCGGCGACGATGGTGGTCGCGGTATACACGCCGAGCAGGGCGGTCCTGCGCGGGAGCGTCAGTATCGAGGCGTCGGCGCCGGAGCCGCCGGCCAGCGTCAGGCGCATGCAGCAGCCCTGGGTTGTTGATCCATCACGTACGCAAGGATCACGCCCAGCCGATGGCCCGAACAGATACCGGTGGTCCCATGTCGGTGCCCGGATGTGCGCCGGCGCACCGGTCCCGGGCCGGCGCGCAGCCGATGGTCCTACCCGCGGCACTCCCCGGTGCCGATGCGCCCCGTTTTGCGGGTCGGGGTCCTATGGCTCACCATGACCCCGTGAACGACACCGACCCCCCCGTCGTGCCGCCCCCCGGCACGCCCGAGTCCAACCCCGCCATCGACGATGCCGGGCTGTCCGCCAAGCCCGAGCCGGCCGCCGAGCCCGCACTTCCCACTGAGGCCGAGCAGGCCGTCGAGCCCGAGCCCGAGCCGGTCGCCGAGCCCGCACCCCCCGTCGAGCCCGCCAAGGCCTCCGGCGGCGCCCACCGGCAGAACCGCGTCGCCATCCTCGGGACCGTCGCCCTTGTCGTGGCGCTCGCCATCGGCGCAGGCTATCTGCTGGGGCGCGGGACGGGCACCGACGACGGGGACGCGGTTGCCGGTATCGGTGGGACCCCCAGCGCCGGCGCGACCCTGGATCCGTCCGCGCCCGTGCCCACGCCCGCCGTGTCGACCGGCCCCGACCTCCCGTCGGACGGCAACCGGCTCGGCAGCGCCGACGCCAAGGTGGTCATCGACTACTGGGCCGACTACCAGTGCCCGTTCTGTGCGAAGTTCGCGCAGGAGACGATCCCGCTGCTGACCCCGTACATCGCCGACGGCACCGTCGCCCTGGTCCACCGCGACTACGCCTTCATCGGCCCCGAGTCCAGCGACGCCGCCATCGCGGTCCGCTGTGCCGGCCGTGAGGGCAAGTACTGGCCGATGCACGACGCCGTGTACGCAGCCCAGAACGGCGAGAACGAGGGGGCGTTCGCCCGCGACCGGCTGGCCGCGATCGGCGCGTCCGTCGGCCTCGACGGCGCCAAGCTGGAGGCGTGCTTCGCCGACCGGTCCCTCCTCGCCGAGGTGCTGGCGGACACCGCCGCCGGCGTCCGCGTCGGGATCGAGTCGACGCCCACCGCGGACGTCAACGGCACCCGCTTTCTGGGCGTGCCGAAGTTCGACGACGTGAAGGCCGCCATCGATGCCGCCGTCGCCGGCGCCACCCCTGTGCCGCTGCCCACCCAGCGACCGATCAACGATCCATGGGCGGGCACCCCGACCGACGGGCGCACGGCCGGTGACGCCGCGGCGCCGGTCACGGTGGCGCTCTGGATGGACTACCAGGCGACGAACGGAGCGACGGTCGCCAACGCGCTGGGCGGAGAGCTGCGCACCCGCGTTGCGGACGGCACGGTGCGCCTGGAGCTCCACGACCTCGCCCTGCTCGGCGACCAGTCCGTGACGGCCGGGGTGGCGCTCCGCTGCTTCGACGCCCAGGGTGGTCCCACGTGGCTCATGCACGACATCCTCGCGGTCTCGGCGCAGGGCAAGGACGCTGGGATCTACACCCCGGAGAACCTGCTCCGGCTCACATCGCAGCTGGGGCTGGATGTCGCGGCCTTCGATGCCTGTCTCGCGGATCCCGCCATCGCCCAGGCGGTCAGGGACGAGACGGCCGAGGGCAAGGCGGCGGGGCTGTCGGAGGGACCCGCGATCGTGGTCTCGGCCGGGGGCAAGGAGACGGCCCGGTTCGCCGGCGCCCTCGACCCGGCCAAGGTGCTGGCGGCGATCGACGCCGCGAAGTGATTCCCGGGAGGTGAAACCTTTCGGACGCCCGCTGCCTCGAAGGGTCGGACGGACCAGTCCGTCCGACCCTGCCATCTGACTGCGGCTCCTCCCGGCTTCCCCGACCTGGAGGAGCCGCCCCTCGTTCCGCCGCCGGTTCTACAGGTCCGAGACTGCTAGAGGTCCGCGACGGAGACGATCCCGCGCCGGATCGCGAACTTGAGCAGCTCCATGCGGTCGTGCAGGCCGAGCTTCTCCATGACGTTCGCCCGGTAGTTGTGGACGGTCTGCTCCGAGAGGTGGAAGACCTTCGCGATCTCGCGGTTCGTGTGACCCACCGCGGCGAGGAGCATGACCTCCTTCTCCCGTTCGCTGAGCCCCGCATACGCATCCCCGACAGGCCCTTCCTGCGCGTGCAGGACGTAGGTGTTCACCATGCGGGTCACGATCGCCGGTGAGACGTAGGTCTCGCCCCGGCTGACCGAGCGGATCGCGGCCACGATCTCGGACGGTTCGGTGCCTCGCCCGAGGAACCCGTCGGCGCCGGCCCGCAGGGCGAGGCTGAATGGCTCCGTTCCGCCGCGGCACTCGAGCGCGAGGATCCGCGTCCCGGGCGAGGCCGCCCGGACACGCTCGATGATCTCGAAGGCGCACGACACCGGCGCGGCGAAGGGACGGCACTCGGCGATCACGACGTTGGCCGGGGTGCAGGCGAGGGTTTCCGCGAGGTGATCGCGGTCCGCCGCGACGCCGACGACGACGAGGTCGGGCTCCGCATCGATCACCGCGCGATAGCCGGCCACGAGCGCGGGAAAGTCGAAGATCGCCAGCAGGACCCCGATCCGGTCCCTGTCCCCGCCCGATCCGTTGTTGCCCACCGGTCCCCTCGCCCCGCGACGCATTGGCGCGCTGCCCTGGACGTCGGGCGAACCCAATGCTGGCGGTCCTGGACCCGCGCACGGAAGGGGCCATTGGCAGCGCGCGTGATCTCCGTGGCCCGTGGCGACCGGGACGCGTGGCCCGTCCCGGCGGGCCCTTCGGTTCACCGGCTCGTGCCCGGCGGGGTCGGCGCCTTCCCGCACCGCCCGCTGACCGCCTCGCCCCTTCACGCCGATTGTCCGCGCAGCGGACGGTAACTGGCCCTATTCCGCCAGCTGTCCGCACGGCGGACGGTATCGGCTCCGGGCGGCGGTCCTTCCGCCATCCGTCCGGGTGGCGGACGGTAGGCAGGAGCGTCTCGTCTACGGTCCGGATGACGGACCAGCGGCAGAAGGGTCGCGCGCGTGGCGGGAAGCCCAGGCACGCGCCACGATGCCCGGCATCCACCGGACCGGACCCGTCCGTGGCGGATGGCCGGATACGGTCCGCTCCGCGGACATCCGACAGGAACCCGACGCCCGCGACGCCCCCGACGCCCGCAACGCCCGACTCTCGGGTGCTACGCGGTCGCCTTGCGCCCCGTGGCGGTGTCCCAGGTACCCGGGTCGGCGAGGGGCGCCAGCCGGGTCACCGCCAGCTCGACCTGGCGCATGCAGCCGTCACGCCAGGCGCCGCTCTCGATGAACGCCCGGTGTCCGGACTCGGTGCGCAGGTCCACCCCCGTCAGAGCCCGGCAGCTCGAGGCGCCGAACTCAGCCTCGAACGCGACGAGGAGACCGGAGGTGAGCTCTCGAGCGGCGCGCTTGGCCTCGCGGTGGTCATCGATGCGGCTCGCGGCCAGCTGCCCGAGGGCCATGGCTGCTCCGGTCACCGCCCCGCAGGTCGCGCCACTGTAGGCGACGCCGCCGTTGAGGGCCATCGCGGCGGAGGAGTCGGCGGCATCGGGTAGCCCGAACGCCTCCTTGAGGACGACGAACGCGGTCTCCGCGCAGCCGTGGACGTGCGCGTCGTCCAGGTACAACTCGCGGGCGCGGCGGCCGGCAGCGTCGGCGGCGGGATCGGCGGCTCCGGGACCGGTCATCGCTCGCACGGGAGTGCGCGTCGCGCTTCGGACCCGCAGCTGGCCGGTCCTTCCCGCCGGAGCCCCCAGAGGGTGACGCCCAGGCCTGCTACCTCCACCGACGCCACAACCGTGAACCCCAGGTGCTCGTAGAGCGCCACGTTCCCTGGTGTCACCGTCTCGGTCCATGCGGGCAGCCCAGCCACCTCCGCACGGCCGAGGATCGGGCGGATGAGCGCACTGGCCACGCCCCGTCCACGCGCAGCCGGCAATACGCCAACGTGCTCCAGGTGCGCGATCCTGCCGGTCGCATGGACGTGGCGCATGGCGGCAAACGCCCGCTGCACCGTGAATGCCCGGGCGAGGCGCCGTCCTGACGGCAGCAGCCCCGCCGCCGCGATCGCGGCGTCAAGGAGGCCGCGGGGCCCGGGCCGCGCGTCACCCGGAAGGTGCCAGACCGCGACACCGGCGACCGGTCGACCGATGGCGAGAACCCGCCCGGCATCGACCGCCGGCGCAAGGACCAGACGGTACAGCCGCGCGAGGAGGCGGGCACGCGCCGGCACTTCGGGAGCGATCGCAACCCACAACGGGTCATCGGCGAACGCAAGTGCGAGAACGGTCGCAGCCTCCTCGAGGTCCACGTGGACGAGCCGGTGAGGCTCTGGCGATGTCACGACCGCAGTGTAGGCTCCGCAGGCTTCCGCCAGCCGCTTGGGCACGGCGCATGGCCTGGACGGCGATCGCGTACTCGATCGACCTCAACGCTCCCGCGTTGATCAGGCCGCGGCGCGAACCGCGTTCATCTTCGCCGCCACCACGCTCCGCTGCACTTTGCGCGTGTGCGTGCGCGGGAAGTCCGGTTCCGGGTACGCGGCGACCTCGACCACCCGCTGGTGCTGCGCAAGGTGTGCATTCGCCGCCTTGACGGCGCGCCCAACGGCCGCGGCCTCGTCGTCGACGGGGTCGGCGAATGCCGCCTCAGCCCGGTACGCGAGGGCGATCCGTCCCGCGCCCGCGTCATAGACGACCGGCTCCAGGATGCCCTCGGTCGCGAGCGCCGCCTCGACGTCCTCGGGGTGCACGTTCATCCCGTTGGGCAGTGCGATCAGCGAGCGCGTCCGGCCGATCAGCCGCAAAGCCCCGCTCGCGTCGATCTCGCCGTAGTCGCCGGTCCGGTACCAGCCGTCGGGCGTGAACGCCGCCGCGGTCGACACGGGATCCTGCCAGTAGCCCTCGAACACGGACGGCCCACGGACCACCACCTCGCCGTCAGGCTCCGTCCGCAGCTCCATGGGCGGCAGCCACCAGCCGACCCGGTCGACAGGCACGCGGTCGAGGAAGTTGGTCGCGACGAGGCCGGCCTCCGTGGACCCATAGCCCTGGACCACCAGCACGCCGAGCGCCTCCCAGTTGCGCTGGAGGGCGGGCGAGAGGTAGGCGGCCGAGCACATGACCATGCGCAGCTCGCCGCCCAGGGCTTCGTGGACCGTCTTGAACATCTTCCGGCGCATGCTCAGCGGCAGCAGCGGCGCGATGCGCAGCGCACGGCGGAACGTGGTGCCCTTGCCGCTCTTGTCCGCCTCGCGCCGGATGGCCAGGAACAGGAACTCCAGCACCTGGGGCACCAGGACCAGCGCTGTCGCGCGATGCCCCTTGATCGCGGCCGCGATGACGTCCGGGCGCAGCGTGGTGATGTACTCCGCCTCCGCGCGGGCCGCCACCGCGTAGATCAGCCCAGCGACCTGCTCCATGATGTGCGAGAGGGGCAGAATCGAGACGAAGCGGTTGCCGCCACCCGGGATGGTCTGGAGGCAGCGGCTCGTGGACGCGAGCAGCATGGTCTGGGTCATGGTCACGCCCTTGGGGTTCCCCGTGGACCCCGACGTGCACAGGATCTCGACGGGCGCGTCCGGCTCGGACGGCGTTCGGGCGGCGAGCGCGGCCAGGGCCTCGGGTGGCGCCGTGTCGGGAAGGTCGTCGAGATCGATCACGGGCAGGGCCGCGAGGCGGGGGATCCTGATCGGCTCCACGGTGCTGCCGGTGCCCAGGAGGATCGCCGTCGGCTCGGTGAGGGCTGCGATCCGGTCGATCGTGTCCGCGGTCATCCGGACGTCGAGCGGGACGAGCACGACATTCGCGCGACCAGCCGCGAACAGCGCCGCCGCGAACCCGGGACCGGGTGCACCCTGGACCAGGATCCTGGCGCCGGGTGGGACCGCCGCGGCCATCCGGGCTGCCGCGTTCCCGACGGCCACGCCGAACTCGGCCATGGTCATCGAGAACTCGCGCGTGTTCGACGTGCGAACGCCAAGGAAGTGGGCGTTGCCGGAGCTGGCGACGGCCTCGTCGAGCAGCTCGGACAGGGTGCGCGGCAGCGCGATTGCGGTGGGGACGGGCACGTGCGCGGCCTCTCGGAGGGTGCCCGCCGGGACCTGGGCGGGACGGTTCGGGGCAGCCATGGCGGCGCTCCAACTGCGGGAGCATAGCCCGGTGGCGCTGCGCACGCTGCAGATGGGCCGCTGGGCGCTACGGGTCGGTCGGAAGACGGGCCAGGAAGATGGTCAGGATGGCTGCGATCACAACGAGGAGCGCCCGGACGAGCAGGCTGTCGACCAGGATGATGGACACCGCGAACGTCACGACCACGATGACGATCGCACGCACCTTGACGCCCGGCGCCAGCGACCCGGACTCCCGCCAGCGGGTGATGATCGGGCCAAGCGCGGACTGCCCGAGCAGCCAGCCGTACAGCCGGGTGGATGCGCGCGCGTAGCAGGCGGCCGCGAGCAGCAGGAAAGGCGTCGTCGGCAGGATCGGCAGGATGATCCCCAGGACGCCGATCGCCAGTGCGACCGTGCCGATCACCGCGAAGACAAGGCGCACGAGTCGCGACCGGTCCGGCTCCGCTGCCTGCGAGAGCGTTGCGGGGGTCGGATCGGCAGGGGGCTCCACGCCCCAAGGATGCCACCACCGTGACCGACGGCCCGCGGCTGCCCGGCTGAACGCCCTAGGCAGCGCGGCCCGCGACGCCCAGCATCGGGGCGGTTCCAGCGAACAGGGAGGGATTTCATGGCCCACGCGACCGCGCGGGGAGCCTACGTGGCGCTTGGCGATCGCATCAACCGGTTCCCGCAGGGCGCACCGCCGAGCGACCTGCTGTACCGGATCCTCGCCCTGCTGTTCACGGAGCGCGAGGCGGGTCTGGTCGCCCGGCTGCCGATCCGGCCCGTGACCGCCCGCCGCGCCGCGCGGATCTGGGGCATGGGCGAGGCGGAGGCGCGGACCGTCCTCGACGGCCTGGCCTCGCGGGCGATCCTCCTGGACATGGAGGGCCCCAACGGAACCCTCTACATCCTGCCGCCGCCGATGGCCGGCTTCTTCGAGTTCTCGATGATGCGCGTTCGCGACGACATCGACCAGCACCTCCTGGCCGAGCTCTTCTGGCAGTACGTCACCGTCGAGGACGAGTTCATCATCTCGCTGTTCACCCACGGCGAGACCCAGCTGGGGCGCGTGTTCGTCAACGAGCCCGCGCTCGCCGATGCCCGTCGGCCCGGGAACGGGATGCGCCAGGACGCGCGGCCCGACCTGATGCAGGTCCTGGACTTCGAGCGGGCCAGCGAGGTCATCGGCACCGCGCAGCACATGGGCGTGGGCGTCTGCTACTGCCGGCACAAGGCGGAGCATGTGGGCAAGGCCTGCCAGGCGCCGATGAACATCTGCATGACCTTCGGCGGGTCGGCGGACTCCCTGATCCGCCACGGCTACGCCCGGCGCGTGGACAAGTCCGAGGGAATGGACCTCCTGGCGCAGGCGTACGAGAGCCGCCTCGTCCAGTTCGGCGAGAACGTCCAGCGGGACGCCGGCTTCATCTGCAACTGCTGCGGCTGCTGCTGCGAGGCGATGATCGCCCAGCGCCGGTTCGGGAGCCTGAACCCCGTCCACACCACCAACTACCTGCCGCACGTGGACGAGGCGACCTGCAACGGCTGCGGCAAGTGCGTGGACAGCTGCCCCGTCGAGGCGATGACCCTCGTGTCCGCGAACGACCCGGTCGAAGCCGCGCAAGCGCCGCGCGGAGCTGGCCGCGGAGATCTGCCTGGGCTGCGGCGTGTGCACCCGCGTCTGCACCCACAAGGCGCTGTGGCTGGAGGCCCGGCCGGAGCGGGTCGTCACGCCGGTGGACACGCTCCACCGCACGGTGCTGATGGCGATCGAGCGGGGCCGGCTCCAGGACTGCATCTTCGACAACCGGGCGCTGCTCAGCCACCGGGCGATGGCCGGGATCCTGGGCGTGATCCTGAAGCTGCCGCCGACGAAGCAGGTCCTCGCCAACCAGCAGGTCAAGTCCCGCTACCTCGCGACGCTCCTGGACCAGGTGAGGGTCTAGATCAGCCTGCCGGTGGCCGGTGGCCGGTGGCGGGAGCCGCCACGGTCGCCGCCGCCGATGGCGCATCGAAGGCGACTCTCGATCCGTATGATCTGACAGCGCCGCCTCGGCGGTGCCCATGACCCGACGACGCATGCCCCGCGCACGAGGTGAAGCCCGATGAACCGGCGACTCCCGCTGATCGCCCTGGCGGGTGCCCAGTTCATCATGGTCCTGGACCAGTCGGTGATGAATGTCTCGATCAGCCAGCTGGTCGAGGACTTCGACACCACGGTCACCACGATCCAGGCTGTCATCACCCTGTACTGCCTGGTGATGGCCATGCTCATGCTCACGGGCGGCAAGATCGGCGACATCATCGGCCGCCGCCGGGCGTTCGTGATCGGGCTGATCATCTACGCCTGCGGCTCCGCCCTGACCGCGGTCTCGCAGACGGTCGCCCAGCTCACCCTGGGCTGGTCGATCCTCGAGGGCATCGGGGCGGCCCTGGTGCTGCCGGCGATGGCGGCCCTGATCGCCGGCAACTTCGAGGGCAAGGAGCGCAAGGCGGCCTATGCCGTGATCGGCGGTGTCGCCGGCGCCGGCATCGCGATCGGCCCCATCCTCGGCGGCTGGGCCACGACGGAGCTGTCGTGGCGCGTCGTGTTCGTGGGCGAGGTCGTCATCGTGATCGGTATCCTGGCGATGACGAAGTTCGTCGCCGACGCGGTGCGCACGGGACCGAAGCCTCGGCTGGACGTCGTCGGCTCCATCCTCGCCGCAGCCGGCCTCGGCGCGGTCGTCCTGGGAATCCTGCAGTCCACCACGTGGGGCCTGATCGTGCCCAAGGACTCCCCGGTCGAGCCGTTCGGGCTCTCGCTGACGCCGTTCGTCATCGCCGGGGGAGCCGTGCTTCTGTGGGCCTTCGTGTGGTGGCAGCGGCGCCGGGAGGCCACGGGGAATGACCCGCTCGTCCACCTGGACCTGGTCAAGATCCCGCCCCTGCGGGCCGGCCTGATCGGTCTCTTCTCGCAGAACCTCATCCTGATGGGCGTCTTCTTCACCATCCCGCTGTATCTCCAGCTCGTCCTGGGGCTCGATGCCCTGGAGACGGGCGTCAAGATGCTGCCGACATCGATCGCCATGTTCGTCGCAGCTGCGGTCGGTTCGCGTCTGTCGACCAGGTACTCCGTCCGGTCGATCACGAGGGCGGGCCTGGCGACCACGGCCGTTGCGGCGTTCGCGCTCCTCGCCACCATCCAGCCGGACCTCGGGGATCTCGCCTTCGCCGTGGCCATGGGCATCCTCGGCGTCGGGATGGGCCTGATCGCCTCGCAGCTCGGCCTGGTGGTCCAGTCGTCGGTCGACGCGTCCGGTCGGGGCGAGGCGGGCGGCCTCCAGTACACGGGGCAGCAGCTGGGCTCCTCGCTCGGTGTCGCCCTCATCGGGGCGATCGTGCTGGTCGGGTTGACCGGCGCGTTCGTCACCAACGTCCAGCAGGACGAGCGCATCCCCCAGGAGGTCGTCGTCCAGATCGAGACGGCGACGGTGGACGGGATCGACTTCGTCGCGTCGGCGGATGTCGAGGCGGCGCTCAAGACGGCCGGGCTCGATGAGGCGACCACGCAGGCGGTGGTCGAAGACTACGAGCAGGCCCAGCTCCGCTCGCTCAAGGCCGGCCTCCTCGCGGCGGCGCTGATCGCCCTCGCGTCACTCGCGTTCACGAAGGACCTGCCGCGGAGCGTCCCTGCCGGCGAGGAGGAGGGGGCGGGGGTGGATGCACCGGAACCCGCCGTCGCGTAGGCACCCGAACGCGCGGGAACGGGCTGCCGACCTAGTCGGAGCGCCACTCCTCCAGGACGATCGCGATCGCGAACCCGTCGCCTGCGGCGTCGGCCGTGAGCGCGACGGTGCCGGCCAGCGGGGCTTCCGCGTAGGGAAACAGCGCATCGCCAGCCCCGTCGGTTCCTGCCGCGTAGCCGTACGTGTCGGCGGGCACCTCCTTCACGAGGGTCTCCAGCACCGCGAGCAGGAACGGCTGGCGCAGCTCCTCGGGGACGGGGCACCAGATCATCCACGACCGCTGGAACGTGAGCCGTGGCCCATCGCGTCGCGTCCGCGGGACCTCCTTGTCGCGAGCGTCCGACGCGACGCAGCCGGCGCCGTCCGGGAGGCCGGTGATCACGTCGATGGGCCGGAACTCCTCGGCAAACGCGCTTGACCCGGCGGCAGGTCCCGTAGGCGAGGGGGTCACGGGCGGGGTCTTGGCCGGCGACGGCGACGGGGTGACCGTGGCGGGAGTGGGCACGGCAGCCCGATCGACGGAGAGCAGGGTCCGCTCGGTCGGACCGGAGGAGGCCACCGCGATCCCGGCCACGAAGGCGAGCACCCCGATGACCACACCGACAAGGGCGACGCGGGAGAGGGTGCGACGGGCGCGAACCGGGGCAACCGCGAACACCGGCGCCTGCTGGCGGCGCTCGGGGTGGCGCTCCTCCAGGCCGTCGTGGCCGTCATCGCCGGACATGTGTGTACCTCAACGCAGGTCGCTCGATCTCCATGAGCATCGTTCGCCGGGCGGACCCGGGCGGATGGCGGTCTCCTCTGGCCGCAGGGACTCGCGCGCAGCTGATCGCCGTGCGACGATCGTCGCAACAGCGTCCGCGCCCATCCTTGAGGGTGACCACATGACAATCCACGAGGCCCCGGTCATCGACCCGGGTGAGGCCGGAGGACCGGCCGGCCAGTTCATCGCCGAGGTCGAGGCTCACACGGCCCACAACTATCACCCGCTGCCCGTGGTCCTTGCCAGGGGCGAGGGGGCGTGGGTCGAGGATGTGGCCGGGACCCGCTACCTGGACATGCTGGCCGGCTACAGCGCCCTCAACTTCGGGCACTGCAACCCGGTGCTCGTGGCAGCGGCGGAGCGGCAGCTGGGGCGGCTGACGCTCACCAGCCGCGCGTTCCACAACGACCTGCTCGGGGTGTTCGGGCGCGAGCTGGCCGCCCTGTGCGGGATGGACGCGATCCTGCCCATGAACACGGGCGCGGAGGCGGTCGAGACCGCAGTCAAGATGGCCCGCAAGTGGGGCTACCAGGTCAAGGGCGTCCCGGATGGCCGGGCGACGATCATCGTCATGGGCGGCAACTTCCACGGCCGCACGACCACGATCATCAGCTTCTCCGACGACCCGGCGGCGCGTGAGGGCTTCGGGCCCTTCACGCCGGGGTTCGTGAGCGTTCCCTACGGCGACGCGGCCGCGCTCGCGGCGGCGATCGACGAGAACACGGTAGGCGTCCTCCTCGAGCCGATCCAGGGCGAGGGTGGCGTGATCATCCCGCCCGACGGGTTCCTGGTCGAGGTCCGCCGCTTGTGCACCGAGCGCAACGTGCTGATGCTCGCCGACGAGATCCAGTCGGGCCTGGGGCGCACGGGGACGACCTTCGCCTGCGACCACGAGGGCGTCGTGCCGGACGCGTACATCCTGGGCAAGGCGCTCGGGGGCGGAATCCTGCCCGTGTCGGCGGTGGTCGCCCGGGCCGACGTGATGGGTGTCTTCCACCCCGGCGAGCACGGCAGCACGTTCGGCGGCAACCCGCTCGCCTGCGCGGTTGGCATCGAGGTCGTCCGGATGCTCGCAACGGGCGAGCCCCAGGCACGTGCCCGGGAGCTGGGCCTCGTGCTGCGCGAGCTGCTGGACGCGCTCCCCGCGGACCGCGTGTCGGCGGTGCGCTCACGCGGGCTGTGGGCCGGCGTCGACATCGTCGGCAGGTCCGGGCGCGACGTCTGCGAGGGCCTGATGCGCCGTGGCGTGCTCGCCAAGGACACGCACGGATCGACGATCCGGCTCGCGCCGCCGATCGTCGTCGAGCAGGCGGACCTGGAGTGGGCGATCGGCCAGCTGCGCGAGGAGCTGGGGGCGTAGCTCGGGGCGAGCCCGCTCGCGGCGCCCGCCGCGCTGCCACTTCACTCGGTTTGGTGGATGCGGAGCGGCTTGACTTGGCGCGTACTGTGACCCGGATTGGTGAAGGACATTGAGGGGTGCCGGGCGACATGACGACCAACGCGGTCTCGACGACCAAGGTGGCCCCGAAGAGGCGTCGGCCGTCCATGCTCCTGGGCGGTCTCCTGCCCTTCGATGCGTCGCGGTTGCCCGCCGACGCCATCGCCGGTGCCACGCTCGCCGCCCTCGCCATCCCCGAGGTGATGGGCTACACCAAGATCGCCGGCACACCGGTGGTCACGGGTCTCTACACGCTGCTGCTGCCGGTCCTCTTCTTCGCGATCTTCGGGTCGTCGCGTCACCTGGTCGTGGGCGCGGACTCGGCGACCGCGGCGATCCTGGCCACCGGGCTGGTGGCCATGGGCCAGACCGCCCAATCCACCGAGTACGTCCAGATGACGTCGCTGGCCGCCCTCATGTGTGCCGTCCTGCTGATCGCGGCGCGCCTGCTCAAGCTCGGCTTCATCGCGAACTTCCTCTCCCGCAGCGTCCTCATCGGCTTCCTGACCGGCGTCGGCATCCAGGTCGCCATGGGCCAGGTCGGCGGGATGTTCGGGATCAGCGGCGAGAGCGGCGGGACGGTCCAGAAGTTCGTCGAGACGCTCCAGCTCATCCCGACCGAGACGTCCGTGCCCACGCTCCTCGTCTCCATCTCCGTCCTTGCGGTGATCCTGGTCCTGGGGCGCGTGAACAAGGCGATCCCGGGCGCGCTGATCGCCGTCGTCGGCTCGATCGTCCTCAGCTACCTCCTCGACCTCGAGGCGATGGGCGTGACGGTCCTCGGGACCGTCCCCGGCGGCCTGCCCACGCTTGGCCTGCCCACCGACGTCATGACCGGGGCCAACGTCGTGGCGCTGCTGCCGACGGTCGTCTCCCTGGTCATCGTGATCCTTGCCCAGAGCGCGGCGACCTCGCGGGCGTACGCCATGAAGTACGGGGACAGCTTCGACGAGAACGTCGACCTCGTCGGCCTCGGCATGGCGAACATCGGGGCCGGCATCACCGGCACCTTCGTCGTCAACGGCAGCCCCACCAAGACCGAGATGGTCGACAGCGGTGGCGGACGCAGCCAGGTCTCGCAGCTCACCGCGGGCGCGGTCGTGGCGCTGGTGCTGCTGTTCCTGACCGGCCCCCTCGCCTACATGCCCAATGCCGTTCTCGCGGCCGTCGTGTTCCTCATCGGCCTGCGGCTCGTCGACTACCGCGGGATGGCCGCCATCGCACGCGTCCGGCAGGGCGAGTTCGCGGTCGCCGCGGTCACGGCGGCGGTCGTGGTGGTCGTCGGCGTCGAGCAGGGGATCATCCTGGCGATGGCCCTCTCGGTCGTGGAGCACATCTTCCACAGCTACCGGCCGTACGACACGCTGCTGGCCATGACACCGGACGGCACGCCGGGGTCCGCTCCGCTGGCGGGCCGCGCCGAGGCGCTGCCCGGGCTGATGATCTACCGCTTCGGGTCCGGCCTGTACTACGCGAACGGCGCCCGCTTCACCGAGGAGATCATGGACCTCGTCGAGGCCGCCGATCCGCCCCTCCGCTGGCTCGCGGTGTCGGGGTCCGCGATGGGGGACATCGACTATTCCGGCGCCGACACGATCCGCCAGGTCAGGGAGGAGCTTGCCCGCACCGGCGTCACCTTCGCGATCTGCGACCTGAACCCCAAGGTCCGTGGGCAGCTTGACAGTTACGGCCTGACCGAGCTGATCGGGACCGACCGGATCTTCGACACGGCCGTGGATCTGGTCCGGGCCTACCGGGCAATTCCGACATCGGCGGCGGCGCCGCCCGAGACCCCGGCGCCGCCCGAGACCCCGGCAGCGGCGCCGGCCGAAGGCTGAGACAGAGCTCGTGTCCCCGCTGCCGTCGCGCGCCGAGCGCCGCGCCGAGGGTGAGGCGGCCCGGTCAAGGGTGCCGCCGTCGGCCCACGCAGCGTGGCGGCCGGCGCCAGGTCGACCAGACCCGGTCGAGCTGCTGGAGGAGCAGGCCGCCACCCGGATTCCCAGGCTCGTCCCGATCCGGTACGGCCGGATGGCCGTCTCGCCGTTCACGTTCTTCCGGGGGGCGGCGTTGCCCATGGCAGCCGACCTCGCGTCCACGCCCGAGGCCGGGATCGTCGTCCAGCTGTGCGGCGACGCCCACCTGTCCAACTTCGGGCTCTTCGCCTCACCCGAGCGCGACCTGGTCTTCGACATCAACGACTTCGACGAGACGCTCCACGGACCCTTCGAGTGGGACGTCAAGCGCCTCGCCGCCAGCGTCGTGATCGCCGGTCGGACGCGCGGGTTCGACGTCCACGGCGTCCGGCATGCCGTCCACCGCACCGTCGCCGCCTACCGCACCCGGATGGCCGTCTACGCCGGGATGCGCGACATCGACGTCTACTACTCCACGGTCGATGTCGCGGGGATCCTGGCCTACGTGGACAAGCGGGCCCGGCCGTTCCTCCAGGAGACGGTCAAGGCCACGCACCACCATGACGCCCTGCACGAGCTGCCGAAGCTCACGGCCGTGGACGCCGATGGTCGCTGCAGGATCGTCGATCACCCGCCGGTCATCACGCATCCCGCCGAAGCCACGCCCGACATCGTGGCCAGGGCCCTGGAGGGATACCGGGACACCGTCGCCGAGGACCGTCGCGTGCTGCTCGACCGGTACGAGCTGGCCGATGTCGCGCTCAAGGTGGTGGGTGTGGGGAGCGTGGGGCTCGCCGCGTTTGCCGCGCTGCTGCTGGGTGGCGACGGCGATCCCCTCTTCCTCCAGGCCAAGCAGGCCGAGGCGTCCGTGCTCGAGCGCTACCTCCCGCCGAGCCGCCAGCCGAGCCACGGGGCACGCGTCGTTGCCGGCCAGCGCCGGCTCCAGGCCGCGAGCGACATCCTGCTCGGCTGGGTGGTCGGTGCGAATGGGCGGCACTGGTATCTGCGCCAGCTGCAGGACCAGAAGGGCGGCGCGGTGGTCGAGGCCATGACGCTCGACGACCTGGCCACCTGGGGCGAGCTGTGCGGCTGGGCCCTCGCCCGGGGACACGCACGGTCCGGCCAGCCCGCGGAGATCGCGGGCTACCTCGGCACCGACAAGGGCTTCGACCACGCCGTCGGCGACTTCGCCGTCGCCTACGCTGACCAGAACGAGCGGGACCACGTAGCGTTCGTCGCGGCCATCAAGTCAGGACGCGTGGCCGCCGAGTCGGGGGTCTAGCGAACGTCCGGCCCCGGGCGTCCGGCGCCCGTCAGTCGGCCGGCTCGCCCGCCATCGGCTGCCCGGCCCGGCGGATCGCGCGCTCCGCGAGCACGCGGACCGATCCCCGGAAGATCAGCCCGTGAACCGGGTACAGCGCGTACCAGTAGGCCAGCCCTGGCAGGCCCTTGGGCTCGAAGAAGGCCGTCTGCACCAGGCGGCAGCCGGTCGGCGTCTCGACCACCTCGTACTGGAGCCAGGCCCGACCGGGCACCTTCATCTCGGCCCGCAGACGCAGCAGCACCGGCCGGCGGACCTCCTCGACGCGCCAGAAGTCGATCGCGTCGCCCACGCGCACGTGGTCCGGATCCCGGCGCCCCAGCCGCATGCCGACGCCGCCGACGACCCGGTCCATGAGCCCGCGGATGCGCCACAGCACGTTCGCGTACGGCCAGCCGGCATCGCCCCCCAGCCGCTCGACCTCCGCGAAGACGTGCTCCGCCGGGGCGTGGATCGTCTTCTGCCGGCGCTCGACGATCATCCCCTCCCGGGAGGTCACGGACGAGAGGCTCGCCTTGTCGGGCGCGGCCAGCGCATCGAACCAGGTGGACTCGATGTCATGGCGGTCGGTCCGGTCGATGGCGCGCTGGAGCGCCTCCGCATACGGGATCGGGTGGAGGCCGAAGGCCGCGGCGGGTTCCGGGTGGCGGACGATCACCTCGTTGCGCAGGCCCTCGATGAGCGGCCGGGCGATCCCCGCGGGCACCGGTGAGACAAGGCTCACCCAGTACGAGGAGAGGCGTGGCGTCAGGACGGGGACCGGGATCATCAGGCGCCGCAGGCCGCGCAGGCGCGCGTAGGTCCGCATCATGTCGCCGTACGAGAGGACGTCCGGGCCGCCGATCTCGACGATCCCGGTGACGTCGGGATGCTCGAGCGTGGCCACGAGGTAGTCCAGCACGTCCCGGATGCCGATCGGCTGGCAGCGCGTCCCCACCCAGCGGGGCGTGATCATCACCGGCAGCCGCTCCGTGAGGTGACGCAGGATCTCGAACGATGCGCTGCCGGAGCCGATGATGACGGCCGCCCGGAACTCCGTGACCGGGACGCCGTGGGCCGCCAGCTCCGAGCCTGTCTCGTGACGGCTGGCCAGGTGGTGCGAGAGATCGGCCGCGTCATCGCCCAGGCCGCCGAGGTAGACGATCCGCGCCACGCCGGCGGCCGCCGCCGCTTGGGCGAAGGTGCTCGCCGCCAGCCGGTCCCGCTCCGCGAAGCCCGCCTCGCCGCCACCCATCGAGTGGGCGAGGTAGTAGGCCACCTCCACGCCCTCGAGGGCCGGCGCGAGGGTGAGCGGCTCGAGGAGGTCCGCGGCCACGATGCGCATGTCCGGGTACCGGGCGGCGAGTGGCCGCGCGTCGCGGCTCATCAGGACGAGCTCGTGCCCGCGGTCCCGCAGGAGTGTGACGAGGCGGCTGCCGATATAGCCGCTGGCGCCGACGACGAGGATGCGCATCGGCCGAGTATGCGCCCGATCGGCGGTCGGCCACCGATGCGGCACCGATCCGGCACCGATCCGTGCTCGCCCCCCGCGCGAAGGAATGGGTGGACAACTCGCACGTTGGGACACGCACATGCTCGGCTCGCTCACATCCTCCCGTTCCCGCTGGCGCATCGGGTTCGAACAGCTCGACCGGCGTATCACCTTCGCCTTGGCCGCGTCGGCTGTGCCCGCCCTGCGCGTGGCGCTGGGCACGGTCTTCCTGTGGTTCGGCCTGCTGAAGCTCGTCCCGGGTCTCAGCCCGGCGCAGGACCTTGCGACGCGGACCATCGACGTGCTCAGCTTCGGCCTGGTGCCGGCGTCCGTCTCCCTCCCGGTGCTGGCCGGCTGGGAGGTCCTCATCGGCCTGGGCCTGCTGAGCGGGCGCTACCTGCGGGCGACGCTCCTGCTCCTCGCCGTCCAGATGCTGGGCACCCTCACGCCGCTGTTCCTGTTCCCGGCCGAGACGTTCACGGTCTTCCCGTTCGCCCCACCCTTGAGGGCCAGTACATCATCAAGAACCTCGTGCTCGTGGCGGCGGCGATGGTGATCGGGGGGACCGTGCGCGGCGGGCAGCTGCAGCCGGAACCTGTCCCGACCGCGCGCTGGGAGGCCGCGGCGTGACCGGGCTCGAGGTCGGGGTTCAGTCGGCCCGGCGCGTCGCGATCGTCACGGGCGCGACCGGTGCCATCGGCTCTGCAACCGCACGCCGGCTGGTCGCTGCCGGCTGGGACGTCGCGATCGTGGGTCGGGATCCTGGCCGCGTTGATGCGCTGGTTGCCGAGCTCGGGCCGGCGAGCGCCGGCTTCATTGCCGACGCGACGGTCTCGGCAGACGTCGATACGGCCGTCGCCAGCGTCGTGGAACGCCTCGGGCCCCCGGACGCGCTCGTCCACGCGGTGGGGTCCACCCTGCTCAAGCCTATCCACGCGATCTCGGATCGGGAGCTCGACGAGGTCCTCGCGGTCAACCTCCTGTCCGCGGTGTACGCACTGCGCGCGTTTGTCCGGGCCGTGCCGCGCGGCCGGCCGGCGTCAGCCGTCCTCTTCTCCTCGGCGGCGACGCGGATTGGTCTCCTGAACCACGAGGCGATCGCGGCGGCCAAGGCCGGTGTCGAGGGGCTGGTGACCTCCACAGCAGCCACCTATGCCGGGCGCGGGATCAGGGTGAACGCGATCGCCCCCGGACTCGTCCGATCCAATCTCACGCGGCGACTCGTGGAGCACGAGGGATCGCTCCGTGCGTCGATCGCCATGCACCCGCTGGGTCGGATCGGCGAGGCGGAGGACGTGGCTGGGCTGGCGGCCCTCCTGGTCTCGCGCGACGCGAGCTGGATCACGGGCCAGGTCATCGCGGTGGACGGCGGTCTGTCCGGGGTGAAGCTGCCACCGTCGATCTAGCAGCGCGGGCCGGGACCATGGCCCCCGGGTCCCGGTGTCGGGGATTGACGGACGTTCGGCCCTAGCGTCGACCGCACCGGGGATACGACCCTCGACTCGATGACGTCGAGCGGTCGTGAGCGGATCCTTTCCGCCCTCGAAGGGCGCGAGTCCGACCGCGTGCCCCTCGCCCTCGCCTTCTACCACCTCGACGGCTTGGGCCTGGCACCGCCCGGGGACTGGCGCGACGACATGGTCGACATCGCCTTCGTCGCGTTCCCTGTGTCCCACGAGGAGGAGGAGCTGCGGCGTCGGGCGCTACCGTACGAGGGCAACACCCGGATCGGCAACGCATCGCAGGTCGCCCGCTACGCGATGTGGGGCTACCGCACCGAGGACCCGGAGCACGGCAATCCCCTGGAGTCGGCGACGTGTCTGGCCGACTTGGAGCGGTTCCCGTTCCCGTCGATCGGCGGACCACGCGTGGTGAAGGACCTTGCCCTGCGGGTTGACGAGATCCACCGGGCCGGGCTCGCCGCCGGCGGCAACACGCCCCACCTGGGCGGCGAGCTGTTCGAGGCGGCCTGGCGGCTGCGCGGGCTGGAGGCGTTCCTGGTCGACCTCGTGGAACGCAAGGAGATGGCCCACTACCTCCTCGATCGGCTGGCCGAGCTCGCACGACGCAATGCGGCCACCCTGGCCGCGGCAGGCGTGGACGTCCTGGCTCTGGACGACGACGTGGGGATGCCGGGGACGATGATGATCGGCCCGGCCACGTGGCGTGAGTTCCTCCGGGACAGGCTGGCGGGGATCATCGCGGCGGCCAGGGCGATCAGGCCCGAGATCCGCGTGATCTACCACAGCGACGGCCACATCGAGCCCATCCTGGACGACCTCGTGGAGCTCGGCATCGCCGCGATCAACCCGCTCCAGCCCGAGCACATGGACGCCGTCCGGATCCGGCGTCGGTACGGGACGCGCCTGGCGCTGTGGGGGACGGTCGGCCGGCAGACGACGTTTGCCTTCGGCACAGCCGACGACATCCGGCGCGAGGTCCGGACACGGATCGAGACCCTCGGGCGAGCGGGCCTCGTCCTGTGCCCAGCCTACGACGTCGACGAGCCGGACGTCCCTTGGGCCAACATCGCCGCGTTCCTCGAGGCGGGCCGGACCTGGGGCTGACCCGCAACGGGCGTCGCTGAGTCGCTCGCGACCGTCGACACCGGGGCTGTCACGGGCCGTTCGCCTCTGCCGCGCGGCCGGCCGGCCGGGAACACTCCATCGCGTGAAGCGGATCGCGATCCTGTCGGGCGCCGCGGCAGTTGTCGGTGTCGGCGCCGTGCTCGTCGGGCGTCGCCGCGTACGCCTGTCGTCGGCGGTGGCCCCAGCAGTCCCCACCGAGATCGCCGCGGACGTGTTCTGCCTGGGGCCGTGGGGCCGCACCCAGACCAACGTCTACCTGGTCCGAGCCGGCGCCTCGTGGGCGCTGGTCGACGCCGGCTGGGCGCAGGACGCGGAGCGCATCCGGTCGGCCGTGCGATCCGTGCTGGGTCCAGAGACAGATCCCTCGGCCATCCTGTTGACGCACGTCCACCCGGATCACTCCGGCGCGGCGCGCGAGCTCGCGGCGACCTGGGGCTGTCCCATCCTCGTCCACCCGGCCGAGATCCCGATCGCCACCGGTGACTTCAAGGCGATGGTCAGCTACGCAGGGCCGCTGGATCGCTGGCTGGTCCTGCCCCTCATGCGGGCGATCGGCAGGCGTCGGCGCGAGGCGATCCTCGAGGCCGGGAACCTCGGTGGGGCCGTGCGTCCCCTCGAGCCGGACGGCTCGATACCGGGCATCGACGGATGGCGGTGGATGCACACGCCGGGTCACACCCCGGGGCACGTCGCCTTCGTCCGGGCCCAGGACCGGGTGGTTATCAGCGGCGATTCGCTCCTAACGCTCCGGGTGAATGCCGCGACGGGTCTCCTGTGGGGCAGCCAGGGCCTCTCAGCTCCGCCGTGGTACACCACGTGGGACCGCCAGGTGGCACATGCCTCTATCCGGGCGATCGCCGGCCTCGAGCCGTCCGTGCTCGCCGGTGGCCATGGTCGCCCGCTCGCCGGCCCAGGGACGGCCGCAGCCATCAGGGAATTCGTCGGCGGAGCGTGACCGAACCTTCACGGGCGCCTTGACGGGCGCCGGCGCGATGGTGCAGGACCGACGCCCAGCGCCACCCGGTCCGGATGGTCCATCCTTGCGTGCATCACGTCGCCAACACCGGCCTCGGCGACCACGCCCGACCAGAGGACTCCCCGAGGCGCAAGGAGAACCCGCACATGCCCAAGGCAGACCGAGTCGTCGACATCCTCGCGGGCAGGCCGGCCGTCGGTGCGCAGGCCACGGTCCGCGGCTGGATCCGCACGCGCCGTGACTCCAAGGCCGGCCTCTCGTTCCTGGCCGTGCACGACGGGTCGTGCTTCGACGCGCTCCAGGTCGTTGTCCCTGCGGCGCTGGACAACTACGACGCCGAGGTCCTCCACCTGACCGCCGGCTGTGCGGTCATCGTGCACGGAACCGTTGCCGAGTCGCAGGGCAAGGGCCAGTCCGTGGAGATCCTTGCCGAGTCCGTCGAGGTCGTCGGCTGGGTGGACGACCCGGACACCTATCCCATCTCGCCCAAGCGCCACACCTTCGAGTACCTCCGTGAGGTCGGCCACCTGCGCTCGCGGACCAACACCTTCGGCGCGGTCGCCCGGGTCCGGCACACGCTGGCGATGGCGATCCATCGCTACTTCGACGAGCACGGCTTCGCCTGGATCCACACCCCGATCATCACCGCCAGCGACGCCGAGGGCGCCGGTGAGCTGTTCCGCGTGTCCACCCTCGACCTGGCCAACCTGCCGCGGACGCCCGACGGCTCCATCGACTACGCGCAGGACTTCTTCGGCAAGCCGGCCTTCCTGACCGTGTCCGGCCAGCTCAACGTCGAGACCTACTGCCTCGCGCTCACGAACGTCTATACCTTCGGGCCGACGTTCCGGGCCGAGAACTCCAACACCAGCCGCCACCTCTCCGAGTTCTGGATGGTGGAGCCGGAGATCGCGTTCGCCGACATCTCCGACAACGCGGACCTCGCCGAGGACCTCCTCAAGTACAGCTACCGGGCGCTCCTCGACGAGCGCGCCGACGACATGGCGTTCTTCGCGGAGCGCATCGACAAGGAGGCGGTCACCCGCCTCGAGGGCCTGGTCAACTCGGACTTCGCGCGCATGGAGTACACGGAGGCCATCGAGGTCCTGGAGCGGGCCGGCCGCAACTGGGAGTTCCCGGTCCACTGGGGCGTCGCCCTCCAGGCCGAGCACGAGCGCTACCTGTGCGAGGAGTACGCGAAGCGGCCGGTGGTGGTCGTCAACTACCCCAAGGAGATCAAGGCGTTCTACATGCGCGTCAACGACGACGGGCGGACCGTGGCGGCGATGGACGTGCTCGCGCCCGGCATCGGCGAGATCGTGGGCGGCAGCCAGCGCGAGGAGCGCCTGGACGTGCTCGACGCGCGGATCCGGGAGACGGGCCTCGACCCGGCGCCGTACTGGTGGTATCGCGACCTGCGCCGCTACGGCACCGTGCCCCACGCCGGCTTCGGGCTGGGCTTCGACAGGGCCGTCGCCTACGCCACGGGCATGGCCAACATCCGGGACGTGATCCCGTTCCCGCGGACGCCCGGGAGCGCCGACTTCTAGCCGATCCGCGCGCGTGGTCGCCGGTTCCGCATCCGACCGGCCGGCACGTGATCCCGAGCGAGCGGCCAGTGATGCACCCGGCCCAGGTGGGGCCGCTCGACTCGCCAGGAGGCAGCCGTGAAAGCGACGCTCATCTCCTTCGGCATCCTGGACATCGACGGCAAGCGGTACGAGCGCGACGTCGTCATCGACCGCGGCCGGGTCGCCAAACGCGACAAGAAGGCCTCCAGGCCGCTGCGCGACCGGTACGGCCACACGCCACTCAGCCTGCTCGAGCCCATCCCGTGGAGGTGCCGGCGCCTCATCGTGGGGACCGGCGCCGAGGGTGCTCTTCCGGTCGCCCCGGACGTCCTTGCTGAGGCGCGCCGGCGGGGCGTGGAGCTCGTCGTGGTACCGACCGACGAGGCCTGCGTGCTGCTGGCGGACGCCGATCCCGCCACGACGAACGCCATCCTCCACGTCACCTGCTGACGGCGCCGGGTCTCGCTTCCGTGGGCCGCCCGTAGACGGGGATGCTCGCGAACTTCCTGCGGTAGGCCGCCGGTGTGAGGCCCGTCCGGCGCTTGAACAGCCTGCGGAAGAACGTCGGGTCGTCGTACCCGACGGCGAAGCCCACCTCGTCCACGCTGAGCGACGAGGACTCGAGGACGTGCCTCGCCTCGTCGATCCGGACGGCGTGGACGTGGTCGATGGGTCGTTCGCCGGTGGCCGCACGGAAGCGGCGCCCGAACGTCCGGGCCTGGAGACCGGATCGCTCGACCATCGCGGCGACCGGGTTGTCGACCGCGTAGTTCTCGGCGATCCACGCCTGGCAGCGGGCGACGACGGCATCGTCCACGTCCGTCAGCCGGACCAGGGCGGCGAACGGGAGCTGCCCTTCCTCGTGGCCCGCGAGGAGGTGCACCTTGGCGGTCTCGATGGCGTGGCTGCGACCGCACAGGCGCGCGATGACGTGGAGCGCGAGGTCCTGCCAGGCGGTGACGCCGCCCGCCGTGATGATCCCGTCGGGCTCGCTCCCCAGGACGAGGATCGCGCCGACATCGAAATCGACCGACGGGTATTCCGTGGCCATCAGGCCCGCGTAGGCCCAGTGTCCCGCGCATGCCCGGCCGTCGAGCAGTCCGGCCTCCGCGAGCAGGAGCGAGCCGGTGCAGACAGACGCGATGAGCGCCCCGCCGTCGTGCATGCGCCGGATCCACTCGGCCTCGCGGGCGAATTGGCCGCGAGGCGCCGTCGTGATCGGCGTGTAGAGGTCGCACACGATGACGACGTCGAAGGGGCGGCCTTCCCCGATCGACTCGTGCGGCTCCACCAGGATGTCCCCGAAGCAGCGGAACGGCACGGGATCCGCCGCCACGATCCTGACGTCCAGGAGCGCGTCGCCCGGCTCGCCCTTCGTCATGTCCGGGAAGACCGCCCCCACCGACCCGAGGACGTCGAGCAGACCGAACAGGATCGCCGGGGACGTCTCCGGCGCCGCGAACAACGCGACCCGCGGCCTGCCGGCACCAAGTCCCGGCGTCGGTTCTCCGGTCGCCTCTGTCATATTTGCCCCGATTCGCTGCAATCCGTCTCTGGCCTCATCGTACGACGTCCGAGACACTCCCGGTCAACCGCCGTCGCGCAGCAACACCAGAGGGGCTCGTGGGCGACGGCAGGAAGCGGAGGCAGTCGATGGGCGTTCAGGCCGACGGGGAGCAGGGCAGCGGGGCGATCCTTCCCGCGCAGGCAATCGAGGTCCTGCGGGCATCGGTGAACGGCCATGTGCTGGCTCCCGCCGATCCGGGCTATGACGAGGCCAGGGCCGTCTGGAACGCGATGATCGACCGCCGACCCGCCGTGATCGTGCGCTGCCGGAGCACCGCCGACGTGATCGCGGCCGTGGGGTTCGCGCGCGAGCACGGCCTGCCCGCGTCCATCAGGGGCGGCGGCCACAACGTCGCGGGCCATGCCATCGCGGAGGCCGGCGTGATGATCGACCTGTCGCTGATGAACGGCGTGCGCGTCGATCCCGGCCTGCGCCGGGCGTGGGTCGAGGGTGGCGCCACGTGGGGCGTCGTGGATCAGGCAACCCAGGCGTACGGCCTCGCGACGCCCGGCGGCCTGATCTCCGAGACCGGCGTCGGCGGGCTCACGCTCAACGGTGGGATCGGGTGGCTTCGAAGTCGCTACGGCCTGTCGATCGACAGCCTCGTCGCGGCCGACGTCGTGACCGCGGACGGACGCCTGGTGCACGCGAGCGCCGACGAGAACCCGGATCTCCTGTGGGCGCTGCGCGGCGGCGGCGGGAACTTCGGGGTCGTCACCGGCTTCGAGTTCGCCCTGCACCCGGTGGGGCCCACGGTGATGTTCTGCGCGCCGATCTACCCCATCGAGGCCGGCGCCGGCCCGATTCGCGCCTGGCGCGACTTCCTCGCCGACAAGCACGACCGCGTGGGCTCGATCGTCGAGTTCTCGACGATCCCCGAGTCAGCGGACTACCCGGAGGCCGCGTGGGGCCGGCGCGTGTACACGATTGGCGCGGTCTACGCGGACGACGCCGCCGAGGGCGAGGCCCTCCTCCAGCCGCTCAGGGAGCTGGCCCAGCCCGTAGTGGACTTCTCCGGCCAGATGCCCTACGTCGACGTCCAGCGCCTGTTCGACGCCGTCATCCCCTTCGGCCGGCATCGCTGCTACTGGAAGAGCCGGTACCTCGATGGATTGGGTGACGACGTGATCGACCAGATCGTCGAGGCCAACCGGCAGCCGCCGTCACCGGGCACCCTGTCCTCGATCTGGAACTTCGGCGGCGCCACCGCGGCAGTCCCGGCCGACGCGACCGCGTTCGGCGATCGCTCGATGCCCTGGATGGTCTCGTTCGACTCGATCTGGGACACTGCCGACCAGGACGAGGCGAACATCGCCTGGACCCGGGACCGCTGGGAGCAGCTCCGGCCGTACGCGCGTCACGACCGCATCTACCTCAACTTCCCCGGTCACGGCGAGGACGGCGAGGATCTCACGCGCCGGGCGTATGGGGCGAACTACGCGAGGCTGGCCTCGATCAAGCGGCGCTACGACCCGACCAACATGTTCCGCTTCAACCAGAACATCACCCCGGCGCCTTGACGGGGCGTCGGTACTCAGTGACGCGGGCCTCCGCCACCGGAGCCGCTCTTCGTGGTCACATCCACGTACGTGAGGTTGTCGCCGGGGACAATTGCCGCCGTTGCGACGCCGCCCTCGTGGTCCTCGCCGCCCCCCGCGCCGAAGCCGTCTGAGTAGTTGCCGACCCCGGTCCCAACGGTCAGGGACACGCCCGAGCCGGCCGGGATATAGAAGGTGATGCGGTACCGGCCCGCAACGTCCGGCCTCCAGCCGCCCTGCGTCGCGCCGTAGATGTACCTGCCGCCGACGTTCAGCTCCGGGGCGAAGACCACCGGGACCACCCGCGGGACGACCGCGCCGGCAACCCACCTGGTGCCGTCCCAGGTCAGCGCTGCCGGATCGACCGTTCCGAGGTGCTGGACGACGAGCTTGGGCAGGCCCGACGTGATCGTCGCGTAGCCGCTCTCGTACGTCGTGGTGTTCGTTCCCTGGAGCTCGGTGGAGCTGCTGGGGTTCTCGAGCACGGCCATCGTGTACGCGGTCATCGGCGTCGCGAGCGCCTTGTAGAGGGTCACCTCCAGCCGGGCGGGATACCCGACCCGCGGGCTGACCGACTCGATGCTGTCGCCCCAGTCGACCCACGTGACGTCCACGGCGATCTGGCTCGCGCAGTCGGCCTGCCAGGCGTTGGCGGCCGTCTTCTGCGGGTACCACGGACCGTTCGCCGCGAGGTACGCGACCTCCTCGGCCGTCAGGCCCGGGTTTGTACCCGCATACGCCACGCCGAACACCGGCGCCGCGATGGGCGTGATGGCGAGCCCGTCCACGGCGATGACCGGGAAGGACAGGTTCTTGCCGGCGGTCTCCTCGTGGCCCCCGCCACCCCCGCCACCTCCGCCGCCGGGCGGGCCTTTGGCCAGCGCTCCTGCGGGGAGGAGCAGGGACATGACCAGGATCAATGCAAGCGATGAGGCCGCGCCACACCTGCGGTTCATCGACGTCCTCCTGGGACGCTTCGGGGTGTGTCCATCGCACGGAGCCCCGGCGACTGCCGGGGCTCCGTGCCGGGGAGATGAGGGCCGGCTGCCCAGTGCCGGATCCTCTTGTCAGGTCACGGGCGGGTGGGCTTTCCCCCGCCACCGCCTCCACCACCCGCAACGGTGATCAGGAGGCTGACGCTGTGCCCGTCAATGGCGACGTATCCCGCATCGGCGCCGGTGACGAAGGCCGTCGGCACGGTGTAGGTGATCAGGTACTGGCCCGCGGTCTGCACGCGCAGGTTGTAGCCGTAGACGACGTTGCCGGTCGCGTTGATCTCGGCCGTGGCATCCTCATTCACCACGAGCGCGTCGGTGGCGACGTTCGTGATGGTGAGCCAGGCCCCGGTGTCGAACACCCGCAGCGTGGTAAAGGCCGTAGGGGTCGCATTGAACGCGCTCACCCCGTCGTACGTCGCGAGGGTCCCGTAGGGGGACTCGCGGTCGAGCGCGGCAGGATCCAGCTTGATGACGGTGTACCCGTCCACCGGGGAGACAGTCGAGTCGTAGAACAGGCCGAGCTCCACCCGGATCGGACTGCCGACCTTCAACTTGGCGTCGCCGGCGAGGTTGTCGCCCCAGCCGGCGAAGACCGACAGGTCGGTGGCGGTCGAGTTGTTGCACGGGGCCTGCCACTTGTGCCCGCCCTGGACGTAGTAGTAGTCCAGCGGGCTGGTCGGGTAGCCGGTCAGCGGGGTGCCGGAGGGCGGCACCAGAGCAGAGTACGCGTTCGCTCCGCAGACGACATTCGTGAAGCTGCCGCCGGCGAGCATGATCGTCGGGACGGACAGGTTGTTCGTGGCCTCGACTGTGGGTCTGCCCTTGGCCAAGGCGGCCATCGGCAGCGCCATCGCCAGGGTCAGGGTGAGTGCCAGGGACGCAACCGCGATCGACCTGCGGTCCATGAGCATCCTCCTGGGAGGAGCCGTCCGAATCATCCGCTGACGGCCCGTTCCCCCAACATCCGCCGGCAAACCGCGCCGGTGAGGCGGTCGCGCCCCCCGAGCGCGACCGTCAGATCGTGGAGGGCCGGGACGCGCCCGTCGTCATCCCTTCCGGTGCTCCGGCATCACCCGAACCGGTGATCCGTCGTGTCCGCTCTCGTGAAGGTGCGGGCAGATGTCCTCGGGGCTCAGGCAGCCGCAGTGGATGGCCGCCCGGACCGCGTCGGCGCGCCCTCGGGCCCCCAGCTTCGCGTAGACGTGGGTGAGGTGGGTCTTCACGGTGTTCGGGGACAGGAACAGCCGGGCGGCGATCTCATCGACCGTGATCCCGGTGGCCGCCAGGCGGAGGACCTCGATCTCACGGGCGGTGAGCGGCTCGACCATGCCGTGCCCCACCGGGACCGACGCGGGGGCGGCGGCGAGCAGGCTCGCGGGGCCCTGCCGCGACCGGACGTTCGACACGAGCACGATGAACGCACTGCCCGCCACGAGGTACGTCAGGAGCTGGACGTAGGCGTGCGGGGATGCGAATGCGTCGTCTACCGTGATGATCGAGGCGATGCCGGCGACGGTGCCCCCGGTCGCGAACCCGGAGATCGCGGGTCCCGGCCCGAGCAGCAGCGCGATGCCCATGACCAGGGTCAGGACCACCAGGAGGTGCGTGCCATGGTCAAAGTCGGTGACGGGGAATTCGAGAACGGCGACGGCACCCGCCACGGCCAGGAGGGCCACGGCGTGACGGACCGCGGGACGCCGGATCGCCGAACGGGACGCCCAACCCGCCAGTCGGTCGATGGGACCGGTGACTGCGGCACCGATGCTCACCACCATGCTCCCGTGACAGGTCGTGAATGTCACGCACGGCGCGTTACCCCACAAGTCCCATAGGTCACATCCGCGGCAAGGCGTCAGGTCGACGGACCGTCCACCACGAGCCGGCCGTCCACCCAGACGCGCACGATGTCCGCCGGACCGGCGAGCCTCACGATCTTCTCGAAGGTCCGTTCCGGGGTGTCGACCTCCGGCCACACGCGGAGCGATCCCCGGCGCGACGTCGTGTCCACGAGGACCGCGTCGAACCGGCGGCCGGGCTCCAGCAGCCCGACGGGGACGCCGAGCACGGACGCGCCACCGAGCGTGGCTAGCCAGAAGGCGAGCGTGGTGTTGATGGCGGAGCCCGGCACGCCGCGATCGCCGGGCGCCTTCGCCCGGTCGACGCCGTCGCTCAGCAGCCGCGAGACGGTGACCGCGTCGTGGGCCTGGTGCAGCAGGCTCGGGGAGGCGCCGCCGGCGACGTCCGTGCCCAGGCCCACCGGTACGCCGCGGTCCACCAGGCGACGGACCGGGAGCACCGCGTTCGCGAAGTAGGCGTTGCTCAGGGGGCAGTGGGCGATCCCGGCTCCGCGGTCCCGGATGAGCCGCGCGTCGTCGTCGGTCACGTGGTTGGAGTGCGCGAGGACCGTGCCCGGCCGGAGCAGCCCGAAGGCGTCCAGCGCCGAGCTGTCGGTCATGCCGAACCGCTCGAGGGCGTACCCGTGCGCCCAGTCCGACTCCGAGCAGTGGGTCTGCACGAGCGTGCCCGTCGCCGCGGCGAGCTGGCCGAGGCCCCGCAGCAGGTCGTCCGTGCAGGCGGGGGTGAAGCGCGGGGTGATGATCGGCCGGACGAGCCCCCGCCTCGCGTCGATGGCCGTGATCTCGTCGACCGACCGCGCGCTGGCGGCGATGCCTGCCGCCGCCGAATGGTCGCGATACCACTCGGGGGTGCCCTCGGGATGGTCCATCGCGACGCGCCCGACGAAGGCCCGCTGGCCCGCATCGGCGGCCGCCTGCGCAAGCGCCGAGGCGGCATCCACGTCGATGGTGGCGAAGTACGTGGCGGTGGTCGTCCCGTGGCGGAGGAGCGTGTCCACCATGTCCGTCCACACGGGACGTGCGAACGACGGGTCCGCGTAGCGTGCCTCGAGCGGGAACGTGTGCTCGAACAGCCAGCGTTCGAGCGGCAGGTCCAGCCCCGTCCCGAGCTGCGGCCACTGCGGGGCATGGACGTGGAGGTCGACAAGCCCGGGGATCAGCACGCTGCCCGGCGGCGTCGCGACGTGGGCGGCCGTGGACCGCAGGAGCGCGCCGCCGGCCTCGCTGCCCGCCGCCTCGACCGCCGTGATCAGGCCCTCGTCATCGACCGCGACGACCGCATGCTCGACCACCTGCAGGTGATCCGCGGCGGGGGTCTGCATCAGCCTGGCGGAGATAGCGAACGGCACGGGGAGATGATGGCACGACCGATACACTGATCTTGCAGGGGAGGGCCGCGGTCCCTGGGGAACTCGCCGAGTCGCTGGCGACATCACCCATGCGGAGACCCGTGATGGAGGCTCGATGTCCGATCTCCTGATGACGCTCATCCCGCTGGCCATCGGGAGCGCGGTCGTCCCGATCCAGATCATCATCACCGTCCTGCTCCTGCGTTCCTCGGGCGGACGGATCACGGCGGTCGCCTGGGTCGCGGGCATGACGGCGATCCGGCTCCTCCAGGGTCTCGTCTTCGGCGTCCTCCTGGGGGCACGCGGCGATTTGGGCGGAGACGACGGCGGGTCGAGCCTCCTCGTCTCGGTCGTCCTGCTCGTGCTCGCGATCGTGTTCTACGTCGTCGCCGCCAAGCAGCTGCTCAAGCATCCCGACGACGATGCCCCGCCGCCGAAGTGGATGGCGATGCTGGACGGTGTGGCACCGAGCAGGGCCTTCCTGCTGGGGGTGGGGCTCGTGGCGATCAGCGCGAAGTTCTGGGTCTTCACCCTCGGCGCGATCGCGGCCATCGGCAATGCCGGCCTGGAGCTGGGCGGATCGGTCGTCGCGTTTCTGCTGTTCGTCGTCCTTGCCGAGAGCATCCACCTGGCGGCGGTGGGCTTCGCGTATGCGGCCCCCGCCCGCGCCGATGCGGGCCTTGCCCGGTTCTCGGCCCTGCTCGAACGCTACAACGGCCCGATCGTCATCGTGCTGGGGCTGGTCTTCGGCACCTGGTTCCTGGTCAAGGCGCTGACCGGACTCGGCATCATCTGAGGGTCAGAATCCGCCCCAGTCCGCCCGCGCCGTGAGTCACCGTACTCGCGCGACGGGGGCATCGCGAGGACAGTCCCTTGGTGATGCTAGTCGAGGCCGATGAACAGGGCCAGGATCAGCAGCGCGGCCGCTCCGACGGTCGCCCAGCCGCGGAACGGCGAGGAGCGCGCGCGCACGTCTCGGAGCACCGCGAACCCCACCAGGACCGCCGCGGCGACCACCGCCAGCAAGGTCACGTCGAGCACGATCCACGACCCGCCGAGGTCCCGCAGGGCCGCGACCAGGGCGATGAGGCCAAGCGCGCCCATTCCAAGTAGCACTCCCGCGCCGATCCTGGCCGCCGCGCCGGACAGGGCCGGCGCCACGCCGCGCCGCAGGCCCAGGACTCCCGCGGATCCGGCCGCGCCGGCTCCCACAACGATCATGCCCGTCGCGAAGTACGGCATCCAGAGGGCCCCGTCGCGCGCGGCCGCCACGAGCGCCACCAGGCCGAGGCTCCCCATCCCGAGCGCAGTGCCCCCGGCGATCCGCGCGAGTGGCCCGACCAGGGCGGCACGATTTGGATAGGTCGCAACCAGCGATGCGCCGATCGCCGTCCCCAGGATGAGGACGATGGCCGCGAGCGACAGCGCGATCGGGACCTCGTAGACGGACCCGACCAGGATCTTGGCGCCCGCGAAGACCAGCAGGGCCGCCAGGCCGATCTTGAGGTAGATGAAGCGGTCCAGCAGGCCCGCAAGGACGAAGTACAGCGCCCGCAGCCCAAGGATCGCGAACAGATTGGAGCTGTACACGATGAACGGGTCCGTGGTGACCGCGAACACGGCAGGGATGGAGTCAAGGGCGAACATGACGTCGGTCGTCTCGATCGTCACGAGGACCGCCAGCATCGGCGTCGCGAGTCGCCGCCCGCCCTCGCGCACCACAAAGGCCGGACCGCGGTAGCCGTCGGTCATGGGCACGGCGCGGCGGAAGACCCGCAGGACGGGATTCCTCTCCGGGTCCACGGCGTGCCCGCGCGACCGGACGAGGCGGATGCCCGTCACGATCAGCAGCACGCCCAGCAGGTAGATGAGCCAGTGGGCCGCTTCGAGCGCCACGACCCCCACCCCGATGAAGACGGCGCGGAACACGACCGCGCCCAGGATCCCCCAGAACAGCAGGCGGTGCTGGTACGCCGCCGGCACCGCGAAGGCGGTGAAGATCAGGGCGAAGACGAAGACGTTGTCGACCGAGAGCGACAACTCGATCAGGTAGCCGGCCAGGAATTCGCCGGCCGCTTCGCTCCCAAGGGTCGCCGCCACGAAGACGCCGAACCCGAGCGCCAGCGAGATCCAGACTGCGCTCCACGCGGCGGCCCGGCGGAACGGCACGGGCTTCGCGTCGCGGTTGAGGACGAGGAGGTCAAGGGCGAGCATGCCCCCGACGATCACGAACAGGACCACCCACGGTCCCAGTGTCCCGGACATGGCGCATCCTCCGGCAGCGGCTGCCGAAGGTCTCTCCCGACCGTGGATCGCACGGTCGGCCGCAGCGGGTCACCTCGAGGGTGGCCGGGATGGCGCCGCGGACCGGGGGGGATACTCCCCTTCGTCCGCCTAGCGTGGTCCGATTCGACGCCCCCGTCAAGGCCACTGGAGTGCGTGTCGGAGTGCGCCATCGCCTTGACGCGGCGGGGGCATCGGCGGATCGTTAGCCCATCACCGCTCGAGCCGTGTGCCGGGCGGCCGCCCCCGGGGAGCCCGACGACCGAGGCATGAGATGACAGACCAGCGCCGACTCACGATCGGCTTCCCGCGCATGTACAACGAGCCGGGCGAGCGGCGCGCTTTCCTGCCCCCGCTCATGGGGCTGCTGGGGGAGACGGGCGTCGATGTCTTCGTGGAGTCGGGATCCGGGGCCGGCATGGGCTACTCCGACGACGACTACCGTGCCCAGTCGCCCAGGGTCCACATCGTGGACGAGGCCACCGCGTACGCCCAGGACATCGTGGTGGTGCTCCGGGCGCCCGAGGGGCGCTACGAGCTGCTCCGGCCCGGCGCGATCCTGTTCTCGATGCTCCACTTCACCACGCGCCCGGAGCGCGTCGAGCTGCTGAGCGGCTTGGGCATCGAGGCCATCGCGCTCGACATGGTCACCGGCGACGACGGACGCCGCCTGGTCCAGAACCTGCGCGAGGTTGCCCGCAACGGGCTGGCCGCCGCCTTCGACGCCCTGGAGCGCCGGTGGCCGCCGTTCCTCACGACCTCGCGTCCGCCGGTCAGCGTCACGATCCTCGGGGCGGGCGGGGTCGGCAAGCACGCCATCGAGTGGGCGGCGAAGGCCGGGGACGAGGAGCGCAACGCGCGGCTGATGCGCGAGGGTCTGCCGGGGGTCGAGGTCGTGGTGGCGGAGCAGAACCTGGCCGGCAACGAGGCCTACTTCCGCCACCGGCTGGCGCTGACCGACATCCTCGTTGACGCCACGGCGCGCCGCGACACCTCGCGCCCCATCTTCCCGAACGCCTGGCTCGACCTGCTGCCCGAGCACGCGATCGTCTGCGACCTGGCGGTGGACCCCTACCTGCTCGACGACGACCCGCCGGTCGTGCGCGGGATCGAGGGCATCCCCCAGGGCAACCTGGACCAGTGGGAGTTCGGCCCGGACGACCCGGCCTGGGACCGCCTGCCCCCGGAGATCCCGACCAGGCACCGGCGAACGGTCGTCTCCTGCTACTCCTGGCCGGGCGTCCAGCCCGAGCCCTGCATGGAGGCCTACGGGTCCCAGATCACGCCGCTGATCAAGACGCTCATCTGGTACGGCGGGCTGCCGGGAATCGGCCCGGACGTCTCGTTCCACGGGCGGGCGCTATGGCGCGCCAGCCTGCGGCACTGGCTGGAGGCCAATCCCGTCGGCTGAGCGCGCCCATGCCCGGGTCGCTAGCGAGCGGCCGCCGTCGCGTCGACGATGCCGCGCCCGAAGAACGAGTTGGTGGCCGCCTTGCCGTAGCAGCGGAGCCGGAGATCGCCCTCGAAGAGCGGCGCCCAGTTGGCCGGACAGGCGTGCGGGGTGGCGGTCCGCTCGAGGGCCGAGGCGACCGCCCCCGGTCCCCAGCCCGGGTGACGCTGGATGATGAGGGCGGCGACACCCGCGGCATGCGGCGACGCCATCGAGGTGCCGTTGATCTCGATGTACCGGGCCCCGTGGTCGACCACCGTGAGCCCGTCGAGCCCGAGGCTCGCGTAGAAGTCGAACGTGCCGTCGTCGGTCGAGCTCCAGGCCGCCAGGATGGCGTCCTGGACCGTGCCGCTGGCGGCGAAGTAGTCGCCACCGGGCGCCGCAACGTTCACCTGCCCCATGCCGGTGTTCGAGTAGCTGGCGAGGTCGAGGCTGTAGCCGGGGTAGCCGATGGGACCGGTCGCCGAGACTGCCACCACGCCGGGCAGCTGCGTCGGGGCCTGGCGGCAGTTGCGGTGGACGACCCGGTCGACGGCGGAGTCGGGCGGCCAGTCGGGGCTGATCGTGTCGATGCTTGGATGGGCGATGTCGCTGGCCTCGTTTCCGGCCGCGGCGATGATCAGCACGCCGCGCTGCTGGGCGTAGCGCGCGGCCTCCTGGATCGCCCGGAGCTGTGCCCGCTGCTCGGCATCGTTGCCGCAGTAGTACAGGTAGGGATCGGCGAACAGGCTCATGTTGACGACATCGAGCCGCAGGTCGCCTGCGTAGCGCAGGCCGGCCGCCACGGAATCGCCGAAGCAGTAACCCACCGTCGTGCAGACCTTGATCGCGACGATCGTGGCCTCAGGAGCGACACCGGCGATCCCGATCCCGTTGATCGGCGCGGCGATCGTCGAGGCGACGTGCGTCCCGTGCCCGGACTGGTCCTGGACGGCCGCCTTGTTCGAGCAGTCCCCACCCGCCATCTCGACCGGCAGGGCGGTCGGGTCGTGATCGAAGATGAACGAGCAGGATGCGGCAAGGTCGAGGTTCGGGACGATATCGGGGTGGGTCAGGTCGACGCCGCTGTCGAGCACCCCAACCCGGACGCCCTTGCCGGTCGCCAGCGCACGCGACCCGTCATCGGCGTTGATCAGTGACATGTCCCACTGGCATGCCGCGAGCGGCTCGGCTGACGATGGCTCGTAGACGCCGTCGAAGAGCTCGCTGCACAGCGCCGAGGCCGCATCGGCATCGAGCGAGAGGTCGGTCGTGCGTGCCACGGCGGCCGAGGGGATCACCCCGACCAGGAGCACCACCACAGAAACGGCCACGACGGCCCGCGGCATACGCATCTCGTCCTCCGGTCAGGCACGCCCTGGGAACGTGGGCGATCGGCGGACGCTGCGCTCCTTGCTGCCGTATGTCAAGCCCTTTCCTGGTGCGTGTCAACGGCCAGCCGGTAGCGCTTACCCCGGGCAGCTAGACTCGCGCTCCAAGCCCCAACCGGAGACGACATGCGAAGCCTCGAGATCGGTCTCGTGCTCCCGATGGGGGAGTCCTTCGTCGACGGCTCGACCGCCCGCTGGACGGAGATCCGCGACCTCGCGGTCCGGGCCGAGGAGCTGGGCTTCGACGCCGTCTGGACCGCGGACGAGCTGCTCTGGCGCCAGCCGGAGGGGCGAACCACCGGCTTCTGGGAGTGCGTCGCCATGACCGGCGCCGTGGCCGCCGCGACGTCACGCATCAAGGTCGGGACGTGGGTCCTGTCGGCCCTGCACCGGAACCCCGGGATCACGGCAAAGGCCGTCGAGACCATCGACGAGATCAGCGGCGGCCGGTTCGTGTTCGGCCTGGGCTCGGGGCACGCCGGCCGCCAGGCCAACGCCTTCGGGCTGCCCGCAGGACCGCGTGTTCGGGCGGTTCGAGGAGGCGGTCGAGATCATCGTCCCGCTCCTGCGGCAGGGCCGAGCCGACTTCGAGGGGACCTACCACGCCGCCCACGACCTGGAGCACCGGCCCGTGGGTCCCCGGCCGGGCCGCATCCCGATCATGATGGGCGCCAAGGGCCCGAAGATGCTCCAGCTCGCCGTCCGCCACGCCGATGTCTGGAGCTGGTACGTGGAGGAGCGGAGCGACCTGGCCGAGTTCGGCCCGCGACTCGATGCGCTTCTGGCCGCGTGCGAGGTTGCCGGACGGGATCCCGCCACGATCGGCCGGTCCGCGGGCATCGTCGTGGAGCCGACGCCGGTCACGGGTGCGGCCGAGGTCCTCGGCGTGCCCGTCCGCGGCACCCCCGAGGAGATCGCGGACGCCTTCCGGGCCTTCGAGGCCGGGGGCTTCACGCAGGTCGAGGTCCTCCTCTGGCCGCCGACGCTCGCCGCCGTCGAGGCGATGGCGCCGGTCGTCGAGCTGCTGGACGGAGACTGAACGTGACGATCCGCGACGAGCTGGACGCGATCAACGCAGGTTTCGGCGAGGCCTTCGCGACGCAGGATGCGGAGCGGCTGTCGGCCTTCTACGCGGACGACGCCCGGCTCCTGTTCCACGGCCAGCCGGTCATCCGCGGCCGCGCGGAGGTCGATGCGACCCTGCGCGACATGGTCGCGGGCGGCCCGGCCAGCCTGCGGTTCGTGACCGACGATGTGATCGCCGATGGCTCGCTGATCGTGGACGTCGGCCGGATCATCAGCCCGAACGGGCAGAGCAAGTACGTGGTGGTCTACCAGCGCCAGGCGGACGGAAGCCTGAAGGTCATCGTCGACGCGGCAAGCAGCGACGGGCCGCCGCCGACCCCGGGCTGAGCCACTCGCGTCTCCGGGGTACCCGCCCGGCTACTCGCTGCGGTTGCGCTTGGCCTCGATGAGGGCGGCGTCCGCCCGCTCAGTGAGCTCCTCGAGGCTCTCGTTCGACGTGAGCGAGGCCAGCCCGGCCGTGATCCCGACGCCGGTCGCGTTCCGCAGGGACTGGTCGATCACGCCGATGCGGTGCTGCGCCTCGCCCTGGTCGATCGACGAGATCCCGCAGATGAACTCGTCGCCGCCGAACCGGACGATCGGGTCGTAGGAGCGCAGGTTGGCGCGCATGGTCGCCGCCAGCGTCCGCAGGATGCGATCGCCGGCCGCGTGTCCTTCGCGGTCGTTGACCCCCTTGAGCCCATCGACGTCGATGAACGCGATGACGAACTTGCCATCGGAACGTCGTGCCCGCTCGATCTCGTTCCGGAGCGCGAGCCTCCCCATCTCGCGCCGGAAGGCTCCGGTCAGGGCATCCAGATGGGCGCGCTGGAGCTCCGCCTCGAGGCGGGCCCGTTCGAGCGCGGCCTCATCGGGAACCTCGGCGGGGCTGTCCGTTCGCTGGGCGGGGCGGGAGCTCGTGACCAAGTCCCGTTCGAAAGCCGCGCGATCCCTCGTGTTCGCAATCGAGTCGCGCTCCGCGGCGCCTCGATCCCTCGTGTTCGCGATCGAGTCGCGTTCCACGGCGGCCCGCTCCCTCGCCTGGATGGCCGCGGCACGCTCTGCTGCGGCCTGCTCCATCGCAGCGACGGCGGCGGCACGATCCGAGATGGCACTCTCCATCGTCTGGAGGGCGCCGGCTCGCTCCGCTGCGGCCTGCTCCATGGCCTCGACGGCGGCAACCCGTTCGGCGATGGCCTGCTCCATGGCCTCGACGGCAGCAACCCGTTCCGAGATGGCGCTCTCGAGGGCCTCGACGGCGGCGGCCCGATCCGCGGCCGCCTGCTCCTGTGCCTCGGCCTCCGCGATCCGCGCGAAGGTGGCCCACTCCCGCACCTCGACGGCCGCCACCTGGTCCGCGGCGGCCTGCTCCCGTGCCTCGACCTCCGCAACCCGCTCCGCGGCCGCCTGCTCCATTGCCTCCGCGTTCTCGCTGCGCGCGAGGGCGGCCTTGTACATGACCTCGGCGATCTCCGCGCGTTCGGCGGCGTCGTCCTGGTATGCGGCGGCGGACGCGCTCGCGGCGGCCGCGGCCAAGGCTGCCTTCCGTGCCTTCGACTTCTTCACCCTGCGCAAGTCCACAGGAGACCTCGTTGATTCGGAGAGTTGCCGAGCCGCGCCATACGTACCCCATCGCGCGGCCAGAGGTCCCATTATGTCGCCACTTCCCGCGGTCACAAGCCGATTCGGTGCGAGGACGCCACGCAATCTTGGCCCGGCGCATGCCGGAGGGCCAGACGCGGCTGGCTGCGAGGCCCCCGGGGTGACCCATCCTGGGATCGACACTGCAAACGAGGGACTTGACTGCAGGGGCGCTGGAGGTTGTACGGTCCGCGGCATGGACACCACCCCTGATCCTCGCGTCGGGATGCCGGCGCCCACCATCTCCGGCTTCCGGGGCCGGGTGCTGGGGCCGGCGGACCCGGAGTTCGACCGGGCTCGTCGCGTCGCCAACGGGGTCATCGACCGCCATCCTGCCCTCATCGCCCGGCCGGTGGATGCCGCGGATGTCGCGACGGCGCTCGCATTCGGAAGGGCGAGTGGGCTGCGCATCGCGGTCCGGGCCGGCGGCCATAACGCCGCGGGTCACGGCACCGGCGACGGCGTGCTGGTGATCGACCTGTCGGCGATGAAGGGCATCGAGATCGACCCGTCTTCACGAACCGCCTGGGTCGAGGCAGGCGTCGTTGCGGGCGAGCTCACCCGGGTTGCGAACACCCACGGGCTGGCCGTCCCATTTGGCGACACCGGGTCGGTCGGGGCGGCCGGCATCACCCTGGGCGGCGGCGTCGGCTGGCTCGCGCGCAAGTACGGCATGACCATCGACAGCCTCCTGGCGGCAGAGCTGGTGACGGCCGACGGGCGCCGGCTGGTCGCCAGCGATGACGAGAACCCGGACCTGTTCTGGGCCCTGCGCGGCGGCGGCGGCAACTTCGGCATCGCCACGCGGCTGCGCTACCGCCTGCACCCCATCGGCGATGTCCTGTTCGGCGACATCGTGCTGCCGGCGACGCGGGACATCCTGCGTCGCCTGGTCCCGACCCTGCTCGCGGCGCCCGACGATCTCACGGCCATGCCTTACATCGCGGAGGCAGCTCCGGACCCGTCGATCCCCGACGAGCTCCACGGCAGCCTGATGCTTTACCTGCAGGTCCTCTGGGCCGGCTCGCCGGAGGACGGCGAGCGGGCGCTCGCGCCGCTGCGGGCACTTGGGCCGGCGGTCAAGGACACCGTGAAGCTGACCCCGTATCCGGACGTGTATCCCGACCACGAGCCGGACCCGGAGGCTCCGCCCATGGGCTGGGCCTGCCGTTCGGCGTTCATCGACGCCTTCGACGACGCCGCCATCGACATCGTCGAGCACCGCCTCTCGGAGCCTACGACCCCCTGGGCTCTCGTGCAGCTGCGCGTGCTCGGCGGGGCTGTAGGCCGTGTCGCGGGCGACGCCACCGCGTACGGCTGGCGCGACCGGACCATCCTGGCCTGGCTCATCACCCCCTACACGGACCTCGCCAATGCTGCCGGGCACGAAGCCTGGACAGCCGCCTTCCACGAGGATCTCCTGCGACACGGATCGGGCGCCTACGTCAACTTCATGGGCGACGAGCCCGACGCTGTATCGACGGCCTATCCGGTCACGACATGGGCACGTCTTCGGGACGTCAAGCGTCGCTACGACCCGGACAACGTCTTCCGATCGAACCACAACATCCCACCGGCCTGAATGAGGACCGGCAGGATCCCGCGATGAGCTTCGAGGTCGCCGCCGACGCGTACGACGCCTTCATGGGTCGGTGGTCGCGGCTCCTGTCGAGCGACCTCGCCGACCTCGCCGGCGTGGGGGACCGGTGCCGTGTAGTCGATGTCGGCTGCGGCACCGGCGCACTCACGGACGAGCTCCTCCGGCGGGTCGGTCCCGGCCAGGTGTCCGCCGTCGACCCCTCCGGGGCATTCGTCGCAGCGATGCGCGACCGGTTGCCGGGCCTGGATGTCCGGGAAGCGGCAGCGGAACGGCTGCCGTTCGACGACGGAATGTTCGACGCAGCGCTTGCCCAGCTCGTGGTCCACTTCATGGCCGATCCCGTCGTCGGCCTGACCGAGATGCGACGGGTGACCCGGCGCGGCGGTGTCGTGGCCGCTTCCGTGTGGGACTACGCGGGGGGCCGCGGTCCCCTCGCCGTGTTCTGGGACGCCGCTCTCGCGATCCAGCCAGGAGCTCGCGATGAGTCCGGCCTGCCCGGCACGCGCGAGGGGCATCTTGGTGAGCTGTTCCGCGCCGCGGGCATCCGGGACGTGATGACGGCCGCGCTGTCAGCGACGATCGAGCACGCCACCTTCGAGGCTTGGTGGGATCCGTTCACCAGGGGCGCCGGACCTGCCGGGGCGTTCGTGGCCGGGCTGCAACCCGACCAGCGCGAGGCCCTTCGCCGCGAGTGCCGGCGTCGGCTACCAGCAACCCCGATCGTGGTCACGGCCGTCGCATGGGCAGCCCGCGGCACGGCGTGACCGACCATCACCACGACGCGGCCGCGCATCGTCGTCAACCGGGGCACCGACATCCTTATCCACCGAGGAGCCGCTCGATGAACTCGCTGCGGTCGATGTTGGCGACGTGCGTGAAGTACTCGTCCTGGAGCTTGTAGACCACGATCAACGTCCCGATGAGCCACCGGTGCCGGTACAGGATTGCGAAGCCGCGCTCCTGCCAGTCGGGGAGGTGCCGGATCACGCGTTCCCAGGCCAGGATCGTGGCCGTGACCAGGAATAGCGGCTCGAGGAAGTTCGGGAAGACGGCGAGTAGCAGCTCGTTCCCGGTCAACAGGAAGCCGGCCTGGCCGATCGAGCGGAACAGGAACAGCCCGAGCATCAGCCGCCTCGTGGGCCATGCGTTCCGGAACCCGACGATGACGATCGCCACGTACGTGACCCAGTCGGAGATCTTGTCCACCGGCTGGTAGAGCTCGTTCTGCAGGCCGAGCGGGATGAGCAAGTCGCCGTCGAAGCCGTCCAGGAAGAAGTTGGTCCAGCCGGCCGCGAACGGGAAGGGGATGATCAGCAACGGGAGCGCGAACTTCGCCGCGATGACCAGGGCGATCGCGGCGGTCTCCAACGGGGTGATGCTCAGGTCAGGGTTGCGTTCAGTCACAGCCGTCAGGACCTCAGGGCTATCGATCGACGCGTCAAGTCCAGCGCGCCGTCGTGTCGCGGTGAAGAGGCGAACGACCCATCCCGGCTGCCGCGGGTTCAGTCCTGCGGCAGCAGTCGCTCCAGGCCGTCGAGGAGCAGGTCCAGTCCAAACTCGAACTCGAGGATCGTCCCGGGTCGCGTCGTGGCCACGAAGGCGACCATGGCCGCCATGTTCGGGTACTCCGCGGGGAGGTCGGCGGCGAGCGCTGTCGCCATCTCGGGTGCGGTCTCGACTGGGAACGGCCACGCCTGCTCCTGGAGCGCAAAGCCGTAGGTATGGCTGTCGAGCGCCATGAGCGTGCGGATCACGACCGGCATCGGGAAGCCGGCACCCGACAGCACGCCGATCGTGGAATCCAGCAACTGGAGACGACCCGGTCCGGACCGGACCCGCGACTCGATGACGCTGCTCGCCCAGGGGTGTCGGCGGAGGACCTCGCGGGCCGAGACCGTGCTGCGCCGGATGGAGGACTTCCAGTCGGGTATACCGGTTGGGACCTCGAACTCCGTCGTGATGAGCTCGACCATGCCGTCGAGGAGGTCGTCCTTGTCCGTCACGTGGTTGTAGAGCGACATCGCCTCGACGCCGAGCTGGCGGCCGAGGCGGCGCATCGTGAGCGCCTCGATGCCGTCCTCGTCTGCGAGCTCGATCGCAGCGCGGAGAATCCGCTCCCGTGAGAGGGGAGCCCGGGGCGGCTGCGTGCTCGTTCGTGCCATCGATGACTCCAGGTGCTTGACAGACTTACAGTGTACGTATATCGTTCGCTGCGTGCAAGGTACTTACACTGTAAATCCTGGAGTCGACACGCAGATGAAGGCGATCGTCCACCGGCGGTACGGCCCGCCTGACGTCCTCGGGTTCGAGGAGCTCCCCAGCCCGGAGCCCGGCCCGGGCGAGGTCCGCGTGCGCGTCCGCGCCGCGTCCGTATTTGCGGGCGACGTGTACCTCGTCAGGGGAGCCCCGTACTTCGTCCGCTTCGCGACCGGCCTGCGGCGTCCCCGGAACCCGATCCCCGGCATCGACCTGGCTGGAACCGTCGACGTCGCCGGCCTCGGCGTGACGGACCTCCAGCCCGGCGACGAGGTGTTCGGTTTCGCCGCGGGCTCGCTCGCGGAGCTCGTGTGCGTCCCCGCCGGCCAGCTCGTGCGCCGGCCGGCGAACCTGGCGCTCGAGGAGGCGGCTACGGTCCCGGAGGCCGGTATGACTGCCCTCCAGGGACTGCGGGACCACGGCCGCGTCAAGCCGGGGCAGCGGGTGCTCGTCATCGGCGCGTCCGGCGGCGTGGGCACGTTCGCCGTCCAGATCGCGAAGGCGCTTGGCGCCGAGGTCACGGGCGCGTGCGGCCCGGCGAACCTGGAGCTCGTGAGGTCGATCGGTGCGGACCACGTCATCGACTACACCCGGACGGACATGACCACGGCCGGGGAGCAGTACGACGTCATCCTCCAGCTGGCCGGGACCGCGTCGCCCAGACGCCTCCGGACGCGCGCTCGTGCCCGGCGGCACGCTCGTGCTCAGCAGCGGCCAGGGCCGGGTCGCGGGCGTGGACCGAATCCTCGCGGCCACGATCCTCAACCCCTTCGTCCGGGAGCGACTCGCGGTCTTCGTGACGAAGGAGAACGGGACGGACCTCGCGACCCTGGCAGGCATGATCGCGTCCGGCCAGGTGCGCCCCGTCATCGATCGGACCTACCCGCTCGCGGATGCGGCGGAGGCCCTGCGCTACCTCGAGGCCGGGCACGCGCGCGGCAAGATCATCCTCGCGGTCTGACCGCGGGATCTACGACAAGGCCACCAGGAGGCATTCCATGTTCCCGCAACTGGCGTCGATCGTCGGCGCCATCGTCCTCGTCATCGGGCTGCTCGGCGGCACCTTCTTCCTCGGTATGCGGTCCAAGAACCCGATCGTGCTGGGCGCGGTCATCTGGGTGAGCAAGACCTGGCTCAACAGGTTCCAGATGCGCACGGCCGGGACGCCCGGTGCGTACGCGGGCATCGTCCGTCACGTCGGCCGCGTCTCCGGCCGGGCGTACGAGACCCCGGTGAGCCCGGTCCCCACGGACGACGGATTCGCCATCGCGCTCGTGTACGGGAATCGTACGAGCTGGCTCCGGAACGTCCTCGCGAGCGGCGAGGCGACGCTCGTGACCGAGGGCGAGACCTGGGAGGTGGACCGGCCGGAGCTGGTCCCGATGGACACGGTCGAGCGGTGGTTCACGCCCGGGGACGTGAGCTCCTTCAGGCGGATGCGGGTGGTCGATGCGCTCCGGCTGCACCGGGTCGCGGTCGCAGGAGACTGACCCCGCGGCACCCAGGCGGAGGTGGCGAAACGGGACGGTGGACGGGCCGGGAACCCGCCGCCGTCTGATCCTCAGCGCAGGAACGGTGCGAGGAAGTCCTGCGCGTCGGCGGTGTCCATCCGGTACGTCTTGTCGGTCGAGCGACAGTAGTGATCGCCGGTCACGGTGACCGACACGACAGCCCCGGCGGCGTTGAAGTGCGGTCCACCCGAGTCGCCGTAGCAGGTCCCGCCACTGCCTGTGGAGGGGTTCATCGAGAGAGTGATCCAGCTCTTGGTGATCGAGTTGACCGACTGCTCGGCGTACTCCCGCCGCCATCCGAGCCCGAGCGAGTTCCTGCCGCCGGACTTCGAGTCGCGCACCGTGCCGTAGCCGACAGCCGTGTACCGGGCTTCCTTGGCTGCCCTTGTGTCGAGCGCTCCGAGCTCGGGCAGGGTTGCGAAGGGCACCCCCAACACGGGGTGAGTGAGCACGATCACGCCGACGTCGTAGGGGTTGTTGGCGCCTCCGGAAGCGAACAGCGGATGAGCGTGCCTCGTGCCGCCGAGGAGCGTGACACCGTCGTCCACCCGCCCGTTCTGATCGGCGTCGATCACCGCGTCGAAGGTCACGCTGATCTCGAAGTCCTCGGGGAAGGGCCCCATGCAATGGGCTGCGGTGAGCACGACTGTCGGCGCGATTAGTGTGCCGGTGCACATCTGAAACGCCCCGACTTCGGGGACGGTGAACACGAGCGACCCGACGTTGGCGTACCTGCTGGTCGTGTCGGGATTGCCGAACGTGATCGCACCCACCGGGCTGGCGGTGAGCACGAGGCTCGCCGTGACGGCGATCAGGGTGAGCGCGGTCCTGCGCGTGGTACGGCGATTCATGGCGGATCCTCGGTGTGCGAAGGTTGGGGGCGCCTTGTCTTCCTCCGTGCCCAAGGGGAACCCGGGGACGGGCGTTCGCCCCCGAGTGTCGCGGAGGCTACGCGTCAGCGAGCCGCTTGAGAACCCCTGAAGTGCGGCCCCGTGACACCGACCTGCCCGACGAGCGCATTCTCCGTGCCTCCGAGCGTCCCGAGTCTCGTATAACTGGAGGCAGCCGCCGATGTCCCACCCCGATCCCACGCCTGCATGCCGGTCCGCGGACTCACCGGTCCAGCTCCTTGACGGCCGGCGAGAGCATCGCCGTGATCGAGAACGCCGCGAGCAGGAGGGCGAGCGCAAGGTACGTCCCCGCGAGCCCGAACTGCTCGACAGCGCCGCCGATGATCAGCATGGCGAACGGCGGGAACGCGTAGAACGCGGACATCTGCACGCCGTAGACGCGGCCCTGCTCGTCGGGTGGGACGCGGGTCTGCACCAGCGTGCTCATCATCGGGTCGGCCGGTCCCCAGGAGAGGCCCAGGCAGAACGCCGCGACGGCCAGCACCGGGAGCGGGGGCAGGAGCGCCATCGGCACGATGCTGAGCGCCACGCCGGTCAGGACGAGCCGGGCGATCGTCGAAAGCCGGAGCCGCCGCCGCAGCCACCCGTAGCTGAACGCCCCGATCATCGCGCCTAGCGCGAGCGCGGAGATCACGATCCCGAGTGCCCCCGGGCTGCCCAGCCGCTCGAAGTACGTCGGCAGCAGGACGGCCTCGGTCGGCAGGTAGATGGCTGCCAGGACGACGACGGCGATCGTGACCAGGCGCAGCGGGCGGTCGTGCCAGAGGGTCGTGAACCCCTTGGCCAGGCTCGTCCAGCCGAGGTTCGTCCCGGTCTCCTCGTCCGCTTCCGCGCGGGCCCGCTGACCCGCGTCGCCCACGCGCATCGCGGCGACGCACCCGCTCGCGACCAGGAACAGGACGAACGGCGCCCAGAACGACTGCGCCGCACCGACCGTGGCGATCAGCGCCGCCCCGACGACAGGCCCGACCGTCCAGCCGACGGCGAAGATGCCCTCGTGGATGCCGTTCAGCGTGTCCACGGGCCGGCCGGCGGCCTCGGCGGCGTCCGGCAGGATGGAGCGGCGCGCCGTGTAGCCCGCGGGGTCGAAGGTCGCGCCGAGCACGGCCAGCGCAAGGATGGCTGGGAAGTCGAGACCGCCGAGCATCGCCACCACGGGGATGCTGGCGACGGCAAAGGCGGACAGGATGTCCGAGGAGACGCTGACCACCCGGCGCCCGAACCGGTCAACCATCCAGCCCACGAGGGGCGCCACCAGGATCGCGGGCAGGGCACTCGCCGCGGCGACCACTCCCGCCGATGCCGCGGACCCGGCCAGCTCCAGCACCAGCCACGGGATCGTCAGCATGACGATCGCGTTGCCGACGCCCGACGCGAGGTTGGCGGCCTCGAGCAGGATGATCGGGGTCAGCCGCTGCGGTCGCGGAGTCTCGGTCGCCATGTCACTCGTCGGCGTCGTCGCGTCCACGAGGGCATGGTACGGACACCCCGCGATCGAGTCGCGGGCGGGCCCCGCGCCGTGCCCGCGACGTTGACGCCGGTCCCTGGGGGGAGGCGAGGACGCGCCCGGAGGCATTCGGGCGTGCGAGTCACCCAGGCGGGATGGACGGCCGTGCGGGGTGCTCGTGACCAGCGCCGACCGCCCCGACGGTGGCCGCCGACCGCCCTGGAGCGTCGCCCGAGGTCTCATGGCGCGCCAGCAAGTACCAGGTGGCCGTCGGGCCTTTCCCCTTCACATCGATGAGCCCGCGCGGCTCCAGCAGGTATCGGCCCTCGAGCCGCTCCTTCACGGCGTGCGTGACCTGGATACGGCCGGGCGCGCCGAGCGACTCCATCCGGCTCGCGAGGTTGACCGCGTCGCCCCAGATGTCGTAGATGAACTTCTTGCTGCCGATCACGCCGGCGACCACGGGGCCGCAATGGATGCCGATCCGGAAGCGGATTCCCAGCCGCACGGCGGCGTCGATCCGGTCCACGGCGGCGGTCAGCGCGAGCGCCATGTCGGCGACCCGAGCCGTGTGATCGGCGGACCCGTCGGTCAGGCCGCCCACGACCATGTAGGCGTCACCGATCGTCTTCACCTTCTCCAGGTCGTAGCGATCGACCAGCTCGTCGAACGCTGAGAACACCTCGTTGAGGACGCTGACGAGCTCGGAGGCGGAGAGCGTGGACGACAGGCGGGTGAACTCGACCACGTCGGCGAACAGCAGGGTGACGTCGTCGAAGCGGTCGGCGATGAGGGGCTCGCCGTCGCGCAGGCGCTGGGCGATCGGCGCCGGCAGGATGTTGAGCAGGAGGCGCTCGTTCTCGCGGGCGAGCCGCTCCCGTTCCCTGACCGCCGTCACGTCCGTGCCGTAGACGTTGACGAAGCCGAACTCCGGGACGTCGACCGGCAGGAGCGCGTAGGTGCGATCTCCGGCCTCGACCTCGAAGGGGTCCGGGTCCGCAGCGCAGGCGCGGTCCAGCAGCGCGTCGCGAAGGTCGGCCGCGAGCGTCGCCCCGGGCGCCAGGCCGAGACCCGCGGTAAGGCCGGCGCTCGCCGGATTGGCGTAGACGAGCCGGCCATTCCAGTCGATCCGCAGGACCGGGTTCGGGTTCTGGTCGGGGAACTTCACGATCGCCCGCTCGGCCGTGACGTCCATGCCGTACAGGTTGAGGAAGCCGAGGTCCTCGATGAGGATCGGCCAGACTGCATACGTCCGGTTGTCCGAGCGGAGCTCGAGGAACGCCCGCACCGCGGCCGCCTCCCGGCACCGGGCGAGGATCTCCCCCGGCACGCGCTCGCCGACGCCGGCCCCGATCGCCCGCAGCACACCAGCGCTCGCGGGGTTCGCATACATGAGGTGACCGTCGAGATCGACCCGCATCACCGGGTTCGGGTTGTCGTCCGGGAAGCGGTTGATCGCACCGATCTGCGCGCCGCTGAGGACGGCGTTTCGCCGGTGGGCATCATCGGCCGAGCCGTCGGGGACGCGGGGCTCCATCGGGGAATAGTAGGCGGCGCGTCAACCGCGCCTCGGCGACGCCTCCACGGGCACCAGAGGCTCGGCCGTCGTCAGGATCGGGAGCCGGTCGAGGCCCGAGGAGTAGGCCCCGTCGAACCTGCCGAATTCGGCGAGACGATCAGCGGGGATCCGGAACCGGCACGGGGCGTAGCATCAGGCCCTCGATCCCCGCGAAGTCATCCGGGTTGCACGTGTAGAGCGGGAGGCCGTTGGCGATCGCTGTCGCCGCGATCAACGCATCGAGCGCCCGGGCGGCCGGCTTCCGGCCGGACCGGCGGAGCGACGACGCGACCTGACCGAAGGCGCGGGCGGCGGCGGCGTCGAACGGCAGGGGGTCGAAGTCCGCTTCTGCCTGCTGGACATGCACAAGGCGACGGGCCCGCTCGGCCTCGTCGTCGGTCACGAGGGGCCCGACCGAGAGCTCCGCCAGGGTGATGGCCGAGATGAGGGGCACGTCGGGGAGCGCCGACGGATCGCCGATACGCGGGAGGAGCAGCAGCGTGCTCGTGTCGAGCAGGCCCTCGAGGTCGCTCACAGTCCAGGCTCGATCACCGAGTCGACGTCGCGGCGCAACCCCGCCGGGTCGACCACCGGCAGGCGATGCCAGCGCTCGAGCAGCGCCGCGGCCGAGAGGCCCCTGGGGCGAAGCGGGCGCAACTCGGCGACCGGGCGCCCGTCGCGCGTGACCGTCACGTGCCCGCCGGCCTCCACGCGGTCGACGACCTCGCCTCCACGGTTGCGCAACTCCCGGATCGTCACCGTGTCCATGCCAACAACCGTATCACCGGTGATACAACCGTCAAGTGCCAGCCTGCACGACGTCCGCAGGAGGCTTCGGCACTGCATGCCGATGCCCGACACGGAGCGACCCCGGCCAGTCGTGAGACGGGGACCGGGGCCGTAGTGCACACAGCGTCGCAACGAAGGCTCCCGAGGCCGGAGGCTGGCGGGATGACGGTCCTCCGGTGAGCCTCGGCGGATGCGAGCGCCTCAGGCCGGGACGGGGACCGACGCCTCGGCCATCGCCTTGAAGTCTCCGAGCATATGGTGCGACTGGCGCTCGAAGAAGCTCTTGGTCAGGAGGTTCTTGAGGAACCCGGGGATGTGCCCCGGCATCTCATAGTCGACCTCGACGATCAGGCGGGTCGCGTCGCCCTCTGGCTCGAGCCGATAGAAGCTGTCCATCGACCAGCCGTCGGTGTGCTCGTGGATGAGCTTCGGCGGATCCACCTCGACGACCGTGCTCGTCTGCTTCATCTCGAAGCCCATCATGTTCATCTTCGAGACGTACGTCGTACCGACCTGGTCATAGGGCCCGCTGAAGTCCGAGAACTTCCCGCGCGGCATCCAGTCGGGCCATCGGGACGTGTCGCAGTAGAACGCCCAGACGTGCTCGACGGGCGCCTCGATTCGGATCTCATCGCGGATGTGTTCCATGACCCACTCCTCCTGCGGGCGGGTCGGGTTCGCCAGTGGCTCGGCGCGGTCCCGGCGGCCAGGGTGTGGGTCGCGCTTCGCAGCCTCCCGTGCGGGGCTGAGCGTCCGCTCCGGCCGGCGCATGAGCAAGTGCCGTCGGCACGCTCTCGGTCGGGACGGCCCAACCGTTGCCGGCCTGACGCGCGTGCAGCCGTGGCGGGCGTATCGGTCAGAGTGACAGGTGCAGGCGAAGCGCCTCGTCGACCTGGTCCATGAGCGATTGTGGGACGACGCCGAGGCGTTCGCCGATCCGCTGCACGGCGACCGAGCGGACCTGCTCGGCCTGCGCTTTCGAGTCGCGCGGGAGGCCGGTCACCGTCGCGGGCAGGCGCACCTGGAACGGGTAGACGCGGACGACGTTCGAGGTGACCGGCACGACGGTGACGACCCCGCGACCGAGCCGGGCAGCGGTGGCATTGGCCGCGTCGTTGCTGACGATGATCGCGGGACGGCGCTTGTCGGCTTCCGAGCCCCGGACGGGCTCGAGGTCAACCTCGCGGATCTCCCCCCGTCGTATCAAGGGACTCCCTCGGCTGGCGGGCCGCCTGGCGGCGGCCCGCCAGCCTCAAGACCGTCAGCGGCGGTCGCCTCCCACTCCTCGGCGTCCCCCGAGGAGCTCCACTCCTCCCATGCGCTCTCGTAGGCAGCAGTGAGCTCCGAGACGCGCAGGAGGCGCACGGCGCGCTGGAGCGCCGCGGAGCGCGAGTCAAGGCCTTGCTTCGTGGCGTAGTCGTCCAGGAACTCCACATCCTCCCCGGGGAGGCTGACACTTACCTTCATACCATCGATACTACCGCAGGTAGCAACATGGTGGCACCGGCGGTCTGGCGGAACCCGGATTGATCGGACGGCTCGACGGTCGGCGTCGCGTCCGCGCTCGCGCGGTTCGTCACCGCGCAGGCCGATGCCGCCGGCGTGGGCTGCTACACCGAGACGCTCGGCGACGGAACGGAGGCCCTCTACCGCGGCTTCGGCTTCGAGGTGCGGGAGCGCTGGGAGATCCTCCCGGGTGCGCCGATGGCGCGGACGATGTGGCGCGACCCCCGGCCGAGCGAGCCCGTGGCGGACTGAGTCCGCGGGCGTGACACACGGCATGAACTGCGTAGGCTGTGCGACATCGAGCCTGGGTCGACGGGCAGGCCTTGCAGGGTCAGGCGAGCCGCGATGGCTTCATGCCCTGAGCTACCCGGGCAGGACGGTCATGGTGAGGCTCGAACCTCCCGGGCCGGTTCGCAACCCCAGCTCCAGTGTGCGCGTCTGGACGGCGACCCAGGGGTCGTCCGTCGTGCCTGGATGCCAGATGTAGCGCGGGAACGCACTGGAGGCGATCTCGAGGCGGAGGCGATGTCCTGGCCGAAGCCGATAGCCCGTGTGACCGAGATCGACAGTCACGACCGCGTCCGCGTCGCCGTTCAGGCGGCACGCCCCGTCCACGATCCGGCGCGCCTCTCCCGTCGGATACACGTCGCACAGCTTCGCCATGACGTGGCCGCCGGCGGCTGGCGCTCGGACGACAAGGTGCGCCTGCACGGGACCGGCGAGGTCGAGGGGCTCGCGAGCTGCGTCCGACGTGAACGTCAGGACGTCGTCGCGAACCTGCGTGAGCCGTTCGTCCGGCCGTCGGAACCACCCCTCGACGGCCTCGCCTTCCAGGCTCGGCACCAGGCTCGCGGGGTCATGGCGCCACCGTGCCTCCACCGGGATGTGGTCCGGTCGTGTCGACAGCGAGCCGCCCTCGGGGCCGCGACGAGCCTGTCCGGCGTCGCCGAGATGCAGGCGCAACGACTGGGTCCCGGGCGGGGGCCACGACGGGGAGACCTGCTGGCCGACATGCGTCAGCATCCAGGTCACCGGTGCCACGTCCGGGATGTCGTCGGCTCCCGGCAGGTGCCTGCGGAGGAACGCGACCTCCGCGCCCAGGACGATCGGCATCCGGGCCGCGAGCGCGTCGAAGTCGGCGAGCGGATCCGGCGTCGGCCCGTCGCTCCAGTCATGCCCGGCGTGGTCGGTGGCCTCGACGACGAGGCGGCTCTGGCGGTGCCCGCCGCCCCGCGTGACGCGCCCAGTCCCGCAGCTCGCCGCGCCCGAAGAGGTCCCACCAGCCGGCCGTGAAGTGCGACGGCACGCGCAGCTCATCGATGAGCGACGGCCAGCCGGCATGCTGGCCCCGCAGACGTCCGGGCCCCGCGCCGCGAGCCCAGGCGTCGAGGACGGCCGGCACCCGATCCGGGACGACGGCGGGCACGATGGCGCAGAGCGGACGGATCGCCCAGTCCAGATCGGGCGCGATGTTGTCGCGACCGGACCAGGCCGCCAGCGCCCACCGGACGACGAACTCCAGCCGGAGGACGCCCTGATGGCGGAGCCAGTCGCCTGCGATGTCCGTCGAGGTGGCCCGCAGCGCCGCGGCACGGATCGCGGGATGGCCGCTCGATGCGGCGGCGAGCGCCGTGTACCCGACGTACGACTCGCCGAACACGGCGATCGTCCCGTCCGACCACGCCTGGCGGACGATCCACTCGCACGTGTCGTACCCGTCCTGGGCCTCGTGCTCGAACGGCTCGGCGACGCCCTCGCTCCCGTAGTGGCCGCGCGTGTCCTGGGCGACGAACGCCATGCCGTTGTCCGCGAACAGCCGCCCGATGGCAGGGAACCAGACGGCGTTGTCGCGTGCGCCGTACGGGGTCCGGGCCAAGACGGCGGGGACGCGTCCGGGTCGGTGAGGGAGGTACACGTCCGTCGCGAGGCGGGTCCCGTCCCGCACCGTGACGAAGGTCGATGCCGTCGGCTCTCCCACCCCTGCCCCTCGTTGGCTCAGGCGCTCGTGGCTGCGGCGGCGCGCTCGATCCGGTACAGCAGGATCGCGATCTGCGTCCGGAGACGCGCCGCAGGATCCTGGAGGTCGATGCCGAGGTGCTGCTCGATCCGCTTGAGCCGGTACTGCACCGTCGTGTGGTGCAGGAGCACCTGCTGAGCCGTCTGGCGCAGCGACATCGTCGCCAGGTAGCGCTCGAGCAGGTCGAGGTCGCTCACGGGCGCACCGGTCGCCTCGAGGCCGGCCACGCGGAGGACATCCGGATACCGCGCGAGGTCGTCGGTCGGGATCTCCGCGAGCAGGTGCAGGACGCCGAGCTCCTCGAAGTGGGTGACGGGCGTCGCGAGGGCCATGACCGGCCGCAGCAGCAGCGCCTGCGCGGCCTGGCGCCAGGAGGCGTGCAGCGCCGACGCAGGCCCCGCTGCCCCAGCCCCAACCTCGATGTTGACCCCGAGGCGCGACATGTTCGTGGCCGCGTCACCGAGGATCTCGTCGATCGTGCCGCCGGCTTCGACGACGATCGCAGCGGATCGGCCGATGACGCCCGATCGGGAGCTGAGGCCGGCCTGCTCGAGGCTCCTGGAGAGCGTCTGTGCGAGCGCCTCCGGACCCACGTTGCCGCCGGGCTGCGGGCGCGCTGCGAGCGCCATCAGCTCGCGGCCGGGCCGGAGGCCGGCCCGTCTGACGGCCTCGGCGGCCGCCTCGTCGCTCATCGGGGTCGAGAGGAGCTGCTCGAGCGCGGCGTAGTCGAGTCGGCTCCGCGTCGCGCGCTCGTCGCGGAGGCGCACGCTGTTGATCGCGGCGGCGGACGACAGCCGCTGCACCACCAGCTCGTCGATCGGGCGCCAGGCTTGATCGCCCTGATCCAGCCAGCACGCGCCGATCCGCCCGCCCGCGTCGTCGACGCTCGCGGCGACGACTTCGGAGTCGCCGACGTCGACGATCCCCGTCTCCCGGCCTCGAAGGCGCGTCGCCGTCAGCGTCGTGATGACGCCGCCGTCGTCCCCGGGAGGCTCAGCGACAACCGAAGGGACGCCGGGCTTGCCGGTGCACAGCCGCCCGTTGAGCGCGTCGAGGACACACCCCCGTCGGCCGGTCAGGGCAATAGCGGTGTCCACGAGTCGTTCGAGGGTGGCGCGGTCGGCGACGAGCTGGTCGAACTCGTCGATGACGCTCAGCCATTCCGTGACCTCACGCCCGGTCCGCCGCTTCTGCCGGATGATCGTTCGCATGTCGCAACCGTAGCGGGATAGGCCGCCATGATTCTACAACTGTAGGAAGGTGGCGCGATGGTTGCGGCACCACAATGCAGGCGCTCAGGTGGAAGCGGTTCCCTCGGAGGTCTTCGTGGCAACGATCAACGACGTCGCGGCCCGCGCCGGGGTGAGCCGAACGACGACGTCGCGGGTCCTGAACAATCGCCCGAAGGTGGACGCAGAGACCCGCCGACGGGTCCAGCGCGCCATCCAGGAGCTCGGGTACGTCCCGAGCCCCACGGCGCGGCGGCTCAGCCTCGGCCGAACGTGGACCGTGGACGTCGTTGCCTCGTACCTCACGCGGCCCCAGGCCATCGAGCGGCTGCGTGGTGCCGAGAGCGTCCTCGGCGACACCGGTTTCGACCTGGTGGTCCGCAACGTCGAGACGCCAGAACGCCGGGAACGGTATCTCCGCGAGCTCCCGGCATCCAACCGCACCGACGGTGTCCTGCTCGTCTCCCTGCCGCCCACATCCGACAACCTTCGCCGGCTGGCGGTGGGACCGGTTCCGGTGGTCGTCATCGACGTGCACGGCGAGGCGGTTGAGGGCCTGCCCGTCGTACGCGGCGACGATGTCGCAGGTGGGGCCATCGCGGGCCGTTATCTGTTCACGCTCGGTCATCGCGCGATCGGCTTCGTGGCCGACTCGTTCGACAACCCCTACGGCTTCACGTCGAGCCGCGACCGGTACGCCGGCTTCACCGACGTGCTCCGCGAGCTCGGCGTCGAGGTGGAGGCGGCACTCGGCGCTCACGGATCGCGGAGCGCGCGCGACCTCGCGCTGCGGCTGCTGACCGGCCGCCGACCCCCCACCGCGATCTTCGCCGCGAGCGACACGCAGGCGCTCGGCGTCATGAGCGCGGCACGCGATCTCGGCCTGCGGGTCCCCGCCGACCTCACCGTCATCGGCTACGACGACATCCCCATCGCCGAACCCATCGGCCTCACGACCATTCGCCAGCACCTGTTCGAGTCGGGCCGGATCGGGGCCGAGCTGCTGCTCGCCGAGATCGAGCACCGGTCGGCCGTTCCGCCGGTCGTGTCGCTGGAGCCCGAGCTCGTCGTTCGGGCGACGTCGGCCCCGCCGAAGGAGGGCCGTGCGTAGACGAGGACCACCCGTCATTCCGCACACTTCCCAGGTACCAGGAGGAGAACGCATGGCATCCATGCTGATCGGGCGACAGACCGCCCGCCGGACACTGGCGACCCTTGGGTTCGCCGCCATCATCGTCACGGGGTGCGCCGCGCCGGGCGCCGTCGCGACACCCACGCCCGGGCCGACGACGGCGCCGACGACCGCGCCCGCGACCGCACCCGCCGAGTCCGGAGCACCCGCCGCGAGCGAGTCGCCGGTCGCGGCAGGACCGAGCTGTGGCACGGACCCCGTCATCCTGAACATCTACCTCGAGACGATCTCCGAGCTGATCCCGCAGCTGTCCGAGGAGTTCACCAAGCAGTACCCGAACGTGACGTTCGACCTCAAGCTCGACACGTTCGCGAACGGCACCGCCAACCTTCCGCGCCTGCTGGCCGGTGACAACCCGCCCGACATCGCGCGCGCCGCGATGCTGATCGACCTCGTCAAGGACGGCCTGCTCCTGGACCTCGACGCCCTACGCGACGGCCTTCGGCTGGGACAAGTGGCCGCAGGCCCAGTTCGAGCAGGTCCGCGTCAACGAGGACTTCAAGCGCGGCACCGGCCCGATCAGCGCCTTCGGCCTCAACCAGAGCACGGTCGGCGTGTTCTACAACAAGGACCTCGCCGCGCAGATCGGCATGACCGCGCCGCCGAAGACCGTCGAGGAGTTCGACGCGCTCCTGGCCAAGGCCAAGGAAGCCGGCCTCCAGCCGATCATGCAGTGGAACGCCTCCACCAGCGGTGGCGGCCTCGCCTTCCCGCTCCAGAACCTGATGGCCGCCTACGGGGACAACTCGGTCATCAACGACTGGGTGTTCCTCAAGGAAGGCGCCACGATCGACACCCCCGAGTTCCTCCAGGCAGCCCAGAAGCTCGACGAGTGGATCAAGAAGGGCTACTTCCCCGAGGACGTCAACGCCATCGAGTACACCGACGCGGCCGGCCGCTTCGGCAAGGGCGAGGGCGTGTTCACGTTCAACGGCGACTGGCAGAACGCCGGGTACGACACGGACCTCCCGGGCAAGGTCGGCTTCTTCACCTTCCCCGAGAACATTGGCATGTCGGCTGGCGTGACCTACGTGGTCGCGGCGAAGTCGAAGCATCCGGACTGCGCCGCGTTCTTCCTCAACTGGGCCGTGACGAACGACAAGGCCCGCGAGATCGACGTCGCCGTCGGCGGCTCGAACCCGGGCGGCCCGGCGGACGCGACGATCCCCGCGGTCGCCGCGGACTCGGTCAAGGCCGAGACGCTCGCGGCCGGCGCCGGCGTCACCGCCAACAGCGGTGCCATGGACTTCATCGCCAACGCGACGAGCGCCATCTTCTTCGAGAGCTGGACGCCGGAGCTCCAGAAGCTGGTCGGCGGCAAGATGACGCCCGAGGAGCTCCTCAAGGACGTCCAGGCATTCTGGGCGCAGGACCAGTAGTCGTGCAGGCGTCCGGACGCGAGGATCAGGTACACGCGTGATGACCGCAGCTGAGCGTCCGGTCGCCTCCGCGCGGCGGCGAGCCCCCAGGCTCCTCCGGGGGGTTCGCCGCAGCACCTCATCGGCTGGCTGTTCGTGTTGCCGGCCCTCGCGTTCTACGCGATGTTCGTCCTCCAGCCGCTTGCGCTCAGCTTCCAGTACTCGTTCTACGACTGGAACGGCGTCGGGGTGGCGACGTGGGTCGGCCTCGACAACTACGCTCGCGTGTTCAGCGACGACGCAGCTGCTACGGGGCGATCTTCAACGCCTTCAAGCTCATCGTCTTCTTCAGCTTCATCCCGGTGTCGCTCGGCCTCGTCGTCGCGTCCATCATCCGGCGAGCGGTGACCGGCGGCTTCGGGACGGTGTCGCGAACGGTGCTGTTCCTGCCCCAGATCATCCCGCTCGTCGCCGCCGGGATCATGTGGAACTGGGTGCTCGCGAAGTCCGGGATCGTCAACCAGATCCTGAGCGCCATCGGCCTCGGTGGGATCACCCGGGCGTGGCTCGGCGACTTCGACTGGGCCCTGGCCGCCGTGGGGATCATCGGGATCTGGGTGCTCCTCGGCCTCACCACGCTGCTGCTCCTCACCGGGATGGCGAAGATCGACCCGGCGCTCTACGAGGCCGCCCGCATCGACGGCGCGAGTGCCTGGCGGGAGTTCCTCTCGATCACCGTGCCCAGCGTCCGCAACGAGCTCGCGGTCTGCCTGACGGTGACGATGATCGCGGCGCTGTCGGCGTTCGACGTGATCTACATCTCGACCAATGGCGGACCGGGCCTCGCCACGATCGTGCCCGGATTGAAGATCTACATCCTCGCGTTCGTCGGGCGTGACGTCGGGACGGCCTCCGCCCTCGCGATCGTGCTGATGCTGCTGGTCCTCGTCACGATCCTGCCGATCCAGCGACTCATCCGGGAGACTGACTCGTGAGGGTCGCGCGCGGCGAGGTCTGGTTCGGCCGGCTGCTCCTGCTCGGCCTGATGATGCTCACGATCCTGCCGTTCATCAGCCTGTTCACGACGGCGCTGCACCCGTCGGGCTCGATCCCGCTGGGGATCGAGTGGCCGGCCGAGCCGCGGTGGGACAACTTCGTCAAGGCGTTCAACCAGGCGAGCATGGGGACGCTCCTGCTCTCGAGCGTGACGATCGTCCTTGGCGTCGTCCCGATCGCCCTCACCATCTCGACGATGGCGGGCTTCGCGATCGGCCACCTGCGGATCCCCGGAGGACGACTGCTGCTCCTCCTGTTCATCTTCGGCCTGACGCTGCCGTTCGAGGCGATCATCACGCCGATCTACTACATCGTCCGCTCGCTCGGCATCCTCAACACCAGGCTCGCGATCATCCTGCCGCTGATCGGCCTGTACATGCCGTTCGCGGTGTTCTGGATGCGCGCGCACTTCGTGAACATGCCGAGGGAGCTGTCCGAGGCCGCCCGCGTCGACGGCGCCGGCACGTGGGACCTCTTCTGGCGGATCCACGTGCCGCTCGCCAGGCCGCCGATCGTGTCGCTTGGCATCCTCATGTCTGTCTGGACGTGGAACCAGTTCCTGCTCGCGCTCATCCTCGTCGACGACCCGAAGCAGCGCACCGTCGCCGGCGCGCTCGGCGCCTTCCAGGGCCAGTGGGGCACCGACATCCCGCTGCTGTCCGCGGGATCGATCCTGATCCTGCTGCCAACGCTGATCGTGTTCGTCATCTTCCAGCGCCAGGTCATCGCCGCCCTGCTCCAGGGATCGGTGAAGGGCTGACCCGGGCGCCATCCCCAACCGCCAGAGGAGTCCCGCGTGAGCAGCGCGTACCAGGCGCGTGGCGGCATCGCCGTGCACGGCGTCGTCGAGGACGGGTACGGCCCGGTCATGGACGAGTTCGTCCGCAACTTCCGGGACCGCCAGGATCTCGGGGCGGGATGCACCGCCTACGTCGGCGGCACGACTGGTCGTGGACCTGTGGGCGGGCACCGCGGACCGCCGAACCGGCCGGGCGTACGAGCACGACACCGCCACCGTCATCTTCTCGTGCACCAAGGGCGTCATGGCCGTCTGCGCCTACCTCCTCGTCCAGGAGGGCCGCCTCGACCTCGATCTCCCCATCGCGCACTACTGGCCCGAGTTCGCGCAGGCGGGCAAGGAGCGGATCACGGTCCGCCACGCGATGGCCCACCGGGCGGGCCTGGCCTACCTCGACACCGACCTGACCCTCGACGACGTGGCGGCGTGGGACCCGGTGATCCGGGCGATCGAGGTACAGGCGCCGCACCACGCACCCGAGGACGGTCACGCCTACCACGCATCGACGATCGGCTGGTTGCTGGGTGAGGTGGTCCGCCGCATCACGGGCATGTCCCCCGGCACCAACTTCCGTCGGGCCCTGGGCGAGCCGCTGGGCCTGAACACGTGGATCGGGATCCCGGACGCCGAGCGCAGCCATGTCGCCTGGATGGAGCCTCCGCTCCCCGACGACGACTCGGAGTTCGCCAAGGGGTTCGCCAGCTTCGGAAACGACCCCCGCATCATCCGCACCATGTCGCTGGGCAAGGCGTTCGCGTTTCCGAGCGACGACGGTCAGGTGACCTTCAACAACCCCGTCATCCAGGCCGCCGAGATCCCGGGCGCGGGCGGGATCAGCTCCGCGGAGTCGCTCGCGAAGCTGTACGCGGCATGTGTGACCGGGGTGGATGGCGGCTCGCCGTTGCTCACCCCCGCATCGATCGCCGACGGGCTCCGCGTCCTGTCTGCCGGCCCGCAGCTCACGGGCCAGCCGGACGACGGCGCCCGGTGGGGGACCGGCTTCCAGATCTCCTCGGCGCCGGCGCAACCGCTCCTGGGGCCGGGCAGCTTCGGGCACACGGGCGCGGGCGGCCAGCTCGCCTTCGCCGACGTGGACTACGGTGCGAGCTTCGCGTACGTCAGCAACCAGATGGGCGGGTACGGAGACGCCCGGGCGCGGTCGCTTGTCGAAACCCTGCGGACGGTGCTCGATGGCTGAGACGCCTTCGATGCGCTCGATGGCCGCCCGCGGAGCCACGCATGAAGGGTGACGTGCTGGTCATCGAGGCCCATCACCGGCGCGCGGCAGCGCAGATCGCGGCGGACATGGTCGATGCCATCCACGCCAAGGATAGGCGCTTCGTCGTCACCGTCGCCGGGGAGTCCGGATCCGGCAAGTCGGAGACGGCCGCGGCCCTCGCCGAGTACTTGCTCCAGGTCGGCGTGGTCTCGGTCGTCCTCGGGCAGGACGACTACTTCGTCCTGCCCCCGAGGTCCAACGACGCGCGCCGGCGCACTGATCCTGAGTGGCTCGGGCCGCATGTCGAGGTGCGCTTCGACCTGTTGCAGGCGAACGTCGACGCAGCCCTGGCCGGGGCGAGCGAGATCGAGAAGCCGGTGATCGACTACGACGGGAACTCGGCGGCGATAGAGGTGGCGTCGCTGGAGGGCGTGGAGGTCGTCATCGTGGAGGGCACGTACGTGTCCCTTCTTCGGCATGTCGACAGCCGGATCTTCATCGCCCGCAATCGCCTCGACACGCTCGAGCACCGCCAGCGACGCAATCGCGGCAGTGAGGTCGCTGACCCGTTCATCGAGGGTGTACTCGCGGTCGAGCACAAGATCATCGCCGGTCACCGCGCCCTGGCCGACTTCGTGCTGACGCGCGACTTCGACGTCACTCGTGCACCGTAGGCGGACTCCATGCTGGTGAAGAACAAGGTCCAGCTCGTCACGTACCCGGACAGTCTGGGTGGTGACCTGCGGAGTCTTGCGGACGTGCTCGATGAGCACTTTCCGGGGTGCTTCGAAGGCGGGATCCATATCCTGCCGCCATTCCCGTCGTCGGGTGACCGCGGCTTCGCCCCGCTCACCTACGATGAGATCGACCCCCGGTTCGGGACCTGGGACGACGTCCGGAGGCTCGGGCGGTCGCGCGACCTCCTGCTCGACCTGATGGTCAACCACATCTCGAGCCGCTCGCCGTACTTCGTCGACTACCTGGCGCGGGGCCACGACTCCGAGTGGGCGGACCTGTTCATCACGCTCGACAAGGTCTGGCCAGGCGGCGTGCCGGTCCAGGCCGACCTCGACAGGATCTTCCTGCGCAGGCCGCGGCCCTGGTCCACGTTCCCGGTGGGGACGCCCCCGACGCCGCTGCCGGTCTGGACGACGTTTGGCAAGACCGATCCATCCGAGCAGATCGACATGGACTGGCGCTCGCCGCAATTCCGGTCGGTGATCGAGCGGATCTTCGAACGGTTCAGCTCGAACGGGGTCCGGATCGTCCGGCTTGACGCGGTCGGCTACCTCGCCAAGCGGGCCGGGACCAGCTGCTTCTGCATCCAGCCCGAGACCGACGAGGTCCTGGCCTACCTCGACGGGCTGGCGGGGCGGTTCGACATGGCGATCCTCCCGGAGGTGCACGCTCGCGAGGAGATCCAGCAGGGTCTCGCGGCGCGCGGTTCCTGGATCTACGACTTCATCCTGCCGTACCGCATCCTCGAGGCCCTCACCCTTCGCTCGCCGGCGCGCCTGGCCGCCTATCTAGCGACGAGGTCGGCGCGCCAGTTCACGATGCTGGACTGCCATGACGGCGTGCCGGTCAAGCCCGACCTGGACGGCCTGTACGACGCCGCCGAGGTCAGGCAGGTCGTGGACACGTGCCTCGCGCGGGGCGGCAACCCGAGCCGTGTCGTGTCGCCCGAGCACCAGGATCGCGACGGGTTCGACGTCCACCAGATCCGCGGGACGTTCTACTCACTGCTCGATCGCGACGACGACGCCTACATCGCCGCTCGCGCCATCCAGCTCTTCGCGCCCGGCATCCCCCAGATCTACTACGTGGGCCTCCTCGCCGGCGAGAACGACCAGGATGCGGCCGTGCGGACGGGTGACGGCCGGGAGATCAATCGGCACAACTTCAGCCGCGAGGAGATCCGGGTGGCGAAGGGTCGGAGCGTTGTCCAGCGCCTCGAACGGCTGATCCGGCTTCGCGACTCGCATGCCGCCTTCAACGGCGGCTTCCAAGTCGCCGTCGCGGATGACGGCCAGCTCCGTATGACGTGGGCAGGCGGAGGTGAGATGTGCGCGCTCGATGTCGACTTCCGCTCCATGCGTTCACACCTGGAGTTGACGGACTCAAGCGGTTCACACCAGACGATCCCTCTCTAGCCAGCGGAGACGTCGGCCGCGGCCGCCCCCCGGTCAAAGCGGCGGGCGCGCGATCGTCTCGAAGGGCGCCTTCTGCTTGAACCGGTCCTCCTGTATGGCCTCGCCGGCGCGGAGGAGCGCCATCCGCCATCGCGGGGAGTAGCCGAGGAACCACCGGAGTGACCGCATGGACGCACGGCCAACCGGGATCGCACCCCGATGGGCGCGGACGGCCAGGACCTCTCGCAACTGCTCGGGGAGCGTGGCAACGGCAGCCCTTGTCATCAGCCGATAGCTGAGCATCACGGCCGGATTCAGCGGCGGTCGCCGGAGGAACCGGACAGCCTCCACCATGCCGGGGGACGGCGCGACGGCGGGGTGCTCCGCGATCCACCGGGCGAGGTCCGCGGCCGTCTCGGGCAGTGGATCGGCGCCGAGGAGACGCCCGATGCGTGCCTGCTCCGTGACGAACCGGTCGGCCTCCTCCGTCGACAGCGAGCGCAGACCGAACACCTGGGCCGCAACGAGGAGCGAATCCGTGAGCGAGTTGTGGACCCACGCTGCCAGCGCCGGGTCACCCGCCGTGTAGGGGATCCCGCGATGGGACGTCCCGCGCACCCTGGCGTGCGCTCGTCGCACGATCCCGACCGCCGCGTCCACCTCCGGCATCGCGCCGTACGAGGTCGCGGTCACGTAGTTCGAGGTTCGCGACAGACGTCCAAGCGGGTCCTCGCGGTAGCGCGAATGGTCCGCGACGCCCGCCACGACCTCCGGATGTGCCGCCTGGACCAGCAGCGCGCGGATGCCGCCGATGAACGTCGACGTGTCACCCATGAGCTCCCAGGTGATCGAGCCCGGACCGAAGAGCCCCGGATCGCCGGCGTAGACGAGCGTGTCCGCAAGGGGATCATCCGCATGAGAGAACAGATCCTCGGCCTCGCGGACGACCCGGCGCCGGAGGCGGTCGACGGGCGTGGAGACCAGGGAGTGCATCGGCGCCATGGTAGAGGTTCGGAGGGCCCCGGGCCGCGGATGGGCTCCGAGCGGACACGAGTGCTGGAGCTGGGCAGCTTGCGCCGACCCATCCACGAATGCCGCACAGACGAACCTCTACCAAACGACAGACGAGAGGGCCAACACCACCGTGGACACGACGACCCAGACCCAGATCCTGATCCTTGCAGGCAGCCTCCGCCGGGACTCCTACAACCGGGCCCTCGCGCGTGCTTCTGCACAGCTCGCCCCGAGCGGCGTGTCCATCTCTACTTTCGATGGGCTGGGCGCCCTCCCGTTCTACGATGGCGACCTCGAGAGCGAGGGTCCTCCCGCGACCGTCGCTGTCCTGCGGCGCGCGATTGTCGAAGCAGACGCGCTGCTCATCGCGACCCCCGAGTACAACGGCGCCACGAGTGGTGTCCTCAAGAACGCCCTGGACTGGGCCTCCCGCGGACCTGACAGGATCCTGGCCGGAAAGACCGTCGCGGTCATGGGCGCGTCCACCGGCGGGAGTGGTGCGAAAGGTGGGATCGAGTCCGTCGTGCGGATCCTGGGCCGCACGCGCTCCGACGTGCTGGGTCATGTCGTGGCCGTGCCGTTTGCGGCACAGGCTTTCGACGACGACTTGGCCCTGGTGGATGCGGAGATCCGCGTCGAAGTCGCCGGACTGGTCTCCGAACTCACCCACCACGCTCGAGGCACCGCCGCCCTCGCCGCCTGACGGGGCGCATGATGTGCGCATCCGCGTGAACGCTACGGCGCCAGACGCTCGATTCGCCACCCGCCCGGCACGCGGACGTAGGAGATCCGGTCGTGGAGGCGGCTCCTGCGTCCCTGCCAGAACTCGACCATGGTGGGCCTGAGGCAGTAGCCGCCCCAGACCGGCGGCAGCGGGACGTCGCCTGGGAACGCTTCATCGAGCCGGTGGTGCGCCTCCTCCAGGACCTCGCGGCCCGCGATCGGCTGGCCTTGCGGAGACGCCCAAGCCGCCAGCTGGCTCTTTCGCGGACGACCGGCGAAGTAGCGCGCGGACACCTCGTCGGGCATCCGGTCGACCGAGCCGACGACCCGTACCTGACGTTCGAGCGCATCCCAGTGGAAGACGAGGGCGGCGCGGGGGTTCTCGGCGATGTCCCGACCCTTGCGTGACTCCCGGTTCGTGTACCAGGTGAACCCGTCTGCGTCGACACCGCGGAGGAGGACGATGCGAGCGGATGGCTCGCCGGTGGCCGCGGCCGTGGCGAGGGTCATGGCGTTCGGCTCCCGGATCCCCGCCTCGCCGGCGTCCGCGAGCCAGGCCAGGAACTGCCGGACGGGATCAGGGTCCAGGTCCACAGCGTCCACCGAGGCGCGCGTGTCTTCGACGCGGCGACGCTCAACATCAGGGTTCAGGCCAGCCACGGTCAACTCCATGTGAGGAACGGGTCATCACGGTCCCTGTACGCATCCCGGCCCAGACCGGATGGCAGCGACAATCCGGCGCTCGAGGCGACGCGAACATTAGAAAACATCGCGACGACCTGTCCCGACCCAGCCTGCACCAGAAGGAGCGCAGCGAGATGGCTGCCAAGGAAATGGTCTGGACCTACCCGGTTGGGGCCGGTGACTCTGGGATCTTCGAGATCGGCCGACGCCTCGCGGAGGCGCTGGGTCGCGCACCTGATGCCACGCGCTTCACCTACGACCCGCGTGCCATGCTGCGAACGACCCGGGACATCGAGCGCGCATCGACCGGGGGACGGCTCCCCGTGGGCTTCCAGGCTATCGCTCCGCCTCGACGTCAAGCTTCGCAGCACGTCGACGCGTTCGACTGGGTGGTCACGCCGAACGTGATCGGGATGAGCCAGTTCGCGACCGGCGGGACGTTCACCTCGAAGCCGTACGTGTCGGGCGGGGCCTACCTCGACCGGATGGGCGACCACTGCGGCCGCTGCCCCTACGACCCGCGGCTGAGCACCGGACCGGACGCCTGCCCCTTCACCACCCTCTACTGGGACTTCGTCGACCGCCACGCCGAGCGGTTCAGGGCCAACCTGCGCATGGCGACGATCGTCGCGGCCTGGCAGCGCCGCGACGAGGCCGCGCGCACCGCGATCCGTGCCCGGGCCGTGGAGGTCCGGGCGATGACCGACGCGGGAACGCTCTGATCGATGGCCCCAACCGCGACCTCATCGCCTCCGTACGCCCGGACAGCGGGAGGCGTCGTGACGCATGATTGGCGGGGGCTGGGGTCCGTCTACAGCAATCATGGGCGGGAGTCTCCGGCCCGGGTCCGGGCACAAGAAGGGTCGGCATGATCGCGCATTCCGTGTTCCGGATCCTCTGGGTGGGTCCACCCGATTCCTCCCTGGAACCGCTGGCCGGCTATCTCGCGCGGACCCCCCACGTGCAGCTGGAGCGCTCGATGGCGCTGCCGGCCGCCACGGACGGGATCGATGTCGTCCTCACCACGGGATCGGCCCTGCCGCCGGAGGATGTGACCGTCCTGTCCGATCTCGTCCGCGCGGGCAAGGGGTGGCTGCACGTCGCTGATGACGCAGGTCTCCCGCCGCCGGTGTTCGGGGCGGGGATTGAGCCGCTGCTGTCGGAGACCGAGCTGCGGGTGAGCTGGGAGGACCCCGGACATCCGCTGGCGCAGCGCCTGCCGCGGTCCTTCTATGTGGGGCGGACCGGGTCGACGTTGCGGCCACGTGACGAGGGCACGACGACGGTCCTGTACGCCGACTGGCAGCACGGGCGCCGCCCGGTGATGACCGTCCGCCCGCACGGCGCGGGCCGCGCCGTCTGCACCACGCTGGGGGACCTTCGCAATCCCGTGGTGCAGCAGCTCCTCTACCGCTGGCTGTGCAGCCTCGGCGGCACGCTCGCGCAGCCCGGTGAGGTCCGAGTAGGGATCCTCGGCTATGCGCCCTGGCTGGGGCGGCTGCACGGGACTGGGGTAGGCGAGACGGCCGGGCTCAACCTCGGGGCCGTCTGTGACATCGCGCCCCCGCGCCGGGACCAGGCCGCGCTCGACTTCCCCGGGGTCACGGTCCATGAGGCGCCTGAACAGCTGGCCGACGACCCGGACATCGACCTCGTCATCGTGGCCACTCCGCCGAACACCCACGCCGCGCTGTCCCTGGAGCTCATGGCGGCCGGCAAGCACGTGGTCTGCGAGAAGCCGCTGGCGCTGGGCCGGCGCGAGACGGATCGCATGGTCGAGGTCGCGCAGACCATGCAGGTCCACCTGGGCTGCCATCAGAACCGCAGGTGGGACCCGGACTACCTGGCCGTCAGGGAGGCGGTCGAGGGTCGCCTCATCGGCGAGCTCTTCCAGCTCGAGACCTTCGTCGGAGGCTTCCACCACCCGTGCGGCTTCTGGCACTCCCACTCGCCGGTGTCGGGCGGCACATCCTGGGACTGGGGCGCCCACTACCTGGACTGGATCGTGAGCCTCATGCCGCACCGGGTGGAGGCCGTGATCGGGACCCGCCACAAGCGGGTGTGGCACGACGTGACCGACGCCGACCAGGAGCGGATCCAGGTCCGGTTCGAGGGAGGCCTCGAGGCCGAGTTCATCCACTCGGACATCGCGGCGGTCCGCAAGCCGAAGTGGTATGCCCTGGGCACGGAGGGTGCGATCGAGGGACGCTGGCGCGATCTCGTCGCCCTCCGGGCCGATCCCCTGGTCCACTTCCGCGAGGACCCGATCCCGGCAACCGAGATGGACCCGGAGATGCTCCTGCACCGACGGCAGCGCGACGGGCAGGTCACCTCGATGCCGATGGCACTGCCGCCACGCGACCCGTTCGGGTTCCACCGCAACCTGGCCGACCACCTCCTGACCGGTGAGCCGCTGGTGGCGCCGCTCGAGGATTCGGTGAAGGTGGTGGCCATCCTGGAGGCTGCTGCGCGGTCAATGGAGAAGGGTGGATCCGTCGAGGTGACGAATGCCTGAGCGGATCGGCTGGGGCGTGCTCGGCAACTCCACGATCGCCCGCGTCTGCATGATCCCGGCCATCGCGGCGTCCGACAACGGCTGGCTGCAGGCCCTGGGGACCCGATCGGGTGGAGGAGCGCCTCCGGCGGCGGCCGCGCCCCAGCCGACGCCGCCGGCCCAGGTGCCGACACCGCCGGCCCAGCTCCAGTTCGAGCGGGTCTACGGCCGCTACGAGGAGGTCCTCGAGGACCCGGAGGTGGACGCCGTCTACGTCTCGCTGCCCAACCACCTCCACCATCCATGGACGCTGCGAGCGCTCGCCGCCGGCAAGCACGTGCTGTGCGAGAAGCCCCTGGCCTGCAGTGCGGAGCAGGCCAGGGAGATGGCCGCGGCGGCGACGGCCTCCGGGCGGCTGCTGATGGAGGCACTCATGTACCGGTTCCACCCCCGGAGCCGGGCCATCAAGGCACTGGTGGACGCCGGCGGCCTGGGGAACCCGCGGGGTGTGCGCGCCGCCTTCACGTTCCCGATGAACGACGAGGTCCTGGAGGCGGGGGACGCCGCCCGCCTGAGCCCGGAGATGGGCGGCGGTGCGCTGCTCGACGTCGGCTGCTACACGGTGGGCGTGGCCCGGTGGCTGCTGGGGGCGGAGCCTGTCAGCGTGCAGGCCCAGGCCGTCTATCGCCACGGCGTCGACGTCCACATCGCCGGGACGCTGCGATTCCCTACGGGCGCCCTGGCCGGCATCGAGGCCGGGTTCGTGTCCGCCCTGCAGCAGACGTTCAGCGTCACGGGGACCGCGGGCGCCATCGAGCTGCCCCACGACGCCTTCATCCCGTGGGAGCGCGAGGCGCTCTACACCCGGCGGGAGCGGGACTCGGAGGCCGGCGAGGTGCACCGGGTTGCCGGCGCTGACGAGTACCGGCTGATGGTGGAGCACTTCGCCCGGGCCGTGCGGGGCGAGGAAGGCCTGGACGTTCCCCCGGAGGACAGCATCCTGAACATGTCGGCGCTGGACGCCCTGGCGCTGGCGGCACGAGAGGAGCGGACCGTCCACCTGCGGCACCCAACCGGCTGATCGCCGGCTGCTCGGACCGCGGTCCGTTGGACTTCGCGTCCACGACGCAGATGGTCTGGACCTGTCCGGCGCTCTTGGTAGGCTTCGCGCATGACCACCCCGTTCTCCCCCGCGCACGCCATCGCCGACGAGTTGCGACAGGTCCAGCTCGAGCAGAATCACGAGATGGCGCTCTGGCGCGGCGACGTCACATTTCTGGAGCGCTGGCCCGACTACAGCGCCGCCGGCACCGCCGCGCTTGCCGCGGTCCTGCGCGACATCGCAGACCGGGCCAACGCGACCGCGGCCACCACGACCGCCGACCTGAACCTTGTGGAGGCCGTCGCATTCAGCGCTCGCAGCGATGCGACCTTGCTGGGGATCCAGGCGACGCTCACCGCGATCAATCCCTCCGAGGGGCTGGTGGCCGCGATGCTCGTGTTCCTCCCGCGCTATCCCCTCGTGACCGCCGACCACGGGGCCCGCTACCACGCCAAGCTGCGCGCGTTCCCGGACTTCGTCGCGGACTGGTGCGAGCGGCTCCGCGCGGCCGCCGCCGCCGGCGTCGTGCCGATCCGGCACGTCGTTGAGAGCCAGCTCCGCCTGCTCGACGATACCCTCGCCACCCCGCTCTCCGTTGGTCCGCTCGGCGCGCAGCGCCCGCCCACCGAGCTTGACGAGGCCGGTGCCGGGGCGTGGTCCGAGACCCTCAGGGGGCTCCTCGACACCGATGTCGCGCGCGGGCTCGCGACGCTGCGCGCCACCATCGCCGTTCACACGCTGCCGGCAGCCCTGCCGGATGACAGGCCCGGGCTCGTGCACCTCGACGCCGGTGCGGAGGAGTACGGCAACCGACTGTGGGCGTTCACCAGCCTCGATCTGACGGCCGAGCACGTGCACCAGATCGGGCTCGACCAGGTCGCGCGGCTCGAGGCCGAGTACCGGCAGATCGCCGGACCCGTGATCGGGACGACGATCCTGGAGGAGATCTACGGCCGGCTTCGCGACGATCCCGCGCTGCACTACCGCGACGCCGACACGCTCGTGGCGGATGCGTCTCATGCCCTCGACCGGGCGACCTCAGCCACGGGGGCGTGGTTTGGGAAGGCGCCGGTCGCGTCGTGTACCGCGAACCCGACCACACACGGCGCCCTCGCGTTCTACTCACCTCCCTCCAGGGAAGGCACCAAGGGCGGTGCATTCTTCTTCAACGTCGCCGATCCCACCGCGTGGGGTACCTACCAGCTCGAGTCCGTGACGTTCCACGAAGGCGTGCCCGGCCACCACTTCCAGATCGCCCTTGCCCAGGAGCTGCCCGACCTGCACCCGATCCTGGCGGAGTACCTGGTCGCCGCCTACAGCGAGGGGTGGGGCCTGTACACCGAGCGCCTGGCCGACGAGATGGGCCTGTACAGCTCTGAGCTCGACCGGATCGGCATGCTCTCGGCCGATTCGATGCGCGCCTGTCGCCTCGTGGTCGATACCGGGATGCACGCGCTGGGCTGGACTCGCGACCAGGCCATCACGTTCTTCCTCGACCACTCTCCGATGACCCTTCGCCAGGTGGTCGGCGAGGTCGATCGCTATATCGGCAATCCCGGCCAGGCATGCGCCTACATGCTCGGCCGCCTCGCGATCGAGGACATCAGGTCCCGCGCGGAGGCGCGCCTGGGGGAGCGCTTCGACATCCGGGCCTTCCACGACCAGGTCCTGGCCACCGGCTCCATCCCGCTCGGATCCCTCCGGCGATCCATCAACACATGGGTCGACGAGATTGCGCTGACTGCCTGAAGACGCGGTGGGCTCTCCGAGCCCTGATCGCAGCCGTGTCACCCGGGGCTCGCGCCCGGCGTCATGTGACGGTGATGACGACGTTGCCCCGCTTGTGGTCCGTCTCGACGTATCGGTGGGCCTCCACGATCCGTTCCAGCGGGTAGACCCGGTCGATGACGGCCCTGATCGCCCTGGACTCGACGAGCTCCGCCAGGGCGGCGAGGTCGGCGGCTGAGAAGGCGGGGGTCCCGTCGTCGACCGAGACGTACGCCCCTCCAGGCGCCACGGCCCGGCGGCAGGCGACCTTCAGCGGCGAGCTCCTGCGCTTTCCGACCGCGTCGAGGACGAGGTCGTACGTCGCCCCGTCGGGCAGCGCCTCCACGGTCGTGTAGTCCAGCGCGGCGACGGCGCCCAGGGAGGTCACCAGCTCGATGTTGTCGGGGCCGCAGACGCCGGTCACCTCGGCGCCCGCGTGCCGCGCGAGCTGGACGGCCGCGGTCCCGGCCGCCCCGGACGCTCCGTAGACGAGGACGCGCTGTCCACTCCGGAGGCTGCCTCTTCGCAGGTAGTGGATGGCCATCAAGCCCCCATAGGCGATCGCGGCGGCCTCGTCGTGCGTGACGGTGGCCGGGGCGATCGAGACGCTGCTGTCCTCCTTCAGGCACGTGTACTCGGCGTACGCCCCGAAGCGGAGCTTGGTGAAGGCCCATACGCGGTCGCCCGGCCGGAACCGCGTGACGGACCTTCCCGTCTCCACCACCTCGCCCGAGAGGATCAGGCCGATGATCCGCCGCCGCGGGCGCCGGAAGCCCACCAGGAACCGGAACGGGACCTGGACAGCGAGCGGCGACATCGGGATGCCGCTCCGGACGTACCAGTCGCTCGAGTTGACCGTCGATGCGTGGATCCGCACGAGGATCTCGTCGTGCGCGGGGACCGGCGCCTCGACCTCCGCGACCCGCAGGACCTCCGGGGGGCCGTAGCGTTCGCACAGGGCGGCCTTCATGCGGGTCACCGCGCGGCCGCGAGCGCGCCGGCCGTCACGCCGCCGGCGAACTCCGCCTCGGGTGCGGTGTCGCGGACCGGGCTGAACCCCCGGGCGATGAGCCAGACCGCCAGGACCATCTCCTGGAAGAAGATCGGCAGCGCCAGGGGCACGTAGTCCGTCACGGGGCGACCGGCGAACAGCGCCAGCACGCCCGCGGTGGCCAGCAGGCCGATCGCGACGATCCCCCAGCCGGAGAGCCACCTGGGGATGAGCCGCGACCGGAAGAAGGCGGCGTAGTACAGGAAGGCGCCGAGGCAGAAGGCGAACACCCCGACCAGCGTGGCATGCTCGCGCAGGCTCAGGAGCAGGCCGCCGATTGCGCCGAGCGCGGTCTGATCGGCTCCTGCCGCGACGGAGGCCTGGCCCAGCGTCGACAGTGACAGCAGGCTCACGATGGCGACCGCGTACATGACCGCCTCGAGCGTCCGGAAGACGACCGATCCGAGCGCGAGACCCGTGTCCGTCCTCTTGACGACCGGGTACATCGCGACGGCGATCCCCGCGCACGCGAACGCCGCGATGAGCAGGAGCAACGCGCTGGCCGCGACCCGGTCCGGATCCGCGGACAACCTGCCGAGGTAGTCGGTGCCGGTCAGCCCCGGCCGGACCGCCGCGCCGAGCAGGTTCACCACCGTCGCGATGATGAACAGCACGCCGGTGAGCCGCGCGGCCCTGAGGTCGCTCATGTCTGTCTCCTTCGATCACGCGGACCCTGTGCCCGCGTTGCTTACGCCAGCCTGCGGCGCGCTGCGTCACGACGGCATCGATGGGGTTCGTGATTCGGTCATGAGCTGAGCCCGTCACGGGCCGCCGACCGCTGGAGTACCGTGCAGTGCACCATGGCCAGGCCCACCCGTCGCCGAGGCAACCTGCCGGCCGAGGCGACCAGCTTCGTCGGCCGCCGCCGCGAGCTCGCCGAGCTCCGGAAGAAGCTCACCACGGTTCGCCTGGTCACCCTCGTCGGCCCGGGCGGCGTCGGCAAGACCCGCCTCGCCATCCGGAGCGGGACCGACCTCTCCCGCGCCTTCCCGGACGGCGCCTGGCTGGTCGAGCTGGCCGACGTCCGGGACCCCGCCCTGGTCGACAACGCGGTCCTCGCAGCCTTGGATCTGCGCGACCAGGCAGCCACCGAGCCGCGGACCCTCCTGCGCTCCCACCTGCGGGACCGGAAGCTGCTCCTCCTCGTGGACAACTGCGAGCACCTGCTCGAGGCTGCCGCGCTGCTCGTGGCCGACGTCCTCAGGGATGCGCCGGGCGTGCGGGTTGTCGCCACGAGCCGGGAGCCGCTGTCCATCACCGGCGAGCACGTCATCCCGATCCCGCCGTTGGAGCTGCCCCGCGCGCAGGGCGACGAGACCCTCGACCAGCTTCGCCTCAACGAGTCGGTCGAGCTCTTCACCGAGAGGGCGGCGGCAGCCTCGGGCCGGTTCGAGCTGACCGTCTCCAACCGGACGGCGGTCGTGGACATTTGCCGGCGGCTCGACGGTCTGCCGCTTGCGATCGAGCTTGCGGCGGTCAGGACGCGGGTCCTGTCGGTGGAGCAGATCGACGACCGCCTGTCGGACCGGTTCGGCCTGCTCACGGGGGGCAGTCGCGCGGCCCTGCCGCGCCACCAGACCCTGCGGACCACCATCGAGTGGAGCCACGACCTGCTGACGCCGGAGGAGCGAGCGCTCTTCCGGCGCCTGTCCGCCTTCGCCGGGCGGTTCACCCTCGACGACGTCGGATCGGTGTGTGCGTTCCACGACGTGCCGCCGGCATCCGTCCTGGACGTGCTGTCCTCGCTGGTCGACAAGTCGCTGGTGCTGAAGGACGACGTCCAGGGGATCGCGTGCTATCGCCTGCACGAGTCGATGCGCGAGTTCGCCGGCCTCAAGACGCGAGAGGCGGGTGAGGAGGAAGCCGTCGAGCGCCGCTGCATCGACCACTATCTCTCGGAAGGTCGAAGGAACGCAGCGCAGGCCCGGTTCCGGCTCGTCGCGTGGCTTGGATGGATGGATGTCGAGATCGACAACATCCGCTGGGTCCTCCGGCGATGTGTGCTGCGCGGGGATGCCGCGCGGGGCACCGGACTCGCCGTCGACGTCGGCTGGTACTGGATCACGCGTTCGATGACGGAAGGTGTGCGCTGGCTGGACGAGCTCCTCGCGATGGCGACGGGCGACGCGGCGCCACACGCCGGCGGCCTCTTCATGCGAGGGTTCATCGCCCTGCTGCAGGTCGACCCAGTCGTGGCCCGGCCTCTCCTCGAGCGAGCGGCTGAGGCGCAACGGGACGCCGGTCGTCTCGGCCCGCGGGTGAACGCACTGGCGATGGCCTCGGTCGCGGCGCACATGACGGGCGACCTCCCGTCCGCACGGCGACTGTGCGACGAGGCGCAGGACGTGGCGGCGGGTCTGGGGGATGTCCCGGCCCGCATCGCGGTGCTGCAGGCCCTGGCCTTCGATGGGTTCTTCGGGGGCGACCTCGCGGCGGTGGTATCAGCCTCCTCGGAGGGCGCACGTCTCAGCCGGGAGTCGGGCGACCTGTACGGGCTCGACACCTGGCTCATGAACCTGGGGATCGCCGCGTTGATCGCGGGCAGGCCCGACGAGGCGAAGCCGCTCATCGCGGAGGCGTTGCCGATCGCGCGCCTGATCGACGACCGGGTGTCGCAGTTCCACCTGCTCGACGCATCGGCATGCCTGGCGGTGGGATCCGGGCGCGCGCGGCTCGCGGCGCAGCTCCTCGGGGCAGGGGCCACCGTCGGCGCCAGCGCCGGCGCGCGCGTCATGCCGTTCCTGGCGCCGCTCGTGGACCAGGCCGAATTGTCCGCGATCGCGACGCTCGGGCAATCCCGCTTCGACGCCGCCTTCCTCGCCGGGAGTCGCCTGGACCGGGATGCCGCAGTGCGCCTCGCGCTGGGCGAATTCGAGCGAGGCCACCGGAGCCGCCCCGGTGCGCGCCGACTCGGGTCTTCTCTCGAGGAGAGAAGGGGAAGTGGCCCGCCTGATCGCCGACGGGCTGACCAACAAGGAGATCGGGGGCCGCCTCTTCATCTCCGAGCACACGGTCGACAGCCACGTCCGCGCCATCATGAACAAGCTGGGGTTCGACTCGCGCGCGCGGATCGCCGCCTGGGTGGCGGCAAGCGAGTAGCGGCTGCCCGCGGCCTGAGCCTGCGGGGAGGCTCCCGCGCCGGCAGGCCCCGGCTGGCCGGGGCATGGGCCCTGCGAGCGGCAACCGGTGGCGATCGCGGGCCAACGACGTGGGCGACTCGCTACTGGGTCACGAATCCCGTCGATGTCGCGGCTTCCCCACGCGGCCCATGCTGACGGACATGGTCGAGGAGCTTCGGATCCATCGGGTCGAGGTCAGCTTCGTGGGAACACCTCCCACCCGGGAGGTCGAGCGGGCGTCCGGAGTCAGCGACGTGGCCGTGGAGGACCGGATCCTCCGCTGCCTCGTGTGCGGCAGCTTCCAGCCGTTCCTCGAGGCGCTGCGTGGTCACGAGGTCGTCAGCCTCACCTCGATACCGACGGGTCCATCGCCCTGGCCTTGAGGTGTAGTCGGGGAGGCCGTTCGCGATCGCCGTCGCAGCGATCAGCGCGTCGAGCGCACAAGGGGCCGGCTTCCGGCCCGATCGGCGGAGCGACGACGCGACCCGGCCGAACGCCCGTGCGGCGGCAGCATCGAACGGCAGTGGGTTGAAGTCCGCTTCTCCCTGCTCGACGTGGGCCAGGCGGCGGGCCCGCTCGGCTTCGTCGTCGGCGCGGGCATCTCGATTTGTCGTCCTGGCGCGCCCGGATGGATTCGGACGCGGGGTCACCGTCGGCCTGGCCCTGTGGAACCTACCCAGGGGTAGGCGACTGTCTCCGATCGGTTGGCGATAGTGGCCTCACGACGCGGCACTGCATGGATCGAGCGGTCGCCGGCAGCCGATAGCGCAGGGAGACGACCATGCGCAGCGATCGCTCGCACGGAGACCGCTACGAGATCGTCCTTGGTCAGCGGCTCGGGCCCCGGTCCGCGGCACGGTTCCACGACCTCGAGTTCGGTTCGGGGCAGATGGTAAGCCAGCGCGAGACCGACCGGATCATCTGGCGCGATCTGCTTGCGTTCCGGGCTAGCTGACCTACGACGTGACCCACTTCGGGTCGTTCGTCACTACCTCGACTGACCTGTTCCACGCTCCGATCAGAGGGAGGATGGCCGTAGCGGGAAGGCGAGAGCCCTCCCCGCACCTGCCGCCGCGCTGGTTCATGCGCTCGTCCTGCGGATCTGGTTCCCTCGCCCGTCTCAAAACCCGTCGCCCCCGTCCCTATAGTTGATGGGTGCCCGCGGCGATCCTGGCCACCAAGCTCTACATCCCACCTTCGCGGCAACGAGTCGTCCTCCGTCCGCGGCTGGTCCAGCGGCTGACCGAAGGCCTCGCTACCGGCAACAAGCTGACCCTGGTCTCAGCTCCTGCCGGCTTTGGCAAGACCACCCTGATCGGCGAATGGGTCGCAGGCTGCGGGCGCCCGGTGGCGTGGCTGTCGCTCGACGAAGGCGACAGCGATCCGAGCCGCTTCCTGGCCTATCTGATCGCGGCGCTGCAGACGGTTGCGCCCGGGGTTGGAGACGAGGTGTTGACGGTGCTCCAATCGCCGCAGCCCCCGCCACTCGAGTCGACGCTGACGGCCTTGCTCAACGACATCACCACCATCCCGAGCGATGTCGTGCTCGTTCTCGACGACTACCACGTCCTCGACGCCAGGCCGGTCGACGACGCCCTGGCCTTCCTGGTCGAGCACCAGCCGCCGCAGCTGCACCTGGTCGTCGCCACCCGTGAGGATCCGGCTCTGCCCCTCGCCCGATTGCGCGCCCGAGGCCAGTTGACCGAGCTGCGCGCCGCCGACCTTCGCTTCACCCCGTCCGAGGCTGCCGACCTTCTCAACCAGGTGATGGGCCTGAACCTCACGGCGGACGACATCGCCGCCCTGGAGACTCGTACCGAAGGTTGGATCGCGGGCCTGCAGCTTGCCGCGATCTCACTGCAGGGCCGCGAAGACGTCGCAGGCTTCATCAGGTCGTTCGCCGGCAGCCACCACTTCGTGCTCGACTACCTGGTCGAAGAGGTCCTCCAGCGGCAGCCCGAACCCATCCAGACCTTCCTGCTGCGGACATCCATCCTCGATCGTCTCTGCGGCCCGCTCTGTGATGCCGTGCTGCTCGACGCCACGGCCCTCGGCCAGGAGACGCTCGAGTATCTCGAGCGATCCAACCTGTTCATCGTCCCCCTGGACAACGAGCGGCGCTGGTACCGCTATCACCATCTCTTCGCCGAGTTGCTGCGGCAGCGGTTGCACCAGAGCCTCGCTTCATCAGGGAGTGATGAAGGAAGGAGCATGACCGAATACCACATCCGTGCCAGCGAGTGGTATGAAGACCGTGGCCTCGAGTATTGAGGCCTTCCACCATGCGGCTGCTGCCAATGACATTGAACGCGCCGAGCGGCTGATTATTGGTGGGGGGATCCCCCAGCACTCACGCGCCGCTGTGACAGCCGTATTCGACTGGCTGGATTCGCTGCCAAAGACCGTGTTGGACGCCAGGCCCTGGTTGTGGGTCAGGTCCGCCACGGTGGCGCTGAATGCGGGACAGACAACCGGTGTGGAAGAGAAGCTGCAGGCGGCTGAGAGAGCTCTGCAAGATGCCGATCTCGATGACAGGACCCGCGACCTGATTGGACAGATTGCCGCCGTAAGAGCCACGTTGGCGCTCGCCAACTACCAGCCGGAAGCCATGATCGACCAGGCGCACCGCGCTCTGGAGTACCTGCACCCCGACAACCTGCCGTTCCGCGGTAGAGCTATCCGGACGCTGGGGTTTGCCTACCAGCTCCAGGGGGACCGTGCCGCGGCTCGTCAGGCCTATATCGAAGCCACAGCTATCAGACAAGCGTCCGGAAATATCAACCTCACGGTATCAGCCACAACCGGCTTGGGCAATGTACAAGAATCTGAAAACCAGCTCTATCAGGCGGCCGACACCTACCGATACTCCTTGCAACTGCTTGGTGAGCAGTCAGCATCGAATGCTGATCAGGAGTTCATCGGCCTGGCTCGCATCTTCTATGAATGGAACGACCTGGATGCCGCTGAACAGTACGGGCAACAGAGCCTTCAATTAGCACGGCAGTATGTTGGTGTAGTTGATAGATTCGTTATCTGTGAGGTGTTCCTGGCTCGCCTGAAACTGGCCCGGAGCGATGCGGCCGGCGCGGCCGCCATGTTGGCGGAGACCGAGCAGTCTGTGCGCCAGAAGGGCTTCGTACAACGCATGCCCGAGGTCGCTGCTGCCCAGGTGCTGACGCTGCTGCAACAGGGCAACCTGGCAGGTGCCGCTCATCTGGCTCAGGCGCACGATCTTCCCCTCATCCAGGCTCGGGTCCACCTCGCCCAGGGAGATCCCTCGGCAGCGCTGGCGGTCCTGGAGCCGTATCGCCGGCGGGTGGAGGAACGGGCCTGGGCGGATGAGCAGCTCAAGACCATGATCCTGCAGGCCGTCGCCTTCGATGCCCTTGGCGAGCGGGCCAGGGCCGTGGATCTGCTGGACGTGGCACTGGAATTGGCCGAGCCGGGCGGCTTCATCCGCATCTTCGTCGACGAAGGCGCGCCGATGGCTCGCCTGCTCTACGAGGCGTCTTCTCGAGGGGTTCATGCGGGCTACGCTCGGCAGCTGCTGACGGCGTTTCCCATCGATGGACCTGGTGAAGGTGCGTCACCGACGACGCCGCCTGCTGGAACCCGCCTGGCCGAACCGCTCAGCGCGCGTGAGCTCGAAGTCCTCCCCCTCATCGCCGAAGGGCTGACCAACCAGGAGATCGCCGCAAGGTTGTACCTGTCGCTGCACACGGTGAAGGCGCACGCACGCAACATCTACGCCAAGCTCGGCGTGAGCAGCCGCACGCAGGCAGTCGCCAGGGGACGAGCCCTGGGGCTCCTGTCCCAGGGCCGCCGCCCCGACGGCTGAACGAAAGGTCTTCAGCAGCGGGGCTCGGAGCAGCGATGCCCGGTCGGCCTTGGTCGGCCCGGCAGTCCGCCGGCCCGGCGCTGTCCGCCCTCCGGCGCCCCTGCGATTAGTCCTCCGAATACCTCTTGGGGGGTATGACACTCATCCCGCGCCGGGGACATGCTGCCCGTGCAGACCACCGGATGGGGGCTGGAGGCAGTCAGGCGCAACGGGCACGGAGCGATATCCCAGGACCCCGACCCGCACACCGAACCGGGAGCACACCATGTCAGAATCGTCAACGAAGTCAGCGTCCCTGCCGCCGCGCTGGTTCATCCGCTCGTTCTGGGTGGGGCAGCGTGCCGTCTATTCCGTCACCCGCGGCCGGTTCGGCCTCCGGACCGCGACGGCCGACCACCAGGGCATGATGCGCCTGCGGACGGTCGGTCGCCGCAGCGGCGAGGAGCGAATCGCCATCCTCGCCTACTTCGAGGACGGTCAGGACCTCGTCACCTTGGCCATGAACGGCTGGGCCGATGCCGAGCCCGCCTGGTGGCTCAACCTGCAGGCTCAGCCGGACGTCACCGTCGACCTGCCCGGTGGGTCGCGCGCCGTCCAAGGACGTGCAGCGGACAAGGACGAGCGGCCGCGCCTGTGGGCCAGGTGGGCCGCCTACGACAGGGATGTCGATCTCGACGCCTTCGCCGCACGGCGCTCACGAGAGACCGCGGTCGTGATCCTGTCGCCCCGACCCGCATAGGGGCCCTCACCGGCACTCGAGGATCTCGAGACCCACGCTCCCCGCGACCGAAACGAGGCGGGGGCCAATGTCAGCCACATGGACGAGGCCTGTTCGGCCTGCCCTTGCGATAGGAGAGAAGCAAGTGAACGCGAACCGGACAACCGCCGTCGCGGCGGGGAAGCCTGGCATGAGCGCGGATCGGAAGGCCGCCGTCTGGATCGGCGTGCTGTACATCGTCGGAACGGTTGGCATGGTCCTCGGCGCGGTCATCACGAACGCAGTCCTGTCGGGCCCTGCCTACCTGGCCCAGGTCGCCGCGCAGCCGAACCAGGTGGCCGTTGGAGCCTTGTTCCTCCTGGTGGCGGGCCTCGCGCTCGCGATGGTGCCGGTCGTGTTCTGGCCGGTCGGCAGGCGGTACAACGAGACGCTGGCCATGGGGTACGTCGTCTTCCGTGGCGCGATCGAGACGGTCCTCTACATCGTCGGCGCGGTCTGCTGGCTGCTGCTGGTCGCGCTCAGCAAGGAGCCGGATGGGGGACCGCTCGCCGGCTTCGTGCGCACAACCGAGACCGTGATCTGGGATCAGTTGCTCGCCATCCCGTTCGCTCTCGGCGCGCTGATGTTCTACGTCCTGCTGTACCAGTCGCGCCTCGTGCCCCGGTGGCTGTCGGCCTGGGGGCTCGTCGGGGCCGCGCTCTACATCGTGGCGCCGCTCGGGAGCATGTTCGAGTTCTCGCTGGGCTTCTTCATGGCCCCGCTCGCCGTGCAGGAGATGGTCATGGCGGTGTGGCTGATCGCCAAGGGCTTCAGTCCGACTGCCATCGCTCCCGAGGGGTCCCCATCGAACAAGCGCGTCAACCTGACGAGTTCGGCGCCGATCCAGGAGAGCTACGCATGACGCTGCTTCGCAACCTCGCCCGACGGCGGCTTCGAACCGTCCTGACCATCAGCGGCATCACGATCGGCATCTGGGCCCTCGTCGTGTTCGGCTCGATGGCCGACAAGATCAGCTCGATCGTCTCCATGGGCAGCGACTACTACGCGGGCAAGATCGTCGTCACCGACAAGTCCGGTGGGCTGTCCGGAGACAGCCCGATGGCGATCGCCCTGGTCGACGACATCGCCTCGATCGAAGGCGTCGCCGCGGCTGTTCCGGGCGTCAGCACCCTCCTCGATCCCGCGTCCGCGGGCGGGCCGAGCGTTCCCGACATGATCGTCGGAGTCCTGCCCGGCGCCGACCAGGGTCACCGGGCTTTCGACTTCCACTACGCGCAGGGTCGGGCGCTCACCGCCCAGGACGCCGAAGCCCTCGTTGCCGTTCTGGGCTCCGACCTCGCCCGCAAGCTCGGCAAGGGTGTCGGCGACAGGCTCGAGATCCGGGGCATGACGTTCAACGTTGTCGGGATCCTCGAGCCGACCCTGACCGCGCCGGACATGACCGCGATCGTGCCGCTCGCGGCCGCCCAGGAGATCTTCCTGCAGGACCTGCCGCCGGTCGTCCGCCAGAACCTGCGGGCGGACCAGCTCGCGACCGACATCACGGTCTATCCCGACGAGGGAACCGACGTCGAAGCCCTCGCCGCACGGATCGAGTCCGACATTCCGAACGCATCGGCGATGACCGGCACCGAGTTCGACGACGTCGTGGGCTCATCGGTCGCGATCTTCAACGCGATCATCGTCGGCGTGGCCCTGATCAGCCTGATCGTCGGCGGCCTCTCGGTGATCAACACGATGGCCATGTCGGTCGCCGAGCGGACCCGGGAGATCGGGATCAAGCGCGCGATCGGCGGCTCGCGGGCACGGGTCATCCGTGAGCTCGTGAGCGAGGCCGGACTGATCGGCCTGCTCGGCGGCCTGCTCGGCCTGGGCCTCGGCGCGTTGGTCGTCGTCCTCGCCAACGAGGCCGGCCGGAGCTCGGGAATGATCCTGTTCCAGCTCACCCCGCAGACCGCGATCTTCGCCGTCCTCTTCTCGACCATCCTCGGCGTCGTCGCCGGGCTCATCCCCGCCTGGAACGCGGCGCGCCTCGACCCGGTCGCGGCCCTCCGCTACGAATAGGAGCAACGGACATGGCACTTCTCGAAGGGCGCAACCTGCGCAAGACCTACAAGCTCAGCCGCAAGAACGAGGTCCAGGCGCTGTGCGGGGTCGACGTCTCAATCGAGGCCGGCGAGCTGGTCGCGCTCATGGGTCCGTCCGGCTCGGGCAAGAGCACCCTGATGCACCTGCTCGGGCTGCTCCACAGCCCTGACCAGGACCAAGGGCCAGCCCCGGAGCTGTCGTTCGGCGGGCGCGACGCGACGCGGATGTCGGACGGCGAGCGGACGCGGATCCGGGCCCGCGAGATGGGCTTCGTGTTCCAGCAGTTCAACCTCGTCCCGACGCTGACCGCGGTCGATAACGTCATGCTTGCCGGCGAATACGCGGGACTCGGCCGACGTGAGGCACGCGAGCGGGCGATCGCCCGCCTCAACATGGTCGGCCTGGCGGAGCGCGCGACGCATCGCCCGTCCGAGCTGTCCGGCGGCGAGCAGCAGCGCGTCGCGATCGCCCGGGCGCTCGTCAACGACCCGGCGCTCGTCCTGGCCGACGAGCCGACCGGCAACCTCGACTCGCACCGGTCCGTGGAGCTCCTCGGCCTGATCCGGAAGCTCAACCGCGAGCACGGCCAGACGTTCGTGCTCGTCACGCACGATGCGGAGGTCGGGGCGGCCTGCGACCGGATCATCCGGATGCGTGATGGCCTCGTCCAGGCCGTGGAGCTGGTCAATGACCCCACCCTGGGCGACGCCTGGGATGCCGCGGCGTGAGCTGGCAATGATCAGCCGCAACGGGCCTAGGGCGGTGCCCCGGGAGCTCGACTCCCACGTCGGCGCAAGCCAACCGATGGCCTATCAGGTTCGGATCACGGGGCAGCTCGACGCTCGATGGGCGGACTGGTTCGAGGGCCTGACGATCACGCTCGATGGCGGCGACACGCTCATCACCGGCCCGGTCGTCGATCAGGCCGCACTGCAAGGGCTGCTCAAGAAGGTGCGTGATCTGGGTATGCCCCTGGTCTCGGTCAATCCTGTCGAACCTGGCCCCCCGACGCTCGGGGAAGGCCAGGCGGATGTGCCAGACGCATGAGACTCGTCAGTCGCGCTCGAGAATGGAGGATCATCGACGCCGGGCGGATCGTCGCGCTCGACACCCCCGCGCCGCTCCGGCGCACGCGTCGTCCTGCGGGCCAACACGAGGGCCACGGCAAGCTCTTGCGGGCGATGTCAGGGGCCATCCGGACTCGCATGATCCCGAGACCAGTCTCGACGGGACCTGGACCAGACGCCTGAGGTCAGGCGCACAACAACAGATTCGAGAGGTTCTGCATGGCACTCAAACAGTTGCTGGCAGACGAGGACGGCGCAATCGCGGATCCTGTTCGGTGGGAACGTCGATGCGAAGACATCCGAGCACGCCTCTTCGAGACCATAGGCACGCCGCCCGTCACGAGGAACACCAGGTCAATCCGGGTTGTCGACGAAGAGGAGCTGGACGACTACGTTCGGATCAAGATCACCTACGTCGTTGGCGATGGGGACACGATCAGTGCCTTCCTCTTGCGCCCAAGAGACCTCATCGTCCCCGCGCCAGCGGTTCTTGCCCTCCATCAGACCGTCGACTCCGGGAAAGGCGAGGTCGTGGGCCTGGATGGATCCCCCGACTTCGCCTATGGACACGAACTGGCGATGAGGGGCTTTCTGGTCCTGGCGCCCGACCACCTGACGGCCGGCGAACGCATCTATCCCGGTAGAGGTAGTTTCGACTCCGGCCCCTTCTATGGGCAATACCCCGGCTGGTCGATGGTCGGCAAGAACGTGGAGGATTCGCGGTCTGGCATCGACGTCCTGTGCACACTGAACGATGTCGACAAGGACAGGATTGGGGTGATCGGGCACTCCCACGGCGGCCACAATGCGATCTTCGCCGCGGCGCTCGACGAGCGGATACGCGTTGCCGTCAGCAACTGTGGGCTCTCGGCGTTCTCCGAAGAGGAAGAGGCGCTGGAATGGTCATTGGAGGATGGCTATGTCTACATCCCGAAGCTGCGCAACTACCTCCTGAAAGACGTCGCGCCGCCGTTCGACTTGCACGAAGTGGCGGCGCTGATCGCTCCCAGACCGTGGTTGAACGTCTCGTCGTACTTCGACAGGGCCTATGGGAATCAGGAGTTTCTTGCTGAGGTCGGGACGCAGCTGTTCCAGGTCTACAGCCTCTATCGAGCATCCCAGGCCTTTGGGTACTACATGCACGGAGGCGGCCACAGCTTCCCGAGATCGGCACGGGATCTGGCCTACGGATGGCTGGACCGATGGTTGAAGGCGTAGGCGTCAAGCGCCGAGCCTGACGAGACCGATCGCGCCCGCCAGCCCGCGGTATGCCCTGGGCCTTGACAACGGACTTAGCGAGTGATAAGTTACTTCACATGAGCCCCAGGTTGACAGCAGACGAGCGACGAGAATCCGTCATCGCGGCGGCAGTCGTGGAATTCGCCGGTGGTGGCTTCGCTGGGACCCCAACGGAGGCGATCGCTCGTCGCGCCGGCGTCTCTCAGCCATACCTGTTCCAATTGTTCAGAACGAAGAAGGAACTCTTCCTGGCCGCTGTCCGCGACTCCTTTGCGAAGATCGCCGGCCGCTTCGAAGCATCCGCGAAGACTGCGCGGGCCGCCGGTCTTGACGCGGACCAGGTCCTCGAAGCGATGGGGCATGCCTACATCGCCATGCTGAAGGCCGATCGCAACCTGCTTCGCCTCCAGCTCCACGCGTACGCGGCGTGCTCGGATCCGGAGATCCAGCCCGAAGTGCGCGACCAGTTCCGGGAGCTCTGGCACACCGTCGCCCGGGTCTCCGGTGTCGACGTGAACGCGCTCTACCCGTGGTTCGCCAGCGGCATGCTGATCAACGTGATCGCCAGCATCGACGATGCCACGACGCTCGAGGGCTTCGCTGCCCACGTGCACGGGGGATCCGCAAGTGCCCACTGACCGCACCCCCCTTTTTGTCTCGCGAACTAAGCGACTACTCACTTATGAAATCAGTGTCGAGGATCCGGCCTCGGCAAGCCAGGGAGCAGCCGCGAGCGTCAGTCAGGCGCCGCGCAGTAGGGAGATCAACATGGGCATCACCGCTACCGATCCGTTCAGTGGAGAGGTCGTCCGGCCGTCTCGGGACCGTGACCGGACACCAGGATGTGCGGTCGGAACGGAGCGACGAGCTGGGCGGCGGGCAATCAGCGTGTCGCTGCTGCTGATCGGCGTGTTCGCCATGGTGTCCGGGTTCTGGGGCCTGCTCCTGCCTCGCGGCTCCTTCGCCCTTCCTGTGCACGTGGCAGCCGGGTCCCTGTTCGGCCTGCTGTCGCTGGTCCACGTTCGATACAACCGGAACGCGATCAGCCTCTATCTCCGCGATCTTGGCTGGTCGCCGGCGTTGCTCAAGCTGCTGACCGCAGCTGCGGTCGCGCTGGTGCTGCTGGTTCCGGTCCTCCGCCTGATCTAGGGCCCGCGCCCGGACCGGACGGTCCCCCGCCCTCGGTCGCCTCATCAACCTCGAAGGAGAACGCAATGATCACGCAATCCGTCCAGCCACTCGCCGAACTCGAGCGCGCCAACAAGGTCACCGCCGCGCGCTTCGTCGAGGCCTTCAACCACGACGACTGGGACACCGTCCGAGCGGTCGTCGCCGACGGCTTCGTCTTCCACCATCCCATCGGCGGCACGGTCGAGGCCGGCCCCGAGGGCATGGTGGCGACCTGGGCCGGCTTCAAGCGGCTCTCGCCGGACTCGTGGCACCCCATCCCGATCCTCGTCGCCGAGGGTGACTACGTGGCCGTGCTCCTGCCCACTTACGGGCACTTCACGGGCCGCTCGGATCAGGCCCCGCCGCCAACCGGTGGACGGCTCGACTACGGCATGGTCAACATGGTCCGGTTCGAGGCCGGCAAGGTGGCCGAGATGTGGTTCGGCATGGATCCGCTCGTCGAGCTGCAGCAGATGGGCATGGCGCCAGCATCTCCGCCGCCCCCCTGCGGAGCGACCGCGCACGCGGATCACGCACCGGTCCACCGCCACGAGATCACGACCGAACCGACATACGACGGGGATCCATCCGCCGACACCGAGACGAGTCGCGCGGTGGTGGGCCGCTGGTTCGATGAGGTGCTGTGCGGTCACGACCTGGCGGCGCTGGCCGAGGTCGCCTCTCCGAACATCCTGGTGCACCCGACTGCGATGCCCTGCGAGGCCACCTACTACGCCAAGAGTGGAGTCGAGCAATGGCTCGGGGAGCAGTGGTCCGCCTTCCCGGATCTCAGGGTCGTCGACGACTTCTCCGTCGCGAGCGGCGACATCTTGGCAGCCCGCTGGCATGCCCGGGGAACATCGCAGGGCGACTTCCTGGGCGTCGCCCCGACTGGCCGGAGCCTCGACTACACCGGCCTCTCCATGTACCGCATCGAGGACGGCAGGATCGCCGAGATCTGGGAGACACGGAACACCCTGGGCATCCTGCACCAGCTGGACCCGCGGATCGGGGGCGGACATCACCACTGAACGGCGGTCCCGGCGGGAGGGGGAGACCCCTGCCAACCGGACGACGGCGTGAACGGGAAGCGGCCGATGATCCTCGGAGCGAGCCCGGAGAGGAGCTGGAACATGAACGCTGCGAGCGTGACGATGACGCACACGACCATGGACCTTCCCGTGTCCAAGCGCTTCTTCCCAGGCTTGCTGCCGATCATTGGGGATGAGGCGTACGCAACGGGTCATCGCGAGGTATGGCGAGCTCTACTCGAACCAGGAACTGCCGGCGAATCCTCAACTGCGATGGCACCTGGTCGAAGGGATCCTTCCGGGCCTTGCTCTGTACCAGGTCCTCCGGGAGAGCGGCGAATCACAGGACAACGCGCTGGGAAGGATCGATCGAGCGTTCGATCAGCTGTTCTCCGGCGATGTCAGGCAGATGAAGCGGATCGGGCGCCTTCCGTTCGCGCTGCTGTTCTTCAGGGTGTTGCTCAAGACGTTCATGCGCAAGTACCCAGCTGAAGGTTGGACGATCGAATGGAAACAGAACTCCAGGGACGGGATCCGGTTCGACATGACCACGTGCTTCTACCACGCAACGCTGTCAAACCTGGGAGCCCCAGAGCTGACTGCGGCGTTCTGCCGCGTCGATGACCTGATCTACAGCACGATGTCGCCGTACGTGTCGTGGCAGAGGACGGCGACGATTGCCAGCGGCAGCGCGTCCTGCGACTTCTGCTTTGCATCCACAAAGGGATTGACGACAGCAAGGAGAGTCCGGCGATGACGATGCCTCACCCCGCCGTTCGGCTGGCGACCTTCGAGGATGCCGAGCCGATCGCCGACCTGCTCGCCGACGCGTTTCTCGACTACGAGTGGTCTCGCTGGGCCGTTCCCGCCGACAACCGCCGTGAACGCCTCCGGGGCCTCCACCTGCTCTACGCCGGGCTGCTTGGCGCAGAGGTGGGCGGTACATGGGTGACTGACGACATCAGCTCGGTCGTCAACTGGGTGACGCCAGGCCGGACCCCGATCAGCGACGAGCTTCGCGCCCGTCTCAACGAGGAGTCGGCCGCCCTCTTCGGTGACCGGCTCGAAGCGGTCGACGCCCTCGACGCGGAGACGACTCCGCTCCGCCCCGCCGGGCCCCACTGGTACCTCGCGACCGTCGGCACGCGACCGGACCGCCGGGGCGAGGGCCTGGCCTCGCTTGTCATCCGCGCCGGCCTGACCGCCTGCGACCAGGCCGGCCTCCCGGCAGCGGTCGAAACCTCGAACGAGGCGAACTGCCGCCTCTACGAGCGCCTGGGCTTCGAGGCCGCCGGCGACCGGACCGCGCCTGACGGCGGGCTGCGGGTCTGGGTCCTGGTCCGGCCGCCACAAGGCTGAGCAGCGGTCCCGGAGTCCAGCCTGAGGGCTCCCGGGCTCGCTTGCGGGCGTGACCGGCTGGAGTTGCCTCGGCCGGCGATCAGGCTCCCTGCAGAGCCCGCGCGATACCGTCGAGGATGAGGTCGAGCCCGAACTCGAACTCGTCTCGGTAGTCGAACCCGGACGCGAGCAGCTCACCCGAGACACGCACGAGGTTCGGGTACTGGTCGGCCGGCACCTGGGCGAGCATCTGCTCGCCGACCGCCGCCAGCTCCTCCGCGTTGCTGAACGGGAAGTTCGTCTCCTGGAGGGCGAACCCAAGGACATAGCTGTCGACGAGGTTGGTGGCGTGCGTCGCCATGGCCGCGGAGAACCCAGCGTCGAGGAGGACCGCCAGCATCTCATCGTGACTGCGGAGGTTCGACGGGCCGGGTGCCATGCGCGACTCCATGAGGGTGATCGCCCAGGGATGGCGCCGCAGGGCAGCGCGGGTCGAGATCGATCGCGCGCGGAGCACCGTTCGCCAGTTCGACCGATCTCCGGGCAGCTCGATCTCGGCGAAGACGAGGTCGACGATCCCGTCGAGGATGTCGTCCTTGTTGCGAACGTGGCGATAGAGCGACATCGCCTCCACGCCCAGACGGCGACCGATCGCCTGCATCGTCAGCGCCCCGATGCCACCCTCGTCGGCCAGCTCCAGGGCGGCGCGCAGCACGCGATCCCGGCTGAGCGGAACCCGTTTCGGCGTCGTGCGGGGTGTCATCAACGGTCTCCTCGAGTGCCCTTGACACCATCATAGCTTATGTCATATGCTTATGCCATAAGCAGCCACAGAGCACGACGAACACGAGGAGAGATCGGTGCAGGCAATGGTCCAGGAACGGTACGGCGGACCGGAGGGGCTCGTCAGCCGCGAGATCGACCGGCCCGGAATCGGCGACCGGGAGGTGCTCGTCCGCGTCCATGCCGCGGGGCTCCACATCGGCGATGTCTTCGGCGTCCGGGGATCGCCGTTTCCAGCTCGGTTCACCAGCGGCCTTCGCGGGCCGAAGTTCGGTGTGCCGGGGTTCGACATCGCTGGGACGGTGGAGGCGACAGGCAGCGCGGTGACAAGGTTCGCAGCCGGTGACGAGGTCTTCGGTATCTGCAGCTGGCCGTCATCGGGCGCCTGCGCCGAGTACGCTCGGGCCGACGAGGACGCGCTCGTCCGCAAGCCGGCCGGCCTGAGCTTCGAGCAGGCCGCGGCCATCCCGACGTCGGCGTCCGCGGCGCTCCACGGCCTCCGCGACGCGGGTCGGCTGCGGGCCGGCCAGCGGGTCCTCATCAACGGCGCATCGGGCGGCGTGGGCACGTACGCCGTGCAGATCGCGCGCAGCTTCGGGGCCGAGGTCACCGGCGTCTGCGGGCCGTCCAACCTGGACCTGGTCCGCTCTCTCGGCGCGCACCACGTCATCGACTACACGAGGGAGGACTTCACCCGGAGCGCGGCACGCTACGACCTGATCCTCGACAACATGGAGAACCACTCTCTCGCGGAGACCCGACGAGCCCTGACGCCCGACGGCACCCTCGTCCTCATGAGCGGCACGGGGGCGAGCGGCCTGCGCCTGCTGGTACGGCTGATCCGACCGGTCGTGATGTCCCCCTTCGTGAGGCACAACCTGCGCCGACCCTTCTCCAACCCGAAGCGTGAGGATCTCGAGGTCCTCGTTGCGATGGTCGAGGAAGGGAAGCTCCGGCCGGTCATCGACGCGACGTATCCGCTGCTCGAGACGGCGGCAGCCCTCTGCCATATCGAGGCTGGGCACGCCCGAGGAAAGGTGGTCGTCGCCATCTGAGATCCGGTCACCACCACGATGCAGCAGAGCGAGGCAACTGGAACCATGGCGGATATGAGGATCGTCCTCTCGGGATTGTGGGTCGCTGTGATGCTGACCTACCTCCTGGGGGATGTGCTGCGCTTGTTCGCTGGCGACGTGACGCCGGGAGAGATCGGGGGCCGCAAGGCGAGCCAGGGAATGTGGCTGGGGATCGCCGTGATCATGCTGATCCCGATCATCATGGTCGTCCTGTCGCTGACGTTGCCGTATCCCGCTATCGGCTGGATCAACATCGTCGTGGCCGTGCTCGTCGTCGTCTTCAATCTCTTCGGCTTGCCCTACAAAGGCCTCTACGACAACTTCCTGATCGTCGTGAGCTTCGTCTTCAACGCATTGACGATCTGGTACGCATGGACGTGGGTCTCTACAGCTGCCTAGCCACGTCGCTCATGGGACCCGAGCCCAGACGTTCAGCAAGCCAGGGCCGCCCTTGCGGCCGCGACCGATAACCGCGTCGTCGCCGCGGGCCGGTCGATCGTCTGGCGCGCCTGACGCCGGATGCTTGCTCGAGCGGACCGCCGCACGCTCTGCAGCAGGGTGACGTGGCGCGCCCGGAGGGCTTCGGGCGCGTACGAACAACAACGCGTCGGCGCCCCGCCCACCTGCGCGTTACCGTTGACGTGCGGATCCCACTCATCGGATCTGGCAGAGTCAGGGAAGGGTGATGATCGGCGAGGCGGAACCTGTGTGGGCGCCGGGCAAGCGTGGAAGCCGATATGCCTGACGACCTGTTACTCGTGGTCATCACGAGCGGCGTCGCAGCCGTCGCCTCCGTCGTGGGCGGGCTACTCGCTCTCTGGCACAGAAGCTCGACCTTGGTCTCCTCGCTGGCGTTCGGGGTCGCCAGCGGCGCGCTGATCGGGACGGTGACCCTCGAGATGCTACCGACGGCGCTCGATTCTGGCGGGCTGGCCGTTGCCTTCATCGGGTTTGCAGTGGGCATGCTCAGCCTGTTCGCCCTGGACCTGGTCGTCCACGGGGGTCTGATCATGGGCGAGCACGCCGATCAGCGGCGGATCGTGCGGCGCTATCGCCGGCGTCGAGGATCCGGGTCACCGGTCACGGTGCTGGCTGGCGGAACGAGTGTCGAGGAGCTCGTCGAGGGCTTGGTCATCGGCGTCGGCGCTGCCGTCGAGCCCTCGCTCGCGTTGGTCGCAGCCATCGCGATCGGCATCGACAACCTAGCCGAGGGTATGAGCGTCGGTGAGCTCATCCGCGGTGAGACGCCGGATCGGGCTCGGGCCCTCCGTCGGGTCCTCGCCTGGACGGGGACGATCGGGCTCGCGCTATTCGTCTCGAGCATCGTCGGATGGTTCGCGCTCCGCGGTGTTTCGCCGGCAGTGCTCGCGGCGCTCCTCGCGGCCGGCGGCGGGGCAATGCTCTACCTGGCGCTGAGCAGCCTCGTGCCGGAGGGTGAAGCGCGCCAGTACCAAGGCTCGGCGACTCTCGCCAGCGGCGTTGCGTTCGCGATCATCTTCCTCCTGTCAGCGCTCCGGGCGTGACGGTGGGCGCAAGTCGGTGGCCAGCCGTGCGCCCGGGAACGCAGCCGATCGTCGTCTGGTGCGTCCAGAGGCGTCTGTAGCGCAGGAACAACTGCGAACGCCGTGCTCCGCCACTTGTCGCGACCCAGGACAATGGCGCGCCCGGAGGGAGCCGGACGCGCGTTAGCAACCTACGAGATCCCGATCGAGGGGCGGGATGAATGGCTGGCTGCGGCGAGGCGGCAGGCGTGAGGGACGGGTACCTGCGCGGCGCCCTCTCGCCGCAGGCGACGCAGCGCCAGATGGACGTGCTCGCCGCTTACGTTGCCGCGGGCGGGTCGGTGAGCGCCGCGGCCGAGCTCGTGGGCATCCGCCCGAGCACCGTGAAGCGTCATCTCGCCGACCTGCGCGCTCGATCGGGGCTCTCGACCGAACAGCTCATCTACGCGGGCCGGGCATCTGGGCAGCTAGCCGTCCCGAGCCTCGAACCCCGATGAACCCGTCGTTCGCGAGAGTCAGCTCGCCGGTCGAGGCGATCCGCCGCGGGATCGGATCGCTGCGAGGGCGACGAATGACGCCGCCATCGCGGCCGCGGCGACCCCGAAGGCGAGCGTCGGGCTGACCAGGGTCCACAGGAGCCCGACGACCGCCGACGCGACGAAGTCCCCGACCGACTGGATCGCGGCGAGGAGCCCGAACGCCGAGCCGCGGAGGTCCGCTGGTGCGAGAGCGGCTACGGCGGCGTGCTCCGCGGTCTCGACCGCCCCGATCCCGACGCCCGCCGCGACGAAGGCGATGGCGAGTCCGGCCATCCCGGGTGCGGCTGCGAAGAGCAGGTAGGCGAGGCCGAACAGGGCGACCCCGGCCCCGAAGACGACGCGGGGACCACGGGCATCGATGAGCCGGCCGGCCGGGACCGAGGCAAGGGAGCCTGCGATGTTGTAGCCGGTGTAGAGGGCGACCGCGATCGTCACGGCATTGTCGCCAGCCGACGGGCCGAGCACCTCCGTCGTCCGGAGGATCAGGAGGGTGGCCGCCACATTCCCGGCTTCGAACAGCGCGACCGCCACCAGGAGCGCGCCGAGCGGACCGTGGAGCAGCGGGCGGACGACGATCCGGACCGGTGCGGTGTGCCGCTCGCGGGGCTTCGCGATGTGGCGCACCGCGAAGACGATGGCCGCCGCGGCGAGGAGCCCGGGGATGACCGAGACGAGGATCGCCTTTCGGACCCCGATGAGCGCGACGAGGCCGAGCGCGAGCAACGGCCCGACGACCGCGCCGGCATTGTCCATCGCCCGTTCGAAGCCGTAGGCGCGTCCGAAGGCCGACGGGTTCACGGCATCGGCGAGGAGGGCGTTCCGGGCCGGCACGCGAAGCCCGCGTGCGGTCCAGGCTCCGGCCCGCAGGAGCCCGACCATCCAGACCGACGTCGCGAGGCCAATCCCGGCCGATAGGACGGCCGTCGCCGTGTAGCCGCCGACCGCGACGTTCCGCCGGCGGTTGGGGTCGTCGGCGAGCGCGCCGCCGGCGAGCTTCGCCAGCCCGCTGAGGGCGTCGGCGATGCCCTCGATGAGCCCGAGTGCGGCCGCCGGTGCACCGAGCACTGACGTGAGGAACGACGGCAGGAGCGCGGTCGGGATCTCGTGGCCGAGATCAGACAGAAGGCTGGCGAGGCCGATCCCCCTCACGCCCGGTGTCAGCCATCGCCGCTCCGGTCCTTCGCTCATCGTGTGACCTCGATCAGGTGGATCGAGGGCGCCTTCACCACGGCGACGAGCTCGCCGCCATCCTCGACGCCGAGCTCCTCGAGCGCCGGGCGGGTGACCAGCGCCCGGATGGTGAAGCCGACGTCGAGCGCCACGCGGACGAGGGGCCCGAGCGGCTCGACCGCGGTGACGCGACCCTGGAGCCGATTGCGGGCGGACAGCCCATCGACCGGGTGGTCGGCGCGGACCAGGACGACGTCCTCCGGCCGCACGCTGACCACGACCCGGCTGCCGACACCGATCGGCGACATCGCGAACAGCTTTCGACCATCGACGCGCACGATGGCCAGCCCATCGACGTTCTCGACGACCTCGCCGTGGGCGACGACATCGACGCCGACCACCCGGGCGACTGTGGGGTCCGCCGGACGGGCGAAGACATCATCGGTCGACCCGAGCTGGCGCAGCCGCCCCTCGACCATCACGCCTACCCGATCCGCCATGACGATCGCCTCCGTGCGGTCGTGCGTCACGAGGATGGCGGGCGTCCCGAACCGCTCCAGCATCGTCCGCAGCTCGAGGCGCATGTCCTCCCGGGACGGCGGGTCGAGCGCCGAGAGCGGCTCGTCGAGCAGCAGCAGGAGCGGGCGCCGGGCGAGCGCGCGGGCGAGGGCGACCCGCTGGCGCTGGCCGCCCGAGATCTCGTCCGGCCGTCGGCCTTCAAGCCCGCTGAGCTCGAGCGCCGCGACAAGGTCGGCGACCCGCTGGCGCCGCTCCCCGGCCGAGCCATCCCGGATCCCGTACGCGATGTTCGCTGACACCGAGAGGTGCGGAAACAGGGCGTAGCCCTGGGGGAGGTACCCGATGGCGCGAGCCTGGGGTCGGAGGAAGCGTCCGGCGGCCGCATCTGACCACGTCGTGCCGTCGGCAGCGATCGTCCCGCGATCCGGGCGCTCGAGACCGGCTACACACCGCAGGAGCGTCGTCTTGCCCGACCCGGACGGCCCGACGAGCGCCAGGACCTCGCCGCGGCCGAGGTCGAGCTCGAATGCCGCGGCGAGCGTCGGGCCGCCGGCGTACCGCCGCTCGACCTCGACGGTCAGGACGCCGTCGGCCACGATCGCACGCCCGAGCCGCGGAGGCTGTACGTGACCGCGAGGACGAGGAACGACCCGACCACGAGCGGGAAGGCCATCGCCGAGGCGCCCGCGTAGTCGAGCGCCTGGACCCGGTCGTAGATCGCGATCGAGAGGGTTCGCGTCACCCCTGGGATGCTGCCGCCGACCATGAGCACGATCCCGAACTCGCCGACGGTGTGCGCGAACGAGAGGATGATCGCGGTCACGAAGCCGCGTGCGGACAGCGGCGCGATCACCCGGAGGAAGGTCGCCGGCGACGATCGCCCGAGGCTCCACGAGGTCTCGATGAGCGATCGGTCGACGCCGCCGAAGGCAACCGCGAGTGGCTGGACCATGAACGGCAGGCTGGCGAGGACCGAGGCGACGAGCAGGCCCTCGAACGTGAACGGGAGGCGCTCGAGGCCGAGGGCGGTCATCGCCGACCCGACGGGACCAGCCGGACCCATCGCCACCAGGAGGTAGAAGCCCAGAACCGTCGGCGGCAAGACGAGGGGCAGCGCCACAAGGGCCTCCACGACGCCCTTCCAGCGCCGGTGCGAGTAGGCGAGCCAGTAGGCGAGCGGCGTGCCGACCACGAGCAGCACGAGCGTCGTGAGGGTCGCCAGTCTCACCGTGAGCCAGAGCGCCTGCCAGTCCATCGCGCTACCCCGGCAGCTGGAAGCCGTACCGGTCGAGGACCGTCCGGCCGTCGGACCCCAGCACGAAATCCAGGAACCTCGCCGCCGCCGCGGGGTCCTGGGCCGCCTTGAGGACGACCGCCCCCTGCTCGATCGCGGGGTAGAAGTCGACCGGGATCGGCCACGATCGGCCCGTCGTGTCCATCGGCGGCGCGAGCGAGAGCGACAGGGCCACCACGCCGATGTCGGCATTGCCCGACTCCACGAACTGCGCGGCCTGCGAGATGTTCTCGCCGAGCACCAGACGCGGTTCGACCTGGTCGTAGACGCCGGCATGCTCCATGGCCGCCACGGCCGCCTTGCCGTACGGCGCGTGCTCGGGGTTGGCGATCGCGACCTTCGTCGCTGCCGGGTCGAGCAGCGCGTCCATGCCCATTGTCTCGACATCGATCGGCGACGCGGTCGGGACCCACAGGACGATCTTGCCGGTGGCGTAGAGGCGCGGCGTACCGGTGGCGAGGCCGGCGTCCACCAGCTGCTGGGGGTAGGCGATGTCCGCCGAGAAGTAGAGGTCGAACGGCGCGTCTTGCTGGAGCTGGGTGAAGAAGGTACCCGACGACCCGTAGGTCACGTCGATCTGGGCGCCCGGATCGGATGCCTTGTAGGTCGCGACCAGCTCATCCATGGCGAAGCGGAGATCGGAGGCCGCGGCGATCCGGATCGCGTTCGACCCATCGACCGGCGGGGCGCCCGTCGAGGTAGCGGTTGTCCCGGTGCTGCTCGAGCAGGCGCCCAGGCTGAGGACGCAGAGCGCCAGTAGGCCGAGCCGTCGCATGATCAACCTCCAGAGGCAAGGGCGTGGTCGACGCGCTCCAGTCAGACGCGGCAGACTACTCCCATTATGACTACACGGTGGCGCGCTCCGGAGGCGCTTATGGACGGCCGAGCGGGAGGGAGACGGTGAGGACGACTCGCACCGAGCTGACGCTCACCGAGTGGGTCGTGTTGGGTCTTGTCGCCGAGGGGCCCACCCACGGCTGGGCGATGGTCAGCATGCTCAAGCCAGGAGGTGCCATCGGCGAGGTGTGGACCAGCAGTCGAGCCGTCGTCTACCGCGCGATCCGCCTCCTGCAGGAGCGCGGCTTCGTCCGGGAGTCGGGCGCGACCGAGGGCCACGGTCCTGATCGGACGCTGCTGGTAGTCACGCCCGATGGCGCGGCAGCCCTGGCGACCTGGCTCGACGAGCCCGTTCCACATGTTCGCGACCTGCGCTCGGCCTTCCTCGTCAAGCTGCTGCTCCGCGAACGTCGGGGACTGGACAGCCACAGCCTCGTTCGAGCTCAGAGCGAGCGGATCCGACCGATCGCCGGGGCGCTTCGGCGCGAGCTGAGAGGGGCCGCCGGCTCCGAGCGCGCCATCGCTCTCTGGAGGTCGACGGCCGCCCAGGCCGCGATGCGTTTCCTGGCAGCGCTGGAGCGCGAGGCCGCCGGCCCGGATGCTGTGCGACCGGCGACTACTCCTCCGGGCTGACACGGGGCCCGCGCGGAACCATGCGCGCCGCCGCCACCGTCCCCAAGCGCGGATGGCCCTGCAGGCGTAGCACCCGGGGCGAATAGGAATCCGCCCGCCGCTGCCCGACGCTTGAGGGCATGACGGCGCGCTGGTCCGATCCAGGTCGACTCCCAATTCCCCCCACCGGGTACGTCCGCGCCGTCAACCCCGCCGTGGCGGCCACATGAGCGGGCTCGAGCTCGTCCTGGCGTTCCTCGCCGGGGTCGTGATGGGCGGCGCCCTCGACCGCTGGCTACTGCCGCTGCTCGTGGATGCCTGGATCGACCGACTGCGCCGGCATGGGCGATGAGCGCAGAGACGACGCAGCAGACCGTCGCCGGGCCGACGTCTACAGCTCGGCCCGGATCGGCGCCGCTGCCGCGCTCACGATCGTCCTGGTCGTGCTCCTCGTCCTCGATGTCGCCGTCCCCGACTACCACGTCTCGCCTGGCATCCTCCTGCCCCTTCTCGGCGCGATCCTCGCGCTCCTCGGGCTCGAGGCCTCGGCACTCTGGAGAGGCGTGAGGTGAGCACGGTGACGGCGCTGCTGACGAACAAGGCCTACGGCTACCCGACGCGGGGAGCCCGGCGGCGCCGCAAGCCCACGATCCTCGCCTGCCTGCACCAGACGGCCGACGCCAAGGCGACCGCGATGCAGGAGCGCAACTACGCCAACCGGCCGGGCTCCTTCGGGCCATCGGCCACGGCATACATCGACCGCGACGGCACGATCGTGCGCGCCATCAACCCCGCGAAGTACGCCGCCTGGAGCCAGGGCGACGTCGCGCATCCCAACACCAAGCTCCCCACGATCGCCGCAGCCGTCGCCTCGGGCGTGAACATGAACGAGTGTGTCCACGAGTCGATCGAGTGCTCGGGCTCAGGCACCGAGCCCTTCACCGACGCCCAGTTCGAGAGTGTCGCCCAGCTCGTCGCCGTGGCATCGCGAGCGCTGGGGATTCCGATCAACCGCAGCACCGTCGTCGTGCACGCCGACATCAACAGCGTGAGCCGGCGCAGTGACCCGTGGCCGCCGGCCACCCGGGAGGCGAGGGTCAAGCGGGTCATCACCCGGGCCAACGCGCTCCTGTGGCCGCCGGTCGTGACGGTGGCCGTGAAGACCGGCGACATCGTCAGCGTGTGATGACGGGAGGAGCCATGGACAGGCAGCCCAACACCATCTGGGGCCGCGAACCGGCGATGGTCCTCGCCCTCGCCCAGGCGGTGATCGCCCTGGTCGTGGCGTTCGGCCTCCGCCTGGCACCCGACCAGATCGGCGCGATCCTCGCCGTCACGGCGGTGGTCCTTGGTCTCATCACGCGCAGCAGGGTGATCCCGGCGTCGACGATCTCTCAGTGAGGGACGGGTACCTGCGCGGCGCCCTCTCGTCTCGTGCGACGCAGCGCCAGGTGGACGTCCTCGCCGCGTATGTCGCCGCCGGCGGGTCGGTCTCGGACGCCGCCGAGCTTGTGGGTATTCGGCCGAGCACTGTGAAGCGCCGCCTCGCCGACCTACGGGCGCGATCGGACCTCTCCACGGAGCAGCTGATCTACGCCGGGCGGGCTGCCGGATGGCTCGTGGTCCCCATCTTGGAGTCTCGAAGAGTCGGCCGCCTTCCCAATGGCTGAGGTCTGACGTCAAGGGGTGGACGAGGCCCTGCGACAGGAGGCCGCTGGACCTCGCGCCGGCTCGTCGCTAGGTCAGGACGGGGTGAGGACGCCGAACCCGGCGAGAGCCTGGAGCAGGAACCAGGTGCCGAAGACGAGTCCCAGCGCAACGAGGATCTGACGTCCGTATCGAGTAAGCACGTCGGCGACCCGGTCGAGGACCGACGCCGAGCGGTCCGGCATCGCGTAGGTCATGCCGACCGCAGCAAGGTGGATGCTCTGAGCCAGGACCACGAACAGCAGGAACGCGACCGTCGAGCCGGGTTGGCCTAACCCTGCGTCGCCGATCGCCTCGATCGCGCCCAGCGTGAACACCCATGCCTTGACGCTGAGAGCGAGCACGCCCGCTCCGAGCAGGAACGCCTTGACCGGCGTGACCGCCTGGAGGCGCGCGAGCCACCGCGGAGGGGGCGCGTCCTCGTCCGGCGCACCGAGCACCTTCCGCACTGCGAGCACGTAGAACGCCACCGCCAGGACGAGCTGGAACGCCGGGACGAGGAGGCTCGCCTCCTGGCGGCCTGGTTCAGTCGTCCGGGCCGAGCCGAGGATGAGGCCGAAGGCGACGCCCTGCAGCAGCCGCAGCGCGGTCAGGCCGCCTACCCAGCCGACCGCGGCCATGCGGCCCGGCGCGGACCGCAGGAGCATGACCGTGATGGTGATCTGTGCCGGGAACAGCGCGCTGCCGATGCCGAGCGCGACGAGCGTGATCAGCAGCTCCATGTTCGGCGCATCATTCGCTGGCGGAAGGACGGTCGCTGCCGGTCATCCCCGGTCGGTCGCTGGCCTCGTCTGTCGGCGGCATCGCCAACGTCCCCTGAGTCTTGACCCAGGCCACCGCATCTTCGTAGGCGCGCCTGACGGCTGCCCCCACCCTCTCATCGCCGCTGTACACGTTCTCAACGCCGATCACGGCGGTGATGCCGGTCACGGCGAGCTGCTCGTCGATCCGCTCGTTCGTAGACACGACCACGAGCTTGCTGCCCACCGCCACCAGGCTCCGGGCGTACCGGAGCAGGACGTCCATGAACGTGGTCCCCAGGTCGCTGCGGCCCCGCAGCCGCAGGATCACGACTGACCGTTCCGCGAGGCATCGGTCACGGCCGGGCAGCGCCGACTCGAACACCGGCGCCGCCGCGAAGAACAGGCTCCCGTATGGCTGGAGAACGACCACCTCGTTGGCCGGGAGGGTGGCCGGCGGGTCGGTCTCGAGGACGTGTCCCTCAGCGTCGAGCTGCCAGCGCCTGAGGGTGATCTGGTTCGACTGTCGGACGGTGTGGAGGATCACCGACAGGCCCACGCCGACGAGCACCGCGTACTGCAGCGGGACGATCATCGTCAGTACGAAGGTCACCAGGAGCACGGCCTTCTGCACGAGCCCGGTCTTCCAGACGGACAGCAGATCGGCCGGCTTGATGGTGCGGAACCCGATCAGCATGAGCAGGCCGGCGAGGGCGGGCATCGCGACGTGGCCGACCAGTTCCCCAAAGGCGACGATCACGACCGCCATCACCACGCCGGCGATCACGAGGGCCTGGCGGGACCGAGCCCCTGCCGCCTTGTTCAGGGCCGATGCCGAGATCGACCCGCCGACCGGCATCCCCTGGAATATCCCCGCGGCCACGTTCGCCACGCCCTGGCCGGTGAAGTCACGCGAGACGTCGGGGTAGTCTGCCGTCGGGGTTGGGGTAGTTGGCGGAGATGCTCGCCCCCTGGACCAGGCCCACGAACGCGAGCGACAGCGCTGGGATCACGAGCGCCGGGACGAGGGCGAGCACGGGGGCCTCGGGCCGCGGGAGCGAGCCGAGGACGACGCCGAGATCGTTCAGCGTGGCGACCCCCCACCCGAGAGCGGCCGCCCCGGCCGAGGTGGCGACGACGGCGACGACCAGCCCGAGCGCACCGAGCCTGGTGCGCTCCAGGAGGACGATCAGGGCGATCGTGGCGACGCCGACCGCCAGGGTCGGCAGATCCAGCTGACCCGGGCTGGTGAGCGTATTGAGGGCGCGGGCGATCCGGTTCGCGCCCTCCGCGTCGTAGCCGGTGAAGTTGGCGAGCTGGCCGAGGACGATGTTGACCCCGACCGCGTTGATGAACCCGACCATCACCGCGTTCGACACGAACCGCAGGACAGAGCCGAGCTTGAGGAGGCCAGCGGCCAGCATGACGATGCCCGTGAGCACGGAGAGCGTGAACAGGGCACCGGTCGGGGTTGCCGGCATCGTGCACCGCGGGGACGTCGGCCACGATCATGGCCATGGCCCCGGTGCCCTGGATGGCCATGAACGACGAGCTCGTGACGAGGGCGCCGGTGAACGTGCCGACCATGTAGGCGTAGAGACCGGAGAGTGGGCTCACGCCGGCCAGCAGCCCAGTCGCGAGGCCGTCGGGCACGCTCTGCACGCCGAGCACGAGGCCCGCGACCGCGTCCTTGCCCAGGGTGTCCCGGCGGATATGAGGGCGGCGTCCCAACTCAAGTCCCTCGTGAGCGAGCGATCAATATCGCAGACGCAGGGGGCAGCGTGTCGAGCCGTTGGCGTACACGTCGTGCTCCAGGCGACGAGTCCGATGCCATGGCGGGGAACGCCATCGCGGACCGGCATGTTGCCGTGCATCATGGTGCTGGCGACCCGCGGCACGAGCCGTGGTTCCACAGCAGCCAATCGCCGTTGTCCAGGAGTCTGAATGGAGGATCGGGGCGTGGGGTTCGTGTCCGCCCATGTCCGGCCGCATCGTGGCGCGCTCGCGGTGTCCTACGGAGCGGCGGTGATCGAGAGCACGTTCGAGCTGCTGTACCCGTTCGCCATCGGCCTCGCGGTCGACGGGCTGCTCGAACGGCTCGTGGGGCGGGGTGAGCCGTGTTCGTGGTGCTCTCACTCGCCCACACCGGTCTCGGCGTCGCCCGGCAGTGGTACGACACGCGGCTGTTCAATCGCATGTACGCCACGTTCGCGACGGATCTCGTCGAGGACCAGCGTGCGGATGGCGTCGCGACGACGTCGGTGGTCGCCCGGACGATCCTCGCCGACGAGTACGTCGACTTCCTGCGAAGCGGCGTCAACACCGCCATCACGGCGGCCTTCGCGGTCCTCGGCTCGCTGGTCATGCTGTTCTTCTACGACCCGCTGCTCGGCCTCGTCGCGGCCGCCGTCGCCATCCCAGTCGCCGTCATCAACCGCCGGCTGATGCGTCGATCGGCCGGGATCTTCCGCGCCCTGAACGACCAGTCGGAACGCGAGGTCTCGCTGATCGACGAAGGGTCCGTCAAGGACGTTCGGCGCCACTTCGGGGTGATCGCGGGCCACTGGAACCGCCTGTCGGACGCCGAGGGCATCAGCTGGGGTGTCGTCGACGTGATCGCGCTGGGTCTCGCCGTGTTCGCGCTCGTGCGAGCGACGGGCACCTCGGAGGAGGTCGGGGCGATCTTCGCGACCATCGCCTACGTGTGGGCCTACATCGGTGGCTTCGACCAGGTGCCCGGGGTGCTCCAGCGGATGTCGAACCTCGCCGACATCCGGCGCCGGCTGGACGGGCTCGACGACGCAGCGGCTACATCCTGATCGCCGACGGGGCGCGACCGGCTCGGAGGGCGGAGGCTGGACGGGGTAGGATTCCAGTCGAGGGGCTCGCGAGGTGGCGAGCAACGCTTGCCCGGATGCCCCGTGGGAGCACCGCAATGTCGTCTTCGAAGACCGCGTCCCCATCGACATCGACGCTCAACGCCGGGGTCCTCGCGGACCTCCCGTTCAGCGACGGGACCGACTTCGACAACGCACGACGCGGCCTGATCGTCGAGGCGTCCGGACAGATCATGGCCGACGCCGGCCACGTCGCGTGGGACTTCGACCGCTGGGCGTTCCTCGACGGTGACGCGCCGCCCAGTGCCAACCCGAGCCTCTGGCGCCAGGGCCAGCTCAACGCCATCGCCGGCATCTTCGAGGTCGCGGACGGCATCTACCAGGCCCGGGGCTTCGACCTGTCGGTCGCGAGCTTCCTGCGGACGGACAACGGGTGGGTCATCGTCGATCCCCTGCTCGTCGTGGAGACGATGCGGGCCGCCTTCGACCTGGTGCGCGAGCATGTCGCCGACCTTCCGGTGGTGGCCGTGATCCACACGCACAGCCATGTCGACCACTTCGGCGGCGTGCGGGCGGTGGTCAGCGACGAGGACCTCGCGGCCGGTCGCGTGCAGATCATCGCCCCCGTGGACTTCCTCGAGGAGTCGGTCAGCGAGAACATCCTCCTGGGCAACGTCATGTCCCGGCGGGCCTCCTACATGTACGGCAACCTCGCCGGGCATGGACCCTTGGGGGGCATCGGCGCCGGGCTCGCGCAGCTGACCGCCGCCGGGGCCATCACCCTGTTGCCGCCCACGGACATCGTGTCCGAGACCGGCCAGGAGATGACGATCGACGGTCTGCGGATCGTCTTCCAGCACACCCCCGGTGCCGAGGCGCCGGCCGAGCTCTGCTTCTACCTCCCGGAGCACCGGGCCCTGTGCATGAGCGAGATCGCGTCGCACACGCTCCACAACGTGTACACCCTCCGCGGCGCGAAGATCCGCGACGCGCTGGCCTGGTCGAACCACATCAACGAGGCGATCCACCTGTTCGGCGGCGACACTGACGTCGTCTTCTCGTCGCACCACTGGCCGACGTGGGGCAACGCCGAGGCCATCCGCTTCCTCAAGGGCCAGCGCGACCTCTACCGCTACATCCACGACGAGACGCTCCGCCTCGCCAACCACGGGTACAACGCCACCGAGATCGCCGAGATGCTGGAGCTCCCGGCCGGGATCGCCGGAAGCTTCGCCAACCGTGGCTACTACGGCTCGGTCAGCCACAACGTCCGGGCGGTCTACACCTACTACCTCGGCTACTTCGACGGCAACCCGGCCACCCTCCACCAGCTACCCCCGGTCGAGGGCGCCCGCAAGGCGGTCGAGTACATGGGTGGCGCGGACGCGATCCTCGCGCGTGCCCGCGCCGACTTCGAGAAGGGCGAGTACCGCTGGGTCGCCCAGGCGGTCAACTACGTCGTGTTCGCGGACCCGGACAACGCGGCAGCGCGCGAGCTCCAGGCCGACACCCTCGAGCAGCTGGGCTACCAGGCCGAGAACGGCACCTGGCGCAACTTCTACCTCTCGGCGGCGCGGGAACTGCGCGACGGGGTCGTCGTGATGCCGACCCCGAGCAGCGCCTCAGCCGATGCTGTCAGGGCGATGTCCGTCGAGATGTTCCTCCAGTACCTCGCCGTGCGCCTGAACGGCCCGAAGGCGGCCGACCGGGCCTACGTGTTCGACCTGCAGTTCACGGACCTCGGCGAGCGCTATCTCCTCGAGGTCGGGAACGGCGTCCTCAACTTCACGAAGGACGCCACGGCGGAGGCGCCGACGGCGACCATCAGCCTGACCCGGGCCGCGATGGACGCGATCGTTCTCCGGCAAGCGACGTTCGCCGACCTGAGCGCAGACGGGACCATCACGATCACCGGCGACGCGGCGGCGGTGGAGGACTTCCTAGGGCTGCTCGACACCTTCGAGTTCTGGTTCAACATCGCCACCCCGTAGGACCCCGCCCAGCGGTGTCTGGCGCGGTGTGAGGCTGTGGGGGGCGACCTCGACCGCCTCGGGCATGTCGGGCCGGACGTGCGATGCCTGCTCGAACCAGGCCGCATAGCGACTGGCTCCCCAGGCCGCGGTGACGCCGTGGGCGACGATGCTCAGGGCGACCGTGGCGAGCACGACGTCGGTGATTGCCTGGGCAGCGGGCACCGCCTGTCCGACAACGACGTCCGCGAACACGACCGACACCAGACCACGGGGCCCGAACCAGCCGAGATACAGGACCGTCGGCCGTGAGAGCCCCGCCCGCAGGGTGGCGATCACGACCGGGAGCATCCGCACGACCGTCAGGCTGAGCGCCGCATAGACCACCGTCTGTGGCGTGATCCTGGCCAGCACCGGGCCGAGGAGCGCCGTGCCCAGGAGGAGGAACGCGATGGCGACAAGGCCGTCGGCCACCGCCACCGAGACGCCGAGTGCGTCAGCCTGGTCAGCCTCGCGCAGCAGCATCCCCGTGGCGAGACCGGCGATCCACGCGGCGAGGAACCCGCTCGCTCCGAGCTGGTAAGCGCCGACGAAGGCGGCGACCGCAATGGCCATCGGCCCGATCGACCTCCACGCGGGCGCGACCAATCGCCGGCGCGCAGCCGCCCGGAGCAGGCCTGCACCGACCCCTCCCGCGACCAGCCCGACGACGGTCGACCCGGCGATGGCCACCACGAGTGTCTGCACTGCGCGGACCTCGGTCTCGAGACCGCTCGCCGCGAGGCCGATGGCGATGAAGATGGTCACCAGCGGCAGGGCGAGCCCATCATTGAGCCCGCCCTCGACGTTGAGTGCGTTCCGCACGACGGCCGGCACGCGGTGGTCGGCCACGGCGGCCTGGGCGAGCATGGCATCGGTCGGGGCGAGCATCGCGCCGACCAGCGCCGCCTGCCACAGCTCGATGCGCGGCCAGAGCGCGAGTGCGACGATCGCCCCGGCGACGACGGTCAGCGGCAACCCGATCGCGAGCAGTCGCCCCGCGAGCGCGGCCTTGAGCGACGCATTCCGCAGGTCGAGCGAGGACGCGTCGACGAAGAGCATCATGGCCAGCGCCGCCTCCAGGAAGCGAACCAGCAGTTCGCTGTCGGGCCTCAGCCCAACCACGCCCAGTGCGGGACCGGCGAGCAGCCCCAGACCGACGAAGAAGAGCGGCGTGGAGATCACCGACGTCGCCAGGCGCGCCGAGACGAGCGCGTACGCAAGCCCGGCGAGCGCGAGGAAGAGCAGCGGCGGGATCACAGGAGCACGGCCGACCTGGGTGAACGCGGCATGGGCGGAGTATTGCGTCACCGGAGGTCCGCCCACCTCGTCGTCCTGCACGCACTGGTTCCCGAGGTGTAGCACCCGGGACGAATAGACCCGAGCAGCGGCCTCGACCACGCTCTCCCTGATGACCAAGGGCCTCGCGCGATGAAGCTGTGCACGGTCTGTGGTGTCGTCACCAGCCGCGCGGGTAGCCGCTGCACCGAGCACGCCCGGCAGTTGGGCATCGGTGCCAACCATCACATCCATGCGGACCCGCGATGGACCCGCCTGTCCAAGCGGATGATCGCGCGCCACGTGGGCCAGCACGGCTACGTGTGCCCTGGCGACGGTCCCGAGCATCCGGCGCATCCAACGCGTGACCTGACGCTCGACCACGTCCTGGCACTCATCGACGGTGGCGCGCCGTTCGACCCCGCCAACACCCGCGTGCTGTGCCGATCGAGGAACTCGGCCAACGGAGCGCGCCTCGTGAACGCACGAAGGGCCGACCGGGGGTCCCCTCACGAGGGTCCTGCGCTCCTGGAAGTCCGCGCCTCCCAATCGTGTTTACGCGGCCGAGTTTCGCCATTTCTGTCACTTCGTGAGCGCGGGGGTGGCGCAGGGGGTGGTGGGCCAGTCGGGCGGCCAGCGTGCGACCTGGGCCAACGTGGGCGCCCGTGGGCGAAGCCAGGCGGGCACCCGATGAGCCGGCTGGCCACCCGCGTGGTCGGCCGAGCTAGCTGATGGGTAGGCGCGGTCCCGCTCCGATGCCCAGCACGCTCAAACGACTGCATGGCGAAACGCGCCCCTCCCGGCTCAACTACCGGGAGCCGCTGCCGCGGCGGACCGCGCCCCGGCCCCCGGCCGACCTCGATCCGGCCGCCAAGGCCATCTGGCGACGGACGGTCCGGGAGATGCCCGCGGGCGTGATCACCGCGGTCGATGCCGACGCCCTGGCCTGCTACTGCGAGGCGGTCGTGCGCTACCGCCAGGCAGCCTCGCTGCTGGCTCGGTCGGCGCCCCTCATCCGCGGCGCGCGCTCCGGCGACCTGATCGCGAACCCGCTCGACCGGGTGACCCGGGGCTGGGCCGACCAGATCCGCCTGTTCGCCCGTGAGCTCGGTCTGACGCCCTCGGCCCGAGCCGGGTTGCACATGGAGATCAGCCCCTTCAGTTCCTCACTTGAGGACGAGATCGGGTTGCCACCGCGGCTTCGGGTGGCCGGCGATGGCTGAGCGGTCGCGTGTCATCCGCCCTCGTTCGCCCGCGGGCGCCACGACTGGCCCCACGCGCCGCGATGAGAGCACGCATGGCCACGAGCGCCACCCAACGAGAAAGGGCCCTGGGCTGGCGCCGGGGCCCGAGGGTCGACTGGCGCTGCGGCCTTATCCGGCGTCGCCCTCGGAACCGCAAGGTCCCAGACGGCCAGCCCGACGGCGGAGGCGCCGCGGGCCAAGCGCGGGCATCACACTGCGACGCGTTGCCGGTGGTCACGATGGCGCCGGGTCCAGACGGTTCCGTATGCAACCCGGCCGCTACGACGCGTCGTCACCTTCCGCGATCTGCGCCAGGAGCTCAGCGTCCCGGATCACGACCTGGTGGTGGGCGGTGTCGAGAAGGCCACGACGCCGGAAGTCGCCCAGGGTGTGGGCGAGGGTTTCGCGCGTGGTGCCGACCATCTCGGCCAGCTCCTGCTGGGTGAGATTCGCCTGGATCAGTGTCCCTCGCTCCGTCTGCACCCCGAACCGGCTGGCGAGGTCGATGAGGCGGCGGGCCAGGCGCTGGTCGACCCGCTGGTACGCCATCGCCTCGAGCTCCCGCTCGGCGCTCTGGAGCCGGCGCGAAAGGTGGCGGATGATGTTGACGCCGATGATCGGGTAGCGCTCGATGAGCTTGCGGAGCTCGTCGGGCGTGATCGTACAGATCACGCCCTCATCGATCGCCTCGGCATAGGCCTCGGGCAGGCGGTCCTGCCCGAGCAGGCCCATGTCTCCGAGGATTGTGCCCTTCTCGTAGATGTCGAGCGTCAGCTGCTTGCCGTCGGGACTGATCCGGTAGACGCGGACCCGGCCCTTCTTGACGATGTGGATCCGGTCGGGCGGATCGTCGGGCGCGAGGATCTGCTGGCCACGGACGCAATGGGTCATCGTCGTGGCATGCCCGATCGCGGCGATGTCAGCGTCGTTGAGCCCGGCGAACAGCGCGACCTCGCTGAGGAGGCCGAGCTTCTCCGAGAGGGAGCGCTGCTGGGTGGGGGTCGTCATCGAGTCAGGTCCAATGTCGTGATGCGGCCAGCAGAGAAGAGGGTTCCGACGTGGATGCCGAGCCGAGCATAGAGGGTGGCCGGCAGGCCGATGTCGGCGAGGTAGAGCCTGCCCGCGCGGCGAGCGCCAACCGGCGCCATGAGCCCGGGCTTGGGAAGGGCGAGGGTCATCGTTGCGATCGCGGTGATCGCTATCCCGTCCGCCTCTCCTGTGTCGGGATCCACGCCGGTCGGGACGTCCAGGCTGACCACCGGTCGGTTCGCCCGGACGACGAAGCCAACTAGGCGCTCGACGTCTCCGCGCGGGGCACCGTGCACGTTGTACCCGAGGATGGCGTCAACCACGAGGTCGGCCCCGGCCAGGATCTCGTCGAGCTCCTCGTCCGCCAGGTCGTAGGTGGCGACGCAGCAGGCGGCGCCCATCGCGACCAGGGTGGCGAGCTGGTTGCGGCCCGCCTCGGTCATGCGGAGCGCCGGCCGGGCGAGGACCACGTGGACCCGCGCGCCGCGGTTGATGAGGTGACGGGCCGCCGCGAGGCCCCCGCCGCCGTTGTTGCCCGGGCCCACGGCAACCACGACGGACCGGTCCACGAGGATCCCGCCGAGCTCGAGGCGCACCACCTCAGCCAGGTGGGATCCTGCCTGCTCCATCATCTGGGGCAGCGAGATGCCGAACTCCTCGATGGCGAGGCGGTCCACCTCGGTCATCGTCGCGACGTCCACTACGGGCACGCTCGACGCCGGCGTGACGCCCCGTGTCTCGATCATCGCTGGAACCCTTCGCACCTGCACATCCACCAAGGATCCACACATGCCGCCTTCCGCGATGTGTGCTGCATTACGGTCGCCATTGCGCCGGCACGCGACGATGGAACCGCGAATCACGTGGGCGAGCCCCGGCCCGCGGGCCGGCGACGCCCGCCGGACACCGATCTGGCCACGAGTTACGACAGCACCCGCCACATCCCGGAGACTGCATGCTCCCCACGCTCCCGCCGCGCCCTCGTCCCGAGGGCGAGATCCTCCACGAGACGACCCGCTCCATCTGCCCCGAGTGCCGGATCGTGATCGACGCCCAGGTCCTGCTCCGCGACGACGGCGCATTCATGCGCAAGCGGTGCCCGGAGCACGGCTGGTTCGAGGGCCTCATCTACGGCGATGCCCGCGCCTACGTCGAGCAGGCGAAGTTCAACAAGCCGGGACAGGCCCCAGCCCGCATCTCGACGGAGAGCGTCAACGGCTGTCCGCTGGACTGCGGCATCTGCCCCGAGCACCGGCAGCACACCTGCCTCGCCCTGATCGAGGTCAACACGGCCTGCAACCTCGACTGCCCCGTCTGCTTCGCGAACGCCGGCGCCGGCTTCAACCTCACGGTGCCGGAGGTCGAGGCGATGCTCGACCGGTTCGTGGAGCTCGAAGGGCACCCGGAGGTCGTCCAGTTCAGCGGCGGCGAGCCGACGATCCATCCGGACCTGCTCGAGATGATCAAGGCGGCGCAACAGCGCGACATCACGCACGTCATGGTCAACACGAACGGCCTGCGGATCGCCAACGACCCGGCGTGGTTCGAGCAATTCGCCGCGCTGCGCCCGCTGATCTACCTCCAGTTCGACGGCCTGACGGACGACACGTACCGCACGATTCGCGGCGAGCCGCTCCTCGAGACGAAGCTCCGGGCCCTGGACCGCCTCGCCGAGGCGGACCTGCACGTGATCCTCGTGGCGGCGATCGAGCGCGACGTCAACGAGCACGAGGCCGGGCCCCTGATCGAGTTCGGCCTCAAGCATCCGGCCGTGCGCGGGGTGATGTTCCAGCCGGTCACCCACTCCGGCCGCCACCCGGACCACGATCCGATGCGGCGGATGACCGTCCCGGACGTGCTCCGTGCCGTGGAGTCCAGTGGCGAGACGTTCCGGGTCAGCGACTTCGTGCCGATCCCGTGCTGCTCGCCGACGTGCAGCTCGGTCACCTACGCGTACCTCGGCGACGAGGGCGAGGTCATCCCCCTCACCCGGGTGCTCGAGGTCGACCAGTACCTCGACTACATCACCAACCGCACGCTGCCGGACATCGACCGGGACGTCCTCCACGCGCTCGAGGGCCTGTGGTCGGCAGGTTCCGTGCCGGGCAACACGGAGGGCGAGCGCTTCGTCTGCGCGTCCTGCGACCTCGACCTCCCGGCGCTCACCGATCTTGCCCGACGCGTGTTCATGGTCCAGGTCCGTGACTTCCTCGACCCCTGGACCTTCGACACCAAGCGCGCGATGAAGTGCTGCATAGGCATCCTGCAGGACGACGGGCGGATGATCCCCTTCTGCACGTACAACACGGTCGGGTACCGCGAGCAGACCAAGGCCCGCCTGGCCGCGCGACGCCGCGGTGCGCGGGAGATCCCGGTGATGGAGGCCGCCCGTGGTTGAGCCGATCACGTGGGTCGACCAGCCGGACCGCACCCAGCTCCCACCGGGGTCCGTGCTCGCCTGCTGTTCCACGCTTTACGCGAACCCCCTGGCGGAGTTGCTCGTCGGTGACTCCCTGCATCCCGGTGGCCTCGCCAGCACCCGGGAGCTCCTGCGGGCCTCCGGGCTTCAGCCCGGCGCCCGGTTGCTCGACGCCGGCTGCGGGCTCGGGGCGAGCGCACGGCTCGCAGCGGAGGAGTTCTGCCTCGCCGTCGACGGCGTCGACGGTAGCTCCGACGTTATCGCCCTCGCCGAGGTCCGCGGGTCGCACCTGCGGATCCGCTGGACCCTCGGCGACCTCGCGGCCCTGCCGTTCGATGACGACTCGTTCGACGCGGTGCTCGCCGAGTGCGTCCTGTCCACGACGGAACGGCCCACCGTGTTGCGTGAGCTCGGGCGGGTCCTCCGACCGGGCGGCGTGCTCCTGGTGAGCGATGTCGAGGTCCGACCAAGCGCGGTCCCCGAGCTCGCCGAGCACCAGCTCCTCGGTGCGGCACTGTGCGTGACCGACGCCTGGGCGCCGGGCGAGCTCGACACCCGCCTCCCGGACGCCGGGTTCAGGATCCGACGCCGGCGCGACCTGTCGACATCGATCGTCGCGCTCGTGGATCGGGCGGAGGCTCGGGTCGGTCTCGCGATGGTGGCGGCGCGTGACATGGGGCTGGATCCTGCGCAGCTGTTCGGGTCCGCGATGACCCTGTCGCCCGGTCTCGACGGCGCGCGCGTCCGAGAGCTCGCCGAGGGCGTCCGCGCCGCCGTGCGTCGCGGCGACCTTCGCTACGTCGGGGTGGAGGCGGTCCTGGCCTGATCTTCGCTGGCGGATCGAGCGCGGTGCGCGAGCGTCGCGCGACGTTGGCCGCCGCCGACGTGATCTTCCTCACATCGCGAGAACGCCCGCGCTCGTACGGTCGCCGGGTGATTGAGTCCGCCAAGGAGCCCGCGTGAGCAAGCGCAGTCGCCGGTCTACGTCCAGGCCCGCCTCCCGTCCAGGTGATGCGGCCGCGAACGCGGTCGCACCGACCGCCGGCTCCGGGTCCTCCTCTTCGTCGCGACGGCAGCAGCGCCGCGACGCCGCTCGCGGCCGCTCGCGGCGCTGGATCATGCCAGCCCTGCTTGGTGTCGCGGGCCTCGCGGCGGTCGCCGTGATCGCAGGTGGGATGGTCGCGAGCTCCGCGGGCAGCCAGCTGCCGGCCACCCGTGCGGTGATCGGTTCCCCGGATGCCGCCGTCGTGATCCGCGAGTACGGCGACTTCCAGTGCCCGTCGTGTGGCGCCTTCGCCCGCCAGATCGAGCCGCAGATCCGGGCGGCCTACATCGATACCGGGATCGCGCGCCTGGAGTGGCACGACTTCGCCTGGATCGGCCGCGAGTCCAAGGACGCCGCGAACGCTGCCCGCTGCGCCGCGGACCAGGGCAAGTTCTGGGAGTATCACGACCTGCTCTACCGGAGCCAGGCGGGCGAGAACCAAGGGGCGTTCGCGAAGGACCGACTGAAGGCGTTCGGCGCGCAGCTTGGCCTGGAGCCCGCGGCATTCGCGACGTGCGTCGACGGCGACAGCCATGCCGATGCAGTGGCGCGTGACTTCACGGATGTCCGCGACCGCGGCTTCAACTCCACCCCCACCTTCCTCATCGGCGACCAGCGCATCGTGGGTGCCCAGCCGTTCGAGGTGTTCCAGGCGGCCATCGAGGCCCAGCGCGGCGGCGGTTGATGCCGTGATCGAGGCTGTCGTCGCGTTCGTCGGGGGCGTCCTGTCCCTCCTCAGCCCGTGCTCTGCACTGCTGTTGCCAGCGTTCTTCGCGTACGCGTTCCCGTCCCGGACCAAGCTGCTGCTGCGGACGGGCGTCTTCTACCTGGGCCTGATCACGCTTCTCGTCCCGATCGGCCTCGGCGTCGGGGCGATCGGCAGCCTGTTCCTCGAGCGGAGGGCAGAGCTTTCGATCGTCGCCGGACTCCTGCTGATCGGCATCGGGGCCTACCAGCTCGCGGCTGGCGGCTTCGAGATCCCCGGGGCGTCGCGGCTCCAGGGACGAAGCTTTGGAGTCTCCAGCGAGTCCCTCGCGGCGACGTACGTGCTGGGCCTCGTGTACGGGATCGGGGGCTTCTGCTCCGGTCCACTGCTGGGCGGCGTGCTCACCATCGCGGGCGCGTCCGGCGGGGCCCTGAGCGGCGCCCTCCTCCTCGCGATCTTCGGCCTTGGGATGGTCACTCCCCTGTTCATCCTCGCGCTCGCGTGGGAGCGGCTCGGCGCGAGCGGCCGCGGCCGGCTGCGGGGCCGTGAGATCCAGGTCGGACCGGTGCGCAGGCACGTGTCGGTGGTCATCTCGAGCGTCCTCTTCATCGTGCTGGGGATCGCGTTCATCGCCTTCCAGGGCGGCAACGCCCTGGGATCCATCTACGAGGCTGTCGGCGCCGCGGACGTGGCGCTGCAGATCGAGTCAAGCGTGCGGGACCTCGCCACCCGTGCGCCGCTCCTGCTGGCGGCGCTGGTTGTTCTGCCGATCACCGCCCTGGCGGCCATCGCGATCCGCGTCCGCCGCACCCCCCAGCCGCAAGAGGAGATCCCGTGAACAGGTCCGACCCCACATCGGAAGCCGGCCCCCGGAGCCGCCCCGCGACGGCCGCACTCCTTCTGGCCGTCGCCGGGGCCGGCGCAACGGTTGTCCTGTGGATCATCCTCGCCTCGATCACCGGCCTCATCTATCACTTCCTGCCGGGCGCGCCGTTCCTCGTGGGGGCCTGGGTCTTCCGCCAGGCGGAGCACGGCAGGCGCGCCACGTGGCTGGAGATCGCAGTCATCGTCACAGTCGGCGCGGCCGCCAGCGTTCTGGGCAGCCTGGCTGTGGCGTCGATCGGGCGAGAGCTCGATGCCCCCGCCGCGACCGGCCTGGTGGCCCTGGCCGGGGCTGTGGTGAGCGTCGGATGGCTCCTGCGAGTCCCTTCCGGTGCCGCCGCCGGCCACGCTGATGCACCCTCTCGATGACCGCCGCCCACATGACGCCGGGTGAGGGCTCGCCGATCCCCGATCGATCTGGCGCCGCAGCTCGGTTCATCGATACCTGCCTGTACTGCGTAAAGCCGGCGCGCCTTCGACGCACCGTGACGATCGCCCTCGTCGTCGGCACGATCCTCACATTGCTCAACCTGGGCGACGTGATCCTGGGAGGCAATGCGAATGGCGCGACAGCGGTCAAGGCCGCGCTCAACTACGTGGTGCCGTTCGTGGTCTCGAACCTAGGCTTGCTGAGCGGCCGTGACATCCCATCGGGCGGCGGCGATGGGTAGCGTGGAGGGCGTCGTATCGTCCGATCGGGATCGGAGGGAGCCGGCATGATCCCGCACGGTCCGATCGCGATCACGCCCACCCCGAGCACCTCGGTTCGCTGTCCCGCCTGACTCGCGGACGCCGAGCGGCCCAACGTCAGGTCGCGGCGCGGCGAACCGACGCTCTGATCCGGGCTATTGGGAGGCGGCCCCACGAGCGTCGAGCGATCGGCTGCTGATCGCGGTCGACATCGGATGGGAGCGACATGGCAGACGTATGAAGAAACGGCCGGGCGGGTGCCCGGCCGTTGCGCGTGGGGTTCCAGTGGCGACTCGGCCTATACCTCGACGGCCGTGATAGCCGCGAGACCGAACGTCTGCTCAAGCTCCTCGAGCTTGCGGAAGCCGGTCACGCCGGCTGGCTGCTCGCCCGGCGTGAAGAACGCGATCGTCGGGATGCTCATGATCCCGAACGCCTGCGACAGGCGAGGGTTCGCATCCACGTCCACCTTCACGACGTCGACGACACCGTCGTACTTCGCCGCGAGCTTCTCCATCTCGGGGGCGACCATCTTGCAGGGCCCGCACCAGGCGGCCCAGAAGTCGACCACGACCGGCTTGTCGTTGTGGAGGACGAGCGCCTCGAAGGTCTCGTCGGTTGCGTGCTTGATCTCGGTCATGGCGTTAGTCCTTGCTGGGCCGCGCAATCGCGGCTTGGTGGTTCCCGACGACCGTAGGGCACGGAGCCTCCCTCGCGATGTGCGCCAGGACACGTTTGCCACCGCGCACCGGCGCCTCGGGGGTGTGATCCTCCATACATCCCGCGCCCACCAGCGGGCATATCGTTCACCTTGGTGTCCGTCACCGCGGAACATGCGAACGACCGCTCGCCTGCTCCCTCCGCCGCCACAGCACAGGACTGACATGGACCAGATCACCGTCTACGGGGCACCCTGGTGCCCCGACTGCCGTCGCTCCAAGGCATTCCTCATGGAGCAGCGGATCCCCTTCACGTGGATTGACATCGACACCGACGCCGAGGGACTGCGGTTCGTCGAGAAGCTCCAGCACGGCGGTCGCACAATTCCGACCATCACCTTCCCGGACGGCAGCCACCTGCTGGAGCCGTCCAACGTCGAGTTGGCAGACAAGCTGGGCCTCCAGCTGCGCGCGACCCGGATGGTCTACGACGTGCTGATCCTCGGCGGTGGCCCCGCCGGCCTCTCGGCGGCGATCTACGCGGCACGCGAGGGTCTCGACGCCCTCGTGGTCGAGCGCGGCGCCCTCGGTGGCCAGGCCGGCACCACGGATCGCATCGACAACTACCCGGGCTTCCCCGAGGGGATCGGCGGCGCCGAGCTGGCCGACCGCCTGATCGCCCACGCCCGCCGCTACGGGGTGGAGCTCCTGTCCGCCGTCGAGGTCACCGGCATCACCCGCGAGCCCGACTGCGTCATGGTCACCACCACGACGGGCGACATGTACGGCGCGGACGCGGTGATCATCGCCACCGGGTCGCAATACCGGCGCCTCGGCGTGCCCGGCGAGGCTGGCCTCATCGGCCTTGGCGTCCACTACTGCGCGACCTGTGACGGCCCGTTCTACCGCGGGGCGAAGGAGCTCGTCGTGATCGGCGGCGGCAACTCCGCGCTCGAGGAGTCGCTATTCCTGGCGACGATCGCCGACAAGGTCACGATCCTGACCCGCGGCGAGCTCCGCGCGAGCGACCTCGTGCAGGACAGCGTGCGGTCCAACCCGAAGATTGAGATCCACACCGGGATGGACATCCTGGACTTCGAGCGTGCGGACGGGCGCCTGAGCGCCGTGCTCACCCGCGATCGCTCAACGGGGCAGGAGCGCCGGTTCGAGCCGGAGGCCGCGTTCGTGTTCGTCGGCCTCGACCCCAACACCCAGTTCCTGCGCGGCATCCTCGACCTGGACGAGGGTGGCTTCATCGTGGCCCACGACGGCTACGCCACATCCCTCGATGGTGTGTTCGCGGCCGGGGACGTCCGGTCGGGCGCCACCAAGCAGGTGGGCAGCGCAGCCGGGGAGGGGATCGCGGCCCTGCTCTCCGTCCGCCGTGCGCTCGAGCAGCGCCACCTGAAGGCCCGGAGTGTCGCTGACGAGAGCGTGCCGGCCGGCATCGGCTGACCGGGTCCGCGACCCGTCGAGTCACCGAGGTCCAGAGGAGGCCACCATCACGATCGACATTGTGGGAACGGAAGCCGATCGGGTCGGGATCGCCGATGTCCTCGTCATCTTCGGGGCGACGGGCGGCCTCGCCCGCAAGAAACTCCACCCGGCCCTGTACCGACTCTCGGCACGCGGCCGCCTGGGTAGCCCGGTCGTTGGTGTGGCCCGGTCCGCCTGGACCGACGACCAGCTCCGCGAGTACGCCCGCGAAGCGGTTCGCACGCGATACGGGCCGGTCCCCGACGCGGAGATCGACGTGTTCGCCGATCGCCTCTCCTACGTGAGCGGCGACTACGGCGACCCGGCGACCTACGGGCGCCTCCGGGCGAAGCTGGCCGCCGCGCGCCACCCCGTCTTCTACCTGGCGATCCCGCCGAGCATGTTCGACCAGGTGATCGGCGGCCTCATGGCGGCTGGCCTCCACGAGGGCGCTCGCGTCGTCGTCGAGAAGCCGTTCGGGCGCGACCTCGCCTCGGCCCGGGAGCTGAACGCCTGCCTGCACCGCGCGTTCGACGAGCGGGCCATCTACCGGATCGACCACTACCTGGGCAAGGAGACGGTCCAGAACCTGCTGGCCTTCCGTTTCGCGAATGCCATCCTCGAGCCCGTCTGGAACCGGCGCTACGTGTCCAGCGTGCAGGTCACGATGGCCGAGTCGTTCGGCGTCGAGGGGCGCGGGGCCTTCTACGAGGAGGTGGGTGCGCTGCGCGACGTCGTCCAGAACCACCTGCTCCAGGTGGTTGCCCTGCTGGCCATGGAGCCGCCCGTCGGCGCCGACGCGGACAGGCTGCGCGACGAGAAGGTGAAGGTCTTCCGCGCGACGACCTCCGTCGATCCTGCCGCCGTGGTACGTGGGCAGTACGACGGGTATCGCGCCGAGGCCGGCGTGCGGCCGGACTCCGACGTCGAGACCTACGTCGCGCTGCAGCTCGACATCGAGTCGTGGCGCTGGGCCGGGGTCCCCTTCTTCCTGCGGGCCGGGAAGCGCCTCGGCGGGACCGCTCTCGAGGTCGTGATCGAGTTCAAGGAGCCGCCCCGCCTGCTGTTCGCCGAGGCAGGCACGCCGGTCCCCCACCCCAACCACCTCCGGCTCCGGCTGGGCGGCGGCAACGAGGGGATCGAGCTGTCGCTCGAGGCCAAGGTGCCCGGTGAGACGATGGCGACGCGCCCGGTGCCGCTCGCGTTCTCCTACGAGCGTTCGCTCGGCGAGCAGGCGGAGGCATACGAGCGGCTCCTGTTCGACGCGATCGAGGGGCGCCAGGCACTCTTCGCCCGGCAGGACGGCGTCGAGGAGTGCTGGCGGATCATTGAGCCCGCGCTGCAGCCCACCCGTCCGGTGCACGGGTACGCGTCCGGGTCCTGGGGCCCTGACGCGGCCGACGAGCTCATCCGTCCGGCAGGCGCGTGGCACAACCCCAGCTGATCGGGTGCGCGTGACCTGGCCCGACCCCAATGCGGCTCTGACTCGGCCAGCGGGGACCGTCATCGGCCGGCAGACATATCCTCAACTCGAACGATGACAACTCCCGGCGACTCGCCCCCCAGGCGCGGCAGCCTCCTCCTGATGTACGTGGAGGCGGTGCCGGGAATGTGCGTGCCCGTGGGACTCGGCCGACGTCTCGTGGCGGGACTGCAGTCCGTCGGCGGCGCCGCGCGCGGATCGCGGATCAGCCGAGCGACTCGACGAGGGCGCGGAGCTCGGCGTTGGACGGCTCCATGAGGATGCGCCCGTCCGCGGTCGCGATGACCGGGATCGCCCGGAGCCCTGCGGCGGCAAGCATTGCCTTCGCCCCGGGGTCCTGGGTCAGGTCCACCCACCGGTAGACAACGCCGGCCGCGTGCAGGTGACGCTTCGCGCGGCGGCAGTCACCACACCAGTCGGCCCCGAACATCGTCAGCTCGTCCGGGACCTCCAGGGGCACCGGATCCGGCTTGGGCGCGGGGGTGAACATGCGCTGGATCCGTTCGGGGAGGCTCATCGCGGGTGCCCAGACGGTGCGCCGGTTGCGGACGCGACGATGCCACTGAGATCCTCGTCGGATGGCTCGACGAACACGCGTCCGTCGGGCGTCATCAGGACGGGCGTCGCCTGGTAGCCAGCCTCCGCGACCCCTGCCTTCGCGGCGGCGTCCTGGTCCAGCCTCACGTAGGCGTGCGGGAGACCCGCCGCCTCGAGGTAGCGCGGCGCCCGGGTGGTGTCCTCGCCCGCGTCGATGCCGTAGACGGTCACAACGTCTCGCTGCAGGGTGCTCGTTGTGTCGGTCATGGTGGACTCCTTGCGGGTCGTGGGTTCGCATGCCAGGTTCTTCAGGAGCCGGCCTCCCGGTACCTCTCGATCGTGAAGCGGGCCGGTCCGGGGCGATGTGTCGAGGATTACGGTGCACGAACATTCGGTGGCGCCGGACGGGCCCTGTGTCCCCGATCACAGTCTTGAGTGCCACCCGGGCGTACGGTCGTCTCGGGCGCGGCTCCTCGCCGGACGACGCCCTCCAGGCGCGGAGCCGGACAGGAGCGACATGGCCATCGACCAGCCAACCAACGGGCGGGCGCGCGCCGCCCACGTTGCCGAGAGCCTCGCCGTGCGGATCCTGTGAGCGGGCAGACGCGCCGCGCGGCCGAGCGCGGGCCCGCGGCGTCGGCCGCGGAGGCCACGGCCACGGGAGCCGAGCGGACCCGGCTGGACGAGGCTCGGGCGGGCGTGCCGTGGAAGCACTGGGGCCCGTACCTAGCGGAGCGCGCCTGGGGCACGGTCCGCGAGGACTACTCCGCCAACGGCGACGCCTGGGGTGCGTTCACGCACGATGACGCGCGCCGCCGCGCGTACCGCTGGAACGAGGACGGCCTGCTTGGCATCTCGGACGACGAGCAGCGGCTCTGCCTCTCGCTGGCCCTCTGGAACGAGCAGGACCCGATCCTCAAGGAGCGCCTCTTCGGCCTCTCCAACCCCGAGGGCAACCACGGCGAGGACGTCAAGGAGCTCTACTTCTACCTCGACGCGGTCCCCACCTCGTCCTACCTGCGCGCGGCGTACCTCTACCCGCAGGCCGCCTTCCCGTACGCGGACCTCGTCGGCGAGAACGCACGGCGCGGCGGCGGGGACCGCGAGTACGAGCTGCTGGACACCGGGATCCTCGACGGGGATCGCTTCTTCGACGTCGTGGTCGAGTACGCGAAGGCCGGACCCGACCAGGTCCTGATGCGGATCCGGGCACGGAACATGGGACCGGATCCCGCACCGCTGCAACTCCTGCCGACGGCCTGGTTCCGCAACACCTGGTCCTGGGACGTGATCGCCCGCGACGAGCGGCCGTCGCTGCGCCTGGACGGTGACACCGTCGTGGCCACCCACCCGACCCTCGGGACGTACCGGCTGGCCGCCCGGGCGAGCGGCGCGGATGGCCGCTGGCTGTTCACCGAGAACGAGACTGCCGGCAGCCCGCCGGGCGCGGCTCCGGCGTTCGCGAAGGATGCCTTCCACCGGTTCATCGTGGCAGGCGAGGAGGGCGCGGTGAACCCGGCAGGCACGGGGACGAAGACCGCGTACGCCGCGCGCTGGGTCGTGGCGCCCGGGGATACCGTGGAGCTCCTGCTCGCGATGGCGCCCGGCGAGGACGACGCGGTCGACAGGCTCCTCACGACGGCGGAAAGTACCTTCGAGCAGCGACGCGCCGAGGCCGACGGCTTCTACGCAGAGCTCGCGTGGCCGACGGTCTCCCTCGAGGAACGCCTCGTGCAGCGGCAGGCGCTCGCGGGGATGCTCTGGAACCTCCAGTACTACGCCTTCGACGTCGCCCGCTGGCGCTCAGGCGACCTGGTCCCGCCCCCCGAAGGACACGCGACCTCGCGCAACGAGGAGTGGGGCCATCTCCGGATTGGGCGCGTGGTCAGCACGCCGGACAGCTGGGAGTTCCCGGGGTTCTTCGCCTGGGATCTCGCCATCCAGGCCATCACCCTGAACCTCGTCGACCCCGACCGCGCGAAGGAGCAGCTGCTGGCCCTACTGGACGACCGGCTGCTCCATCCGAACGGTCAGATCCCCGCCTACGAGTGGGCGTTCTCGGACACCAATCCACCGGTCCAGGCCTGGGCGGCCCTGCGGATCTTCCGGCGCGAGCGAGCGCTGACCGGCAGCGGTGACCGCGCCTTCCTCGAGCGGATGCTCCACGGCCTCGCCCTCAACTTCGGCTGGTGGGTCAACCGGCGAGACCGGACGGGACGGAACCTGTTCGAGGGCGGGTTCCTGGGCCTCGACAACATCTCGATCGTCGACCGCAGCGCTGTGGCCGCCGAAGGGACGATCCTCGAGCAGGCGGACGCGACGGGCTGGATGGCGTTTCTCGCGCTCGGGCTGACCGAGATGTCGCTCGAGCTGGCGGTGGACGAGCCGGTCTACGTGGAGCTGGCGAAGCACTTCCTGGGCCGGTTCGTCGCCATCGGGGAGGCACTGGGCAACGTGGGCGGCGAAGGGCTGTGGGACCCCGACGAGCGCTTCTTCTTCGACCTCCTCCGCCTGCCGGGTGCCGAGCCCGTGCGCCTCAAGGCGTTCTCCGTCGTGGGGCTGGTCCCGCTGTTCGCAACCCGCGCCCTCGATCCCGAGCTGCTCGCAGCCGTGCCCGGCTTCGCGCGCTACCTGGACCAGCTGGCCGCAGAGCACCCGACCTTCTTCGGCGACTGCCAGTGCTTCGCCACCCCGGCCGACTCCGGGAAACGCCTCCTCGCGATCGTGGACGAGCACCGACTGCTGCCGATCCTGGACCGGCTGCTCGACGAGGACCGGTTCTGGTCCGACCACGGGGTCCGGAGCGTGTCCCGGCGGCATGCCCGCCGCGACCTCCCCGTCGACGTCAAGATCGACGGGACGACGAGCCGGGTCCAGTACGAGCCGGGCGAGACCTCGACCCGGATCATGGGCGGCAACTCGAACTGGCGGGGCCCGGTCTGGGTGCCCTACAACTATCTGCTCCTGCATGGCCTCCGCCAGTACGCCCACTACTACGATGGCCAGCTGCGCCACTCCTACCCGTCGCCAGATGGCGAGCAACGCGATCTGCGCGGTGTGGCCGACGACCTGGCGAGGCGCCTGGTCTCCCTCTACCTGCCGGACGCCCACGGAAACCGGCCGGCCCTCGGGGGCGATCCGCGCTGGCGGGACCATCCCGCCCTCCGCGACAGGCTCCTGTTCTACGAGTACTTCCACGGCGAGACGGGCGCGGGCCTCGGAGCCTCGCACCAGACTGGCTGGACGGGCCTGCTCGCCAATCTCGTGGACGAGCTCCATCGGCCAGTGGCGGGAGCGCCCCGCTGAGACTGCCCCTCCGCGCTCCGCACCGATCCTGGCATCCAGCCCACGGCTGCCCCCGGGCACACGGAAACGACCCCGGTCGCCTGGACCAGGGTCGTTGTGCGCGAGGGGGACCTCAGCGGTTGGCGCGGAAGGCGAAGCGGTCGAGGAACAGGCCGAGCACGGTGCCGAACATGAACGTGTGGGCCACGAACTGGACGACGACGTTCTGCGTGTCGGGGAACCAGCTCCAGCCGAAGATCCCGGCGAGCACGAAGAAGTTCAGGATCCAGAGGGCGAAGCCGGCGAGACTCGAGACCAGCAGGACCGAACCGGTCGACCGGGACAGCGACGGGACCAGGGCGATGACGCCGGCGACCATCACGCCGTACATCATCGAGAGGACCATGTGGATGACGATGCCGGCCGCGCCCGCGGAGAGGAGCGAGCTCGACGGGTCGAGCGCCGACATCCCCAGGCCGATCGCCCCGATCATGCGCAGGGGCATGAAGAACGCGTCGGGGCCATTAAGGAGGGCGGCCGCGATCATCTCGAACATCGCGAACACGATGCCGGCGATGGCGCCTCCGATGAGGCCCGTGCGGACCCAGGTCGAGGTGCTGGTGCCGGTGCTGTGGGTTGCGATCGCTGTGCTTGCCATTTGATGGCCTCCGTGTCGTTCGGGGTTGGTGTGATCACCGTAGGCGGCGCCTGCGGATGGTTCTGTGGGCTGGATCACAACCGCGGATGCGATGGCCGGTGCCCGTGTGTCCCAGCACACGGCGCGCACGCGGGCACGTGACGTCTACTGCCATCCATGAGCGCCGACTCCATTGCCATCCAACCCACAACCTTCGCCGACATCGCGCTGCTGACGCCCGACGGCGAGGCCACCAGCCTTTCGGCCTTCGCGGGCACGCCCCTGTTGATCCAGTTCGTCCGCTACTTCGGGTGCCTGCCATGCCAGGCGTATCTCCGAGAGCTCGATACCCGTGCGGACGCCTTCGCCGCGCTCGGCGTCAAGGTCGTCGCGGTCGGCGGCTCCGCGGACTACCAGGCCCGCTGGCTCCGCGACACCGGGGTGACCATGCCGCTCCTCCTCGACCCGGCGCAGCAGCTCCGGGACGCGGTGGGGTTCGGCAGCCTCAGCGGCCGCCAACTCATGGCTCCACGCGGGCTGCGGAGGTACGCCGCGGCCGTCCTCTCCGGCATCCGGCCGCAGCGGATCACCGGCGACCTGATGCGCTCGCCGGGCGTGGCGATCCTCGACGCGAGCCACGATCTGCGGTGGACGTATGAGGGCACGGCCCTCGGCGACTACCCGTCCCTCGACGAGGTGCTCGACGCCGTCGGGCTGGTCGGTTGAGCTGGCGTGGCCTGATGCCCGTCTCGGGCGTGCACGCGCAGGCATCCCGGGGCGGAACCGGCATCCCTGTGCAGAACAGGACAGCCCGGCCGATCGGCCGGGCTGTCCATCCGTCGCGGCTTGGAGGAGGAGGTCGCCGCGTCTGGGGCGATCATGCGGCCTCCTCGACCGCCTGGATGTGCGGTGCGTCACGTTCCGGCGTGGGTCCGAAGCGCACGACCAGCCGGCACCGGCTGACCTGGCCGCTGGCGATCCTGTCCCTGACCAGCCCCTCCTCCACGCCGACAAGCCGCATCGCCAGGCGCCCGCGGAGCGAGGCGGTCCCGTCGCTCCGAAGCACCGCCGCTGCTCCCGAGCGGGCGCGGCTCCGTTCGGCGAGGGCCGGCGTCACGTCCTCCATCCGCTCGACCTCGGCACCGGCGGCGCGGATCGCCTGGCGTAGGCGAGCCTCTGCTGCGGGACCGACGACGAGCAGGGTCGCGAAGAGCCGGCCACCCGGTCCCAGGGCGTCTCCGATGCCCCGGAGCGCTCGGGTCAGGTCGGGCACGAACATCAGCGAGTCGATGGCATAGGCGTCTGCAGCGCCGGTGCGTGGCGGGCGGGCAAGATCACCGGCGAGGAACCTGACCGACCCGTCCACGCCAGCGTCGCGGGCCCGAGCCGTTGCACAGGACACGGCCTGCGGCGAGATGTCGACACCGAGGATCTCCGCGCCAGACCGCCTATGCAGCTCGATCGCGATGCCGCCGAGGCCACTCCCGAGATCGAGCAGCCGGTTGCCAGGCGCCGGATCGAGGGCGGCCAGCAGCACGTCCCGGTCCTCGCTCGTGCAGTAGCCGTGGACAAGCCCGCCACCGGCGGCCGGGAGCGCCAGCAGGCGGCGCCCGGCGACTGAACCTGCGAGGAGCCGGTAGGAGATGTCGAAGTAGAGCCGCGCGACCCGGCGGGTCACGGAATGGATCACAGCCCGTCGGGCTCGGGCAGACCAATGGCTTACCGCCGATGAGCCGGTCGGCAACGCGCTCATCGTCGGCCCTCGCTCGCGACAGGTCCGTGGGCCGGACGCGTGGAAGGACCGCCCGCCGAAGCGGACGGCCCTTCCAGCCGAGTACCAGGAGTGGCCTCGGCGTTCATGCGGCCTACCAGATGGCGCCGCTCGAGAGCGGGATGGTCCCGGAGATGGTGATCGAGTTCCCGATGTCCGCGGGCGTCATCATGCTCATGACGACCGTCACGGTGGACGTCCCGTTCCCGTTGTTGGTCACGGCGACCACGTCGCCTTCCATGAACCCGGCAGCCCCGCCGAGCCAGGTGCTGATCCCCTCGGAGAGCAGCATCGCCGGCTTCTCGACGCTGTTGGTCTCGTAGTTCGGGTAGGTGGGGAGGTCCTTGTAGAGCCCGAACCCGGCCGGGATCTGGGCCTTGTCGAAGACCTGCGCCGGCACCGTGACGTAGACCTTGTGGTCACCGTTCGGGGCAGGTGCATTGCTGCCCTGGAGCGGGACGATGACGTAGTAGGCGCCGTGGGCGCCGATGACCCAGTTGCCCCGGGCGTTGTTGAGGCTGACCGTGGGGCAAATGAAGAACGTTTCCTTGGTGGGCGCCGCGTTCTGCGTCGACGTAGTCGATGTCCCGGCTGTCGTTGCGGCCGACGCCGCTCCTGCGAAGACGGACAGCATCAGGGATGCGGCCGCGAGGGATGTGAGAACTCGCTTCATGTAGACCTCCGTGTGCACGCCTGGTGAGATCGGACGGGAGTGCGTCGCCCGGTTCGGGAACCCCGGTGCGACGCACGATGCGGCTCACCGGGCGGACCGGTCTGTATCGGGGGACACACTCGGGCCGCCAAGCGTGGCGGAGGCCTCAGCTGCTGTCAGCGTTGGCGGTCCGACTTGTCGATGGGCCGGACGAGAGGAACGCGGACGAGGTTGTCGGAGCGGCCGGCGATGCGCGCGAACTGGGCCGGGACCCACCAGCGCAGGAAGTACAGGCGGCAGCCGACGCAGTACCCGGTGACGGCGAGGAGCGCCTGGAGTCCCGCGACCGCCCCCACGAACAGCAAGCCCGCGGGCGCCAGTCCTGCGGCGAAAAAGACGGTGCCGATCCCGATGAAGGTGGCGCCGAGCGCCTGGGCGAAGCGCGGCGGGTACTCGTGCTCGGGCTCCACGGGGCCCAGGGCCAGGATCCGGCGGACGAGCCGCCACGGCCTCCCCGGGAGGAAGAACCGGGTGCCGAACAGCGCCGCCACGCCCAGGTTCACCCCAACGAGGATGGCGAGCCATGGCAGTCCGAGCCCGAATGTGAGGCCGAGGATAAGTGCGGACATGCCCGCGCCGAAGCGCTGGCCGCGAGGGTCGATGAATCGAGCGGACGGGGTGAGGGGACTGGACACGAGGCTGGCCTCCGGGATGGACGACGGGGGCGAACGCAAGGTTGCGTCCGCGCGACGATGGGTCGCGAGGCCTGCCGTGGGAGCTGTCCGGCCGCGTCAGCGGCGGCGGATCAGCGGGTGACCGAGTTCGCGGTCCCCGGCAGCTCTCGCCGGGGACATGTGCAGGGCTCTCCTTCGAGGAGGCGTAGTTGCAGGTCGATCATCGCCGGAGCCTACACGGGGTCGCTGCGCGCCGACTGTGACCTACACCACAAGATCCCCGCGTGGCCCGGCCGTCCCGGCATCGCCCCCTGACCGTCATGGCTCCTTGCGCAGCTGCCGCTCGCGCAGGTCGCCGCGCGTCCAGGCAGACCCAAGGTCGATGACTGGGCCGGCTGACGGCGGTGAAGCGTCGGGTCACGTCGCCGGGACTCCGCATCGGAGCGCCACCGGCGGGACGCGACGGGCGCCGGTGGCAGCCTAGTGCGGCATGGTGTGGCCCGGCCCCGTCAAGGAGACGGCGTCCGACCTGATGTTGTGGGCCTCATCACATCCCGATGGGCCGGCTCGGTCGAAGATCACGATATGAACTGGCTTCGATCGCTCGGCGGCGCGCAGTCCGCCTGCACCCATGTCCCTGGGACGCTCGCCACGCCGTCGGGCGCTCGCTGCGAGGAATGCGGCAGCGGCTACAACCTCCGGATGTGTGCCACGTGCGGACACGTCGGTTGCTGCGAGTCGCAGGCCGGCCATGCTCGCGCACATTCCCGTACGGAGCACCACCCCGTGATCGTGTCCATGCCGGTCGGCGGGGGCTTCACCTGGTGCTACGAAGAGAACGCCTACGTTGGCTGATCCGCTCGCGATCGCCCGGCAGCTGCTCGACGACGCCCGCAGCGGGCGGCTCGACACGACGGCGAACGCAGAGCTTGCGTCCCTGGATCCCGACGAGCTCGCGGCTGCTCTGTCCGACGACGTCTCGCGGATCGCGTTCTGGCTGAACGTCTACAACGCGGTCGTCCGGGCACGGATCCTCGCCGATCCTGCGGCGTACCGGCGACGGTGGCGCTTCTTCGCAGCACCCGCGGTGGTGGTCGCCGGTCGCGCTTTGAGTCCCAATGCGATCGAGCACGGGATCCTGCGCCGCTCCGCAGTCCTCATCGGCCTCGGCTATGTGCGCAACCCGTTCCCGTCCTCGTTCGAGCGCCGAATGCGTGTCTCACGGGTCGACCCACGCATCCATTTCGCACTCAACTGCGGTGCGCGGAGCTGCCCGCCGCTGGCGGCGTGGGACAGCGCGACCCTCCACGGGGATCTCGAGCGGGCGACAGCGGCCTACCTGACGTCCGAGTGTCGTCGCCTCGGGAATGGCCGCGAGGTCCGGGTTCCTCGTTTTCTGCTTTGGTATCTTGGCGACTTTGGCGGGCCCGCCGGCGTCAGACGCCTGCTTCGACGCCACGGGGTCCTCAGGCCTCACGAACGCCTCGGCCTCCGGTTCGGGCCGTACGACTGGACCCTCGACGTCGCATCCGCCGCCGACGCAGGCCCGACGGCGGAGACCACGGCGACGGTGCGTTCCGGCGAGTGAGGTCGGCCGTGCTCGAGATCGCTCACGCAGCGCGAGTGCCACCAGGACAGAATTCGCCCTCCGCCCCCTACGCGACCGCCCAGAGCTCCGAGAGCACCTCGGCCTGCTCGAGCACGGGCAGATGGGCGACGCGGGTGAGCGCGCGATGAACGACACGGATAGAGCGGCTCGCTCCGGGTCCTCGCCCGCCGGATCGATCACGCACGGCCGGCTCAGACTGGCCCGCGTACGGATCGCGGCGGGGCGACCGGGGTCGGTGCCACGCCCATGCGCCGGCGGATCCGAAGTCGGCCCGGACGTCCACGTCCGGCGCGGCCGGGTGTGGGTGAAGGCGTAGGATCCGCCAGCACTGCGACTCGACATCGCCGCTGATCCGGCTGCGTGCGACGATCGGGGGCGATGAGCAGCCTGTCCAAGCGCCTGCGCTTCGAGATCCTCAAGCGGGACCACTTCGCGTGCGTCTACTGCGGTCAAGGTATGCCCGCGGTCGTCGTCGAGGTCGACCACGTTCTGGCACGCGCCAACAGGGGAACGGACGATCCCTCCAACCTCGTGACCGCGTGCTTCTCGTGCAACCGGGGCAAGTCCGATGTCCCGCTCGACGTCGCCCTGCCCGGGGTCACGCCCGAGAGCGTCGAGGCCATGCGCCTGCGCGCTGAGCTCATGGCCGACTACCGACGCTGGCAGGACGAGCTCGAGGCTCAGTTTCGAGCCGAGCTGGACCGCGTGTGGGACGCCTGGGCCGACGAGTTCGAGGGCCGGTCCTGGACCGACGACGAGGGCGTGCGGCGCTGGGAGGCGGATGTCGCGTTCCCGAAGGACTCGACCGTGCTCGAGTTCCTGCGGCTGCTGCCCACTTCGGAGGTCCTTGACGCGGTGCGGATCGCTGGCTGGCGCTGGGGCAAGCGCCGCGACGAGCCGATCGAGCGCGCGGCGGTCTCCCGCTACTTCGCGGGCGTGTGCCGCAACAAGGCGCGCAAGGCCGACGAGACCGCGCGCCGGATCCACGTCACGTGGCCAGAGCTCATGGAGCGTGTGCCCGATCTCGCCGCGATCCACGACGAGGTGGCATCCTTCGAGCCGTCCCAGCCCTGGACCTACTGCGGGGACGTGCTCTGGACCCGCGGCTGGACCGTCACCTTCGAAGCCGGCAGCCAGCGCGTCGAGGCTCCGAAGGACCGGATCTCAGGCCTCGTCGGCCCGCGTAGCGTCCACGCGCACGACGATGTTCTGGGCAGCCAGACGGCGCTCGACCTCGCCATCTCGACGATCCGTGCCGTGGTCCCGCCCTGCGGCCAGACGTGCGCCTGTGGCCGGCCGAAGCGTCCACCCCACGAGGCGGACTACCCGCGCTGCGAGTCGTGCGGCCAGGTGACAGCACCCGTCGACGAGCGCGAGTCATGCGCCGACTACACGATGACCGTCGCCGGCCACCGCTTCCCGCCCGTGCGCTACGCGGAGGAGGCGTGGCATCGCGCCGCCGTGATCGCTCACGACTACCCTCGCTACAGGCGCGTGCTCGCGGCCGTGCCCGTGGCGGTGCCCAAGACCCGCTGCCCAGGCTGCCGCACGCCGCCCGGCGGCATCCACCACCCCGACTGCCCCGAGGAGGCCTGTCCAGCTTGCGGCGAGCGGATCACCTCGGGCTGCGCCACCCGCGGCCACCGGGCGGGCCCGCTCATGCGGGACCGCAGCGTCGCCCAGGCGATGGCGAACCTGCGCCGGATCAAGCCCCGCGGGCCGGACGCGTGAGCGGTCAGCCCCGCAGTGTTGCGAGCCGCTCGGCCAGCCTGCCAGGCGTCGCCCCCGGCGCGTGGGGTGCCGTCTCGTAGCGTTCGAGGACCGCGATCTCGGCAGCTCGGTCCTTGCGCTTCCGGTAGATGACGGCGAGGCGCTCGTAGGCCGCCGGCGCGACCCCGTAGCCCTCGGCCCGCGCCTCGGCCTCGGTGGCCGTGCAGATCTCGAGCAGCAGGGTTTCGGCCCCCTTATCGTCGCCGATCCGTTCGAGCCGCTGGACCTCCGGGTGCCACTCAAAGTGCGGCCGCCCGCGCACCATGCCTGGGCCGCGGCCCCGACCGGGCGCGAGAGGTGGCGTGGCCGCGGCGATCTCCGCGGACGTCTTGCCGTCGAGCCCGCGGGCGAGTCGCTCGGCCTGGTGGGCCGCGTCCCCAATGTAGAGCGTGATGCCGTAGTCGCCGCGATCCGTCGGCCCGCGGTCCCAGCCGCCGTAGATGTCGGCGCGCCCGTAGCCGACGAGACCGGCGGCGGTCAGGCGGGCGAGCACCGGCGCAAGGTCTGCCGCATCGGCGCGCGAGAGGTGGCCGACCTTGCGGCCGCCGATCTGGACACCGACCGCGTTGCGGTCGTATTGGTTCGTGGGCTCGGGCACGAGCGTGGCAAGCGTCACGACCTTGACCGGCTCAGGACGAGTGCCGCCGACAACCAGGGCGATCTCGTCGCGGTAGTGGCTCTCGCCCACGACCTCCATCGCCCCGCCCGAGGCAAGGGCGAAGCCGCAGTCCGGGATCTCGCCGCGCTGGTCGCCGAGGTCGATCGTCTCGGGCCGCTCGACAGGCGACGGTCCGCCGAGCAGCCGCCGCAGGAAGCTCATCAGTCGCGCACCCAGGCCCCTGCGTGCGCCCGGCTGACCACCTTCTGCTCGTCGGTCATCTGCTTGTCGGGAAGCACCGGGAACTCGTGGTAGGTCACCGGGCGCAGCCCCGCAAGCTCATCTGGCGCGGGCGATCCCGTGGTCTCGAACCAGGCACGGGACGGCCAGCCGCACGCGTAATGGACCCACCAGCTGCGCGCGGGATCCAGCGTGAAGCCCGTGTCCCCGCATCCGCAGTAGCGCACCAGCAGCTCGCGCCCGCACTTGGCATGAACGGTCACCCGGTGGGAGCGCACCTCGCAGGCCCCGTCCGAGAACGCGCAGGGCGTCGGGTGGTCGAGCAGCGTCGCTGCACCGCGCGCGTAGCGCGGCGCATCCGCGCACTCGCACCAGCGGCCAGCAGCGTCAGTCCCCATGGGCGCATCCTATCGGTGCCCACCCTGCGTCGGGGAGGTCCGCTTGGCACTCTCGTTTGTGGCGATCGACTTCGAGACCGCCAACAGCTTCCGCGGCAGCCCGTGCGCCGTCGGCCTCGCTCGCGTCCGTGACGGCGCAGTCGTCGCCACCGCCCGCTGGCTGATCCGCCCGCCAGCCGGCTACGACCACTTCGACGGCTTCAACATGATGCTCCACGGCATCACGCCCGAGATGGTCGAGCACGAGCCCCGCTTTGCCGCCCGCCTCCCCCACATCCTCGCCTTCGTGGGCGACCTACCCCTCGTCGCCCACAACGCCGGCTTCGACGTGGGCGTCATCCGTGACGCCTGTGACGTGTCCGGCCTGTCCTGGCCGACCCTCACCTACGCCTGCTCGCTCGTGCTCGCGCGTCAGACCTACGAGCTGCTGTCCTACTCGCTGCCCTGGGTCGCCGAGGCAGCCGGCGCGCCGCTCGACCACCACCATGACCCCGCCGCCGACGCTGCTGCCTGCGCCGAGATCGTGCTCGACCTCGCCCGCCGGCGCGAGGCGGCGACCCTGCCCGAGCTCGTGGCCGCCAGCCGCTGCTTCCTCGGGCGCATCGGCGACGACGCCTGGGAGGGCTGCCACGCCACCTGGTCGGGCACGGGCGCGCTGCCCTCACCCAACCCGGATGCCGATCCCGCGCATCCCTTCTACGGCCGCGAGATGGCCTTTACGGGAGCCCTCGCCTCGATGACGCGCGCCCAGGCATGGGACGTGATCGCCGAGCGCGGGGCGACGCCGGCCGCCGGTGTGACCAGGCACACCAGCATCCTCGTGGTCGGGTTCCAGGACGCCCGCAAGCTCCGCCCGGGCGAGGCGCTGTCCGCCAAGGGACGCAAGGCCGCGGACCTGCGAGCGAAGGGCCAGGCGATCGAGGTGATGCCCGAGGAGCTCTTCTTCCAGCTGCTCGCGCTCTGAAATGACGCCGCTCGACTGGTTCTCCAGGTGAACCGCCTCCCCGACGAGCCGCCGCGCGCGGGCCGGGTCGAGGTCCGCTTCGTCCTGGATCAGGGCAGGGGCACGATCGGGGTCGCGATCGACGGGTCGGGGTAGCGGCGGGGCCAGACACCGCGAGCCTCCCGGTCGGATTCTCCACGGCTGGCCCACTAGCGTACGCCACGTGTGGATATCCGCACCCCAGGGCCGAGGAAGTCGTGGATAGAACACCTGTTCACGCCGCGGCCCGCTGACTAGACTGAACTGCTCGAAGCACTCCTGCTCGCCGGCCAGCCACTCGGCTGAATGACCATCCCGGAGGGCCACTCCCCCGTGTCCGAACCCGCTAGCGGCGCAGCCGCGCCCAGCGCCGCCCGCGGCCGCCCGTCGCAGGGGCGGCGGGCCGGCAGGTGAGCCGGTTCGACCCGCTGCTCATGCACGCGGTCATCACGCGCGTCGAAGCCGAGCGGCCCCTGCTCGACCTGGACCTGGTCGTCGCCCTCTACCACCACCTCACCGGGCTCGATGGCCCCCAGCCGACGTTCGAGGCACTGCTCGAGTACCTGGACCGCGTCGAGCCCTGGCTCGGCGAGGGCGGGCTGCGCGAGCTCCTCGGGCTGGCGCCCCACGACCCGCGCCGGCGGCCGTCGGCCGCCGCGGCCGAGCGGCCGGTCGGCGACTCCTCCGTGCCCGGGCGCGGTCGCCCGCGGGGCTCGGGCCTGCTGACCGTGGCGAAGGTTCGGGCGACGTACCGGGCCATCCGGGCTGAGCGGGGCCGCGGGCCGACCCAGGAGGAGCTCGCCTCGCGACTGGACGTCGCCGTCCGCTCGTTGCAGCGCTTCCTGAAACGCCACGACATGGGCTGGCCACTCGGGGAGTAGCTGGCGCATTGGTGGCGGATTGTTGTCGCCTTTGCACCGTTTATCTGTCGCCCTCGCCCACCGTTCAATCGGGCCATGCCCGCTCTCACCATCCACATCCCCGAGGCCGCCCGGCTGGCACTCGAGGACCTCGCCGAGATCGAGTGCCGCACGCCCCGCGACCAGGCCGCGTTCCTGGTCCTGCAGGGCCTCCGCGCGGCGGCGACGGCAACGGCCACGCCCACCCGACTGCGGCCCGGGCGTGACCGCCCGCGCTGGACCCCGGCGAATGGCGATGCAGCAGAGGCCGGGGCGTGACGCGCCACCGGGTCACCAGTCGGCCCGGGCCAACGACGTTCACCCCTTCTGACGAGCGGTCGGGGCGATCGGGCATGAGTACTTGGTACGACCAGTACAGCTTCGAGCCGACGCGCGACCCAGCGCTGATAGAGGAGTGGGCCCGCGCGGGCTGGGACCTGGCCGTCGCCCTCAACGACCTGCCGGCCGATGGCCCGTGCCACCCGGCGACCCTGTGGTTCGAACCCCTCGGCCTCGTACTCGTGTGCGAGACGACCGGCCGCACCCTCGTCCTGCCACGCGCCGGAGCCGGCCCGGCGCAGCTGGACCGCATCGCGCGGACCGCGCGGGGTTGGGGCTGCACGTTCCTCGTGTTGGCCGAGCGCTGACGGTGATCGCCGTGGCTGACACCCCGACCGATCTCGAGCGCTTTGTCACCCTGCTCTGGCGTCTTGGCGACGTCCGTGAGGTCCGGATCCCGGCGCCGGGGCGGACCGACTCCGGGTACTTCGACAGTCCCGACGAGCTGGTGCGCGCCGTCGTGGCTGTCGACGGGCGCCAGAACGTCTACGTGACCGTCAACCCGGTCGCCCCCGCGCTCCTGGCGCGGGCCGCCAACCGGATCAAGGCGAAGGTCCGCACGACGACATCCGACGCGAACATCGTCGAACGCCGGTGGCTGCCGATCGACATCGACCCGGTGCGGCCGTCGGACATCAGCGCGAGCGAGGCCGAGCGCGAGGCCGCCCTCGAGGTCACGCGCCTCGTCTGGACGTACCTCAACGGCCTCGGCTGGCCCGAGCCCGTGACCACGATGAGCGGCAACGGCTACTGGCTCCTGTACCCGGTCGACCTGCCGAACGACCCGGAGTCGAAGCGCCTGGTCGACGGCGTGCTCGCCCACCTCGCCGGAAGGTTCGGCACCGACCGGGTCTCGATCGACACGACCGTCTCGAACGCCGCGCGCATCGTCGCGATGATCGGGACCCTCAAGGTCAAGGGCGACGCGACGCCGACCCGGCCGCACCGGCGCTCTGGGCTGCTCCGGGAGCCGGCCGAGCTCGTGCCGGTCCCCGTGCGCCTGCTCGCGGAGCTCGCGCCTCCCACTCCGCCTGCCGCCGCTCCTGGCGCGATCGTCGTAACGGGCGACCGGATGCCCCCGGGCTGGGTCGGCGCGCTACTCGACGCCTCGGGCATCGCCTTCCGCCCCGGCACGCGCGGCGAGGCGACCTGGTACCGCCTCAGCCGCTGCCCGTTCCATCCTGACGACGACCAGGGCGGCGACTGCGGCGTCGGCGAGGATGCCGGGGGCAAGGGGCTCGGGCACTGCTTCCACAACCGGGGCGCGGGCAGGGGCTGGCAGGACTTCAAGGCGGCGCTCGGGCTCATCACGGCATCCGCGCCCGCGGCGTCGGTTGCGGCCGCGGCGAAGCCGGCAAGAGTGGCCGGCCCGCGGATGGACGCGGCCGACCTGCTCGCGCTCGACCTCGCGCCCATCCGCTGGGTCGTGCCGGGGATCGTCCCCGAGGGGACCACGATCCTCGCGGCCCCGCCCAAGGTCGGCAAGTCCTGCCTCGTCTACCAGATCGCCGTCGAGGCCTCGATCGGGGGCGACGTGCTGGGGCGTCGCGTGACCCCGGGCAGCGTGCTGTACCTCGCGCTCGAGGACGGCAAGCGGCGCGGGCAGCAGCGGCTCCTCGCAGCCCTGGCGGGCCGGACGATGCCGCGTGGCAGGCTCGAGGTGCAGTGGGATGCGCGGGCCATCGGGGCGGGGCTCGAGGACGACATCCGCGAGTGGCTCGACAGCCACCCCGACGCCGTCATGGTCGCGGTCGACACCCTGGGCAAGGTGCGCCCGGCCGGCGACGGGCGGCGCAACGCCTACGAGGTGGACGTGGCCGCGATGAACGAGCTCCAGAACCTGTTCCGCGACCGCCCGGTCGGTCTCGTCATCGTCCACCACGCGCGCAAGGAGTCGACCGACGACTTCCTGGCGTCCGTGTCGGGCACGTACGGGATCACCGGGTCGGCCGACACGGTCGTCGTCATCCGGCGCAAGCGCAACGAGGCGTTCGGGACGATCCACGTGACCGGGCGGGACGTCGCCGACGAGCAGATCCCGGCCCGCTTCGACGAGCTGACCTGGATCGCGGCCCGGGGTGCGCTGTCCGCCGCCTCGTTCGAGCGGACCGAGGTCTACCGCGTCATCGAGCACCGGGGGCCGGTGTTCGCCAAGGGCGTGGCCGACGAGCTCGGGATGGAGCGCACGGCAGTCCAGCACGTCATCGGCGGGCTCGTCGAGAAGGGCGCCGTGGCCCGGGTCCGCGGCGGCTACGTGGTCGCGGGAGTGATCCTCGAGAGTGACGATCCTCACTCCGGAGTTCACTCCGATCGCCCGATTCCCCTTTCTCTCCCCCTTCACTCCACTCACTCACAGAGTGAAGAGAGTGAGGGGAGTGAAGTGAGTGAGGGGGGACACGCGCGCGAGGGCGTCCGGCGAGCCCAGGACCTCTTCGTCGACTGCGACGCCTACCGCGAGCACCAGACCAGGCACTTCTACACCGTGGCCGGCTGGCGCTGCGGCATCTGCTCGCCGGAGGACCCAGCGTGACCGCCGTCGGCCGCAAGGCGGCGCCGGGCCCGCTGTACCGGATCTCCCGCGACGTGTGGTCGGCCCTGGCGATCGCGGTCACGTACTCCATCCGCGGCGGGAGCGTCGAAGTGGCATGAGCGAGCAGGCGCAACCGCCCGTGGAGCGTGATCCGCTCGTCGCCGCCCTCGCCCGCTATGTCGAGGCGCTCCACCGGCGCTACCCGGACGGCCCCGACCAGATGCGGCGGGAGGGACTTGACGGCAGAGCAAAGGTGTCCGAGATGGCCAGGCTCGAGAAGGACCCCGCGGCGTGAAGCGCCTGCCGCGCTCGCTCGACGACATCCGCGGGCTCCGCGTCGCCCGCTGGATCCGGGAGTCGACGGCCGGCCAGTACGACCGCTACGGCCCGGCCAGCCAGCGCGAGCAGCAGGACCGCTTCATCGAGCGCCACGGCCTCGTCGACACCGGTCTGGTGTTCCAGGTCGCCCAGAGCGGCACCACGGTCTGGCGCTCGCCGACGATGAACGCGATGCTCGCCGGGGCCAAGGCAGGCGCCTTCGACCTGATCCTGGCCGGGTACTCGGACCGCTGGCAGCGCAACCTGCGCCGGACGCTCGAGCTCCTCGAAGATCACCTCCATCCAGCGGGGGTGGCGCTCGTCATGTGCGACCGCCGCATCCTCTCGTCCGATCCCCACGACCGGGACGAGCTCGTCGCCGAGTCGGCGGCGGCAGAGCGATACACCCTCCGCCTCGCCGAGCGAGTGACCGATGGCTACGCGGCGAAGTTCGACCGCCACGACGACCAGGCCGGCAATCCGCCCTTGGGCTTCCGGCGTCTAGCAGAGCCGCCGTACACGCTGGAGGTCGATCCGGCGACGATCCACAACGCGGTCGCGCTCTTCGAGCGCTATGCGATCGGCACGGTCAGCATCGAGCAGGTCGGCCGCGAGACAGGCCTCGAGCCGGACCGCATCCGCTACATCCTGCGCAACCCCCTCTACAACGGCTGGATCCGCCGTCACCGTGGGGCAGCCGAGACCCGGCGTGTCGCGGCCTGGCGCGCCAACCCGCCTGTGTCCGACGAGCTGTGGGCACGCGTGGAGGATGTCCGGCGCTCGAAGACGCAGGGTGGGGGACCACGCCGGAGCGGGCACATCGATCTGCTGGCAGGCCTGCTCGAGTGTGTCTGCGGACGACGGCTGCGCAGCGACGGGACCTTCGGCGACGGGCGTCACCGCAAGCTCCATCTCAACCCCTGCGACGCATGGGGACCGCAAGCGCGCTACGGCGACGAGACGTGGGAGGTACCGGTGCTCGCGCAGGTCGCCGGACTGACCATCGACGACGGGGTCATCGCCCGGGTCGTGGCCGCGCTGGGTTCGCCCGACCGACCGGTCGGTCTCGACCGAGCCAGGATCGAGCGCCAGATGCGCGACCTCGCCCTGGACCACGTCGCGGAGCGGATCGACGACTCGGCCTACCTCGAACGTCTCGGGCAGTTCCGCACGGACCTTGCGACGGTGGACACGACCCCGCGCGGTGAGCTGGCCGCGCAGCAGGCGGTGGAGTGGCTACGGGTGCTGGCGGACACGTGGGTCGACGCCGACGTCCCGGAGGCCAGGGCGGACCTGCTGCACGCGATCTACGACCGCATCGTCGTCAAGGGTCGGTCGATCGTCGGGGCACGCCTGACGCCGGCCGCCTATGCGAACGGCCTGGCCCTCGCGCTGCCTCAGGTTGTCATGGCGCGCCCGGAGGGATTCGAACCCCCGACACTCGGTTCCGAAGACCGATGCTCTGATCCACTGAGCTACGGGCGCGCGGCTCCCGGATGATACCGCTCGCCGCGCGGCGCACCAACGGGACGCACTGCGCGCGTGGGTGAGGCACAATCCGCCGGTGCCCAGCAACCAGCGCTTCCCCCACGCGCGTCGCCGGTGGCGGCCTCGGGCGCGCTATGTCCTGATCGGCGCGGCGGCGGCATTGACGGTCCTCGTCGCGTTGCCGGCTGCGGCGCCGCGGGGCAGCGTGCTGGACCTCGGCGGGCAGGGCACCGCGCCCGACGCGATCGCGCAAGGCCCGACAGCGGAAGCGACCGCCGCGACCGCCGCAGCGACCGCCACGGCACCCTCGCCGACCGTGCGTGCCTCATCGGCCCCCACCGCGACCCCCAATCCCCGCAACGGCACCACGACCCGCCCCGCCGCCGTCGCCACAGGGCGCCTGTCCAGCCGGCTCGCGGCCGAGCTCATACACGCTGGCCCTCCCTCCCTTGACCTCCTGACCGGCTACCGCTGGCCGGTGGCCAAGGTCCGCCTGACCCTGCCCTTCGGGCCGACGGTCTGGGGCTCGCGACTCGTGAACGGCGAGCGCTTCCACGACGGCATCGACCTCGCCACCTTCTGCGGCGACCGGGTGATGGCCGCACACGACGGTGTAGTCCTGGCCGCCGGCCGCCGGTTCGACACCGTGATGGGCTGGGTTGGTGACCTGGGCCCGTACCTGCGCCGCATGGAGAAGAAGAACCTGTGGTCGACGCTGCCGATCGTCGTCGTCACGGACGACGGGAACGGCTACCGCAGCATGTACGCGCACTTCGGGCGCATCGTGGTGAAGCCGGGCCAGACCGTGAAGGCCGGCCAGGTGCTGGGCTACGAGGGCGCCACGGGCCGAGCCTCGGGCTGTCACGTGCACTACGGACTGTTCTCGCCATGGGAGACGTACACGTTCGCGATCAGGCCGGACGTGGTGAAGCGGATGAAGGTGCCCAAAGCGGAGATCGCGCGCGTTGACCCGCTGCTGGTGCTGCCGCCGAAGCCGGGCATCAACGCCCCGAAGGTGCCGAAGGCCTCACCGAGCCCATCACCGAGCCCGTCATCAGCCGCCACGCCCGACGCGCCTCAGCCGCTGCGCCGGTAGCGCCACCCGACGCGGCTCCTCAGCCGCCGCGGCGGTAGCGCCGCCCGACTAGGGACCACGCGGGCAGCCGCGCGAGCGCGACCTCCAGGCTCGGCCCTGGCCCGCCGTCCCGCCGCTCGATCGCCAGCGTGTCGGCCTTGTCCGCTCCCGGCCGCGCGTCCACGCCCACGAGGTCCACCACCACGCGCCCCGGTTCCGGCTCGCCCAGCTCGGCAACCAGCGCCGCGGGCCACTCGGGGACCGCCTGTTCGGCGTGGACCTCGCGCTCGGTCCGCCATCGGGGCCGTCGCAGCAGGATCGCCCGCCAGCCGTCGGCAACGTCCGGGGTCACCGTCCCGTCGCCCGGGATCGGCGTGGCGGACAGGTGCTCGCCCCGCGCCCAGCCGGCCGCCTGGTGGAGCAGCGCGTACTCGTCGAGGTCCGCGAACGCCCCGAGGCGCCCGGCCGGCGAACCGTCCCCGAACACCGCCCGGATCGATGGCGCGAACACCTCCTCCAGGTCGAGGTCGATCGCACGGACCGTCCGGTGCAGGTAGACGTGCTGGTACATGAACAGCCGCGCCGTCAGGAACATCTCCAGCGCGCCGACGCCGGACTCGTACAGGGTGAGCCCGCGCTCGGAGACGAAGCAGTAGCGGCGCAGCCGCTCGGCGTCGACGGGGCCCATCGAGACCCCGGTGAGGTAGGCGTCGCGGCGCACGTAGTCCAGGTTGTCCACCGTGAACACGCCCGAGAGCAGCGGCTGGAGGGTGCGCACCCAGCCGGGCATGGACGGGTCGGCCAGCGGCGGCTTGGAGATCAGGAAGGAGACCCATCGCGGGTCGATGGCCTCGTCGTCGGCGAACCGGTCACGCTCCGCGACGGAGCCGGGGGCCCGGCGCAGGCCGCGGATCAGCGGCCCCAGTTCGCGCTCGATGATCAGCTGCGAGAGGTCCTCGTGGCTGAGGGTCTTGGCGCCGGGCCGGCGCGGGTCCGCCGGGGCCGGGAATGCGGCCAGGAACCGGTCGTCGAAGAAGTGGGCGAACGGGCCGTGCCCGACATCGTGGAGGAGCCCTGCGATGCGCAGCGTCTCGACGACCAGCCCCTCGGACGGGATGGGCTCGCCGGGGGCCAGGACGGGCAGGGCCGTCCGGAGCGACGGGTAGAGCGAGCGCCCCCACAGACCCGCCTCGTGCATGACGCCCAGGCCGTGCGTGAACCTCGAATGCTCCGCGGTGGGGAACACCCAGCGGGCGCTCTGGAGCTGGCTGATCCGGCGCAGGCGCTGGACCCACGCGGTGTCGAGCAGGTCGTCCTCGGCGGCGTCCTCCGGGACGAATCCAGCGGCACGCGCCTCATCCGGGGCCAGACGCTTGGTCAGTTCGACGTAGCCGTGGATCGGATCGCTGATGAGGTTGAGGGCGGCGAACTCGAGCCGGCGGCCGGACCGCCCGATGCCGGGCATCTCGCCCGGGACAGGCGCTACGGAACCCAGATCCGGATCTCGCTGGTCCACTGCGAGAGCGTACCCCGCCGGTCCGCCGCCTGGACGCGGAACCCGTACCAGTGGCCGCGTGCGCGATCCGCGACGACCGCCCGGGTTCTCGTCGTGTTGTCGCGAAGGGTGCTCCAGGACCCGTTGTCGCGCCGCACCTGGACATCGAACGAGCGCAGCCCCGCCGTGTGGGTCTGGAGCTGCCGGTCGAACCCGGACCAGGTGAAGGTCACGTCCCGGCCGCTCCGGGTGAGGGACCGGTTACGGGCCACGGGGGCGGTGTGATCGCGTGACTCGGTCATGATCGCGGCCACCCAGGTGGTGCCGTCGGCAGACTGGGCGGTCCCGATCCCGACGTAGTTGTAGGTGGCGCTGAACATGATCGAGCGGTGGGACGGACTGGCCTTCCACATCGCGTAGACGTTGTCGGCCGCGGCGGTGCCGGGCGGGAAGGAGCTTCTTGCGATGATCTCGCCGTAGCCCAGCCAGCCGATTCCGCGCGATGTCAGGGACTGGCCGATGTCCTCACCCGCGATGTCGTGGGACAGCTTCCCGGCCGAGGCCATCAGCGCGGCGCGCTCCGCCGCGAGCGCAGACAGGGTGGTCCACGCCTGGTACGGGACGAGCCCCTGTGCGGTCCGGCCGGCATTCATCGAGGCGAGGATGCAGGTGGTCGTCCCGTCGGCCATGCCGGTGGCGGTCGTCCCGGCAGCCGGGATGGGGCTCGCGGCCGTCACGACACCGACCGTCAGTGCGGCGGTCAGCAGTATCGACAGCCGGCGGAGCGTCGGACGCACGGACACGCGGAAAGCGTCGGTGGGATGTATGACCAGGTTCCTCGACGGTTGGCGGCGGTGGGCAGGCATCAGACTAGCGGACGATGGTGCACCGTGTCACCGAACCGGTGGTACCCGGGCGGCGTGGCCCGTTGGTCAGGCGTGGGCCCCATACTGCCCGGCGGCACGGTGGAGTGTCCCGGCGACGTCCTCGCGCAGGGACGCGGGCGCCACGACCTCCACGTCGCTGCCCCAGGACAGGATCCACAGGCGGATCTCGATGGTGCCCGCAACGGTCGCGCGCCACTCCAGCGAGCCGTCCGCCAGCTCCTTCACCTGCTGGCTCGAGTGCCACGAGGCCTCCATGACGCGCCCGGCCACCTCGGGACGGAAGCGCAGCACGACTTCCGTGGCGGGCTGGTCCGCGATGATGTCCCAGGCCCGCCGCAGCTGCGCGACCACGTCGTCCTCGGGCGCATCGAAGGTCCGCAGGAGCACGGACAGGTCCCGGATGCGTTCGACCTTGAAGGTGCGCATCGCCCCGCGATCCTCGTCGAAGCCGATGAGGTAGAGCGCGTGGGTCTGCAGCGACGGCTCGAGCAGGTAGGGCCGGACGGTGGCCCGCCGTGCGTCGCGCTTGGTTCCGTATGGCGCGGGCAGGTACTCGAAGGCGACGATGCGCCGGTCTGCCCAGGCCCTGGTCAGGTCCTCGACGTGGCGGTTGAACACCGGGTCCACGTCCCGGCTCGCCAGGTCCTGGACCGTCCGCTCCACGTGGTCCCGGAGCGAGGCCGGCAGCCCTTCCTCGAGCTTCGTGAAGGCAGAGGCCAGGACCGGGTCGTGCTTGTCCATGTATCGGGCGAGCAGCCGCGCCGAGAGGAAGATCGCCATCGCCTCCGAAAGCGTCAGGCGGAGGGGCGGCAGGAAGGCCTCGGCATCCACGCCCCAGCGGCCGCCCTCGCTCCAGACGGGGATCCCCAGCTCGCCGCCGATGGCGTTCAGGTCGCGGTAGACCGTGCGCTTGGCCATGCCGGTGCGCCTGGCGATCTCCGCCGGCGTGACGCCACGGGTCCCGTTGGCGCGGAGGATCTGTACCACCATCAACAGGCGGGCGGTGCGATCGCGCTTGGCCCTGTCGTCACCCGGCAGGTCATCCATCAAGATAGGTCCCTCCTCGCTATCGGGTCGGTGGCACGACCGTGATCGGAAGGCCGCGGTCGAAGGCCAGCATGCGGAACCGCACGCCCGCCTGCAGGCTGTCCTCGTCGAGCCCCTCCGCGGTCCCGCTGACGCGCCCGTCCACCTGGCCCAGCTGGCCATCGGCGAAGACCCAGTAGTCGAGGTCGCCGCGCCAGCGCGAGATGTCAGTCGCACCGACCAGCAGCTCGACCTGCGGCAGGATCCTGCGGAGCGTCAGCCCATCGATCGGGATCCGGCAGTGTCGCGCGCGCGCGCCCTCGATGAAGGCCAGCCCGCGGTCTTCCGGGGCGTTGGCGGCGGCCGGGGTCAGGGCCACCGCGACGACCTGCCGGTCGATGTCGTACCCCGCGCCCCGTTCCGCGTCCGCGGCGGTCCAGGACCGTCCGGGCGACAGCACCCACACGCGCTCGCCGAGGCGTGCCAGGCCCTGCTGGCCCAGCGTTAGCCGGGTGGCGGCGTAGCCCGTCCACGCGACGTCCGCACCGTTCCGGATGCCCCCGAGCACCACCTGGCCCGTGTAGCGGCTGTCGATCGAGCCATCCATGCGCAGCTCCAGGCGGGCGGTGGTGCCGGTGTCGACCGGGTCCACGCAGGTGGGTGGCTCGAGCGCGGGATCCGTGGGCCCGAAGCGCGACGCGATGGCGGGCCGCTCGCCGAGCGCCAGCTCGTTGACGAAGGCGGCGGTCGCGAACGCACCCCCGGTCACGAGGACCAGCAGCGCGGCGATGACGGATCCCAGCACGAGCCGCTCGCGGCGGAGCGAGGCACCGCCCAGGCGACGGCGCGCGACGCCCAGCCCCGCGAACAGCCCGGTTGCGGCCAGGGCGAGAAGCCAGGGATACGCGGCCTCGAGGGAGGGGAGGAGGGTCTGCGGGCCCCGGCCGGTGAGCTGGGTGACCAGGCCCGCGAGTGACGGGACGAGCAGCAGCATCGACGCAAGGGCCAGCCACGCGATGCCGGCGAAGGCGCGGCCGCCACGCGCGACGGGCGGCCACAGGATGGCAGCGCCCGCGACCAGCACCGGGCCAATCGCGGCGATCCCCACCAGGATGTCCACGGGGCCGCCCGGCCGGTACCCCAGCAGCACGAGGCCGAACGCCGCCAGCCAGAGGGCGGCGAGCGTGACGCCCAGGATCCGGAGCTCGATGGTTCGTACCCGCACGGCCCCGAGTCTACTCACTGGGCCGCGATCGGCCATCCAGGCCCGGGGCACCGGTGCCGGTGCCCCAAGGTACCCGGCCGGGCAGGACTCTCGGGTCATCGCCCGACCGGACCATCGGGCGCAGTGTTCCATCACCGCACCACGGTGCAGTGCCCACAACCGAACCACCAGCCGGCGACGACGGTCCTCCCTCCTGCCATCGACGCCGGACACCCTCCGAAGCGACGCCGTACCTCCTCCCGGCGTCGCTTCGGCTGTTCCGGTGGACGGCGAACCGGCGCCCTTCCGCGGGTACACTCTCGGCGGGACACCAAGGAGGAGTACGACCAGCCATGCGCACCATCAAGGGCATCGCCGCCCTCACCCTCGTCGCCGCGTTCGCCGCGGCCTGCACCGGCGGCGCCGCGTCGCCGTCCCCCGCCGCCACGGAGGCCCCCACCACGGCCCCCACCGAGGCGCCGCCCGTGGCCACGGAGGCCCCGAGCGAGGCGGTCGCCACGCCTGATCCCTGCGCGCCCGAGAGCCTCGCCCTCAAGACCGCCGGCGTCATGACGATCGGGACCGACAACCCCGCGTATCCGCCGTACTTCGAGAAGGGCGACGGGGCCTTCACCCCGCCCTGGGAGGACCTCGGATTCACGGGCGATCCCGGCAGTGGCAAGGGCTTCGAGAGTGCCGTGGCCTACGCGGTCGCGGACAAGCTCGGTTTCGCCAAGGACAAGGTGTCCTGGGTCGTCGTGCCGTTCACCAACGCGTTTGCGCCGGGTGCCAAGACCTTCGACTTCCTCATCAACCAGGTCTCGTACACGCCCGATCGGGCCACGGCCGTCGACCTGTCCGAGGGGTACTACAACCTCAACCAGGGCGTCGTCGCGCTGAAGGACAACCCGGTTGCGAAGGCGACGACGCTGGCGGATCTCAAGTCGTACAAGTTCGGCGCCATGGTCGGCACCACGAGCTACGACGCCATCCAGAAGGTCATCGCCCCGACGACCGAGACATCCGTGTACGACACGAACGACGCCGCTCTCGAGGCCCTCAAGGCCAAGCAGATCGACGCGCTCGTCGTGGACCTGCCCACGGCCAGCTTCAACGTGAACGTCCAGATCGAGGACAGCGCCGGGACCATCGTCGGCCAGCTCGAGCCGTTCGGGGGCACGCCCGAGTTCTTCAGCCTCCTCCTCGAGAAGGGCAGCGCCCTCACCGCGTGCGTGAACGCGACGGTCGCCTCCCTGCGTGAGGACGGCACCCTCGACAAGCTGGCGAGCGAGTGGCTCCCGTTCCAGAACACCGTTCCCGTCCTGAAGTAGGGACCGGGTACCGCACGCTGTGAGCGGCGGCCTCGGCGGCGGCCCGCCCGACCTCGGCCTGACCACCGGCCTGGGTCCCGGCGGGCCGGTCCGCGCCCGGCCCCGCTCACGCCGCCGTGTCTCGTGGCGCTCGATCGCCGTCGCCACGACCAGCACGATCGTCGTCTTCACGGGTCTCGTGTGGGTCATCGTCAACGCGCCCGGATGGGACGCGGTCCAGGAATCGTTCCTCAACCCCGAGGTCTTCTGGGACGCCCTTCCCGACCTGATCGCGGCGTTCTGGGTGAACGTCCGGCTGTTCCTGCTCGCCGAGGTCCTCATCCTCGTGTTCGGGCTTGTCCTGGCCGTCCTGCGGAGCCTCCCCGGTCCGGTCTTCTTCCCGGTACGGCTCCTGGCGACGTTCTACGTCGACCTGTTCCGGGCGCTGCCGGGCCTCCTCGTCATCTACATGCTGGGTTTCGGGATACCCGCCCTGGGCATCGCCGGCGTGCCGGTCGACCCATTCTTCTGGGGCGTCGTCACGCTCACGCTTCTCTACTCGGCGTACGTCTCGGAGGTCTACCGCTCGGGCATCGAGTCGGTCCACCCGAGCCAGGACGCCGCGGCCCGGTCGCTCGGCCTCACGCGCGCCCAGTCGCTGCGCCACGTCGTCCTGCCGCAGGCTGTCCGGCGCGTGGCCCCGCCGCTGCTCAACGACTTCATCGGCCTCCAGAAGGACACCGTCCTCATCGCATTCATCGGCGTCGTCGAGATCTTCCGGACGGCCCAGATCAAGCAGATGGGGACGTTCAACTTCACGCCCTACGTCGCCGTCGCGCTGGTGTTCATCGTCGTCACGTTCCCGCTGGCGCGGATCGTCGACTGGCTCGTGAGCCGCGACCGGTCACGGGCCGCGGCGAGTGCGCGATGACGGCCATCGAGGCACTCCGGATCGAGGGTCTCCACAAGTCGTTCGGGGACCTCGAGGTCCTGCGCGGCATCGACCTCGTCGTCGCCGAGCACGAGGTCATCTGCCTCATCGGCGCCTCGGGCTCCGGCAAGTCGACGCTCCTGCGGTGCATCAACCTCATCGAGGAGATCGATGCCGGGCGAATCGTCGTGGGTGGCGACGAGATCACCGCGCCCAAGGTCGACGTCAACCGGATCCGGCGGCGGATCGGCATCGTGTTCCAGGCCTTCAACCTGTTCCCCCACATGACCGTCCTCGACAACGTGACCCTCGGTCCGCGGAAGGCGCTGAAGTTGAAGCCCCCCGAGGCCGACGAGCGTGGCCACGCCCTCCTGCGCCGGTTCGGGCTGGAGGAGAAGGCGAGCCAGTTCCCCGACCGCCTCTCCGGCGGTCAGCAGCAGCGAGTGGCGATCGTCCGGGCGCTGGCGATGGAGCCCGACCTCCTGCTGCTCGACGAGGTGACGTCCGCGCTGGACCCGGAGCTCGTCGCGGAGGTGCTCAACGTCGTCCGGGAGCTGGCGGCGGGTGGCATGACGATGCTCATCGCCACCCACGAGATGGGGTTCGCGCGCGACATCGCGAATCGGGTCTGCTTCCTCGACAAGGGCACAATCCTGGAGCAGGGGCCGCCGGCACAGATCTTCTCCGAGCCCCGCGAGGCGCGGACCCGCCAGTTCCTCAACCGGATCATCGAGGCCGGCCGGCTGTAGCTGGCTAGCGCCGCTCCAGTCCGCCTCGTGTGGGCTGGCCGGAGAGCGCCGCAGTCAGCGCCCCGAGATCGGCCCCCGGCACGCGTCCACGAAGAACGCGAACAGGCGCTCGAACGCCTTGGGCGAGGACTCGGTGCGCTCGGGGTGGCACTGCACGGCCATCCGGAACGGCCCGGACGCCGCCTCGAACGCCTCCACGAGGTCGCCCACCGGGCTCGGCGACCAGCCCGCCGCCACATACGCCCCCGCCAGGTCCGATGCCCGCACCGCCTGGTGGTGGTAGCTGTTCACGCTGAGCACCGCGCCGCCGGCATTGACGGGGTTGAGGATCCGCGCCAGCCGCGACCCCGGCACCACTCGCAGCGGGTGTGCGAGCGCCGCCCCCTGTCCCCAGCCCGGACCTGCGTGGCCGTCCACGTGCTGGATGAGCGTGCCGCCGGCGAACACGTTCATCGCCTGGAGCCCGCGGCAGATCCCCAGCACCGGCATCCCGCGTGAGTCGGCCGCCGCGAACGCTGCCGCCTCCAGGCGGTCACGCGCCGCATCGATCACCGTCGCCGCCGCCCGGTCCTGTCCGTAACGCCCGGGATCCACGTCCTCGCCGCCGGTCAGCAGCAGCCCGTCCATCGAGGCGAACGCCCCGGCTCGCGTGGAGTCGGAGGCCGTCGCATCCAGCGGGATCGCCGTCGCCCCGTGACGCGTCACGGCATCCACGTAGAGGGCGTTCTTGCGCGCGGCAAGTACCGGCTCGGCGCTCGCGGCGGCGACGGCGAGCGTGACGACGATCCGGGGCGAGCGCCGCGGCGCGTGACATGCCGGCGAGGATACCCGCCGCTCAGTCAGGCGACTCGGACGCGTCCGGCGGCAGCGTCTCGTAGTCCTCGGAGTCGTCGGGTGTGGGCGTCACCTGCTCGCCGGTCTCGCCATCATCGGCCGGAGGCTCGTATTCCTGCCCGGGAAGCACCCGCAGGACCCAGCCGCGCCTGAGGTTGTTGGGCTGGTAGTCCGCGGACTCCGGGTCGAGCGAGGGGTACTCGTCCCGGTTCCAGTAGGCGATGCTCCGCCCGCTGGTCTCGTACTTGCGGGCCAGCTTCGTCAGCGTGTCGCCCCGGACCACGGTATGCAGCACGAAGGCGGGCCCAGGGGTCGGCGTGGGCGGGCCTGGCGTTGGTGTGGGCGTCGGCGGGGCCGATGGGGCCGGCGTGGGCGTCGGCGGGGGCGTGGGCGTCGGGCGGACCGAGGCTGGCAGACACGCCGCGACAACCAGGGCCAGGGACGCCAGCGCAAGGGCGACCGCCGACCGCCGTCCACCAGTGACCGCCGACGCCGGTCCGCCGGCCATCGCTACGCGTCCACCAGCGGCGGGTCCACCGGGGTCGGCTCGGACAGCGTGAACTCCGCCGCCAGCGCCACGCCCTCCAGCGCCGTCGCCACCCGCCCGCGTCCGCGGCGCTTGGCAACGAAACAGGCGCGATCGGCCGCGAGCAGGATCGCTTCGGCGTCAGCCCCGTCCAGCGGGAACGCGGCGGTGCCGATCGAGGCGGACAGGCGCACGCCCTCGGCCGACCACCTGGTGCCGGGGCCGCCGACTGCCTCGACTGCAACCCGGATTCGCTCGGCCACGCCGGCCACGCCGAAGGCGTCGCTGCGCGGCAGGAGCACGGCGAACTCGTCGCCGCCATAGCGGAACACCGCGTCTGACTCGCGGGCCGCGCCGAGGATCGCCCGCGCGATCTCGCGCAGGGCCAGGTCGCCGACCTGGTGGCCCAGGGCGTCGTTGATCGCCTTGAACTCGTCGAGGTCGATCATCACCACGCCGAACGCCTCGCCGGCGGCCACGCTCTGGGCCAGCCAGTCCTGGAAGGCACCGTGGTTGAGCAACCCCGTCAGGTCATCGGTCCGGGCGCGAACCTCGGCGGCCTGGAACGACTCCGCGTTGCGCAGCGCGATGGAGACCTGCGCGGCGAACAGCTGGACCAGCTCGAACTCCCGTTGGTCGAAGGGGGCCTCCAGCCCGATGCGCTCGAGGGTCAGCACGCCCGCAGCGCCCTTGGGGCCGATCAGCGGGACCACGATCAGGCTGCCATCGATGGCGCCCGTCTCGAGGAAGTGGTTGACGCGCGGGTCGTGGCGCTGGTCCTCCACCAGCACCGGCTCGTTGTGTTCCACGACCCACGTCGCGATCCCTGTCTCGCCGGGTTCCCAGGGGGCCAGGTAGTGGGCGGCGTACACGCCACGCGCGGTGAGGGGCCGGAGCATGCCCGTGGAGGCGTCGACGACCTCGATGGCGATGTTGTCACAGTGGATCAGCGACCCGAGGCGGTCCGTGATCTGCTCCAGGACGGCGTGCTGGTCCAGGGTCGTGAGGATGGACTCCGTGATCCGCAGGAGCTCGCGCTGGGCCCGCAGCTGGCGTTCAAGCGCGCGGGACTGCTCGCGCAACATGAACGTGGCGTCCGCGTTGGCCATCGCCTGGGCCGCGAAGGATGCGTAGATGACCAGCAGCCGCAGGTCGTCCTCGGTGAACTGGCGCAGGCCCTGCCGGGCGAGCACGACGACGCCGAGGCAGGCGCCCTCGTGGACCATCGGTGCGAGGAGCAACGACTCGTCCTGCTCAGCGTCCGTGCCGGGGATCGTGACGCCGCGCGGGTCGTTGGCGCTGTCGTCCACGAGCTGCGGCACCTTGAGCTGGGCGACCCAGCCGGTGATCCCCTCGCCGACCGACACCGTCAGCATCTCGGGTGTCTCCGCCCCGTAGACGGTGCCGTGGCCCTGGAACGCGACCGGGACAAGCTCGCTGCCGTGCACCCGGTACACGCGGGCGTTGTCGTAGGTGATGAGCTGGCGGAGCTCGGTGGCGATGGCGTTGCCGATGTCATGCACGTCCGTGATGCCTGCGAGGCGAGCGCCCAGACGCTGGATCGACTGGAGCTGGGCCGCCCAGGCGGCCATCCGGCTGAAGGTGCGCGCGGATCGGACGGCGACCGCCGCGTCGCCTGCGAGCGCCTCGGCTGCCTCGAGGTCACCCTCGCGCCAGCGGTGGGGGCGGGTGTGGGCCAGGTAGAAGACGCCGTGAAGCGTCTGGCCATCGACGAGCGGAACCAGCAGCAGGCTCTCGAAGCCCTCCTGGATGGCAGCCGCTCGGACCGGGCTGGACGACCGTGGGGCGTCCGGGCCAAGGAGCGGGATGGGCCGGCGCGACGGGAGGTCGCGCAGTCCAGCCCGAGTGCGCTCCAGCTCGCGGGCGGCCCCCAGGAACGCCTCGGAGAAGCCCGTGCCACCCGGTGACGAGATGCGGCCCTCCGCGTCGCGCAGGATGACGGCCACCCGGTCGGCGCCGAACAGCACGCGGGCATGGTCGGAGAGATCGCGCACGACGTCGGCCACGTCCAGCCGGGACGCGAGATCGGTGGCGACGCGGCGGAGGGCCTCGGAGCGGCGCAGGCGGCTCGTGGCCTGTTCGGCTGCGCCGGCGCCCCGCACGAGGACGCCCAGCGTCCGGGCGATCGCGGTGGCGAGCCGGCGGCCATCGTCGGGGCCAAGCTCCATCGCGCCCGCGATCACGAGCAGGCCCCAGGGAGCCTCGCCGCCGGGGATCGCCACCAGCAGCTCGTCGGTGCCCATGCCCAGCGCCGGGGGGGCGGAAGGGTCGCCGGGGCGCGCATGGACCGGCTCGTGGGCGTCCAGCGCTCGTGCGAACAGGCTCGGACCGCTTGGGATGCTGAGGGGTACGGCGGGACCGGGCCCCTCCACGTCGGTCGCGCGGGCGACGAGGCCGCCCGGTCGCCGCTCCCAGATCCCGACGAGGGCCGCGCCGGTCGCGACGCGGATCCTGCGGCAGGCCTCGTCAAGCGCGGGGTCAAGGCCGGTCGGGAACGAGGCGACCTCCGCGAGGTCGGCCAGCAGGTCAAGGCCGGCGGACGTCTCGGTCAAAGTGGAAGACGGCTCGCGTCGGGACCCGCGGGACGGGCCCCCTTCCGGAACGCCGGCCGGAACCGGGGATTCGGCCGCTGCGAGGAACCGCTGGAGGTCGCCCAGGCGGTACCGCCGGTCGCCACGCTCGTTGATCCGGTAGTAACGGAGGCGGCCGGCCTCGCTCCAGGCACGGATCGTGTTCGGATGCACCCCCAGGACCTGCGCCGCCCTGGTGACGGTGAGCGTCGCATCGCCGGGACGGGGGGTCCAGGTGCCGGCTGACGGACTGTGGGATTTGGTAGGCATGGCGGGTTGCGCAGACTGTCCCAGACTTCACAGGAGTTGCCAATAGGACGATAGGCTCATCAGCCCGTTCCGCCTGGGCCGTGGGGGGTGTCAGGACCCGCGCGGGCCACCCGTCGCGCGCACCCAGAGCAGTGTCGCGACCAGCGCCACGACGCCGATCCCTACGACGATCACGATCGCCAGCAGGGGGTCGCCGACCAGTCCCGGACCCTCGCCGGCGCTGCGCGGGTCGCCACCCGCCGCGGCGGTCGGGGTGGGGGACGCAGCGAGCACGGTCACCGACGTCGCGAACCAGGCGAGGACCCCCGCGAGGGCAGTTGCCACGGTGCGGATGCGACTAGGCCACCGCATCGATCAGCGCCCAGGCCACGCCGCCGAGCACGGCCGCGGTACCGCCCCCGAGGAGGAGGCTGATCGCCCGGGTCGTGCCCCGCCGTCCGTCGGCGAGCATCCGGATGGCCTCCTTCGGCTCGAGGTTCGTGAGGATGAGCGGCCGGTTGAGGCCCGGCCGCAGGATCGGCCCGCGATCCGGGTCGATGGTGGGAACCCCCAGGACGAGGGCGTGATCCACGCTGCTCAGGAGGTCCATGCGCAGGCGCGCGGGCGTCGCTGGGTCGGTGCCCTCGGGGACGCGGTCGCCCATGTCGCCGGCGACTCCCACGGATTCGCGGGTGACCACCACCAGGCCGTCGTCGAGCGCATCGCCGTCCACCCCGATCCGGTCAAGCCCCTCGCTGATCTCGAACGGGACCACCTCCCGGGTGTCCTCGAACGCGGTCCACCTGCGGCCGTCCTGCAGCTCCAGCCGACGGCGGCGCAGCACGAGCGGCCGGTGGTCCTCGTCCTCGAGCGTCGCATCCGCGTCCACGCGCCCCAGGACACCGACGTACCGCGGGGACCCCTCGCCGGCGAGCACGACCGCGCGACTCACGGGCACGACCATAGTCGCGGCGATGATTCGGCCAACGCGGGCTCCAGGCCCCATGCCGCGCAGCAGCCACCAGGCGGCGGCGACGGCGAGCATCCCGCCGACGATGAGGAGGATGGGGATCACGAGCTCGATGATCGCACACCGCGGTCGCACGGCCGGGGGGGGGGTCGCGGGGAATCAACAGCCCGAAGGAACCTACTCGACGCGTGGACCTTGAGGTGATCGCGGCCGTTAGCATCGCTCGGCCCCTTCGGGCTGGGAACAACGCTACGCGTCCGCACCCGCCGGGGTCAACGCACTTATCCACCCCGCACCGTGCAATCTGGGGCGAGTTGTCCACGAACCGTCAACCGGTGTCGCGCCCCGTCAGTGGGTCGAGCGCGCGGGCCTGGCCGTCGAAGCTGGTGAGCACCAGCCGGCCGCCGACGACTCGGCATCGGTGACGACGTCGGAGTGGGCGACCCGCCAGCCCACCTCGCCGTCGGGGCGGAGCGCGAACGTCTCGATCTCGGCCTGGGCGATCACGTGGGGCAGTCGCGACGACCCCACGATGACCACGACCGGCGACGCCGACCGGTGGGTCCAGCGCAGCTCGCCCGTCCGTGCCTCGAACGCATAGAGGTGGAACCCGTACTTGACCAGCAGCAGGCCCTCGGTGTCCCACAGGAGCCCAGCCGGCGCGTCGCTGATCAGCGAGGCCAGGCGCACGGTCCACGGTCCCGCGGGCGTGTCGACCCGGATCTCCGCCCGGCAGCGGCGTTCCGGATCCGAGCCGGTCAGCGCGCCCAGGTCGGTGAGCGGTCCCCCGGACTCGGTCAGCGCGAACACGGCTGCACCGCCGCCACTGCCCGCCCAGCGCATGGACGCGCGGATGGCACCCGGGAACTGGACGATGGCGTGGCGCGGCTCGACGACGGGCACCGGGTCCGGCTACGCCTCGCCGTCCGGTTGCGGCCGGGCCTCGCCGTCCGGCTGCGGCAGGGATGCGTCACCTTGACCCGCGCCTTCGGCGAGCACGTCGGCCTGGCGACGCTCCTCGCAGATCGGGGCGACGTGCGCGTTGGACAGCATGCGCAGCGTGGCGGGAGGTACCGGGAACACGGCGGTCGCGGTGCCAGCGGCGGCCCATACGACCTGGAACCTGCCGAGGTCCGGGTCCATGACCACGCGCACCGGCCGCGGGAACCCGATGGGCGGGATGCCGCCGATCGTGTAACCGGTCAGGTCTCGAGCCTCGACGGCGGTCGCGCGTCGGACGTCGGGCTCACCCGTGACAGCGGCGAGCCGGGCGAGGTCCACGCGGTTGGGGCCTGAGACCAGGCACAGGATGGGCTCCAGGGCGCCATCCGCCTCCTGGGCGACGAAGACCAGCGACTTCACGATCTGGCCCAGTTCCGCGCCGACCGCGGCGGCCGCGTCCTCGGCGGTGTGGGTGGACTCGCTGAAGGCATGGACGTCGAGAGTCACGCCCTTCCGCGACGCGGCGTCGATGACCCGCTGAGTCGGCGTGGGCAGCGGCGTCTCAGGCACGCTCCGAAGGGTACACGAAGGCCCAGACGCCCCGCCGCCACGGGCGAGTACGATCCGATCGATGTCCGGCCCCCACGTGCCTCCTCCGTCCCGCGTCTGCCACGTCATCGTGGTGGCCGACGGCGACGTCCCCCAGCGCTCAGCGCTGGATGCCGCGTGGCCCGGCTGGGATGCTGGCGTCGCGGAGGTCCTGGCGGCGGACGGGGGCTTCGCCCGGGCCCGTGCCCTGGGGCTGGAGCCGGCGCTGCTGGTGGGCGACATGGACTCGCTCGCCCACCCACTGCTCGCCGCCGCGGTGGAGGCAGGGACGACGGTGCTCCGGGCGACCGTGGACAAGGACGAGTCGGACACGGAGCTGGCTCTCCTGGAGGCGGTCCGCCGCGGTGCGACCCGGGTCACCGTGCTGGGTGCCCTTGGCGGGCCCCGAGTGGACCATGCGCTGGCCAACGTGTGGCTCCTGGCACACCCCGGGCTCGCAGGGGTGGACGTGACCCTGCTCGATGCCAGGTCGCGCTCGGTCCTCGTCAGTGCGCCCGGACCGGACGACGCCCCGGTGCGCCGTCTCCTGCCCGGCCCGCCCGGCGCCGTCGTGTCGCTGCTGCCCCTCGGGGGCGACGTGTCGGGGATCACGACCGAGGGTCTCCGCTATCCCCTGCGCGACGAGCCGCTCGTCACGGGTCCGGCCCGCGGGCTCTCCAACATCCGGGTCGTCCCGGACGCCGCCGTCACGGTGCGGCGCGGCCGCCTCCTGGTCGTGGAAGCCGCGCCTGCGACGGGAGGGCTATCCTCCGGGGCATGAGCATGCCGCAGGCCGGCGACCTGGCACCCGAGGTCGCGCTTCCCGACGAGCACGGCACGGTCCACCGCCTGGCCGACCGCCTCGGTTCCTGGACGGTCCTCTACTTCTATCCCAAGGACGACACGCCCGGCTGCACGACCGAGGCATGCGGGTTCCGTGACCTCAACGCCGACCTGGAGCGCCTGAACGCGCGGGTCTGGGGCATCAGCCCCGATGGCGCCGGCAGCCACGCGGCCTTCCGGGCGAAATTCGGCCTGCCGTTCACGCTCCTCTCGGACGAGGACCACTCGGTCGCCGAGGCGTTCGGGGCGTGGGGCGAGAAGAAGAACTACGGCAAGACCTACATGGGCATCATCCGGTCCAGCTTCATCGTGGGTCCGGATGGACGGGTCGCGAAGGCGTGGCCAAGCGTCAAGGCGGATGGCCATGCGGCCCAGGTCCTCGACGCGCTGCAGGCCGCCGCCGGCCGGCACGGCGCCTGAACGCGGCCAACAAGGAAGGCTTCGCCCGTGGGGGGAGACGAGCGAAGCCTCTGCGGCAATCTAGCACAAGGGCCAGGCGTCAAGGCGACGCCGCCGCCGCCCGGGTTGGACCCGGGAATCCGGCCGACGCTGAGGTGACACGAGCATGACCGAGACCGTGGCCCGCACCCCTCACGCGTGGCGCCCCGAGCGCTTCATGGTGATCGTCGCCCACCCGGACGACGCCGATTTCGGGCCTGCGGCAACGGCCGCCCGCTGGATCGACGAGGGTTCGGTGGGCTGGCTCGTGTGCTGCACGAGCGGCGATGCCGGCGCCGATGACTGGCGTACCGACCCACTCGAGCTGGCCGCGCTGCGGGAGTCGGAACAGCGGACCGCGGCCGACATCGTGGGCTACGCCGGGGTCTCGTTCCTGCACCAGCCGGACGGCGCCCTGGCGAACGACCTCGCCCTGCGCGAGCAGCTCGTGCGCCAGATCCGGACGTTCCGACCGGATGCCGTCCTGGCCGTCGATCCGGAGACGCTGTTCTACGGGGCCGGCGGCGTGAACCACGCCGACCACCGGGCCGCCGGGATGGCGGCCGTGGACGCCGTCTACCCCGCGGCGCGCAACGCGCTGGCCTTCCCATGGCTTGCCCGCGATGGCCTCGAGCCCCACGTGGTCCGGCGGCTGTACCTGTTCTGGTCGAACCACCCGTCCGCATGGGTCGACGTGGCCGCGACCCTGGACCGCAAGCTCGCCGCGCTGCGAGCCCACCCGAGCCAGATCCGCCACCCCGAGCGACTGGAGCCCCGCATCCGCGAGTGGGCCACCGACGAGGGTGTCGCGATCGGTGGGGCCGCGGCCGAGGCGTTCCGCGTGATCGTGATCGAGGAGGACGCGGTCGAGGAGCAGGGCCCGACGCACGTGACACCGCCGCAGACCGAGGGCGGCGACCCGATCGCGGGCTGACCCGCTCGAGACCTACGGCGCGAGCAGCGCCGGCCGGACCCGCCCCAGGCATTCCAGAGATCGGCGAGCTCGGCGGCCCGACCACCGAGCGCGTCCACCATCCGGCCCAGCGACAGGTCGTCGGCCTCGTCCGCGAGCCACTCGTCCGCAGCGACGCCCACGCCCTCGTACAGCCCGGCCAGCTCCGATTCCCGCGGCCAGGTGCGTATCCTCATCCGGTCCAGGCCGGCATAGCCCACGGCCAGCGACAGGTCTCGCGCGGCGGGGACCCGCCCGTCGGCAAAGCCGCCCATCCCGTCGTAGCGGAACCCGAGCGCCGACAGGGCTCCCACGATGTCGCGTGCCTCGCGGGGCTCGAACAGCCGCCAGAACGGGTGGTCCTCCGCGACGTTGAGGTAGCCGGCTTCGATGGCCCGGCCCGCGATGGCGTTCACCAGTCGCGAGACGCGCAAGCCCCAGTCGCGTTCGGCATCCGCGTCTCCCGCGGCGAGGGTCGCGACGAGCCTGTCGCGGGCATCGCGGTCGCCGTGGAGGATGCGGACGATCACCGACGTCCCGGTCACGAGGTCTCCGGGTGCATGCTCCGTCGACGGATCGGGCAGGCCGGCTGGCTCCCCCGGCCAGATGCCGTCGAAGGGATGGGGCTCCTCGGCCGGCGGGGGCGGGACCTCCCTGGCTCGCGCCTCAGCCTCCTCGCACGTGGCCAGCGACTCACGCGCCTCCTGGCAGCCGGCGTCGGCGTTCTCGGACGAGATCCGGGCCGCGTCGGCCTCCGCGGACAGGCGCTCCAGCGCCGGCAGCTGGGCGCGCAGGTCCGCCCTGCCGGCCTCGAGGATCCGCTGGGCCTCGCGGACCGCGCCGTTGAGCTCGTTGATCCTGGTCAGCCAGGTGCGCGCGGCGCTCTCGGTGTCGTCGGGACTCCCGTACCGGTCGCTCGCCACCCGGAACTCGGCGTGGAGGCGGTCCTTCTCCGCCGCGACCCGGCGCGGGTCCGCCGTGGACTCCGCCTTGTCCACGCGATCGCGGAGGATGTCATAAGCGCGCTGGGCCTCGCGGAGGGCGTCTGCAGCGGTCCGGGCATGCTCGCGGGCAACGTCGGCCAGGGCGCAGCGCTCGTCCAGCATCCTGCGCTGACCGGCGCAAGGGCCTGCGGCAGGCGCCGGCTGCTCGACGCTGGCGGACGGATCGGCCGTGCCCGGTGTCCGATCGGAGGCTGCGGTTGGCTGGGCGGCCGCGAGCGGATCTGTCACGGGGAAGACTCCTCGGTCGCGATCGGGAGCCCTTCGCTCACCATGCGCCGCCGGCTCACGGGGGTCACGAAGGGATCATCCCTGCCGGGCTGCTCGAGCCTGGAGCGGGCGAGCACGGCCGGTGGGCCCATCGCGGCCATGACGGGCCATCCGTCACTGGGGCCCGAGGCTGGCATCGCGATCGGCACGGCCACGGCCTTCGCTGACAGGTTGACCGGGACCGATTGAACGTGTGTTCGGATCGCGCGCCCAATGGCCGGCTCCGTGGGACCCGGGACCTGCCCGGCGTCGCGCCAGCTTGCGCCCGCCGCGGTGAAGACACGGGCGTCCGGCGATCCGGGGATGACGCCGGGGTGCGGCGTGTCGTACGGGACGGCGAGCGTGGCCGCGCGACGGGCGGGGATCGCGTTCGGCGTGATCGTCAGGCGCACCTCGCGGCGCGGGGCGAGGCGCGAGCCCGAGGTCTGCACCAGGGCCGCGCCGATGGCGGCGCCGAGCACCAGACCGAAGGCCAGGAACGCGATCTCGGAAGGGCTCACGGCTCTCCTGTGCCCCCCGGCTCTCGGCGCACCGGGTCAGAGTCAGCGTCAGCTGCGCCCGTGGGCCGCGTCAACCTCACCTCACCCCTCTGTCGAGCCTCGCGCCTCGCGTGTCACCCCACCCCGACGCAAGGAGCGCACGCCCTCATCCAATTCCGGATCACGTCCGGCGCTATCGTGCGTGACCGCTGGTCGAAACCCGACTTGCCGGTCGCCGCCCCCTCGTCCGCGGCCACGATCTCATCCGATCGCGAATGGGCCGCGGCGCCGCCCGCGGAGACTCGGCGGACACCCGGTGGAGGGGCCCGTGCGCCCGCAATCCGGATGACTCGCCGTCCTGGCTGCCGCGATCCGGCCGATCGGGCACACCGGGT
>CAVWFY010000018.1:0-156016 GCA_963754485.1 uncultured Chloroflexia bacterium | reverse complement strand
GACATCGGTGCCGGGGCTCCGGTTGCGGGTGTTCCGGATTTTGGCTACCCGCCGTGTCCCGCCCGGATGGGCACTGGGCAGGACACGGCGGGCGGCGGTGGGCGCTAGTTGTTCTTGGTCTGCTCGGCGTCGAAGGTGAAGGTCGCGGTGGTGTTCGCGTCCTGGAAGGCGTTTCCGGTGGTCACGAGCGGCAGGTCCCAAGCGAAGCAGAGCTGCTCGCTGGCACCGGCGGCGACGGAGCGATCACCCACGTCTGCACCCTGCGCACTGCTACCAAAGCCGGCGCCCTGGAGCGTGCCGCTGTAGATCGAAGCCGGGGGTGACCCGCAGGCGCCCGCGTCGATCGTCAGGGTGAGCTGGGAGGCGAGGCCCTTGTTGTCGGTGTTCGCGGCAACGCTGCTCATCGCGTAGCGCAACGCGCCCGTGCCCGTGTTGGCAACCGTGACGGTCTGCTGGCCGGAGTCGCCCGGCATGACGACGCCGGGGGTGAACACGGTGGTCGGGCTCACGCCCAGGATGATCGTGCCCGTGGTCCAGGTCGCACTGGTCGCGTCGGAGTCCGTGAACACCGCCAGGGACATGGCGCCGGCGCCCAGCATGGCGAGCGAAGAACCGAGGACGATGGCCAGCATCGCGCGCCGACCCTTGGCGGCACGGGCAACGATCTTGCCGTCGAGAGCGTAGTTGTCCATTGGTGCGGGCACTCCAGGTAGCGGTATGGCGGGGGGCGGTCCCTCGTTGGCCGCCCCCTCCGATATCTACCGGGGGCTGTGCGCTGTCGGTCCGCGTGGGTGTATCTGACACCGGCGGGGCCCGCTGCGACTACAGGACCGGGGGGCCAGCCGTAGGGGTACCTTCGTTCGACCCCGGTGCGGTCCGTGGCCGAACGTGGCGGTTCGGGGGCCCGTCTCGGTGCCTGCGTGCGCCGCGAGGGTCTCCGGGAGGTGCGATCCGGTGCTCGGACGCGCCGCCCCGGACGTGGGCGTCAGGGACGCGGCGGGTTGGCAGCCGGCCCTTCGACGACAGGCTCGCGCCGCCTGTCTGCTCTCGTCGATCAGGGAATGACGGTGAGCACGACGTCGTTGCCGTCGCCGCCGATGTAGCTGATCTGGGCGGTGAGGGCGCTCCCCGAGGAAGCCCGGGATCGTCGTGCCCTCCGGGAGGCCGGTGAAGGTCCCGCTGATCGCACCCACCGCGACCTTGTCGAGGATCAGGAACGACTCGCCAACCGTCGGGGTGAACGAGGCGAGGGAGGACAGCGACAGCGTCACGCTGCCGGCGATCGTGACCCCGCCGCTCGAGACGCTGTCCTGGTCGTGCCCGGTTGCCGGCGTGGTGCCACCAATCCCGATCGAGTAAGCCGAGTTGGCGCCAAGCGTCAGGGCGCCGTTCGTGAGCCTGCCAGGCGACGAGCCCGGTAGCAGCGTGCCGGAGATGCTGACCGTGCCGCCGATGGTCCCGGAACCGGTCAACGTGGCGCCCGCGGCAACGCTGACGGCGCTGGCCGCGGTGCTGCCGCTGACCTCGAGCGTCCCGCCGCTCACCGTGGTGGCCCCGGTGTAGGTGTTGGCACCCGCGAGGACCAGGGTCCCGCTGCCGGTCTTCGTGAGGGCCAGGGTGCCGGCCCCGTCGGCGAGCACCCCTGAGAACGTGGTGCCGGTGGTGTTGCCCACCGTGAGCGTCACGGCACCGGTGATGCTGCTGGTGACGGTGCCGGCGCCCGCGAGCGAGCCTGCGGCCTCGGCGTAGCCCGCGAGGTCGAGGGTGGCCCCGCCCGCGACCGTGACGGCACTCGCGGACCCGATGGCGTTGGCGATCCCCAGGGCGAGCGTGCCGCCGCTCACCGTGGTGGCCCCGGTGTAGGTGTTGGCGCGCGCGAGGACCAGGGTGCCGCTGCCGGTCTTCGTGAGGCTGCCGCTGCCCGTGATCACGCCGCTGACGGTGGTGTTGCCCGAGCCGGTGACGGTGAGGGTGACGGCGGTGACGGTGATCCCGCCCGTGGTCAGGGTGCCGGCGTCCGAGCTGACCGTGGCGCCGCCGGTGCCCAGGGTGATGGCACCCGACCAGGTGTTGGCACCCGCGAGGTTGCGCAGGGCGCCGGTGCCGCTGACGCCGGTGCCGATGAGGCTCGTGACCGGCTCGGTGATCGTCGAGCCCCGCGCCGTCGATCTCGATCGCGGCGCCCGAGGCGACGGTCGTGCCCGTGGCGGTCGTGCCGAGAGCGGTGGCCGCCTGGACCCGGACGATCCCGCCGCTCACCGTGGTGGCCCCGGTGTAGGTGTTGGCGCGCGCGAGGGTGAGCGTCCCCGTGCCGGTCTTGACGAGCGTGCCGCTGGTGGTGGCGATGACACCGCCGATGGTGGTGTTGCCGGCTCCGGTGACGGTGAGGGTCCGGGTCGCCCCGCCGACCGCACCCGTGGTCAGGGTGCCGGCGTCGGAGGCGACCGTGGCGCCGCCGGTGCCCAGGGTGATGGCGCCCGACCAGGTGTTGGCACCCGCGAGGTTGCGCAGGGCGCCGGTGCCGCTGACGCCGGTGCCGATGAGGCTCGTGACCGGCTCGGCGATCACGAGCCCCGCGCCGTCGATCTCGATCGCGGCGCCCGAGGCGACGGTCGTGCCCGTGGCGGTCGTGCCGAGAGCGGTGGCCGCCTGGACCCGGACGATCCCGCCGCTCACCGTGGTGGCCCCGGTGTAGGTGCTGGCGCCCGCGAGGACCAGTGTCCCGCTGCCGGTCTTGACGAGCGTGCCGCTGCCCTCGATCACGCCGCCGACGGTGAGGGTCGTGGCGGTGCCCGCGCTGAGGGTGGCGGTGCCGGTGAGCGCGATCCCCCGGTTGGCGGCCAGGGTGAGGGTCGCGGTGCTGGCCAGGGTGGCGCCGTTGATCGTGAGCTGCCCCGGGGTGGCCGAGGCCGGGACCGCGCCGAGAGCAGCGTCGGCGGCGATCGAGAGCGTCCCGCCGCTCACCGTGGTGGCCCCGGTGTAGGTGTTGGCACCCGCGAGGACCAGGGTCCCGCTGCCGGTCTTCGTGAGGGCCAGGGTGCCGGCCCCGTCGGCGAGCACCCCTGAGAACGTGGTGCCGGTGGTGTTGCCCACCGTGAGCGTCACGGCACCGGTGATGCTGCTGGTGACGGTGCCGGCGCCCGCGAGCGAGCCTGCGGCCTCGGCGTAGCCCGCGAGGTCGAGGGTGGCCCCGCCCGCGACCGTGACGGCACTCGCGGACCCGATGGCGTTGGCGATCCCCAGGGCGAGCGTGCCGCCGCTCACCGTGGTGGCCCCGGTGTAGGTGTTGGCGCGCGCGAGGACCAGGGTGCCGCTGCCGGTCTTCGTGAGGCTGCCGCTGCCCGTGATCACGCCGCTGACGGTGGTGTTGCCCGAGCCGGTGACGGTGAGGGTGACGGCGGTGACGGTGATCCCGCCCGTGGTCAGGGTGCCGGCGTCGGAGCTGACCGTGGCGCCGCCGGTGCCCAGGGTGATGGCACCCGACCAGGTGTTGGCACCCGCGAGGTTGCGCAGGGCGCCGGTGCCGCTGACGCCGGTGCCGATGAGGCTCGTGACCGGCTCGGTGATCGTGAGCCCCGCGCCGTCGATCTCGATCGCGGCGCCCGAGGCGACGGTCGTGCCCGTGGCGGTCGTGCCGAGAGCGGTGGCCGCCTGGACCCGGACGATCCCGCCGCTCACCGTGGTGGCCCCGGTGTAGGCGTTGGCGCCCGCGAGGACCAGGGTCCCGCTGCCGGTCTTCGTGAGGGCCAGGGTGCCGGCCCCGTCGGCGAGCACCCCGAGAACGTGGTGCCCGTGGTGTTGCCCACCGTGAGCGTCACGGCACCGGCAGCGCTGCTGGTGACGGTGCCGGCGCCCGCGAGCGAGCCTGCGGCCTCGGCGTAGCCCGCGAGGTCGAGGGTGGCCCCGCCCGCGACCGTGACGGCACTCGCGGACCCGATGGCGTTGGCGATCCCCAGGGCGAGCGTGCCGCCACCGACCGTGGTGGCCCCGGTGTAGGTGTTGGCACGCGCGAGGACCAGGGTGCCGCTGCCGGTCTTCGTGAGGCTGCCGCTGCCCGTTATCACGCCGCTGACGGTGGTGTTGCCCGAGCCGGTGACGGTGAGGGTGACGGCGGTGACGGTGATCCCGCCCGTGGTCAGGGTGCCGGCGTCCGAGCTGACCGTGGCGCCGCCGGTGCCCAGGGTGATGGCACCCGACCAGGTGTTGGCACCCGCGAGGTTGCGCAGGGCGCCGGTGCCGCCGACGCCGGTGCCGATGAGGCTTGTGACCGGCTCGGTGATCGTGAGCCCCGCGCCGTCGATCTCGATCGCGGCAGCCGAGGCGACGGTCGTGCCCGTGGCGGTCGTGCCGAGAGCGGTGGCCGCCTGGACCCGGACGATCCCGCCGCTCACCGTGGTGGCCCCGGTGTAGGTGTTGGCGCGCGCGAGGGTGAGCGTCCCCGTGCCGGTCTTGACGAGCGTGCCGCTGGTGGTGGCGATGACACCGCCGATGGTGGTGTTGCCGGCTCCGGTGACGGTGAGGGTCCGGGTCGCCCCGCCGACCGCACCCGTGGTCAGGGTGCCGGCGTCGGAGGCGACCGTGGCGCCGCCGGTGCCCAGGGTGATGGCGCCCGACCAGGTGTTGGCACCCGCGAGGTTGCGCAGGGCGCCGGTGCCGCTGACGCCGGTGCCGATGAGGCTCGTGACCGGCTCGGCGATCGTGAGCCCCGCGCCGTCGATCTCGATCGCGGCGCCCGAGGCGACGGTCGTGCCCGTGGCGGTCGTGCCGAGAGCGGTGGCCGCCTGGACCCGGACGATCCCGCCGCTCACCGTGGTGGCCCCGGTGTAGGTGTTGGCGCCCGCGAGGACCAGCGTCCCGCTGCCGGTCTTGACGAGCGTGCCGCTGCCCTCGATCACGCCGCCGACGGTGAGGGTCGTGGCGGTGCCCGCGCTGAGGGTGGCGGTGCCGGTGAGCGCGATCCCCCGGTTGGCGGCCAGGGTGAGGGTCGCGGTGCTGGCCAGGGTGGCGCCGTTGATCGTGAGCTGCCCCGGGATGGCCGAGGCCGGGACCGCGCCCAGGGCGGCGTCGGCGGCGATCGAGAGCGTCCCGGCACCGACCGTGGTGGCCCCGGTGTAGGTGCTGGCACCCGCGAGGACCAGGGTCCCGCTGCCGGTCTTGGTGAGCGTGCCGCTGCCCGCGATCACGCCGCCGACGGTGAGGGTCGTGGCGGTGTTGGTGACGGTGGCGGTGCCGGTGAGCGCGATCCCCCGGTTGGCGGCCAGGGTGAAGGTCGCGGTGGTGGCCAGGGTGGCGCCGTTGATCGTGAGCTGCCCCGGGATGGCCGAGGCCGGGACCGCGCCCAGGGCGGCGTCGGCGGCGATCGAGAGCGTGCCGGCGCCGACCGTGGTGGTCCCGGTGTAGGTGTTGGCGCGCGCGAGGACCAGGGTCCCGGTGCCGGTCTTGGTGAGCGTGCCGCTGCCCGTGATCACACCGCTGAGGTGGTGTTGCCGGCCCGGTGACGGTGAGGGTCCGGGTCGCCCCACCGACCGCACCCGTGGTCAGGGTGCCGGCGTCGGAGGCGACCGTGGCGCCGCCCGCGCCGATCGTGATGGCACCCGACCAGGTGTTGGCGCCCGCGAGGTTGCGCAGGGCGCCGCGTGCCGCCGACGCCGGTGCCGATGAGGCTCGTGACCGGCTCGGTGATCACGAGCCCCGCGCCGTCGATCTCGATCGCGGCGCCCGAGGCGACGGTCGTGCCCGTGGCGGTCGTGCCCAGAGCGGTGGCCGCCTGGACCCGGACGATCCCGCCGCTCACCGTGGTGGCCCCGGTGTAGGTGTTGGCGCGCGCGAGGGTGAGCGTCCCCGTGCCGGTCTTGACGAGCGTGCCGCTGGTGGTGGCGATGACACCGCCGATGGTGGTGTTGCCGGCTCCGGTGACGGTGAGGGTCCGGGTCGCCCCGCCGACCGCACCCGTGGTCAGGGTGCCGGCGTCGGAGGCGACCGTGGCGCCGCCGGTGCCCAGGGTGATGGCGCCCGACCAGGTGTTGGCGCCCGCGAGGTTGCGCAGGGCGCCGCTGCCGCCGACGCCGGTGCCGATGAGGCTCGTGACCGGCTCGGCGATCACGAGCCCCGCGCCGTCGATCTCGATCGCGGCGCCCGAGGCGACGGTCGTGCCCGTGGCGGTCGTGCCGAGAGCGGTGGCGGCCTGGACCCGGACGATCCCGCCACTCACCGTGGTGGCCCCGGTGTAGGTGTTGGCGCCCGCGAGGACCAGCGTGCCGGTGCCGGCCTTGGTGAGGGCCAGGGTGCCGGCCCCGTCGGCGAGCACCCCTGAGAACGTGGTGCCGGTGGTGTTGCCCACCGTGAGCGTCACGGCACCGGTGACGCTGCTGGTGACGGTGCCGGCGCCCGCGAGCGAGCCCATGGTCTCGGCGTAGCCCGCGAGGTCGAGGGTGGCCCCGCCCGCGACCGTGACCGCACTCGCGGACCCGATGGCGTTGGCGATCCCCAGGGCGAGCGTGCCGCCGCTCACCGTGGTGGCCCCGGTGTAGGTGTTGGCGCGCGCGAGGACCAGGGTCCCGCTGCCGGTCTTGACGAGGCTGCCGCTGCCCGTGATCACGCCGCTGCAGGTGAGGTCGTGATCGCCCGGGACCGTGAGGTCCCCGCTCAGCGTCATCGGCAGCGCGATCGTTCGGGCGCCTCCGCTTGCCTGGATCGTCCCGGAGTTCACCGCGAGCGTGCCCGACCCGTCGACGAGGCCGGAATTGCGGAGGAGGCCTCCGCCCCCGATGGCCACGACCGCGCCGGACTGCACGGTCAGCGTGCCGGCTGCGTCGAGCGTCCCCGGGAGATCGACGTCGGTCCCAGGCCCGTCCTCGACCCGGACGACGACACCGCCCGCGATCGTGAGCTGTCCGCCCGAGGTGACGACGACCTGGTCCACCACGACATCGGCGGTCACGTTGACCGAGTGTCCGGCGCTGACGGTCACGACACCGTCCGTGCTCGACGGCGGCCTGGTCGCGACCACCCACGCGATCCCGTTGTAGCGCTCCCAGGTGGCGGCCGCGCCCCATGGCCCCGACGACACGCTGCGGTAGTCGCTGGGGGCCCACATCCCGGTGGTGAAGGTGTTGCCGCCGACACCCGCGGACGCGGTGAAGAACGCTCCGGAGACGAGCGTCGCTCCTCCTCCTGCCGCGAGCACGAGTGCCAGGGCGAGCGCGAGGACGGGCCTGTCGAGCCCCAGCCACAGCCCCCGCTCGACGACCGCGGCCTGAGCGCCCAGCGGGCCGCGTCGGAGCGCCTTCCAGATCCGTCGATGCCTGCGGCGCGGTCGCCACGAACGCCGGCCGAGTGCCCGGATCACGACGGCGATGAGACCGATCAGCGCGACGAAGGCCGCCAGCCCTGCGGGATTGGCAAGCCACCAGGCCGCAAATCCGGCGATCGGGGCCACGAGGGCGACCCGGCCCACCAGGCGATCGAGCGAGACGACGTCGACGTCTGCGACGGCGTTCGCATCGCCGTGCAGCTCGACAGCCGGGTATCCGTCGAGGCTCGTGACCCGGAGGACGCGATGCGTGAGCAGGCTGCCGGAGTCGATGGCAACGGTCACGACGTCGCCGGGACGGACCTCGCGTGGATCCACGCTCGCGACGACCAGCAGTGATCCCACGGGCATGGCCGGCTCCATGGAGCCCGACCTGATCACGACCAGGCGATGATCGGTGGCTGGCGCAAGCACCATGCCCGCGGCCAGCAGCACGGCACCGGCGATGAGGAGAGCGAGGACCGCCCGCAACGCGACGATCAGCCCGCGGTGGAGCGCGGTCATGGGTTGCCCGAGACCTGCTCGGCCCGGAAGGTGAGCGTCGCGGTCGTCGTCGCGCCCTGCAGCAGGCTGTCGGCTCCCAGTGGCAGGGTGGCCCGGAAGCACAGGGCCGTCGACGCGCCGCTGCCCAGCATGCGGTCACCAGGGTCGCTGCCGGCCGCGGGATCGCCGAACGCGGCGGTCGCGATCGGGCCGCTGTAGAGCACCTCCAGGACCGGACCGCCGCAGCCGGTCCTGCGCTCCACCACGAGCTGGAGGGCGTCGCGCAAGTTCTTCGCGTCCGGGTCGGTCGCGACGCCGGTCATCGCGTACCTGAGGTCGCCGGTGCCATCGTTCTGGATCGTCAGCACGCCGTCGACCTCGTTGCCGGGAACCATGCCGGCGAACGTGATGAGCGTCCCGGCCGGGGCAACCCCGAGCGAGATGGTGCCGACCGAGAACGTCTGGTCAACGGCTGTCTGGCGGGCGAACACCGCGAGCGACATCGACAGTCCGCCGGCTGCCAGCGCGGCAGCGGCGAGCCAGATCAGGGCGACGGTGCGTCGCCGTTGTCGGAGGGCATCGTGGGCGCCGATCAAGCGGCACCCTCGCACGACGGCACGCCGGGCATTGCGGGCCGCGTCGACGATCGCCGGGGGGCTTCTCCCCTCTCCCGGCGGATTGGCTGGCGCATCGATACTCCTGCGGTGGCTGCACGCGTCTCCACGCGCACCGGTGCCATCGCGGGCACGGTGCACGAGTGCACCAGATTTGTGACACCAGGCGCCGGGCATGCCTATAGGCCGATGGTGCCCCCGGGTACCGGACGGAGGCCCCGCGGCGCTCTCACGGCGTCGTCAGGTCAGCGGCGGGTCCAGCACCAGGTCGTCCAGGTAGACCACGTCGAGGTTCGGCCGCGGCCGGATCCGGCGGTCGTTGGTGATGAATGCGGTCGCACGAGAAGCCCTGGCCGAGGCCAGGTGGATGGCGTCAGGCAGACTTGCCCCCGACGTCCCGCGGATCCACGCCGCATCCTCGGCGATATCCGCGGTGAGCGGCTGGACCTCAAGCCCGAGGTCCCGGATCGTCACGGCGGTCCGCTCGAATGGCACCGGGTCGCCGGCTCGCGCTGGCCCGACGAGGGCTTCGACGAGCCCGACGCTCGCAATCACCCCCTCGACATCACCGAGCGCGACCGCGTCGACGATCGCGGCTGCGCTCTCGGCCCGCCCGCCCTTCCCATCGATCAGGTAGATGAGGACGTTGCTGTCAAGCGCGATCCGCCGGTGTGCCGCCACCAGGTCCCGAATCGGTCCGGGCAGCTCGCTCACGTCCTCGTTCCTCCCACTCGTCACGGAGTCGCCGGAGATACGTGTCCGGATCCGGGTCGTACCAGCCTCGCCCTGCGCCGAGGCCGCGGAGCCGGTCGGATGGCCGGGCCGGGCGCTTGCGCAGCACGATCACATCGTCCGTGACAAACACGTCGAGGCGGTCGCCGGCCTCGATGCCGAGACGGCGGCGGGCCGCGCTCGGGACGGCGACCTGATGCTTGGTGCTCACCTTGACGCTTAGCATGATTGCTGATGCTAAGCCGGTCCCGGACCGTCGTCAAGACGGCGCAGCTTCAATGTCGGCGCAGCTTGACGCCAGCGGCTTCCTCGACGAGGCGGACGGCCGACAGCTGCCCCGCCTCGTCTCCGTAGATGGCTCGCGCCCGCCGGTGCAGCTGCTCCACCAGGGCCCCGAGCTCGAGCGGCACCCCCAGGTCCCGGCCGAGATCCACGGCCAGCCCGAGGTCCTTGGTCACGAGGTCCAGGGTGAAGCTCTCGTCGTAGTCGCCCTCGAACACGCCATCGATGTCCCGCTCCAGCAGGACGGATCCCGCGGGGCCCCCGACCAGGGCACGACGGAGCGTCCCGACCTCCACCCCGGCCTTCGCACCCAGGACGAGGACCTCCGCGCTGGCCGCCGCGTGCATGAACCACAGCAGGTTGAGGCACAGCTTCACGGCGTAGCCGGACCCGTGCGGCCCCACGTGGACGACCTTGTCCGGGTCGCCCATCACCTCCAGGACGGGCCGCACGCGCGCGACGTCCGCCGCGGCACCACCCATGAACACCTGCAGGGTGCCGGCGACTGCGCCCCGGACCATGCCGGCGACCGGGGCGTCCACGACGGCCACCCCCCGCGGCTCGCCGTCGCGCGCGAGGGCCCGGCCCACGGCGGGCGTCGAGGTGCTCATGTCGACCCAGACCGCCCCTTCGCGCAGTGCCTGGAAGGCTCCACCGTGGCCAGTCATCACGGCCTCGATCTGGGGCGGGCCCGGGAGCAGCGTGATCAGCAGGTCGCACGACGCCGCCGTCCCAGCTGCGGACTCCGCGGCCACGGCCCCGGCGGCGACCACGGGCTCGGTGGCCTCTGCCTTGGCGTCGAAGCCGATCACGTCGAAGCCCGCCCGACACAGGTTGATCGCCATCGGCGCACCCATGCGCCCGAGACCGATGAAGCCGACGATGGGGCGCTCGCCTCCGCTGGGCCACCTCGCCGGGGATCTCCCCGGGCCAGGACGCGTACGCCCTCGATCATGTCTGCGTGGGAGGGGGTTCGCCGTTTCGGTCATCGGGTCCTCGGTCGGGCGGCGGGGCCGGTGGCTGTCCACAGTGTGGCGCGCCGGCGGCGGCGCCGTCGAGGGCTCAGGGGGCCGCTTCGAGGGCCCGGACGGCCTCGGGAGATGGCGGCCTGGCAGGACTCAGGATAGACTAGTCTCAGACCAGTTTGAGGACGCCTGTTCATGCGAGCCGTCGGTGCCTACGAGGCGAAGACCCATCTCCCCCGCCTCCTCGACGAGGTGGCGGCGGGCGACTCGATCACGATCACGAAACACGGCGTGCCCGTGGCTGTGCTCGTGCCCGTACACCCGCGGACCGGGCCGACCGTCGCCGAAGCCATTGTCGAGCTCAGGGCGATCCGCGCGCGCAGCCCGCTCGACGGGCTCACGATGCGTGAGCTGATCGACGACGGGCGGCGATGACGTTCGTCGTCGATGCGTCCGTGGCGCTCGCATGGTGCCTGGACGACGAGCGATCGGCTGCCGCGGACGCCATCCTCGAGCGGCTGGCATCAGACCCGGCAATCGCCCCCGCGATCTGGCCCTTCGAGGTCGCGAATGGCCTGCGCTCCGCCGAGCGTCGCGGCAGGATCACGATGGTCGACGCCCTGCGCTCGGCTCTCGTGCTCCGGACACTGCCGATCGAGGTCGAGCCGGCCGACGTGGCGACGATCCTGGACGGGTGTGCCGCGATCGCGCGCCGCCTCGACCTGAGCGTCTACGACGCGGCGTACGTGTCCCTTGCCATCGCGCGCCGCCTGCCCCTCGCGACCGCCGACGAGCGCGTCCGCCGGGCCTGCACCGTTGCCGGGGTCGAGGTTGTCGGCTGAACGAGATCGCGGGAGCCTCGCGTCTGGACGGGTTCTCCGAGGGCGATCCTGCTAGCGCTTTCCACCGCCGAAGATCGTGTCGAAGACGCCGCGGATCAGCGACTGCGTCTGGCGCGAGCCGATCACCTTGCCGACCGTGTTGACGGTCGCGCGCATGGTGCGCTGGCGCTCGCGCTCGAGGGCGGCCGCCTCCTTCTCTCGGGCCTTGCGGTCGCGCTCCGCGGCCTTGCGTGCGGCCTCCAGCTCTCGGGCGCGACGATTGATCTCGCGCTCCTGCTGGGCCGGGGTCATCGTGCCCAGACCGTCCGCGGTGGTGGGCGAGACCTGGTCGCGTAGCTGCGCCTCGGCGGCGGCGGTAGCGGCGGCAGCCTTCGCGTTCGTGAGGCGGCCCGTGATGATCTCGTGGGCACTCTCGCGGTCCACCCCGGCGTTGTAGCGGGTCGCGAGCGGCGAGGCGGCCACGACGGCGGCGATCTCCTCGGGGGTCAGCGGCGACATCCTCGAGTCCGGGGGCACGAGGCGGGTCGCAGCGAGCGGCGTTGGCACGCCCTTCGGGCTGAGGACCGTGACGAATGCCTCGCCGATGCCCAGGCTCGTGATCGTCCGCTCGACATCGTAGTGGTCGGTCATCGGAAACGTCCGCGCGGTCTTGCGCAGCGCGTCGGCATCGTCGGGGGTGAAGGCGCGCAGCGCGTGCTGGATTCGGTTGCCCAGCTGGGACAGCACCGACGACGGGACGTCGGTCGGCGCCTGGGTGACGAAGTAGACGCCCACGCCCTTGGACCGGATGAGGCGCGCGGTGCGCTCGATCTGGTCCATCAGCGCCTCGGACGCATCCTTGAACAGGAGGTGCGCCTCGTCGAAGAAGAAGGCCAGCTTGGGCTTGGGCAGGTCGCCCATCTCGGGCAGCTGCTCGTAGAGCTGGGCCAGCATCCACAGCACGAACGTGGAGTACAGGCGCGGCTTGTCCATGACGTCCGCGACCTCGAGCAGCGTCACGATCCCCTTGCCATCGGTCGTCGTGCGCAGGAGGTCGTCCACGTCGAACTCGGGCTCGCCGAAGAAGATGTCGGCGCCCTCCTGCTCGAGGGTCACGATCGAGCGCAGGATCACGCCCAGTGACGCCGGGCTGATGCCGCCGAGGTCCGCGAGGATCGGCTTGCCCTCGTCCGAGCCCAGGAACTTGAGCGTGGTCCGCAGGTCGGCGAGATCCAGGAGCGGCAGATCCTCGTCGTCGCAATAGCGGAAGACCAGGCTCAGGATGCTGGTCTGGGTGTCGTTGAGATCCAGGACCTTGCCCAGGAGCAGCGGGCCGAAGGAGCTGACGCTGGCGCGCACGTGGGCGCCCGTGACACCCGACAGGGACAGGATCTCGACGGGATGGCCCTGCGCCTCGAAGGTCCAGCGCAGGGACTCGGAGCGGCCGACAACGTTGGGATTGGCCGGGTCGCCCGGTGCGCCGACGCCCGACAGGTCGCCCTTCACGTCCACGGCGAAGACGGGGACACCCGCGGCCGAGAGCTGGCCGGCGAGGAGCTGGAGGGTCTTGGTCTTGCCCGTGCCGGTGGCGCCCGCGATGAGGCCGTGGCGGTTGACGCGGGAGAGCGGCAGCGAGACGCGGACGTCCGGCAGGACCTCGTCGCCCATGATCGGCGAGCCCAGCACGATCACCGGCTCGTTGAACGTGTAGCCCGCCGCCATCTCCGCGCGGAACGCGTCGTCCACCTGGGTCCTCCCTTGGCTCACGCGCCACCCGGCCCGTCGCGATCGGTTGCGCGCAGGCCCATGATCGCACCTGCCGCGACCCGGACTCGGTCGCTTGGCCAAAGTGGGCTCGATCACCCTGTCCGGCCGGATCGATCGCGGGTCCCCAGGTCGGGGGGCAAGGTCGGCGTCGCCCGGTAGGCGACGACGGCCGGTGTATCCGTTCGGCGACGCAGCCGGTTCCGAGCATTGTCGCTTCACAGTCGACGATGAGCGTCGTTTCCGGGTGCAGGGTCGCGGAGCGCGGACCTTCTGGGGCGCAAACGTCGATCCCTTGGCGACATTCCAGCACCAGAGCAATCCCTGGGCCGCTCCGCGCCGGATGTCGTCGCCTGGCATGCGACAGCAGATCCCAGGGCCGGGTGGCTGGTGGGCGGGGTGCGGGGTGCGGTACCGCATCCGGCGCAGCCGGGGCCGGCCTGGCGCGTCGTGCCGGTGAGGCGTCAGGGACGGTCAGTCCTCGGGGGCCTTCGGGTACGTGCCCAGGATGCGCACCAGCTCCGTCTCGCCGCGGAGCTCGTCGAGCGCCGCCGCGCAGGCCGGATCGGCGGGATCACCGTCGAGGTCGACCCAGAACAGGTACTCCCAGCGGGACACGCGGGCGGTCCATGGCCGGCTCTCCAGCCGTGACAGGTTCAGCCCGCGCGTGGCGAACGCCCCCAGGGAACGGTGCAGCGACCCCGGCACGTTCCGCACGGCGAACGCCAGCGAGGTCCGCGGAGGACCCGATACCGCCTCGGGCCGGGCGGTCTCCAGCACGGAACCCGCCGCATCGGAACCGCGGCGCGCGATGACCGCGAACCGGGTCCGGTTGTCCGTCCCCGACTGGATGTCGTCCGCGAGGACCTCGAGGCCGTAGATCGGCGCCACGCGTGCCGAGGCCACCGCGGCGGCACCCGACTCCCGGCGCTCCGCCACCTGCTTGGCGGCCCCGGCCGTGTTGTAGGTGGTCTGGACCGTCCACGGCCGCGTCCGGAGGAACTCGTCGGCCTGGGCCAGCGCGGCGGAGATGGAGTACACGCGGGTGATGGACTCGAGGCGCTCGCCGGGCAGCGCCAGCAGCGCCAGCCGCACAGGGACGGAGACCTCGCCCACGACCGGCAGGTCGAACTCCCACAGCAGGTCCAGGTTCTCGCGGATCGTGCCCAGCAGGGACGACTCCACGGGCACGACCCCCGCCGCGACCTCGCCGTCCCGCACCGCCTCGAACACGGCCCGGAACGAGGACATCGGCACGGCGACCGGCGACGCGAAGAACCGGAGCACGGCCTCCTCGGCGAAGGCCCCGGGCTCGCCAGTGTAGCCGACGCGCATGTACCCCGGTGCTGCCTCGCGCCCGCCGGCGAACTCCTCGCGCCCGCCGGCGAAACCCTCGCTCACGGCCGCCGCCCCCGGGTCACCTGGACCGACACCGGGATCGCGAACCCACCGTCCGCACGCCGGTGAACCTCGGCCAACCGGTCGAAAGCCTCGCGGATCGCTGCCTGGATCCCGGGCGGCTGGTCCATCACGAGGGGCCGGATCCGGACAGCGGAGTCCAGGACGCCCGACCACAGCGTCTCCGTGTCACGCACGGCCGCCTCGAACATGATGTGGCTGATCCCCACGTCCACGAAGCCGGCACCCTCGAACATGGCCCGCAGCTCCTCGTCGGTCCGGAAGTTGACAGGCCCCTGCGGCAGTCCGGGCGGCGGCGGCGCATCGGCCGCGGCTGCGGCGTCCACGATGAGCCCCAACAGCCGGTTCCGGCTCGGTGCATCCCAGGACGAGAGGGCGAGCCACCCGCCCGGGCGCAGGACCCTGCACGCCTCGGCGAGCGCGACCTCGGGCCGCCCCACGTGGTTGAGCACGAAGTTCCCGACCACCGCGTCGAAGGTCCCCTCCCCCGCCGGGATCGCCTCGAACGAGCCGACGCGGAACGGGATCGACGGGTTCGCGAGCGCCGCCCGGCGAACCATCGAGGGCGCGACGTCGATGCCCACCGTGTCGGCACCGAGTGCTGCCGCGGACGCGGCCAGCTCCCCCGGCCCCGAGCCCACGTCCAGCACCTGCCGGCCGGCCGCGACCTCGGCGAGGGCCAGGACCGTGCCGCCCACCCGCCGGGTCATCGGCGAGAGGAAGCCGTACGAGCCCGCGCGCTCCTCCCAACCGGCGGCCTCGAACCGGTTGAAGGCCTCGGCGTCGATGGCGGGCGCGACGACGGGCGCGAGGACCGGGGCGAGCGCAAGCGTCGGAGCGGGGGCGTCGAGGGACGGGGACGACAACGCGCCGCCGCCCCCTACCGGTTGAACCACTCGGTCGTGTCGATGGGCCTGGCCTCGTCGTCGAATTCGGCCGTGGCCGTGGCCTCCCCACCCGGCGTCCGGCCCAGCGCGGACGCGGCAGCTTCGGCCGCCCCAGACCACGCGTCGGCCCCCAGCATCGCGTTGAGCGCCGCAACGTAGGCCTCGACCGACGCCGCGATCGTGTTGGCGGACGCGACCTCGCCGCCGAACCGGCCGCCGGAGCGATCGCCCACGGCGCCCACCGGGGGCCCGATCCTGCACGCTGACACGGCCCTCGGCGGCCGGGCCTTCGGCGAGCGCATGGACGTCATAGGCGAGGAGCACCGGGCTCCCGCCCAGGACGGCGGCGAGTGCGGTGTCCACGGCCCGGAACAGGGCATCGACCGCCCCCGTCCCCTCGGCCGAGGCCTGCCAGTCCCGCGAGCCCGCGTGCAGGACGACGGCGGCCCGGCTCACGACGTTGGAGCCGGAGGTCACCGTCCAGCGGTCGAGCCGGATGGGATCGGGGCGGCCCGGCTCGGTCACGCTGCGCCTCCCTCCGCGGCGGCGGGCGGCACGGTGGCCGACGCGTGGGCGCCCGGCCCGCTGCCGTTGCTGGTCGTGAAGTGGCGCTCGTCCCGCCGGCGCAGCTGGCCGCCGGACTTCCAGATCGCGAACTCCAGCGAGTCCGCCAGCGCCTGGGCGGACGCCGCGATGATGTTGGTGTCGCTGCCCATCGTGCTCCAGGTGTGCGAGCCGTCCTGCGAGTCGATGATGACGCGTGTGCGCGCCGCCGTCGCGGTGGCCCCGTCGAGGATGCGCACCTTGTAATCCACGAGGTGGACGCTGTCGAGCACCGGGTAGAACGCGCCCAGCGCCTTGCGCAGCGCGCCGTCGAGCGCGTTGACGGGGCCGTTGCCGTCGGCGGCCGTGTGCAGGATCTCGCCCGCCACCTCCACCTTGACCGTGGCCTCCGCGAGCAGCTCGCGGCCGGACCGCTGCTCCACGAGGCAGGTGTAGTCCACGATCCGGAACGGTGCCTCGTAGCCGGGCGAGTTGCGGCGGATCAGGAGCTCGAAGGAGGCCTCGGCGCCCTCGAAGGCCAGGCCCTCGTTCTCGAGGCGCTTGATGAGCTTGCTCAGCTCCTTCGCATCCAGCACGCCGTCGAGCTCGTGGCCCAGCTGCCGCGCCCGGATCGAGGTGTTGGCCTTGCCGCCCAGCTCCGACACGACCAGGCGCCCGGCGTTGCCGACGGCCGTGGGATCCACGTGCTGGTAGCTGCGCTCGACCTTGGCCACGGCCGCTCCGTGGACGCCGCCCTTGTGGGCGAACGCCGACCGGCCGACGTAGGGCTGGTAGTCGTTGGGGTTCTGGTTGGCGATCTCCGCGACCGACCTGGACAGCTCGGTGAGGGCGACGAGATCGCCGCCGCCGGGCGGGGTCAGGACGTTCTCCGTCTTGAGCGCCAGGTTGGCCAGGATCGAGACCATGTTGGCGTTGCCGCAGCGCTCGCCGTAGCCGTTGATGGTGGCCTGGACGTGGCGGACGCCTGCCTGCACGGCCGCGATCGAGTTCGCGACGGCCAGCTCGGCGTCGTTGTGGGTGTGGATGCCCCAGACGACCTCGGCGGCACCCGCGTCGGCCTCCAGGGAGCCGCGCACGTCGCCCAGGATCCGCGTGAGCTCGTCGGTCAGGGTCCCGCCGTTGGTGTCGCACAGGACGAGCGTCCGGGCACCGGCGTCGCGGGCGGCGCGCAGCGTCGCGAGGGCGTAGTCGCGGTCCGCCTTGTAGCCGTCGAAGAAGTGCTCGGCGTCGTAGATCGCCTCGCGGCCGTGATCCGCGATGAACCCGACCGAGTCCGCGATCATGTCCAGGTTCTGGGCCGGCGTGGCGCCCAGCACCTGGGTCACGTGCAGCAGCCAGCTCTTGCCGAAGATCGTGACAACGGGCGTCTCGGCGGCCACCAGCTCCTGGAGGTTGGGGTCCGTCGCGGCCGTGTTGGCCTTGTGGCGGGTGCTGCCGAACGAGGCCAGCTTCGCGGTCTGCCAGGTCAGCTTGCGGGCGGCCGCGAAGAACTCGATGTCCTTGGGGTTGGAGCCCGGCCAGCCGCCCTCGATGAACGGGAAGCCGTACTCGTCGAGCATGCGGGCGACGCGCAGCTTGTCCGCGAGCGAGAGCGTGATGTTCTCGCCCTGGGTGCCGTCGCGGAGGGTCGTGTCGTAGAGGATGACCGGTCGGTCTGTCATGGCGTTGCGTCCTGTGGGCTGCGGGGAGGGGTCGTCGATCGGCTCGGGCCGGTCACCCGCGCGAAGCGGGCACCGGCCGTCAAATCGCGATCCGCTCTCCGATGACGCGGGCCATCTCCCTCGTCCCGACCAGCGTCACGGCGACCTCGTCGCCGCCCTCGCCGGGCAGCAGGTCCTTCGTCCGGTAGCCGGCATCGAGCGCGTCGCTCACGGCCATCTCGATCGCCGCGGCCGCCTCGGCCTGGCCCAGTGACCAGCGCAGCATCATCGCCGCGGACAGGATCGTCCCCAGCGGGTTCGCCAGGTCCTTGCCCGCGATGTCCGGCGCCGAGCCGTGGATGGGCTCGTACAGGCCGTGGCGCCCGTGCGCCGTGGTCCGCGTCCCCAGCGACGCCGAGGGCAGCAGCCCCAGCGAGCCGGCGATCACCGCCGCCTCGTCGGACAGGATGTCGCCGAACAGGTTCTCGGTCACGAGGACGTCGAAGCTCGCCGGCCACTTGGCCAGGACCATCGCCGCGGAGTCCACGAGCCGGTGCTCCAGCTCCACGTCCGGGAAGTCGGCATGGACCTCCTCGGCCACCTTGCGCCACAGCCGGGAGGTCGCGAGGACGTTGGCCTTGTCCACGGACGTGACCTTGCGCCGGCGGGTCCGCGCCAGCTCGAAGGCCAGCGTGACGATCCGCCGGATCTCCTCCTCCGTGTACCACAGGGTGTCGATGGCGGCCCGGCCCTCGGGGGTCACGCGCTGCTCGGACGGCTTGCCGAAGTAGAGGCCGCTGGTGAGCTCGCGCAGGATCAGGCAGTCCACGCCCTCGAGCAGCTCCGGCTTGAGCGGCGAGGCCGAGATGAGCTGGGGCGCGACGGTGATGGGCCGCAGGTTGGCGAACAGGCCGAGACCGCCGCGGAGGGCGAACAGCGCCTGCTCCGGGCGGACGCTCGCGTCGGGGTCGTCCCACTTCGGGCCACCCACCGCACCGAGGAGCACCGCATCGGAATCCCGGCAGACCTCGACGTCCTCGGGGCGGATCGCCACGCCGTACGCGTCGATCCCCGCCCCGCCGACGATGAGCTCGTCCCACGCGAACCCGAACCCGAACCTCCGGCCCACGGCCTCGAGCACGGACACGGCCCCGGCGATGACCTCGCGGCCGACGCCGTCGCCGGGGATCAGCGCGATGCGATACGTGAGCGGCGAGCCCTCGCCCACCGCCTCCTCGCCCGCCGCTCCGTCACGGGAGGTCCTCCGCGATGCGCCCGCCCACCGACGCCACGGCGACGCCGTCGACCTCCGCGGCATGGAGCTTGTTGGCGGCCACGAGGTACGCCTCGAGCGAGGCCTCGATGATATTCGTGGACAGGCCATGGCCGGTCACGACCACGGCTCCCGGTCCCTCGTCCGTCGAGCGGCGGGCGCGGACCAGCACCTGGCCCTGTGCATCGTCGTCGCCGGAGACGGCCCTGATCTCGTACTCGGTGAGGACCGGGTACCAGCCGAGGACGGGGGTGATCGCCTCGTCGACGGCCTTGTACAGCGCGTTGACCGGGCCGTTGCCGGTGGAGTCGCCGGCCTTCGCCTCGCCGGCGACCACGACCGACGCGGAGCCCACCGAGTGCCCGCCGGACGAAGAGCTGATGCTCCAGCCCAGCAGCTCGATGGTGCGCGGCACCTCGGCCTTGCGCTGCTCGATGAGGGCCAGCAGGTCCGCGTCGTTGACCTCCTTCTTGGTGTCGGCCAGGGCGATCGCGGCGCGGTACAGCTCGTCGAGCTCGTCGCCGTCCACCTGGTAGCCCAGCTCGCGGAGCTTGCCCTGGAGCCCGCGCCGGCCGGACAGCTTGCCGATCGACAGGGTGCTCCCGGCCAGCCCGATCGACTGCGGGGTCATGATCTCGTAGGTCAGCGGGTTCTTGAGGAACCCGTCCTGGTGGATGCCGGACTCGTGGGCGAACGCGTTGGAGCCCACGATCGCCTTGTTGGGCTGGATCGCGAACCCGGTCAGGTAGGACACCAGGCGCGAGGCCGGGGTGATCTGCTCGGTCTGGACGCCGGAGACCAGGTTCGGGAACTGCCCGGGACGGGTCCGGAGGGCCATGACGACCTCTTCCAGGCTCGCATTCCCAGCCCGCTCGCCGAGGCCGTTGATCGTGACCTCGACCTGGCGGGCGCCCGCCTGGACGGCGGCCAGCGTGTTCGCGGTGGCGAGGCCCAGGTCGTTGTGGCAGTGGATGCTGATCACGGCGGCGTCGCCGATCCGCTCCTTGACCCGGCCCACGAGGGCGCCGAACTCGGACGGGATGGCGTAGCCAACGGTGTCCGGGATGTTGAGCGTCGAGGCACCGGCCTCGGTGACCGCCTCGTACACGTCGAGCAGGAACGAGTCCTCGGTGCGCGAGGCGTCCTCGGCGGAGAACTCGATCTCGGCGTCGCGGCCCAGGGTCTGGCGGGCCCACTTCACCCAGCGGACGGCCTCGGACAGGGCCTGCTCGCGGGAGATGCGCAGCTTGTGCGTGAGATGGATGTCGCTGGTGGCGATGAACAGGTGCAGGTGCGGGCGCTCGGCGATGCCGATGGCCTCCACCGCGCGCTGCGGGTCGCCGTCCTTGCAGCGGGCCAGCGCGGCGACCGCGATGCCGCCCCTCGTCTCCTCCGCGATCCGGCGGACCGCCTCGAAGTCGCCGGGCGAGGCGGACGGGAAGCCCGCCTCGATCACGTCCACCTTGAGCCGTGCGAGCTGGCGGGCGACCTCCAGCTTCTCCGCGGCGGTCAGCCCGGCGCCGGGCGCCTGCTCGCCGTCGCGCAGGGTGGTGTCGAAGATCCGGATGGACCCCGCCGGTACCCCGCCGCCGAAGCGGGGGGTGATGGCCTCGAACGTCATGGCTACCTCTCCCCGCCGGGTACGGAGCTCGCCACGGCCTGGGCCTGGCCCGCCTCGACGACGACCGGCTTCAGGAACGGCATCTTCGCCCGGAGGTCCGCGCCGACCTGCTCGATCTGGTGGTTCCTGTCCTGCTCGCGCAGGCGCCGGAAGTCCTCGCCGCCCGCGTCCTGGACGGCGATCCACTTGGCGGCGAAGGAGCCGCTCTGGATATCGGTGAGCACGTCCTTCATGGCCGCCTTGGCGCCCTCGGTCACGCGCGGTCCGGAGACGTAGTCGCCGTACTCCGCGGTGTCGGAGACGCTGAAGCGCATGAAGTTGAGGCCGCCGCGGTACATGAGGTCCACGATCAGCTTGAGCTCGTGCATCGTCTCGAAGTAGGCGAGCTCGGGCTGGTAGCCGGCCTCCACGAGCGTCTCGAACGCGGCCTTCACGAGGGCGGACACGCCCCCGCACAGGAGGGCCTGCTCACCGAACAGGTCGGTCTCGGTCTCCTCCTTGAAGGTGGTCTCGAGCACGCCCGCGCGGGTGTTGCCGAGGCCGCGCGCGTAGGCGAGGACGCGGGCGCGGGCCGTGCCGCTGGCGTCCTGGTCCACGGCGAACAGCGCCGGCACGCCGCCGCCCTGCTCGTACACGGAGCGGACGAGGTGGCCCGGCCCCTTGGGGGCGACCATGCCCACGTCGACGGTGGCGGGCGGCCGGATCCGGTCGAACCGGATGTTGAACCCGTGCGCGAACATGAGCAGCGTGTTGGGGCGCAGGTTGGGCTCGATCTCGGCGTCGTAGACGGCCTTCTGGATCGTGTCCGGGACCGCGATCATGATCACGTCGGCGACCTTCGTGGCCTCGGCGACGGTCTTGACCTCGAAGCCCGCGGCCTCGGCAAGCGGGCGGCTCTTGGAGCCCTCGGCGAGGCCGATGATCACGGACTGGCCGCTGTCGCGCAGGTTCAGCGCGTGGGCGTGGCCCTGGGAGCCGTAGCCGATGACCGCGATGGTCTGGCCCGCGAGCGCCGAGGGATCGGCGTCGGCGTCGTAGTACATCTTCGCGGTCACAGTCGGAGTGCCTCCTCGATCGAGCCCGCGCCGCGGAGCATCACGGTGGCTCCGGTGCGGACGAGTTCCTTGATGCCATAGGAGCGGAGCAGCGCGACGAGCGCGTCGATCTCCGCCTCGGTGCCATGCGCCTCGACGATCACGGACTCGGCCGAGATGTCGACGACGGCGCCCTTGTAGAGCTCCACGATGGTGATGACCTCGCCCCGGTTGGCGTCGGTGGCGCGAACCTTGATGAGGGCGAGCTCGTGCTCGACCAGCTGGTCCAGGGTGACGTCCTGGACCTTGAGCACGTCGATCAGCCGGTACAGCTGCTTGGTCGCCTGCTCGACGGCCACGGCGTCCCCGTGGAGCGTGAGCGTCATCCGGCTGATGTGCTCCTTGTCGGTCCGGGAGACCGCCAGGGAGTCGATGTTGAAGTTGCGCGCCCGCATCAGGCTCGCGACCCGGTTGAGCACGCCGGGCCGGTCCATCACGAGGACGACCAGGATGTGACGCTGGGCCTCTCCCGTGCCCGGGACCAGGCGGTCGGGGGGTGTGTCCCGGCCGACGTGAGCGGGGTGGGTAGGGGTGGCGTGGGTGGGGGTGGCCCGGTCGGGGGTCATTCCTCCGGCCCCCACTGCTCGATCAGGTCGGACAGGCCCTTGCCCGCCGGCATCATGGGGAACACGTTCTGCTCCTGTTCGATCTCGAACCAGATGAGCGCCGGCCCGTCGACCGCCTGCGCGGCCCGGATGGCGGGGTCCACCTCGTTGGCGGTGCTCACCTTGAAGGCGGGGATGCCGTAGGCCTCCGCGAGCTTGACGAAGTCCGGTCCCGGCAGGTGCGAGGAGTGGTAGTTCTCCGCGTAGAAGATCTCCTGCCACTGCCGGATCATGCCCAGCTTCTTGTTGTCGAGCAGCGCGATCTTCACCGGGATCCGGTCGGCGGCCAGGGTCATCATCTCCTGGCTGGTCATCTGGAAGCCGCCGTCACCGCAGACCGCCCAGGTCTCGGCCGCCGGGTTGCCCAGGGCCGCGCCCATCGCCGCGGGGACAGCGAAGCCCATCGTGCCCAGTCCGCCCGAGCTGATGTGGCTGTGCGGCCGGCGGAACTTCGTGTAGCGCGCCAGCCACATCTGGTTCTGGCCGACGTCCGCGACGTAGGTGGCGACGTGGTCCGTCAGGTCGCCGATGCGCTCGACGACATAGTCGGCGGTCAGGACGCCGCTCTCGGCGCCGCCCGAACCGTGCCAGGAAGAGGCCTCGGACTCCTCGCGCCACGCCTTGAGCTGGGCGAAGTAGTCGGTGCGCGTCGCGGGATCCACGGCGTGGACGAGCTTCGTGAGGCCGGCGAGGACGTTCTTCGCGTCACCCACGATCGGGACCTCGACGGCCACGTTCTTGCCGATCTCGGCCGGGTCGATGTCCGCGTGGATGATCCGGGCATAGGGCGCGTAGGTCTTGACCGAGCCCGTGACCCGGTCGTCGAAGCGCATCCCGATCGCGATCAGCAGGTCCGCCGACTGGATCGCCCGGTTCACGTGCTTCCAGCCGTGCATGCCCATGTAGCCGTAGGCGAGCGGGTGCTCCTCGTCGATGGCACCGATCCCGAGGAGGGTCCAGGCCACCGGGATCTGCGCCTTCTCGGCGAGGGCCTTGAGCTCGTCCCAGGCCTCGGCGATCAGGACGCCGTGGCCGGCGAGGATCAGCGGGCGCCTGGCCTGCGCGATCTCCCGGGCCGCGGTCTTGAGCTGCTTGGGATGGCCTTCGAAGTTGGGGCGGAAGCCCGGCAGACCGGCGATCACCTCGTCGAGAGAGGGGTGCTCGGCGCGTGTCTCCTGCTGCAGGGCGTCCTTGGTGAAGTCGATGTGGACCGGGCCGGGTCGACCGGTCTTCGCGATGTAGAACGCCTCGGCGACGACCCGCGGGATGTCGTCGGCGTTGCGGACGAGGTAGTTGTGCTTGGTCATCGGCAGGGTGATGCCGGTGATGTCGATCTCCTGGAATGCGTCCTTGCCGATCAGGACGCCGGGCACGTTGCCGGTGAGCGCGACCATCGGCACCGAGTCCAGCTGGGCGGTGCCGATCGCCGTGACGAGGTTGGTGGCGCCCGGGCCGCTGGTGCCCATGCACACGCCCACCTTGCCGCTCGCCCGCGCGTAGCCGTCGGCGGCGTGGCCGCCGCCCTGCTCGTGCCGGACGAGGATGTGGCGGATCTCCGGGTAGTCGCCGAGGATGTCGTAGATCGGCAGGATCACGCCTCCCGGGTAGCTGAACAGCGTGTCGGCGCCCTGGAGGATGAGCGCCTCCATCAGCGCGTCGGCGCCGATGCGGGTCCGCTTCCGATGGCGCACCTCGTGGAGCATGTCCCTGCGCGCCTGCTCGATCGCCGCAGCGGCCGCGGTACCGTCACCCGGCACGTGGCTTCGACGCTGCGGCGACTCCGCGGCCCCGGCGGCCGGCGGTTCGCCCTTCGTCATCGTCATGTCCTGCCTGGGTCCCTCTCCCCGCCGGTCCCGCGACCGCCGGACATACAAAGACCCTCGCCACCCGGCGAGGGTCCCTTTGGTTCTCGGTGGCGGGCGCCTCAGTGGCGACCGTCCCTCCGCGTTCCTCCGTTCTCCCGCCGGGAGCCGGTAATGAGGAGGCCAAGAAGGCTCTCAAGGCCGGCCAGGAGCGAGCGAATAAGGTCGAGGGGGGATACGCCCTGGGGCTCGAGGTCGCGCAGGGGCACGTTGACGCGGCGTCCATCGGCCGTCACGACGACGGCGATCCTGCTGCGGTTGCGACCCTGGGAGAAGTCCAAGCGACCTGACTCCAATCAGCCCGTCCCATGACGGGTGTGCGGAGTGTAGCCGCACACGCACGAGGGACGCAACCACCGAACCGCAACGTTCCGCAACGTTCCTCGGCTGGCGGCGCCCCGGCGGCTGCCCGGGTGGCTCCACTGCCCGGGCGACCCCCTGGGACTGCCAGGCGCGGAATCGCTACACCGGCAGCCCTGCGGGGACTCCCAGTCCCCGCAAGGTCCCGAATCCCGGCCGAACCCTGGCCGGCCGGGGTCTGCGAGTCCCCGAGCCTCGTCCGCGCCGTCGTCAGACGCGACTGCCAGTCCCGGACCCCTGTCCCGGACCGCCCAGACCCCGATCCCAATGCCGGACAAGTGCCGCGTAAGTCGTCAGCGGTTCAATCCATGCCATGCCCACGCCCGATTTCGAGGCCGCCGTCCGGCGTGCGACCCGGCGACGCCACACCCTCCTCGCCGAGGACATCGTGCGCTTCCGCGAGGACGCCGGCGTGAGCCGGTCACGCCTTGCCGCGGAGGCGGGCGTCGACCGCCGGTTCCTCGACCGGATCGAGGCCGGCACGGCACGGCCGTCGATCGAGACGTACCAGCGGCTTGCCTCGGCGCTGGGAGCCGACCTGGGCACGAGGCTCTACGCCAACACCGGGCCGGCAATCCGCGATCGGCACCAGGCGCCGATGCTGGAGCTGACGCTGCGGACGCTCCACCCTCGATGGCGCGCCTTCACGGAGGTGGCGGTCCAACGGCCGAGCCGGGGCTGGATCGATGCGGTGCTGCATGAGCCGCGCGAGCGGCTGGTGGTCGCAACCGAGCTGCAGTCGGAGCTGCGCCGGCTCGAACAGATGGTCCGCTGGCAGGCCGCGAAGGCCGAATCGCTGCCCAGCTGGGAGGGCTGGCCGCACCTTGGCGAGGAGCCGATCGTCAGCCGTCTGATGATCATCCGGCGCACGCGCGCAACCCGCGCCGTGGCCGCCGAGTTCGCCGCACAGCTCCGAGTCGCCTATCCCGCCCACCCTGACGATGCCCTCGCCGCCCTCTCCGGCGTCGCGCCGTGGCCCGGACCGGCACTGGTGTGGGCCGTGCTGGACGCACGGGGAGCACGTTGGGCGTCCGGGCGCTGAGCACTGGTAACCTTCCCTCCCCGCCCACTCGCAGCAGAGCAGCCGCCGCCATGACCAAACCGCGAACCCTCGTCGAGAAGATCTGGGACGAGCACGTCGTCACGCAGGACCCGGGCGCCCCGGCCGTCCTCGCCATCGACCTCCACCTCGTCCACGAGGTCACCAGCCCCCAGGCGTTCACCGGGCTCCGCACCCGCGGCGCGCGGTCCGCCGCCCGGACAAGACCGTCGCCACGGCGGACCACGGCACGCCGACGACCCCGCGCGGCCTGCCGATGGTCGACATGCAGGCGGCGGCCCAGATCAGCCAGCTCGAGACGAACTGCGCGGACTTCGGCATCCCGATCCACGCCTTCGGCAGCGACACCCAGGGCATCGTCCACGTCATCGGCCCGGAGCTGGGCCTGACGCAGCCCGGCATGACCATCGTCTGCGGCGACTCGCACACGGCGACGCACGGGGCGTTCGGGGCGCTGGCGTTCGGCATCGGGACGAGCGAGGTCGAGATGGTCCTCGCGACCCAGACCCTGCTCCAGCGCGAGCCGAAGACCTACGAGGTCCGCGTCGACGGCCGCCTCAACCCGGGCGTCAGCGCCAAGGACATCATCCTCGCGCTCATCGCCCGGATCGGCATCGGCGGCGGCACGGGCCACGTGTTCGAGTACCGCGGCGAGGCCATCCGCGCGCTGACCATGGAACAGCGGATGACGATCTGCAACATGAGCATCGAGGGCGGCGCCCGCGCCGGGCTGATCGCCCCGGACGACACCACCTTCGAGTACATCCACGGCCGCCGACACGCCCCGCAGGGCGCGGCGTGGGACGCGGCCGTCGCCAGGTGGCGCACGCTCCCCACCGACGACGGCGCCACGTTCGACAAGACCATCGTGATCGACGCCGACGCCCTCGAGCCGATGGTCACCTACGGCAACAACCCCGGCATGGGCATCCCGATCACCGGCCGCGTGCCCCGCCCGGAGGACCACGCGGACGCGCAGGCCCGCCGCGGCCTGGAGCGCGCGCTCGAGTACATGGACCTCACGCCCGGCCAGGCGATCGCCGGCCAGCCGGTGGACGTCGTGTTCATCGGCTCCTGCACGAACAGCCGGATCAGCGACCTGCGCCTCGCCGCGAGCGTGCTCAAGGACCGCCACGTCGCCGACGGCGTGCGGCTGATGGTCGTCCCGGGCTCGCAGCAGGTGAAGGCCCAGGCCGAGCGCGAGGGCCTCCACGAGATCTTCCGCGCCGCGGGCGCCGAGTGGCGCGAGGCCGGCTGCTCGATGTGCATCGCGATGAACGGCGACCAGCTTCAGCCCGGCCAGTACGCGGTCAGCACGTCCAACCGCAACTTCGAGGGCCGCCAGGGCAAGGGCGGCCGGACGTTCCTCGCCTCGCCGCTGACCGCCGCCGCGAGCGCGATCACCGGCGTCGTCACCGATCCCCGCACGCTCCCCGGCGTCGAGGACTCTCGTGACCGTCGGCGGAGGGTACTGACCATGGCCGAGCCCTTCCGCTCCTTCAGCCTCCGCGATCGTCCCGCTGGCCGCCGAGAACGTCGACACGGACCAGATCGTCCCGGCCCGCTACCTCAAGGTCACCGACAAGGAGGGCCTCGCCGAGGCGCTCTTCCGCGACTACCGCTTCGAGGAGGACGGCACCAAGAAGGACCCGCCGGTTCATCCTCGACCGCCCGGAGATGCAGGGCCGGCAAGATCCTCCTCGTCGGCGACAACTTCGGCACCGGCTCGTCGCGCGAGCACGCGCCGTGGGCGCTCCGCAGCTGGGGCATCCGGGCCATCCTCTCGACCTCCTTCGCGGACATCTTCAAGAGCAACGCGCTCAAGAACGGCGTGCTGCCGATCGTGGTCGACCCGGCCACGCACGCGGCGCCTGTTCGAGATGGTCGAGGCGGACCCGGACGCGGAGCTCCGCGTCGACCTCGCCGAGCAGGGGATCCTCCTGCCGGACGGCACGACCCTGGACTTCGACGTCGACCCGTTCGCGCAAGATGATGCTGCTGGCCGGCACGGACGAGATCGGCTACGTCCTCGGCAAGGACGCCGAGATCGCGCGCCTGGGAGGCGGCCCACCCGCCCCGGGTCGACACGCGCATCGGAGCGCGGCCGCCGGCTGACACGGCGCCGAGGCAGCACGCACGGCCGCCCGGTCCGCCGCTGGCGGCCACCCGACCGAGGCGGGATCCGCAGACCTCGCCGATACTCCCCGCGTGGAGTTCAACCCCAACCTGTATCGACCTGATCGCGATCCTGGTCCTGGTGCTCGCCGTGCTGGCCGGCATCCGGACCGGGGCGCTGCCGCAGGTCGGCGGCATCGGCGGGGCGGTCACCGGGCTGCTGGTCATGCTCAACGCCGCGCCCTGGCTGCTCGGAGGTCACGGCCGGGCTCGAGCCGATCCCGCGCGCGCTGGTCGTCCTCGGCGCCATCCTGGGCGCGGTCATCCTGGGCGAGGTGCTGGGTTCCGCGATCGGGCGGGCGATCGCCGAGCGGCTCGGGGAGGGCGTGCTCTCGGGCATGGACCGGGTCGCCGGCGGGCTCGTCGGCGCCGCCCAGGCGCTGCTCATCATCTGGCTCGCGGGCGGCGCTCATGGTCGCCAGCCCCTTCCCGCGGCTCGCCCAGACCGCGTCCCAGTCCACGGCCGTCCGCACCATCGACGAGTACCTCCCGCCGCCGATCGACGTGATCGGCCAGATCGCCGGCGCGCTGGACGACTCCGGCCTGCCGGACGTGTTCGTGGGCCTGGAGCCGATCCCGCTCCAGCCGGTGGACACCGCCCACGGACCCGCAGGCCGAGCGGATCGCCGGCAGGGCCGTGGAGGCCACCGCACGCGTCGTCACCGCGAGCCTGCGACACGCAGGTGACGGGCACCGCGTTCCTCGTCGCGCCCGGCTACCTCGTGACCAACGCCCACGTCGTCGCCGGCGCCTCCACGATCCGCCTGACGCACCGGCGACGGCGTGGCCGACGCGCCGTCGTCCTGTTCGACCCCGACCTCGATGTCGCGCTCCTGCACGCTCCCGATGTCGAGGGCCCGGTCCTGGAGCTCTCCGCCGACACCCCGACCGCGGCACGCTGGGGGCGGCGCTCGGCTTCGCGGGCGGCGGTCCCCTGGTGGTGATGCCGGCCGCGGTCTCCGGGACGTACTCCCGCGACGGGCCGCGACATCTACGGCACCCAGCGCGTGACCCGGGACATCCTCGAGCTGCGCGCCGAGGTGGAGCCCGGCGACTCGGGCGGTCCGCTGGTGCTCGAGGACGGGTCGGTCGGCGGGCTGGTGTTCGCGGAGTCGAAGACCGACCCGGCCGTCGGCTACGCGCTGTCGCCGGGGTCGGTGTGGGCGCGGATCCGGCCGGCGATCGGCGCGACCCGCGCCGTGGACGTGGGCGACTGCATCCGCTGAGGCCTCGGACGGACGCCGCGCGCGGCCGCTAGCATTGCCGCTGACCATGACCGAACCTGCAGCCACCCGACCCATCGACGCGCTCGCGGCGACCTACTGGGACGCCTTCCTCGAGACGAACCCGCTGTTCGCGACGACGCTCGGCGACCCGCGGTTCGACGGCCACCTCCCGGATCCCGACGCCCGACGGCCAGGCGGCCGTCCGCGCCCGCTATGCCGCGATCCTGGCGCAGGCGGAGGCGCTCGATGCCTGGCGCCCTCGATGCGGGCGCCTTCGACGCCGGCAGGAAGGGCGGCGGCGATGCCATCACGCTGTCCTCCCTCCGGGAGGGGCTCCGTGCCGACCTCACGTTCATCGACAGCGGGCTGCTCGCCTGGAACGTGGACCCGCTCGACGGGATCCCGGTCCATCTGCTCCAGGCCGGTGAGTACCAGCCGGCCGCCACCCCTGCCCAGGCGGCCGTCATGCTCGAGCGCTGGCGCGCCATGCCCGCCTACACGGACGCCGCACACGGCGACCCTGCGGCAGTCCCTCGCGGAGGGCCTCGTGGCCTGCCGCGCCCCCGTGGATCGCGTGGCAGACATCCTGGCCGAGCTGCTGGCACGCCCCGACGAGGACTGGCCGCTGCTGGCCCCGCTCGCGGACACCGGGACCACCGACGGCTGGACCACCACGGAGCGCGAGCGGTTCGCGACCGGCCTGCGGGCCGCGGTCGCCGACGGAATCCGTCCGGCGTTCACCCGCCTCCACGAGGCCCTCGCCACCGAGATCCGGCCGGCCGCACGTCCTGAGGACAAGCCCGGCCTGTGCCACCTCCCGGGCGGTGAGCGCGATCTACCAGGCCCTGGCCCGGGCGCACACCTCGCTGGACGCGACCCCGGACGAGCTCCACCGCATCGGCCTGGCCGAGATCGACCGCATCGACGCGGAGCTGGCGGACCTCGCCGGCCGGACGATCGGCACCCGCACCCTGCCCGACGCGCTGGCCGCCCTGCGGGGCGATCCCGCGCTGCACTTCGGGACCCGCGACGAGGTGTTCGCCAAGGCGGTCTCCGCGCCTCGCGCGGGCCACCGAGGCGATCCCGGGCTGGTTCGGCCGCCTCCCGCAGGCGCCGTGCGACGTGGTGCGCATGGGGCCGCACGAGGAAGAGCACTCGACGATCGCCTACTACCGCCACCCGGCGGACGACGGATCGCGGCCCGGGCAGTACTTCATCAACACCGCCCATCCCGAGACCCGGCCGCGCTACGAGGCGGAGGTCCTCGCCTACCACGAGTCCATCCCCGGGCACCACCTCCAGATCGCCATCGCCCAGGAGCTCGCGGACCTGCCGGCGTTCCGCCGCCACCTGGGCCCGACGGCGTTCTTCGAGGGCTGGGGCCTGTACACGGAGCGGCTCGGCGACGAGATGGGCCTCTACTCCGGCGACCTCGACCGGATCGGCGTCCTCAGCTTCGACGCCTGGCGGGCCTCGCGCCTGGTCGTGGACACCGGCATGCACGCGATGGGCTGGACGCGCCAGCAGGCCATCGACTTCATGCTCGCGCACACGGCCCTCGCGCCCAACAACATCGTCAACGAGGTCGACCGCTACATCGTGATCCCGGGCCAGGCCCTCGCCTACAAGCTGGGCCAGCTGGAGCTCCTGCGGCTACGCGCGGAGGCCCGCGAGCAGCTGGGCTCCGCCTTCGACATCCGCGCCTTCCACGACACGGTCCTGGGCAACGGCGCGGTGGCGCTGCCGACGCTGCGCGGGATCGTCGAGGCCTGGGTCGCCGAGGCCATGGGGCCGGGCGGGGCCTCGCCGGCGTAGCGGGCCGCCCGTCCCGCGGGCGATACTGGCCCGGAACACCCCGCCGTCACGTCCCGGAGAACCCATGGCCGTCGATCGCCCGCTCCCCTACTCACGCCCCTCCGACCCCGGCAAGCGCCACAGCCACGCGCTGACCGACGGGCCGGACCGCGCCGCGGCCCGGGCGATGCTCAAGGCCGTCGGCTTCACGGACGACGACCTGGCCCGGCCGATCATCGGCGTCGCGACGACCTGGATCGAGACCATGCCCTGCAACCTCAACCAGCGGCGGCTGGCGGAGTTCGTCAAGGAGGGCATCCGCGCGGCGGGCGGCACGCCGATGGAGTTCGGGACGATCTCGATCAGCGACGGCGTGTCCATGGGCACCGAGGGCATGAAGGCGTCGCTCATCAGCCGCGAGGTCATCGCGGACTCGATCGAGCTCGTGGCGCGCGGCCACCTGTTCGACGGCCTGGTCTGCCTCGTGGGCTGCGACAAGACGATCCCGGCCGGGGCGATGGCGCTCGGGCGCCTCGACATCCCCGGGCTCGTCCTCTACAACGGCACGATCATGCCCGGCACCTACAAGGGCAAGCCGGCGGATGTCGTCACGGTGTTCGAGGCGATCGGCGCCTACCGCGCCGGCAAGATCACCCTCGAGGAGCTGTACGAGGCGGAGAACGGTGCCTGCCCCGGCGCCGGCGCCTGCGGCGGCCAGTTCACGGCCAACACGATGTCCACCGTGATGGAGTTCCTGGGCCTCTCGCCCGCCGGCCTGAACGGCATCCCCGCCGAGGACCCGAAGAAGGACGAGGCCGCGCGCAAGGCCGGCGAGCTCGTGATGACCCTCGTCCACCACGACATCCGGCCGTCGCACATCGTCACGAAGCAGTCCCTCGAGAACGCCATCGCGTCCGTGTCGGCAACCGGCGGCAGCACCAACGCGGCCCTCCACATGCCCGCGATCGCGGCCGACTTCGGCATCCCGCTCACGCTCGACGACTTCGCGGCCGTCGTGGACCGCACGCCGCTGATCGCCGACATGCGGCCCGGCGGCCGGTACGCCGCCTCGGACATGTACGAGGCCGGCGGCGTCGCCCTCGTGATGCGCGAGCTGCTCAAGCGCGACCTCCTCCACGGCGACCAGAAGACCGTGGACGGGCGCACGATCGCGAAGATCGCGGCCGACGTCGTCGAGACGCCCGGCCAGCTCGTCGTCCACCCGATCGAGACGCCGATCAAGGAGACCGGCGGCCACGCGATCCTGCGCGGCAGCCTGGCGCCGGACGGGTCCATCGTGAAGCTGGCCGGCCACGAGCGGCGCTACCACCGCGGTCCGGCCCGCGTGTTCGACTCCGAGAACGCCTGCTTCGACGCCGTCAAGGCCCGCCAGATCCACGAGGGCGACGTCGTCGTCATCCGGTACGAGGGGCCGGTCGGCGGCCCCGGGATGCAGGAGATGCTCAGCGTCACGGGCGCGCTCGTCGGCGAGGGGCTGGGCGAGCACGTCGCGCTGCTCACCGACGGCCGCTTCTCCGGCGGCACGCACGGCCTGATGCTGGGTCACGTGGCCCCCGAGGCGGCCGTGGGCGGGCCGATCGCCCTCGTCGAGGAGGGCGACATCATCGTCGTGGACGTGGAGAACCGGGCCCTGGACCTCGAGGTGGACGAGGCGGTCCTGGCCGAGCGCCGGGCCCGCTGGACCCCGCCGGCGCCGCGCTACACCACCGGCGCATTTGCCAAGTACGCCGCGCTCGTATCGTCGGCGTCCGAGGGCGCGATCACCAGCGGGGCGCCGCTCCGCCGGGCGCTGGCGGCCCGGGCCGGGGACGTCGGCTAGGAGCCGATACCGGGCGAGCGCGCCCACGGGGCAGGTCGGATCGGAATGAGGTCGCGCTGGGGTGCTTGACGGATTGCCGATTAGCCGACATTCTGCTTTTCATGAAGACGTACCTGCTGACCATGCAGTCTCGAGGCACGTTCGTGCTGCCTGCCGATGTCCGTCGTCGACTCAACCTCGACCAGGCGAACTCCCAGCTCAAGCTCATCGAGCAGGATGACGGACGACTGGAGCTCGTCCCCGTCGTGACCATCCCCGCGGATCAGGCGTGGTTCTGGACTGAGCGGTGGCAGGCCATGGAGCGCGAGGCCGACGCCGACATCGCCGCAGGTCGCACCACGACCGTCGACGGGCTCGATGGGCTCCTGGGGCACCTCGACACCATCCGCGGGAAGCGGTGAAGTTCACGACGACGCGGAGCTTCGACGCGGACTACCGGAGTCTGAGCGCCGGAGAGGCTGAACTGTTCCGCAGAGCGCTAAAGGCGTTCGTCCCAGCTTGCGATCGCCATGCCGTCGACCCCTCGGCCAAATGGCCCGCGGCTCTCCGAGTCAAGGGTGTCGAGGGTGCCCCCGGCGTGTGGGAGATGACCTGGAGCTTCTCCGGTCCCGACGGCCGCGCCACGTTTGAGTTCGTCCATCTCGACGGCGCTCCTGGCGTCCGTTGGCGGCGGATCGGCGATCACTCCATCTTCAAGCCGAGATCGGCTGGCGGTGCGCCAGCGCCGCGGCGACCGAGACGGCCCTGAGTTCGACGGACAGGCGGGTCGTGCGCGACACTCGCCCCTCATCGCCAACGGAGGACCCGATGCCGCTGCGGATCTCGTTCAAGACGTCCCCGCAGCGGGTCGACTGGGCGACGCTCGACGCCACGTGGCGGCTCGCCGGGGAGCTCGGCGGGTGGGACGGCGCGTGGATGAACGACCACCTCACGGACATGGACCCGGACGTGCCGGGACCGTCCCTGGAGGCGCTCACGCTGCTCGCGACGCTGGTCCACCACGTCCCGGGGGTCCGGGTCGGCCACGCGGTGCTGTCGAACACGTTCCGGCACCCGGTGCTGCTCGCCAAGGCGGCGACCGTCATGGACCACGCGACGGGCGGGCGGTTCGTGGTGGGGCTGGGCGCGGGCTGGTTCGAGGGCGAGCACGAGCCCTTCGGGATCCCGCTGCCGCCGATCGGCGAACGCATCGACCGGCTGATCTCCGCGGTGGAGGTGCTGCAGGCGCTGTTCTCGCCCGAGGCCGTCGCGGCCCCCGGCGTCACGCGGCCCGACCCGTTCTACCCGCTGGCCGGCGCCGTCAACGCGCCCGCCGCCGCTCACCCCGGGCGGTCCGCCGATCTTCCTGGGCGGCCAGAAGCCGCGCGGGATCGCCCTGGCGGCGCGGCGGGCGGCCGGCTGGCTGCTGACGGGCACCGAGGCTGGCAACGTCGAGTACTTCGCGGACCGCCGCGACGGCGATCCTGCGGGCGCTCGACGTCGAGCGCCGCGACCCGGCGACGTTCGAGCTCGTCGGGCAGGTGCACACGGGCATCGACGCGGCGGCGCGTGCACAGGCGCTGGTGCAGGCACGCGCGATGGTGGCCGCCGGGGCGACCGAGATGGTCATCGGGATCCCGGCGGCGCTGGGGCCGCGGGGCCTCGAGGACGCGCACCGGGACGTCCTGGGGCCGCTGCGGGCGGAGTTCGGGTAGGACCGGCGGGATGACGATCATCCGCCGCATCGGGCCCGGTGACGACGACGCGCTCGTCGACTATGTCCGGATCCGCAACACCGTCGCCCCCGAGAACACCGACTCGCTGGAGCAGATCGCGTGGGAGGGCAGGGCATATCCGGGTCAGGGCGCCCGCTTCCTCGCCCTGGACGCGCACGGGAACGCCGTCGGGACCGCCACCACCGGCCGGATCTGGATGTACGGCCCGGAGTTCGAGCGGTACTGGCTGGGGATCTGGGTGCTCCCCCAGGCGCGCGGGCTGGGCCTGGGGTCGGCACTGTACGCGGCCACGAGCGAGGTGGCACGAGAGGCCGGCAAGACCGGCTTCCAGACCGAGCTCTCCGAGGTGCACGAGGATGGGCACCGCTTCCTGGCGAATCGCGGGTTCGTCGAGACCGAGCGCCTCAAGATGGTCCGCCTCGAGCTCGCGCGCCTTGCGGCGCCCGGGGCGCACCCGCCGGCGGGCATCCGCCTCGTGACCCTCGCGGAGCGGCCGGACCTGCTGCCCGGCGTCCATGCCACCGCGGTCGAGACCTTCCCCGACATCCCGTGGACCGACGAACCGATCGCGGCCCTCGACTTCGAGGCCTTTGTCGCGCGTGATGTCGAACGCACCGGGATCCCGAAAGACGCCTTCTTCGTCGCCGTGGACGACGCCTCGGGCACCGTGGCGGGCTACGCCAGTCTCATCTATGCCGCTGCCAGCACCACCGTCGCCTACCACGACATGACCGCCGTCCGGCGCGCGTACCGGGGCCGGGGCATCGCGATGGCGCTCAAGCGGGCCACCATCGCCTGGGCGATCGAGCACGGGATCGAGGCGCTTGACACCGGCAACGACGAGGAGAACGCGCCGATGCGCGCCGTGAACCTCGCCCTGGGCTACACGCCCGTGCCGGACTGGATCGGCCTGCGGGGTCCGCTGGCCCCGACGCGCTGAGGCGGCGGCCTACCGCCCCTCGGCGCCCGACGGCATCACCACCGGGAACCCGTAGCGGGCCTGGCCCCGGTCGAACGTGGCGAGGGCCACCGCGTCGGCGCCCATCGCGGCGGCCACGATCAGGGCGTCGGGGATCGGCCGGCCGGCCAGCGTGCGGGCGCGAGCCAGCATCCCGACGATGACGTCGGTTCGCCCACCCAGGATGCGCACGTTCTCCCTCTGGACGAAGGCGATGAGCGCGTCGATCACGTGCGACTGGGGCACGGCGTACTGCGTCCGAAGGACATGCGCGCACTCGACGAGCGCCACCGGCGAGATCCCGATCTCCTCACCCGCCTCGATCAGCGCACTGGCGGCCCGCGCCTGGTCCGGCGGCGACCCGACGACGTACCTGACCAGCACCGAGGTGTCGATGGCGATCACTCCGCCGCACCGCCGTGCTCTTCGCCGGCGCGGTCCCAGGCCGGATCCGGGCTCTCCCATGCAGCCGCCCGGAGCACCTCCCAGGACTCGTCTGCAGGCCACCGCCCCACGTGCTCCCGCAGCACGCCCGCGAGCGACCGCGCGTGCCGCCCGGGCACGATCTCGATCACGATCCGGCCGTCCTCCACGCGCTGCACCGCCTCGTCGCCGGCGTAGATCGCGAGCTGCTCGCGGATGGCCTTCTCGATCGTGATCTGGCCGCGTTCTCCTACTCGACTCGTCATGGTAGGTATCGTATGTCGCGTTCGTATCCGGCTGTCAAGCGGCACTTGGGCATACTTCGCCCCGTGTCCACCATCGACCTCAACGGGATCAAGCTCCGGAACCGGCTGCTCACCAGCGCCAGCCTCCTGGGCTACGGCGCGTCCAAGAACCGGCTGATCCTCTACGGCCTCTCACCCATCGCCCAGTGGGTGCCGCTGGAGCGCTTCGGCGCCGTGACGACCCGCACCGTCTCGCTCCAGCCGCGCGAGGGCCACTTCACGCTCAAGGAGGACTGGGGCCTGCGCGAGTTCCCGGAAATGCTGCGGCTCTACGGGCGGGCGCTGCACAAGGTCGACGGCGGCTGGCTCAACGCCTTCGGCTGGTCGAACATCGGCATCGAGCGCTACTTCGACGAGTACTTCGGCCGGACGGCGAACCTGAACCGGATCGTGTCCGTGGGCGGCTTCTCGGCCGATGAGATCGAACAGCTGATCGAGACCGTGAACGAGCGGGCGAAGCCGGGTGAGATCGCGGCGATCGAGCTCAACGCCTCCTGCCACAACGTCAACTTCCCGTTCGGGACCATCCTCGAGGAGGCGCTCCGCCGCGCTGTCCCCAGGAGCCGCCACCCGGTGATCCTCAAGGTCAGCCCGGACGAGGACTACCACTGGCAGGCGAACCTGGCCGCGACCCACGGCTGCGCGGCGATCACCGCGATCAACACCGTCAAGGGCCTGCGCCTCCGTCCCGACACCGGCGAGCCCTACCTCAAGAACCGCTACGGGGCGATCGAGCGGCCGCGCGATCAAGCCCATCGGCCTGCGGGTCGTTGCGGAGCTGCGCGACGCGGGCTTCCGCCTCCCGATCATCGCGAACGGCGGCATCCGCGACTTCGACGACTGCCGCGAGTACTTCTGGGCGGGCGCCGACGCCGTGTCCCTGGGGTCCGCCGTCTGGCTGCGGCCGATGCCGCTGTACGCGCTGGGGCCGGTCGAGGGGCTGCGGATCCGTCGGCTGATCGACCGGGTGGCGCGGTTCACGCCGCCGGCGGCCGCGCCGCATTGGGAGCCCGCGGCGACACCGGTGGCCGCGACGTGAGCCTCCCCCGCATCGCCGTCGTCACCGACCGGCGGCACCATCGACTCGGTCGGGACGGATCGCCTGGACCTCGCCGCCTACCTCGACAACGCCACGCGTCTCGCACCCGGCGAGCTGCTCTCGGGGATCGCTCCGGAGCTGGCGACCATCGCTCGCGTCCGCGAGGTCCCATTCCGCCGCGTCCGTGCCCATGCCATCACGGACGTCGACCTCGCCGACCTCGTCGCCACGATCCGCTACCAGTTCGAGCGCGACGAGGCCGACGGCGTGGTCCTCACGCACGGGACGAACACGCTGGAAGAGACCGCCTGGCTCCTGCACCTGGTCCTGCCCGGCGACCGGCCCGTCGTCCTGACCGGGGCAATGCGCCCGGCCTCCGCGCTGTCCGGCGACGGCCCGCTCAACCTGGTCGAACGCTGTGCGGGTCGCTGCGTCCCCGGCCGCGCGCGACCTGGGCGTGCTGGTCGTCCTCGACGACACGATCCACGGCGCCCGCGACGTGACCAAGTCGGACACGATGCGGGTCTCGGCGTTCCGGGACGGCGCGTCGGGACCGCTGGGCTGGGTCGATGGGGACGGCAGCGTGACCATCAACCATGTTCCACGCCGGGGCGCCTCGCTCCGCGGCCGGTTCGCGGGCGTTGACCTCAGGGCGCTTCACCGTGTTGACGTGGTGATCAGCTACCAGGGTGCGGACGGGGTGCTGGTCGATGCCGCCGCCGCGGCCGGCGCCCGCGGGATCGTGAGTGCCGGCACGGGCGCCGGCTACCCGACACCCGCCGAGGTCGAGGCGCTCGAGCGCGCGACGGCCGCCGGTGTGACCGTGGTCCAGGCCACCCGCGTCGACGCGGGCCGCGTGCCGGCGGTGGGCTCGCTCATCGCCCGGGGATGGGTCGCCGCCGACGACCTCCGGCCCTGGAAGGCGAGGATCCTGCTGCGCCTCGCGCTGGCGGCCGGGATCACCGACCGCGAGGACCTCCAGGCGATCTTCGACGAGGGCTGAGCAAGTCAGGGTAGGTCGGTCGCCGCTGAGGACCGCCGCACCACAGGCGGCCTCGGCACCCCCAGCGGGATCACCGGCAGCTCAGCCCGGGCAACCACAGGCGCCTCGCCGTGGCAGCGCTTCACCTTCTGCCCGAGCCACACGGACACGGGTCGTTGCGCCCCGCCGCTGCGACCGCCGCCAGCAGCTGCTCGTCGTACCCGGCCATCAGCGGCATCACCTCGCGCGCCTCGCGCCCGGTCTTGAGCAGCCGCACGATCACCTTGGCCGGCTTGTCGATGTGCCGGAAGAAGGACATGTACCCGGTGCACAGGTAGTTGAGCCCGGGCTCCCCGTCCGGCGTGGTCAGGAACCGGTTCTTGGGGCACTCACCGTGGCACGCGAACCGAACGTCGCACTCCCGGCACATCCGGGGCAGCGTGTCGCGCTTGGCCGCTCCGAACCCCTGCTGCTGCGGCGAACCGACGAGGTCCACCATCGGCAGCTGCCGGATGTTGCCCAGGCGGTGCTCGGGCTCCACGAAGTGGTCGCACGAGTAGAGGTCGCCGTTGTGCTCCAGCGCGAGACCCGCGCCGCACGTCTCGTTGAACACGCACAGCCCGGACCCCGCCGCCCCGAAGTGGTTCCGGATCGCCGCCTCGAACGTCTGCACGTACACGCGCCCGACGTCGTTGTGGACCCACTCGTCCCAGATCGCCGTCAGGAAGCGCCCGAACTGCTCGGGCCGCACGGAGCGCACGGATGCCGACATCCCCCGCATCGGGTCCGGGTGCCCGTGCTCGTCCACGCGTTCCACGACCGGGATGAACTGCATCCAGTCCGTGCCCACCTCGTCGCGCAGGAACCGGTAGACCTCCAGCGGGTAGTCGCCGTTGAGCCGGTTGACGGTCGTGAGCACGTTGTACTCGACCTTGTGCTCCTGGAGCAGCCGCAGGCCGCGCATGACGTCGTCGAAGGTGGCCTTGCCGCCCTTGTCGACACGGTTGCCGTCGTGGAGCGCGCGCGGTCCGTCGATGGAGATCCCGATGAGGTACCCGTGCTCGGCCAGGAACGCCGCCCACTCGTCGTCGATGCGCGTCCCGTTCGTCTGGATCGTGTTCTCGAAGGTCATCCCCGGCCGCCGGTACCGGTCCTGGAGCTCTGCCACGCGCCGGAAGAAGTCCAGGCCCATCAGCGTGGGCTCGCCGCCCTGCCAGGCGAAGGTCACCTGCGAGCTACGGTGCGCCTCGATCAGCCCGCGCACGTACGCCTCGAGCGTCGCGTCGTCCATGCGGAACGACGAACCCGGGTGCATCGCCTCCTTGTCCAGGAAGAAGCAGTACGAGCAGGCGAGGTTGCAGATCGCCCCGGTGGGCTTGGCCATAACGTGGAAGCGCGCCGGGGCGCCGAGAACTGACCGGGACGGGGACGTGGAAGGGGGCGGGAGGGGGTCGCTCACCCCCGGAGTCTAGCCGTCGAAGACCTCGGACCAGTCGCGGCGCATGCTCACCACCGTCCAGCCGACGCGGTGAGCCGTCTCACCGATGGGCTCCGCATCCGGATCGGTGAACGACGCACCACGGTACGCGTACTCGCGCTCGTCGTCGTCGTGGTCGATGACGAGCCCGAGGCCGGGGTGGCTGCCGGTCGTCGCGTACTCGAGCATCTCGCGGTCGCCGGCCGAGTTGCCGGCTGCAAAGATGGGCCGCACGCCGATGTGCGCCTGGATGTTGGCGGGCTTGGGTTCGCCCTCGTTGGGACGTCCGCGCAGCGCGGCCCGGCGGACGAGGACCATGTGCCCGTCGCGCCGCTCCACGGCGAGCTCCACGGAGGTCCCCACGACGTCGTCGGGCGGGATCCCGTACAGCTCCTCGCTGACGGCCCGCACGAACTCCACGCCCCCGCCGGTGACGACGAAGACACGGAACCCGGCCGCCCGCAGGAGGTCAAGGAGCTCGATCATGGGCTGGTAGGCGAGGTGCGTGAACGGGACGCCGAACCGGGGATGGACGGCAAGCCCGAACCAAGCCGAGGCCGCGGCCGCGAACTCCTCGGCCGTCAACCCGGCGTGGGTCCTGAGCAGGACGTCCGCCAGCGGCTCCAGGCCGTCTGCCATCGCCGCGCGCAGGTTGCCCTCGAGCAGCGCCCGGACGACGGGGCGCGCGGCCAGCTCCGGGTCCTCCGCCGCCTGGGCGTGGAGACGCTCCAGGAGGAAGAACGCCTGGGGGTAGGTCGGCCGCTCGCACCACAGGGTGCCGTCGTTGTCGAAGACAGCGATCCGGGCGGCCGGCGGGACGAACCCCGCCGAACCGTCCGAGGTCACGCGCTCCACGAAGGCGAGGATGGCACCCTTCGCGTCACCCTCGCGCCACGACTGGAGCGGATCCACCACGAGGATCAGCGGCCGCCCTGCATGGCGGCTTCCATCTTGGCCATCACCTGGTCGACCGTGAAGCTCGCCGCCTTCATGCGCGGCGGATACGCCATGAACGTCTGCAGGAACTGGCCGACGATCCGCTGCGACGGGACCATCAGGTATGCGCGGTCCAGCATCCAGTCGTAGTAGGTGTTGGACGTGATCTGCGCACGCTCGTATGGGTCGGTCCGCAGGTTGAACATCAGCGGAGCCCTGAGCATGACGAACGGCTCCGCCCAGACCTGGAGCGTTCCCGGGACCCGCTGCTCCGCGAACACGAGCTTCCAGTTGTCGTAGCGGGTGGCGACCAGGTCGCCGTCGTCGCTGAAGTAGAAGAACTCGACCCGCGGGCCCTTGTCGGTTCTCGCCGGTGAGGTGCGGCAGGAAGTTGTAGCCGTCGAGATGGACCCTGAACGTCTTGCCGGCGGCCTCATGGCCCGAGAGGAGCTTCTCCTTGACGTCCGGGTCGCCCGCGGCGGCGACGAGCGTGGGCATCCAGTCCATGTGGCTGATGATCTCGTTGGAGACGACGCCCGCGGGGATCCTCCCCGGCCACCGGATCATCTCCGGGACTCGGAAGGCGCCCTCCCAGTTGGTGTTCTTCTCGCTCCGGAACGGGGTCATCGCGCCGTCCGGCCAACTGTTCATGTGGGGGCCGTTGTCGGTCGAGTAGATGAAGATCGTGTCGTCCGCGATGCCCAGCTCGTCGAGCGTGTCCAGCACCTGCCCGACGTGCCGATCGTGGTCGATCATCGTGTCGTGGTACTCGGACTGCCAGCGCCCGGACTGGCCCACGGATTCCGGCTTGGTGTGGGTCCGGAAGTGCATGTGGGTGGTGTTGACCCACAGGAAGAACGGCACGTCCTCGGCATGCTTGCGCTCGATGAAGTCGATGGCGCCGCTGACGATCTCGTCGTCGATGGTCTCCATCCGCTTCTTCGTGAGCGGCCCCGTGTCCTCGATCGTCTGCGTCCCGTCCGGGTTCGCCCGGCAGCGGAGCACGCCTCGCGGCCCGTAGTTCTGCTTGAAGTCCGGGAACTCCTCGGGCTTCGGGTAGTCCGGGTGCTCGGGATCCTCCTCGGCGTTGAGGTGGTACAGGTTGCCGAAGAACTCGTCGAACCCGTGCGCGGTCGGCAGATGCCGGTCCTGGTCGCCCAGGTGGTTCTTCCCGAACTGCCCGGTGGCGTACCCGAGCGGCTTGAGCAGCTCCGCGATCGTCGGGTCCTCGTCCGGCATGCCGATGTCCGAGCCGGGCATGCCAACCTTGGACAGGCCGGTCCGGTACACGCTCTGCCCGGTGATGAACGCGGACCGGCCGGCGGTGCAGCTCTGCTCGCCGTAGGAGTCCGTGAAGCGCATCCCCTCGTTGGCGACGCGGTCGATGTTCGGGGTCCGGTAGCCCATGAGCCCGTCGCTGTAGCACGACAGGTTCGTGATGCCGATGTCATCGCCCCAGAACACCACGATGTTGGGCTTGCCGTTGGGCACGAGGCCCTCCTTCTCGTCCGGTGGACAGTCGCTGTCGGGTGCGCTCGGGCCATTCTAAGCGCTCGACCTCGACGCCCGCAGACGGCGGCTGGGGCATCATGTCCCTGTGACCAACATGAACCCCACGCCCTTGCCACCCGACCCGGAGAAGTACGACGAGGCCCGCAACGTCGCGGCCCGCAAGCGCGGCCTCGACCAGCCCTACATCGCAGGCGGCGAGGACCCGGAGCTCGAGGAGACCCTCCGCCGCGAGCGGCCCTACGTGCAGATCCTCATCGCGATGGTCGTGATCATCGTGCTGATGGGCTTCGTCCTCGGCTTCATCGGGGCGATCATCACCGCCCCGCGGACCTGAGCCCCAGCCCGTGACCACCCGGCTTCCCTCCGCCAGGCTGGACGCCGACACGTGGGAGGCCGCACACGGGGAGCTGGTCGCGTTCCTGCGAGACCTGATCCGCATCCCGTCGATCAACCCTCCGGACCCGCCCGGCCCGGAGCTGGACGCCGCCCACTTCATCGCCGGCATCCTGCGTGCCGAGGGGCTTGAACCGGAGGTCATCGAGTCGGCCCCGGGACGCGGCAACGTGACCGTGCGCCTCCGTGGCGACGGCACCGGCGGTGACGCGCTGCTGCTGCTGAGCCACCTTGACGTCGTCCCTGCGAACGCCGGGGACGGCTGGACGCACGACCCGTTCGCCGCCGATATCGCCGACGGCTACGTCTGGGGTCGCGGCGCCGTGGACATGAAGCAGATGGTGGCGCTCGAGACGCTGGTCGTGCTCCTGCTCGCCCGCCGTGCGCGGGAGGCCGGGCTGGACCCGGCGCACGACCCCATCCCCGGACTGCGCCGCGACGTCCTCTACACCTGCACCGCCGACGAGGAGGCCGGGGGGCGTGAGGGGGCTGGCTGGCTCGCGGAGCACCGTCCCGACACGCTCCGCGCCGCCGGCGCCCTCAACGAGGCGGGTGGCGTGTCCGTGGAACTGGGTGGGCGCCGGTTCTACCCGATCCAGGTCGCCGAGAAGGGGTTCGAGGTCTTCCGGATCCACGTCCACGGCACATGGGGCCACGGCTCCATGCCCCGGGAGGACAACGCAGCGGTCATGGCCGCGGAGGCGGTCCGTCGCCTCGCCACACCCGGCGAGCCGCGCCTGACGCCCGTGATGCGCCAGTTCCTGGACGGCGTCCGCTCCGAGCTGCCGCCGGAGGGGGCGGCCTTCGTGGCCGCCATCGCCGACGAGACGGACCCTCGCCGGAGCGAGGCCGCCATCCGGGCGGCGTGCGACCCCATGTACGCGCGTGCCATCCGCGCGCTGCTGCGCGACTCGATCAGCCCCGACATCATCCGCGCGGGCGTGAAGTACAACGTGATCCCGGGCGAGGCGATGATCGAGATCGACTGCCGCACCCTCCCCGGCACCACCCCCGACGACATGCGCGAGGAGGTCCTGGCGCGTCTCGGCGATCTCGCCCCGCAGTGCACGCTGGAGCACGTCATCGGCCGACCGCCGGTGGAGGCGCCCGCCGCTGGCGAGCTCTACGACCTGCTGGCCGCGACCATCCGCGCCCACGACCCCGACGGCATCCCGGTGCCGGTGATGGCGCCCTTCGCGACCGATGCCAAGTCCACCAGCGTGCTCCTGGGCGTCCCGACCTACGGCTTCTCGCCGCTTCGCCTGGAGCCGGACGAGCGGTTCCTGGAACGGTTCCACGGGGTGGACGAGCGCGTGGGGCTCGACGCCCTCCGCTGGGGCCTGCCCGTCCTCTACGACGTGGTCCTGGGCTACTGCGGCTGAGCGCGGCTCACCGCCGCCGACACAGCCCGGGTCAGCGGCCCGCGGTCAGGGGCCGACGACCGCGTCGCCCTCCGCGCCCGGGATGACGGTCGCCCACTCCTCGCAGGTCTTGCAGCGGAAGATCCTGCGCAGGCTCCACGAGCGCTCCGGGTCGTGCGCCGAGGAGTCTCGATGCTGGGGAACCTCCTGCATCTCCGCCCACGAGCCGTCCTTGTGGCGGTGCATGACCTGGTAGTTGAGCTCGAAGCGCTGCTGGTCCATTCGGTCCTCCTGCGTTGCGGGGATTGTGACGAGCGGACTCCCGGCGCGTCAGCCCTCCCCGCGGACCAGGCGTCCGCGGCGGCTGATCGCCCCCGTTGCGAGCGCGGCCACGCCCATCGCAATCAGCGCCCGCTCGCCTCGCGGCAGCGGCCGCACCGTCGTCAGGAACTGCTCGGCGCGTGCGCGATCCACCATGCGCAGGATGGCCCTGCCGCGGGCCGTGAGCCACACGGAGCGCTGGCGGCGATCGTCCTCCTCGTGCCGACGTTCCACGAGGCGCCGCTTGACCAACCCGTCCACCAGCCGTGACGTCGCCGACGGCGACCGTCCGATCGCTTCGGCGAGGTCCGCGATCGTCGTGGTCGCACCCTCGGCCAGGACGTAGAGGGCGGCCAGCTGCGTGAACCCGAGGTTGAGCTCGCCCAACTGCGAGGCGAAGCCCACGACGAGCTCCCGCCACAGGGCCCGCCCCATCGCCACGCGCTCGCTGATCTGCCGCACGTTCTGGATCCGGGTGCCCGCCGCCACGACCGGCGCAGACAGGTCCGCCTCGAACACTCGCGCGATCACCCGGCTGGGCACACCCTTCCGTCGGGTCCGCAGGAGAGCGTCGGGGAGGGGCGGCCCCACCGCGGGGTCGGAGGATCGCAGCCGGCGCACCGGCACCCTCGCAGCCGGGGCAGCCTGGGCATCGCCGGGATCGCCCGCAAGCGTCGTCGGCAACGAGTCCGCGCCGGCGGGTTCGAGCGGATCGGTCACGCGTGGCTCCTCATCGCCGGAGCGTAGGTCCCGTTGGTCAATTCCTGCAAGTCTGCACGCACTTCCGGGTGTTTGGGCGCCCCGCGGGCTACCCTGACGCCTGATGAACAAGATCGCCTTCGTGTTCCCCGGCCAGGGTAGCCAGTCCGTCGGCATGGGCCGCGCGCTCGCCGAGTCCTCTCCCGTCGCCGCAGCCGTGTTCGCCGCCGCCGATGCCGCCCTCGGCGAGCCCATCACCCGCCTCGCATGGGAGGGCCCCGAGGAGGAGCTCAACCGGACGGAGAACAGCCAGCCGGCCCTCCTCGCCGCCTCGATCGCCTACCTCGAGGCCGTCAAGGAACGCTGGTACCAGCTGGGTGTCGATATCCCGGAGCCTGCGTTCGCCGCCGGCCATTCGATGGGCCAGTACTCCGCCCTCGTGGCGGCCGGTGCGCTCGACCTCGCCGACGCCGTCCGCCTGGTGCGGATCCGGGGCCAGAAGATGCAGGCCTCGGGTGCGGGCCACGAGGGGCGCATGGCCGCGATCATCGGCCTCGACGACGCCAGCCTCCCGGCTCTCGTCGACCAGGCGTCGGCGTACGGCATCTTCGGCGTCGCGAACCGCAACTCGCCCGGCCAGGTGGTGGTCAGCGGCGAGCGGCCGGCCATCGAGGCCGCCCTGGGCATCGCGAAGCGTCTGGGCGCGAAGCGCGCCATCGAGCTCCCGGTCTCGGTCGCCGCCCACTCCTCGCTGATGGCGGACGCGGCAGCCGGGATGCGCGAGGTCCTCGCCGGGATCACCTTCCGTGACCCGAACCCCCCGCTCCTCGCCAACGCCGACGCGCGCCCGATCACCACGGCCGAAGCCTGCCGGGCCGAGCTCGTCGACCACCTGACCACCGGCGTCGACTGGGTCGGCGCCATCGGCGCGATGACGGCCGCCGGCGTCACGACCTTCATCGAGGTCGGGCCTGGCCAGGTCCTCACCGGCCTCATCAAGCGCATCGCCCCTGGTGCGCTCGCCCTGGCGCTCGACGACCGTGCGGCCGCCGACCGCCTCGCGATCCCCTTCGCCGACACCGCCGCCGCCGACAGCTGACCAGCTCACCCCACCACCACCCGACACCAGAACTCCCGAGAGGAACCACGTTGCGCCAGCCCGATTACTCCCGCCGTGTCGTCGTCACCGGCCTCGGCGTCATCAGCCCCGTCGGCAACGACAAGGACACCGCCTGGCAGAACCTGCTCAACGGCGTGTCCGGACTGCGCGAGATCACCAAGTTCGACACCACGCCCTACCGCAACAAGGTCGCGGGCGAAGTCGTGGACTTCGACGCCAAGGCGTGGATGGATGCCAAGGCGGTGCGCCGCAGCGAGCCAACCATGTGGTATGGCGTCGCGGCCGCCAAGCAGGCGATTGCGGACGCGGGCCTCGAGATCACCGACGCGAACCGCGAGGACATCGGCGTCGTGTTCGGCACGGGCGCAGGCGGTCAGAGCCTCATGATCGACAACTGGCACGCCCTGCAGGATCAGGGTCCGGGGCGTGTCGCGCCGACCTTCATCGCGAACGCCCTCACCGATTCAACGTCGGGCATGATCGCGATCGAGACCGGCGCCATCGGCCACAACATGTGCATCGTCACGGCGTGCTCCACGGGGACCAACTGCGTCGGCGAAGGCGCGGAGCTGATCCGCCGTGGCGACGTGCACACCGTCATCGCCGGTTCTGCCGAGATGCCGCTGCTCGAGGTGGGTCACGCCGGCTTCGGCAACATGCGCGGCCTGGGATCACCCAGGGAGGGGATGCCGATCGCCGACACGAGCCGGCCCTTCGATCGCACCCGTGACGGGTTCGTGCTCGGCGAGGGCGCCGGCGGGCTGATCCTCGAGGACCTCGAGCTGGCGATGGCGCGTGGAGCGCACATCTACGCGGAGGTCGTGGGCTACGGCGCGGCCGCCGATGGCTTCGACATGATCCAGCCCATCGAGCACGGTGTCGGCTCTGCGCGGGCGATGCGGGCGGCCCTCCAGCGCCGAGGCGTCCCGGCGGACGAGATCGACGTCATCAATCCCCACGGGACCAGCACGCCGGTCGGCGACAAGCGCGAGGCGGAGGCGTTCTGGGGGGTCTTCGGGGAGCGCGCCTCGGCCGCGAGGCGGTCACTCGCGATCAGCGGCACCAAATCGATGACCGGCCACATGATGGGCGCCGCCGGCGCCTTCGAGGCCTTCGCCAGCATCATGACGGTTGCGGAGCAGACCGTGCCGGGCACGATCAACTACCGTGAGTTCGACCCCGAGTGCGACCTGTGGGTCGTACCGGAGACGACGAAGATGCCGGTGCGCTACGCCCTGTCCAACAACATCGGCCTCGGCGGGCACAACGGCGCGATCATCTTCAAGCGCTGGGACGGCCGCTGAGCGGCGCTACAATCCCGACCACCTATCAACTGTCTGCTCGCTGAGGCCAAGACCGTGCCCTCGTCCGACCTCGCGCGCCGTGCTGTCGTCACCGGCCTCGGCGCCGTCATGCCCATCGGCAACGACTTCGAGACCTACTGGCGGAATCTCCAGGCGGCCGTCACCGGCACGCGCCTGATCCGCTCCTTCGACGCCTCCGCCTTCGAGGTCCAGATCGCCGCCGAGGTGCTGGACTTCGACCCGGGCAAGGCCATGGAACCCAAGATGGCACGCCGGATGACCCGCTTCATCCACCTCGCGATGGGCGCGGGCAAGGAGGCGGTCGGGGCGTCGGGCATCGACTTCGCGGCCATGACCCCCGAGCAGCGCGATCGCGTCGGCGTGGTCGTCAACACCGGCGGCGGCGGCATCGAGTCCATCATCGACGGGACACACGTCCACGACACCAAGGGGCCGCGGTTCGTGTCCGCGTTCGCGGTGCCGGCGCTCTCACCGTCCATGGCGAGCTGCATGCTGTCGATGGAGTACGGGCTGACGGGTCCGGTGATGACCCAGGTCGCGGCCTGCGCGACGTCCGTCATCGCCTTCCACGACGCGCTCCGCCTGATCGCCACGGGCGAGTGCGACGTCGTCCTGACCGGCGGCTCCGAGGCGCCCGTGTGGCCCATGGGCGTCGCGGCACTGTCCAACATGACCGCGCTGTCCAAGCGCAACGACTCCCCGGAGACGGCCTCGCGGCCGTTCGACGCCACGCGCGACGGGTTCGTGCTGGGCGAGGGCGCCGGCGTCGTCGTGGTGGAGTCGGCCGAGCACGCGCTGGCCCGTGGCGCAACGCCGATCGCCGAGATCCTGGGTGGTGCGCTCACCGCGGACGCGTTCCACGTCTCCGCACCGGATCCCACCGGGCGCGGCCAGGCGCGCGCGATGACCAACGCCCTGCGCAACTCGGGCGTGGCGCCGGACGAGATCGACTGGATCGTCGCCCACGGGACCTCAACGTCGCTCAACGACTCGACCGAGACGCGCGCCATCAAGCTGGCGTACGGGTCCGCAGCCGCGACACGCGCGATCTCCTCCCCCAAGTCGATGATCGGGCACCTCGTAGGCGCGGCCGGCATCGCGTCGGCCCTGGCGGCCCTGGGCGGTATCCGCGACGGGGTCATCTCGCCCACCGCGAACCTGCGCACGCCGGACCCGGAGTGCGACCTGGACTACGTGCCGCTCGTGGCACGCAAGGCGAAGGTGGACACGGTCGCGATCAACGGCTTCGGCTTCGGCGGCCAGAACGCGGTCACGATCTTCCGCCGCTTCGTGGCGTAGGAGCCTGCGCTCGGGCAGTCCCGGCTCGGGCGCGGCGCAGTCGCCGCTCAGCCCCGCCAGGCCCAGCCCCGCCAGGCCCAGCCCCGCCGTCGGCGCCGGATACGCGGCTGGCGCGTGCTATCCCGGGGCGCTGCACGGGATACGCGGCTGGCGCGTGCTATCCCGGGGCGCTGCACGGGAGACGCGGCTGGCGCGTGGTAACGGTCGCTCGGGCCCGGCTATGCACCGTGTGCGCGCGTGGCGCGTGCTGGGCACGGAGTGGGCGCGAGACGAGCGCCGACGACGCGCGTGAGGCGTATCCGGAGCGTGGGCACTGGAGCGGTGAGCGTGGGCGAGCCGATGCGGGCCAGAGAGGAGTGTCCCGGGACGGTGCGGCCCGGCATTGCACGCACGGCCCGCGTATCCGACGCCCGGCAGAGGCTCGAGGCACTCCTCGACTCCCGGCCTCAGGTCCTCCGGCTCAGCCCCGGAGAATCCGCCCTTCGTAGGCCTCCATGCGCGCGATCAACTCGTCGGGGATGACCCGCGGACGCTCCGTCGCGTAGTCGTAGAGCACCAGGACGTCCTCCGCCGTGGCGACGAGCCGCGCCCGGCCGCGCGGCGACTCCGAGGCCGTGACGCGGTGCTCCAGCGTGAACGAGGTGCGGCCCAGCCGCCCCAGCCGCGATTCCACCGTCAGCAGCTCGCCGAAGTAGGAGGGCGAGCGGTATGTGACCCGGATCTCGGCCAGGATCAGCGACTCCTCGGCCCCGTGGGTGACCAGCCCGAACGGCTCGCCGGACGCCGCCTCCCAGTAGTCGATGCGCGAAGACTCGCAGAAGGTCAGGAAGCGCGAGTTGTTGGTGTGGCCCATCGCGTCCGTGTCGCCGAAGCGGATCTGGACGACGAACCGGTGCGGGAAGTCGCCCGGCAGGTCCCGCGGATCGGCGGGAACCTCGATCCGGGACCGGACTGGGCCGGCGGGTGCGGGCTCGAGCGGGGTGTCGGTCACGACCGGGAGTCTACGCGCCGTCGGATCTCAGCGCGCCTCGACCGTCAGCATCCCCACCATCCCGGCCTCGGCGTGGCCCGGGATGGAGCACATGACCATGTACTCCCCCGGCTTGTCCAGCACGAACCTAAGGGTCTCCGTCTGGCCGGGCCGGGCGATGACCTCGAGGTTGGGGATCTCTTCGACCATCCAGTCGTGGACGACCGGATCGTCGTTGCGGAACTCCAGGAGCGTCCACTCCCCGGCCCTGACGGTCACGTCAGCCGGCTGGAAGCGCACGTCCTTCGCCACGACTGTCACGGTCGGAAGATTCGCGTTGACCGCCCGATCCGCGGCCAGCACGCCCCCGGCGAGCGCCAGCCCGACGACCGCGATCACGACCAGGAACGCTGCGTCCCGCACCATGCCCAGCGGCCCGCGCCGGAGCTTCGTCACGTGTCCCGGACGGACGTCCACGCCACGCAGGCGCAGCGAGTTGGTCACGACGCTCACGGAGGACAGCGCCATGGCGGCTGCCGCGAGCGCCGGGTTGAGCGTGATCCCGAAGGCGGGGTAGAGCACGCCCATGGCGATCGGGATGAGCACGACGTTGTAGGCGAACGCCCAGAACAGGTTCTGGCGGATCACCCGGATCGTGGAGCGCGACAGCGCGATGGCCGAGCCCACGAGCCGCGGGTCGCCACCGACGAGCGTGATGTCCGAAGCTTCGATGGCGACGTCCGCTCCGGTCCCGATGGCCACGCCGAGGTCCGCGCGGGCGAGCGCCGGGGCGTCGTTGATGCCGTCCCCGACCATCGCGACCTTGCGGCCCTCGGCCTGGAGGCGCTCGATGACCGCGTCCTTGTCGCCGGGCAGGACCTCGGCGATGACGTTGGCACTGGGGATCCCGACCTGGCGCGCGACGGCCTCCGCGGTGAGGCGGCCGTCACCCGTGAGCAGCCACACGACCATGCCAGCGGCCTGCAGGTCGCGAACCGCCTCGGCGGACTCGACCTTGACCGGGTCCGTGATGGCGACGAGGCCCGCCGCCGACCCACCGGCCGCGACGAACACCAGGGTCCCGCCGTCCGCGGCGATGGCTCCCGCGGGCTCCAGCAGCGCCGAGAGGTCGATGCCCTGCTCCTCGAGGAGGCGGCGGCTGCCGACGAGGACCTCGACACCGTCGATGGTGCCGCGCACGCCGCGGCCCACGATCGCCTCGAACCCGTCGACCTTCGCGAAGCCCAGCTCCGTCTCGCGCGCCTTGCGCACGATCGCCTCCCCCAGCGGGTGCTCCGAGCCGGTCTCCAGGGCCGCGGCGAGGTCCAGGACCCGCACCTCGTCGAAGCCCGTCGCCGGGATCACGGTGGTCACCGCGGGCCGCCCCAGCGTGAGCGTGCCGGTCTTGTCCATGACCACGGTGTCGATGCCCCCGGCCGCCTCGAGCGCCTCCCCGCCGCGGACCAGGATGCCAACCTCGGCGCCCTTCCCGGTCCCGACCATGATCGCGGTCGGGGTGGCGAGTCCCATCGCGCAAGGGCAGGCGATGATCACGACGCCGATGAAGGCGGTCAGGGCCAGCGTGAACCGCGGCTCCGGCCCGAACACGAACCAGACCAGGAAGGTGGCGGCCGCGACCAGGAGCACGGCCGGGACGAAGACCTCGCTGATCCGGTCGGCCAGGCGCTGGATGGGGGCCTTGGAGCCCTGCGCTCGCTGGACCAGCTCGACGATCCTCGCCAGCGCCGTGTCGCGCCCGACGCGCGTGGCACGCATCACGAACGAGCCCGTCGTGTTGATGGTCGCGCCGATGACCTCGTCGCCGGCGCCCTTGGTGGCCGGAATGGGCTCGCCGGTGAGCATCGACTCGTCCACCGCGGACATTCCCTCGACCACGACGCCGTCCACCGGAACCTTGTCGCCGGGGCGGACGCGCAGGAGGTCGCCGGGGACGACGATCGCGAGCTCGACGTCCTCCTCGACGCCGTCACGGATCCTGCGGGCCGTTGTCGCCTGCAGGCCGACAAGACGGCGGATCGCCCCGGTCGTGCGGCCCTTGGCGCGGGCCTCGAGCCACTTCCCGAGCAGGATCAGGCCCAGGATGATCGTCGCCGAGTCGAAGTAGGTCTCGGGGTGCAGACCGGCCGCGTGGATGACCTCCGGCCACAGCGTCACGAAGACGGAGTAGCCCCAGGCGGCGCTCGTCCCGACCGCCACGAGGGTGTCCATCGTGGCACCGCCATGCCGGCCCGCGCGCCAGGCGGCCCGGTAGAAGCGACCGCCCGCCCAGAACTGGATGAACGTCGCCGGGATCAGGATCAACTTGTTGATGTCCTCCATCGCCACGACGGTCTGCGGCGTGAACATCAGGACCATGAACACCAGCGACGCGCCGATGGCGACGAGGGCCTGGAACAGCGTCTGGCGCTGGGCGCGCTCGCGCTCCAGGTCCTCCGCCGTGATCTCCAGCTCCAGGCTCGCGGTCCCGGTCACCCCGTCCGCCGCCGCGGGGGCCTCCGCCCGGACCTCGTAGCCGGCGGCCTCCACGGCCTTGACCAGCTCGTTGCGGCCGGCGAGGGCGGGGTCGACGCGGACCGTGGCCTTCTCGGTGGCGAGGTTGACCGCGGCCTCCTCGACGCCCGGCGTCTTCTTGAGGAAGCGCTCGATGCGGTTCACGCACGAGGCGCAGGTCATGCCCTCGATGGGCAGGATGATCTCGATGGGCTGAGGAGCGGCGGGCTGGGACGTCATACTAGGGGGGAGTATAGCGCCACGCCCGCCATGGTCCAGCGGTGCGACCTCAAGATTCTGTCAAACATCGCTGGGCCGCGCCGGCGAGCAGCCTCAGCCTGGGCTCTCTAGGGCGACCCCCCGCATCGCCCACACAAACGCAAAGCACGCGATCAGGACCGACCCCAGTGACACGACCATTGCGTCGAAGAACCTCCGCGGCTCGGTGGCGCTCGCGGCAATGGCCTCCCTGATCGGGGTCGGGTCGATGGCGGAGAGGGTCAACCCTGCGATCCCGGCAAGCACCGCCGCACCACCCAGCAGCCAGGCGACCATCACGACCGTGCCACCACGCCCGCGACCCCACGTACGGCGAGGCATCCAGCCCTGGGCTCGAACCAGGACCGCCGTGGCGATGGACGCCCAGGCGAGAGCGATCAGGACCGCCCCGACGACATCGCCCAGGCGATGCCACCCGGCCGTGATCGTGCTCATGCCGACGGCGGCCACCAGGCCTGCAACGACGAGAGCGGTGGGCGTCCTGAACTGGCGCGGGACCACGAGGATGCAGGCCAGCCCCAGCGAGGCGGCGAGCGTGACGTGCCCGCTCGGGAAGCTGTTGCCGGTCGCGTAGGCCGCGGTGCCCAGCAGGTTGGGTCGCTCGAGCAGGATCTTGAGGACCTGCGACGTGACGTTGGAACCGATGATGACGGTCGCGACAGCGATGGCGAGCCCGAAACCGCCCCGGACCAGACCCAGACCGGCAATCCCGACGCTGGCCAACGCTGCCGCGGGAAGGCTGATCGACGCCAGCGTCCCGCCCGCGAGGCCCACCGCGGCTGGATTCGCATACGGGCGGCCGAAGAGGATCAGATCGCCGACCCGCTGACCAAGGGCGGTCTGGGTGGTCCAGGCCCACATCGGAGCCAGGAGCACCACCGCCGCGACGCCGAGGAGTACCAGCCGCCGAACGCTGTGCTGGGTCAGATCCACGGGCGTCCGGATGCCCCGAAACCGCGGCCTGCGGAGTCGCATCGCGTAGCGGCGGTTCATCGACCCTCGCCCTTCGGTGCTACCAGGAGACCGGGCCGTCCGGGTCAAGCGCCCACGGGGAAGCCCCCGGGGGCCTGCGCGTGATTATGCCCCCTGCGGCTCCCCCACCTGCCACTCGAGCCATGTGTCAGGATCGATGCGCGGGCGCGCCAGCCAGGCCTCGCCGCCACGCAGGGCGATCTCCGGCGGGAGTGGGTGCGACAGGAAGAACGGCATCGACTCCGATGCGCCGTAGGCACCGACGTCGAGGACGGCCATGAGGTCGCCGGGGTCGGGCGGGGTGATGGCGGCCCCCCGGGCGAACACGTCGAGCCCGGTGCACAGCGGGCCCGCGACCATGACCGGGGGTTCGGCGCCCGATGCCTCCGTGCGGCTGCCGGCGGCCGGTCCGGTGAGGACCGCGATGCGCTGCTCCCTACCAACCAGGACGGGCCTCAGGACGTGATGGATGCCCCCGTCGAGGATCGCCACGGGGCGGCCGTCGATCTCCTTGCGGTCCACCACCCTGGCGACGTAGGCGCCGCACGCACCCACGAGGAACCGGCCGGGCTCGAGAAGGACGCGGGTGCGGCGGGTGGCCGGGTGGGCTGCGAGTCGAGTGGCGATCGCCGCGAGCCCCTCGCCGAGCTGTGGCAGGTCGAGGGGCGGATCGTCGTCCCCGTACGGGATCCCCAGCCCCCCGCCGACGTCGACCAGCCGCAGCTCGAAGCCCGCCGTTGCCGCAAGTCCCGCCGCCGCATCGATCGTCGCCTCGGCGTGGGCAACCAGGACCGCGGCGTCGGTCACGTTCGACGCCCCGAAGGCGTGCAGCCCGAGCGGCTCGAGCCAGGGTGACGCGACCGCCTCGGCCGCGGCCGTCCGCAGGTCCGCGCCGTCCATCCCGAACTTGCCGGTGATGTCGACGCCGCGGAGAGTGTCCCACCCGGGGGCGGCCGGTTCCGTGACGGCGGCCCGCAGCAGGATCGGCTGGCATCGGCCCAGGCCCTCCGCGATCCGCTCCAGGCGCCGCAGCTCACCCCGCGATTCCACGGTGACGACCCGCACGCCGGCCTCGACCGCGGCCGCCAGCTCCTCGTCCCGCTTGCCGGGGCCGGTGAACACGATGCGCCCGGGAGCGAACCCGGCGCGGAGGACGTGCCGCAGCTCGCCCCCCGACGCCACGTCGGCCCCCAGCCCAAGGCCCCGCACGTGTCGAAGCACGGCGAGGTTGGGATTCGCCTTGACCGCGTAGGCGAGGTCGAAGGCCACCGGCAGGACGGACCTGAGCGCGTCGACCTGCCGCGTGACGACGTCCAGGTCGTAGGCGTAGAACGGCGTCCCGAAGCGCTCGGCCAGGGCGGCCGGGTCGTGCCCGCCGAGCCGGCCGTCGCGCAGGACCTCGTTCATCGAAGCGCGTCCTCGAGGGCGACCCGGGCGTCGGTCCCGGCGTCGCGATCCTTGACCAGGAGCGCGACCGAGACGGACAGGCCGTTGGTCGCGGCAAACTCCCCGCCGAGGGTACGCGCCCCGGGCACCACCACGGACGCCGGCGGCACGGCGAGCGGCGCCTCCGGCGTGCCGGTCAGCACTCGCCCACGCACGAGATCGTAGAGCCGGGAGGTCCCGGTCAGGATCACGCCCGCCCCGATGACCGCGCCCTCCCCCACCAGCACGCCCTCGAGCAGCGACGATCCGGCCCCCACGAACGTCCCGTCCTCCACGATGACCGGCCGCGCGCCGGCCGGCTCAAGGACCCCGCCGATGGATACCCCGGCCGAGAGGTGGACCCGCGCGCCGATCTGGGCGCAGGAGCCCACGAGCACATGGCTGTCCACCATCGTGTCGTCACCGATCCACGCGCCAACGTTGATGAACGAGGGCGGCATGATCACGACCCCCGAACCCAGGCACACGCCGGCCCGGACCGAGGTCCCACCCGGGACCACCCGCCACGGACCGGCGAGCAGGTCCTTGACCGGAAGCCCCATGCGGTCCCGGAACCGCAGGGCGCCACCCAGGTCCCACTCGACCGTCGCCCGCTCCCGGAAGCAGTCGAGGATGGCGGCCTTGACCTCGGAGTCCACGCGCCATCCGCCTGCGGCCGTCGGGTCGGGGACAGCCGCCCGGCGACGGCCCGCGTCGAGGTCGGCGAGGATGGTCGCCCCGAGGCCGGACGCCACGGCCGACGTCTCGACGGCCGTCATGCCGCCACCTCCCCGGCGAGGAGTCCCTGGCGCCCGCCTCCCTCCACGAGGCCGAGCCCGCGGAGCAGCCCGATCAGCCGCTCCCTCGGCGCCTGGGCCAGCGGCAGCAGCGGCGCACGCAGCGTGTCGTCGTCCAGGAGGCCCATCGCCAGCATCGCGGCCTTCGCCGGCACCGGGTTCGGGGCGCCCTGGAAGTTCGCCCGGAACAGGGGCAGGTACCGGTCGTGCAGGCGGCGGGCTTCGACCCAGTCGCCGGCGTGCCACGCGGCCACGAGCGCCGCTACCTCGCCCGGGATCTGGTTGCTGGCCACGGAGATCACGCCATCACCGCCCATCGCCAGGACCGCCATCGTCGCGGCGTCGTCACCCGAGAGCACCGCCACATCGCGGGGGCGGTCGCGGCAGATCACGGCGATCTGCTCGATGTTGGCGCTGGCCTCCTTGACAGCGATCACGCGCGGGTGTTCGGCCAGGCGCAGGAACGTGTCGGCCTCCACGTTGGCGCCGGTCCGGCCTGGGACGTTGTAGACGACGATGGGCAGGCCGCCCTCGTCCGCGATCGCCCGGAAGTGGGCGTCGAGCATCCGCTGGTCGGGCTTGTTGTAGTAGGGCGTGACGATCAGCGCGGCATCGGCGCCCAGTGCGGCTGCGCGACGGGTGGCTTCGATGGACGCCCGGGTGTCGTTCGAGCCGGTGCCGGCGATGACCGGGACGAGGCGCCCGCCGGGACGTGCGGCGACGGTCTCCACGGCGATCTCGATGCACCGGTCGCGTTCCGCGACGGTGAGCGTGGGCGACTCCCCGGTGGTGCCGACCGGGACGAGGCCGTCGATGCCGGCCATGATCTGCCACGTGACGAGGCGGCGGTAGGCGGCCTCGTCGAACGTGCCGTCGGCGGTGAACGGGGTGACGAGCGCGGTGAAGGCGCCACGGAGCGCAGGGGTGCGGGTCATCTGAGGACTCCTCGGCTGTCGTGTGGTTGGGTCAGGCGAGTACGGTCGTCGGCGAGGCCGCGAGAAGGTCGTCCACGACGGCATCGAACGGGTGGAGGCCGGGGCCGCGGGTCTCCTCGACAAGCCAGCGTGCGGCCGCGAGGGCTCCATCGGCATACGCGGTCCGATCCCGTGCGGTGAGCCGCAGCTCCACGGACTCGCCCGGACCGTCGAAGGTCACGAGATGGGTGCCGGGTGCCACGCCGGCGCGGATGCCGACCACCTCGAGGGCGGGGCGATCGTCGTCATGCTCGTCAGGCCCGGCCCAGCGGTGATCGACGGCTGTGATCCGGCGGGCGATATGGCGCGCCGTGCCGGATGGACGGTCCGCCTTGCCGCGGCGGTGCCACTCCACGATCGACGGCTCGAAACCGGCGCGCGCGTACATGGCGGCGGCCTGCTCGGCCAGGCGCAGGAACAGCGCCGCCCCGAGCGCAAGGTTGGGCGCGACGACTGCGGCAGCGCCGTGCTCGAGCAGCATGGAGCGGATTGGGGCGGCCTCGGCGTCCCAGGCGCTGGCCGCGATGATGAACCGGCGATTGCCGGACTCCAGGGCGTGCCAGAGGTTGGCGGCGACCGCCATGCCGGCCGAGGCCTCCACCACGACGTCTGCGCGCGGAGCGCCGGCGCGCCGGTCACCCGGATCGGGGCGGCCGATCAGCGTGGAGGTCCAGTCCTCGTCGGCTGCGGCGTGCGCGATCGCGCATCCGAGGCGACCGGGTCCGTAGATGAGGAGATGCATGGTTCGGACGTCCTTTCCGCGGATGGGAGTGCGGTTCCGGAGGTCCGTCGAATCACGAAGGCCGCGTCACCGTTCCTGGTGATCGCGGCCCCTTCGGCGCCTCCGGTCCCGGAGGCTCCCTGGTTCGTCGCTCGCGCGTCGTCAGAGCCCCTGGGCCCGAGCCTCCCGGCTGGGCCGCCAAGGCTTCTTCCTGGCGTCGAAGGTGACGAACGACTGATGCGACATGGCCCGCGCAGTATGCCGATATGTCACGGTCTATGCAACTATTGCAGCGTGAATACGTTCTATGCATTCGCGTGCGTGCGGGAGACGTCCTCACCGTGGGGTCCGGCCCGGATCGCCGCGACGAGCCGAGGGGTGACGGCGGTGGAGCTTCTGTCGTCGGCCGAGGGGTTCTGGGCCGGGCTCGGGCGGCGGGGCGTCGTGGTGGACGCGGGGCGGGCCGGCGAGGGTGCATCCAGGCTGGCCGACCGGGCGACACGGGCGGTTGCCGAGGCCCTCGAAGGGCTGGCAGTGCCGCTCGACGGTCTCCCCGTTGACATCGCGGACCGGCCGGCCTGGGACCGCCTGGTCCTCGAGGCGGTGCGGGCGATCCCTCGCGGGCAGACGGCCGGGTACGGCGAGGTGGCCAGGCGGATCGGCCGGCCTGGCGCGGCCCGGGCCGTGGGTGGCGCGGTGGGCCGCAACCCCGTCGGGCTGCTGATCCCCTGCCACCGGGTGATCGCCGGCGACGGGAAGCTGGGCGGGTACGGAGCCGCGGCCTGGGGCGGTCGCGAGGCGGCTCTTGACCTCAAGCAGGCGCTGCTCGCACTCGAGGGCGTCCACATCGCTCGCGGCAGGGTGTCGGCGAGGTGACACCCTGCCTGTGAACCCGCGCATCACGGGGGTTGGGACGCGAACCGTAGAGTCCGGAGCACGCCAAGGACGACATGCCCGAACGGGCAGCCACGGTGGGAGGCCAGTGATGAGCAAGAACGACGAGACCGGCCCGGAGGGCCAGCGGAAGGTCGGCAAGTACGCGGACGACGGCGCGGACGTCGAGGGCCACCGGGCGAAGACCGCCAAGGCGATCGACGACGAGGCCGGCCCCGAGGGCCAGAAGCGCATGGTCTCCTTCTCGGACGACGAGAACGACGTCGAGGGCCACCGGGCGAAGACCGCCAAGGCGATCGACGACGAGGCCGGCCCCGAGGGCCAGAAGCGCATGGTCTCCTTCTCGGACGACGAGAACGACGTCGAGGGCCACCGGGCGAAGACCGCCAAGGCGATCGACGACGAGGCCGGCCCCGAGGGCCTCTACCGGGGCGGCCCCACCACGCAGGGCGAAGTGATCCAGCGCGGCCCCGGCGACAACCCCAACGGGGATCGCTGAGCCAGGTCGTCCGCCACTCACAGGGCCGGTCCTCGGGGGGCCGGCCCTTTCGATTCCGGGTGGCGCCCCTGCCTATCGCGCGTTGTCGGCGGTGGCGGCAAGCACCGCCTTCACCTCGAACGGAGTGATCCCCGGGTGCGCCGCCCGAATCCGGGCCGCGTAACCGGCGATGTGGGGCGCCGCGAAGCTGTTGCCAGTCACGGACATCCGGGTCCCGCCGCGCCACGCGACATCCACGTTGAGTCCGTACGCCCCGAACTCCACGGGCGGAGCGGGGTTATAGAACCACGCGGCCGGATCCGGCACGTCGTGGGCCGCCACGGACACGACGGCCGCGTAGAGCGACGGGTAGCTCGCCACCGACACGTTGTTCGCCGCGGCGACCAGCAGGACGTTCCTGAAGTAGGCCTCGTCCGCGAGCTCGTGGAGGGCGCCGAATAGCGCGTCGCTGCGCGAGGACAGCGAGAGGTTGACCACCGACGCCCCCGACGATTCGATGGCCCACAGGAGGCCCGTCGCGAAGGCCCCCCCATTGCCGCGATTGTCCGGTCCCAGGACCCGCACGGACACGAGCTCGGCATCCGGCGCCAGGTCGTGAATGATCCCGGCGCACGCCGTGCCGTGGCCCACCACGTCGTTCGGCTCCGAGGGCACAACGGCCCAGTCCTCGCCGCGACGCTCCACGGCGACGGACTCGACCAGGCGCCCGCCCACTGCCGGATGCGAACCCTCCACGCCCGAATCCACGATGGCGACCCGCAGCCCACGGCCGGACCCATCGCCGAACGCCCAGGCGCGATCTGTTCGACCCCACGGTCCGCTGCGCTCGAGGGCATCCCGGTGCCCGGCCGCGAACGGCTCGCCCCAGGCGGGGAGCTCGGTCACCTGCGGAACGACCGGGGCGCCTGCCGCGACCCGCGACGGGCGAGCGCATCGAGGATCTCCACGACCAAGGCCACCTGGTCCGGAGCCGCCTTCCGGGCTCTCGCGACGGCATCCGCCAGGGCCCACAGGCGCGCACCCTCATCGTCGTCAAGGCCGAGCGTGATCTCCGCCACCGCAGCGTCCAGGGCCACTGCATCTGCCTCGGGGTCGGCCGCAAGCCGTGCCAGGGTGAGCCTCAGGAGCTCGGTGACGTCGCGTTCCACGCGACTGGCCCGGATCGCCACCGCCGCCTGGCGCGCGAACACGGACGCGAGGTCGAGGTCACGTAGCCCGAACCCCTGGTCTCCGTGCCGGTCCAGCACCTCGAGCACGCCGATGCTCCCCGCGTCGTCGAGCAGCGGTACGGCCAGGATGGACCGCGGCACGTAGCCCGTCCGCTCGGCGGCCGACCGGTCGAAGCGCGGGTCCGACTCGACGTCGGCCACGGCCAGCGGCTGGCCGGTGGTGAACACGTACCCCGCGATCCCCTCGCCGGACGAGAACGCCAGGCCAACGGCGCCCTCGCCCGCCATGCCGGCCGCAACGCGGATCACCAATTGGTCCGTGGCGGGATCATGGAGGGCGATCGAGGCGGCCTCGGCATCGAACAGGGCGACCGTGGCCTCCACGACGGAACGGAGGACCGCCTCTCCACCGGGAGGTTCGAGGCGGCCGGCGGCAGCCGCGCGTGCCGCGACCTCCTCGAGCGCGTGCAGGATCGCCGACTCGCGTGGCTCGCTCATGGTCGCCCCTCCGTGGTGAGCCGCCCGACATCCGGGACGACCAGTGTGTCGCGTTCGAATCGGATCAGCCCCCGGGTCACGAACTCCGCGAGGATCCGGTTCACCGATTCCCGTGACCCGCCCACCATCCCGGCGAGCTCCGATTGCGTGTAGTGGCGGTCGAGGCGCACCTCGCCGGTCCGCGAAGCAGCCGCTGCCCCGGCCCTGCTCCGCCGCCAGCTCGGCGATCCGGAGCGCGAGCCGCTCGCGAAGGTCCAGGAAGTGGAGAGCCTCGACGTGGCCCGTCAGCCGCCGCAGGTGGCGGGCCAGCGACGCGACCAGGGCCCGCCGCATGCCCGGCTGCGACTCGAACAGCCGCTCGAAGTCGACACGACCCAGGACGAGGGTCTCCGTCGGCTCGAGGGCGATGACGGAGGCCGAGTGGGGATCTCCGTCGAGCAGGGCCAGCTCCCCGAAGAAGTCACCCGGGCCGAGGGTTGCAAGGATGGCGGGCTCGCCGGCGTCGGGCGAGGGCAGCACGACCTTGACGAAGCCGCTCGCGATCACGTGCAGGGCATCACCGAGGTCGCCCTGGTGGAACACCGTCTCGTCCCGCCGGAATCGCCGGACGCGCAGGCAGGCGAGGCACGCATCCATGGCGTCGAGGTCCACCCCCTCGAACAGCACGCAGCGCGCCAGCGCCCCCCGGGCGAACGTCTCGTCGAACACCGATCCTCCGTGTGCGGCAGACTCGAATGCTAGCGGTCCGGGACCGTACACTTCGCGCCAGTCCTCGCGTCCGGGACGGTGACCGCGACGCCGGGGTCGTGCAGGGACTGGGAGGATCCATGCGGCAGCGGGTGACCCGGGCATGTCGTCGGAGACCGCGTCGTGAGCGGCGCCGAGGCCGTGCCGGCGCGCATCTCGCCGACCGCGGTGTTCAAGAAGCCCGACTTCGTCCTGATGTGGCTGGCGCAGCTGGTGTCGACCGCCGGCTCCGCCCTGACGGACCTCGCCGCGGGCATCTACGTCTACGACCAGACCGGGTCCGCGTTCCTCGTGGGCGTGACCCTCATGGCCACCGCCGTGCCCAGCCTGATCGTCGGGCTCATCGCCGGCGTGTTCGTGGACCGCTGGGACCGGCGCAAGGTGATGATCGCGAGCAACCTCCTCCAGGCCGTGATCGTCGCGACGATCCCGTTCCTGCTCGGGATCGATATCACCCTGCTGTTCGTCGCCATACTGGCCAACGCCGGCGTGAAGATGTTCTTCGACCCCGCCTACGAGGCGCTCATCCCGGAGATCGCGAGCGACGAGGAGCTGACGGCGGCCAACTCCTTCCTGCAGATCGCGTCCTTCGGGTCCACGGCAATCGGGTTCGCGGCCGCGGGCCTGCTTGCCGCCATCGACATCCGGCTCGCGTTCTGGATCGACTCGCTGACCTTCGTGTTCTCGGCCCTCTGCATCTACTTCATGAAGACGCGGGTGAAGATGGAGGTCCCCGACGAGGATGTGTCCGTCGGCCTCGTCGTGAGCAACCTGACGACCGGCGTGCGCACCATCAGGGACACGCCGATGCTGCGCTCGCTGTTCCTGCTGGGTGCCCCGGTGTTCTTCGCCTTCGGCCTGTGGAACGTCCTGCTGCTGCCGATGGCCATCACCGTCCTTGGCGGCTCGGAGTTCGAATACGGGATCCAGGAGGGCCTGACCTCGATCGGGTTCGTGCTGGGCAGCCTGTTCATGGCCAAGTACGCGGACCGGCTCCAGATCGGCCTGTGGGTCTTCGTCGGGTACATGGGCATGGGCATCGCCGGGATCCTGTACGGCCTCTCGCCCACGATCCTGATCGGCATCGTCTGGGTCACGGTCAGCGGCTTCTTCAACTCGCCCTCGGCCGTCGCGCGCCAGACGCTGCTCCAGCGACACACCCCGCGCGAGCTGCGCGGCCGCGTGTTCTCGGCCCTGTTCGTCATGCGCGACGTGATCTTCCTGGCCGGCATGGCGGCCGCCGGCCTGGCGGACGTGTTCGATGTCCGGGTGCTGATCATCCTGGCCTCGCTGATCCTCGTGGTCACCGCACTGGCGGCGCTCGTAGCGCCCGGCGTCGGACGACCGGCAGCCGAGTGGCGTCGGGGTCTCGCCGCACTGCGTGCCGCCCCAGCGGCCGTCACGGCACAGGCCCGGCCAGCCACGATGGCCGACTTCGACCTCCTCGTGGGCCGGCTCGCCACGTTCACCCGCCTCTCGCAGCCGCAGCGGGCCACCTTCATCAGGGACGCTCTCGTCCGCGAGTACCCCGAGGGCTCACGCCTGGTCACCAAGGGCGACAAGGCGACCGCGGCCTACTTCATCCTCGAAGGCGAGGCTGCCGCTGGCATTCCCGAGGAGGACGGCGGCTACCGCGGCCTGTCCACGATGGGCGCGGGCGACTTCTTCGGCGAGATCGCGGCCCTCACCGGCAGCCCAAGAACGGCCGACGTCGTCGCCACGCGTCCCAGCACGCTCATGGAGGTGCCCGCGGACGCGCTGCGGGGGGTGATGGAGATCCCCGAGGTCAACAAGCTGCTGCTGTCCACGCTGACCGAGCGCCTGCTGCGCAGCAACCAGCCGGACCTGCCGCGGCTCGCGTCGATGGACCAGGCCGCGTTGCGAGACCTGCGCACCAAGGCGCCGGTGGTTGAGGCGCTGCCGAGGTCCTACGACGCGGGGATCTGAGTGACCGGCAGCGACCGCGCCCCCGCGATCAGCCCCGACTCGGGGCCAATGCCCTGGTGATCAGCCCCGTGGGACGGGCCGCATCGGGTACACGCCCACGACGACGGGCGTGATCGGATCCAGGGACAGCTCGTAGCCGACGTCGCCTGCACCGAGGAGCTCTGCCATCAGGCGGCCCTCGGCCGCCGGCAGGCCGATGAACAGCGTGTGGTTGCCGACGCGCATCGGCGAGACGTCATCGTCGTCGCCGATGATGCCGAAACGCCGGCGCAGCTCATGCATCGGGATCCACGGCCGGCTCTTGATGAAGCGGCGGAGCTGGGCGACGGTGCATGTCGGGCGGTAGGGGTCGCCGTCCTGCCACGGCGCGGGCACGTGTCCCATGGTGGCTGGGGGAGCCGGGGCCGGGGCTGCCGGGGCCGGCGACGGGGCTGGGGCCAGCGGGGCCTGCGCCGGAGTCGGGGCCAGCGGGGCCTGCGCCGGTGCCGGGGCCAGCGCCAGCCCGGCGACTGCAACCTCCGCCTGCGCAGTCACAGGCAACGAGGCGGTGCGGGGGGACGGCGCGGGCGGAACGTCGGCGACCGGGGCGGCTGCCTTCACGATCTCGCCTGCGACGGGCACGTCGACGATCGGGTCGACCAGCACGGAAGCGGGCCCTTGGGTGGGGGCATCCGGGCGCGCCGCCGTGCGCGCCTCGACGGGCGCCGTCGGGCGGTCGGAAGCCTGCGCCGCCGGTCGAGGCCGTGGGGCGGCACCGGAGTGCTGATGACGGCCGCGCCGGCCGTGCCGGCTCATCGGTCGTTGAGGCGCGGGGCGATCGCCCGCGCAGGAAGGATGGTCATCGTTGGAGGCTCTGGCGTCGGCCGGGGGTCGCGGTCGATCGGCGGATGATACCTCCGCCGGCCGGGCGGTGCCCCGGGTCAGCCGGTGACGACCTGGAGGTCGCGGGTCACCTCGTTGAGGACGAACGGCCCCGTCTCGCCGCACACGACGATGTCCTCGATCCGGGCACCGTACCGGCCCTCCAGGTAGATCCCGGGCTCCACGCTGAACGCCATGCCCGGCGCGAGCGGCTCGCGGCTGCCCTCGACCAGGTAGGGCTCCTCGTGGCCCTCGAGGCCGATCCCGTGTCCGGTCCGGTGGAAGAACTGGGGCCCGTACCCCGCGTCCGTGATGCGCCGCCGTGCGACGGCATCGATCCCTCGCATGGAACGCCGGGTCGGACCGCGGCGGTCGCGGCCGCCTGGGCATCGTGGAGAACGCCGTACAGGCGCAGGAACTCGGCGTCCGGTCCGCGGCCACCGGGGCCGGTGACCCAGACGGTGCGCGTGATGTCGGAGCCATAGCCTCCCAGCGTCCCGCCGATGTCGATGACGATGGGCTCGCCGCCGGCGATGACACGCTCGCCCGGCTCGTGGTGCGGCGACGCGCTGTTGGGTCCCGAGGCGACGATCGAGAACTCGGCCCGTTCGTGGCCCTCCGTGACGAGGCGCTCCCGGACTTCGCGGGCGACGTCGGCTTCGGTCCGCCCGACGAGCGATCCGTTCGCGACGGTGGCCACGACCCGGTCGGCGGCCTGGGCGGCAGCCCGCAGCAGGGCCACCTCGTCGGCGTCCTTGCGCATGCGGAGCGCCCGCAGGACGCTCGACGTCACGGAGAGCCGCGCCCCGGGCAGGACCCGCTGGAGGCCCAGGACGAACGCCGCGCGGAGCCCGTCGGACACGGCGACGGCCCCGATCACACCTGCCGCCGTCCCGGTGGCCGCCTCCAGCCGCGAGGCGACCAGCGCCATGGGGTCCTCGGTCTCCTCCCAGGTCGCGATCTCGAGCACCCCCGCCGCGGCTGCGGGGCAGGTACGGGCGGGCGTGACCTCCAGCCGTGGGGCGATCAGCGTGAGCGGCGCTCCGCCGGCGGCCGGCACCACGAGCAGCGTGAGGCGCTCCGCGGGCAGGGCTGCGTAGCCGGCCAGGTACTGGAGGTCTGGTCCCACGCCCACCAGCAGCGCGTCGAGACCTGCCGCGCCGGCCACCCGCTGGGCGGCCGCGAGCCGCTCCACGAACCGCCCTGCGGGGATGCCGGTCATCGTGCTTCCTCCTCCGGGCCGACCCGGAGGCCGGCGATCCAGGCGCCGAGCTCGCGGTCGCCGTGCTCGAACAGGGTGCGGTAGGCGTAGACGCGCGTGGCACCCGCCTCCCGTGCCTCGCGACGTAGCTCCGCGTCATCGTGCTGGCCCACGGCCACCGCCGGAACACCGGCTCGCGCGGCCGCCCGGAGCGCCGCCAGGCCATCGTAGGCGCGGGCCGTCAGGTCGACGATGCACCCGGCCGCGCCCTCGAGCGCGAGGTCGAGGGCCTCCGTGGACCGGGCGGGTACGGGCTCAGCGCCGGCACGGCGAACACCGTCAGCCAGGCGCGTGGACCAGATGAGGTCATCGGCGAGGACGGCGACGCGCGGGAGCGACAGGTCGGGAGCCGCCGTCACCCGAGCGAGCGGACGAGGTGGCGGAACACGTCGACGGCAGCCACGACGCCGATCGGCCTGCCGTCGTCCACGACGGGGATATGCCGGAACTCGCCGACGGCCATCTTGTGGATCGCCATGGCGATCGTGTCCTCGGGGCGGAGCACCACCGGGTCCCGCGTCATGAAGTCCCGCACGTGGAACAGAGCCAGCCGCTTGTCGATCGCCTTGGCAACCGCGTCGCGATCCGTGAAGATCCCGACCAGCCGGCCTTCCTCACAGACGAGCAGGCAGTCCCGCCCGCCCTGGTGCATCGCGCGGATCGCGTCCGCGACGGGCAGGTCCGGCTCCACCAGCATGGGGTCGCCGATGCCCAGGGCGTCGAGGTGGTCGCCGAGGATGGTGTCGTGAAACTCGGCCGCCGTCCTGGCGACGTCGGCCATCGCGAGATCCGCGCCGCAGTTGGCGCAGTTGTCGTCACCCTCGAAGTTGTCGTACCGACAGGTGGGGCAGAGCATCGCTACGTCACCGTCCAGGTCTCGCCGGCGAGGAGGACCTTGGCCAGGTCGCCTTCGCCCGATCGCGCTATCGCCTGCTGGATCTGCTCGTCGATCAGGTCCGAGTGCGTCGGCCGGTCCACCTCGCGCAGGACCCCGACCGGCACCGGGAACTCGGGCCAGAACATCCGCGACAGGATCAGCGCGAGGTACGGGATCCTCGGCGTGCTGGTCATGGACGAGCAGGTCGGCCTCCGTGATGCCGTTCTCGCCGATCGTGACGACCTCCGGGTGGAGCCCCTTGAGCCGGATGCCCTTGTCGCGCTCCTTGCCGAAGATGAGCGGCTCACCGTGCTCGAGGAACAGCATCCGCTCGTCGCGCACGTCGCGGTCCGTGAAGTCACGCCAGGCGCCGTCGTTGAAGATGTTGCAGTTCTGGAGCACCTCGATGAACGATGCGCCGCGATGGCGACCGCCGGCCTCGAGCGTGCCCTGGATGTGCTCGGTGTGGTTGTCCACCGTCCGGGCAACGAACGTGGCCTCGGCGGCGAGCGCGATCGTGAGCGGCATGATCGGCCGGTCGACCGAGCCCATCGGCGTCGACTTCGTCCGCTTCCCGAACTCCGACGTGGGCGAGGTCTGGCCCTTGGTCAGGCCGTAGATGCGGTTGTTGTGCATGACCATCGTCATGTCCACGTTCCGGCGCATCGTGTGCAGGAAGTGGTTGCCGCCGATCGACAGCGCGTCGCCGTCACCGGTGATGACCCAGACCATGAGGTCCGGCCGGGCTGCCTTGAGCCCGGTGGCGAGCGTCGGCGCACGGCCGTGGATCGAGTGGAAGCCGTAGGTGTTCATGTAGTACGGCAGGCGCCCGGAGCAGCCGATGCCGGAGATGAAGACGATGTTCTCCCGCGGCACGCCGAAGTCGGGCATCACCTTCTGGGTCTGGGCCAGGATGGAGTAGTCCCCGCAGCCGGGGCACCACCGGACCTCCTGCTCCGCGACGAAGTCCTTGCGGGTCAGCTTGATGGGGGTGGGGTCGAGCGTCTCGGTCATCGGGTCAGCTCCGCTCCGCCAGGATCCGGTTGGCCTCGTCCACGATCTCGGCGATCCGGAACGGCTTGCCCCGCACGCGCCCGTAGCTCCGGGCGTCCACGAGATACGTGCCTCGGATCACGAAGCTGAGCTGGCCGAGGTTGAGCTCGGGCACCAGCACCGTCCTGAAGCGCCGCAGGACATCGCCCAGGTTGGCCGGGAACGGGAAGAGGTACCTGACGTGCGCGTGCGAGACCGACTTCCCCTCGGCCTGGAGCAGCTCGGCCGCGCTGCGCAGCGCGCCGAAGGTGGAGCCCCAGCCGACGATCAGCAGCTCACCCGACTCCGGCCCGAAGACGTCCTGGTCCGGGATGTCCTTCGCGATGCCCGCGACCTTGTCACGGCGCAGGACCGACATCCGGTGGTGGTTGTCCGCGTCGTAGCTCACCGTACCCAGGCCGTCGAGCTTCTCCAGGCCGCCGGTGCGATGCTCGAGGCCGGGCGTGCCGGGGATGGCCCACGGGCGCGACAGGGTCACAGGGTCCCGGCCGTACGGGAGGAACGTGCCTTCGCCCTTGACGGCGTTCGGGACGGAGATATCCGGCAGCTCGTCAACCGACGGCACGCGCCAGGGCTCCGATCCGTTGCCGACGAACGCGTCGGAGAGGTACATGACCGGCGTCATGTACTTCAGCGCAAGGCGGGACGCCTCGATCGCCATCGTGAAGCACTCGCCGGGGGTGGCCGGGGCCACGACGGGCATCGGGCACTCGCCGTTGCGGCCGAAGATCGCCTGGAACAGGTCAGCCTGCTCGACCTTCGTCGGGAGGCCCGTCGACGGGCCGGCGCGCTGGACGTTGACGATGACCATCGGCAGCTCGGTCATGACCGCGAGACCCATGGCCTCGGTCTTGAGCGCGACGCCCGGCCCGGAGGTCCCGGTCAGTGCGAGGGCACCGCCGTAGGCCGCACCGATGGTCGAGCCAATCGCGGCGATCTCGTCCTCGGCCTGGAAGGTCCGCACGCCGAACGACTTGTAGCCGGCCAGCTGCTGGAGGATGTCCGTTGCCGGCGTGATCGGGTAGGAGCCGTAGAACAGCTCGCGCCTCGCGGCCTTGGCGGCGGCGAGGAAGCCCAGGGCGGTCGCCTCGTTGCCGGTGATGTTCCGGTAGGTGCCCGGGGGCAGCTGCGCCTTCGGCACCCGGTAGGTCGTGTGGAACATCTCCGTGGTCTCGCCGAAGGCATAGCCCGCGGCGAGGGCCCGGCGGTTGGCCTCGGCGATGACCGGACGGCCGCCGAACTTCTCCTCGATCCACGAGTTGGTCGGCGCCATCGACCGCTCGTAGAGCCAGAACATGAGGCCCAGCGCGAAGAAGTTCTTCGTCAGGTCCACCTGCTTGCTGGTCATGTCCAGCCCCTCGAGCGCGTTCGCATTGAGGGTGGAGATCGGGACCTCGAAGACCCTGTACTGCTTCAGGGAGCCATCCACCAGCGGGTTGGCCGCGTAGGCCGCCTTGCCCAGGTTTCCGGGTGTGAACGCGTCTGCGTTGACGATGATGGCGCCGCCCGCGGGCAGGTCCATGACGTTCGTCTTGAGGGCCGCGGGGTTCATGGCGACCAGCACGTCCGGCGCATCGCCCGGGGTGTGGATGTCCGACGCGGAGAAGCTGATCTGGAAGCCGGACACGCCGGGCAGGGAGCCCGCGGGGGCCCGGATCTCGGCCGGGTAGTCCGGGAAGGTGCTGATGTCGTTGCCGAACACGGCCGCGGTCCGCGTGAACTGGGTCCCGGTGAGCTGCATGCCATCGCCGGAGTCACCCGCGAAGCGGATGGTGACCCGATCGAGCAGCTGGACGTCGTGCTCGATGCCTTCAGTCGTCGTCATCCGCCTTCGGCCTGCTCCATGCGCTGGTGGGGTCGGGGTGGGAGGTTGAGCAGCTCCTCGGGGAAGGACTCCGCGAGGAACTTGAGGATGTCCACCTGGCGGACCACGCCGACCAGGCGCCCGTCGTCGTCCACCACCGGCACGTTGCGGAACGTTCCGGTCTGCATCAGCTCGAGCGCGTCCCGGACGGTCTGGCGGAGCTGCAGCGTGTGCGGGCTCGTCGTCATGAACGCCTCGACCGGGACGTCGAGGTCCACACCGGCGGCCACGTCCGGTCCGACCAGGCGACCGAAGATGTCGCGCTCCGTGAGGACACCAGCGAGTCGTCCGTCGGGGCCAGTCACGAAGACTGAGTCGCCGGTACCGGTGCGCTGGATCGCCAGCAGACAGTCCCCGAGCGTCGTGCCCGGGGGCACCGACACGGGGTGCCGGCGTCCGACCATGGTGAGGGGTTGTGATACCAGGGTGGGGACGCGCGCCGTGACGGCGCGCTCGGTGAGATCAGCCACGCATCAAGTGTAACGCGCGGCCCCGCGGGTACGCGGGGAGTGTTGCCGGACGGTTGCGGGGGTCCGGACGGCCCGTTGATCGGGGGTCCTGGGGCCCCGGCGAAGCGGTCTCGCGCACCCCCGGCCGAGGCGTGGCGTTCGCTACCCTCGGGAAGGTGGACCGGACCCGCCTGATCGGCGTCGCTCTCGTCGTCATCTCCGCCATCGCCTTCGGGTCCGGTGGCCTGTTCGCGCGTCCCGTCTACGCGACCGGCGTCGACTGGCTGACGCTGATGGCGTGGCGGTTCCTCATCGCCGGCGCGCTCGGCTGGGTCGTGCTGATCGCCAGGGCGGACGCCCGCCGGGCGCTGCGTGCGATGCCCCGCCGGCAGCTGCTCGTGACAATGGGCCTGGGCGTGGTCTACGTGGGCAACACCGCGACCTACTACGCGGGAATCACGACCGTGGACCTCTCGCTCGCGGCCCTGATCGTGTACATCTACCCGCCGGTCGTCGCCGTCCTGGCGCTCCAGTTCGGACGGCCGCTCGAGGGACGGCGCGCCTGGACGGCGCTGGCGATCGCCGTCGCGGGCGTCGTCCTGGCCGTGGGCGGGATCCCCGAGTCGGCCGTCCCACCAATCGGTGGCCTGCTGCTGATCGTGGCCTCGCCGCTCCTCTACTCGGCCTGGATCATCCTGGCCGCGCGGCACTCCGGGGAGCGGAGGGACCGGACCGGCCATGGCTCGGACGAAGGTGCGAACGCCTCCGTGGTGGGGGCGGTGATGCTCACCGCGACGGCCGCCGTGTACTGGACCGTCAACCTGGCAACCAACCACCCGGTGCTCCCGGCCGAGATCCCGTCCGACGCCTGGCCCGGAATCCTGGGCGTCGCCGTGGTCGCGGGGTTCCTGGCCGTCCAGGGCTTCTACGCCGGCGCGCAGCGGGTGGGGGCGGCCCAGGCCTCGCTGATCTCCACCGTGGAACCGCTGTGGACGATCCTGGCCGCCTCGATCCTCCTCGACGAGCGCCTGGCGCCGATCCAATGGGTGGGCGGGGCACTGATCCTCGTGGGCGTCTTGCTGTCGCAGACGCGCGGACGGCGTGCGCAGGCGGGCCTGGGCCCCGACGCGCCGATGCTCCCCCAGCCCGCGGTTCGCCTGGGCGACGAGTAGGCTGTGCCGATGTCCCTGCGCGACTGGCTGCGGCGCCTCGGTTCGTCCGACGAGCCCTACGTTGAGCTCCCGCCCCGCCACGAGCGGAGGGAAGAAGCGCGCGAGCGGCGCGCGGCGGGTGGGCCCGGCTGGTCCGACGCCGACCGTCACGTCAACCCCGATGGCCCGCGCGAGGTCGCCGACGTGGCGCCCGGCACGCCCGGCCACCCCGCGTCGAGGCGGACGATCGACCGGCGGTGACCGACCGGGGTGCGGCGGATCGCGCGGTGGGCCGCCCTCGGCCCGGCCGATCAGCCCAGCGCCGCCCGCGCCTCCGCGAGCTGGCTCCGTGCCCCGCTCATGACCAGCCCGGAGTCCGAGCCGATGCCCAGGAACCCGTAGCCGCGGGCCAGGTAGGCCGGCACCTCCGAGGCGTCACGCACGAGCATCCCGGCCGCCTTGCCGTTGGCCTTCGAGACGGTCGCCACGCGGTCGAGCGCCGCAGTGAACTGCGGGTTGGCGAACTCGCCCGGGATCCCCATCTCATGGCTCAGGTCCGCCGGCCCCACGAACAGCACGTCCACACCGTCGATCGCCGCCAGCTCGTCGACCGCGGCGACCGCCGCCCGCGACTCCACCTGGAACACGCCCAGGACCCGCTCGTTCAGGCCCTGGATCTGCGCGTGCGCCACGGTCGCGTATCCGGCGCCGCGCGTCCCCGCCGCAACGCCGCGCACGCCCGCCGGCGGGTAGCGCATCCAGCTCACGGTTTCGCGCATGTCGGCTGCGGTCTCCAGGCGCGGGATCATCAGCCCGTCCGCGCCCAGGTCCAGCACCCGGCCAACGCGCATCCGCTCGGACGACACCACGCGCACGACCGCGGCCGTGGGCGTGGCCTGGATCGTCATCAGCTGGGCGAGCAGGTCCGCCTCCGTCGTCATGCCGTGCTCGAGGTCGACCAGGGCCCAGTCGTAGCCGGCCCTGGCCACGATCTCCGCGGAGACGATCGATCCGAGATTGACGAACAGGCCGATGGTGGGCTCGCCGGCGAGCACTCGACGCCGGAGATCGGGGCGGGGCGGGATGGACGGGGCTGTGGGAGCGGCATCGTTCGGCATGGACGCATCATGCCCCAGCGCTGGACCGGCCTGCCGGCGGGTTCGCCTTGCACGAGCGCCGCCGTTCCGGCATCGTGAGCGGCCAATCCACGCTGGGAGGGCGCATGGCGCGAGCGGTCCTGATCGTTGACGACGAACAGCACATCCGGCTGCTGATCGAGCAGACCCTGGAAGAGCTCCTGGACGAGGGCGTGGAGCTGTACACGGCCGCCGACGGGGACGAGGCGCTGGCCGCCATCGCCGCCCAGCGCCCAGCCCTCGTGTTCCTCGACGTGATGATGCCCGGCCAGAGCGGCCTCGACGTCTGCCGGGCCGTCCGTGCCGACCCGGAGCTGGCCGGAGCCCACATCGTGCTGCTCACGGCCAAGGGCCAGGCGCAGGACCGGGCCGAGGGCCTGGCCGCGGGCGCCGACGAGTTCCTCACGAAGCCCTTCGACCCGGACGCGCTCCTCGCGCTCGCCCGGGGCGTCCTGGGGCTCCAATGAGCGAGCTGCGCCGCCTCATCGTGCGGCACCGCCACGTGGCGCCGATGGTCGCCGCGCTGCTGGCATCGGTCGATGCCGCCGTCACGATCCGCGACGGCGAGGGAGCGGTCATCCTCGAGCGGGGTGGACCGGCGGGCGCGGGACCGCAGGACGCGGCCGTCCGCCAGGACGTCGTCGTGGACGGCGACATGCTGGGCTGGGTCGAAGGTGGCCGCACCGCCCGCGGCTTCGCGGCCGTGCTCGCATACGCCGCCGCGCGGGAGCGGGACAAGCGCTCGCTCGCGAACGAGGCGCTCGAGCGCTACCGGGAGCTGTCGCTGATCTACGACCTGGCGGCGACGATCGGTGGTTCGGACGCCGTGGAACCGGTCGTCCACGCGGCCGTCACGGAGCTGTCGCGCCTGCCGCACGACGCGCGCGGGTTCGTCCTCCTGGCCGACGCGGACGGGAGCACGCTGCGGACAGCGCCCGGGGCCGACGGCGAGGGAGGCCCGATCGCCGAGGCCCGCGCGGGTGTCGGGATCGTGGGCGAGGCGGCCATTTCGGGCGGATCGGAGCTGGTCGAGGACACCGCGGCGGACCCGCGCGCGACCGGGCCCGAACGTGACGGTGGCAGCATCGTCGTGGCGGCCCTGCGTGCCGGGGACGTGATCCTGGGCGTGGTCGGTGCCACGGCCACGGGTGGGCCATTCCGGTCCGCGGATCTCAAGGTCGTCACGGCGATCGCCGCGCTGGCCGGACCCGCGATCGGGCGAGCCCTGGGCGTGGCGACCGGCCCGAGTTCGGCTGACGACCATGCCGGCGGGGACGCCGCCCGGAGCACCGGGTCCTGAGCTTCCGGCCGGATCGCGCCGCGTCGGCCTCACGAGCGGACCGGACCGCCGGCACCGCCGGGCGCTCGGCCGTCCTCGAGGAGCGTCTCCGCCGGCGCCTCGCGGAGCTCAGCGCGATCAACGCCCTGGGCATCGTCATCGCATCCACGCATGACCCGGCGCGGCTCGTCGAGCTGGGTCTGGCCGAGATCGTCGGCCGCCTGGGGTTCGAGCGCGGGGTGGTCGGGCTGGTCGACCCGGCGGCAGGGTCCATCGCGGACTGGCGCACGGCCGGGGGGCCGCCGGGGCTGGGGCTGTTGCTGGCCGACATCGTCGTGACCCTAGACGACGAGACCGCCGCCCCGGCGCTGCTCGCCCGCGCCGACGGGCCGCTCCTGTTCAGGGACGCCGCGTCCGAGGGCGACGAGACCAACCGCCGGCTCGCCGCCCTGCTGGGCTCGGCCGGCTTCGTCGGCACCCCGCTCACCACCCAGGGCCGGGCGATCGGCGTCCTGATCGTGCCCGACGTCCGCGACGGCGGACCGCTCGAGCCGGACGACGGCCCACTCCTCTACACCGTGGGCTCGCTGCTCGCGGGGGGCCTGGAGTCGGCGCGCCTGCGCTCGGAGCTCGAGGCCCAGAACCGCGCCCTCGAGGCGCGGGTCGTCGAGCGCACCGCGGACCTCCTCGCGGCCATGACCGAGGCCCAGGAAGCCCGGGCGGCCGCGGAGCTCGCGAACGAGGCCAAGAGCCGGTTCCTCGCCAACGTGTCGCACGAGCTGCGCACGCCCCTCACGTCCGTCGTCGGCTTCGCCCGGTTGAACCGCAAGCGCCTCGACGAGGTCGTGTTCCCGGTCGTGGCCCGGGACGACCCCAGGGTTGACAGGGCGGTGCAGCAGGTCGGCGACAACCTCGGGATCATCGTGGAGGAGGGCGAGCGACTGACGGGCCTCATCAACGACCTCCTGGACCTCGCCAAGATCGAGGCCGGCCGGATCGAGTGGCGCATGGCCCCGATCCGTCTCGAGGAGGTCGTCCGCAGGGCGCTCGCCGCCACGTCCGCGCTGTTCGAGGTGGGTGGCGTGGCCCTCGAGGAACGGATCGCCGACGGCCTGCCGGAGGTGACCGGCGACGAGGAACGCCTGGTCCAGGTCGTGATCAACCTCGTCTCGAACGCCGTCAAGTTCAGCCCGGGAGGCCGGGTGACGGTCACCGTGGCAGCGGTGGACGGCGCCGTGCGGGTCGCTGTCGCCGACACCGGGAGGGGCATCCCCGAGGCGGACCTCGAGAGGATCTTCGAACCCTTCCGGCAGGCGTCGGACACCCTGCCGGGCGGTCCGCGCGGGACCGGCCTCGGGCTGCCCATCGCGCGCCAGATCGTGCGGGCCCACGACGGCGACCTGCTGGTGAGCTCGGCGCCCGGCAGGGGCAGCACGTTCTGGTTCACGCGTCCCGGCATCGGGCGCCTGAACTCGTCGCGATCGGCCCCGGTGCGCTCCGGCAACTCCCCACACCGTCAGGGGGGTACCGGTACCAATGGGTCATGCCTTAAGGCGTCGGGGGCACGTTACGGTTCGGGTCCTCCACGGGGAGAGCCCAACCAACCCCCCAGCCGAAGGAAACCCAGGACATGACCAAGACGAAGGCTCTCGCGCAGCGCGCGATCATGTTCCTTGGCACGATGGCCGCGTTCGCGTTCGTCATCGATGGCGCCAAGCGCTGGTAGCCAGCATCCGTCTCGCGCCCACCGCCGAGGCCTGAGCCGCCGGGATCAACCGGCGGCTCTTGGATTCCCGGGAGCTCCTCAGCCCGTGACGCCGTCCTCCACCAGGACCGTCCCGGCCATGCCGTCCAGCACCACCATCGCTCCATCGGGGATGGCATCGCAGGCATCAGGCACCGACACGATGCAGGGGATCCCGTACTCCCGGGCGACGATGGATGCGTGGGACAGGATCCCGCCGGCCTCCGCCACCACCCCGGCTGCCCGTGCGAACAACGGGGTCCAGGCGACGTCCGAGAACGGAATCACGATGATGTCGCCGGCCAGGACGCGGCCGAAGTCCGGAACGCCGCGCACGATCCTCGCCGGCCCCCTGGCCGAGCCACGGGAGGTCGGGATGCCAGCGTGCGTCGATCGGACGTGCTCGCCGGCCGGACGGGCGACGAAGGCATCGCCGTAGACGACCTCGGGCACGACGAGCTCGGCGGCTTCAGCCACCTCCGCGCGGCGCCTCGAGACCAGACCGCGCGCCTCGCCGGCGGGTGGCGTCGCACCTCGATCCAGGGTCCTGACCTCGTCGAGCGACAGGTAGAAGACGTCGTCGGGAGAATCGAGCAACCCTCGGCTCACGAGGCGCGTGCCGAGAGCGAGGAACGTGCCCCGGAACAGGCCGTAGGTCCGGGTCCACGTGGCGCCGATGGCGTCGCGATACACGCGGAACGCGCCGGCACGGCGCCAGAGCATGCGGACCAGCGGCCGCCGGAGGCGCGGCGTCCGCTCCAGGACGGCGGCGAGGTCGATGCCCGCCCTCGGTCCGGCAGCCACTTCGGGGCGCTCCCGATGGGCGATGATCATCGCCACGACCGCATCGGGGTCCTCGCGCCAGGTCGGGAGCGAGAAGTCGTTGCCGCTCTCGGAGAGGTGGCCGAAGCGCGCCAGGAACTGGTCGAACTCAACCCGGAGCCCGGCGAGGTCCGGGCGTTCGGCGAGCGCGGCCGCGCCACGATCGGCCAGCGCCGCGGCAGCACCGGCGGGCAGGTCACGCGCGACGGCATCCAGGCCGTCCAGCGCCGCGGTCGGGCTCCGGTCCTCCGATCGCCCCGCCCGGCTGCCGGATCGACTCCAACCGGGTCGATGCCCGCGGCTCTGAGCTGCAGGGCGAGCGTGCGGTCATAGGCGTGCATCGCGAGCGGAATGACGATGTTGGCGTAGGCCGCACGCCTGGCGAGCGCGGTGACGGCGTCGATCCGCCGCAGCAGCGCCTGGTCGTCCAGGTCGTTCGGGTCTTCGGCCGCGAGGACGGCCTGTGCCCGGCCCAGCTCCTCGATCTCGCGGCGCGCCCAGCGGCCCCGCCGGAGCGTGCGCCGCCCGGCGCCGGCGACACGCGGCAGGTGCCGCAGGGCCTCGGCCCCGGGGCGGAACCCGGGCGCCTCCGGCCCCTTGGGCAGGCCGAGGAGGAGCTCCAGGCTGTCGCGGGGCATCCCGAGCGCCTCGAACACGGCCCCGATGGTGGTCATGTCGAAGTAGGCCCGATAACCGAACGAACGGGCGAGGTCCTCGGGCCGAACGTGGAGGGGGCCGACCAGCTCCTCGAGGACGTCGATCCATGCTGCATTCACGAGCGGGACGTTGACGGACCACACGAGCGGCTTGATCACACCGGGCAGGACGTCCCGGGCGATCCGGTTGGAGTACACGCGCAGGCCGTCGATGCCCGTGATCGGCCGCGCCTGCAGCCACCACGTCGTGGTGCCGTCGGAGGCCCACTCGAGGTCGATCGGCCGGCCGTACGCATGCGCAAGTCGGACGGTCTCCCGGGCAACCGCCTCGACGAGCGCGTCGGGCGTCCTCGGCTCGGCGGGCGATTCGGTGAACGCCCCCCAGCGGCGGACCCAGCGGTCCGGCGTCACGCCGTCTCCCGCGAGCGCGTCGCCTCGGGTGGGAACGGCCTCCACCACGACCTCGTCGAGGCCGGTCATCGGGTTCCGGCTGAAGGCGACGCCGGCGCTCGTCGTGGGGACCATCTCCTGGATCACGACGGCCACGTGCTCCGGAACGGGGATGCCGCTCCGGGCGGCATACGCGCCGATCCGCTCACGGTCTGGCGCGGCAACCTCGCGAACGGCGGCCAGGACGTCCGCGGCCGGAACATCCAGCCTGGTCTCGAACTGGCCGGCGAATGACCGCAGGTCGCCGTCCTCACCCTCGGCGGAGGACCGCACGGCGTAGGCCTCAGTCGGGTCGAGCCAGCGGCGGAGCGCGCCCGCGAGGAGCTCGGTCGTCAGCGTGTCGCCGGCCGCGACCTTCCTCGCGACGTCCGCCGGCACGGCCACCGCCGCCGGGACGGCGGCGCCATGGCTCGCGAGCCACCCGAGCGAGGCGGCTTTGGTGCCCAGCATCGAGACGTCCGGCGGGCGCCCGCCAGGCCCGAGGGGCACCAGCGGCGAGGGTGCGACGGCGTGCGGCCGGGATGCGTGGGGCGGCCGCTGGGGAGCCACCGGAGCATCCGGCTTGCCGTCGTGCTCGCCGTGATGAGCGAACACGACGACATACGGGCGTGCGACGGCCGAGACCGGGCGTCCGGCTGCCGAGATCCAGGACCGGAGCGCGTCACCGTACGGGGCTCAGGCAGCGGTAGCGGCGTCGTCGATGAGCGGCGCGATCCAGTCCGCCGCGAGGGCCATGAGGGCCGGATCGTCGTTGAGGCTGGGCAGACGCAGGATCTCCACGTCCGGGTGGACCTTGGCCAATCGGTCCGCGGTGTAGCCGACGTCGAGGATGGTCTCGTGGTTGTCCGTCACGAAGCCGATCGGGACGTACACGATCGCCCGCGCACCCGTGGTCACGAGGTTCCTGGCCGCCTGGAGCATGTCCGGCTGCGTCCAGCGTCCCGGCGTGGGGTGGTTCATCCAGCCCACGCTGATGTTCGGGAACTCGTGCCACAGCCGCTCCTTGACGGCGTGGTACAGGGTCCGGCTGTCACGGATGCCCGTCTCGAACCCCTTCGCCTTGTACGGGCAGCCGTGGTTCAGGAGGACGACCCCGATCTGCGACGTGGCATACCGGTCGCGCAGCGGCGCGACCCCGTCGCGGACGTGGCGGGCGAGTCGCTCATGGTAGGCGGGTCGATCATGGAAGCTGGGCAGGTACCGGATCTGGCGCACCCAGGCGCCGTCGCTGCCGAGCGCCTTGTTGACCTGCTCCAGGGACAGGCCGCCCGTGTACACGGAGTCCACGACCAGCAGCGGGTAGACCACGACGCGGTCGTAGCCCGCGGCCCGGATCACCGGCAGGACATCCTCCGGCATGTAGCCGTCGCAGAAGTTGAGCGCGCTGAACACCTCGACGCGGTCCCCGTAGCGCTCGTGCAGGGCGGCGCCGATCCCGGCGCGCTGCCGCTCGAAGATCGCGTTGTGCGGGGAGACGAACAGGTTCGCCCGCTCGTACTCCTCGCGTGCCTTCCGCGCCAGGCGCCGCGAAAGGAACGGCACGGCCACGTCGGGGATCGGGACCGACTTGCTGACGAGCAGGCGCAGCGACTTGGCGTTGTACTCGGCGAGGTCCTCGTTGCTCTCCACCTCGCCGTACCCGCACAGCAGGACCGCGACCCGCTCGCCGTCCGCCTCCGGGGCGGGTCCCGAACCCGTGGCACCACCGTGGGCGTCGTCCGTCTTCCTGGCGCTCATGTTCCCTCGTTTGTGGGCAGCCGCAATCGGGGCGCCGGGCTCGGGTCGGCCGCTCCGTGGGTGCCGATCCTGCCACATCCTCGGCCAATCGCAAATCGCGGTCGCCGGGACCGGTGCGTCAGCCCCGGCCGCGCTCCCGCCACAGGTTGCGCAGGATGAACGCGACGTTCGCGGGTCGCTCCGCCAGGCGGCGCATGAAGTACGGGTACCACTGCGAGCCGAACGGGACATACGTGCGAACCGTCCAGCCCGCACCGACCAGCTGCTCCTGGATGTCCCGGCGCACGCCGTAGAGCATCTGGAACTCGAAGGCGTCCTTCGCGATCCCCTCCGCTCCCGCGACGGCGACGGCGCGCTTGATCAGCTTCACGTCGTGGGTGGCGATCGCCGGGTAGCGGCCGGCGCGCATCAGGCGCAGCATCTGCCGCTCGTAGGCCGAGTCCACGTCGGCCTTGTCCTGGTAGGCGGCGCTCGCGGGCTCCTTGTAGGCGCCCTTGCACAGCCGGACGCGGCCCCCCTCGGCGATGATCGCCTCGATGTCGTCGTCGCTGCGCCGGAGTGCCGACTGGATGACCAGCCCCACGTCCGCGCCGCCGTCCTGCCAGGTCGTCGGCCGGACATCCCGCCACAGGGCCAGCGTGTTGTCCGTGGTCGTGTGGTCCTCCATGTCGATGCGCACGAAGGCACCCAGCTCCACCGCCTTCGCCACGATGCCGCCGATGGTCTCGCGAGCAAGGCCCGGATCGATGGCGAGGCCCATCTGGGTGGGCTTGAGCGAGACGTTGCGGTCCAGTCCCGCGCCGGCGAGGGCGTCGAGCACAACGAGGTAGCGCGAGGCAGCCGCGCGGGCGTCCGCCTCCTCGCTGACCGATTCGCCCAGCACGTCGACCGTCGTCCGCATCCCCTCGTCGTGGAGGCGCCGGATGGCCGGCAGCGCGTCCTCGAGCGTCTCGGCGCAGATGAACCGCCGGACCATGGGCCGCGTGATGGGCGTGCGCGTGGCGAGGCGGCCCAGCGACCGACGGTGGGAGAGCGTCAGGAGCGTGGAGCGCATGGCGCGCTCGGCGATATCGCTGGCCGTGGACTTGGCGGGCATGTGGGCCTCGGGGTGGGTGGGGATCAGTCGGCGGAAGCTGACGGCGGCGGGCCATAGGAACGATCGAGCTCGGCGACGAGCTTCTTCTCGTCGCGGCGCGTGAGGAAGGCGAAGACGAGGTGCCCCGCGATCGCCAGCGTCCACAGGAGCTGGGCGCCGATGACGAGCGGGGAGGCATCCACCCCGAGCAGCACGGGGCCCCCGAACTGCACCAGGACAAGCGAGCCCTGGAACCCGGCGAGCCACAGGAGCGCGGCACCGAGGGTGTAACCGAGGGTCGTGGCGGACATCATCCCGAGCGGGTTGCCCAGTGAGAGCGCGGCGATCTTCGGGGCGTCCGGCTCGTAGAAGTAGGCGGCCTCGAGGCGGTGGGCGAACAGCACGTCGTGCCCCAGCCGGGCGTTGATCGCGCGCTCGAGGTACTCCGCGTGGCGGCGGGCGAACACGGTGTAGTAGAAGAGATAGCCCGTCTCGAGCATCGCGAACGGGACCAGGAACGGGACCGCGATCACCGCCTCGGGGAAGATGTTCGCGCCGCCGATGACCAGGAGCGCGAGGGTCAGGACCAGGTAGGTGCGGATCCGCTCGAAGAACCGTTCCGAGTACCCGAACAGCATCCCGCGCATGCGCGCGAGCTGGTCGGCGAGGAGCCGGAGCTCCTCCTGGTCGGGCGCCGTGGGACGGTCGGCGCCGGCCGCGTTGGTATCCATCGCCGCGAGGATAGCGACTGGGCACCGGGCCGGAAGGGAGGCTCGGACGCTAGTTGGCGGGCCATGCGGTCCTGCCCGGCCGGGACCAGCGCTCGATGCCGGAGCGGAACCCGGCCTCGGGGCCTGCCGCCAGGGCCGGTATCAGCGGACGGGCTTGCCCGGGCCCTTCGCGCGGTTCGCCGTCTGGGCCTCCATCTCGTCGCCCAGCTCCACCGTGCGGCGGAAGGCCGCCCACACGGCCTCGGAGAGCACGGTGCGCAGCCTGCCCGACTCGAGCTCGTGGATCGCGGCGGCGCTGGTGCCCGCAGGCGAGGTGACCATGTTGCGCAGCACGGCCGGATGGTCGCCGGACTGCTTGGCGAAGCGGGTGCTGCCCTCGAGCGTCTCGATCACGATGTCGTGGGCGATGTGACGCGGGAAGCCGAGGTGGACCGCGGCGTCAATCAGCGCCTCCATCACCAGGAACACGTACGCGGGGCCGGTCCCGGAGATCGCCGTCGCCATCGCGACCCACTTCTCCTCCTCCACCTCGAGCTCGACGCCGAGCGCGGAGAGGAGCGCCTTGGCCTGCGCCCGCTGGTCCTCCGTGCAGGCGGGGGTCGCGTACCAGACGGTCATCCCGCTGCCGATGCGCGCCGGCGTGTTGGGCATGGCCCTGACGACCTGGTCGTGGTCAAGGGTGGCGACGAGGGCGCCGGTGGTGGGGCCGGCGAGCACGGACAGGACGAGCTGGCCGGGGCGCAGGTGGGGGGCGATCTCGCGCCCGACCTTCGCCAGCGTCTGCGGCTTGACGGCGAGGATGACCACGTCCGCACCCTCGACCGCCTCCGCGTTGGACGCGACGACACGGATCCCATGCGCCTGCTCCAGGGCGGCGCGGCGCTCCGCCCGCGGGTGGCTGGCCACGACCTGGGAGGGCGTGACGAGGTTGCCGCGCAGCAGTCCGACGATCATGGCCTCGGCCATGACGCCGGATCCCACGGTGGCGATGGTGCGATCGGCGAGGGGCGACATCGCGCCGGAGGATACCACCGCGGATCGAGCGTCCCCGCTTGGGCGGAAGGTGGCGCCCCCGATCGCCGGGTGACGGGCGCGGTCAGCGGGCGACGGCGGAAGTGGTCAGGAAGAAGCGCCCCGTCCCGGCCATCTTGAGGTCCGAGAACCCGGCACGGCGGAACGCAGCTTCAAGGATGGCCGGCTCATGCCACGTCCAGGCCACGCCAGGTGGCGGGCCACCCGCGGCATCCGGATGGAGCTCCACGAGGGCGAGGAGCCCGCCGGAGCGGAGGCGGGCCCGCAGTGAGGCAGCGGCATTGTCGAGGCCAGCGCCGCGGACGCGGCCCACCAGGAACGCGGCGACCACGACGTCGGCCGGGTCGCCCACGCCGGGCCCGCCGGACCCACCGGTCGCACCGGCATCGGCGCCACCACCGCCACCGGCTTCGCCGTCACGCGCCACGGCCCATGGGTCCGCCACGTGCAGGTGGGCGCGCAGATGATGCGCAAGCAGCCGGTCGCGGGCACGGTCGAGGGCCGCGCCATCCGCGTCGAAGGCGAACAGCTCGCCACGCTCGGCGAGGAGCGGCGAGAAGAAGCCCACCCCGGCGGCCGGCTCCACGATGCGCCCGGCGAGCGGCAGGCCGTCGAGCCAGCGCGTGACCATGTCGAGCTCCGCCGCCCAGGCGGCGTCGTGGATGGCACCGCGTTCGAACGAGCCGCGGCGCAGGAACCAGTCGTCCGGGAAAGCGGGGTACGGATCGGGTCGCGACGCGGGGCGCACCGCCGGAGGCGGGGGCGGCCCCGGCAGCGGCTCCGGGGCGGCATGGTGAGCCGCCACGGCGTGGTGAGGTGCAGCGGCGTGGTGGGCCGTGGCGGCGGCCGCAGCCGAGGTCGCCTGCTCCACCGAGACCCGCTGGGCGAGCGCCGCGCGCAGGCGACCCCGCAGGAACGGGTTCGAGCCCGCCTTGACCAGGCAGTCAGGGCACAGCTGGGCCCAGCCCTCCAGGTCGTTGGGGCCACGCGTCGTATACGCGATCCCGCACCACAGGCAGTCGAAGGCCGGGCGATAGGCCACGGGGGATCGCGAGGCTATCTGGCGCGTGCCCATGTCGCGGGCGGCGACATGCCGTCGAAGGCGACAGGGTCGAGCAGCTCGGCGAGGATCTCGATCCCGTCGATCACGCGCGGGCCGGGCAGGATGAAGGCGCCGCCGTCGACCACGAACACCCGGTCGTCGCGGACCGCGCGCAGGTCTGCCCAACCCTCGGGCCGCGGCATGGACTCCCAGGCCCTCGTCGCCTCGGGGAGCGGAAGCCCGTCGGGGAGCAGCACCAGCACCTCCGGGTCCATCTCCCGGACGGCATCCCACGTGGTCGGTTCGGCGGGGCCGCCGTCCCGGCCCAGCAGCTCCCAGCCACCGGCGAGTCGAACCTGGTCGGGGATCCAGCGGCCGACGGTCCGCGGCGGATCGATGGCGCCCAGCAGCACGACCCGTGGCGGCCGGAATCCACCATCGCGGCGCCCAACCACGATCTCCTCGAGGCCCTGGAGCCGCTCCCGCAGGCCCACCACGACATCGAGCGCGGCGTTCTCTGCCTCGGTCATCGCGCCGACCGCCACGATACCGTTGAGCACCCCTTCGACCGACGACGACGCCAGCGTCAGCACGGACGGCGGCTCGTCCTCGTCGGCGAACAGCGCCTCCACCGCGCGGACGCTGATCGCGCCCTCGTCCCCATCGCCGACGATGACGAGGTCCGGGTCGGCATCGAGGAGGGCACCAGCGTCCAGCTCGTCACCGTGCGGGCCGGCGGCGGTCAGGATGGCAGCCTCGGCGAGCCCGGCCGGGATCCGGCAGCGGTGGGTGATGCCGACCAGCTCATCGTCCAGCCCGAGGGCGAGCACGATCTCGGTGGCGGCGGGCAGGAGGGAGACGATGCGCACGCCGTCAGTCTACGGGTCACGTGCGGATGATCCGGTGCGGGGGTGCCGTGGGGCGCAAGTGCAGACATGCAAACGGCCCCGCATCGCTGCGGGGCCGCATCGTGTGCTGGTGGAGCCGGTTGATCCGGCCGGTACGGCTCGGGCGCCACCGATGGGGCCGCCCGGTGGGCGTTTCCTCAGGCCGGCTTGAGCGCGTCCATGGCGGCGCGGGCCGCGGCCTTGTCGGTGAACCACTGCGCGTCGATCGCGGTGTAGCCGGCCCACTCGGCGGGCAGGCTCTCCTCCGGGAAGATCGCGTTGACGGGGCACTCCGGCTCGCAGGCGCCACAGTCGATGCACTCGTTGGGATCGATGTAGAGCTTGCGATCGACACCTTCGTCATAGTGGATGCAGTCCACCGGGCAGACGGACACGCAGGCGGTGTCCATCACGTCGACGCAGGGCTCGGCGATGACGTACGTCATGTTCGAAGGGTCTCCTGATGTTTTTCGAGCGCGGCCTGGGCGCGCGAAGCCTCACGCACCGAGGGCTAGCCTACCACCGCAGGAGGCGCCAACGACGTGCTCGCGGGTCACGTCCGCAGGGTGACGGATGGCCCGGCTTCAGCCCCCCGATGCGGACGACGGGACGGGCGGGATGGACGCCAGCGGCACGCCGGCCGGGTCCACGAAGCGAACCGGGACTACCATGCCCTTCGCCCAGTGACCCGGGATGTGGCAGCCCACGAACCAGCCACTCGCCGAGCTCGCGGCATCGGACGGCACCGTCCAGGTCACGTCCAGCCGCTGCCCGGACTCGACCACGATGCGCGTGCCCTCGAACCCCGGCGGAGGAGGCACGAACGGCGTAGGCCCCGGCGGCGGGTCGGCGGCGGCGGCTTCGGCCGTCTCCCAGGCCATCTGGTCCTCGAGGTCGCTCACGATGGCCTCGTGGATGACGAGTCCCCCGTTGATCACCTGGAACGTGACTGTCTCGCCCGGCACGAGGTCCACGGTGGTGGGTACAAAGGCGTAGTCGCGGGCGACGATGTTGACGGTCCGCGGCGCGGATCCGGTCCCCGGTGTGATCGCCGGGGTGGACCCGGGCGTGCCGGTCTCGCAGGCAGCGACGTTGACGGCGGCCAGGGCGAGGCCGGCCGACAGGGCGAGGTGCCCCGCGAGGCGGCGCGGGACGCGTGGAGGCTGGGAGGGCAGGCGGGGATGCATGCCTGCAATGATGCGGGACATCCGGCTCGCGGGCCGGAATGGTGATCCTCCGCGCGAGCGCGCGCGTCCTCCCGAGGTCGAGGCCCTACCAGCGGCGACCGTGCGAACAGGGTCGTGCCTCGGCGGGAATCACCATCGCTTGGCCCCCTCGACCACGATGGCCGCGGCGACCAGGGTTCCGGCAAGGGAGCCGGCGAGCGAGCCGGCAAGGGCGAGCGCACGACGCGCACGGTTGGCCAATGGGATTCCTCCGTTGCCCGGCGGCAGCCGGACCTGCACCGGGCTCTCCCGGGACGTCCATGCCCGGGTCGAGCGATCGGAAGCCGGAGTCTCGCCGACGCCACTTACCCGCCACTTACGCGGATCGGCCGAACGGCCCTCACACGGCCCGCTGGGGGCGCGGTAGGATCGACGGGCAATGACCGCCCCGCAGACTCCCGGCGACCCGCGTGAACTCCTCCTGGCCGAACGCGTCCGTGTGCTCGAGGAGGTCGCGGACAACCAGGTCGAGGCTCCGGGCCAGATGACGTACGGTTCCCAGGCGGCGGCCGCCACCCACGTCTTCGAGCAGCAGCGAGACCTCGCGCTGCTCGATCACAACCGCCAGCATCTCGCCGCCATCGACGCGGCCCTCGAGCGGCTCGCGGCCGGCACGTACGGAGCCTGCACGACGTGCAGGAATCCGATCCCCCCGGAGCGCCTCGAGGCCCTTCCCTGGACCGCGCTCTGCATCGATTGCTCGCGGACTGCCCGCCGCCGATGACGGGCGAGCAGCCCCTGCCGCCCCTCGTCGGACTGCCCGAGATCCGCGCGGCCGCGGTCGTCCTGCGCGGGATCGCCGTCCACACACCCCTGGTCCCGTTCGGCCGCCCCGAGCGCCGTCACTGGCTCAAGGCAGAGTCCCTCCAGCCGATCGGCGCGTTCAAGTTGCGCGGAGCCTATGTCGCGGCCGCGTCGCTGACCCCAGGGGAGCGGAGCCGGGGGCTGATCACCTACTCGTCGGGCAACCACGCCCAGGGGGTCGCCCGGGCGGCCCGCCTGTTCCGGGTACCCGCCGTGATCGTGATGCCCTCGGACTCGCCGGCGCTCAAGCGGGCGCGGGTGGAGGCGGACGGAGCCGAGGTCGTCATCGTGGGCACCGCGTCCGAGGAGCGGCGGCGCGTCGCGGAGGAGATCGCCGAGGCCCGTGGGCTGGCCATCATCCCGCCCTACGACGATCCGAGAATCGTGGCCGGGCAGGGAACGGCCGGCCTGGAGATCGCGGAGGATATGCCCGACGTCGCAGCGGTCCTGGTTCCGATCGGTGGCGGCGGCCTGGCGAGCGGCGTCGCAGCGGCGATCAAGGCGCTGCTGCCGCGAACGCTCGTGATCGGTGTGGAGCCGGAGCTGGCCGCCGACGCCCGCGAGTCGCTCGCCGCGGGGCGCATCGTTGAGTGGCCAGCCGAGCGCGTCAGCCGCACGATCGCCGACGGCACCCGGACGCAGTCGATCGGGCAGCTCAACTTCGCCCACCTCTCGGTCCAGCTCGATGCCGTGGTGACGGTGTCCGAGGCGGAGATCGCCGGTGCCGTCCGCCTCGCCGCCGAGGAGGCACGCCTCGTGGTGGAGCCGTCGGGTGCGCTGGCGGTGGCGGCCATGAGGTTCCGGGCGGCCGAGGCCGGGCTGCCGGGCGTCGATGGACCGATCGTGGGCATCGTCTCTGGCGGCAACGTGGATCCGGACCGCTACCTGGCCTACCTCGGGGCACCGATCCCGCCAGAGGGGTAGTTGCCGGGTGCTCCGGGCGGCGGCGCGCGGAGCCGCCCCGGGGCCACGACAGGGACTACCAGTCGCGGGCTTGGCATCGCCGGAAGCCCTTTGGGGACCCACAGTCGGCGTCTAGACCCTGTTGCGGGTGCTGGTGTGTCGTGTCGGGGACTGAGGGTCCCGGTTCCTCGAGTGGACGCCCGAATTCGGTGACTGGCAGTCCCAAGCCGGCGTGGCGCGCAGCTGGAGCCGGGGTTGGAGCGCAGGCCAGGGTGGGGACGCGCCCGTCAGACCCCGAGACCCATGCCCGACTCGCCAGTCCCAGCTGCCTCCGCGCTCTCGGCCGCACGCCGCTCCGCCAGCCGTGTGGCCCGCTCCCGGATCGCCGCCTCCTCGGCCCCGAGCCTGCGATCCTCGCCCACGGTGCGGCGCTCCTCGTCGCGCATCCAGGCCAGCACCAGCAGGATCACCACCCCCAGGAACACCAGGTCGCCCCCGAGCCACATGATGCCGCCGGCCATCTGCTGGTCCTCGAGCGGGGTCGGGCCCCACGTGCGTCCAGTCGTCACGTAGTGCTGGTACAGCGGGATCGTGGACATGTAGATCGCCAGGGCGAGGAATGTGTTCTGGGGCATCTGGAGCCCGACGTACAGGACCTTCGCTGCGGGCTTCATCCGCCATGGTGACGGATCCGGACCCACGACCGGCCACCAGAACAGGAGCGCGGAACCCAGGAACAGCGCGTGCTCCAGCCGGTGGATCCACTCGTCCTCGAGGGCCGCTTCGAACAGGGGCGAGAAGTGGCTCGCCCACATCACGACCGCGAACAGCAGCCAGGACACGACAGGGAACGAGAGGAACCGCACCACTCGCGAGTGGAGGAACGGGAAGATCCAGCGCCTGCGGGTCTCCGCGGACGAGGCGCGCAGCAGCAGGGTGATCGGTCCCGCGTACAGCAGCAGGATCGGCCCCACCAGGGTGAGCAGCATGTGCTGGATCATGTGGACCCAGAACAGCGTCGTGTCGTAGCGCTCGATCCCCGAGTCCAGGGCGAACAGCACCGCCAGCACGCCCGCGACCCATGCCCAGGTACGCGCCGGCGGCACCGGGTTTCCCGGGTGCGCCCGGTTGACCCGCCGAACGCCGGTCCGCCACAGGACCAGCGCGACGATCGCCGGCAGCCACACCATCGGATCGCCCGACCAGCCCAGCAGCAGGCCCGCAGGGTCGGGCGGGACTGTCGGCACCTGGCCCCCATGGGCGAGGGCCGCAGGCGCGGCGAACAACCCGAGGACGAGCGCCGGAACGAGCGCACCGGCGGCGAGCGTGGCGGCCCGCTGGGCGGAACGGGGGGAGCCTGGGTTCACGCTCACATTCTCGCCCAGGTCGGCCCCTGGACGGGAATGTGACATCCGGCAGGGGTTCGCTCGACAATCGGCCCCCCATATCCGGGACCTTCCGGTATGATGCGCCCGTCCGGCGCCTCCCGACGGGACGGCGCGCGTCCCCGGACCGCTGTCTCCCTGCCCGAAAACCTGTTGCCCACGGCCCCGGCAACACACCATCGAGGAACCCGATGTCGATGCCCCCCCGGTCCAGGACGAGGTCCGGACCCCTCGTAGCCGGACTGATCATCGTCGTGGTCGCGGCGATCACGATCGGCGTGCTGGTGGCGGCAGGGGTCACCCCGCAGCAGGCCTGGAACAGCTTCTTCCCGATCGACGGCCAGACGCCCGTCACGGACCGGGGGGTCGCGACGCGAGAGCTCTACAACGTCGTCTTCGCGATCGGCGTCATCATCTTCGTGGTGGTCGAGGTCCTCATCGTCTTCACCGTCTTCCGCTACCGCCGGAAGCCGGGCGACGAGTCGCTCCCGCCGCAGACCCACGGCAACAACCTCGTCGAGGTGATCTGGACGGCGATCCCCACGGTCATCGTCCTGTTCCTGTTCGTCCTCTCCTGGCAGACGCTCAACACGGTCAACGCCGCCACGCCCAGCGAGGTCAACGTCAGGGCGGTCGCCGCGCGCTTCCAGTGGCAGTTCGACTATCTCGACGGCAACGGTGAGACGCTGTTCACCCAGTCGCTGCCGGTGGGCGAGGATGGCGGCCTGGTCCTGCCCGTGGGTGAGCCGGTGCACATCACGCTGCGCAGCCCGGACGTGAACCATGCCTTCTACGTGCCCAAGTTCCTGTTCAAGCGGGACGTGATCCCGGGCAAGGAGAACGCCTTCGACTTCACCGTCGAGGAGCCGGGCACGTATCGCGGCCAGTGCGCCGAGCTATGCGGCACCTACCACGGGTCCATGCTGTTCGAGGTGCACGCGCTGCCCAAGGCGGAGTACGAGGCCTGGCTGGCCGGCGCGATCGAGAAGGCCAACGCGACGCCGGCGCCCCTGCCCTCGGGCGATGCGGCCGGCGCAGTGGTCGAGGCCGCCGCGAAGGACGTCATGTTCACCACCACGGAGCTCACCGCCGCGGCGAACGCCCCGTTCACGATCCAGTTCAAGAACGAGGATCCGCCCGGCGTGCCCCACAACATCGCGATCAAGGACGCCTCGGGCGCCGAGGTCTTCAAGGGCGATCTCATCGACGGCGGCAAGGAGATCAACTACGCCGTCCCGGCGCTCGCCGCCGGTTCCTACCCCTTCATCTGCACGGTCCACCCGAACATGACCGGCACCCTCACGGTCCAGTAAGGGAGCAGCTGGGATGGCCACCACGACCCTCAACCCCGCCGCTCCCGCCGTCCGTGGCGGCCTCTACGCGTGGCTGACGACGACCGACCACAAGAAGATCGGGATCATGTACCTGATCAACTCGATCCTCTTCTTCCTGGCCGGCGGCATCCTCGCCCTCGTCGTGCGCCTGGAGCTCGCCGTCCCCGGCCTGCAGCTCGTGGACGAGGCCTTCTACAACCAGGCGTTCACGATGCACGCCTCGTTCATGCTGTTCCTGTTCGTGATCCCGATCCTGGCCGGCTTCGGCAACTACGTCGTGCCGCTCCAGATCGGCGCACCGGACATGGCGTTCCCGCGCATCAACGCCCTCTCCTTCTGGCTGCTGCCGCTCGGTGGCGCGCTGATGGCGTCGGGGTTCCTCGTGTCGGGCGGTGCAGCGGCGTCGGGCTGGACGGAGTACCCGCCGCTCTCCGGTGGGCAGTACAGCGGCACCGGCACGGACCTGTGGATCATGGGCCTGACACTGATCGGGACGAGCTCAATTCTCGGGTCGATCAACTTCCTGGTCACGATCTTCAAGATGCGCGCCCCGGGCATGACCCTGTTCCGGATGCCCATCCTCGTGTGGACGGTGCTGGTGACGAGCGTCCTGGTGCTGATGGCGACGCCGGTCCTCACCAGCGCCCTGGTGATGCTGTTCATCGACCGCAACTACGGTGGCCACTTCTTCGATCCCGCCAACGGCGGCAACGCCGTCCTGTACCAGAACGTGTTCTGGTTCTACTCCCACCCGGCGGTCTACATCATGATCCTGCCGGCGATGGGGATCGTCAGCGAGGTCCTGCCGGTCTTCTCGCGCAAGCCACTCTTCGGCTACAAGGCGTTCGTGTTCGCGACCGTCGGGATCGGCGCCCTGGGCTTCTCCGTGTGGGCGCACCACATGTTCACGACGGGAGCGGTGTTCCTGCCCTTCTTCTCCCTCATGACGTTCCTCATCGCGGTCCCGACGGGCGTGAAGATGTTCAACTGGATCGCCACCATGTGGCGCGGCAAGCTGAGCTTCGAGACGCCGATGCTGTACGCCATCGGCTTCCTCACGCTGTTCCTCCTGGGCGGGATCAACGGCGCGTTCTCGGCCGCGGTGCCGGTCGACTTCGCGATCCACGACACCTACTTCGTCGTGGCCCACATCCACTACGTGCTGTTCGGCGGATCCGTGTTCGCGATCTTCGCGGGCATCTACTACTGGTTCCCCAAGATGACGGGACGGATGCTGGGCGAGGGGCTGGGGCAGATCCAGTTCGTCCTGATGTTCATCGGCTTCAACCTGACCTTCTTCCCGATGCACCAGCTGGGCCTGGCCGGCATGCCGCGCCGCATCGCCGACTACGCGGCAAGCTCCGGCTGGAGCGAGCTCAACCTGGCGGCCACCATCGGCGGCTTCGTGATCGCCTTCGCCATGCTGCCGTTCTTCTGGAACGTCCTGGTGTCGCTGCGGAACGGGAAGATCGCGGGCGACGACCCGTGGGAGGCCAACACCCTCGAGTGGGTGACCACCTCGCCGCCGCCGGCCTACAACTTCGACCACCTGCCCGAGATCCGCTCCGAGCGCCCGGTCTTCGACGCCCGGCACGGCCGGACGGCCGCGCACTGAGGGGGAGACGATGACTGCCGACGCCACCGCCCTCACCACCCACGTGGACGCCCACGCGGACGCGCATGCCGTCGAGGCGCACGGCACCGGGGGGATCGGAAACCCGGTCCTCGGGATGCTGCTGTTCATCGCCAGCGAGGTGATGTTCTTCGCCGGCCTGTTTGCTGCGTACTTCAGCATCCGGGCCGGCTACACCGAGATCGTGGGCGGGGTCCCGACCCATGTCTGGCCGCCGACCAACTACGAGGGGCTGCTCAACCCGTTCACCCTGGTCACGGAGAGTGGGCAGCTCAACCTGATCCTCCCGGCCACGATCATCCTCGTGCTCTCGTCCGTGACCTGCCAGCTGGGCGTCTGGGGGATCATGAAGGACGACCGTCGCAAGTTCCTGCGCAACTTCACCGTGACGATCATCCTGGGCATCGTCTTCCTGCTGATCCAGCTGTACGACTACAGCGTGCTGATCAACGAAGGCCTCACGATGGGCTCGACCACCTTCGGCACGACATACTTCACGATGACGGGCTTCCACTTCGCCCACGTGTTCGGCGGCGTCCTGATGCTGGGCGTGGTGCTGTACCGTGGCAGGGCTGGCCAGTTCTCCGCCAGGCACAACGACATGGTCGAGGCGACGTCGCTCTACTGGCACTTCGTGGACGTGGTGTGGATCATGCTGTTCTCGGTCCTCTACCTGCTGTAGCGCGGAAGGGAGCCCTTCGATGAAGCCCAAGCGCGCCGCCCTGGTCGGGCTCGTGTTCGTGGTGATCGCGTTCTTCTATCTCGCGGTGCAGCTCATCGCCGGCGTCCCCGCGGACTTCGCCGGGTTCACGATGCTCCTGGCCCTGGGCGCCGCGACGTCGCTGATGGCCTACGTCCTGTTCGCCGGGCTGCAGCAGAGCTGAGGCTGCCCCGATGATCGAGGAGCTCTGGTCCGGCCTGATCGCGTTCAGCGAGCAGTTCATCGTCCCTGACTGGGAGGAGCTGATCGCGCTGATCCCGATCCTGCTGGCGGGACTGGTCTTCCTGTACCTGGCCTGGATCATCTACCGCTTCGCCACGGCGGGACCCACCCGGCGTGGAAAGCGCCGCCAGCCGCCGGTGACCCCGGCCGGCATCCACATGCCCGGCCCGTCCTTCGCGCCGCTGCTCGCCGCTGTCGGCGGGTTCTTTCTGGTGTTCGGCACGGTTGCCGGTGGCATCTGGCTGTGGGTGGGCCTGGCGATCCTCGTGATCACGCTCCTGTACTGGGGCCGCGAGGAGATGCGCGACTATGGCCGCATGCGGACCGCCGGTGCTGCGGGACAGATCACCGCCGGGGCGCTGTCCGCACCGGGCGGCACGCCGCCCGCCGGGGTCCACATTCCGCCGCCCTCCTTCCGGCCGCTGCTCGTCTCGATCGGCTTCACCGTGCTCGTGGCCTCGATGATCATGGGTGGCCTGGCCCTGGTCTTCGGCTTCCTCGCCATCGTGATCACCGCCATCGGCTGGCTGTGGGACTCGCGCCGCGAGTACGCGGCGACCGAGGAGGCGGATCGCACCGGACACCTCGACCTGGGCGGCGCCCCCGCGTGGCCGAAGGCGACGTTCGCTGCCCTGGCGATCATCGTCGGGCTCGCCATCCTGCTCAGCTCCGGAATCCTGGGCGGCTCGGGCGACGGAGAGGCCACGGCGAGCGGTGCTCCCGGCGCAAGCGCGGCGCCCGGTGGCGGCACGACCGCGTCCGAGGCTCCACCCGCGGCTCCCGACGCCGACGTCGTGGTCGTGGCGGAGAACATCACCTGGGTCGAGACGGAGCTGGCGGCTCCGGCCGGCGCTCCGTTCACCCTGGCGCTCGACAACCGCGACGACGGCATCCCGCACGACGTGGTGATCAAGGACGCTGCGGGCGCCGAGGTGTTCAAGACGGAGCTGGTCACGGGACCGGCGGTTGTGGTCTACGATGTCCCGGCCCTTCCCGCCGGGCAGTACAGCTTCGTCTGCACGGTGCATCCCAACATGCAGGGGACCCTCACGGCGCCTTAGCCGGGATGGCCCTCAGAGGCCCGTGTCGATCCGCCCCGTGCTCCGCTTTCGAGCCCTTGCCCTCCCTGCCCTCCTGTCGGCGATCGTGCTCGTCACCGCCGCCTGTGGTGACGCGGGTACACCCGAGGCGCGCACCGGCCGGCCCGCTCCCCCGCTGGCCGGCACCGCGCTCGACGGCACACCCGTGGACCTCTCTGCGCTGAAGGGCAGGCCGGTCATCGTCAACTTCTGGGCATCGTGGTGCACGCCCTGCCGCGAGGAGTTCCCCCTGTTCCAGGAGAAGCTCGCCGAGCTGGGCCCCACCGACGGTCTCGAGATGATCGGCGTCCTGTACAAGGACGAGCCGGAGCTGGCCCAGGCGTTCCTCGACGATCTTGGTGCCACGTGGCCCACCATGGACGACCCCGACGGGGTGCTGGCCAAGGCCTGGCGCACCGTGGCCCCGCCGCAGACGTACTTCATCGACAAGGACGGCGTCGTCCGCGGCATCCAGATCGGCCAGGTCACCGAGCAGGACTTCGACACCCAGTACGCCAAGATCAAGCCTTGACGGCGGGGGTCGCTGCCGTCCGGGTCGAGGGCCTTCGCAAGGCCTACGCTGGCCGCCAGGTGCTCGACGACGTCTCGCTCGAGGTCCGCCGCGGCGAACTGTTCGCGCTCCTCGGGCCCAACGGGGCGGGCAAGACCACCACCGTCGAGATCCTGGAGGGATACCGTCGCGCCGACGCCGGGACCGTGCGGGTGCTGGATCTCGACCCGGCACGGGACGGGCGGACGCTGCGGCCGCGGCTGGGGCTCATGCTCCAGGAGGGCGGCATCGACAACCGGTCCACCCCGCGCGAGGTCCTGCGCCTGTACGCCCGCTTCTTCCGGGATCCCGAGGACCCGGAAGCGCTCCTCGAGGCGGTCGACCTCGCACGCTCGGCGTCCACCCGATACCGACGCCTCTCCGGCGGGGAGAAGCAGCGGCTGGGCCTGGCGCTCGCCCTCCTCGGGCGCCCGGAGCTGCTGGTCCTCGACGAGCCCACGGCCGGCATGGATCCTGCCGCCAAGCAGGCGACCCGCGAGCGCATCGGGGCGCTGCGCGCATCGGGCACCACGATCATCCTCACCACCCACGACCTGGGTGACGTCGAGCGGCTGGCCGATCACGTGGCGGTCCTGGACCGCGGCCGTGTCGTGGCCAACGGAACGCCCGCTGAGCTTACGGGTGCGGGCGCCCCAAGGATCCGGTTCCGGCTCTCGGCGCCCCTTGCAAGCGGCGACGGCGCGGCGCTGGTGACGGCGGTCGCGCCCGGGGGTGGGGCGACGCTGCTGCCGGCAGGAGCCGGAGCCCACTACGAGCTGACCGGCCTCCCCTCGGCGCCAGACCCGCTGCTGGTCGCGGCGCTGGCGGGCTGGTGCGCGGAGCGAGGGCTCCTGATCACGGAACTGCGACTGGGCGCCGCGAGCCTCGAGGAGCGCTACCTGGAGCTCGTCGGCGAGGACGTGGCGACCGAGGCGGAGGGTGCGGCGTGAGCACGACCGATGGCGCGACACGCGTCCTGGGAACCGGTGAGCCCGCCCGTCCGGCCTCGTGGCTCCGCATCGCGCTCGCGCTGGCCGCCAACGAGCTCCGCCTGGCGGCCCGTCGGGGCGAGAGCCTCCTGATCACGTTCGTCATCCCGGCCGGCGTGCTGCTCGTGTTCAGCACGTTCGATACCACGGGGGGCACCGGCGACGGGCAGCCCGTGGACCGGATCCTGCCCGGTGCAATGGCCCTCGCTGTCATCGCCGCATCCCTGGTCTCGCTCGCCATCGCGACCGGCTTCGAGCGCTCGTACGGCGTGATCAAGCGCCTCGGCGGTTCGCCGGCGGGCACCTCCGCGCTGGTGGCGTCCAAGACGATCGCGGTGATCGTGGTGGAGGCGATCGAGATCACGCTGCTCCTGGCGATCGCTTCTGGGATCCTGGGGTGGTCCCCCGGGCCGGGTGCGTCCGCGACAGTGGTCGTGGCCGGCCTGCTGCTGGGAACCATCGCCTTCGCCGGCCTGGGCCTGCTCCTGGCGGGGACGCTCCGTGCCGAGGCGACGCTCGCGCTCGTCAACCTGCTGTTCCTGCTGTCGCTCGTCCTGGGCGGCATCGTGATCCCGCTCGACCGCCTGCCGCCGCCGGTGGCCTCCATCGCGCACGACCTCCCACCCGCGGCCCTGACGCAGGTCCTGACCGTGGGGCTCAGCGGATCCGGTGACGCGACGGAGTCGCTCGTGATCCTGGCCGGCTGGGCGGTGGTCCTCGCGGTCCTGGCCGCCCGCAAGTTCCGCTGGGACTGACGCCGGCGGGCATCACCCGCGGCTACGGCGCCACAAGCGTCACCCGGTCGCGCAGCGGCATCGTCGCCCCGTATCCCGTATCTTCGTCAGGTGACGCGTCCCCGCCGCACCACCCTGCCGGTGACCACCCAACGCGGAGCGCGACCCTCATGTCCTACCCCGGCCGGCCGGCCGGACTCGTCTCGAGAGGCCCTGGCGCGGGACTCGTCCTCGCCGTCGTCGTCGCCATCGCCCTCCTGGCGGCGGCCTGCGGTGGCGGAGCCGCGAGCAACCCGTGGCCGACGCCCGTCTTCGTCGAGGCGGTCACGCAGGCGCCCATGGGCAGCCGGGCGACCGCGTACGACCCGCCTCGGCCCGCGCCCGCCCTGCGCCTGACGGACGGGGACGGCCAGCCCTTCGACCTGGCGAGCCTCCGCGGGCAGCCGGTCTTCGTCTACTTCGGCTACACCCACTGCCCCGACGTCTGCCCGACGACGCTGGCGGACCTCCGCGCGGGGATCAAGGAGGCCGGCGTGGACGCGAAGGTCGTCTTCGTGACCATCGACCCGGCCCGGGACGACGCCGCGGCGATGAAGCAGTACACGGACTACTACGAGGCGGGCTACACCGGCCTCACCGGTACCGCCGACGAGATCGCCGAGGCCGCCAAGGCCTGGGGCGTCACCTACCAGCAGCTCCCCTCCGACTCCGCCAGTGGCTACGCCATGGCGCACTCGACGGATGCCTACCTCGTCGATGCCGAGGGGCAGCTCCGCCACCACATCTTCTTCGGTGCCGGCAAGGACGTGATCGCGGACGCATTGCGCGAGGTCGTCGGCCGATGAAGCTTGTCACCAGCCCCAGCAAAGGAGAACCGATGCCCACTCCCACCCGGTCCGGCCGCACGCTCGCGCGACTGGTCCCCCTGGCCCTCATCGCCTTGGTCGTCGCGGCCTGCTCCGGCGCCGCGGGCGACATCAAGATCAGCGAGCCCTGGGCCAGGACCTCACCGATGGTCGCGGGCGCAGGCGCGGCCTACATGGTCATCGAGAATCCCGCCTCCTCGGCCGACTTCCTGGTCGGCGGCTCCAGCGACGTCGCAACGGCGGTCGAGGTTCACGAGACCGTGGTCATCGAGTCCGTCGCGCCGATGGAATCCACCGGCATGGGCATGGAGTCGCCCGCGGCCTCGGGCGGCATGGCACCCGGCGGCACCATGATGGGCATGCAGAAGATGGACCGCCTGGAGATCCCGGCCGGTGGCTCGGTTGAGCTCAAGCCCGGCAGCTACCACATCATGCTCATCGGCCTCACGCGCGAGCTGAAAGCGGGCGAGAAGATCGACATCACCCTCAAGTTCGAGAAGGCGGGCGACGTCAAGGTCACTGCCGAGGTCCGCGAGAACTAGCTGTTCTTCCCCGTCACCGGCGCGCGCTGGTTGGCCTCCGGTCGCGCGCTGGACCGGACGCCCGGGTCGACCCGGGCTCGTCGTGATCGCGAAATGGATCAGATCTGTCGTGCCCACACGGGGATCGGACGACCAAACCCGGGTTTAGGGTCTCCGGCCCTGCGTGGGAGGGCCGATCCTGATCCAGATGGCGATCAGGGCTCCGCGGACGGCGCCCGGGGTGGATCGTTGCCCGCTATCCGGCGGGGATGAGGCGGGCAGCCTGACCGGCTCGGGCTGCCTTCCGGAAGCCGTCCACGATGTCCCAGCCGGTGACCGCGATGAAGAGGATAGCGATCACCACGCCGGCCGGGCGGAAGGCCGTGGCCAGACCCATGCCCTCGAGAGCCTCGACCAGCCCGGGATCGAACAGCAGCCCCTCGGACCACAGCCAGACGGCCGGGACCAGGAAGGCCAGGTTGAGGATCGTGTTGACGGCGGCGAACGCCCAGGTCCAGCTGCCGCGCAGGTATAGCGCGAGGTGGAACACGATCTGCAGGCCGAGGACCACGAGGAACCATGGCAGCCAGAACGACCAGAGGTCCGGGTTGAACAGCGGGTAGGAGGCGCCGTCGATCGTGATCGGCATCGCCGTCTGCTGCCAGACGAGCGCGATGGCGGCGATGACGAGGGCGGCGATGGAGAACGCGATCCCCGCGAGCGACTCCGTGGCAGCGGTCGCGGGCGGCTCCGGGAGCTTGTCCGGCGTCCAGGCCAGCTCCTCGTCGAGGTCCGCGATCTCCTTGCGCTCCATGACCGCGAACACCACCGTGATCCAGAACGTGAGGTTGACGCCGACCATGAATGCCGTGCCCAGGCCACTGGCGACGATCTCCCAGATCTCCTTGCCGGCCAGGTAGCTCGCGCCCATCGTCGCGATGGTGACGATCGGCACGACGATGGACAGCAGCAGGGTCAGCAGGCGCTTCCAGTCCGGGAAGTAGCGCGGCCCGATGAGGAACAGCGTCTTGTCCGTGTACTGCGCGGCGAGGCGCTCGGGATCGCCGAGCTCGGCGATGGCGGCGCGTTCGGCCTCCGCGGGGACGACGCCGGCAGCAGTCCGCGCCTCGACGGCATCGGCGACGAGGGCCCGGATCTCGGGCTCCAGGTCGGTGCGTTGGGCCGCGGGGACGGCGCGCAGGACGCCCCAGACATAGCGGTCGGTGAGGGTGCTCATGATCCTTGGCCTCCCTGGCCCAGGCGGCGGACCGACGCGTCGATCCGCTCCCAGTCTGCGAGAAGCTCCGCGGCGAGGCGCTCGCCATCGGGGCTGATGCGGTAGAACTTGCGCGGCCTGGCTTCCTTGGTGTTCCACTCGCTCACGAGCATCCCCTGCCCCTCCAGCCGGCGGAGAAGCGGGTAGAGGGTGTTCGCGTCAACCGTGAACCCGAGGTCGCGAAGCTGCTCCAGCAGGGCGTATCCATAGCCGGGCTCGCGCAGGAGGAGCAGGCAGGCAAGCACCACCGTGCCGCGCCGCAGCTCCTGCTGGCTCCCCGAGAGGATGTCGTCGAAGTTCATGGCTCGCACTATAGTGTGTGTAACACACTATGTCAAGAAGGACATCATCGTGCGACGTCATCATCATCCAGTCTGGATGATCCCGGGAGCCCGGCGAGCGGCTACGATCCGTAGATCGTCGAAAGCGTCATGTTCGCGCACCCGATCACGCGCGCACCCGAAGTCGGAGGACCCCATGGACCAGCTCATGAGCGACGCCCGCAGGCTCGCCAGCATCGGCACCTTCTTCGTCATCGTCGGCTGGGTGTTCACCGTGTACGCCCTGGTCGCCGGAGTCATCTGGTGGATCGACCTCGCGGGGCGCGAGGCGTTCAACCTGTTCGAGGCACTCGCGATCTCCGCGAGCGCGGTCGGGCTGCCGATCTTCGCGGCATTCGCCGTCGCCGGGTTCGGCTACCTGCTGCGGCTCTTCGCGCTCTACGTCACCACCAAGAGCCAGTAGCCGGGCCGCGGACGGCACCATGTCCATCCGGCGAATGGGGGCGCTGCTCGCGCTCCTCGTCCTTGTCGTCGCGGCCTGCTCACCCGGTCCCGGGACCGGCGGGCAGCTGGAGGGCACCAGGTGGGTGCTCAACTCGCTCGACGTGGACGGCACCCTGACCATCGTTCCCGAGACCGTCTACGCGGACGCCCGCTTTGACGCGAGCCGTGTGAGCGGCTTCTCGGGCTGCAACGAATTCAACGCCCTCTACCGTGCGGGCGGCCGTACCCTGCTCGTCTCGCAGCCGGCGTCGACACTCATGGCCTGCGACGAGGCCACCATGGCCTTCGAGACCCAGTTCCTCACGCTGCTGCGGGCGAGCCGGTTCTACACCGTGCGCGGCGACACGCTGACCGTGTTCGGCGCCGTGGGTGATGGCGCATTGCTGGTCTTCGACGCCGCCCCGCGCAACCCGCTGCTGGGCAAGTGGACGGTCGACTCCTTCGGCGTGCCGCCGAGCACCGTGGTCGCGGTCCTGCCCGATACCGGGATCGACGTGGTGTTCGGGATTGGCACCGTCGGCGGGTTTGCCGGCTGCAACTCGTTCAGCGGCACGTACGGGACCAACGGCACGGTCGTGCGGATCTCCCGGCTCGCCACCACCCGCATGGCCTGCGACGAGGCCGTCATGGAGCAGGAGACCGCGTTCATCGAGGCGCTCCAGGGGGCCGCCCTGGTCGACTCGCGCGGGTCCACGCTGAACCTGACCGACCGCAACGGCGGGATCGTCGTCGCGCTCGCCAGGCCCATGCCGCCCGAGCCCGGCGCGAGCGCCAGTCCCACGCCGAGCGCGGCGCCAGCGGTGACGGCCACGCCGGCGCCGACGCCGAGCCCGACGCCGAGCCCGACGCCCACTCCCACGCCGACCCCCAAGCCGAGCCCGACGCCCAAGCCGACGGCCGCTCCGACACCCACGCCAGCACCGACCGAGGCGCCGACCGCGACCCCGACCGAGCCTCCGCCCACGACCGTTCCGCCGACGGCCTCGTGCAAGCTGGCGGTTCCAGGCGAACCGGTGGTCGCGACGATCGTCTACCCCGGCGCGTGGTCCACGGTGACCGAGCCCGCCGATCTGGCCTGCCGGTACTTCGACGCGGTGCCCATCACGGTGCCGGCTGACCCGGCGACGCTTGACACGCCGATCCGTGCGGACATCCTCGCGACGCCGTACCAGGAGGCCGTGACTGCGGCGACCGACGCGGCCAACTGGACGGTAGCCACCAAGTCGGAGTTCAACGTCCGCGGGGCGGCGGTGACCTGCATCGGCGCGATCGCCAAGACCGATGCGTCCGGCATCCCGGCCGGCCAGGCGAGATACGCCTGCCTCGCCAACGTCCAGACGGCGGGGACCGTGGCCATCTGGGCCACCGGCGCACCGAACGACGAGGTGTTCCTGCTGGAAGCTGGTGTCGTCAACCAGATGACCCTGGCCTCGACCTTCACGCCGCCCGGCTGAGCTCGAGCCATACCGCCTGCCGGGGCCACGCTGCCTCGGCAGGTCCGCCACCAGGACTGCCCCGGAAAAGTCGAAACCCCGGGGTGGTCGGATCCCGGGGTTTCTGGTGAAGCGATGTTGGTTGCGGGGAGGGGATTCGAACCCCTGACCTTCGGGTTATGAGCCCGACGAGCTACCGCTGCTCCACCCCGCGACTGCCCACCTTACCGGCGATCCCCTGATCCGTCAAAGCGGCCCCGGCCTGTGCCGAGACCCGAGCCAGGAGCGCCCCGTGCCACGCCTCGAGGGCGAGCGGCCACCAGCGATCGACGAACCGCTCGGAGCCGTACCAGTCACGGCCGATGCCCTGGCCGTGCGCCGCGTCGTCGAGGACCAGCTGCGCCGCGCCCGGGAGCAGGGCGGACGCGAGCGGGATCAGCCCGTCACCGGCGATCTCGTCGGTCACGGGCTCCTGCGTCAGGTCCCGGTAGACGGCCCAGGTCCGCCGCTCCCCCACCGAGCCCGCACGCCGCCCGACGACCTTGCGTGAGGCGACGGCGAGGTACCCCGTTGCCGGTGCGAAGAACGGTCCCGGGATGACGCCGTTGGCGAACGCGGACGCCTGGGCGCCGACGCGGTTGCGCAACCCGTCGTGGAGCGCGACCAGGTGCGGGGTCCCGAGGGTCACGATGGCACCGATCCGCGAGGAGCCGTTGAGCCGACGCCCGGCGTACGCGACCGGCGACGTCAGCAATCGTGCCGACATCCCGCCTGCCGAGTGCCCGATGACCAGCACCGGCGCCCCGCCGGACAGCTCATCGGACCGGCGGGAGGCCTCCAGGAGCGCACGCCCGGACCGGGTGAGAATCGGACCGAGACCCCGGGAGGCCGCGAGCAGCCAGTCCACCGTCCACACGCCGCCCACCACCACGTCGGCCGCCCCACGATCCAGCAGCCCGCGCCTGAGCGGCCGGTAGAGGGGCGGCGAGGTCAGGAATCCGCCCAGCACCAGCACGACCGGCGCGGGCGGCCGCCCGTCGAGGACCTCGCGCACCCACGGCCCCGTCATGCGCCCACCCCCGGCGCGGGGAGTGCCGCTAGGGCCCGCGCGACCCGCGGCTGCATGGCGTCATAGAGCCGCCGACGCCCGATCGCCAGCCCGAGCGCCAGGGTGATCAGCGTCACCGCGCCCGTGACCCAGAACGGGTACCGGAGGTCGATCGCCGCAAGCGACCCGGCCGCGAGCGACGCGACGATCGTGCCCACGGTCCCGGCACCGCCCAGCAGGCCCTGCGCCGACGATGTCCTGCCCGGAGGAGCCGCCCGGGCAGCGAGCAGGAAGACCGCCGGCACCAACAGCGCGAACGCCGATCCCTCGACGAGACCAAGGAGCACCATCCACCAGATCTCCGGCACCAGCGGGTACAGGAGCCCGCAGATGCCGATGCCGGCCACCCCCACGACCAGCGCCCAGTAGCCGCCCTCGCGGTCGATGAAGCGGCCGGTGAAGGGCGACAGGAGCAGCGGCGGGAGGCCGAAGGAGAAGAACGTGAGCCCGATGGCCGCCAGGTCGGCCCCCAGCGAGGTCATGTACAGGCTCCAGATGACCTCGTAGCTGCCACCCGCGAAATAGCTGCCGACGTTGAACATGATCGCGGCCACAAGCAGGACGTTGAGCAGTCGCACCGGTCGGGACCAGCCGGCAGCATCGACCACCTCGTCCTCCCCTGCTGCGACCGCCGCCGCCGTGGCCGACGCCGTGTCCGTCGCGTGGAGGTGCTCGCGCTCCGGGACCAGGACGGCGACCAGGATCGCGGACACCAGGAGGGCGACGCCGGCCACCCAGAACACGACCGTGGGCTGGCCCGTGATCGCCGCCAGCACGCCGCCGATCGCGGGCCCGAGCATGAAGCCGCCTGTCTGCGCCGCGCCGTACAGGCCGAAGGCCTCGCCCTGGCGCTCGGGCGGGTTGGCGTCCACGAGGTAGGCGCGGGCGGCCGGGTCGTACATCGCCGCCGCCATTCCCGAACACGCGCGGAGGAGGATGAACGCCGCCGGCCCCACGATGAACAGGGGCAGGACCGCGAACACGGAGGCGAGCACCAGGCCGGTGATCATCATCGGCCGCCGCGCGACCCGGTCTGCCAGCCAGCCGAAGAACGGCTCACCGATGAGCCGGGCCGCCGGCCAGGCGGCGACCACGACGCCCAGGGTGGGCAGGTCGACGCCGTGCTGGGTGAAGTAGATCGGCAGGATCGGGAGCAGCGCACCGAAGCCGAGCCAGATGGTGGCCTCGGCGAGGAGGAGCGGCAGGACCGGCCCCCACTGGGCCAGCCAGGCACGGAGGCGTCGGTTCACGGTTGTCCTGTGGGTGCTGGGCTCCAATCCTAGCGGGTCAGGCCGATGGTTCCCGCCGGCGACCCACGCCCCGGGACCGCGAGCCGGGACTGCGCCCGAGAACGCGCCCGAGAACGCGCCCGAGGCGACCGGCCGGGTCCACCGCCTATGATCCCGGCATGTCTCCCGGTATCGTCCTGCTTCTGATCGTCGCCTGCCTGGTCGCGATGCTCCCAGTATGGCGTCTGCGGGTGGCAGGCTGGCCGGCTCGCTGGCTGCTCGCGGCGTGGCTCGTCTACACGCTCGGGATCATCCTGGCGGTCCGCTTCGCCGGCGGGTTCCGCTTCCTGCTGCCGATCCTTGTGCTGGCCTATGTCGCGCCGTTCGTCGCCGGTCCAGAGCGGCTCGCCAGGGTTCTCCGCGGAAGGCGGCGGGAGGAGCCCGTGGTCATCGACGTCACCCCGAAGGCAGCGCCGAAGCTTCCATCGCCTGCGGGCGACGACGGCATGGACGACGCCCCCGTGGGCGAAGATGGGACCGGCGAGGCCCACGGAGACTCACGCTGACCGGGCTGGTCGCCCTGCATGGCGGCGGGGAGTACGTCGCGGGCGATGAGCCGGCGATGGACGCCCTGGTCGCGGCCGGCGCGGCGGCGCGTGCCACAGCCAGCGACGCGGGTCCGCTCCGGGTGGTGCTGGTGCCGACTGCCGCCGCGCGCCAGAGGCCGGACCTCGCAGCGGCGCATGGACGACGCGCGTTCGAAGCGGCTGGGGCGCGGGCCGGCCTCGCCGTCGAGGTTGGCGTTGCGGGCGTGCTTGACGGTCCCTCCGCCGCGGAGCCCGGGAACGTGACCCGCCTCGAGACCGCCCACGTGATCCATCTCCCGGGAGGCGATCCGGACCTGCTGCCCGCGGTGCTGCGCGGAACGCCCGCCTGGGCCGCCATCCTCCGGGCCTACGTGGCCGGCGCGTGCGTCGCGGGTGCGAGCGCCGGGGCGATGGCGCTCGCCGAGCGCCTGTGGACTGCTGGCGGACCTGTCGACGGGCTGGGACTGGTGTCCGGGATCGCCGTGCTCCCCCATTTCGACCCGCGTCGCGCGTCCGCATGGCGGGGCGTCGTGGATCCCGACGGCCGCCTGGCCTGGCTCGGGCTCGACGAACGCACGCTCGTCATCGGCCACCCGGGCGGGACGTGGACGGTCGCGGGGGCCGGACGCGCCCACGTGATCCATTCGGGTGCGGACTCGCCGGCGATATCAGCCGTGGCGGGCGAGGTCCTGGCGCTCCCCTGATCCGCGTCATGGCCCTCCGATGGCCGGCCCCGTGGGCTAGAGTCGCTGCGTGGCCGCACGCACCTTCGATCGCTCGCCGTGGCTCCTGGAGCCGGGCGTCTCCTTCCTCAACCACGGGTCGTTCGGGGCGTGCCCGGAGCCCGTCCTGGAGGCCCAGCGGGCGTGGCGCGACCGCCTGGAACGCGAGCCCGTGCGATTCCTGCACCGCGAGCTCGAGAGCCACCTCGACGTCGCCCGCCACGACGTCGCAGCCTTCCTGGGCGCGGACCCCGACAGCCTCGCGTTCGTTCCCAACACCACCACCGGCGTGTCGACCGTCCTGGCCTCGCGGCGCTTCAACCCCGGCGACGAGCTCCTCGCCTGCGACCACGAGTACAACGCCACGCTCAACGCCCTCCGTGCCGCCGCTGCGCGGGACGGTGCGACCGTCGTCCTCGTCCGGGTGCCGTTCCCGGTCACGGACCCGTCGCAGGTGGTGGAGGCGTTCCTCGAGGCGGTGACGCCTCGGACGCGCCTCGCGCTGGTCAGCCACGTCACGTCGCCCACTGCCCTGGTGATGCCCGTGACGGCGCTGGTCCGCGAGCTGGACCGCCGGGGCGTGGACACGCTCGTGGACGGCGCCCACGCGCCCGGGATGCTGACGGTGAACCTGGACGAGCTGGGGGCGGCGTACTGGACGGGCAACGGGCACAAGTGGCTGTGCGCCCCGAAGGGCTCGGGCGTCCTCCACGTCCGCGCCGACCTCCGGGCCGGGCTCCGGCCGCTGGTCGTCTCGCACGCCGCCAACACCGAGCGCACCGATCGCTCACGCTTCCACCTGGGCTTCGACTGGACCGGCACCGGCGACCCCACGCCGTACCTCGCGATGCCCGCGGCCATCCGCTTCGTCGGCGGGCTCCACGAGGACGGCTGGCCCGGGCTCATGGCGGCGAACGCGGCCCTCGCCAGGGTGGGCGCGGGACCGACTGTGCGAGGCCCTGGGCGTCCCATGGCCCGCGCCGGACGCGATGCTCGGCTCGATGGCAGCGGTGCCACTCCTGGACGTTGCGCCGACCGCTGCCGCGGCGGAGCAGCTCCAGGCCGCCCTGTTCGACGAGGACCGGATCGAGGTCCCGGTGCTCGTGTTCCCGGTCCGGGCCGCAGTCGAGGCCGGCGGAGGCCCGGCGCAGGCGCTCGTCCGGATCAGCGCCCAGCGCTACAACCGGCCGGAGGAGTATGCGTGGCTGGCGGAGCGGCTCGCCGCGCGGGTCCGCGCCGCCCGCTCGCCGAGGTCGCTCCTGGGCCGGCTGCGCCGGGGCTCATGACCGCCCCCCGCTGTCCGTGCTCGCGGTGCGCCGGCCCTGGCGCGGGTAGATGACCAGGATCCGGCCGGGCTCGGCGCCGATGTTCTCCACGTCGTGCGGGACGCTGGGATCCCACGCGAGGTAGTCGCCGGGGCCAAGCTCGAACGTGTGCTCCCCCTGCGTCATGCGCCACCGCCCGGCCAGGACGAGGTGGTGCTCGTCCCCGTGGTGGGCATGGACGCCCGTTCCGGTCCCGGGAGGGACGACCGCCTCCAGCAGGCAGACGTCGCGCGATGTTCCGGCGTCCACCTCGGTGAGGACGGAGCCACCCGGGCCATCGATGCGCGGGCGGTCCGCGGCCCGCACCACGCGCGGCGGCGCGGACGAGTCCAGCAGCAGCCATGCGGCGGGCACGTCGAGGGCCGCCGCGATCGTCGCCAGGGCCTCCAGGGAGGGGACGGCCTTCTCGTTCTCGATCTGGGACAGGTAGCCGATGTTTAGGCCGCTCGCCTCGCCGACCTGGGCCAGGGTGAGCCCACGGGACTGCCGCCAGCGGCGGACCTCGCGTCCGACCGGGAGGCGATGCGGCTCGGGCGATGTTTTTTCTACAGCCAACCTACTTGACCTCTGGGCAACTGACTGTCATAGTTGCGTCTGCAAGCAATTCTGGTTTGCCTGCAGCAAAACGTCAAGGGCCAGTCGGGCTCGCCGGAGGGAGCATCAACACATGACCACCATCGCGATCATCGGGACCGGGAACGTCGGCAACGCCATCGGATCCGGCGCGGCCCGGGCCGGATACGACGTCGTATTCGCCGGTCGAGACGCAGACAAGGCACGGACCGTGGCGACGGCCGCCGGTGGCAAGGCTGTCGCGAGCGCGAGCGAAGCCGTGGCCGGAGCGGACATCGTCGTCCTGGCCGTCCCCTATGCCTCGATCCTCGAGATCGCCGCCGAGATCGCCCCGGTCGCCGCCGGCAAGATCGTCATCGACCCCACCAACCCGATCAAGCCCGACTACTCCGGGCTCTCGACCAGCGGCGACACCTCCGCCGCCGAGGAGCTCGCCCGCCTGCTGCCCGAGTCCAAGGTGGTGAAGGCGTTCAACACGGTCTTCGCGGGGAATGCCGCCGACCCGCGGGCGCTGGGCTTCCAGCTCGACTCGCTGTTCGCCACGGACGACGCTGCGGCAAAGGACGCCGTGTGCGGCCTGTCCGGCTCAATCGGCTTCCGCCCGATCCACGTCGGCCCGCTTGTCGCGGCGCGCGAGCTCGAGGCGATGGCCTGGCTCAACATCCGCCTCCAGCTGATCAGCAACGGCAGCTGGAACACGGCCTACGCGCTCGTGTCCCCGCCCGAGGCAGCGCTGACCCACGGCAAGTAGCCCAGGCGCCACATGACCCAACCGCTCCCCGCCCTCTACCTCGGCCACGGCGCGCCGCCCCTGCTGGACGACCCGCTATGGATGGCGCAGCTCGCCGGCTGGTCCGCGGAGCTGGCGAGACCGAAGGCGGTCCTGATCGTCAGCGCCCACTGGCAGACCGCCCCAATGGCCATCGGCGCCACCACGACCGTCCCGCTGGTCTACGACTTCTATGGCTTCCCGCAGCGCTTCTACGACCTCCAATACCGGGCGCCGGGCGCGCCGGAGCTGGCCGCGACGGTCAAGGCCCTGATGCCGGTCAGCGAGCCCATCCTCGACCGCCCGACCCGCGGTCTTGACCACGGGGCGTGGGTGCCCCTCATGGCGATGTACCCGGACGCGGACATCCCCGTCCTGCAGATGTCCATGCCGGACCTGGACCCGGCTCACCTGTTCGAGGTCGGGCGCCGGCTGGCGCCACTGCGCGACGAGGGCGTGCTGATCATCGGCTCCGGGTTCATGACCCATGGACTGCCGTTCATCGGCGAATACTGGGACGGGCGGCCGGGTGCGCCCCAGTGGTCCGTGGAGTTCGACCGCTGGGTGGCGGAAGCCCTCGAGCGCGGCGACATCGACTCGCTGTTCGCGTTCCGGGAGAAGGCGCCGGGCATGCCGTTCGCGCACCCCACGGTCGAGCACTTTGCGCCGCTGTTCGTCACCCTCGGCGCTGCCGTGAAGCCGGACGACGCACCGACGACGGCCATCGACGGCTTCTTCCTCGGGCTCTCGAAGCGCTCGTTCGAGGCGCGCTAGCGGGCCGAGCTGGCTCGGCAGTCTTCCAGATCCGCATCGTCCCACCGCGTGATGGCTCGCCATCGCGATGCCCGGGGTGTGTCGCCTCGTCCCGGATGCGGCGTTCAACCAGTGCCTGAGGCGCCGTGTCGCTGTCAGCTCTCCGGTTGGCACCGGTCTCGCCCTGGAGCTGGCGCCCGGGCCGTCCGGGCCGTCCGGGCCGTCCGGGCCGTCCGGGCCGTCCAAGACCATGGTGATCGCGATCTGGATCGGATTCGCCGTGTCCACGAGAGGCTCAGGCAACCAACGTCGGCTTTCGGGTCCCGAGCTCCTCATGGAGGGGGGCGTCCCGATCCAGATGGCGATCAGGGAGCCACCGACGCCGCCCGCATCCCGGGAGTGCCACGAGCGGTCAGCAATCAGCGATCGGGACCCTACACCTAGGACGCCCGGGCCAGGGTGACGAACTCCTGCCAACTGCCCTTGCAGTTGGCCATGAAGTCGATGACGGACCCCGGGCGCAGCCGCAGGAAATTCTTGCACGCCCCCCATCCCGAGCAGGCGACGCGGGGCCAGGATCCCAGCAATGTGGCCGGTCCCTCCACAAACTCGAGGTACGGCACAGTCTCCACCGCATCCTGCGGCGCCCCGGGACGGACGTCGAGGTACTGGTCGTCGTACCTCATGGTCCATGTGCAACCCATGGAAGCACCCGCGGCGTCCAGGCCCTCGACGAGCACCTCTCCACACTCCTCGCCGATGGCGCACGCCCTCAACGTCACCGTGTAGCGCAGGGGCACGGTGCTTCCCGCGCGATACATGTCCTCGGGTCTGGTCGGGTTGCCTTCCCAAGTCCCGATCATGGCGCTCGGCAGCTCCGATGGCGGTGTCGTGGCGGGGCTCGGCGCTGCTGGGGCACGCGAGGGCCTCATGGTCGGCGAAGGCGAGCCATCCGCCCGGTACAGCGTCCCCTCGGCGACGAAAGTGTCGACGCCGGTCCAGAACTTGATGCGGTATCTGACCGAGGTCCCGTCGGGAGACACTTCCAGGAAGCTGCGGCCGGTCTTGCACGCATACCTGAGACCGTGGCTCTCCGCCACGCCCTCCCTGACCATGAAGTTGAGCTTCCCGCCCATGACATCCGCCTGATCTCGCAGGACGACGGCGTCCAAGAACGTCAGGGTTCCGCTGCACCCTGCCGCCTTGCCGGTAGTGACACTCGTGCCCTCCCCCCTCCAGGTGCCGCACGCCTCGCCGCGGGCGCAGGGCGCGATGACCAGGGTGTACTCGTCCCACTCGTGGATCTCGCCTGTCGGCTCGAGGACCTTGCCCACCCACGTCCCGGCGGGAACGTGCGGTGGCGGCGTGGGTGCGGACGTCGCGGGCGCGGCGGGCCTGTGACCAGGAGCCGGAGTGAGTGCCGGGGAGGACATTGCTGCAGCAGCCGTCGCGGCCGCCGGATGCGCCTCGGGAGCGCTGCTTGCCCGCAGGCGCGCCGGATCGCTGGCCGCACAGCCCGCGATGATGATCGCCGCGACTGCAGCCGCGATCGACCCGCGCGTTCGTTGCCAGTCCACAGCAACCTCCGCATGGGACGCTCCTCGCGGGTCGGTCTCGCCAGTGGCTCGGCACGGTCCCGGCGGCCGGTGCGGACCGTGCGTCGCAGCCTCCCGTCTCCGGGCAAACGATCCGGCACGAGAGCGTCGAACGCCAGAGGCTGATGCCCCGATCGCCGGGTGCCACGCCGGGCGCTGGTGAGCCCGCTGGGATTCGAACCCAGGACCAAGGGATTAAAAGTCCCCTGCTCTACCGCTGAGCTACGGGCCCCGGCGCAACTCTACCCGGTGGCGACCATCGCCTCAGGCACCGGATGGGTTCGTATTCACACGCATCGGGTGATGCGCGTCGGGGGCGGGCATCGGTTATCCTTCGGCGCGCCGGATCTAGGCCAAACCGGACGACGGGCGGCCGAGGTCTACTCCCCATGACCGCGAACAACCCCCCGAGCACCAGGAGTCACCGAATGCGAAAGCTGATCCTCATCGCGCTTGCCATCGGGCTGACCGCCGTCCTGACGGCGTGCGGCTCGGACACCGAGAACCAGTTGGTCGGACGGCCCTGGCAGCTGACCGCGATCACCGAGAAGGTCCCGGCGTACCAGGGCGTCATCGCGCCCGAGGACCAGGGCAAGTACGTGATCACCTTCAACGCCGACGACACGTACAACGGGACCGCGGACTGCAACAAGATCGCGGGCACCTACAAGACGAGCGGCCGGAACGGCCTGACGATCAACCCCGGCATCTCCACGCTGGCCCTGTGCCCGGAGGGCTCGTTCGGCGACCTGTTCGTGCACGGCCTCACCAAGGCCGAGACCTACGAGATCGCGAACGAGGCCCTGACGATCACGCTCAAGGACAAGGGCACGATGACCTTCGTCGTCGGCCTCCCGGGTTCGTCTCCTGAAGCGACCACGGAGGCCACGCCGGCGCCGACGGCCGCCCCCACCGCCACGCCGTCGCCAACTCCCACGCCTACGGCCAAGCCGACACCCACGCCTACGGCGAAACCGACGGCGACCCCCACGGCCAAGCCGACCACCGCACCGAGCGCTGCGCCATCGGCCGAGCCGACCACCGCACCGACACCCGCACCGACACCGGCGCCCACGCCGAAGCCGACGCCCGCCCCGACCCCGGCGCCGACTCCGACACCCGGCGCAGACCTCACCGGCATTCCGTGGCAGCTGACGGCCGTGACCCTCAAGGACCCGGCGTTCCAGGGCGTCGTGCCGGCCGAACAGCAGCCGAACTACACGATCAACTTCGCGACGGACGGGACGTTCTCGGCCAGGGCCGACTGCAACACCGTCAGTGGCGGCTACACGGCCACGTCGTCGGGCGGCCTGACGCTGACCCCGGGTCCGACCACCACGGTCGCGTGTGCCGAGGGCTCCTACTCGGACCTGTACATCATCGGCCTGACCAGCGCCCGGAGCTACGTCGTGGCCAACAACCAGCTCACGGTCACGCTGGCCGACGGGGGCACGCTCGTCTACCGGAACAGCGCCAGCTGAGCTACGCTCGAACCGGCCGGGTCCCTCCACTGGGGCCCGGCCTTTCCATGTCCCGACGCAGTGCCCCCGGCGTCAGGGCAGCAGCGACTCGTTCACGAGCTGATCCACCGTGATCGGGTTCGGGACGAGGCCCATGCCCGTCATGAACTCCAGGGACTGCTGCCAGCCGGGCTTGTCGATCGAACCGAGCGGCGCCCCGGTGCGCGCGTTCTTCCAGGTCGCGATCGTCGCGTCCAGGATCTGGCGCTGAAGACCGGGGTCCTTTGCGAGGTCCGGGACTGCCGCGAAGGCCGCGTCCAAGCCCTTCTGCGGGTCCGCGGTGATCTCGTCCATCGCCTTCAGGGTGGCGGCGGTGAAGGCCTTGAGCGCCTCCGCCTTGGTCTCGAGTGTCTTCGTGCCGGTCACGAGGCCGGGGCCTGGCAGCGGCACGGCCTCGTCCACGGTGAGGACGACGGGCTCGATGCCCGCGTTCCGGAGCTGGACCGGCTCGTTGTTGGCGAACCCGGTGGCCGCGTCCACCTGGCCCTGCTGGAGCGCGGCCGCCTGGCTGAAGTCCGGGAACTCCATGATGTTCACGTCGTCCACGGTCAGCCCCGCCTCCTTGAGCAGGGCCTGGAGCATGATCCAGTTGGTGCCGTAGCGACCGGGGATGCCGATCCGCTTGCCGCGCAGGTCCGCGGCCGTCGCGATCCCGGAGCCCGCCTTGGCGATCACGACGGCCGGGAAGGTGCCATAGATCGTGGACGTGTAGACGACCGGGATGCCCTGGCTCACGGCGGGGATCACGGAGGTGCCGTCACCCGACCCGATGTCGACCGCGCCCTGTCCGAGGAGCGTGATGAGGTCGGGGTCGATCTTGTTCTGGAGCGTGACGTCGAGGCCGGCATCCGCGTAGTAGCCCGCCTGGTCGGCGAGGTAGAACTGCGCGAACTGGACGTTCGGGATGTAGCCCAGGCCGACGGTGAGCGGGGTGGCGGGCGCGTCGGTGGCGGGAGTAGTCGTGGGTGCGGCGGTCGGTGTGGAGCCGCCGCAGGCCGTTGCGGTGATGGCGAGAACGAGTGCGAGGGCCGCACCGGCGAGGCGTACGGGGATGCGAGACACGGGCTGGGGTTCCTCCAGGGATCGGGCGGCGCGGCTCACCGGTCGCCGACCAGGCGGCGCTCGATGAGGACCATGACGAGGTAGAGGCTCACGCCGATGAGGGCCAGGGTGGCCAGCGCCGCGAACATGAGCGGGGTATCGAACAGGGAGGCACGCGCGATGTTGATCAGGACGCCGAGGCCCTTTTCGCCGCCGGCCCACTCGCCGACGATCGCGCCGATCACGGCTAGGGTCACGCCCACCCGCATCCCGCCGAGGATCGCCGGGAGGGCGGCCGGGACCTCCACGCGGGCGACGGTCTGCCAGCTGGTGGCCCGGAAGCTGCGGGCCATCTCGAGGAGCCGCGGGTCGACGCTCCGGATGCCCACCATGGTCGCGATGGCGACCGGGAAGAAGACGATCAGGGTCGTGATCACGAGCTTGGACGACAGCCCGTTGCCGAACCACAGGACGATGAGCGGGGCCAGCGCGAGGACCGGCGTTGCCTGGGCGGCCACGAGGTAGGGGCTCAGGAGCCGTTCCGCGAGACGCGATCGAGCAAGCAGCACGCCTACGACGAGGGCGACGGACGCCCCGATGGCGAAGCCCAGGAGGATCTCGAGGAGCGTCTGTGCGACATGCGGCCACATCGTGCCGTCAGCCCACGCCCGGACGAACCGCTCGAACACGGTCCACGGGCCCGGCAGCACGAATGACTGGAAGCCCGACACGAAGACGACGGCCTGCCACGCCAGCACGAAGATGACGAGGCTCAGGGCGACGGGCCAGGCGAGGCCGAAGGCACGCCGGTGCCGGGGCTCGACCGGGACTGCCGGGGCCCCGCTCATGCGTCGTCCTCGGGTCGGAACGGGTCGAACCAGGCGGGCGTGCCGGGCGCCGTGTCGGCATGGCGTGGCCGATCCTCGGGGCGGGCGCCGGCGGCGACGGCCGTCCGGGCCTCCTCCATCGCGATCGCGTCGTCCGTCATGTCCACGAGGTAGGTGCGCACCTGGGCGGCGACCGCGGAGACGACGGCGGAGTCGAGGTCGGCGACCCGCCGCGGACGCGGCAGCTCGACCGGGATCTCGGCCGCGACCCCGGCCGGGCGCGGTGACATCACGATCACGCGATCGGCGAGGAAGACGGCCTCCGGGATCGAATGGGTGACGAGCACGATCGTCGTGCCCGTTCGCTCCCAGAGCCGCAGCAGCTCCACGTTGAACCGCTCGCGGGTGAGCGCGTCGAGCGCGCTGAACGGCTCGTCGAGGAGCAGGACCCGCGGCTCCAGGGCCAGGGCCCGGGCGATGGACACGCGCTGGCGTGTACCGCCCGAGAGCGTGGACGGCTTGGCCATCGCGAACTCGCGCAGGCCCACCAGCGCGAGGAGGTCCTCGGCGCGACGCTCCTGGCGCTCAGCGGACCAGCCGGCGAGCTCCATCGGGAAGCGTACGTTCTGCTCCGCCGTGCGCCAGGCAAGCAGGCGAGGCTCCTGGAAGACGAGCCCAACGCGCTCGTCGGGGCCTGTCACCGGATCGCCGTCGATGGTCACGCTGCCGCCGTCCGGCGGGATCAGGCCCGCGAGGACCCGCAGCAGGGTGCTCTTGCCGCATCCGTTGGGACCGATCAGCGCGATGACCTCGCCGGGACGGATGGCGAGGTCGATGGCGTCCAGCACGTGCGTCGTGCGGGTGCCACGGAATGTGAGGGAGACACCGTCGATCTCGATGGCGGCGCCGGGACGGGGGGCGGAGGCTGGCTCGGACGCGGGCGCGAGCTCAACGGCGGCGCGAGCTCAACGGCGGACGCGGGCAGGGGCGCCGTCGTCGCGGGCTCCCTCGCCGTCGTCATCACGCACCTCCGTCGAATGCACCAAGGGCACGACGGGGCGGACGGCGCATGTGCACGGACGAGCGGCCCATGCACGGGCCCGGCCTTCTCTCATCCGGACTGTACCGTCGGCTCCGGTCGGCCCGACTTGCGCCGGGCCTCGGATCTGCAGCGGGCCGCGGGCTCTGCCGCCGCCGTGCCGCTCGTGGGCTCGTCCCGCGTCGCGGGACCCTACCACCGGTCGGGAATCGCACCCTGCCCCGAAGGCTCTGTCAGGGAATCTACCACTCCCCGTGCGAGGCGCCCGTCGCGATGCGCGAAGCGGGGCGGTGGCCCGGGGACCGGCGTCCCCGACGACACACCGGGTGATCCCGCGGTGCGGTGGCCCGATGGCCGGGTGATCCGATCCCCGTCTCCATCCGTCATCGGATGAGTTACGGGTCCTGCCCGCACGGCCACTCGGCCAAACCCCAAGTTTCGCCCGGCGGTCCCGCACGCGGCGCTCCGATCCCATCCCTTAGCGGATGGCAGCAGGCGGAAACAGGCGGACAGCGGATGGCAGCGGACCGGAACCGCTCCGATCGGATCAGCGAGCCGGCCGATCACCGTGGAACAGCGGGCGCAGGGCCGGGTAGAGCGCCTTGTACGTGGCGAAGGCTTCGTCGTAGGCGTCACGGACGCCAGGCTCGGGCTCCAGGCGACGCTCGACGGACGTCATCGCCGTCACTCCGGCCTCGAGCGACGAGACGGTGCCCACGCCGACCGCTGCCAGGATCGCCGCCCCCAGGACGGCCGTCTCGCCGACGGTGGGGATCGCGACCGGGACGCCCAGGACGTCGGCCTTGATGCGCGCCCATGCATCGCCGGCGGAAGGCCGGCCCGCCAGTCGCAACTCGCGCACCGGCGCGCCGGCGGCCGCGAGCGGCTCGGCCACGTGCCGGAGCGCGAACGCCGCCCCTTCCAGCACCGCGCGAGCGAGGTGCCGTGGCCCGTGGGCCAGCGTGAGCCCGAAGAGCACGCCACGCGCCTCCTCGTCGAAGATCGGCGCGCGCTCCCCCGCCAGGTACGGCAGGAACACGAGCCCATCGGCGCCGGGTGCGACACCCGCGGCCGCGAGGAACAGCTCGTCCGGCGTCCATCGGTCGCCCAGCACGACGCCCCGCATCCAGTCCACGGATGCCCCGAGCGCGGCCATCGCCCCACCCACGACCCACAGCCCGGGTAGCGGTGCCGGCGCCAGGAAGGCCTGGGGGACCTCGACCGGGCGGTCGGCATAGATCCCGATCCCCCCGGACGTGCCGCCCGTATCGACCGCGTCACCCGCCGCGCGAAGACCGGCGCCCAGCATCGATGCCGTCCCGTCGTTGACCCCGGCGATGACCGGGATGCCGGGCTGCAGGCCGAGCGAGTCCGCCGCCGCGGGCCGCAAGGACCCGAGCCTCGACCCATACACGAGCGCCGGCGCCACGGTGGACACCCGCACCCCGGCGGCCTCGAGCGCCTCCTGCGACGGCACCGTCTCGTGGGCCTGGACCGTGGTCACGGCCTCGCCGGTCAGCCACAGGCCCACGGCGTCCCACGAGGCCAGGAGCCAGCGTGCGCGGGCCGCTCCATCGGGATCCTCGCGGGCCAGCCAGGCCATGCGTGGCAGCAGCCCGTAGCCGCCGGCCCCCGCCCGCCGGTCCTGCCACGTCAACGCGGGCCGCACGGCCAACGCGTCGTCATCCAGCGCGACCAGTGTAGGCCCCTGCCCCACGGCGCAGATGGCGAGCAGATCGACATCCGCGAGCCCACTCGCCAGCGAGCGCACTGCGGCCGCCAGGGCCGCCCACCAGTCGCGGGGATCCTGCTCGGCCCGCCCGTCCGGACCGACGTCCGTCGGGTAGGTGCCCCGTCCAAGACCCAGCAGCCGTCCGTCCAGCCCGACGAGCGCCGCCTTGGCCTCGCTCGTCCCGAGGTCCAGCCCCAGGACGGCGGGGGTCCTAGCCACCGAGGTCGCCTACCGCGTCCACGCTACCTACGGCCGCGCCGACCGTGTCTGCGACCGCGCCGACCGTGTCTGCGGCCTCGACGCCTCCCGCGGCCCGCGCGCCCCCCGTGGCCTCGGCGGCGACGTCCTCGGGCAACAGGAACCAGCGCAGGGCCTCGAAGTCCGGCCCCACGCCGCCGGGCGCGATCGTGGGCGCGATGAGCTCCCGTGGCGGCAGCGCCAGGATCCGCAGCGCCTCCGTGACGTACTCCGCCAGCCGCGACTCGGGCTCGTGGTGACGGTGCGACGGCCAGGTCATCACGCCGCCCTCGTAGCGGATGTCGCGCAGCGACAGCGGCGGTTCGGGCGTGCCGTCGCGGTGCCGCCACAGGCCGGTGGCCGGGAGGAACTCGTAGTCGGCGAGGAGCCGCCAGCCCTCGGTGGCGACGAGATCCACGGCGTCGAGGATGAACTCGAAGACCGCCTCGCTGATGAAGTAGTTGAAGTTGACGCGCACCCAGCCGGGCTTGATCCCTTCACAGCCGCGGGAGATCTCGCGCTCGAACTCGTGCGACGTCTCGAGGTCGATCCCGAGCAGCCGGTGCCCGTATGGCCCCGCGCACGAGCACCCGCCCCGCGACTGGATCCCGAACAGGTCGTTGAGCAGCGCGACCACGAGGTTGTGGTGCAGGTAGCGCCCGCCGTGGCGCACGACGAACGAGACGATCGAGAGTCGCTCGGCCTGGTGGCTGCCCAGGATCTCGATACTCGGATTGGCCTCCCAGCGCTTCAGCGCCCGGTGGATGAACGCCTCCTCGCGCTCGCGGATCTCGTCCGCGCCGACGGCGGCCTTGAGCCCGAACACGAGACCCGCACGGATCGACTCCACGATGGCGGGTGTGCCGCCCTCCTCGCGGTGCTCGATGTCGGTCAGGTAGACGTGCTCGACGGGGTTGACGTACGCGACCGTCCCACCGCCCGGCACCGACGGCACGCGGTTGCGGAACAGCTCCCGGCGCGCGACGAGCACGCCGGGTGTCCCCGGCCCGCCGATGAACTTGTGGGGCGAGATGAACACCGCGTCCGTCGCCGCGAGCGGGTCGCCATCGGGATCCATCTCGATCGCCACGTACGGCGCCGCGGCCGCGAAGTCGAAGAAGGACAGCGCCCCGTGCTCATGGAGCAGGCGCGAGATCCCGGCCGTGTCCGACACGATCCCGGTCACGTTCGAGGCCGCCGAGAACGACCCGATCTTCAGCGGGCGATCCGCGTATCGCTCGAGTTCCTCGCGCAGCACGGAGAGATCGATGTGGCCCTCGCGGTCCTCGCGGATCATCACCACGTCCGCGATGGACTCCCGCCACGGCAGCTCGTTGCTGTGGTGCTCATAGGGACCGATGAACACGACCGGCCGCTGGTCCGGAGGGATCCGGGAGCCCAGGTCCCAGCGGTCGTCGAGATCGGCCGGGATGCGCAGGTTGAGGACGTCCACGAGCCGGTTGATCGCCGCGGTGGAACCGGAGCCGCAGAAGACCACCGCATGGCGCGCGGGATCCCCACCCACCCCTTCGAGGACCAGGCGCCGTGCCTCTTCGCGGAAGCGTGACGTCTGGAGCCCCGTGCCGGACGACTCGGTGTGGGTGTTTGCGTAGAGCGGCAGGACGGCCTCGCGGATGTAGTCCTCGAGGAACGACAGGCTCCGGCCCGACGCCGTGTAGTCCGCGTAGGTGACCCGCCGGATCCCGTACGGCCCGGCGACGGCCTCATCCTCGCCGATGACGGACGCGCGAATCCGGTCGATGAGCGGGTTGGTCACAGGTGTCGCCGCGCTGGTCTTCATGTGGCGAGCAGTCTACGGGGTTGCCCACGGTCGACGATCGCCGCGGCGCCGGAGATCCTGGTGCGGGATGCCGGCCCCCGCCGGCCACGGCCCGCCCGGCGGGGCCTACGGGATGAGGACCGGCGTGAAGTCGGCGCTCCGGTAGAAGTCCAGGTCGACGCGCCCGCTGATCCCGGGGACGGTGCCGCTGGACGTGTACTGCCAGAACGTCCAGCCCAGCCCGCCCCAGTTGCTCGCCGGGAGGGTGGGGCCAGCAGCCATGGTCCAGTGGGCGATCCAGAGGGTCTGGTAGCCATTGTCGGCGAACCAGCGGGAGTTGCCCATGCGAGTGGACCAGAAGCTGGGCGAGACGTAGATCGCGGCCCGGACACCAGTCCGCTCGTAGACCCGCTCGAGGAACGTCCGGACCCAGGTTTGCAGGTCTGCCGGGGATAGGCCGGGGTCGGTTGCGGTCTTCCCGTAATTCTCGAGGTCCAGCACCGGGATCAGCTCGCCGGACTGCGGCGTCGCCGTGACGATGAAGTGGTCCGCCTCGGCGATCGCGTCCGGTACGGGGTCGGGGATACCTGCCAGCTCACCCAGGATCAGCTCCGGCCGCGCGAAGTGGTAGGCACCCACGAACATGCCGTTCGCCTTGGCCTGGGCACGATTGGTCTGGTACGTGAGGTCCACGAAATCGTCGTCCTCGGACGCCTTCATGAACGCGAAGCGCTTGCCCGATGCGGCGACCCTGGCCCAGTCGATGGTCCCCTGCCAGTGGCTGATGTCGATGCCCTGGGTGTAGTTGGCCCACGCGCTGGGGGTCGGCGCGGGGGTGGGAGCTGGCGTCGGCGTGGGGGCGGGCGTGGGCGTCGGGGTCGGGGTGGGTGGCGGAGTGGGGGTTGGCGGGGGTGTCGGGCTCGGCGTAGGCCTGGGGGTCGCGGCCGGAGCCGGAGCCGTCGGTGCCCGGAACAGGCCCTTGGCGCCGTAGAGGTAGGTGACGCCGTAGCGGGTCTTCACGGACACGCCGGCGATGTGGGTGATCCGGTACCAGGTCGTTCCCGATGCGGCGGATCCGTCGCAGGTGGCCTTCCACGAGCCGCCGGTCACCGTGCCGTAGACCTTCACGTCCGTGCCGACGGCCAGGGTGCGCCTCAGTGTGGCGGTGGGCTTCGGCGCGGTCCGGAGGCTGACCCCGCCGCAGGCGGCCTCGACCGTCGCCGGGGTGATCGCGGACTTGAACAGGGCCGTTGCGCCGTAGACGTAGCTCACCCCGTACAGCGACTTGACGCTCCTGCCGTTGATCGCGGTGATCCGCCACCACGATGACCCCGACGAGGAGGACCCGGCGCACCTGACCGACCAGCGACTGCCACTGACTTTGGCGACCGCCGTGACCTTCGTCCCGGCAGACAGGCTGCGAAGCGTCCCGGCGGTCGTGGTAGGCCTGGAACGGAGCTTGACCCCGTCGCAGCGGGCGGCGAGCGCAGTGGCGGCAAGTGCAGGCGATGGCACGATCGCCACGGCCGCGGTGAGCACCATCAGCAGCGCCAGGCCCAAGGCGACGAACACGAGCAGCCTGCCGCGCCCTGCGCGGCGGTCGGAGGCATCGATGGTGCGCGGGATGGTGAGGATCAGGGGGACCTCCAGGACGATGGCCCAAGCCTCCGGCGCGGACGCCGGGCCGGCAATGGCCCCGTGGGGCCAGTCCGATGCCTCCAATGGTAGCGGTGACACACAAGCGGGGCGTTCCGGGCGTCTGCACGCAACCCCTCCCGGGGTGTTCCGGGCGTCCTGGCTACAATCGCAGCGTGTCCCGCTTCTACGGCCCCACCGATGCCAGCGCCCTCGTCCCCGAGCTCGTGACGGTCGTCACGCGCCTCGGTGAGCAGCGCGTCGAGCTCGTCGGCCTGCGGGATGCATTCCGCTCGCGAGAGGACGCCCTGGTGGGGGACCTGATCGCCGACGCTCCCCTGCCCGACGGCGACGATCCCGAGCTGCGTCGCCTGCGCCTGCGCATGAGCGGGATCGTGGACCAGATGGCGGCCGACGTGGCGTGGCTCGATGAGCGCGACATCGTGCTGCGCGACATCGAGACCGGCCTCCTGGACTTCCCGGCGCTCGTGGCTGGACGCCAGGTCTGGCTCTGCTGGCGCCTCGGCGAGGCACGGGTCGAGTACTGGCACGGCACCGACGAGGGGTTCGACGGACGTCGACCGCTGGCAGCCCTCCCGGACGGCGCCGCGCTGGGCTGAGGCCGCCCTCGGTCGCCCGAGGTCGACCTCCGGCCCGTCCGGTGCACGCCGGTACACTCCTCCGATGCCCACTCCCCAGCCCGTGCCCGGCGACGGGCGGATCCGCCAGGGCGAGCGTGACAAGGCCTACCGCCCGCTCCCCGAGGCCCTGCGGCGCGAGGCGTTCGAGTCGGGGCTCGCCGCCTATGCCCGCGGTGACTACTTCGAGGCCCACGAGGCCCTGGAGCCTGCCTGGATGGGCACCGACGACCTGGCGGAGCGCGCGCTCCACCAGGGGCTGATCAAGGTCGCGGCCGGCTACGTCCACGCGGTCCGTGGCAACCCCGCGGGCATCGTCAAGAACCTCGAGGGCGCCAGGCGACACCTGGACCTCGCCGGGCCCGTTGCGCCCGCCTGGGGCGTGGATGTCCTCACGCTCCTCGCGGACCTGGACGCCCGCCTCGCCGGACCAGACGCCATCGCGACCATCCCTGCACCCGTGATCCGGAGGACCCCGCGCACATGAACCGGCCCATGGCCATCCCCGCCCTCGACCCGCTCTACGCCGACATCCGGCGCCGGGACCCCGTGCGCCCGGCGCTGCTGCTGGACGTCCGCGAGCTGGACGAGTTCCGATCGGTCCGCGTGGAGGACTGCCTGTTCATCCCCATGTCCCAGCTTGGCGTGCGGCTCCAGGACATCCCGAGGGACCGGCCACTGCTGGTCATGTGCCAGTCGGGCAGCCGGTCAACGGGCGTCACCAGCTACCTCCTCCAGCAGGGCTGGGAGGACGTGGGCAACCTCGCGGGCGGCATCGACGGCTGGCAGCGGATGGGCCTGCCGGTCAGGCGCGGGCCGGTAGAGCCTGGCGAGGGCCAGCTCCCGGGCTGAGAAGCTCCGGCTTCCAGCTCCCGGGCGATCAGCCCTTCCCGCGCCTGCGCTTGGCCATGAACGTCCGCACCTTCTCCGGGTGGTTGTACAGGTAGCCGATCAGGATCAGGATGATGAAGTTGATCGTGCCCACGCCGGCGGCGTTGAGGTAGCCGATCTGCTGGCCGACCTCACCCTGCAGCTGAAGCGCCGGGAGCGTGGCCCCGAGGACACCCAGCTGGAAGAACGGCTCCTGGGCGCGAGGTTCGTGCGGGCGACGCCAGCCGTGGGACCCGCTGAGGTCGTCCCGCCGAACAGGAACGCGTGTGAGCCGGAAACCACGGCGGACGAGCCCTCGAGCCCCTCGCCGAGGTCGATCGGAGCCAGGGAGCTCCACGTCGCGATCACGCCGTCGGCGTCGGGGATGGCCCACAGGGTCTCGCTGCGCGGGCTGGAGCCATCGGTGCCGCCCTGGACGTAGAGCACGCCGTTCGCCGTGAACCCGGACATGTTCGCCCGCGGGAAGGGCAGGTTGGTCTGCTCGCTCGCGCGCCACAGGGCGGTGATGGCGTTGGGATCCTCCGGCGTGGCGTTCTCGCCGCCCACGAGGCCCTGCTGGACCGTGGCGACCACGGCGCCGTCCTTGTTGCGGCCGCCGACCACGAAGATGATGTCGCCGATGTGGGCCGCGATGCCGGAGACGTTCTCCTCCAGCAGCGGCGACTGGGGCACCCAGGCCTGCAGGGCGCCAGCGGTGCTGGCCATGCTCTTCCAGACGCTGCGCGTCGCGGCAATGCCGTCCGTGCCACCCAGGAGGACAAGGCCGTCGGAGACCGACACCGCAGACGCCCCGGCGCGCGGCTCGGGAAGCGTGATCGCGTCCTCGGCGACCCACTCGCCGACGGTGCCATCGTTGTCCACGGCCAGGCTGAACACGGTGGTGGTGGGCTGACCGTCCGGCCCGTATCCGCCGATGACGTACAACCTGCCGTCCGACACCACGGACGCCGCGTCGGCGCGCGCCTCGGGGAGTGAGGGACCAGCGCTCCATGTGTCGATGTTGCCGGTTCCGACCGTCCTCGACACGAAGGTGTCGCGGCTGGGCGCGGATCCGTCCGAGCCCCCGGCGTACACGTAGGTCTGGCCGATCAGGCCGGCCGAGCCGTCGGTGCGCGGCGCCGGGAGGGAGACCTCGCCGGGGCCCGGGAACCAGGGCAGCGTGGCGCCGGCCGGGACCGGGCAGGGCAGTGTCTGGTTCTCCGGCGGACAGAGGTTGACGGGCGACCAGGCCAGGAGGCCGACGCTCACCGTCCGCTGGACGGTGAAGTAGTACGCGCGATCCGGGATGTAGCCCAGCATCACGATGATGACCACGAACCAGAAGAGCGACTTGACGAACGCCCACGGCCAGCCGTCGGCGTTGAACAGGCCGAAGAACGCGCGGCGACGGGCCGTCACGTGCTGCGGGGCGGGGAGGGCGGTCTGGGCCATGGCGTCAGCCTCCCACCTTGAGCGTGCCGATCATGTTCGGGTGCACCGTGCACACGAACTGGTACGTGCCCGCGGCGAGGGCCCCGACGTCGTAGGTCTTGACGGCGACCCCGTTGAAGATCTCGCCCTTGAACACGCTCTGGCCGTTGGCGTCCTTGATCTCGACGTTGTGCGGGACACCGGCGTCCTTGTTGTCGAACTCGATCTGGAACGGGGCGTCCGCGGGCGCCGACACCTCGTCCTGCTCGAACGTGATGTTGACCGCGGAGATCTTGACGACCTCGCCGATCGGGGCCTGAGACGCGCCGGGCTCGCCGGACGTGCCGGGCGACGGGGCCGTCGACGGCGCCACTGCGAACGCGTCGGACCAGCAGGCCGGGACGGGCGTCGCACCGGGCTCGGGCTGCCAGTTGGGATCGACCCAGCCCTCGAAGGTCTTCTCCTCGCCGGTCGCGGGATCCACGACGGGCTCGAACAGGCCCGGATCCATCACCCGGAACTCCTGTCCCTGCTGGGCGCGGATGAAGGCGATGACGTATTCGATGTCCTTGTAGTTGAACGGGCCGGGCGGGTTCCCGGTGTTCGACCAGATCGGCATGATGCTGTTCGCGTTGCCGCACACGTACCGGCCGCCGGCCGTCAGGACGGTTCGCAGGTACTCCGGGTTGAGGTGGGCGAACAGCTTGTCCTGGCTGTTGAGGATAGGCCCGATACCGCCCTCGCCGTCGACCCCGTGGCACTGCGCGCAGTTGGCCTGGTACAGGTTGTAGCCGCGCTCCACGGCCACGACCTGCAGCTCGTTCGCGGCCTGCTCCAGGCGGGGTTCGGTCGTGCCACCGGGCAGCCCGACCTCGTAGAAGTAGTAGCCGATGACGAACAGCGCAACGATGGTCACGGCCAGGAAGCCCACCCAGCGCGCGTTCGCGGACTGGCGGACGATCCGGCCGCTGCGCTCCGGCGTGAGGTCGTTGCGGTGAGCCGCCGGCGGCGCTGAGAAGCGGTCAGCGGGCACCGGCGCGGACGACGGCCGCGGCGCAGGCAGTCGCTCCTCGGGCGGGCGGCCGGGCTGGTCGGTCATCGGTCTCCTCGGTGGGCGAACGGGCGGGTAGGCAACGGGTTCAGATGCAGCCGGTGGGCGAGAGCGGCGGCTCGATCCCCGGCTGGCCCAGCGCCACGGGCAGCGGGCCGAGCGTGATCTTGCCGGTGACGATCGTGAGGGCGCCGGCGCCGTCGACCTTGACGGCGAAGCGGTCCATGCCGCGCGGCGCCGGGCCGTACTGGGCACCGTCGGCCTTGACGCCGAGGCGATCGTAGCGGGACCCATGGCACGGGCATTCCAGCCAGAAGTTCTTCTCGCACGGGTTGGGCTTGCAGCCCAGGTGCGGACAGCGCTGGTAGAGGGCGCGGACGTTGACCGACGTGCCGTCGCCGGTGGAGTCCTCGCCCGGGATGAACGCCTGCTGGTCGGGATTGACGAGGATCACGAACGCCTTCGCGGACGAGAAGTAGGCCGGGAAACCCTCGTCAACGGGCAGGGCCGGGACGGCGGCCTTGACCTCGTCCAGCGTCCCGATCAGGACGTCGCCGCCGAACTTGCCCTCGAGATTGGGCCACAGGAAGCCGATCGTGCCCGCCGTGACCTCGAGCAGCCAGAGGCCCATGCCCGCGGCCAGCGAGCCGCGCAGCAGCTCCCGGCGCGAGACACCCTTGACCTGCTCGTGGCGGACGGCCTTGATGGCCTCGGTGGTCAGCGCCTGGGGCTTGCTGGCCGGTTCGACCTCGTAGTGACTCATGGCTCCGGCTTCCTTCGGATCAGAGGGCGAAATGAAGGCCCGGCGTCCCGATCGAGAAGAACTCGAGGTACGGGATGACGAACGAGTAGCCGGGACCCCGGAAGAAGATCCCGACGAAGGTGACGAACAGGCCGAGACCGGCGAACAGCGAGAACAGCACCACGGTCGTCTTCCGGTCCGACGGCCGCGTGGCCAGGATGTTGGCGCGATCGATGAACGGGATGAGCGCCATGCCGACGAGCACGAACGTCGGGGCCAGGACGCCCGCGACGGTGGGGTGGAAGTAGGCCAGCAGCTCCTGGAGGCCCAGGAAGTACCACGGTGCCTTCGCCACGGCCGGGGTGACGTTGCCGTTCGCGAGGTCCTCGAGGGGGGCGTTCATGATCAGCCCCATGATGAGCAGGAAGACGCTCATCAGGGTCGCGGCCATGAACTCGATGGTCAGCAGGTGCGGCCAGGTCATGACCGTGTCGTCGGGTTCCTTCTGGACCCTGACCACCGCGTCCTGCTTGACCAGCGCCAGCAGGCGGTACGGACGCGCCGCCATGGGCACGCGCTGCTTGTCGATCTCGGTGCGGCGCGCGGGATCCACTGGCAGGACGACCCGCGTCTCGTTCGGCGCCTTGGTGTCGGTCATCTCGTGGGCCCTCGGCTCAGAGCGGGCCGCTGATGCCACCGTCCTTGCGGATCCGCCAGAAGTGGACCGCGAGGAAGATGGCCGCAACGAGCGGGAAGACCATGATGTGGAGCACGTAGAACCGCAGGAGCGTGTTCTGGCCCACCTCGATGCCGCCCAGGAGCAGCAGCTTGGACGGGGTGTTGAACAGCGGTGCGTAGCCGGCCATGTTGCTGCCGATGGTGATGGCCCAGTAGGCGATCTGGTCCCACGGCAGCAGGTAGCCCGTGAAGCTGAGCATGATCGTCAGGAACAGCAGGACGACGCCGACGACCCAGTTGAACTCGCGCGGCGGCTTGTAGGCCCCGTGGTAGAAGACCCGCATCATGTGCAGGAACACGAAGAACACCATCAGGTGGGCCGCCCACCGGTGGATGTTCCGGGTCAGCAGGCCGAACGTGACCCGTGACTGGATGTCGAGGATGTTGGAGTAGGCCTGGGTGTCCGACGGGATGTAGAAGAACATCAGGTAGACGCCCGTCACCGTCAGCACCAGGAACAGGAAGAACGACAGGCCGCCCAGGCAGAACGTGTAGGCGAACCTGACCGCGTGCTGCCGGACCCGCACCGGGTGCAGGTGCAGGAACACGTTGTTCATGACCGCGTACGCGCGCGACCGCTCGTCGTCCGGGTACGGGTTGCGGAAGATCGACCGCCACACCGGGCTGCGCCGGATGCTCTGGTCGACCCGCTCCAGGAAGCTCACCTACGCTCCTCCTGCCACGCCGGCGGTCCCGGCGAGTTGGGCATCACGATACGACTCCTTGTAGAGCCGTCCGTCGCTCGAGATCTCCTGGAGCTCGAACCGCTCCATGGTGATGGCATCGAAGGGGCACCGCTTGACGCACAGGGCGCACCGGATGCAGCGCTCCTCGTCGAGGATCATGGCCGCTCCCTGCGACCAGCCGTAGGCCTCCTCGATCTCGGGCAGCAGCCCCTCGGTCTTGAGCTGGTTCACGTCCACCATGTGGATGACCCCCTCCGGGCACACGTCGGCACAGGCGCCGCACAGCACGCACCGGAACGGATCGAACCAGATGTTGTAGTTGCACATGAGGCAGCGCGTGGACTCGGCCACCGCCGCCGTGGTGTCGTAGCCCATCTCCACCGGCGTGGAGAAGTTGACCGCGGGATCCACCGAGGGCATCCGCGCGGGCAGGTCCACCATCGGGATGTGCTGCCGCGGCAGGACGTCGTAGAACTCCGGCATGTCGTGGCGCCAGGAGCTGGTGATCTTCACGTTGGGCGTGACCGTGACGTCCGTGCGCCCGGCGAGATAGCGGTCGATGGCGTAGGCGGCCTTCTTGCCGTGGCCCGCGGACTCGATCAGCGTGGTGGGGCCGGTCACGAAGTCGCCGCACGCGAAGACGCCGCGGACGTTCGTGGCGTACGTCGCAGGGTCCACCTTGATGCGGCCGCGGTTGACCTCGAAGGCGCCATCCACCGGCAGGAACGAGAGGTCCGCCGCCTGGGAGACCGCCGGGATCACGGTGTCGGCCGGGACCACGAACTCCGAGCCCTCGATCGGCACCGGCGAGCGGCGGCCCGACGCGTCCGGCTCGCCGAGCTTGTTGCGGATGAACCGCACGCCCGTGAGCCTGCCGTCCTCGCCGATCAGCTCCATGGGGCTGACCAGGAACTCGAGGCGCACGCCCTCGCGCTCCGTCTCGCCCAGCTCCTCCTCGTCCACCACCAGCTCCGAGCGGGTGCGCCGGTACGCGATGGTGACGTTCTCGGCGCCGTAGCGGAGGCTGGTCCGCGAGCAGTCCATGGCCGTGTAGCCGCCGCCGATGACGACGACGTTCTTGCCGACGGTCAGCTCCTGGCCGAGGTTGGCCAGCTTCATGAAGTCGATGCCGTACTTGACGCCGTCGAGGTCCGCACCGGGGACGTCCAGGTAGACCGGGTTCATCGCGCCCGCGGTGATCGCGATCGCGTCGTAGTCCCGCTGGAGCTCCTCGAACGGGACGTCGATGCCGACGGTGGTGTCGAAGCGGAACGTGACGCCCAGGCGCTCCACCAGGCGGACGTCCATCTCGATGGCCTCGCGCGGGAATCGGAACGCCGGGACGCCGATGAGCATCGTGCCGCCGCCGAACGGCAGGCTGTCGAAGACGGTCACCTGGTAGCCGCGCGTCGCCAGCTCCCGGCTCACCGCGAGGCCGGCGGGCCCGGCTCCGATCACCGCGACGCGTTCCTCGCGCGGGGTGATGGCGGGTGCCAGGTCCGGGATCCCGGACGCCTCGTGCCACTCCACGAGGAACCGCTTCATCGCCCGGATCGCCAGCGGGCGGTCGATGTCACCGCGGCGGCACGCACGCTCGCACGGGGCGGAGCAGACGTACGAGCACATCGCCGCGACCGGGTTCGGCTCGCGGGCGAGGATGTATCCCTCCTCGAACCGCCCCTCGGCGGCGAGGTTGAGGTAGCCCCGGCAGTTGGTGCCGACGGGACAGGCCTCCTGGCACTCGATGTTGCACTGGAGCCAGGACGCGTCCACGGGCTGGACGAGGAACTCCTGGGTCTGATCGAGGGTCACGAAGGGGACGGGCCTCTTATCCTGGCGCTCGGGGCTGGGCGACGGGAACCACGGCGGAGCGGACCGCCGACGCGGGGGAGATTACCAAGCCGGGGGCCCCTGTGCATAGCCAAGAAGGCCATTCGGCGCGGCCCGGGCGCCTGATCGGCCAGATCGCGGCGGCCCCTGACGGCAAGCCTGCCGGAATACGGGCGCGCGCGCCGCTCCGCCGGGTGTCCGTCGGCACCCGGCGCCGGCGCACAGGAGGGGTGAGGTGAGGTTGACGTGGCTCACCGGCGCAGCTACGCTGGCCCGAACCCGGTGCGCCCGAGAGCCGGGTGGCACAGGAGAGCCGTGAGCCCCTCCGAGATCGCGTTCCTGGCGTTCGGCCTGGTGCTCGGCACCGCGCTCGGTGCGGCCCTGGTCCAGGCCTCCGGCTCCCGCCTCGCCCCGCGGCGCGAGGTGCGCCTGACGATCACGCCGAACGCGATCCCCGCCCGTCGCGCCCACACGCTCGCCTTCCAGTACGACACCGCGACCCCCGGGATGATCCCCGGCTCACCGGACGCCGGCGCCTTCGCCCAGGCCGGGACAACCGGGCGCGACGCGGGGCACGTCCCGGGTCCGATGGAGCCGGGCGGGGGGCGCCTGATCCGAACACACGTTCAACCCGCCCCGGTCACCTTGTCCGCAACGGCCGTTGCGGTACCCGTCGCCAGAGCGGCTGCCGATCCCGCCCGGGACGGATGGCCCGTGATGGCCGCGATTCGCCCGGTGGTGCTCGCCCGAGCCAGAGTGGAACGGCCCGGCAGGGACGACCCCTTCACGACCATCGCGCGCCCTCGGCCCCCGGTCGAGGAAGGACCATCGACCCCGGTCGTCGGCGCTGTCGCCCTGCCAACCCCGCTCGCGACCAGCCAGCCTCCCGCCGTGCCCGATCAGCCCGACGCCGCAGCCGATCCCGCCGCCATCGTCGAGCAGCCGGCACCGGCCGCAGGCCCGTGCGCCGATCAGCGCAGGATGCTGGACGAGCGCTGCGCCCTGGCCGACGTCGCCCGCGACCATGCCCGCAGCGCGGCGGACACCCTCCGCGAGGCCCAGCGCACCTACGACATCCTCCGCGACCGCGTGGACAAGGCCGAGTCCACTGCGGACGCGCGCCGCATCGCCGCCGAGAAGGACCGCCTCCACGCCGAGTTCCGGGCGGCGAGCGACCGGTCCGGGAGCCCCGACGACACCGAGAGCGCCGCGCGCACGTGGCTGACCAGGATCAACGAGCTCAACGGCGCGGTCCGGGAGGCACAGCGGATCCTCGAGGCCGGCAGGGCCGAGCTGCGTGCCCAGCTGCCGGCGCTGGAGCGGCTGTCCGCGGAGGCGGACGCAGCGCGGATCTCGTCCGAGAACGCGGATGCCGGCTGCCACGAGGCGCGCGAGTCGCTGGCCGCGTGCGAGGAGGCCGAGGCGCGAGCCAGGGAGGTCCCGGCCCCGCCGGCCGAGGAGCCCCACCCCTTCGACAGCGTCTGGCCCGGGGAGCCCGCCGGCCTGCCCGATCCGTCGACAGAGCACTCACCTGGAGACCTCGTGACCGGGGCTTCGGTGATCGTCCGCATCCTCCACGGCGACCGCGATGCCCGCGACCGCCTCGTCGCGACCCTCGCCGCGGGAGACGCGGAGGCCGAACGCGACTGGGGCTTGCGCGTCTCGCGGCTGGTGAATGCCATCGCGGGCCGGGCCATCGAGGCCGGCTATCTCAACGTCGCGGAGGACCACCCGTTCTGGCGCCTGTTCGAGCCCCGCGAGGCCCGCGACATCGTGGGAGCCCTGTCGGCGCTCGGGTTCCGCTACGACGGGATGGGCGGCTTCGCCGACGGGCGTGTCCCCGCCGCGCGCGACCTGTCGCTGGCCGTGGGCTACGCCGGCCTGGACCGGATGCGGATCCGAACCTGGCCGCGGGAATCGGAGCTGGCGGGGCTGTACGAGGGCGTGGTCGTCGCCTCGGACGAGTGGCTCGCGGACCAGGCCGACGACCTGTCGCTGGGCCGGATGGTGGACGCGCTCGGTGGTCGGGCCGCCGAGCTCGCCGATCTCTGGAATGCCTGGGGGCGGGTCCGACCGGCCCTGCTGGCGCCGTAGGTCTCGGGCGGGGTCAGCCCCCCACCGGGTTGCCGCCCTCTGTCTGCGGCGGCGTCACGTGGGTCGGGCCCTGCTCCTCGACCGCGTCCTCCTCGATCACGATGACGCGGAACGCTTCCGCAGCCGCGCCACCGATCGCGGCGCCTTCGTCGGTGGCCCACTCGCGGATGCGGGGCTCCAGTCTCTCGGGGTGGCGGATCTGGCTCGGATGGGCCCGCAGCGCGTCGAGCTTGCGGTCCAGGGTCGCGGTCACCTCGACCCACGCGGACGGATGGTTCGACCAGAACAGGTACAGCCGCCGGACCACGTGGGGCTCGAGGCCATCGCGGGCCAGCCAGGGGAAGGCCAGCGCGTTGCGCGCCGCGGGGTAGACGGCGTCGACGGCCGCCATCCCGGCCGCCCGGTGGTCGGCGTGGTTCACGCCGCCGGCTCCGTAGAACAGCGTCTCCGGGTCGACGGCCAGGACGGCATCCGGGCGGAAGGTCCGGATCTGGCGCACGAGCTGCTCGCGGAGGGCGAGGTCGTTCGCCAGGGCGCCATCGGGCTGGTGCAGGAACGAGACCCCGGCGTAGCCCACGATGTCGGCCGCGGCCCGCTGCTCCGACTCGCGCAGCGCGGCCAGCTCCAGCGGGTCGGTCCGCCAGTCGTCGGCCCCGGCGTCACCGCTCGTGCAGCACACGAGCCAGCCCACCGAGCCCTCGTCGATCCAGCGGGCGGCCGTCGCCGCAGGCCCGAAGTCGGCGTCATCCGGGTGCGCGACGATCACCATGAAACGCACTGGGCGCCACGCGTGAGGGGTCCGGGCCACGGTCTCGGTCATGCTCGTGTCACCTCAGCGTCGGCCGGATCCCCCGGTCGTCCCGGCGACTGCGACATCGTGCTGGACGCCGCGCCGCTGTGCTAGATTGCCGCAGAGGCTTCGCTCGTCTCCCCCCACGGGCGAAGCCTTCCTTGTTGCCCGCGTTCAGGCGCCGTGCTCGCCGGCGGCGGCCCGCAGCGCGTCGAGGACCTGGGCCGCGTGGCCGTCCGCCTTCACGCTCGGCCAGGCCTTCGCGACCCGTCCATCCGGGCCGACGAGGAAGCTGGACCGGATGATCCCCATGTAGGTCCTGCCGTAGTTCGTCTTCTCGCCCCACGCCCCGAAGGCCTCGGCGACCGCGTGGTCCTCGTCGGACAGGAGCGTGAACGGGAGGCCGAACTTCGCCCGGAAGGCCGCGTGGCTGCCGGCGCCGTCCGGGCTGATGCCCCAGACCCGCGCGTCCATGCGCTCCAGGTCGGCGTTCAGGTCGCGGAACCCGCAGGCCTCGGTCGTGCAGCCGGGCGTGTCGTCCTTGGGATAGAAGTAGAGGACCGTCCACGACCCGCTGCGGTCGGCCAGGCGGTGGACCGTGCCGTGCTCGTCGGGAAGCGCGACCTCGGGTGCCAGGTCGCCGGCCTGCGGCATGCTCATGTCGCGGAGGATAGCCCTCCCGGCGCGGGCGCGGCTTCCACGACGAGGAGGCGGCCGCGCCGCACCGTGACGGCGGCGTCCTGGGCGACCCGGACGTTGGAGAGCCCTCGGGCGGGACCCGTGATGAGCGGCTCGTCGCGCAGGGGGTAGCGGAGGCCCACCGTCGTGACCCCGGACACGTCGCCACCCAGGGGCAGCAGCGAGACGACGGCACCGGGCTGCCCGGGCAGGAGACGGCGCACCGGGGCGTCGGCCGGACCGGGTGCGCTGATGAGGACCGAGCGGGACCGGGCGTCCAGCAGGATCACGTCCACCCCGGCTAGCCCGGGGTGCGCCAGGAGCCAGACGTTGGCCAGCGCGTGGTCCACGCGGGGCCCACCGAGGGCGCCCAGCACCGTGATACGGGTCGCGCCGCGCCGGACCGCCTCCAGGACGGCCAGCTCCGTGTCCGACTCGTCCTTGTCCGCAGCCGCCCGGAGCACCGGGGTCCCGGCTGCCTCCGCCGGCGGCGAGCAGCCCGGGAGCGAGCGAGTCCATGTCACCCACGAGCAGCGCGGGCTCCAGCCCCAGGGCGCGGACCCGGGCGAAGCCCCCGTCCGCCGCCAGGACCTCCGTCACATCCGCGTCCCAGCCGGGCCACGCGCCATCCAGCGCGACGCGCGGGGGGACGTCGCCGTCGGCCACCACGATGACGTGGCGGGTGCGGGGTGCGGGAGGCACATGCGGGTCGGACATCGATCGGATCGTACTCGCCCGCGGCGGCGGGGCGTCCGGACGTTCGTGTACCCTTCGGACCGTGCCTGAAACGCCGCTGCCCACGCCGACCCAGCGGGTCGTCGACGCCGCGTCGCGCAAGGGCGTGACCCTTGACGTCCACGCCTTCAGCGAGTCCACCCACACCGCCGAGGATGCGGCCGCGGCCGTTGGCGCGGAGCTGGGCCAGATCGTCAAGTCGCTGGTCTTCGTCGCGCCGGAGGCTGACGGCGTCCTGGAGCCGATCCTGTGCCTGGTCTCCGGCCCCAATCGCGTGGACCTCGCCCGGCTCGCCGCCGTGACCGGTGAGCCCGACGTCCGTCGCGCGACCGCCGTCGAGGCCCGCGATCTGACCGGCTACACGATCGGCGGCATCCCGCCCATCGGCTTCTCCCGGCCGGTGCGCGTCGTCATGGACCCCGACCTTGGCAGGTTCCAGGTCGTGTGGGCCGCCGCCGGTACGGCGACCGCCGTGTTCCCGGTGCCGCCCGCCACGCTGCGCATGCTGTCCAATGCCCATGTCGCCCCGATCTGCGAGGAGCGCCGCCAGGCCGACGTCCTCGCCGAGGGCGCGGGCCTCCAGGATGACGGGCGTCGAAGGTGCCGGCCCCAGCGGCACCGACCTGCTTCAGCCGGACGGCGGGGCGTAGGCCGGAGCCCGTGCCCGTCGCCGAGCCACGCCACGCCGTCATCCAGTTCCCGGGCGCCATCCGCGCATCCATGCGCTGGGCGGGTAGCGGCGGCGGTCCGGCAGTGTTCGCCCTGACCGAGGCCGGTGGACCGCTCACCGACCTCGGCGCGCTGACCGGCTCGGACCCGGAACGCCGCTGCCGGGCCGAGATCCGGGTCGACACGCCCGCTGGCCCGTGGACCGTGCGGCTGGCCTCGCTCATCAGCGACGCGCCGGCGGGGCTCCTGTGGGACACCGAGGGCCTGCTGCTCATCAAGTACGGGTTCCACGTCTACGCGTTCGAGGCACGGACGGGTCAGCTGCGCTGGACCCACCGGTCGGCGTCGCCGGTCGTCGTCCTCGTGGGGTCGTCGCGGCTGCCCCACGTGATCGCCCAGGCAGAGATCGAGACGTTCGCGCTCCGCCCCGACGGCGAGGTGGGCTGGCGGGTCGCGCATTCCGACGTCGTCACCGATGCCGAGCTCGTCGGCGGCCGGCTGGTGCTCACCAGCTTCGACGGCCAGGCACGGGCGCTGGACCCGCTCACGGGGCGCGACACCGGCTGAGCGGCCTGCGGAGGGGCGGGACCCGTCGTCCGGCACCGGACCCGGGGCCACGGGCGCGTTGACGGCTCGTGGACAACTCCGCGCAGATTGCACGGTACGGGGTGGATAAGTGCGTTGACCCCGGCGGGTGCGGACGCGTAGCGTTGATGCCAGCCCGAAGGGGCCGAGCGATGCTAACGGCCGCGATGACATCAAGGTCCATGCGTCGAGTAGGTTCCTTCGGGCTACTGATTCCCCGCGAGGCCCGCCTCCCGGCCATGCGGCCGCGATATGCAATCATCGATCCCGTGATCCCCATCCTCCTCATCGCCGGCGGGATGCTCGCGGTCGTCGCCGCCTGGTGGCTCCTGCGCGGCATGGGGCCCGGCGCCCGCATCGGCCGGATCATCGCCGCCACCAGGGTCGTACCCGTGAGCCGCGCGGTCGCGCTCGCCGGGGACGGGGGGCCGCGGTACGTCGGTGTCATGGGGCGCGTGGACGCGGACACGACGCTCGAGGACGAGAACCAGCGGCCGCTCGTCCTGCGCCGCCGTCGGCTGGAGCTCCAGGACGGCCGCCGGTGGACGGCGTTCGAGGATGTCCGGGAGGTCGTCCCGTTCGAGATCAGCGAGGGACTGGACCACATCGCCGTGGACGGCGATGCGCTCGGCGACGGCCTGGTCGTGGTCACCCGCGAATCCGTGGGAGTCGCCGGTGACCTGGGCGACCGGGTCCCCGACGGCACCGACCCCGCGACGCCCGCGCGCCTGCGCATGGACCTCCTGAGCAGCGTGGATCATGCGCTGGTGCTCGGCGTCCCGACCGTCGACCCGGCTCGCGGCCCGATCCTCCGGCCGGGCCTCAACCGGCCGCTCATCCTCACGAACCTCGAGCCGACGGAGGCCATCCGGCTGCTGGGCGAGGGGAAGCGCGGCACGACCCGGGCGATCAGCCTCCTGCTCGGCGGCGGCACCGCTGCCGTGCTGGGCGGCGTGGCCTGGGCGCTGATCGATGCAGTGGCGTAGTCACGTCCGCGGCGTCACGGCTACCCTCGCGACGGTCCTCGCGTGGCTTGCTGCGGTGGCGACCGTGCTGGCGGAGTCCCCCACCCCGACCGCCGCCGCAGGCGGCGATCCCCGGAGCGCCGGCCAGGGCCCGGGACTCGTGGGCGACCCCCTGCTCGCGATCGGGATCGTGGTCCTGATCGGCGTGGTGGCGCTGGGCGCGACGCTGCTCTACGTGCGGGCGACGGGCGGGCCGCGCGGAGACTGACCCTGTCCGCCCAGCCCGGGCGGGTCGCGTGCCGGTACGGATGGGCGGCACTCCTGAATCCGGAGGGGCCCGGCAGTGCCGGGCCCCTCGTCGCGCGGTGCGAGCCCTACGGGGCGATCGCCACCTCGTCGAGGCCGATGAACGTGAACGTCCCGGTCGTTTCCGCGACGAGCGTGTAGATACCCGCGTCGGTGAAGGCGTGGGACCAGGACACCCAGTTCGGCCAGGTGCTCGCGGAGAGGAGGACGGCGACCGTCGTGCCGTTGGCATCGACAATCCGCAGGTTCGCGGTGCCGCTGTTGGCCCAGGCCTTGCCGGAGAGCGTGTCCCCGGCGTCGGCCCAGAAGTCCTGTGAGATTGCCGTGTCGCGCTGGATCGTAGTGCCCTCGACCTCGGTGCCGACAAGGCCGAACCACGAGCCGTCGGTTGGCACCACGGCAACGTCGTTGATCACGAACCAGCCGCTCACGCCGGCCCGGCCCGGGTTGTCCGTCCACCTCCAGCCAGCGAGACCCCCGGTCTCGAAGTCGCCGTTGACGATGGTGGGCTTCGTCACGTTGATGAAGAACGTTGCCGGCTCCGAGACGTTGGTCCCGTCGCTCGCGGTGAACGTGAAGTTGTCCGGGCCCTCGTAGTCGTACGGGGCGGTGTACTCGAAGGTGTAGTCGTCGCCGATGAACGTCACGGTGCCGTGCTCGGGCCCGCTCGCCACCGCGTAGGTCAGCGCGTCGCCGTCGGCGTCCGTGCAGTCCGCGGTCGTGGCGAAGCCGTGGCCCCAGGCCACATCGCCCATCAACAGGTCACCGCAGACTGGGGCAGCCCCCGCGCCTGGCGGCGCGACGGTGATCGCGATCGTCTCCCGGTCGCGCGGGACCCGGGAGGGCAGGTCCCAGCCCTGGCGCACCTCGACCGTGGCGGTGAACGTGCCGGCGCTCGTCGGGATGCCTTCGAGCACGGCGGCCGCCCCGTCCTGGCGCAACGTCAGGCCCGGGACCCCGGTCGACGGGGATGCCCAGGCGATGTCGGCCGCGCCGTCGAACAGGCCGTCGGCGGTGAGCCGCAGGCTGTACGGGTCCCCGACACGGCCCCTCGGGACGATCGTCGGCACCTCGATCGCGAGGATCCGCATCCCCTCGCCCGCGCTCGCGAGCCGGATCCGGCCGGCGAGCACGCGGCTACCCGACGATCCGTCGGCCCGCCGCGCGGGCTTGACCGAGCGGCAGGGTTCCTTCGACGCGGCGTAGGGCATCGGCGGGCAGTTCTCCAGAAGGCCCACCGCAACAAGCAGGTCCGCGAGCGGGATCTCGGCCTCGTAGAGGTCCCAGTTCCACTCGTGGAACCAGAGGTCCAGCTGGAGCGCGATCTTGCCGGCGAGCCCGAACTCGAGCCGCCACCAGGGATGCTCCGGTGCGGCGGTGACGACCGCTTCGATGAACGGCCCCACCGAGATCCTTGGCCCGATCACGCCGTAGAGCTTGACCGTGAAGTGCAGCCAGACGTCGGCCTGCCCGAACACGTTGAGCTCCGTCAGCTGCCCCTTCAGATCGGCGAGGGCGGGCAGCCGGTAGTCGTAGCTCGCGTCGGCAAAGCCCTGATTGGCCTTGACGCCGATCGTGACGTAGGCACCGGCGCCCGCTCCGATGTTGAGGCCCTCCAGTCCTGCCGCGAAGTCCAGCGCCGCGCCGACCTCGAACACGACCACGACGGGGACCGGACCGGCCGTGAACGTGACGGTCGCCTTCCACAGGCGGACGTCCACGCCGCAGTTGACGCGCACGTCGCGCACCGCGAGCTCGGCCTCGGCACCCAGCGTCGCCAGGGCGGTGACGACCGGGGCCTTGAACCAGCGCCACCGGACGCTGAACTGCATGTTGATGAGCGGCCCGAACTTCGCCGTGATGCCGTCCATCGAGCACTCGGCGCTGGTCGCCGGGTCCTTGCCCTTCTTGCCGTCGCCGACATATTCGAAGTCGACCTTCACGCCCTTGGTGGGCGGGGCGACGGATGCGAGGACCACGCTGGGCTCTTGCGGGGCTGGACCCCACAGGAGCTGGCCCTCGTACTCGGTGTCGGCCTCGAGGTTGACCTCGATGTCGCCCTCGGGGAACACGTCCTCGAGCAGCGCCGGGACCATGGTCACGGTCTGGGTGCCGTCGGCCGCCGTCTCGACCGCCGTGATCTCGCCGAGGAACCCCTCGGGGAACGCCTCGGAGCTCTCCTCGTCGACGGCGAGGCGGGTTCCCACGCCGGCGGTTCCAACGCCGGCGGTCCCGATGACGCCACCGGTTCCCAGGACGAGGTGACCCCCGACCTTCGCGACCGGCGCCGTGGGAGCCAGCTCGACCGTTGCGCTGACGATCTGGGCCGGGTCCAGCGGATCGGGCGCAGGAGCGGTGACGACCTCGAGCGGGGTCACCTCCTCCGGGGCCGGCACGACGGTCGTCTCCGGGACCTCCAGCTGGGCAGCGACGATGGGCAGGGCGAACCAGCCGACCACCTCGACCCGGACATTGACGGGGAACCGGTCGTTGAAGAGCGAGACACGCCCCTCGTTGCCGACCCGGACGAAGGTGAGGCTGGTGACGGGCGCGGCGAGTGCGGTGGTCGTGACGCTCGTCGTCGTGGGGCGCTTGTCGCCGGCCGGCCAGGCCACGATGGTGGTGGCCCGCAGGGCGCGCGGTGTGGCGGTGATGTTGAGCGCGACGGCGTACGCCGTCTCGGTGGCCTCCTCATCGGCCGGGGCCGGGATGCCGGCGACGCCGGTCACCGTGTAGTCGACCGTGGTCCCGGGGGCCAGGCCTCTCGAGAGGTCGGCGCCGTCGGCCGGCGCCAGGGTTGTGGGGGTGATCGAGCGGTAGGCCGATGCGGCGGGCAGCCAGCCGACGACGTCCACGGTCAGGTGCGTCCAGCCGACGGCGTTGTGGATGCTGACGGCGCCGTCCGCCCCGGGCGCCACGACCACGAGGTTCCCGGGGCGCGCCAATGGATGTGCCACCAGGCTCCCTGCGGCCGGGCGATCGGCGCCCTTGGGCCAGACCGTGACGGGCGACGTCCGCGTCGAGGCGCGCGAGGAGACGGCGAGGACCACCGCGCGGGCGTCGGCGGGGATGCCGGTGATACCGGTGACGGCGACGTCCGCCACCCCGCCGGGGCCGAGCGGTGCGGGCCTGGCGCCGAGGCCCGGGTTCGTGTCGTAGAGCCGCCGCGGCGTCACCGCGCGGTACTCGGTGTCCCATGCGAACCAGCCGATGACGTCGATCTGTACTTCGACCCGCCCGCTCTCGTTCCAGAGGGAGAGGCGGCCGTCGTCGCCCAGCGCCACGATGGCGGCGATCCGCTGCGGGCGCACGAGGGCGACGTCGAGGGTTGCTGTCGATGGCCGCGGCAAGCCGGCCGACCAGACGGTCAGGGACGACAATGCTGTCGCATCGCTGGCCGCCAGGCTCACCGCAACGGCCTGGATGCCGTCTGCCGGGACCGAGCCGACGCCGCCCACGGCGAACGAGCGGGTCTCCCGGCGTCCCATCCGGCCGTTGGCATCCAGGGTCGTGTCGAAGACGCGCTCGGGCGCGATGGCGATGAAGCCGCCGGTTCCCCCGGACGTCGATCCCGTCTCGGGGCACGGCTCCGGGTCGCAGACGCGCTCCTCGGGGTCCACGCCCCCGCCGAAGTCCGTGCCCGGCTCCTCGATCGGGGCGGGCGGCGGCTCGGCGGGCGGCGGCTCGGCGGCAGCAGCCGGGAGGGTGCCGGCAACCAGCGTGAGGATCGCCAGCGCGATGATCGGGATGGGTCGCAGGCGTCCGAGGCGGTGCACCCGGGGCTCCGGTCCAGGTGGATTGAATCGGTCGACATTCATGGTCGCGTGTCTCCTCCCTCGCGGCACCTGGAGATGGGCGGTGCCGCGGCTGCCGGCTCGCGTGGTGCCGAGCTCGGGCGGGACGCGGGTCAGGTGTCGGGCTCACCTCCCCTGGACGCTCCGCCCCCGGATTCGCGCGGGAGGTCCGGCCCCGACCCCGGCGGCGTGTCCGCGAGCGAGGACGGCGGCACGCCGCGAACCGGCGCGCGCGGAGACCCCGGGTCGCACTCGGCGGTCGCGACGAGGGTTGATCGCGAGGTGGCCATGTCGCGGAGCTGCGCGTCCACACCTGCGGGACCGCGCTCGGTCGGCGGGCACCGACCGTCGGCGTCGGGCAGACCCGGAGCCTAGGCGGGGGCGAGGTCGAGGGACAGGGCCGAAGGGACTCGAGGCTGGGGCCGTCGGGCCGGGCAGCCGGGAAGTGCCCCGCCGACCCGGCCGGCACGCCTCCGCGCGAGACCCGGGACCCGGCGCAATCCGCCGGGTGAGCCTATCGTCCTATTGTCAACTCCTGTGAAGTCTGGGACAGTCTCGGCAACCCACCATGCCTACCAAATCCCACAGCTCGTCACCCAGCACCTGGACCCCCCGCCCCGGCGATGCGACCCTCACCGTCACGAAGGCGGCGCAGGTCCTGGGGGTGCATCCGAACACGATCCGCGCCTGGAGCGAGGCCGGCCGCCTCCGCTACTACCGGATCAACGAGCGTGGCGACCGGCGATACCGTCTGGGCGACCTCCAGCGCTTCCTCGCAGCGGCTGAATCCCCGGTTCCGGCCGGCGCAGCGGACGGCGGCTCGTCCCGTGGGGCCCGGCGTGACCAGTCGTCCACCCTGACCGAGACGTCTGCCGGCCTGGACCTGCTGGCGGACCTCGCGGAGGTCGCCTCGTTCCCGAGCGGCCTGGACCCCGCCCTTGACGAGGCATGCCGCCGGATCCGTATCGCCACCGGGGCAGCCCTCGTCGGGATCTGGGAGCAACGCCCCGGAGGGCTCGTTGCTCGCGCCACCGAGATGGAAGGGTCGGGCGCAGTCGCACCTCTCAGCATTCCGAGCGGTCCGAGCCTGTTTGCACAGGCACTGGAGAGCCCCGAGCCGATCCATGCGCGTCCCGGCGACCCGTCCGCCGCCCCTGCGCTGGGCATGGGCACCGACGAGTTGCTGGTGGCGATCCCCGGCGGCGAAACTCCCTGGGGCCTGCTCGTGATCGCGGGCGCGATGGAGCTGGGCCACGATGATGGCCGCAGGCTGGCAACCGCGATTGCCCGGACCCTGGGCGTCCTCGTGCGGGGTGCCAGCGCAGCAGAGCAGGCCACGAGCCGCCTGCGCCGCTCCGAGGCCCTGCGCCGCGTGGCCACCGATCTGGCCTCCCGACTGGACGTGGCCGACGTCGTGCGCGATCTCTCCGACCATGCCCGCGTGCTGTTCGGCGCCGACCGGGTGGCCGTCATCCTCCGCGACGCTGAGGGCCGCGTCTCGTCACCCGGTGGCACGGGGTTCTCCGAGGCGTTCCTGGGGGCCGCCCGCGAGCTGGAGCTTGCACGGACCGGGCTGCGTGACCTCCCGTCGCGCCGGCCGATCGCACTCCTTGGCCCGGACGCCCCGCGGTCGTCCACGCCGGTCCGAGCGGCCGCCATCCAGGAGGGCGTCGAGAGCCTGCTGCTGGTCCCCCTCGTCGACGGCCAGGCCCTCCACGGCGTCTTCTACCTGGCCCACAACCGCCCCCACCGCTGGCGCGAGGGTGACCTCGACGCCGCCGAGGCGCTCGCGGGCGACGCGGCGGTCGCCGTCCGATCGGCGCGCACCTTCAGCCGGATGGCAGCCTGGGCGGCCCAGCTCCAGTCGATCCAGCGCCTGGGAGCTCGCCTCGCAGGCATCACGGACGTGCACGACATCGGCAACGCCATCGCCACCGAGCTTCGCCAGCTCATCACCTACGACAACGCTCGTGTCTACCGGGTCCACGAGAGCGAGCTCGTCCCGGTCGCCTTCCAGGGCCACGGGACGGTCTACGGCGCGGAGACGCCCGATACGCTGACGGTGGCGGTCGGCGAGGGGATCACCGGCTGGGTGGCGCAGTTCAAGGTGCCGCAGCTCGTGGACGACAGCGCCAACGACCCGCGCGGCGTCACGATCCCCGGCACGGACGCGGACCTCGACGAGTCGATGCTCCTGGCGCCGATGGTCCACGAGGGCGCCTGCCTGGGCGTCGTCGTGCTCGTGAGGCAGGGCCTGCGCCAGTTCACCGAGGACGACCTGCGACTGCTGGTCATCTACGCATCCTTCGCGGCCCAGGCCATGGCCAACGCGGACGCCACGTTCCTGCTGCGCGAGCAGTCCCGCGCGCTGGAACGCCAGCTGCGGGCCCAGCGCGAGCTCCTGCGGATCACGGAGTCCATCCTCACGACGTTGGACCAGCACGCCGTCCTGGAGCAGATCACGGAGCGCCTCGGGTCGCTGATCCACTGCGACAACATCGCCATCGAGGTCGTCGACGCCTCCACGGGCATGCTCCGACCCCTCACGGCGCGTGGCGTGTACGCCGCCCATTACCTGGCCCCCTGGGAACCCGGCGAGACAGGGATCGCGACGTGGGTCGTGGAGCACAACGAGCCGGTGCTCATCGAGGAGCAGCGCGACGACCCGCGCGTCAACCACTTCCTCGAGACTGGCGCCATCGATGGCAGCCTGATCGTGGTCCCGCTCATCGGCCCCAGGGGTGCCGCGGGCGTGCTCACCCTCGAACGCCTCGGGACGGAGGCCCCCTTCGACCAGCGGGAGTTCGAGCTGGTCCAGCTGTTCGCGGCGCAGGTCTCCATCGCCCTCCGTAACGCGGAGTCGTTCCAGGCCGCCGAGGTCCGCGCCCGGACCGATGACCTGACGGGGCTGCTCAACCACGGCGCTTTCAAGGACTGGCTGGCCCAGAGCGTGGCTGCCGGGGAGGCATTCGGCGTCGTGATGGTCGACCTCGACGAGTTCAAGTCGATCAATGACACCCTCGGACACCAGGTCGGCGACCGGGCCCTGCGCGAGATCGCGCGGGCGATCCTGGGCGCGGCCCGCGACTCGGACGCGGTGTTCCGATACGGCGGCGACGAGTTCGCCGTGCTCCTGCCGCGCAGCGACGCCTTCGGCGTGGCCGGTGTGGCCGAGCGCATCCGGGTCGCCGTCGAGGCAGTCGGTGGCCCTGGGACCACGTGGGCAGCCGAGGGAGTGCGCCTGTCGGCCTCGATCGGCACCGCCGCGTTCCCGCTGGACGGGGTCGACGCCGAGGCGATCCTGCTTGCGGCCGACCGGGCCTGCTTCGTGGCCAAGCGCCGCGGGCGCGGGCGAATCGCGACGGCGCTCGAGGGCGTGGCGCTGGCGGCGGCGTTCACGCTGTCCGAGCCGACCCCGGTGGACCCGCCCCTGGTGGACGCATAGCCATGGCCGGCACACGGCGCTCGGAACGTGCGCTGATGCTGGTCCTGGCGCTGGCGTCGGTGGCCCTGGTTGCGGGTGCGTGCCTCCCTGCCTCGGTCCGGCCGACGCCCATGCCCCCGCCGACGCCAACGCCGGCACCATCGGCCCCGCCGACGCCCACACCCACGCCGGGCCCTCCCACGCCGACCCCGGGGCCCGCCTTCGTGCTGCACACCGTCGTCCAAGGCGACACGCTGACGTCGCTGGCTCGCCGGTACGAGACCAGCGGGCGGAGCATCGCCTACTGGTCCCGGGAGGAGTACCCGTCGCTGGATCCGGAGTCCGCGGACTACCAGCCGAACAACCTCAAAGTCGGATGGGTCCTGCGGGTCCTCCCCGGACAGGAGTACGAACCGCCGGCCGATGACGGCGAGACCGGCGAGCAGGCGACGCCCACACCCGACGACTCCGAGGACTACGAGACCCTCCCGCCGGACGCCTCCGAGTCGCCGGGCTGAGCGGCGGGTATCCTCGCCGGGCTGAGCGGCGGGTATCCTCGCCGGGCATGTCACCCGCCGCGGGGCGCTCGCCCCGGATCGTCGTCACCCTCGCCATTGCCGCCGCGAGCTCCGAGCCGGCACTCGCCGCGCGGAAGAACGCGCTCTATGTCGATGCCGTGACCCGGCACGGGGCGACGGCGATCCCGCTGGATGCGACGGCCTCCGAATCCACGCGAGCCGGGGCGTTCGCGTCGATGGACGGGTTGCTGCTGACCGGCGGCGAGGACGTGGATCCCGGGCGCTATGGGCAGGACCGGGCGACGGCGACGGTGATCGATGCGGCGCGTGACGACCTGGAGGCGGCGGCGTTCACGGCGGCAGACTCGCGCGGGTTGCCGGTGCTGGGGATCTGTCGCGGGCTCCAGGCGATGAACGTGTTCGCCGGCGGCACGCTCGTCCAGCACGTGGACGGTCACGCCGGACCGGGCTGGGGGCACGGGCCGGCGCTGGCGCACCCGCTGCGGCTGGTGCCGGGATCGCGGCTGGCGCGGATCCTCAACCCCGTCAACGCCGGCGGCGCGGTCCTCAGCGTGAACAGCTACCACCACCAGGCGGTGCGGGCATCGGACCTGGCGGGGGCGTACGTGGCGGCGGGCTGGTCGCCGAGCCCTGCCGGGGACCTCGTCGAGGCGTTCGAAGCGCCGGCCGGACCGTTCCGGATGGCCGTGCAGTGCCACCCCGAGCGCACGGAGTCCTCGCCCAAGGCGTTCGAGCGCCTGTTCGCGTTCTTCGTGGACGCCTGCCGCGGGACCGCTCTCGGGCCGATAGCCGCGTCGCCTGATCTCGCCGCCGGCGCTCGCGAACCCCGACCACCCGGCCCTCAGCGACGCTACCGTCCGGCGAGCGAACAGGGGCGCCGCGCGACGCTCTCCCCCGTTCGCCGGGCGGGCCGCCGGCGAACGGCCCAGGGAGTGGAGCGGTGCCAGCGTCCGGGCACCGAACCCTAGCGCCGCTTGGCGCCGGACGCCGGGCACACGCCGAATGCCCGGCGCCGCCGCCGGAAGCCTAGAGCCGGCCCGCCTCGATGATGCGGTTGAGGAACTGGCGCGTCCGGGCCTCGCGCGGGCTCGGCGAAGATCTGCGCCGGCGGCCCCTGCTCGAGGATCCGCCCCTCGTCCAGGAAGCAAACCCGGTTCGCGATGTCGCGTGCGAACCCCATCTCGTGCGTGGCGATCAGCATCGTCATGCCGCCCGCGGCCAGCTCGCGGACCACGTTGAGCACCTCGGCAACGAGCTCCGGGTCCAAGGCGGACGTGACCTCGTCGAGGAGGAGGAGATCGGGCTCCATCGCGAGCGCCCGCACGATCGCCACCCGCTGCTGCTGACCGCCGGAGAGCCGGTCCGGGAACTCGGCTCGCCTTCTCCTCCAGCCCGAAGCGGCGCAGCAGGGCTCGGGCGCGTTCCTCGGCCTCGGCGGCTTCAGCTTCAGCGCCTTGCGCGGGCCGAGCGTCACGTTGTCGAGGACGCTCATGTGCGGGAACAGGTTGAAGGCCTGGAAGACGATGCCGATCCGCCGCCGGATCCGGTTGACGTCGATCTTGGGCGCGGTGATCTCGTCGCCACCCACGACGATCCGCCCGGCGTCGATCTCCTCGAGGAGGTTGATGCACCGGAGGAGCGTCGACTTGCCGGAGCCGGAGGCGCCGATGAGGCAGATGACCTCGTGCTCGGCGACGACCAGGTCGATGCCGCGCAGGACCTCGAGGTCGCCGAACGACTTGTGCAGGCCCTCGATCCGGAGCGCCTCGGGGACCGTCATCGCGCGCCCGACGCAGCCCGCGACCGGTCTCTGGCGATCAGCCAGTCGACGATCCGGGCCAGCGGGAACGTCACGACGATGAACACCAGCGCGACCGCGACGTAGGGCGTGAAGTTGAATGTCCCCATCTGCTTGATCTGGGCCGTCCGGAAGATCTCCACGACACCGATGAACGCGATGAGGACGGTGTCCTTCTGCAGGCCGATGAAGTCGTTGAGCAGCGGCGGGACCACGCGCCGGACCGCCTGCGGCAGGACGACATGCCGCAGCGACTGGGAGCGCGTCAGGCCGAGCGACCGGGCGGCGGCATCCTGGCTGGGATGGACCGAATCGATGCCTGCGCGGTAAACCTCCGAGACGTACGCCGAGTAGACGAGCGTGAGCGTGACGACGCCCCAGAAGAACGGATCGACCGGAACGCCGACGATGCCCAGGGCGGGGATCCCGAACCCCAGCATGTAGATGACGAGGAGGCCCGGCAGCGCCCGGAACAGGTCGACGTAGAACGTCGCGAGCAGCCGAACCGGGAAGAAGACCGGGCCCGGCAGGTTGCGCAGGACCGCCAGTACGAGCCCGAAGACGAGGATGAGCACCTCGGCGAGCAGGAACAGCCGGACGTTCACCCAGAACGCCGCGATGAGATCCGGGAGCGTGTCCCAGAAGATCTCCGGGTTGAGGAAGGACTCCTGGAATGCTGGCCAGCCGGGCGAGTTGGTGATGACCCAGGCGAGGACGGTGAACACGACGACCGTGCTCACCGCGGCGACGGCGAGCGCTCGCCACGAGACGCGACGGCGCCGGGACCGGACGCGGACCGGCCCGCCGCTCCCCAGGCCGGTGGTCAGGCCGAGGTCGGGCGGGCCGCCGCTCAGACCACCCACGGGGGGCGGGCTGTGGTGTGCGGGCCGATCGCTACTTGAGGACCGGGACGGTGTCCTGGAACGGGAGCCACTCGCTGGCGAGCTTGTCGAGGGTGCCGTCTGCAGCCAGGGCGGCGACCGTCGCATTCACGCACGCGGTGAGGGCGCTGCCCTTCTCGAGGAGGAGGCTGAAGTACTCGGGCGTTCCCCCAAACGGCTCGAGCTGGCCGACGATGGTCCCGGCTTCGTTCTCGATCTGGACGTTCACGTTGAAGCTGGCCGTGGGCAGGTCGACGACGAGCGCGTCGATCTGCTTGGCCTTGAGGGCCTCGAGGGCGGCGTCGTTCGTGTCGTACACGGCCGTCTCGGTCGTCGGGGCGATGACCTTCTGGATGGCGTCGTAGCTCGTGGTGCCGACCATGGCGCCGAACTTGTAGGCCTTGAGATCCGCCAGCGTCTTGGCCTGCGCAACCGGGTTGTCCTTCAGCGCGACGACGCCCTGGTTGAGGTTGTAGTACCCCTCGGACAGGTCGACGGCCTTGGCCCGCTCGGGCGTGTACGAGACCTGGTTGATGAGGAAGTCGAAGGTCTTGGCTCCCGGCGCGAACGCGTTGGTGAACGGCACGACGGTCCAGGTCACCTTGTCCTTCGCGAAGCCGAGCTTGTCCGCGACCGCGTACGCCACGGCACTCTCGAAGCCCTTGCCGCTCCCGGGATCGCCGGTGTAGCCGAGGTCCTCCCAGGGCGCGGTGAAGGCGCCGTCGCCCTTCTCGAAGTACGGCGGATAGGCCGGGTTGTCGGTGCCGATCGTCATGACGCCGGCGGTCTTGAGGGCGAGGTTCTCCGGCGCGCAGGCGTCCGGCGTGGGCGTGGGGGCCTCGGTGGCGGCCACGGACGGTGCCTCCGTGGGGGCCATGGTGGGGGCCTCCGTGGCGGCGGGGGACGGCGACGCGGCGCCGCCGGTGCAGGCCGCGGCGAACGCGGCGACGAGGGTGAGGGCGGTGATGCCCTTGATCGTGCGCATGGGTGGTCGTACTCCTCCTTGGTGTCCCGCCGAGAGTGTACCCGTGGGACGGCCCCGGTTCGAGCCCGCCGGAAACGGCCGAAGCGACGCCGGGAGGAGGTACGGCGTCGCTTCGGAGGGTGTCCGGCGTCGATGGAAGGAGGGAGGACCGTCGTCGCCGGCTGTTGTTCGGTGGTGGGCACTGCACCGTGGTGCGGTGAGGGAACACTGCGCCCGATGGTCCCGACCGGCGATGACCCGAGAGTCCTATCGGGCCGAGTACGTTGGGGCATCGGCGGACCGGCCGGGGATGGCCCATCACCGCCCGGTGAGTAGACTCGGAGCCGTGCGGGTACGAACCATCGAGCTCCGGATCCTGGGTGTCATCGTCGCCGCTCTCTGGCTGGCGGCGTTCGGCCTCGTGCTGCTGGGATACCGGCCGGGTGGTCCCGTGGACATCCTGGTGGGGATCGCCGCCATCGGGCCGTTCCTCGTGGCGGGCGCCGCCGTCCTGTGGCCTCCCCTCGCGCGCGGCGACCGGGCCTTCGCCGGCATCGCGTGGCTGGCCCTTGCGTCCATGCTGCTGCTCGTCCCGTCACTCGCGGGCCTCGTCACGCAGCTCACCGGTCGGGGGCCGCAGACCCTCGTCCCCTCCCTCGAGGCCGCGTATCCCTGGCTCCTCGCCCTGGCCGCAACCGGGCTGTTCGCGGGACTGGGCGTCGCGCGCCGCCGCCTGGGTGGCGCCTCGCTCCGCCGGGCGCGGCTCGTGCTGGGGTCCGTGATCGCCGTGGTGCTGGTCCTCGTGACCGGGGGTGCGTTCGCGACCGCCGCCATCGTCAACGAGCTGGCGCTGGGCGAGCGGCCCGCCATCGCGTCGCGTTTCGGGCCCACGGATCCCGCGCTGGAGCCGCCCACCTGCATCGACCCTGTCGTCGCCGGGACCACCGCCCGCCTGGAGCTGCGCATGGACGGCTCCATCGACAACCGGTATACGGGCCAGGTGGTGCTGCAGGGCATCAGGGACGGCGCGGACGTCGCGTGGACGGGCTTCGCCGCCACCCGGCTCACTCTCGGCCAGCAGGGCCTGGTGCGGCTCGGCGAGCGCGCGTGGGTGCTGTCGCCCGGCCGGTCCTGGACTGCCGCCGACGCGGAACGCGGCGTGGGGTATGACATCGACCGGCAGGTGGTCGCGGTGGCCCTGGCCCCGGGCGAGGCCAACGCCCCGGAAGACCGCGGGCTGGCCTTCATCGACGGCGCGCGCGCGCGGCACTGCCGGATCCCGATCGAGGGCGTGACGCTCCGCAGGATCCTGCCGCAGGTCGAGCTGCTGCTCGGTGCGACCGACATCTCGCGCTGGCGCGGGGACCTCGACTTCTGGGTCTTCGCCGACGGCCAGCTGGGCCAGGTGGACGGGCGCATCAGCGGACCCGCGGAAGGGCTCGACGAGGACGGCCTGCAGGCCGCGGTGCGGTTCCGCATGCTGGCATTCGACCGCGGCCTGCCCATCACGGTGGTGCCGCCGACCCGATGACGAGGAGGAACCTCCCTTGATCGATGACCTGCCGGGCGACGACAGGGCGAAGCGCGACCGCACCGCCCGCCTGCTCATGGTCGTCCAGATCCTCCGCGCCAACGGGACCCGCGGGGTCACGCCGGCGGAGATCGCCAAGCGCACCGGCATGGCCAAGCGCACGGTCTACCGTGACCTGAACGCCATCGGCGGCGAGCTGGGGATCCCCGTCTGGAGCGAGGGCGGCCGCTGGGGCGTGGATGCCGAGGCCTTCCTGCCGCCCCTCCGCCTGACGCTGTCGGAGGCGATGGCGATCTTCCTCTCGGCGCGGCTCCTCGCCCGATACATGGACAAGCACGACCCGGTGCTGGCCTCCGCGTTCACGAAGCTCGAGGAGGGGCTGCCAGCCTCGCTCCGGGACCACGTCGAGCGGACGGTCCAGGACCTGGCGAGCAGGGACGTGGACCCGGTGTTCAACCGCCACGTGGAGGACCTGACCCGGGCCTGGGCGGACCGGCGCGTCGTCGCCTTCGAATACCTGCCCGCCCCCTACGGTGCCAAGCGCGAAGCGCGAAGGGCCACCGTCCGCCCGTACCTGCTCGAGCCGTCGCTGCAGACCCACGCGCTCTACCTCATCGGCTTCGACGAGGACCGCGGGGCGATGCGCACGTTCAAGGTCGAGCGGATCCGGGACCTGTCAGTGCTCCTGCGGACCTTCGAGGCTCCCGAGGACGACGTGGTGGCGCAGCTGCGGCGGGCCTGGGACATCATCGCGGACCAGCCCGCCACGGACGTCGTGCTGCGCTTCCGGCCCGAGGTGGCCGGGCGCGTGATGGAGGCCTCGTGGCACTCCAGCCAGCGCGTCACAGAGCTGGCGGACGGATCGCTGGAGTGGCGCGCGACCGTCGCCGGCACCATCGAGATCCGGCTCTGGATCCTGTCCTGGGGCAGCGACGTTGAGGTCCTGGCGCCCCCGACGCTTCGCGATGACGTGGCCGGGACGCTCCGCCGCGCGGCGCGCCAGTACGAGGCCGGGACCTGACGGGCACGGTAGGCTCAAGCGGTGGATGAACGAGACCAGGGACCCGGTGGCATGGCGAGGACCGGACGGCGCCTGGAGTTCGCCGCCCTCAACCTGATCAGCGACCCGATCCACGGCTACGTCGAGCTGACCAAGCGCCTGGCGGCCGACGAGGCGCTTGCGGCCGGGTTCGCGCCGGAGGACGCCGCCGAGGACGACCTGCTCGACACCGCGTGGGTCCAGCGCCTGCGCCGGATCAGCCAGCTCCAGAGCGCCCGCTGGGTGTTCCCCACGGCGGAGCACTCGCGGTTCACGCACGGCCTGGGCGTCATGCACGAGGCGGGGCTGTGGGGGCGCTCGCTCTACCCGTCGCTGCGGGCCGCCCTTCCTGTCCTGGCCCCCGGCGAGCCCATCCCGTCCGAGGGGCTGGTCACCGAGACGCTGCGGATCGCCGGGCTCCTCCACGACGTCGGGCACGGCCCGTTCGCGCACTTCTTCGACGACCGGTTCCTGGCCTCGTTCCCAGCTCCGGCGGACCCGCGCAGGCCCGGCGCCAAGACCCTCAGCCACGAGGACCTCTCCCAGCTGATCATCGAGCGCGAGCTGGGGCCGCTGATCCGTGGCCTGCGCCGCGCCCCCGGCTCCGTCCCGGACCGTGACCGCTTCACTGACGGCGAGGCCATCGATCCCCGCTGGGTGTCGTTCCTGATCTCCAAGCCGCCGCTGGCGGATCCGTCCATGCCCGGCTGGGTGCGCACCCTCCAGCCGCTGCTCTCGGGCGTGTTCACGGTGGACAACCTGGACTACGTGCGCCGCGATGCCTACCTCACCGGGGTCTCGATGGGCCCCGTGGACGCCGAGCGGCTGCGCCGGTACTGCTTCGTCTCCGAGCGCGGGCTCACGCTGTACGAGTCCGGGATCGGGGCGCTGGAGATGTTCCTGACGGCGCGGCTGTTCATGTACCAGCACGTCTACCTCCACCGGACCGTGCGGGCGATCGACCTGGACCTGGAGGAGGTCTTCGCTCCCTCGATCCGGGCGGTGTTCGGGGACGGCTCCCCGGCCGAGCGCCTCGCGGCGTTCGCGGACCTCGACGAGTACGCGTTGCTCCACCAGGCGGCCGGCTGGGCGCGCGGCGAGCACCTGTCCGCCACCCCGGTCCCCGGGGACGGGACGGTGACGCCCGGCGTCGCCGACGGCTGGCGGGCGATCCTGCTGCGGCGCCCACGGTGGCGGACCGAGCGCGAGGTCCACGCCGAGCAGGCGGTCCCCGACTGGCCGGCGGCGCTGGTCGCCGAGCTGGGCGAGGCGGAGCCGGGGCGCGTGGTGGTGGACCTCGTGGGCGTGGACGCCCGGCCGGGAGCGGACAAGGCCGACACGCTGGCGATCGAGCGGCGGGACGGCGGGCCGGGGCCCTCGCTGGACGTCGCGCTCGCGCGGCTGCCCGCGTGGTCGCTTGTCGGGCGACGCTACCGCCGCAGCGGCTGAAGAGCTGCGTAGGGCGTTGCGGCCGGCGAAGGACTCGGCGACGGGCTCGGGGAGGCTTTCGGCACCTTCGGCGCGTTGACGCCCCGCTTCGGCGGCAGCACCAGCAGCGGGTCGACACGCGCGATCTCCGCCTTGGGCAGCTTCATCCGCTTGACCACGTCCGGCCGGATCCCGAACGTCCTCGTCTCCCACGGCGAGAAGAGGCCGTAGTGCACGTGGCAGCCCGAGGCACGCCCCGTGGCCCCTTCGTAGCCCAGCAGCTGGCCGGCCTTCACGATTTCGCCCTTCTTCACGACGATCCGGCCGAAGTGCGCGTACATGCTGCGGTAGCCGTTCCCGTCGTCGGTGACGACGACGATCGGCAGCGTGGACCACAGGTTCTGCTTCTCCATGCGGCGCAGGTAGGGACCCAGGTCGCCGACCCAGCCCATCACGGTGTCGAACCGGCGGCCCGCGGCCAGGACCACGCCGTCGTGCGCGGCCATGACCCGGTCCCCGCAGAAGGTGGCGAGGTCGATGCCGTCGTGGAAGCGCTCGCCGTCCACAAGGCGCGAGCCCCAGACGGTGGGCCCGAACGGCAGCGTCAGGCGGATCCTGGCAAGGGGCCAGCGGTAGCCGGTCAGGAGGTCGACGGAGGGGGGCTCGGTGCCGGTGAGCTCCGAGGCCAGCCGGCTGGGCGGTGCGCCGCGCGCGATGACCGCCGGCCGACTCGTGATACCGATGCGGGGGTTGGGGGTTGCGGACGGGGCAGGCGAGGCGGACGCGGTTGGTGAGGGCAGGGGCGACGGGGTCGCGGCTACGGTGGCGGTCGCTTCCGCCGTCGGGCCCTGCGCGATCGCGTTGGGCGCGGCGCCCTGCCCCTGGAGGTCCAGCACGCTGCCCCGCGGCGCAGCGGCCGGGAGCACGACGAGCACCGCCAGCGCCGCAGCTCCGCCCATCAGGACGTAGCGCACCCGGGGCCGCCACCGGCGGCGCGCACGGGGGAAGTGCTGGTTGCCTGCCACCGGCGGATTGTGCCTCACCCACGCACGAGACGCGTCGCGTTGGTGCGCCGGGTCTCCGGCGGTATCATTCGTCGGCCGCGCGCCCGTAGCTCAGTGGACCAGAGCATCGGTCTTCGGAACCGAGTGTCGGGGGTTCGAATCCCTCCGGGCGCGCCATGGCCCTGGACGCGAGGTGTTCAGCGCCCAGGTCGGTGATCGGCCCGTGCGCGCTCCCCGCTCAGCACTCCCGCCCAGCCTCACATGTCGTCGCGGCCGCCCGATCGGGGCGCTGCCGGCGGGGTGCGACCCGCAGGCGAGACGATCGGCACGGACGTGAGGTCGACGACCTCGTGACCGCCCAGCGCCTCGATGAACGGCTGGAAGCTGCCGCAGACGAGGCAACGCAGGATCGAGCCCTCGACGGCGACCTCGCTGACTCCCGAGGCGCGCTCGACCTGGCGGGTCGGGGGCGTGCCCACGAAGCTGACCTCCACGCGGTGGATCCGGGGCTCTTCGATCATGCCCAGCAGCATGGAGGCACCCCGGAGCTCCGCCATCCATGGAATTCGTGACCGGATCGCGGGTCGGTCGGGTCGGTCGGGTCGGCCGGGGACCGCCCGGCCCGGGCGGCGCGCCTCCGGCGGTCTGTCTCGGCTTCGCTACTCGCTCGACGCCATCCAGGCGGCGATCCGCGTGCACGCGAGTCGAACCCCAGCTTGTTCATGATGGCGCGGACGTGGCTGTCGACGGTGTGCTCGGAGATGAAGAGGCGGCCCCCGATCTCCTTGTTGGTCAGCCCGTCGGCGATCAGCCGGGCCACCTCCGCCTCTCTCTCGAGAGAAGACCGGAGTCGGCGCGCTCCGGGGCGTCGTCGGTGGCGTCGCTGGATCCGCCGAGCGCGAGACGCACGGCGGCGTCCCGGTCCAGGCGACTCCCGGCGAGGAAGGCGGCGTCGAACCGGGATCGCCCCAGCGCCGCGATCGCGGACGACTCGGCCTGCGTCCACGAGCGGCGCCAGGAACGGCATCAGGCGCGCGCCGGCGCCGGCGCCGACGGTGGCCCCTGCCCCGAGGAGCTGTGCCGCGAGCCGCGCCTGCCCGGATCCCACCGCCAGGCATGCCGATGCGTCGAGCAGGTGGAACTGCGACACCCGGTCGTCGATCAGGCGCGCGATCGGCAGCGCCTCCGCGATGAGCGGCTTCGCCTCGTCGGGCCTGCCCGCGATCAACGCGGCGATCCCCTGGTTCATGAGCCAGGTGTCGAGCCCGTACAGGTCGCCCGACTCCCGGCTGAGACGTGCGCCCTCCGAGGAGGCCGATACCACCGCCGCCAGGTCGCCCCCGAAGAACCCATCGAAGGCCAGGGCCTGCAGCACCGCGATGCGGGCCTCGACACCCTCCAGGCCCGCCGCCACGTCCTGCGCCTCGTCGCGCAGCCGCCGCGCGGACGCAGGGTCGCCCGTCATGTGCGCCGCGACCGAGGCCATCGCCAGTGCGTTCACCAGCGGGCCGAGACGACCGGCCTCCCGTTGCGCCTCGGCCGCCCGTTCGAGGAGCGGCCGGGCCGCGACTGGGTCGACCTGCACCAGGGCAATGAACCCGCGCATGAAGAGGCCGCCGGCGTGCGACACCGCGTCGCCCGTCGCCATCGCGAGGAACTCGTCCAGCCAGCGCACGCCTTCCGTCATCGAACGCGTGATCCAGTACCAGCCGACGTCGACGGCGAGACCGGTGCCCCGCTCGGCATCCCCGCGCAGCGCGCATCGCCGGAGGACCCAGCGGATGTTGTCGATCTCGACGTCCATCCATCCGAGCCATGCGACGAGCCGGAACCGGGCCTGCGCCGCGTTCCTTCGACCTTCCGAGACGTAATGGTCGACGCAGCGGAGCTCGACGGCTTCCTCCTCGCCCGCCTCTCGCGTCTTGAGGCCGGCGAACTCGCGCATCGACTCGTGCAGTCGATAGCACGCGATGCCCTGGACGTCGTCCTTCAGCACCAGCGACTTGTCGACCAGCGATGACAGCACGTCCAGGACGGTCGCCGGCGGCACGTCGTCGAACGCGCACACCGATCCGACGTCGTCGAGGGTGAACCGACCGGCGAAGGCGGACAGGCGCCGGAAGAGCGCCCGCTCCTCCGGCGTCAGCAGGTCGTGGCTCCACTCGATGGCGGTCCGCAGCGTCTGGTGGCGCGGCAGGGCCGCGCGACTGCCCCCCGTGAGCAGGCCGAACCGGTCCGACAGGCGATCGTCGATCTGCTCCACCGACAGGACCCGCGTCCTGACCGCCGCGAGCTCGATCGCGAGCGGCAGACCGTCGAGCCGCCGGCAGACGTCCACGACCGCCATCCGGTTGGAGACGGTCAGCTCGAACCGGCCCGAGGCCGCCGCCGCCCTCTCGGTGAAGAGCTCGACCGACTCGTTGAGGCGAAGCTGGTCGAGGGGCTCGTCGCCCTGCGCGCGGGGCAGCTCCAGCGGCGGGATCGGGATGACGTGCTCGCCCGTGACCGACAGCGGCTCCCGGCTCGTGGCGACCACCCGCACGCCCGGCGCCGCCTTGAGGATGTCGGCCACGAGCAGCGCGGCCGCGTCGAGCAGGTGCTCGCAGTTGTCCACCAGGAGCAGCAGCTTCCGGTCCCGCAGGTGGGAAGCAGGATGGCCCGCGGCTCGGTCGCTGCCTGGTCGCGCAGATCCAGCGCCGCGAGGAACGCGTTGCCGACCAGGCCCGGGTCCCGGACGTCGGCCAGCTCGACGAGCCATGCGCCGTCCGGGAAGGCTCGCGCGAGGTCGGTCCCGATCCGGACCGCGAGGCGGGTCTTGCCGACGCCACCCGGGCCGACGAGGGTGACCAGGCGGACCGAGGCGAGCTTCTTCCGCAGCTCCGCGAGCTCGCGGCGGCGGCCGACGAAGCTGGTCGCCTCGGCCGGCAGGTTGCCCCGGCGACGGGTGGGCCTGGCCATGGTGACAAGCACGGTACTACGGGCGGTCGGCGGCCCGTGGCCGGCTCGCTCACGACCGAATCACGAAACCCATCGATGCCGTCGTGCCGCGTCGCGCCGCAGGCTGGCGTGCATGACGGACGCGGACACGGCGCCCGCGTGATCGAAGGAGAAGAGATGAGCGACCTGCGGGCCGCACGACTCACCGGCGTGCTGTTCATCATCGCGACCGTGGCGAACCTGCTCGGTGCGGCGGTCAGGCCGGGCCTGACCGGCACCGACTACCTCAGCCGGCTGGCCGCGGAGCCGGACCGGGTGGCGGCCGGCTCGCTGCTCCTGCTCATCGCGGCGTTCGCGTGCGCCGGGATCGCCGTCGCGATGTACCCGGTCCTCAAGCGGACGGACACGGGCCTCGCCCTCGGATCCGTCGTCTTCCGGACCGTCGAGGCGGTCATGTACGCGGTCGCCATCGTGAGCCTGCTGTCCCTGTCGACGCTGGGCCAGGTCTCCGTCGTCGCCGGAGCCGCCGAGCGGGCCGCGCTCGGCGCCATCGGCGGCCTGCTCCTGAGCCTGCGCGAGCACGCCGCCACTGTCGGGGTGTTCGCCTTCTGCCTTGGCGCCTTCCTGTACTACATCGCCTTCTTTCGGTCCCGGCTCATCCCCCGGTGGCTCTCCGGCTGGGGGATCGTGGCGATCGGCCTGCTGGCCATCGCAGGCGTGCTGGCGCTGTTCGCCGGTCGCCCCGTGACGGACTACGTGCCCCTGGCGCTCCCGATCTTCCTGCAGGAGATGGTCCTGGCGGTCTGGCTCATCGCCAGGGGCTTCAGCCCGGTCCGCGACGCCGCGCCCGAGGCCGAGGTCGCCGCCGGCCGGACGGCCGGCGCGCTCGCGGCCGCGAGGTGACCCGCATGAAGGCAGCCGTGTGCGACCGCTACGGCCCCCCGGAGGTCCTGCGGATCGCGGAGGTCGAGGCGCCGGTCCCGGCGCACGACGAGATCCTCGTGCGGATCCACGCCTCGACGGTCAACTCGAGCGACTGGTACGTCCGGAGCGGCATCCCGATGTCGCCCTCGCGGTCCAGATCCCGTTCCGGTTCCTGGTGGGCTTCCGACGCCCGCGGAGGCGGATCATCGGCCTGATCCTCTCGGGCGAGGTGGTCGAGGCGGGGGGGAGCGATCACCCGGTTCCGCCCGGGCGACCGCGTGTGGGCCTTCACCAAGCTCCGCTTCGGGGCGTACGCCGAGTACACGTGCCTGAAGGAGGACAGCAGCGTCGCGATCGCCCCGGCCGACGTCACGCACGACGAGGCCGCCGCGATCGCCTACGGGGGCCTCGATGGCCCTGCACTACCTGCGGCGGGGCGGCATCCGGAGCGGACAGCGCGTCCTGGTCTACGGAGCGTCCGGGGCGGCCGGGACCGCGGCCGTCCAGCTCGCGCGGCACGCGGGCGCCGAGGTGACCGGCGTCTGCGGCCCGGACAACCTGGAGCTGGTGACGTCCCTGGGCGCCGTCGCCGTGCTGGACTACACGACCGTGAGGCGCTGCCGGACGGGGCGACCTACGACCTCGTCCTCGACGCGGTCGGGAAGCGCCGGAGCTCGCCGCTGAAGGTCGCGTGCCGGCGGGCCGTGGCGCCCGGAGGGCGGTACGTCTCGGTCGACGATGGGACCCCCGGCTTCTCGGCCGCCGACCTCGCCGCCCTGGCGGAGCTCGTCGAGTCGGGGGCGATCAGGGCCGTCATCGACCGGGTCTACCCGCTGGAACGGATCGCGGAGGCCCACCGATACGTCGAGACGGACCACAAGCGGGGCAACGTCGTCGTCACCATCGCATGACGCGCGGGCGCAAGCTCCGTTGCATCGGTCCTGAGGATGCCCCAGCCATCGTTGCTGTTCCTGCGCGCCCGAGCCCTCCGGGCGCGCCAGGTCCGACCACGGCGCGCGGCGACGGGGGCGAGGCCCGTCGGCGCTCAAGGACTCGACCGACCTGCTCGCCGACGAGTCGGAGTGCGCGTACGCCGACGCCTACGGGATGGCACCAAACCCCAGAACAGGGGCCTCCGCCGTTCACAGGACGCCGGCGAGCGGCGCCGCATCCGGCTCCGCGCCGCGGCGTCGCGGAGGTCCGGAACCCGCCGTTTGCACTTCGATCCGTAGGGCTCGGACTCGCACGGAGAGGCCCCCGATGATGGCCCTAGCATCACCCGGGGAGATCGAGCGAGACCGCCAATGGGACACGAGGTCAAGGTCGGGCGGCGTGAGGCAACCACCGTCGTTTCGAGGCGTATCCCGGTGAGCCTGCCGACGATCGGTGGCGTCCTCCAGGCGGCATTCGGCCTGGTGTACGAGCACATCGCTACGCACGCTGTCGAGCCGAATGGGCCGCCCTTCGTTATCTACCACGGCGTCCCGCACGGCGACGATCCGTTCGAGGTGGAGATCTGCGCACCGGTCGCGCAGGCGCCGAGTGCGCCGCCAGGCTGGCGAATCCAGGAGCTGCCCGCCGGCAGCTTCGCCACGCTGCTTCATGTCGGCCCGTACGACACGCTCGAGGCCGCGTACGAGAAGTTGACCACGTGGCTCGGCGAGCACGACGTGGCCATTGCCGGTCCGCCTCGCGAGGTCTACCTGAGCGAGGGCGACACGCCCCCCGAGGAAGTGAGGACGATCATCGAGCTCCCGGTCGTCGACGTGGGCGTGCCGGCCACGGCGGGGTAGCGGGGCCGGCGCACTCGCCCGCACCGAAACGGGCTGCCCAGCCCGATCCGTGACTACCCGCGATCGAAAGCCCGTGCGCGACCAGGTCCCGAGATCACTTCGTCGATGCATTGATCATGGCGCGAGCCTCGTCGGCGCGCCCCGCCCTCGTCGCGGCCGCCGGCATCAGTCATCCGTCGCCCCCAGATCAGCATCGGGGCCGTCGACGTTGACGTTCTGCGGGCCGATCCCAACGCGGACGACGCGGGACGGACTCCGCGGCTCGCCGCTGCAACACCCAACCGTGCGCGTGCGTCCTACGGGGCGAATGGAGGCCGCGATGAGAGGGTCCTCTGGTGCCGGGCGGCCGGCGCGGTGCTGATCGTCCTTGCGCTGTCGCCGGCGATCCTCACGCCGTCTCTTGGCACAGTGGTCACCATCGCCGGGTTGGTGCTCCTAGTCGCGTTCCTGGTTGTTGCCTTCCGCGGCCGGTGGGGGGATGAGAGGCGGGCGGGTCGCACCGGTCCGCACCGAAACGAGCGGGCGTCTAAGCAGAAGTAGCGGCCACGCGGTCCGCGTGTAGCGACAGATACGTCGCGGTCCCTAGCCTGCTCTCGTGCCGTCCGTCCCTTCGGGGGGAACCCGCGCAGCGACGCTCCCGGCGGATAACAGGCCGATCGTGGAGCGTCCCCGTTCCGGAGGCGGCGGCGACACCCGTGCTGCATGACGTGGGCCGATCGGCCGGCCGGTCGGCATCGGGACACCGCCCCCGAGGTTCACCGTGGGTGCAGACGCCCCGGTCGCCCGCTGGCCCCTGCCGATCGGTCAGTGCTCAGGGCCAGGCTGGGGAGCGTGTGCCGGTCCCGCTCAACGTTCGCTCCCGTCTGCTGGAGCGCCCTCCGCGTGTTCACGGTGGCAGGCGACACCACTCAGAGCTATCGCTTCGTCACCGATGGCCAGCGCCGTGGGACGACGCCATTGATGACCAGGAACGCTGCCGCTGCGGCTACCCACATGTTGCGCCGAGAGCGTTGCCCCGTGCGATCGCCAGGGGCGCTCTTCGCCCCGACTCGGGGTGAGGGCGTCGAAGGCGGCGAGTCCTCCGTCGGCGAGACGTCGACCATCCCCGGGCACCCGGCCAGCCCCCCGGAGATCCATCGGTTCAGACGCTTGGTACGCATCGCGAGCCACCTCCCGGGACGTCATCGCACGGGTTGGTCTCGCCAGTGGCTCGGCGCGGTCCCGACGGCCAGGGTATGGGCCGCGTGTCAGAGCCTCCCGCTAGGGCGAAGGATCGGGTGGACGGATGTCGAGCGCCAGAGGCATTCGGCCTCCGAGCGCCAATGATGCTTGCCGGGCGCTCGATCACGTCAGCATGGCAGCTGCGTGATCGGGATCGCCTTCGACTTCATCATCTCCGTGAGCATCTGCCAGTAGGCCAGGAGGTGCGGCCAGGTCGCTTCCAGGTCCTT
>CAVWFY010000017.1:0-514600 GCA_963754485.1 uncultured Chloroflexia bacterium | reverse complement strand
CCGACCCGTACGCGTGCGAGGCCGATGCCTTCGCGGCGGCCGTCTTCGCGGGCGGTCCGGCGCCGGTGGGGCCGGAGGATGCCGTCGCGAACCTGCGCGTGATCGAGCGGCTGTTCGCCGCGGCGCGGGGCTGAGGCGCCTCGAGGGGACCGCCTCGACGGGTCTATCATGCGCCGGTGGGCCTGGGGATCCCTGGCCGGCCCGGTCCGTGCCGGGTGATTGAGGAGGCAGGATCGTGAGCGAGGCGCCTGGTCCGGAACCGGGCGCCGGCCCGGCCGAGCCCAGCGTCGTGGTCGCCCGAACCGACGCCCCGGGTCGTGGCGGGCCACGCCCCGTGCGCCGGCGGCGCGGGCTGGTTGCGGTGGGGATCGGCGTCGCCGTCATGCTCGTGATGATGGCGGGGCTCGCCGTGGCGCGGCCGTGGGAGCCCCAGACGGCCTCCTGCCCGCCGATCGAACACGCCGACTGGTCCATCGCTCGACGGTGGGACGAGGCACTGCTCGATTCGATCCGCCGCGCGGTCCCGAACCCGCCCGTCCATGCTCGCAACCTGTTCCACCTGTCCGCGGCCATGTGGGATGCATGGGCCGCGTACGACGACACCGCCCGCGGCTACGTGGTCACCGAGAAGCACCGGGCCGGCGACGTGGCCGCGGCCCGCAACGAGGCGATGAGCTACGCCGCCTACCGGCTGCTCACCAGCCGCTACATCGCCGCGGTGGGGGGTGACGTCTCCCTCTCCGAGTTCGCGGACCTGATGGACTCGCTGTGCTACTCGCTGGACGTCACGACGTCGGAGGGCGACACGCCGGCCGCCGTGGGCAACCGCATCGCCGACGCCGTGCTGGCGGCCGCCGCCAACGATGGCTCCAACGAGTACGGCGGCTACGCATCGACGGACTACAAAGCAGTCAACCCGCCGATGGTCGTGGCAGATCCTGGCACGACGATGTCGGATCCGAACCGGTGGCAGCCGCTCAAGATCGCCAACATGGTGTCGCAGAACGGGATTCCGGTCGCCAACGGGCTCCAGCAGGCGCTCGGCCCGCACTGGGGTCACGTCACGGGGTTTGCGCTGCCGCCGGGCGGCGATGCCGGGACGCCGATCGACCCCGGTCCGCCGCCCCTGTTGGGCGACCCGGCGACGGATGACGCGCTGAAGGCGCAGGTCCTCGAGGTGATCCGGCTCAACAGCCAGCTCGACCCGGGGGACGGAGCGACCATCGATATCTCGCCGGGAGCGATGGGCGCCAATTCGCTGGGCACCAACGACGGCACCGGGTACTCCGTCAATCCAGCCACCGGCCAGGCATACCCGCCGAACGTCGTGGCCCAGGGCGACTTTGGGCGCGTGATGGCCGAGTTCTGGGCCGACGGGCCAAGCTCGGAGACGCCTCCGGGCCACTGGAACGTGATCGCCAACTCGGTGTCGGATGCGCTGGCCCCGGACCTGCGGGTCGGTGGCACCGGCCCCACGGTCGACCGGCTCGAGTGGGACACCAAGCTGTACCTCGCGCTCAATGGCGCAGTCCACGACGCCGCGATCGCCGCCTGGGGCCTGAAGGGCCACTACGACTCCGTGCGTCCGATCTCGCTGATCCGGTACATGGGCGGCAAGGGCCAGTCGAGCGATCCGTCCCAGCCGGCCTACGACCCGGAGGGCCTCCCGCTGGAGCCGGGCCTCGTCGAGGTGATCACGACGGGCACGACGGCACCGGGTCAGCGCCACGCGGCCCTCGCGGGGCACGAGGGTGAGATCGCGGTCCGTGCCTGGCAGGCCTACCCCGAGAACCCGAAGGCGGACACTGCCGGCGTCGGCTGGAGCCTGGCGACCGAGTGGGTCCCATACCAGATGCAGACCTTCGTGACGCCCGCGTTCCCCGCCTACGTCTCGGGCCACAGCACGTTCAGCCGCGCCGCGGCAGAGGTGATGAAGGCCGTGACCGGGAGTGAGTTCTTTCCCGGCGGCCAGAGCAGCTACACGGCCAAGGCCGGCTCGCTCAAGTTCGAGAGCGGGCCGACGGCGGACGTCCCGCTCCAGTGGGCGACCTACTTCGACGCGGCCGACCAGGCAGGTCGATCGCGGCTGTGGGGTGGGATCCACATCGGCGCCGACGATCTCGCGGGCCGTGAGGTCGGATCCGAGGTTGGGATCGAGGCCTGGAACGCCGCCCGGCGCTACTACGACGGGACGGCCGCTTCGTGACCATCCGCGGACACCGGGTGGCGGTCGCCGCCGGGCTCATGGGCGTGGTGGCGGTCGCCGCTGCTGCTGGCCTCCTGGTCCTCGGCCGGGTGCCGACCCCATCGCAGGCCCTGGGCGCTCCGCGGTTCGTGGAGGAGACGGAGACCGCCGGTCTCGCGCACACGTACGACGGCGGCCCGGCGTTCGCAACCGGTGGCGGACTGGCAGTACTGGACTGCGACGAGGACGGCCGCCCGGACCTGTACGTGGCCGGCGGCGCCAACGCCGCGCAGCTGTTCCGGAACGGCAGCGACGTCGGCGGTCGGCTGAAGTTCACGTCGGCCAGTGACACGGTGACCGACATCACGGGCGTTACCGGCGCCTACCCGCTTGACGGAGACGGAGATGGGCACACGGATCTCGCGGTCCTTCGAGTGGGCGAGACGCTCATGCTGCGCGGCCTCGGAGGCTGCCGGTTCGAGCGAGCCAACGAGACCTGGGGGCTCCAACTGCCGTCCTCCGCATGGACGACCGCGTTCTCGGCAACCTGGGAGGCGGGCCAGGACCGGCCGACGCTCGCCGTCGGCAGCTACCTGGAGCTTGATTCCTCGGGCGAGCCGACGAACAGCTGCGCCACGAGCGAGCTGTACCGGCCCATCGCCACGGGACCGGGGTACGGGTCACCGATCACGCTCGAGCCCGGGTATTGCACGCTGTCCATGCTGTTCAGCGACTGGGACGGCTCCGGCCGACGTGACCTGCGCGTCACGAACGATCGCCACTACTACACCGCCGGTTCGGACCAACTGTGGAGGATCGCTGCGGGGGAGGCGCCCCGTGCCTACACCGCGGCCGATGGCTGGGTGCGCATGGTGATCTGGGGCATGGGCATCGCCGCGCAGGACCTGACGGGCGACGGGCTTCCCGAGTACTACCTCACGAGCCAGGGCGACAACAAGCTGCAGACGCTGACGCTGGGGCCCAAGCAGCCGACCTTCCGCGACATCGCGCGTCGGCGGGGTGTGACGGCTGCGCAGCCGTTCACGGGCGGCGATGTGCTGCCGTCGACCGCCTGGCATGCCGAGTTCACGGACGTCAACAACGACGCGTTCACGGATCTCCTCGTGACCAAGGGGAACGTGAGCACCATGCCCGACTATGCCGCCCGTGACCCCAGCAACCTTTTCCTGGGCCGGCCGGACGGGACGTTCGCCGAGGGTGCGGACGCCGCCGGAGTCCTCAACTACGGGCGCGGGCGAGGGGCCGCCCTGGCCGACCTCAACCTGGACGGGATGCTGGACCTGGTCCTTGTCAACGTGGGCGAGCCGGTGAGGCTGTGGCGCAACGCCGGCTCGGGGACCGCGGAGACCCCTGCTCCGATGGGCGGCTGGGCGGCGATCCGGCTCCGGCAGGACGGGGGAAACCTTGACGCAATCGGGGCCAAGGTCGACGTCCGGATCGGCGACCTGGTCGTACGGCGCGAGCTCGTGGTGGGCGGCGGCCACGGCGGCGGCCAGCTGGGCTGGATGCACCTGGGCCTGGGACCGGCGAACCGGGCGGAGATCCAGGTGACATGGCCTGACGGCGAGGTCGGCCCGTGGATCGGTGTGGAGGCGGGCCGGTTCCACGTGGTGGAGCGGGGAGCGGCGGCCGCCCGGCCGTGGGACCCAGCACAACCGGAAGGGTGACCGCATGACGAAGGCTCGCCTCGCAAGCATCGACCTGCTCGACTTCGGGATGCCCGTGACCCGTCCGGAGGTCCCTGCCACGACCTACGCGAACCGGGTCCGCGCCCTCCGGGAACGTGCAGACCGCCGCGGCTACGACCGGCTGGTGGTGTACGCCGACCGCGAGCACAGTGCGAACCTCGCGTTCCTCACCGGGTTCGACCCGCGCTTCGAGGAGGCACTCCTCGTGCTTGGTCCGGACGACCCGCCGGCGATGCTGGTGGGCAACGAGTGCTGGGGAACCGCCGGGGTCGCCCCGCTCCAGGTGCGGCGGCACCTGTTCCAGGACTTCAGCCTTCCATCCCAGCCGAGAGACCGCTCGCGGCCGCTGGGCGAGATCCTGGCGGGGGAGGGGATCGGCTGCGGCAGCCGCGTCGGCGTCCTTGGCTGGAAGACCTACGCGGACCGCTCGCGCATCGAGGCTCCGGCGTTCATCGCCGACGCGCTGCGGGAGCTCACCGGCCCGGCTGGCGTCGTCGAGAACGCCAACGACCTCATGATCGATCCAGCCGACGGGCTGCGGGTGATCAACGACGTGGACCAGCTCGCGGTCTTCGAGCACGCGGCCTGCCAGACGTCGGACGGCATCCGGCGCATGCTCGGGGGCCTGCGTCCGGGCATGACCGAGGCCGAGGCGGTCCGGCTGCTCAACTGGAACGGCATGCCCCTGTCGTGCCACCTGATGCTCACAGCCGGGCCGCGGGCCCCATTCGGCCTCATGAGCCCGGGAGACCGCATCATCGCAGCCGGCGACCCGCTCACCGTGGCCTTCGGGGTCTGGGGAGCGCTCAACTGCCGGGCGGGGTTCGTGGTCGAGGACGCCGCCGGCCTGCCACCCGGCATCAGCGACTACGTCGAGCGGCTCGTCGGCCCCGTACTTCGAGGCGGTCGCGGAGTGGTACGAGGCGCTCCGCATCGGCCAGCGGGGCGGCGTGCTCCAGGAGATCATCGATCACAGGCTTGGCGACTCCTTCTTCGGGATCGGGCTCAACCCCGGCCACCAGCTGGGACTCGACGAGTGGGTGAGCTCGCCGGTCTTCCCGGGCTCCACCGTAGAGCTCCGATCCGGGATGGCGCTGCAGGTGGACATCATCCCGGCCACCGGGACGCCGTGGTTCACGACCAACATCGAGGACGGGATCGCCCTCGCGGATGCGGGCCTCCGGACGGCGTTCGCGGCCGCGTACCCGGATGCCTGGACGCGGGTCCAGCGGCGGCGGGGGTTCATGAGCGAATCCCTGGGCATCGATCTCCACCCGGACGTGATGCCCTTCTCGAACATCCCGGCTGTGCTGCCGCCGTTCCTCCTGCGTCCCGACAGAGCGATGACAGTGGCCGGCTGAGGTCTGCCGACGCCGGTGGTGACGGTTGCCCGTTTGGCGAAACCGGGGAGCCCCTGCTATCCTGCGCGGGTCGAAGTACAAATTGTGTAGTCACGCCATCGTTCGTGTCGGAGGATCGAGTGCCGCTCGCGCGGGAGAAGAAGCAAGAGGTCATCGCCGAGTACGCCGTCAAGGACGGCGACACGGGTTCCCCAGAGGTCCAGGTCGCGCTCCTGACGGCGCGGATCCGGGACCTGACGGAGCACCTCCGCCGCTTCCCGAAGGACAATCATTCGCGCCGCGGCCTCCTCAAGCTCGTGGGTCAGCGCCGGCGCCTTCTCGCGTATCTCGTGAAGAAGGATCCGCCGCGCTACCGGGCCGTCATCGGCTCGCTCGGCCTTCGCCGCTAGGACTCGCCGCATCACGACCCCGGGCATGAGACCCGGGGTCGGTCGCATCCGGCGCCAGCACCAGGCGAACCCCGGCCCCACCCGCCGCAAGGCATCCTCACACGCACGACCAAGGAGGTCGTTTACCCCGTGTCCACTCCCACCACGCTCGAGATCGAGTTCGGCGGTCGAACTCTCACGCTCGAAACCGGCAAGCTCGCCGGCCTGGCCGGCGGCGCAGTCACCCTGCGCTACGGCGACACCCTCGTCCTCGGGACGGCCAACCGCAGCCTGCCGCGGCCCGGTCTCGACTTCTTCCCGCTCACCGTCGAGTTCGAGGAGCGGATGTACGCGGCCGGCAAGATCCCCGGCGGCTTCATCAAGCGCGAGGGCCGGATGTCGGAGGCGGCCACCCTGGCCGCCCGCCTCACGGATCGCCCGATCCGCCCGCTGTTCCCCGAGGGCTACAAGGACGACGTCCAGCTCGTGATCACGGTCCTGTCAACGGACCAGGAGAACGACCCGGACATCCTGGGCACCATCGCAGCGTCGGCAGCGCTGACGATCAGCGAGATCCCGTTCCAGGGCCCCGTCGGCGCCGTGCGCGTCGGCCGGATCGACGGCGAGTTCGTCCTCAACCCGACCTTCACGGAGCTCCAGGAGTCGGAGCTCGACCTGGTCGTGTCCGGCACCCGTGACGCGATCATGATGGTCGAGGCGGGGGTGAAGATCCTCCCCGAGGACGTCATGGCCGAGGCGATCCTGTTCGCCCAGCGCGCGCTCCTGCCCCTGGTGGAGATCCAGGACAAGCTGCGCGAGCTCGTCGGCAAGCCCAAGCTTCTGCCGTACCTCGAGCCGCTCACGGACTCCGTCCTCACATTCGCCGAGCTGGCGAAGGCCGGCGGCGAGTTCGTCGTGGTCGACGTCGAGACGACCGGCACCGACCCCAAGATGGCCGACCTCGTCGAGGTCGCCGCGGTCCGGGTCAAGGGTGGCAAGATCACCGACCGCTGGTCCACGCTCGTGAACCCTGGCCGTCCGATCGTCGGCAACCAGATGCACGGCATCACCGACAAGGACGTCAAGGGCGCCCCCAGCCCGGCCGAGGCCGCGCGCAAGGCGCTGGACTTCGTCGGTGACGCGCCGTTCGTCGGCCACTCCGTCGGCTTCGACATCGCCTTCATCGAGGAGGCTCTCGGCGACGGCACCCGCGTGGCCCAGGGCTCGTACCTCGACACGCTTGTCATCGCTCGCGAGGGCTACCCGGATCTCGAGAACTACAAGCTCGGGACCCTGGCCAAGTTCTTCGGCGTCGAGCTGTCCGAGAACCATCGGGCGCTGCCGGACGCCGAGGCCACGGCGAACCTGCTGATCTGGTTCGGCAACGACCTGCCCGGCCGCATCCAGGCCCTCAAGGACGGCGTGGCGGCCGCGACCCGCGCGACCCGCACCGACAAGGACGAGTCCGCCCGTCTGCTCGAGGCGGCCCGCCGCGAGGCGCGCTTCAGCAAGAGCCTGTTCGGGCTCGTCCAGAAGAAGGTGGTCCGCCACCTGGTGCTCAGCGAGGGCATCCGCATGGACGGCCGCGCCACTGACGAGATCCGTCCGATCTCGGTCGAGGTGGGCCTCCTCCCGCGTGCGCACGGCTCCGGCCTGTTCACCCGCGGCCAGACCCAGGCGCTGACCGTCGCGACCCTCGGGCCGTCCTCGGACGTCCAGCGGATCGACACCATCAGCCCCGAGCTGTCCAAGCGCTACCTCCACCACTACAACTTCCCGCCCTACAGCACGGGTGAGAACAAGCCGATGCGCGGGCCGTCACGCCGCGACATCGGGCACGGCAATCTCGCTGCTAGGGCGCTGCTGCCGGTCCTCCCGACCCAGGAGGAGTTCCCCTACGTCATCCGCCTCGTCTCCGAGGTCGTGGCCGGCAACGGCTCCACCTCGATGGCGTCCACCTGCGGCTCGACCCTCGCCCTCATGGACGCGGGCGTGCCGATCTCGGCACCGGTGGCCGGCGCGGCCATGGGCCTCGTGCTCGACGGGGAGACCGGCAACTTCGTGGTGCTGACCGACATCCTCGGCAAGGAGGACTCGATCGGCGACATGGACTTCAAGGTCACCGGGACCACGGCGGGTATCACCGCTCTCCAGATGGACATCAAGGTCAAGGGCATCGACGAGCGGGTCATCCGCGAGGGTCTCAAGCAGGCGCTCGCCGCCCGCCTGTTCATCCTTGACAAGATGACCTCGGTCCTGCCCTCGGCGCGCGAGGAGATGTCCGAGTTCGCCCCCCGGATCATCACGATCAAGATCAACCCCGAGAAGATCCGCGAGATCATCGGCAAGGGTGGATCGATGATCCGCAAGATCCAGGAGGAGACCGGCACCGAGATCAACGTCGAGGACGACGGCACCGTGGAGATCGCGGCCGTCTCCGGCGAGAACTCGCGCAAGGCGATCAACTGGATCGAGAGCCTCACCCGCGAGGTCGAGATCGGCGCCCTGTACCTGGGCAAGGTCACCCGCCTGATGGGCTTCGGCTGCTTCGTGGAGATCCTCCCGGGCAAGGAAGGCCTCATCCGGATCGGCGAGCTCGCCGACTACCACGTGCCGTCCGTCGAGGACGTCGTGTCGGTGGGCGACGAGGTCATGGTGGTGGTCACCGAGATCGACCGCCAGGGCCGCGTCAACCTGTCCCGCAAGGCGGCGATGCAGCGGCATCTCGCCAAGTAGGGCTCAGCGCCCATTTCCAAGCGCACGACAGCGCCCCCGGGGCCTCGGCCCCGGGGGCGCTTCTTCGTGACCGAAGAGAAGTCCCAGGTCAAGCGAGCCGGGGGGAGGCACGCGCGTCCGTTCCCGCGCAACTCGGCGTGGTGCACCCGAGACGGGTAGCGCCGGGCGGCCCCGATCGCCGTCTGCGCACGGGACCTCTGAGCAGGATCCAGCGCCGGTTCCTGCTATAGGACCTGCGCTAGGAACGCTTGCGTGCGCGGGTGCTGCGGATTGCCCAGCACCTCCTCCGGCGTCCCCGCCTCCACGACGATCCCGCCGTCCAGGAAGACCAGAGCGTCAGCCACCTGGCGAGCGAAGCCCATCTCGTGGGTGACCACGATCATCGTCATGCCGCCCTCGGCGAGCTTGCTGCATGACATCGAGCACTTCGCCGACAAGCTCGGGGTCCAGGGCTGATGTCGGCTCGTCGAAGAGCATGACCTTTGGGTCCATCGCCAGGGCGCGGGCGATCGCGATGCGCTGCTGCTGCCCGCCGGACAGCTGCGCCGGGTAGGCGTCGGCCTTGTGCGGCAGGCCAACCCGGGCGAGCAGGTCCCTGGCGCGGTCGGTGGCCTCGCGTTTGCCGATCTTGCGCACGTGGATCATGGCCATCGTGATATTGCCGAGCGCCGTGAGATGCGGGAAGAGGTTGAAGTGCTGGAAGACCATGCCGATGCCCTGTCGCTGACGGGACGCTAGGCGGGGCGGCATCTCGTGGAGTGCTCCGTCGCGTTCGACATATCCAATGATCTCGCCGTCGACGTAGAGTCGTCCGGCGTTCACCTGCTCGAGGTGGTTGATGCACCGCAGAAAGGTGGACTTGCCCGATCCGGACGGCCCGATCAGGCACATCACCTCGCCCGGCATCACTGTCAGGCTCACCCCCTTCAGTACGTCGAGGGCACCGAAGCTCTTGTAGACCCCCTGGCTGTCCACCATGGGCCGGGTCGCAGTTGCCTGCAAGTCCCGGAGCCAGCGCGGTCATTCCGCCACCCGCTCTGAGGGCGGACGCTCGGCGTCGGCCAGCGCCTGGAGCTGCCGGTCGGACATGTTCCGGGAGGCCCCCTTCGCGAAGTGGCGCTCGAGGAACCACTGGCCGACCATCAGGATCGAGGTGAAGAACAAGTACCAGGTCGACGCGATGAGCAGCATCGGCACCGGGTTGAACGTCTCCACCGCCAGGTCCCTCGTGCGGCTGTAGAGATCAAAGGTGTAGGGAACCGCTGTCACCAGTGAGGTTGTCTTGAGCATTGAGATCAGCTCGTTGCCGGTGGGCGGGATGATCGTGCGCATCGCCTGCGGGAGGACCACCAGGCGCAGGCTCTGGCTGCGTGACAGGCCCAGGGCGGTCGCGGCCTCGGTCTGTCCTTCATCAACGCTCTGGATGCCGGCGCGCACGATCTCCGCCATGTAGGCGGCCTCGTTGAGTCCGAGCCCGATGACTGCCAGCCAGAACACGTTGTCGGCGAAGGCTCGACGTGGGGATGCTGAAGAACGTCTGGGCAAACGGCACACCGATGTCGAGCCGGGGATAGATGGTGGAGAAGAGACCCCAGAACACCAACTGGACGTAGACAGGCGTGCCGCGGAAGATCCACAGGTAGCCCCATGCGACCGCTCGGGTGACGCGGTTGGGCGTCAAGCGCATGATGGCGAGCACGACGCCCAGCCCGACGCCCAGCACCATGGACAAGACCGTGAGCAGCAGGGTATTCCCCGCCGCCTGCACGACCCGTGCATCGAAAAGGTACTGGCGGTAGGTATCCCAGCTGTACGCCTGGTTGGTCGCCGCCCCGTACAGGAACAGGGCGACGCCCACGAGGATGATTCCCGCCGCGACGGTGCGTCCCCGGTGCGGCAGGGGGATAGCCCTGATCCGCTCCGGCGGCTCGGATCGCACCCTACCCGGGCCACCAGGCCCCGGGTGCGTCGCGGCGGTGGTCATGTCAGTTCTGGCCGCCGTTGATGGTTGCGGTCGTGATGGCTCCGTCCTCGACGCCCCACCTCGTCAGGATCTCGAGGTAGGTTCCATCGTCCATCAGGGACTGCATCGCGGCCTGGATGGCCTTGGTCATGGACCCGTCCTTCGGCAGCGCGACCCCGAATGGTGCCGCCTCGGAGATTGGGCCAGCCAACTCCAGCTTCCCTCCGGTCTGACTCACGGCGTACTGCGTCACTGGCGAGTCGGCCGTCATGGCATCCGCGCGGCCGAGGACCACGGCATTGGTGATGTCGCCCTGGGTGTCGAGCTTGAGCACGTCGATCGCCGGCTTGCCCGCATCGAGGCAGGCCTTGGTCTTCGCGGGGAGCTCGTCGGTCTCCTGCCACGTGCCCGTTCCGACGGCGACCTTGAGCCCGCAAGCGTTGTCCGGATCGACGGTCTTGCCCGCCTGGCTGGCCCACTGGATCCCGGCACTGAAGTAGTCCACGAAGTCGACGGACCCTTGCCGCTCGACGGTGTCCGTGAACGACGCCCAGCCCACGTTGTATTTGCCGCCTTTGACTCCCGGAATGATGTTGTCGAACTGCGCGTCACGCAGGTCGGCGCTCAGGCCGAGCCTCGCGGCAAGCGCCTCGACCAGCTCGATACCCCATCCGGTCGGCTCACCGTTGGGGTCCTTGAATTCGTCGGGCGAGTACGTGAGGTTGGTGCCAACGACGAGCTTGCCGGAGTCTCGGACGGCTGCGGGCAGCAGGGCGATGGCGGCGGCGTCGGTGACGACGGCCGGCGCGGCCGATGAGTTGGGGGCACCTGTCGGCGCGGCCGAGGACGGGCTCGTCGAACTGCTACCGCATGCGGTCAGCGACACGAGCAGGGCGGCGGACACGGCGGCGACCGCCAGCAGCCCATGACGGTGGTTCCTTGCAGGGAAGGCGTTCATCTGGCGTTCCTTTCGCTGTCTATGGTCAAACCGTTGGGCCGTCCCGGCGCCAAGGTGGCGTCCAGATCCGGCTGCATGTGGGGGAGGATCGCCACATCGTGCGCGCGCGCGAACGACAGGACCTCCTGCTCGGTTGCAACCCCGGACCGCCCGCCCGTGAGGCAGACGGCGCGCGCCGCGGCGGCGTTCGCAAACGTGGCGGCGGCCACGAGGTCGTCGGTGGTGTTGAGCGCGTGGACGAACGAGGCACCGAAGGTGTCGCCCGCGCCGGTGACGTCGACGGGGTCGACCGCCAGGCCGGGGACGGTGAAGTCACCAGAACTGCTCGCAACCCGGCATCCCTGAGGACCAAGCGTCACGACAACAGTCGAGGCCGCCCCGTCGAGCAGGTGCGACAACGCCTCGGACTCGCTGCGCCCCCGACGAATGCGTTCGAAGCCGATGCGGTTGATTAGCACGACGTCAGCGGCCGACACCAGCAGATCGTCCCCGGGCCGCAGGTTGCCGACGTCGAGGTCGAGGACCAGCCTCGCACCCGAGCCACGGAAGTCGGCGATGACCGATCTGGAATCCCGACCCGCGTGCCGAAGCGCGCGCAGGTCCCCGATCGCGGTGTAGACGTACTCAGCGCGGCAGAGTGCCCCGAGTGCCGCGTCGTTCAGGTTGATGGTGGACAGGCCCAGCGCTGGCGTCAGGACCGTGTGCTCGCCGCCCGCAAGCACGATGATGTTGCGCGAATCGGCGAGGGCGGCATCGCGGACAACAAGGCTCGTGTCGATCCCGAGCCCCTCGAGATCGGCCAGCAGGAAGCGGGCCAGCGCGCCGTCGTTGACTGCCCACAGGTACTTCGTCGACTCGCCATACCCAGCGTACACGGCAGCCGCGTTGGCGATCATGCCGCCGACATAGGAGCCCATCGGGGTGATATCGATCTTCTCCCCGGACCCCGGCCACGTCTCGGCCCGGAAGTACTCGTCGAGGGAGACATCGCCGAGGAAGACCGAGAACCGACGGCTAGGCGAGCTCATCGGCCCCTCTCGGACCAGCCACCTGCACCGGGCCGTCGAGTATCTCTGCCCAAGGCGACTCCGGTAAGTCGCTGACGCCCGCGAGCCAGTAGTAGCGGCTAGGGCCACGAACGCCGAGACCTACGCTGTGCCAGATGCCCGGGCGCAGCGACACGCATTGACCCGGGCAGACCAGGACGGCGCAGGTACTTGCCGCCGTGGGACTCGTGCCTGGATCGGCTGACAGCATCAGCACGATCGCCTCGTCAAGGCAGAGCACGGCCTCGCGGGTGTGCAGGTGCCGCTCCATGCGCGTCACCGTGAACGGCAGCGCAGGCCCGATTGTCAGCCCCACATGGGCCGGCCCGGTCACGACCGGCTCACCGGTGAAGCGGTCGACAACGTCGGGAATGGGTTCGACGACCACATCCCCACCGTCCTTGCCAAGGTCGTAGACGCGGCCGTAGGGGGTGAAGTCCACGGCGTCAACAGGGAGGGCCGCAAGGGTCCTCATGCGGGTACCGGCCCGGGGACTGCCACCATTGCGAGCGACTGGCGCAGGTCGCGCACCGCGCGCATCAGTTCCGCCACCCGCGGTCCCGACACTTCGCCACCGGCCCCGAGGGTGTCCTTGAGTGAGGACCCCACGATCGCGGCGTCCGCGATGGCGAGGGTGTCGCTGCAGTTCGCGGCGGTCAGGCCAGCGCCTACGACCAGTGGGAACACCGGCCCCATGATGTCGCGGAACTGGCGCACCCTCGTTGCCGAGGTCTCGACACCCGTTGCGGGACCCGTCACAACGACTGCATCGCAGCGATTGAGGGCCGCCTGCAGGTCGAACTCGACCGGATTGCCTGACAGGACGGGTTGGTACTTGAAGCGGACGCCACCGAGGAGGAGCACGTCACTGTCCTCTCGCAGCCGAGCGATCTCGGCGGCAAATGCCACGTCGTCCACCTCCGAAAGGTGACCGGCGACGGAGTCCATCTGCACGAAGTCAGCACCATATCGATCCGCGAGAGCGAAGGACGCAGGCCCGTCGTCGAGCACGTTGACACCACAGGGGACGCCCGGGGGAGTCGAGGCCAGGCGCTCGAGCACCGCCTCGACGTCCCGCGCCGACCCGAAGTAGTCCTCGACCACCAGTCCGTCGACGCCGTTCGCCACGAGGATGTCGGCTTCCCGAAGGGCCCGTGTCACGATGTCGGCTGGATCGTCACCCTTGAGATGGAGCATCCCGAGGATGGGCTTGGGGACGGCGAAGACACGGGTGAACCGTGCGGCCGCGCGGGCTTCACTCAACGTGCGATCCTCGTGCCGGGCTCGTCGATGGACGTGGTCAAGTTGAACTGGATCCGCGACGAGTAGACGATCGCGATGCGCTCGATCTCAACCCCCAGCTCGTCGAAGGCGCTCCCCTCGGCGCCGAGAAGCGCGCCGGTATCGTCGGTCTCGCCGAGAAGGCTCCGGGTGCGTCCGTCGGGGATCTCCGCGGCCAACGTCATGTTTGTCCGGCGTGGACTGCGGCCGCCGACCGTCCGGAAGTACTCGTAGAGCGACCGGTTCTCGAAGTCGACCTCATCGATCCCGGGGAAGAGGTCGAGCGGGATCCATGACGTGTCCAGCGACAGGTATTCGATGCCGCGCTCGCTGGCTACGCCGCGCAAGCGTACGAGCTCGTGGTAAGCGCGCCCGCCCAGGTCTACTTGGCGCGTGGACACCACCTTGGCGACAGGGGTCTCGGATCGGCCGCGCAGGCTATCCGTGAACCCGCCGAAGTTCCACACGTTGTGCCGGATCGGCCGCAACTGGACGAATGTCCCCTTGCCGTGCGCCCGACGCACGAGCCCCTCACTGACCAGGACGTCGACAGCAGCCCGCACGGTGCCCCGGGTCGTGCCGAACATGGTCACGAGTTCCGACTCCGACGGGATCGCGGCGCCCATCCGGAGTTCGCCGTCAAGGATCCGCCCTCGCAAGTAGCGGCTGATGTGCACGTAGAGCGGCGTGAAGTCCGTGGGTCCTGACTGCAACTTCACGCCTCCTCTCCGCAACTCGTCTACTCGTCTACTCGTCTACTCGTCTAGACATGCTGACGCGGACCCTCGTGGATGTCAAGGCCCCTGTGGAGTCAAGTGACGTAGCGTCACACCCGGACCACGGCGTGAGCGCCTCGTCGAGCACCCGCGACCGTGATGGCAGTTGCAGCCCGTCCACTCACCCGGATCGCTCCAGCAGGGTGCCAGTAGCCTCGTGACGACTCGGGCGCGATGCGGTCTGGTGGCACGATTCGGCTGGCCGCGTGCCGCCGGTCCGGGCGGGGCCCGCTGGTATACTCCCGGCGTGCCCGACAACCCGTCGCTAGCAGGTCGGACCGTGCCCGAAACCAGCCCCGAGAAGCTCACCGTCGCCATCGTCGGCGCCACCGGCGCCGTCGGTCGGACCATGATCCAGGTCCTCACGGAGAAGCGATTCCCGTACACGGAGCTGCGGCTCCTGGCGTCTGCGCGCTCGGCAGGGAAGACCGTGACCGTCGCCGGTCGCGATATCACCGTGGAGCTCGCGACCCCCGAGGCCTTCGAGGGCATCGACATCGCGATCTTCTCGGCCGGTGGTGGGACATCGAAGGACCTCGCGCCCGAGGCTGCCAAGCGCGGTTGCGTCGTCGTGGACAACTCGAGCGCGTGGCGGATGGACCCGGACGTGCCGCTCGTGGTGTCCCAGGTCAATCCCGACGATCTCGCGTGGCACGAGGGGATCATCGCCAACCCCAACTGCTCGACGATGCAGCTGATGCCGCCGCTCATGGCGCTGCGTGACGCCGTGGGCATCGAGCGCATGGTCGTGGACACCTACCAGGCGGTGGCGGGCACCGGCCAGAAGGCCATCACCGAGCTCGAGGAGCAGGTGAAGGCCCACGCCGAGGGACGCCCCAAGGTCGCCAGCGTGTACCCCCACGTGATCGGCTTCAACGCGCTGCCGCACATCGACAGCTTCCTGGACAACGGGTACACCAAGGAGGAGTGGAAGGTCGTCACCGAGAGCCGCAAGATCCTGCACCTGCCGGATCTGCGCGTCTCCTGCACGGCCGTCCGGGTGCCCGTCTTCGTGAGCCATTCCGAGGCCGTCCACGTCGAGACCCGGGATCCGATCACGGCGGATCGTGCCCGCGAGCTGTTCGCGGCCACGGCAGGCGTCGTGGTCCAGGACGACCCGGCGAACAACGTGTACCCGCTCGCGATGGAGGCTGCCGGATCGGACCTGGTGTTCGTGGGCCGGGTGCGCCAGGACCCGTCGATCCCGGACAACCGCGGGCTCGCGTTCTGGGTGGTCTCGGACAACCTGCGCAAGGGAGCGGCATCCAACGCCGTGGAGATCGCGGAGGTGCTGGTGGAGCGCGGCTGGATCCGCAAGGGCAGCGAGCGCGCGGCCACTACGGTGTCCGGGGGATCGCCCGCGTGACCCGCGGCGAGCGCCGCGCGGCGCTCGAGCAGATCGCGAGCGAGGTCCTCGACTGCACCCGCTGCCGACTGCACGAGGGCAGGACGCGCGCCGTCGCGGGTGAGGGTGACCCGGACACGGAGGTCGTCTTCGTGGGCGAGGGCCCGGGCTTCAACGAGGACCGCGAGGGCCGCCCCTTCGTCGGCCGGGCCGGAGGACTGCTCGTGCGGCTCCTGGGTGCCATTGGCTGGCAGCGCGAGGACGTGTTCATCACCAACGTGGTGAAGTGCCGCCCGCCCGACAACCGGGACCCGCAGCCCGACGAGATCGCGGCCTGCGCCCCGTACCTGCGCCGGCAGCTGGAGGCCCTGGACCCGGCGGTCGTCGTCACCCTGGGCCGCTACTCGATGGGCACGTTCATCCCGGGGGCCCGCATCGGCCAGGTTCACGGCACGAGCGTCCCGGCCGATCCCGAGACCGGCGCCCGCGCCGCCCTGGTCTTTGCGATGTACCACCCGGCCGCGGCCCTCAGATCGCCGGCCATCGAGCGCGAGAGCTTCGAGGACATGGCGAGCGTCCCGTCCGTGCTCCTGCGTGCCCGTGAGCGCCGCGTGTCCGCGCCTGCTTCCTCGTTGCGGCGCGAGCCTGCTCCTGTCCCCGACGCGTCCCAGCCCACGGCCGCAGATCCCGCGGCCGACGACGCCCCCCAGCTCACCCTGTTCTGAACCCCAAGCAGATCGAGACGACCATGGCCGACCCGAACATCCCGCTTCGAATCATCCCGCTCGGTGGAGTAGGGGAGATCGGCAAGAACTGCTACGTGTTCGAGTACGGCGATGACATCGTCGTCATCGACTGCGGCCTCATGTTCCCCGACGAGGAGATGTTCGGCATCGACCTCGTGGTCCCGGACGTGACCTACCTCAAGGAGAACCGGCACAAGGTCCGTGCCTTCCTGATCACCCACGCGCACGAGGATCACGTCGGCGGCCTGCCTTACGTGCTGCCGGAGTTCCCGGGCGTCCCGGTCTACGCCAGCACCCTGGCGCGCGGCCTGCTGGGCAACAAGATCAAGGAGCACAAGCTCCACAACAACCCGCTGATCGCCATGGAGCCCGGCGACGAGCTGGAGATCGGGCCGTTCACCGCGGTGCCGTTCCGGATCGGCCACTCCATCCCGGACGCGATGGGCATCGCCCTGCGCACGCCGGTCGGCATCGTCGTCCACACGGGCGACTTCAAGTTCGATCACACGCCGGTGGACGGGAAGCTGTCCGACTTCCACATCCTCGCCCGGCTGGGCGAGGAGGGCGTGATCTGCCTCCTGTCCGACTCGACGCGGGCGGAGAACCCGGGCTACACCCCGTCTGAGCGGATTGTCGGTGAGGCGTTCCGCGAGATCATGGAGCCACTCGACGGCCGCGTGATCGTCGCGACCTTCGCCAGCAACATCGCCCGCCTCCAGCAGGTGCTGGACGCCGCCGCGGACATGAAGCGCAAGACCGCCGTCATCGGTCGCTCCATGGAGCAGAACTTCCGGATCGCCACGGATCTCGGCTACCTCACGTACGACGCGTCCAGCATCGTCCCCAAGGACAAGATCAAGGACGCGCCGCCCAACCTGGTGATCGCGACGACGGGGGCCCAGGGCGAGCCGATGGCGGGCCTGGCGCGGATGGCGAACCGTGACCACCGGTTCGTGGAGATCCAGCCCGGCGACACGGTCATCGTCTCCGCCAGCCCCATCCCTGGCAACGAGGAGTACGTCGCCCGCACGATCGACAACCTGTTCAAGGCGGGCGCCAACGTCTATTACCACACGATCAAGCGCGCCCACGTGTCGGGCCACGCGAGCCAGGAGGAGCTCAAGCTGATGCTGGGCCTCACCAAGCCTCGCTACTTCATCCCGATGCACGGCGAGTTCCGGATGCAGGTCCAGCACGGCCGCCTGGCGATCGAGACCGGCGTCCTGCCCGACAACGTGTACATCATCGAGAACGGGACGCCGATCGAGATCTTCGACGACGGCAGCGCCCGCCGTGGTCAGCCGGTCACGGCCGGCTACGTCTACGTCGATGGCCTGTCGGTCGGCGAGGTCGGCGACGTCGTGCTGCGCGACCGCCGCGCCCTCGCCAACGACGGCATGTTCATGATCGTCGTCCAGATCGACAAGCAGACCAACAAGATGGTCGGCCGGCCCGAGATCATCACCCGCGGCTTCGTCCACGGCAACGAGGATGCCCCGATGTTCGAGGAGGCGATCCGCCGGATTCGCGAGGCCGTGGAGGCGCCCGGCGATCGCATCTCCGAGATCGCGCTGCTCAAGGTCCAGATCAAGGACAGCGTGTCGCGCTTCCTGTACGAGCAGACGAAGCGCCGGCCGATGGTCTTCCCGGTGGTGGTCGAGGTCTAGCGCGTGCCCCGCGGACGGCGCTCGACGCCGCGACCCCCTGCACGGCGCACGACGCGGTCCACCTCGTCGCGCGGCGGCTCGTCCAGTGGCGGGCTGCCGATGCCGAAGCTGTCCCTGGGACTGTCGCCGGCGGTCGTCCGCTCGCTGGTCGGCATCTTCCTGCTGGGCCTGGGCGCCGTCACCCTGATCGCCCTGCTGCTCCCCGGCGAGGGCAGCCTGACCGACTGGTGGAGCAGCCTGTCCGGGCCGTTCTTCGGGACTGGGCGCTGGCTGCTGCCGTTCGTGCTGCTGATCTCGGGCTGGTACGTGGAGTGGGGGCCCGGCAAGGAGCCCGGTGCTCCGTGGGGGCGGACGCTGCTGGGGATCGCGATGGCCTACGCGGGCCTGCTCGGCCTGTTGCAGCTCATCGCGTTCAATGATTGGACCGGCGGTCGTATCGGCCGCTTCCTCGAGAGCATCCTGCAGCCGCTTCTCACGACCCCGGGCGCGTTCGTGTTGTCCCTGCTGCTGCTCGTCGCCGGGCTGCTCATCGCGTTCGACCGGCCGTTGCGGGCGATGCTCGCGCCCGCCACGGGGCTGGCCCGCGTGGCGGGGTCCACGCTCCAGGACCGGACGACGAAGACCGCTCAGCCGGCCGTCGCCAACGGGAAGGGTGCCGTGCCCGCCGGCGACGTCGCGGCCGTTGGTGTCGCTGCGGGCGGGAAGGGCCGCGGGTCCCGGATCCCGTCCGTGGATGCGCCCGGGCAGACCGGCGTGTGGGGAACGGAGCCCGCCGGGGCCGGGATCCCGAGCGCCGTGCCATCAGCCTCTCCGACATCGTCCACGTTCGCGCCCGCTCGGGCAGCCGGTGCCGCCGCCGGGACCGAGGCCGCCGCGAGGACCACCGCCGGTCAGCCCGTCCTCCCCGCCTCGCGCGGTCCGGAGGATGTCACGGACGCATCCGACTCGCCGCCGACGCGCGAGGCCATCGAGTGGCGCCTGCCGCCCCACGACCTGCTCGACCCGGGCGAGGTCCCGACCGCCGCCACCACCGATAACGCGGACCTCGTCCACGCCCGGAACGAGGAGATCATCGTCAGGAAGCTGGCGAGCTTCGACATCGAGGCGCGGATCATCGGCCGCAATGCGGGCCCGGTCGTGACCCAGTACGAGGTTCAGCCGGCGCCGCACATCAAGCTCAGTCGCATCGAGGCGCTCCAGGACGACCTGTCGATGGCCCTCGCAGCCCGCAGCATCCGGATCGAGGCACCGATCCCGGGCAAGAGTGCCGTCGGGATCGAGATCCCGAACAAGGAGTTCAACATCGTCGCGCTGCGGCGGATCCTCGAAGAGGTGGACTTCTCGGCGTCCGGGTCAACGCTGACGTTCGCTCTGGGCCGGGACGTCGCAGGCCGCGCGCAGGCCGTGGACCTGTCCAAGATGCCGCACCTCCTGATCGCAGGTGCCACGGGCTCCGGCAAGAGCGTCATGGTCAATGCGCTCATCACCAGCCTCCTGTGCAACGCTACCCCGGACGACACGCGCATGATCCTGATGGACCTCAAGCGCGTCGAGCTCGCGGGCTACAACGGCCTGCCGCACCTGCTGGTGCCGGTCATCACGGAGCCCGATCGGGCCAAGTCCGCCCTCAAGTGGGCGGTGGGCGAGATGGAGAACCGCTACCGGCGGTTCGCGGGGGCCACGGCCCGCAACATCAAGGGCTTCAACGAGACCCGGGTGGATCCGGCCGACCGGCTGCCGTACATCGTGATCGTCATCGACGAGCTCGCCGACCTGATGATGCGCGAGGGCAAGAACGTCGAGGACCCGATCGTCCGCCTCGCCCAGAAGGCGCGGGCAACCGGGATCCACATGGTGCTCGCCACCCAGCGCCCGTCGGTCAACGTCGTCACCGGCCTGATCAAGGCCAACTTCCCGAGCCGGATCGCGTTCGCGATGGCCAGCCAGATCGACAGCCGCACGATCCTGGACTCGCCGGGTGCCGAGGACCTCATCGGGCGCGGCGACATGCTCTACCAGCCGTCTGACCTGCCGCGTCCCATGCGCCTCCAGGGCGTGTTCGTGTCGGATCCGGAGATCGGGCGCGTGACCCAGTACTGGCGCGACCAGATCGACGATCCCCGCTACGACCTCTCGATCATCATTTCCGACGAGGAGTCCACGGGAACCGTGGACGACCTCGTCGACGACGACGCCGACCGGCTGCTCCCGGACGCGGTCGGGGTCATTCGGGAGTACGATCGCGCCTCGGCGTCGCTGTTGCAGCGGCGCCTCAAGATCGGCTATGCCCGGGCGGCCCGCATCATTGACCAGCTCGAGGCGCGGGGGTACGTGGGGGCGTTCGACGGCTCGAACGCCCGCGTGGTCCTGCGTCGGGACGACGGTCCGGCGCCCGACGGAGACGAGGACGACGCATGACGACGCGAGACGGGCTGCGGAAGGCACGCTCTGCAGAGCGCGACGCCGACCGCGCCTACGCGGCGGAGGCCGGCCCGTCCCTTCCCGAGCGCCTGCTGGCGGCCCGCGAGCGCAAGGGCGTTGACCTCTACCGCGCGGAGCGCGACACCAAGATCCGGGCGCGCTATCTCGCGGCGCTGGAGCACGGCGAGTACGCCGAGCTGCCCGGGGCGGTCTACACCAAGGGGTTCCTGCGCAACTACGCCCTGTACCTGGGTCTCGACCCCGAGGACGTCATCCGCCAGTGGAAGCGGGAGCGCGGCGATGCCCAGGTGTCGGCCGAACCGGTGCTCGCGGTCCCGAAACCCCTCGCCGCTCCGCGGCAGGGCCTGACCTTCTCGCCGGTCATCGTGGTTGCGGCGCTGTTGACGATCCTGATCGGCGCATTCGCCGTGTACATGGGCGTCCAGCTGGTCCGGTTCGCGAAGCCGCCGACGCTCGTGCTCACTAATCCTCCACAGGCGGTGATCGACGTGGGCGAGGACACCACGACCTACCAGCTGCGAGGGACGACGATCCCCGGTGCCACGGTCACGGTCACGGCCGCGGGCCGGGAGCAGCCGTACCGCGTCTCGGCGGACGACGGGGGCGGCTGGGTCGCCGATGTGGAGCTGCGGCGGGGACAGAACCAGTTCGACATTGCGGCGCTGGACCCGGAGACCGGCAAGACCTCGGAGACCACCGCACGGGTGTTGATCACGGTGCCGTTCCTCGTCATCGAGGCACCCACGCTGACGGTCGAATCACCGGCGGAGGGCGCGCAGTTCGAGAACGGGGCGATACCGGTGCGGGGGACCACGTCCAACGCCGCGGGGGTCTCCATCACGGCCGTCCAGACGGGCAACGCAGACGGCTCGCCCATCGCGACGGCAGCGCCACCGTCACCGGCGCCATCGGGTTCGGCGGCACCGTCCGGTTCCGCTGCCCCGGTTCTGCCCGCCGGTCCCACCGTCGGGCCGATCACGGTCAAGGTTGGTGCCAACGGCACATTCGACACGCCGCTGGAGCTGTCCGAGGGCAACTGGAAGATCGTGGTGACCGCCACGTCGGCCGAGGGCAAGGCGACGTCGCTCAGCCGCAACGTGTCCATCGTCTACAAGGGCGTGAACCTCGTGGTGAGCATCAAGGGCTCCACGGCATGGCTCAAGGTCTGGGTGGACGGGAAGGTCTCGAAGGTGACGGGCGCGGCAGGAAACGTCTACGACCCGGGCAAGGTCCTGACGTTCACCGCCAAGAACTCGGTCGAGGTCCGCACTGGCAAGTCCAGCGCGACGTACTTCACGCTCAACGGCGAGGACCTGGGGCGGCTCTCGAAGCAGAGCAACCCGGAGACCTGGCTGTTCGCGCCGCCCGATCCGCCGGTCAAGACCAGCCGGCGCTAGCCATGGCGGATCCGCTCGTCGACCTTGCCGGTCGCCTGCTGGCGCGGTGCGTGGAGCGCGGCCTGACGGTCGCCACGGCCGAGTCCTGCACGGGCGGGCTCGTTGCCCACCTGCTGACGGAGGTGCCCGGCTCATCGGCGTACCTGCGCGGCGGCATCGTCGCGTACGCGGACGAGGTCAAGCGGGGGGAGCTTGGCGTGCCCGCCGACGTCCTCGCGGCGCACGGCGCGGTGTCCGCCCAGGTTGCGCTCGCGATGGCCGAGGGGGTGCGGAGCCGCTTGGGCACGGACCTGGGCGTCGGTGTCACGGGGGTGGCCGGTCCGGGCGGCGGCTCCGAGTCCAAGCCGGTGGGCCTCGCCTACGTGGCCGTCGCGGGGCTCGGACCGGCGATGGTTCGACGGTTCCTGTGGCCCGGGGATCGCAGCGAGAACAAGCGCTCGAGCGCGGAGGCGGCGTTGGAGATGCTTCTCGCCCGGGTCGATGTCGAGGAGCGAGCGTGAGCGTGCGCGGCGCGGCCGAGATCGGCGCCGGACTGGCGCCCGCACGTGCGGCGCGACCGATCCGGCCCGGCGAACGCATCCACGTCGTGGGAGCCCAGGGTGCGGGCGCCTCCGCGGCGGCGCTGCTGGCCGCGTGGGCGGGCGCCGAGGTGGACGGTTGCGACCCGGGAGGCCCTTCCCAGTACACGCCCGCGCTGGAGGCGGCGGGGATAGCCGTCGCGCCGAGCCACGACGCGGCACACGTCACGCACGAGCCACACCCCGGCCGGCTGGCCGTCACCAAGGCCCTGACGGCGATCGACCCGGACAACGCGGAGCTCCTCGCGGCCCGGTCCCTCGGGATCCCACTCGAGCCCTGGCAGCAGGTCGTGGCCGACGCCGCCGTGGACCGCGTGCTGATTGCGGTGGCGGGGACGCACGGCAAGAGCACGACCTCCGGCTGGCTAGTTCACGCGCTCGTGGGTGCCGGCGGTGACCCGGGCGCGTTCGTCGGCGCGCTGCTGCCCGCGGCCGTCACGGGTATCGGGGTTCCGGCGACGGCACGCCGCGGGTCCGGCGTGGAGTTCGTCGTGGAGGCGGACGAGTACGCCGGCAACTTCGACCCGTACCGGCCCGACGTCATCGTCCTGACCTCGGCCGAGTGGGACCACCCGGACGTGTTCCCGGACGGCGACGCCGTGATCTCGGCGTTCGAAGCGTGGATCCGGCGCGCCTCCGAGGGTCGCGGGGAGAAGGATCTCCCGGTGGTGCTGGTCGCGAACACGGGGGACGCCGGCGTGGCGGCGCTGGTGCACCGGCTGGACGACTGGCCGGGGCTGGTGGTGCGCACGGCGCTGGACCCGGAGCCTCTAACGGTCGAGCTCGCTGGGCAGATCGTGGCCGCCGAGCCGGACGGCACGCTCCTGCGGGTCGCCCTGGCGGGCGAGTTCGAGCACGAGGTGCGCCTGACGACCGCGGGCCGCCACAACGCCGCCAACGCCCTGGGCGTCATCGGGGCATGCCTGGCGGCCGGCTACCCGCCCGAGGCCGTGCTCGCCGCCGTGGCGTCGTTCACCGGCGTGGGCCGCCGCCTCGAGCGCAAGGGCGAGGTCCACGGCGTGGTGGTCTATGACGACTACGGCCACCATCCCACGGCCATCCGCGAGACCCTCGCCGCCGTCCGCCAGCGGGAACCCGGTCGCCGGGTGTGGGCCGTCTATGAGCCGCTGACCTACCACCGTACCGCGGCGCTGCTGGACGCCTTCGCCGACGTCCTGGCGGCCGCGGACGCCGTGGCGATCGCGGACATCTGGGCCGGGCGGGACCCGGACACCACCATCGCCAGCGCCGCCGGGCTCGCGGCCGCCGTGGCCCAGCGGGCGCCCGGCAAGACGTCGGTGGCCCCGGGGTCCGTCGAGGCGACGGCCGGCTGGCTCTCCGGGGCCGTCCGCAGCGGCGACGTGGTGCTCGTGATGGGTGGCGGCCGCTCCTACCGCATCGGCGAGCTGCTCCTGGAGCACCTGGAGGCGCGATGACCATCACCTATGCCCAGGGCTTCGACCTGCTCAAAGCCCTCGTCGAGGCCCGCATGGCCTGCGACGGCGATCGCTACACCGACCTGTTCGCCGAGACTGCGGAGGTCAGCCACGACCCGTTCTCGCCGCCGCTGGCGGGCCACAACGCCCTACGGGCATACTTGCTCGAGGCGGCCGACGCCGAGCGCTACTACGATCTCGCGATCGAGCGGCACTGGGTCTCGGGGGACGCGGTCCTCGCCGCCTGGCACGCCAGCTGGAGCCGGCCCACCGACGATGCGAAGGTGCGGCAGGCTGGGTTCCTCTCCGCCGAAGTGGGGGAGGACGGGCGCATCGTGCGCCTGCGGCACTGGACAGTCACCCGCGAGCACCTCGCCGGGTAGGAAGGAGGCCTGATGGCGGGCGACATCTCGTTCGACGTCGTGTCGGACTTCGACGAGCAGGAGCTCCGGAACGCGCTGGACCAGGTCCGGCGCGAGGTCCAGCAGCGCTACGACTTCAAGGGCGCCCACGTCGACCTGGTCCAGGAGAAGACCCGCCTGGTGCTGGTCACCGACAGTGACATGCGGGCACGGGCCGTCAAGGACCTGATCGAGAGCAAGGCCGTCCGACGCAGCCTCTCGCTCAAGATCTTCGACTGGGGCGAGGTGCTGCCGGCCGGTGGCAACAAGGTCCGCCAGGAGATCACCCTGCGGCGCGGCCTGCCGGACGACCTGGCCCGCAAGCTGGTCAAGCTGATCCGCGACGAGTTCCCGAAGGTCCAGCCGAGAGTCCAGGGCGACGCCATCCGCGTGGCCGGCAAGAGCAGGGACGAGCTGCAGAAGGTCATCGTGCGACTCCGCGAGCTCGACGAGGACGTCCCGCTGCAGTTCGAGAACTACCGCTAGGAGGATTCGATGCCCGGAGCGCGAGTGGCGCGCATGCTGATGATCATCGTCGCCCTGGTGGTGGTGGCCGGCCTGCTTATCGGCATGGTCGCCGCCCCGAGCGCCGTCTAGTCCTGGTTCCACGCCCACTTCTCAACCTCAGCGCCGACTACCCATCGCAGGCACCGGCCCCGGACGGACCGCCGTCAGGGCCGGACACAGGAGGTATCCGATGGACCCGTTCCGTGTCGACTTCCCGGTCGCGTTGGTCATCGATCTCGAGAGGTCAGCCGCCGCCGATGGCCACCTGGAGCCGCAGGTGCACGCCGATGCGGAGCCCGAGGTGCACGCCGACGCAGAGCCCGAGGTCACCATGCCGGAGCCCCCGCCCGCAGTTGAGCCGCCGCCCCCGGTGGCCCCCGTCCCGGAGTCCCGGCACGAGGAACTGGAGGCCGAACCTGACCACGTCGCCCCGGCGGAGCCGACCACCGTCGCGGAGCTGGTTGCCGCGACGCTGCGCGCCGCCGGCGTCCGCATCGCCTTCACCGTCGCCGGCGAGAGCTTCCTCTCGATCCTCGATGCCCTGACGGCGACCGGGATCCGAGTTATCGCGACCCGGCACGAGGGTGCCGCTGCGTTTGCGGCGGAAGCCTACGGCCAGCTGACCGGCCGGCCCGCCGCATGCCTGGGGACCCGCGCCGTGGGGGCGGCGAACCTTGCCATCGGGATCCACACGGCCACCGCCGACTCCACGCCGATGTTCGTCATCGTGGGCGGCGTGGACCGCGGCCTCCGCGGGCGAGAGGCGTTCCAGGAGATCGACCTCGTCAACACGATCGGCGGCCTGGCCAAGTGGGCGGGCGAGATCGGTGATGCGGAGTCCGCCGCTGCGACCCTCGAGGTCGCGGTGAGGGCCGCCGTGGAGGGCCGTCCCGGACCCGCGCTGATCGCGATCCCGGAGGATGTGCAGGACCTCGCGCTGCCCGAGGGCACGCGTGCACCCGTCGTCCGGCCACACCCCGAGGCGCCGTCCGCCGGCGACCTGCGGGCCGTCCTCAACTTCCTCGCCTCGGCCGAGCGGCCCGTCATCCTCGCCGGTGCCGGCGTCCTGCGTGCCCGGTGCTCGAACGACCTCGTCCGCTTCGCGGAGCTCCTGCACGTCCCCATCATCGCCAGCTGGCGTCGCGGTGACGTCATCCCCAACGACCACCCGCTGTTCCTGGGCATGACCGGGTTCGGCAGCCCCCGGACGGTCCGCGAGCGGATCGAGACCGCGGATGCAATCCTCGTTCTCGGGTCCCGGCTGAGCGAGCCCACCACCTCCGGGTTCCGGGTTCCCGCGATGGGCCAGCGCTGGATGCACGTTGACCTCGAGCCCCGGTCGGGTCCCGTGGGCTTCGCGTCGTCGCCGGAGCTCGCGGTCCGGGCGGACGCCCGGGCCTTCCTGCGCGCGGCCAACGCGCGCCTGAAGGAGAGCGTGCTCCTCGCCGAGCCGGTCCACGCACGTGACCGGAACAACGCGGCCGATCGTGCCGCCTGGGAGGCGGCGGCCAGCGTGGATGGCGGGGACTGGAGCGGCCCGGGCGTCCATCCAGGCCGGATCATCGCGGACCTGCACCGGCTGCTGCCCGAGGACGCCATCATCACGACGGACGCCGGGGCGTTCGCCGGCTGGCTGGCGCGCGGGTTCCGGTTCCGGCGGCCTGGCACGTTCCTTGGCCCCACCTCGGGTGCCATGGGCTATGGCTTCCCGGCCGCCCTCGCGGCAGCGCTCGTCCACCGTGAGCGGCGCGTGGTGGCACTCGTCGGGGATGGCGGCATGGCCATGACCATGGCCGAGGTCGAGACCGCCGTGCGCGAAGGCGCCCACGTGGTGGCGATCGTCTTCGACAACGAGCGCTACGGGATGATCCGTGCCCACCAGGATCGAAACGGGAGCCCGACGGCTCCCGGCACGGACCTCGGACCGGTGGACTTCGCTGCGGCCGCACGGGCGTGCGGTGCTCGTGGCGTGCGGGTCGAGAGCGACGCCGCGTTCGAGGGTGTGCTGCGGACGGCGCTCGCGGCGTCCGGACCCACCGTGATCCAGGTCGCGCTGGACCGCCGCTGGGTCAGCGTGGACGCGCCGGCAACCGGGATGGAGGCGTGACCCGCCCGACCCTCCATCTCGTTCCAGCGGCAACGTGGGAGACCCACGACCCCGCGGCGCCGTACCTGCCGGCCGCATATGCCCAGGACGGGTTCGTGCACTGTACGGATGGTGACGGCGAGATGATCACGGTCGCGAACCGCTTCTACCGCGACGACCCGCGTCCGTTCCTGCTGCTCACGCTGGACCTGGAGCAGACGGGGAGCCCGTGGCGGTTCGACGATCCGGCCGGGATCTACCCCCACGTATACGGGTCGATCGACCCGGCGTGCGTGCTCGAGGTCCGCCGGATGCTCCGGGAGGCGGACGGGACGTTCACCGGGATCGGCTCACGCTAGGGCGGCGACGGCGGCGGCGGCGGGCGGCCGATGCTGTCGCCGCACGGACCGGCCGCGAGGTTCGGCTCCCGGCCCGCGTCAGAACGGTGTCGGGATGTGCTTCAGTGGGAGGTCCGGCTCGGCCTGCCCCGCGCTCAACTTGCGCTTCGGGAGCTTGACCTCGCGCACTTCGAGCGGCGTGTACGGCACCTGGCCAAGGAGGTGCGTGATGATGTTGAGCCGGCCACGCTGCTTGTCGTCGGTCCGCGCGATGAACCATGGTGCCCAGGGCGTGTCGGTCGCGCGGAACATGGCGTCCCGGGCGCGGGAGTAGTCGTCCCAGCGGCCGTACGACTTGAGGTCCATGTCGGTGAGCTTCCACACCTTGCGCGGGTCGTTGATGCGGCCCTCGAGCCGTCGGGTCTGCTCGTCGGGGCTGACCTCGAGCCAGTACTTGATCAGGATGATCCCGTTCTCGACCATCGCCTTCTCGACCGCCGGCGCCTGCTCGAGGAAGCGCTCGGCCTGTTCGGGCGTGCAGAAGCCCATCACCCGCTCGACGCCGGCGCGGTTGTACCAGCTGCGGTCGAAGATGACGACCTCGCCCGCGGCCGGGAAGTGCGCCATGTACCGCTGGACGTACATCTGCGAGCGTTCGCGCTCGGTGGGGGCTGACAGGGCCACGACCTTGAACACGCGCGGGCTGACGCGCTCGGTGATCCGCTTGATCGTGCCGCCCTTGCCGGCCGTGTCCCGGCCCTCGAACACGATGCACACCCTGGCGCCCGTCGCCTTCACCCACTCCTGCATCGCGACGAGCTCGCCGTGGAGCCGGCGCATCTCGCGCTCGTAGGCCTTGGTGGAGAGCCTGGGCTGTGGCTCGTCTGCCGGTAGCGGGGCGTTCGCGCCCGCGGCCTCGGCGGTCCGCGCCATTCGTGGCCTCGGCGGTGGCCGCGCCCTTCGTGGACTTCTTGCCCTTCTTGTTCGCCATGGTGGAGATCCTTTCCTGTGGGACGCGGACTACGCCGCGGCGGCTGCTGCGGGGGCCTGGGCGGCGACCGGCTCGTCGCCGGCACGGACCTTGAGGAGCTTGCGCACCTCCTCGACGACGATGAGCGAGAGCGGAACGACGAGGCACACGACCCACTGGTCGAGCGACATCGAGACGGTGCCGAGGAGCCGCTGGAGGAAGCCGAGCTCCGTCGCCAGGATGATCGTCAGCACCGACAGGCCCGACGCCACGAGGAGCGGGCGGTTCCCCAGGATTGACCCACCGAACAGCGACTCGTCCTCGTCCGCGGTCTCCAGCGAGGAGAACAGCCGGAACAGCGAGAAGGTCGTGAGGCCCATCGTCCGTGCGACCACGTCACCGTAGAGTCCGTCCGCCCACGCGAGCACGCCCAGCGTGCCCGCAGCCATGACGAGCCCGACGAACACCAGCCACGTCGTCAGCCGGCGGGGCATGATCTTCTGCTCCCTGGGCCGCGGCGGAACCTCCATGAGGCCCTCGCGCGGCTTGCCGTAGCCCAGGCCGATCGCCTGGAAGACGTTGACGGTGAAGTTGAGCCACATCGTCTGCAGCGGCAGGAACGGGATGCCGCCCAGGATGTTCAGGATCGACGAGCCCAGGAACGTGGCAATGAACCCGAACAGGCCGGCCATCTGGAACCGGATGAACCGGAGCAGGTTGTCGTACACGGCACGCCCGAGGCCGACCGCCTTGAGGATCGTCCCGAAGTTGTCATCCGTGAGGATCATGACTGCGGCCTGTTTGCTGACCTCCGTGCCCGTGATGCCCATCGCGATGCCGATGTCGGCCGCCTTGAGCGCCGGGGCGTCGTTCACGCCGTCGCCGGTCATGGCGACGACATGACCCTTTGTGCGCAGGATGTCCACGAGGTGGACCTTGTGCTCGGGCGAGACGCGGGCGATGACGCCGATCCCGTCGATCTCGCGCAGCGCCTCCTCATCGCTCATCGCGCCGAACTCGGCGCCCGTGATGGCTCGACCCTCGATGCCGAGCTGGCGGGCGATCGCCTCGGCCGTGACCGCATGGTCGCCGGTGATCATCCGCACCTGGATGCCGGCCGCCTTCGCCTGGGTGATGGCGTCCTTCGCTGCCGGCCGCGGCGGATCGACGATCCCGACCATCGCGAGCAGCGTGAGTCCGTCGATGGCGGGCAGCAGGTCCGCGTTCGGGTCGAACGTCGCCGGGTCGAAGTCCTTCTGCCCGGTCGCCATCACCCGCAGGCCCTGGGTCCCGAGTCGCTCGTTCTCCGCGAGGTATCCGTCGCGGATCTGCTCGACCGGCACGGGTCGCCCGTCCGGGCCGTGCACGTCCGTCGCACGCGCGAGAAGCTGGTCCGGCGCCCCCTTGATGTAGGCGCGGATGACCTCGCGGCCGCTCTCGTCGGTCATCGCGTGGAACGTCGCCATCATCTTGTAGGCAGCATCGAAGGGCAGGGTCGCGACCCGCGGATAGCGCTCGCGCGTGAGCGTCGGGTCGACGCCGCCCTTCGCGGCGAGCACGACGAGCGCACCCTCGGTCGGGTCACCGACCAGCCCGCCGTCGCGGACTTCGGCGTCCGCGCAGAGCGCCATCGGCAGCAGGTACTGCTCCAGGGAGACGTCCGGCTGGCCGCCGGCGTGCGAGATCTGGCCGGTGGTGGAGTAGCCGTCGCCGGTGATCGAGTAGCGCCGGCCGACGACCGCCATCTGGACCGCGGTCATCTGGTTGAGCGTGAGGGTGCCGGTCTTGTCGGAGTTGATCGCCGAGGTCGAGCCGAGCGTCTCCACCGAGCGCAGGCGCTTCATGATCGCCCCGGCGTCGGCGAGCGTCTGGGAGCCCTTCGAGAGGATGGCCGTGACGACGGCCGGCAGCGCGGTCGGGATCGCCGCCACCGCGAACGCCACCGCGCTGAGGAACAGCTCCTGGGCTTGGACGCCGCGGTACAGGCCGAGGGCGATCGAGACCACGAGCGCGACGCCCGCGATGACCAGGATCTGGTTCGTGAGAGCGTCGAGCTGCTTGGTCAGCGGGGTCTTCTCGATCGTTGTGCCCTGCAGCATGCCGCTGATGTGGCCGACCTCGGTCGCCATCCCCGTGGTGACGACGAGGATGGTGCCGGCGCCCCTCGTGACCTGGCAGTTCATGAAGGCCATGTCGACCCGGTCCCCGAGGGCGGCGCCGGCGGCGACCGCGTCGACTTGCTTGGGAGTCGGGACGCTTTCGCCCGTGAGCGCCGACTCGTCGATCTCGAGAGTCGCCGCGGTGAGGATGCGCGCGTCCGCGGGAACCAGGTCGCCGGCCTCGATGTTGACGATGTCGCCCGGGACGAGGTCGCCCATCGGGACCTCGACGAGCTCGCCGTTCCGCCGGACCTTCGCCCTGACGACCATCATGCCCTGGAGGGCGGAGGCGCTCGCCTCTGCCTTCCCCTCCTGGTTCATGGCCATCCACGCGTTGAACAGGGTCAGCAGGATCAGGAAGACGCCGGTGAAGAACTGGCCGGGCAGGAACAGGCAGATGACGCCCGCGATCAGGAGCACGATCTGCATGGGGTCGGCGTACTGGCGGCTGAACGCCTGCCAGCGCGACACCTTCTTCGCCTCGGCGAATGCGTTCGCCCCGAACGTCGCGCGGCGCGCCTCGACCTCTGCCGACGTGAGGCCGCCGTCGATGGTCACGCCCTGGGCCGCGAGTGCCGCCTCGGGATCAAGGGCATGCCACGCGCTCGTGGCGCCGTCACCGGCGCCGGGGCGCGGCTGCTCGAGCGCTGTCATCCCACATTCCTCCTCGACGTGCGGCGGGGCCGGTACCCCGTATCGCGAGCACCCATTATCGCGGGTCGCTCCCATTCGAACGGCTGCGCCCAATGATGGGTGCCATCACGCTAGTGGCGCAAGCAGCCCCGGGCATCGTCCTTCGCGGACTACTGGAACGAGGCCATTCATTCTCCGGGCGCCGGATTCAGCCGAAGACCGAAGTACGGCTCGAGCAGGCCGACCTCGACGGCCAGGTCAACCGCCTCGCTGCGGCTCGAGGCGCCCAGCTTCCCGTAGATCGAGACTGCATGGGACTTGATCGTATGACGGGAGCTCATGAGACGATCGCCGATCTCCTCGAACGTCAGGTTCGTCGACAGGAACGGGAGGACTCTCAGCTCGGCCGGCGTCAGCGTCGAAGGCCCGCCTGCGACGCGGGCGGCCGCGTCGAGCCGGGTCTGCAGCTCGCGCACGGCCTCCGGGAGGACGCCCAGCTGCGGGCGCCGCCGCAGGATCGCCACCGAGTCCGAGACGACGCTCCGTGCGCCGGCCGGGTCGGCGATCGCGAGGTAGGCGCGCGCCAGCTCGAGCTGGGCGAGGACCGACGTCCAAGGAACTGCGTGGGACGCCAGCGGGCGGACGAGCTGGGCGCGGACGAGCTCCTCGCGACCCCGGGCGATGTCCCCGCGGCGGATCGAGACGCGGGCCGCGACCGAGTGGACCATCAGCGCCGACGTCACCCCGTCGAGGTGCGTACGTTCGAAGCCGGCCTGGCTCTCTCGTGCGAATTGCTCGGCGGCGCGCCAGTCACCCCTGGCAATCGCGAGGCTGGCCCGGAGGGCCAGCGCATAGAACGCCGATGTGCCGGTCCTGGGGGCACCAGCGACGGCCTCCGCCAGGATCCCGTCAGCCGCCTCCGCATCCCCGTGCAGGATGTGGGCTCCGCCGAGGAGCCAGAGCGCGGTCCCGCGCCATCGACTGCCGGGGGCCTCTGCGTTCGCGGCGATCGTCGCTTCCTCCAGCATCGCCCCAGGCCCGTGGCTCGCCATGGCGACCCGCAGCATCGCCCGGGCAGACACGAACGAGGCCGTCCCGTCGGCAGGTGGCCGCGCGGCCTTCGAGCGTTCGACGATGGCGGCCAGGCGGTCGGCGGACTCGGGCCTGCCGCTCAGCGCTTCGACCCACGTCGCGACGATCGCGAGCGAAGGACGCTCCTCGAAGGCCAGGTCGTCGAAACGACGCAGCCACCGGGAGAGCCGGTCAGTGTGGCCGCCGTAGTACGTCGTGAGAAACGCGCCCTCGATCAGGATCGCGGCCGCGTCGAGATCGCCACTGGCGAGGGCGTGCTCGACAGCCTCCTCCGGCCGGCCTCCATCCGCGAGCCACTGGGCCGCCCTCCGATGCAGGCTCGGATGCGGCGCCCGGTTCGCGACGGTCCAGCTCCGCCCGCATGTAGTCCCGCAGCAGCGGGTGGAGCCGGTACGCCTCCTGGGGGCCGCCCAACCTGACGACGAGTCCGTTGGCAGCGGCCATGGCCCGCAGGCGCTCGGGCGCCCGCGACAGTCCGGTCACCGCCGCAACGGCCGAGACGTCGATCGTCTCGAGGACCGATGCGCGGGTGAGGACGGCAACATCCTCCTCGGCGAGCGTCGGACGGAGCTCCGACCCGATGTACTCGGCGATGAACCCATCGTGGCCCGAGATGGCGAAGGAGGATCCACCTACCGAGGCACCGCGCCGTCCAGCCAGCGCCGCCAGATAGATGGCGGCCGGCCAGCCCTCCGTCCGCTCTGCGAGATCCCGGGCCGCGTCACGGCTCAGCCGGTGGCCAGCGGCGACGGCCAGCTGTTCCGTCTCCTCGGCGTCGAAGGCAAGGTCGTCCCGTGTGATCTCGACGAGGTTCTGCTGAACCCGCAAGCGAGCCAGCGGCAGATCCGGCGCCACTCGCCCCGCGAGGGCGACCCGGAACCCGGGCGGGAGGTGCTCCAGCAACGCTGCCAGGGCGTCCAGACACGCCCGGTCCACGAGGCGGTGGACGTCGTCGAGCATCAGCAGCCCCGGGTGCGCCCACCGGTGGAGCTCGGACGCCAGGCGGGGAACGCTCGTCCCGAGGACGGCCGGCCCCTGGACGGCGAGCGCGGAGCTCATCGAGCCGTCGATCGGCTCGACCCGGTCGAGGGCGGCGGCGATATAGGTCAGGAAGACGCTGGGCTCGTTGTCGAGATCGTCGAGGCTGAGCCACGCAACGCCGCGACCCTGCTGCCGCATCCACTCGGCGAGGAACGTGGTCTTGCCGTAGCCCGCCGGGGCGATGACGGTCACGACCGAGGGTCGCGGATCGACGAGCAGATCGGTCAACAGCCGCCCACGGTGAACGATGCCGGGACGCTCGACAGGCGGGTGCAGCTTGGATTCGACAAGCGGAAAGGACGGCCGAAACCGCTCGCGAGCATTGGGCGCCCTGACACGCGATCTGCTGGTCGTCGCTGTCCCTCCTTCTCAGTGCTGCCAGAGCCCTCCTGGCCCCGCATGATACGAGGAAGGCGGCGGACGCACCTCGGGCCGTCTAGTGACCGGGGGGATCGCTCGGGTCGATCGCCCACTCGATGTCGTAGCCTGCCGCCATCGCGAGACGGGGCGCGGCCGACGCCACCCGCGCCGAGCCGACCGAGCCGGCGACCGCGATGAGGACGCCCACCAGCTCGTCCAGCGTGGCCCCCGCAAGGAACGCCGACTCCACGGCACCGTGATACGAGGACTCCGGTGCGTCAAGCGCCACCAGGGCCCCGACTCGGATCAACGACTCGGTGCGCCCGTCAAGGGGATCCGGCGCGGAGTCCCCACCGTGGTGCAGATCGATCGACGGGACCAGGGCCGGCTCGGCGATCGCCAGGCGACGGAGGGTCTCCTCGGCGGACGGCAACGTGACAACCTCGCGATCTACGTGGGAGCGGTGCGGCGTGGCGCCGCGACTGTCGGGCCGACGCGGGGCACCACGTGATTCAGCGGGCTGCCGGGCGGCCGCGCATCGTCTTCGGTGGACGAGGCGCCGGCTCGCGACGCCGCGATCTCACTAGCCGGAGCTGCGCGCGCTTGCCCACCAGGCGGGGTCCGGCCGGAACGACGCGGCCGGTCGGCCGATGGCATCCGTGGCGAACCGGTAGACGAGGCCGGCCGCCGGATCGGCCCGACGCAGGTCGTCGTCCCAGCCTTCGGTGGCCGTCGTGACATAGAGGTCCCGCATCAGCGGTCCGCCGAACGCGCAGCTCGTGACCTGCTCCGCGGGCACGTCGAGGACGTCGCGGAGCCTGCCTTCCGGCGTGTAGCGGCGAACGCAGGAGCCCCCGAAGAGGGCCACCCACAGGTCGCCACTCGCGTCGACGGTCAGGCCGTCCGGCGCGCCGTCCGCCGCAGGGATCACGACCAGCTCCCGGCCCAGCGAGAGCGTGCCGTCCGTCCCGTCGAAGGCGAACGCGTGGATCACCCCGGGGCCGCTGTCGGCCAGGTACATCGTGCGGCCATCGGGACTCCACGCCAGGCCGTTCGAGATCGTGAGGCCGTCGAGCACCAGCTCGACCTGCCCGTCGCGTTCGAGCCGGTACAGCGCGCCGCCGCCGACGTGGTGATCGTCAGCCAGCGTGCCGGCCCAGAAGCGGCCCTGCGGGTCGCAGGCCGCATCGTTCATCCGGGTCATCGCCGGGGCCACCTCGACGATGGAGTGCAGGGCACCATCCGGTGCCAGGTGGACGAACCCACGGCCGGCCGCGAGCAGCCAGCCGGCGTCACCCTCGATCGGGGCAATCGCCCCCACGGTTCCCGGTACCGCGTAGACGCGGACGGGGATCAGCCCACCGTCGCGCTCGACCCGGTACCGGTAGACGCGTCCTGCCGCGATGTCCACGCGCAGGAGCTCGCCCCGGCGGGCGTCCCAGCGGGCCCCCTCACCGAGGACTGCCTGCTCGGTCGTGCAGGCAACGGCCGCGTCGGGGCCCGGCCATGCACGGCTCACGCCCGGGTCCCCTTCACCACGTCCGGGCAGCTCACCCGGCCGAGAGCGTCGCGTGCGACAGCATCCCCCCGGAGATATTGCGGGCCGCAAACCCGTTCTGGAGGAGGACCCGCGTCGCGTAGTAGGCCCGCTGGCCGGACCGGCAGATGACGTGGATCTCCCGGTCTCGCGGCAGCTCGCCGAGGCGGGCCCGGAGCTCGGGGAGCGGGATGTTGATCACGCCCGGCACCTGCTCGACGGCCAGCTCCTCCGGCTGGCGGACGTCGAGGAGGAACGGGTGCTCGTCGTCCCAGTGGGCCACCGGCATGTCGCCGCGGAGGACGCCGGCGGCGACCATCCCGGCGAAGTTGACCGGCGACTTCGCGCTGCCGAACTGCGGCGCGTACGTGAGCTCCGCCTCCTCGAGGTCGTACACCGTGGCCCCGAACTGGAGGGCCATCGCGAACGCGTCGATCCGCTTGTCCACGCCGTCGAGGCCGACGGCCTGGGCTCCCAGGAGCCGACCGTCGGACTTGCGGAAGAGGATCTTCATGGCCAGGTACTGCGCACCGGGGTAGTAGCCGGCGTGCGAGTTCGGGTAGAGGTAGACCTTCTCGTAGTCCGTTTCGCCGATCCGGCGCAGCGTCTTCTCGCTGACGCCCGTCCAGCCGGCGGCCCCACCGAAGACCCCGATGATCGCGGTGCCCTGGGTGCCCCTGAAGCGCGAGTCGCGCCCGGCGATCACCTCGGCGGCGATCCGACCCTGGCGGTTGGCCGGACCGGCGAGCGGCACGTGCGACAGTTCACCCGTGACGTGGTCCCGGACCTCGATGGCGTCGCCCACGGCGAAGATGTCCGGGACGCTCGTCCGCATGTGGTCGTCGACGAGGATGCCGCCGCGCTCGCCAATCGCGAGTCCGGCGGTCTTCGCCAGCCCGACCTCCGGCCGGACGCCGATGCCCATGACCACGATGTCGGCCGGGATGGCCTTGCCCGACTCGGTCAGCACCTCGAGCGACGTGCCCGCGGCCTGGCGGAAGCCCGTGACGTCCTCGCCCAGGGCCAGCTTTACGCCGTTGCGCCCCACGTGGCGCTCGACGTAGCGGGCCATCTCGGCGTCCATCGGCGACATCAGCTGCGGTCCGCGCTGGACGAGGGTGACGTCGAGGCCGAGGTGGACCAGGTTCTCGGCCATCTCGAGCCCGATGAAGCCACCGCCGACCACGACTGCGCGCCGAGCGGGCAGCACGGTCTGGCTCCCGGTGTAGGTGTCGAGCCCGGACGGATCCGTGACGTGGCCCTCCATCCACTCGCGGATGACATGGACGTCGGGGACGGTACGAACCTTGAAGATGCCGGGGAGGTCGATCCCGGGCAGGGCCGGCCAGATCGGCGAGGCCCCGGGCGACAGGACCAGCTTGTCGTACGACTCGGTGGTGACCTCGCCGGTGGCGACGTTGCGGAGCTGGATCGTCCTCGCCTCCGGTTCGATGGAGACGGCCTCGCAGAGGGTGCGGACCTCGACGTTCAGCTGCGCCCGGAACAGCGCCGCGTCCGCCAGCACGAGCTTCGACTCGCGCGGGATCAGCCCGCCGATGTAGTACGGCAGGCCGCAGTTGGCGTACGAGATGTACGGGCCGCGCTCCACGACCAGGATCTCCGCGCTCTCGTCCAGCCGGCGCAGGCGCGCCGCGCAGGATGCGCCACCGGCCACGCCGCCAACGATGATGACCTTCATGTCAGGACCTCGTGTGTTCTCGTTGCCTGGGATTGGTCTGTCTAACGGATCCACGGCCCGCGCCAGCCGCCGTGGGCGGCAGGGAGTGCCTCGCCCGAGTCGGGTCCCCATGAACCCGGGGCGTACGGCTGCACGGGCGGCGCCGCGTCGATGAGCGGCTGCATGATCCGCCACGCCTCCTCGATGCCGTCCTGGCGGGCGAAGCGGACGCTGCGACCCTCCATCGCCGCGTGGAGCAGCACCTCGTAGGGCGTGTGCCCCTCGCCGCCCTCCTCAGCGAAGATCATGTCGAGGGCGATCGCGTCCGGGGTGGGCCGGTCCGCGCGCTGGGCGTTGAGCACCACCTGGACGCCCGTGTTCGGGTCGAGCCGGATCACGAGCTGGTCCGGCTGGGTGTGTGCGCTCCGCAGGCCGAAGCCCAGCCGCGGCGACTCCTTGAACACCAGCCGCACCTCGGTCTGCGTCACCGGGAGTCTCTTGCCCGTGCGGATGAAGAACGGCACGCCGGACCAGCGCCAGTTCTCGATCTCGAGGGTCATGGCGGCGTAGGTCTCGGTCGTGGAATCCGGCGCGACGCCGTCAATCGCGCGGTACCCGTCGTACTGGCCCCGCACGTAGCGGGCCGGATCGGCTGTCTTCACCGCCTGGAACAGCGTCGACATCGCCGACCGCAGCGTCTCGGGATCGCCGCCCGCCGGAGCCTCCATCGCCGTCGCGCCCACCACCTGCATCAGGTGGTTGACCACGACGTCGCGCATGGCGCCGACCGGGTCGTAGAAGCCGCCCCGCATCTCGACGCCGAAGTCCTCGGCCATGGTGATCTGCACGCACTCGACGTAGTTGCGGTTCCAGACCGGCTCCAGCATCGTGTTGGAGAAGCGCAGGAACAGGATCTCCTCCAGGCCCATCTTCCCGAGGTAGTGGTCGATCCGGTAGATCTGGGACTCGTCGAGATACGCGTGGAGCTCCGCCGCGAGGGCGCGGGCGGACGGCAGGTCCGTCCCGAACGGCTTCTCCACCACGACCCGGGCATTCGTCGTGAGCCCCGCGGCGGCCAGGCCGTGGACCACCGTCGCGAACAGCGAGGGCGGGATCTCCAGGTAGTGGACCGGGGAGGTCGCGCCGCCCACCGCCCGGGAAACGGCCTCGTACGTCGCCGGGTCATTGAGATTGCCGCGCACGTAGGCGAGCCTCGCCGCGAGTCGCGCGAAGACCTCCTCGTCGAGCGGCTCGCCGGTGCCGGTGATCGAGGTGCGCGCCCGTTCCACGAGCTGCTCGATCGTCCAGTCGCGCGACGCGACCCCGATGATCGGGCAGTCCAGGAGGTTGCGGCGCTCGAGGCGGTAGAGGGAACGGAACGTCATGACCCGCGCGAGATCCCCGGTGATCCCGAAGATGACGAGCACGTCGGCGTGCGGCTGCGCCCGGGAGGCGCGTTCGGTGGGTGTCATGTTCTCCTGGTCCCTTGGGGGCTGACGTCGTCGGATCGGGAGGAATCTGCGACTGCCTCCTGTCGTCAGCGACACCGTAACCGCCGATGGGCGCCGCGTTGTCATCCCATGCGGACGATTTCTGCGCACTGACGGGGGCCTATGCTCCGGTTTCGACCAACCACTGGCCGGTCCCGCCGCGATCGCGACCGCCCACCGGAGGAATCGTGACCACCACACGCGACACCGCCGAGCACCGTCGCCTTGCCGAAGCCACCGGCCGTGCCGAGGACGGGCTGTTCGACGCCAACCCCTGGTACGAGTGGGGGCCGTATCTCGCCGAGCGCGCGTGGGGCACCGTCCGCGAGGACTACAGCGCCGACGGCAACGCCTGGGCGTCGTTCCCGCACGACCACGCCCGGTCCCGTGCCTATCGCTGGAACGAGGACGGCATGGCCGGCATCTCGGACATCCGCCACGAGCTGTGCATGGCGCTCGGCCTGTGGAACGGGGTCGACCCCATCCTCAAGGAGCGGATGTTCGGCCTCACCGGCCCCGAGGGCAATCACGGCGAGGACGTGAAGGAATGCTGGTGGTACACGGAGGGCCTCCCCAGCCACGCACTCCTCCGCTGGCGCTACCACTACCCGCAGGCGCCGTTCCCGTACGCGGACCTGGTCGCCGAGAACGGGCGGCGGGGCAAGCTCGACCCCGAGTACGAGCTCATCGACACGGGCGTGTTCGACGAGGGCCGCTTCTGGATCGTCGAGGTCACCTATGCGAAGGCCTCGCCGACCGAGATCCTGTGCCAGGTCGACATCGAGAACCACGGGCCTGACGCGGCCACGCTGCACGTCCTGCCCACGCTCTGGTTCCACAACGCCTGGCGCCCGAGCGGCTCGCCGGACGTCCCGGAGCTGTGCCTGGACGGCGATGCCGTGACCGTCCATCACCCCCTGCTCGAGGGCTACCGCCTGGAGGCCGCGCCCGGCCCGGACGGCGACGCCCCCACGGCCCTCTTCTGCGACAACGAGACCAACACGGTGCGCCTCTACGGCGGCGAGCCCATCAGCGCGTACCCCAAGGACGGGATCAACGACCACGTGATCGCGGGCGCCGCGACCGTCAATCCGGCGGCCACCGGGACCAAGGCCGGCATGGTGGTACCGGCGCACCGTCCCGGGCGGTGGCCGCACGCAGCTGCGTCTGCGTCTCCACCGGCCCGAGCCGCTCGCGACGCCGATCGCGACCCCCACCGCCGAACCTGCCTCCGCCGACGCGACCGCGCCCACCACGCCTCAAGGGTCGAGGGCCTGGGCAGGGGCGACCTTCGCCGAGACCGTCGAGCGACGGCAACTCGAGGCCGACGAGTTCTACGGGGCGCTCGCTGGCGGCCGCCTGGACGAGGAGCGGATGCGCATCCTTCGGCAGGCCTCCGCCGGCCTCATCTGGAGCAAGCAGTTCTACCCGTACCGGGTCGGGCAGTGGCTTGACGGTGACCCGGGACAGCCTGCTCCGCCCGCCGGTCATGCCGCCGGACGCAATGCCGGGTGGCGCCACTTGGACGCCTTCGACATCCTCGCGATGCCGGACCCCTGGGAGTACCCGTGGTTCGCCGCCTGGGACCTGGCCTTCCACGCGGTTGCGTGGGCTCACCTCGATCCGGCATTCGCCAAGTACCAGCTCATCGTGATGCTGCGCGAGTGGTTCCAGCACCCGAACGGGGCGATCCCGGCCTACGAGTGGAACTTCGACGACGTCAACCCGCCGGTCCACGCAATCGCCGCGGCGCGGGTCTTCCTGATCGACGGCGGGACCGACACCGACTTCCTCGAGCGCGTCTTCGGGAAGCTGCTGCTCAACTTCACCTGGTGGCTCAACCGCCAGGACCCCGATGGCAACAACATCTTTGGGGGCGGGTTCCTGGGGCTCGACAACATCAGCCCGATCGACCGGTCGTCGCTCCCGGAGGGCGTGCGGCTTGCGCAGGCGGACGGGACGGCGTGGATGGCCGTCTATGCCCTGAGCATGCTCGCGATCGCCCGGCAGCTCGCCGAGACCCGGCCGGTCTACGAGGACATGGTCGTCAAGTTCGTCGAGCAGTACCTGATGATCGCGGATGCCATCGAGCACGGCGGCCTCCGGGACGAGCAGGACGGCTGGTTCTACGACCGTCTCGATGGACCGGACGGCGCGACGCCGGTTCGGGTCCAGAGCCTCGTCGGCGCCATCCCGTTGCTGCCGGCGGCGGTGATTCGTGTCGCGGATGCCGCCATCGCCCGCCGCCTGCGGCACCGCTTCGATCGCCTCGTGGCGAAGGGGCTCGGCTCCGCCGCGACCGGGTCACGGCACGTCCGATTCAACGCCGCCGGCGACCTGGTCATGCTGTCCGTCGTCGGCCCCGACGAGCTGCGGCATGCCCTGGCGTCGCTCTTCGACGAGGACGCGTTCCTCTCGCCACACGGGCTCCGCTCGCTCTCGAAGCGCCACGCGGTGCCGTATGAGGTGCCTGGCCTTCCGGACGCCCGGATCGAGTACGAACCGGCCGAAGGACGCACCAACATGTACGGGGGCAACTCCAACTGGCGCGGGCCCATCTGGATGCCGCTCAACGTCCTGATCGGCCCGGCACTGATGCGCTACCACCGGTTCCTGGGCGACGAGTTCACGGTCGAGTATCCAACCGGCTCCGGCACGCAGCACACCCTCGCGGATATCGCGCAGGATCTCGCCGACCGGCTCATCTCGATCTGGCTGCCCGATGCCTCCGGTCGGCGTCCGGTGAACGGTGGGGTCGAGCTCCTGCAGTCCGATCCGGCCTGGCAGGGCCTGCTCTGGTTCCCGGAGTACTTCCACGGCGACACGGGCGCGGGGCTGGGGGCCATGCACCAGACCGGCTGGACTGCGGAGGTGATCAACCTGCTGTTGGTCCCGCCGCGCGATTCCACGCCGGCCTGAGCGGTCCTTCCGCCCGGCACGGATCTGCATGGCGCACCCGGTGCCTGGGCTCACCCTCCCCCGAGGACATGCGCACCGGCGGAGCGGTCAGCTGTCGCGCGTCGCGACGACGGAGAACGACAGGGGCACGCGACCGCGCTCGTCGGGTCGCACGTCGCGGTGGCCGGCCCACCAGTCCACCGGGTGCTCCGCCACGCGCTCGAGACGCAGGCCCGCGCCGAGGAGCGCCGTGAGGATCTCGCCCAGGGTCCAGGCCCGGGCGAACTTCCAGTGCTGCTCGCCGTCCGGGATCGACAGGCGGTCGATGTACTCCGGTGCCCAGCCCCGTGACGCCTCGGGACCACCGAAGTAGTCGTAGTCGGTGAGGGTCCAGCCGCCGGTCCCGTCCCCGTCGAACAGCCACTCGGCGGGGTGGCCGTCGAAGATCACCAGTCGGCCGCTCGGGGCGAGGAGGCGGCGCAGCACGGCCGCCCAGGCGTCCAGGTCCTGCAACCAGATGATCGCTCCCCGACCCGTGTAGAGGAGGTCCGCGGTGCCATCGAGCTCGTGGGGAACGTCGAGGACGTCTGCCTCGATCCAGGTGGCCGGCGCGCCAGTGGCGAGCGTGAGCCGCCGCGCCAGGTCGAGCATGCGCGGGCTGAAGTCCACGCCCACGACCTCGTCAGCGCCCAGGTTCCAGAGCGACAGCGTGTCCCGCCCCCCGGCACACTGCAGGTGGATCGCCCGGCGGCAACGGCCGTGCAGATCGCCGATGAGGTCCTGCTCCACCGGGTAGAGGTTGCAGCCGCCGGACCGGATGAGCTCGACAGCCTCGTCGAACCAGCCCTCGTAGCGCTCGGCGGCCTCGTTCCACGCCACCCTGTTGGCCGCGTGCATCGCGCGCACGTCGCCGGCCTCCTCGGGGGTGGTGGATCGGACGCCGGTCGTGGCCTCTGGATCGGGGATCGGGGGTTGGGACATCGCCCCACGAGTCTAGCGGTCTCCGGAATCGCGAGGGCCGCCGTTCCCTGGAACGACGGCCCGTCGGATATCTGGTTCCGGAACCGGACGCACTGCCGGCCCCGTCGGTCTGGCGGTGGGGCCTACCGCCCCAACCGCCGTAGAGCGCCGGCCCTGGAGTCGCTCGACAGGTTTCCAGCCCGGGGCCGGGTCACCGGGTTTCCGGCGCCGCGCGATGCGTCAAGGCCTGCGGTCGGCCGGCGCAGGATCTCCATGCGCCGTTGCAGGCTGTGCCCTCGGGCCGTTCGCATCGCCACCGTCGGTTCCTCCGGGACGCCCCAGCCGGGGAAGGAGGGAATTGACACTTCCATTATTGACACACGATGCAAGCCCCCCCTTGACGAGGCTCGATCGAGCGTGGCGCGGTGCCTCCATCGGCGTGTGGCCGTCGGCGTGCACGCCGGCGTCCGAGGCGCCACCATGGAGTCATGAGCCAGCTCCCGGCGCGCACCGGCGCCGACGTCCATCTCGCCGACGCGTTCGGGCAGCCGGGCTGCCCCCTGTGTCGCGAGCAGGCGCGGACCGAGGCGGCGTACCTCGAGTCGATCCTAGCCGAGAGCGTCAACGACGTCCCGTATCGCCAGGCGCTCGACGCGGGACGGGGGTTCTGCGCTGCACACTGCCGGGCGGTGCTGGAGGCGGACAAGCGCCGCTCGGGGACCCTGGGCGCCGCGATCCTGCTGCGGGCGACGCTGGTGGCGCGCCTGCGTGACCTGGAGGCGACGCAGTCTGCCGGTGGCTGGACGCGTTCACGGAGATCGGCCGAAGCCGCCCGGCCGCCGGCATGCCCAGCCTGCAGCCGGCTCGCGGAAACCGACACATGGGTCGTGGAGGGGCTGGTCAAGCTGACGGAGGATCCCGCCTGGGCCGAGGCCGTCGCGACGGCGCCCCTCTGCCTCGGTCACCTGGTCGCGCTCATGGACCGGCGGACGGTGCCGGCCTGGTGGCCCGCGATCGAGGCGCGCCAGCTGGAGCGTCTGCGCGACCTGCGCGATCGCCTCGAGCGGTTCGCCCACGCGTCGGCCCACGACCGCAGGCACCTGCAGACCGACGACCAGCGGGCGTCGGTTGACGAGGCCGCCGATCTCCTGGGCGGCACCCGCTGATGGTCAGCCCCCGGAGATCGCCGGAATGAGGTGAACCTCGGCCCCGGGCGGCACAGCGGTCTCGAGGCTCGCCCGTTCGCCGTTCACGAACACGTTGAGGTGGGTGCGGATGCGCGGACCGGCGTCCAGGACCCGGTTCGCCAGCCCTGGCACGAGGCGGTCCAGGTCCTTGACGACCTCAAGGACGGTGGCGCCGCGGACCTCGACCCGCCGCTCGGCGCCCGGGAACAGGGCGACCAGCGAGCGCGGCAGGTGGACGATGGCCGGCGGCCCGGACTCATCGGGCGACATGGGCCTCCACCGACCAGATCGGAGGCAGGTTGTCCGCGAGCTTCGTCCAGGTGACACCCTCGTCCGCGGAGCCGTAGACCTGGCCCGTGCTCGTGCCGAAGTACACGCCCACCGGGTCGAGCCGGTCCACCGCCATCGCCTCGCGCAGCACGCCGATGTGGGCATCCTTCTGGGGCAGACCCTCGCCGGAGCGGACCCAGGTCGAGCCTCCGTCGTTGGTCCGCCAGACCGCCGCCGCGCCGTCGGGCATCATGCGTCCCTGCTCGGGCTCGGTGAGCGGGATGGTCCAGACCGTCATCGGGTCGCGGGGATGGGCCGCCATCGCGAACCCGAACTGCGACGGGAGCCCCCCGGTGATCTCGTCCCAGGCGGCGCCGCCGTCCGTGGAGCGGTAAACGCCGCAGTGGTTCTGCTGGTAGAGCCGCTCGCCGTCCCCGGGGGCGAGGACCGCCTTGTGGACGCACTGCCCGAAGTCGGGGTACTTCTCGGGATGGAAGTCGGCGCGGACTCCCTTGTTCCGGGTCTGCCAGGTCGCTCCGGCGTCGCGGGTCTCGAACATGCCCGCCGCGGAGATGGCAACCCACATCCGTGCCGGGTCGCTGGGGTGGGGGATGATGGTGTGCAGGATCAGGCCGCCGGCGCCGGGGACCCAGTCTGCGCGGCTGGCGTGGTTCGACAGCCCCTCGACGTGGGACCACGTCGCGCCACCATCGGTCGAACGGAACAGGCCCGCGGGCTCGACGCCCGCGTAGATGGCGTCGAGACCCGCCGTAACATTCCAGACCGTCACCACCTTGGGGCCGTCGTCCCCGTAGGTGAGACCCTCGCTGGAGTGGGTCCACGTCTCGCCAAGGTCGTCGCTGCGAAGGACGGCCGGCCCGTACCACGGGCTGCCGGCGCCCGCCAGGAGCGCGCCGGTCGCGCGATCCACCGAGATGTCGTGGACGGGCCAGCCCTCGCAGACCGGTCCGCGCAGCCGCCACTCCCGGCGGTCGTCGGTGGCATCGAGGAGGAAGGCGCCCTTGGGGGTGCCGAGGAGGAGGACGCAACGGGTCATTGGGCGATCTCCGGTGGCTCGGTGGTCGGATGCTGCAAATTCCAGCGTACGCGGTGGAGGCAAGACCGGTCGTCGTCGGCTGTGGGCACTGCAAGGATCCCAGCGTCGGTGCTGGGCCGGCCGGAAGCGTGCCGCCCCCTCCGCCATCCGAGATCGGATCGATCTGGGGCCATCCACCCGGGGTCCGGTGCCCCAGATCGGGTTTCACCCAGCAGGCCCCTCGTGAACCCGCTGGATCTCATCCGTTCCCGGATCGGGGCCGGGACCCGGCCGCACGACCGGCCCGGACAGTCTGGCGGCGGACTCACCCCCGGAGACACGCGGGCGCGATCTGGGACCGCCTGCCCGGGTCGAGGCGACGTCGGGTGTCCAGCGATGCTCGGCCTATGTCTCGCGCAGGGCGGCCGGGAGGTCGTAGGACGGCTCGCGCCGCTTGACGAAGGCGATGACGCGGTAGGTGACCGGCAGGAGAACGATCTCGAGCAGCGTCTTGTATCCGTAGCCGACGAGGACGTAGTTCAGGAACTCCACGCCCGTGATGACGCCGAAGAACGCGATCGTGCAGAACACGAGCGTGTCGCCGAGCTCGCCCACGGCCGTCGAGCCGATGAGCCGGGCCCAGAGATACCGCTCCTTCGTCCGCTCCTTGATGCGCACGAGCACGTATGCGTTGAGCAGTTGCCCGACGAGGAAGCCGAGCACGCTCGCGAGCACGATCCGCGGGACGAAGCCGAGGATCGCCTCGAACGCCTCCTGGTACTCCCAGGCGTCGGCGGCCGGAGTGACCTGCACGACGAGGAACGTGACCGCCGCGAGGACGGCCATCCCGAAGCCGATGAGGATCGCCCTGCGTGCGGCTCGCCAGCCGTAGACCTCGCTCAACACGTCGCCGACGATGTAGACGAGGGGGAACAGGAACGCACCGCCGTCGCTGATGAACGGGCCGACGACGATGAGCTTCACTGCGGCCACGTTGCTGATGAGCAGCAGGCCGACAAACACGCCAACGAGCACCGGGTACAGGCTCGCATCTCGGGCAGCGAAATGGGCTGGTGCGCCCTCGGAGCCTGTGCCACTGCTGCCGTCGCGGCTCATGTCATGACCCTCACCTCGTCGCGGTTCAAGCCGGGCCGACCAGCCTGGCGCGTTGCCAAGCGGCCTTGGACTCGGTCCGCAGCGCGGCGGGCGCGTCGGCGGTCACATCATGCCTCGCCTCCGTCGGCGACGGGCTCTGAGGTTGTCCCCGGAGGTCGCCGGGGTCGCGCAGCCGTTGCCACCCCCGGGACGACCGCGCGCCGCGGCGGGGCGCTTGCCCGGGTCTGAACGGCGGCCCGTGGCATGATCGGCGGCATGGAGCCCGCCACCGGAACACCATCGACCCCGGGCGAGGTCGTTCGCCGGGTAAGGATCGTGAGTGGTGTGCCCTGGCGGCGCCTGTTCGGCTACCTGCGTCCGCACCTCGCCCCGTTCAGCCTAGCGCTGGTCGGACTGGTCCTGGGGTCGGGCCTCGCACTGCTGGTTCCGCTGGTCGTGGCGGGACTCGTCACGGAGGTCGTCGCCGGCGGCAATTCGGCCGCGCTCGATGCGCTGGTCATCGGACTCGTCGTCCTGTTCCTGGCGCAGTCCCTCGGCAGCTTCGTGCAGTCCTACTTCCTGGGCGTGGTGGGGGAGCGGATCGTCGCCCAGATGCGGGGCGAGCTGTTCGAGCGCCTCGTCACGCTCTCGCTGGACTTCCACGCGCGGAGCCGGGTCGGCGAGCTCATCTCGCGTCTCTCGAGCGATGTGACCCTCGTCCGCACCATGCTCACCCAGACGACGACCTCGCTGCTGTCGTCGGTGATCGGGCTTGTCGGCTCCGTCGTCATCCTGTTCCTGCTGAGCCCCACGCTGCTCCTGGTCGCCGTGCTCCTCGCCCCGGCGCTAATCGCCGTCGCCATCGTGTTCGGCCGGCCGCTCCAGCGCGTCAGCACCGAGGTCCAGGACGCGATCGCCCGCAGCACCGGCACCGCGGAGGAGGCCCTGGGCGGGATCCGCGTGGTAAAGAGCTACGTCCGCGAGGACTTCGAGGCGCAGCGCTACGGCGCGGACCTGTCCGGGGTCGTGGCCAAGGGCACGCGCCTGGCCCTGTGGCGCGCGAGCTTCGGTGCCCTGATGGGGTTCCTGGGCTTCGGCGCGGTGATCGTTCTGCTGTGGTACACGGGTCACCAGGTGATCGACGGCAACCTCGGGATCGGGACGCTCACCGGGTTCCTGCTGTACGGGATCACCATCGGCGGCAGCCTGGCCAGCATCGCAGGCCTGTACGGCCAGTTCCGCGAGGGCACGGGCGCTGTTACTCGCGTATTCGAGATCCTGGACACGGAACCCACGATCCGGGACGCCCCCGACGCCGTGGTGCTCGAGGGCGTCACCGGCGCCATCGAGATCGACGGCGTGTCATTCGCCTACGACGGTGTTACCGAGGTCCTGCGCGACGTCCACCTCGACGTCCGGCCCGGCGAGATCCTGGCCCTCGTGGGGCCGTCGGGCTCCGGGAAGACGACGCTCGTCAGCCTGCTGCCGCGCCTCTGGGACGTCACGTCGGGTGCTATCCGGCTGGACGGTCACGACGTGCGCGGACTGACCACGGCGAGCCTCCGGGAGCGGATCGGCCTGGTGGCCCAGGAGGCCGTCCTGTTCGGCGGCACGGTGCACGACAACATCCGCTACGGACGGCTCGATGCCACCGACGCCGAGATCGAGGCCGCCGCCCGGGCGGCGAACGCCCACGACTTCATCACGGCGCTGCCGGGCGGCTACCAGACGCACGTCGGGGACCGCGGATCCCGGCTGTCGGGCGGCCAGCGCCAGCGCATCGCCATCGCCAGGGCGATCCTCAAGGACCCCCCGATCCTGCTTCTCGACGAGGCGACAAGCTCGCTCGACAACGAGTCGGAGCGGCTCGTGCGGGAGGCGCTCGAGCGGCTGGAGGAAGGGCGGACCACGATCATCGTTGCGCACCGCCTGTCCACGATCCGTGGCGCGACGAGGATCGCCGTGCTGGACGATGGCTGGCTGGTCGAACTCGGGAGCCACGATGAGCTCCTGGCCCAGGGAGGGCTCTACGCGCGGCTCTACCGGCTGCAGTTCGAGGCGGGCGATGTCGAGGCTGGTGACGGCCCAACGGGCTCGGTCGGCGAGCCCGCGGCGTCCTCCGCCGGCTGACCGGATCGACGTTCGCCCCGGTCAGCCGAACCAGGTCGAGACGTCGTCATCGGACACGGACGGCATGAGCAGCATCTGCTTGATGGCGTCCGGCGAGAGCGCAGTACGACGGGAGACGAGGGCCGCGATGCGGGACGGATCCTGGTGGCACCGCCGCAGGGCCGCACGGTCGAGGCGGGGCCAGAGGGCCAGCGCGCGCCGCTCGAGCGCAGGCGCCGACGATCCTGGGTGTGTCTGCTGGAGCGCCATGGGTGCCCCTCCTGCAGTACGTTCAAGAGGAATGGTTGCGCTTTGGTTGCATTGCGTCAAGTGCACGCGCCGGTTCCGCGCACGCTCCTCACGTCGGCCGTTGGAGCGGGAGGGGGAAGAGGAGGAGACCATTTGACCGACGGGCCGATCCCCCGCAGGCTCATCCGGTGATCAGAACGCGGTGGATCCGGCTCCTGGTGCCGGCCTGGCTCGTGGTCTCGCTTGTGGCATGCGCATCGGCTCCCGAGCCCTCGCCCGACTCCGTGGCGCCGAACTCCACGGTGACACCGGCCCCGGGTGCCTCCCCGCAGGCCGGACCGACCGCTGCCCCCGGCCACGAGCTCTATGGCTTCCTCCCGTACTGGGAGATGGACGACGAGGGGCTCGCCGCACACGTCGCGAACGTCCCGCTGTCCACGCTCGCCCTGTTCAGCGTCACGCACACCGCCAAGGGTGAGATCAACACGAAGCAACGCGGCTACGGGCTGATCACCGGCGACGTTGGCCGGCGCCTGGTCCGCGAGGCGCGGGAGCGGGGAACGCGCGTGGAGCTCGTGTACACGAGCTTCGGTGGGCCGCGGAACCGCAAGCTCCTGGAGAGCGATGAGCTCCAGGCGACGGTCATCGCGTCCCTCGTCGCTCTGGCAGCCGACCTGGGCGTGGACGGGATCAACGTGGATATCGAGGCCCTGGACCCGACACTCGTGCCGGCCTTCGGCGGGTTCCTCGCGGATCTCCGGTCGGCGGTACTCGCCGAGGATCCCGGTGACACGGTATCGGTGGCCACGGGAGCCCATTCGCTCGGCGCGGCGATGGCGGTCGCCGCCGCGGCGGCCGACGTCGACCGGATCTTCCTGATGGGCTACGACTACCGCACGGGTCGCTCGGATCCGGGAGCCACGTCGCCCCTGGACCGGAGCGATGGTGGCGTCCAGTCGCTGCGCAGGTCGCTCGACCTGTATGCGGCGCTGGGCGTGCCTGCCGACCGGCTGCTGCTAGGTCTGCCGCTGTACGGCGTGGAGTGGCCGGTGGCAGGCCCGGTCATCGGGGCGCCATCCACCGGCAGGGGAGAGGCCTGGTTCCCGCGCAGCCACGTCGAGCTGCTGGCCGATCCGTCGATCACGCCCCAGCGTGACGAGATCGAGCAGGTCGAGATCTACCTGTTGGGCTCGGACGGGACCGTCGGCCCGCCGTCGCCCGGCGCCTCGGCGACCACCGGGAGCCCCGGTCCTGAGCCGACGTGGCGGGGCGTCTACATCGACTCACCCGCGACCCTGGCCCCGAAGATGGCCCTGGCAAACGAGCGAGGCCTGGCCGGAGCCGGGTTCTGGGCGATCGGCTACGAGCGGGGCCTGCCCGGCTACACGCGCCTGATGGAGCGGTTCACGGCGGGCGATCCGCTGCCGTAGGGGACTCTGCCGGTCCCCCGGGTTGACACGCGGCACGTTCCGGCGTTCAATGGGCGCTCATCCATAACGATACGGTTATCGAATGGCCAGCGACCAGCTCAGCAGCATCTTCGGGGCTCTCGCCGATCCAACCCGCCGAGCCATCCTCGCCACCCTGGCGGGGGGCGATCGGACGGTGGGGGAGCTGGGGGCGCCTTTCCCGATCTCCCAGCCGGCGATCTCGAGGCACCTGCGGGTGCTGGAGGAGGCGGGCCTGATCTCGCGCAGGCGGCGTGCGACGGCGCGCCTGAGCCACCTGCAGGCCGAGCCCCTTCGAGAAGCCGTGTCCTGGCTGGCGGGCTACCGCGAGTTCTGGGAGGAGAGCTTCGAGCGGCTCGACGAGCTGCTCGCATCAATGCAGGCCGATGGGCCGGCGGTCGACACCCCGACCGCGACACAGGAAGGAAGCGTCCCGTGACCACAGCCGCCATGCGCCTCGTCGCCGAGCCCGGCACCCCGCTCGTCAGCCTCGAACGGGAGGTGGCCGCGCCTCGCGAGCTGGTCTATCGCGCCTACACGGAGCCTGCGCTGCTGGCCCAGTGGCTCGGCCCGCGCCGCCTCACGATGCGCGTGGACGAGTACGACGTTCGACACGGAGGCGCCTGGCGCTACGTGAGCATCGACACCGACGGCACGGAGTACGGGTTCCGCGGTGTCTTCCACGGCACCCCTTCACCGGACCGGATGACCCAGACCTTCGAGTTCGAGGGGGCGCCCGGCCATGTCTCGCTCGACACGCTGGTCCTCGAGGGTCGCGGGGGCCGGACGCTGATCCGGACGACCTCGGTCCACCAGTCCGTGGAAGCCCGCGACGCCATGATCGCCAGCGGGATGGAGGGCGGGGTCGTCGAGGGCTTCGAACGGCTGGACGAGCTGCTCGCCCGCCTCGGCGCCTGAGCCTCGTCTCAAACAGCCGGAGGAGCCAGACATGCAGTTCAAGCTCGAGGTCGTCGTCGTGCCCGTGTCCGACGTGGACCGTGCGAAGGCCTTCTACGCGGACCAGGTGGGGTTCCCAGTCGACGTCGACCATGCGCCCAACGAGCACTTCCGGGTCGTGCAGATGACACCGGAGGGCTCGGGTTGCTCGGTCACGATCGGGACGGGCCTCGCGGACATGGCGCCGGGCAGCCTCAAGGGGCTGCAGCTGTGCGTCGCGGACATCGAGGCGGCGCACGCGCTGCTGGCCGGGCGGGGCGTGGCCGTGAGCACCATCCAACACCACGACGGCACGGGCTTCGCGGATGGCAAGGGCGACGACTGGAACTCGTTCTTCTTCTTCAGCGACCCGGACGGCAATGGCTGGTCCGTCCAGGAGAGTCCGACGATGCGTGACGCCGAAGGCGCATGATGGATGCGGACCGGGGCGGGTGGCGCTGGACCCTGCTGATCGTCCTCCCCGCGGCCGCACCGCGGCTGCGACTCGGGACGCTCGACGAGGGACGGGTAGCCCGGGTGCTGCACGTCGGCCCATACTCGGCCGAGCGGCCGACGATCGAGCGCTTGGCGGAGCCCCGGTAGCGGGGCTGCACGACGCTTCCGGACGACGCGCCCGCCGCCGGACGCGGGTCAGGCCGCCGGCCGGCGGTCCCAGGCGTAGATCTCGCCGCAGGCGCAGGCATACGTCCAGCGCTCCACGCGGCGCCCGTCGTGATCCAGCGTCACGGACGGCGTCCGGTCGCGCTCCGCCCGGAGCGTGCCATTGACGTGCCGGTGGTGGACCACCGGGTATCTCCGGGGGTCCGTCGAGATGTCCACGAGCCAGTCCGCCATCGCCGGTCTCCTGCAGTAGAACGCCTGTTCGATACTGTACTCCGCCCACGGGGGCGCGCGCCTGCTACGCCAGGGGGACCGGCAGGCTCACCCGGAGGATGGTTGGGCCGCCGACCGGGCTCATGAGGTCGAGCTGCCCGTCGAGCGCCCCAACGCGATCCCGCAGCCCCGCAAGACCGCCGCCGGGGGCCAGGGTTGCGCCACCGGCGCCGTCGTCCCGGACCTCGACCAGGAGCCATCCCGGCTGGCGCAGCACGCGAATGTCGCAGCGCGTGGCCCGAGCGTGCTTGGCGATGTTGGCAAGGGCCTCGGAGACGACGTAGTAGGCGGCGCGCTCGACACCGTGGGGAAGTCGCTCATTGGGGGCGAGCTGGCTGTCGACGAACGTCGGGACCGGGCTCCGGCCAGCCACCGCGCTCAGGGCCGCTGCGAGCCCGCGGTCCAGGAGGATCGCCGGCGCCATGCCCCGGACGACATCCCGGAGCTCGCCCAGCGCCTGGCGCGCCTGGTCGCGCGCGCCGACGATGAGGGCCTTGGCGGCCGCCGGGTCGGAGTCCAGCTTGTCCTCGGCCAGGGACAGGTCGATCGCGAGCATGACGAGGCGCTGCTGGGCGCCGTCATGGAGGTCGCGCTCGATGCGGCGCAGCTCGGATGCCTCGAGCTCGACCGCCGCAGAGCGACTGCCCCGGAGCCGCTCGTTGTCACGCCGGAGCGCGTCCGCAGGGCTGATGCAGAGCAGTCCCTCGACGACGTAGCGATGCAGGATCGCCATGCCGCGGGTGGCGGAGGCGGCGACGGGCAGGAGCAGCAGGCCGATGACAAACGTGACACCGACGGCGACCTCGGGCGAGACCGGAAGCCGGTCCAGGAACATGCCCAGGGTTGCCGGCTGCGGGATCACGAGGATCAGCGGCGTCAGGAGGAGTGCCACCGACAGCGACCAGAGGACGACGGCCACCGTGAACTCGATCGCGGCCAGCGGCAGCGCCACGAGCACGTAGACGACGTCCAGCCAGCGGCTCGAATCGAGGAACGTGGCCTCGGCCAGGCGGCGGATCCAGGGCCCGTACGGCTCGCTCGGCGTCAGCTCGGCGGCCCGGTACGGATGGGGATAGAGGGGCCGTGGGTCGATGATCGTCATCCGCCAGCGCTCGACCATCGCGGTGATCCGGGCCGCCTCGATGCCGAGCGCGACGATCAGGAACCCGACCAGGACCAGCAGCAGCGATCCACCCACCGAGAACAAGGTTCCGATCACGGAGATCGCGAAGACCAGGATGAACAGGCCGCTCCCGATCGCGAACACGGCCCGCCAGGTCGCGGGATCAATGGGGGAGAGGAGGAAGGTCGTGAGCAGGTGGCGGGGACGACCCGTGGGGGTCGCGGGGGCGGGAGCGGCTCCGGCGGTCATCGATCCGACCCTACCACTCCCCGCCGCTCCGGGAGGTCCGGCCGCGTGGTGGGCATCGTCTGCTCTCCGGCGGGCATCGTGCAACAGGTGGGCATGCGCCAACCCTAGGGCCGGACGGTCGCGGATCCCAGCCGGGCAGCGGGCATCCTGGGAGTGGGGCTAGCACCAACGGGCGCGGGCTTGGCACACCGGTAGTGCCCCGTGTGCTGCAGAATCCGGGACATGTCGATCGAAGGGCTACGGATCGTGATCGCGGATGACTCCGTCCTGCTGCGCGAGGGGCTCACCCGGCTCATCGAGGAGTCCGGCGCCACGGTGGTCGCGAAGGTGGGCGACGGGCCGGCCTTCGTGCGGGCGGCCGTGGAGCACCGGCCCGACGTGTCCGTGGTGGACGTCCGCATGCCGCCCACGCAGCGCGACGAGGGCCTGCGCGCAGCACTGGAGGCGCGGCGGCTCGTCCCCGGGACGCCCATCCTGGTCCTCAGCCAGTATGTCGAGCGCCAGTACGCGAGCGAGCTCCTCGCGGACCGTGGGGGTGGTGTCGGCTACCTGCTCAAGGACAGGGTCGCCGACGTTCGCGACTTCGTGGACGCCCTGCGCCGCGTGGCCGCCGGTGGGACCGCGCTCGACCCGGAAGTCGTCGCCCAGCTCATGGTCCGGCGCCGCCAGGACGACCGCCTGTCCGCGCTCACGCCACGCGAGCGGGAAGTCCTGGCCGCGATGGCCGAGGGCCGCACGAACGCGGGGATCGCGACGGCCCTGTCCATCACCGAGGGGGCGGCCGAGAAGCACATCAGCAGCATCATCGGGAAGCTGGACCTGCCCGACTCACGCAACGACCACCGCCGCGTGCTGGCGGTTCTCGCCTACCTGGATTCGGACGGCTGATTCGCCGGCCCAACACGGCAGACGGAGAGACGATGCGCATGGCCGGGAAGGACACGCAGCCGCTGACGCCGCACGCTGCCGACCGCCACGACATGATCCGCGTGCACGGCGCGCGCGTGAACAACCTCAAGGACGTCAGCGTGGAGATCCCGAAGCGCCGGCTGACGGTGTTCACCGGCGTCTCCGGCTCGGGCAAGAGCTCGCTGGTGTTCGACACGATCGCCGCGGAGTCGCAGCGGATGATCAACGAGACCTACAGCGCCTTCGTGCAGGGCTTCATGCCGACGCTGGCGCGGCCGGACGTCGACGTGCTCGACGGGCTCACGACGGCGATCATCGTCGACCAGGAGCGGATGGGCGCCAACGCCCGCTCCACCGTCGGCACCGTCACCGACGCCAACGCGATGCTGCGCATCCTCTACAGCCGGATTGGGCAACCCCACATCGGCTCGCCCCAGGCGTTCTCGTTCAATGTCGCCTCGGCCCACGGCGCCGGCGCGGTCACCGTCGAGCGTGGCCTGGTCAAGGCGGTCAAGGCGACCTTCTCCATCACCGGGGGCATGTGCCCACGCTGCGAGGGCATGGGCAGCGTCACCGACTTCGACCTGTCCGCCCTGTACGACGCCAGCAGGTCGCTCAACGAGGGTGCGCTCACGATCCCGGGCTACAGCATGGACGGCTGGTACGGGCGCATCTACCGCGGCTGCGGCTTCTTCGACCCGGACAAGCCCATCCGCGCGTTCAGCAAGAAGGAGCTCCACGACCTGCTCCACAGGGAGCCGACCAGGATCAAGGTCGACGGGATCAACCTGACCTACGAGGGGCTGATCCCCAAGATCCAGAAGTCGTTCCTGGCGAAGGATGTCGATACCCTGCAGCCGCACATCCGCGCCTTCGTGGAGCGGGCGGTCACCTTCACCACCTGCCCCGAGTGCAACGGCACCCGGCTCAACGAGGGCGCGCGGTCGTCGCGGATCGGCGGCATCAACATCGCCGACGCCTGCGCAATGCAGATCAGCGACCTCGCCGGGTGGGTGCGGGGCCTCGACGAACCGTCCGTCGCGCCGCTCCTTGCGAAGCTGCGGCACACCCTCGACTCGTTCGTCGAGATCGGGCTGGGCTACCTGGGCCTGGATCGCCCGTCGGGCACGCTGTCGGGCGGCGAGGCGCAGCGCGTCAAGATGATCCGCCACCTCGGGTCGTCGCTCACCGATGTCACCTATGTCTTCGACGAGCCGACGATCGGGCTGCACCCGCACGACATCGCGCGGATGAACGATCTGCTGCTGCAGCTGCGGGACAAGGGCAACACCGTGCTGGTCGTCGAGCACAAGCCGGAGACGATCGACATCGCCGACCACGCCGTGGATCTCGGTCCGGGCGCCGGCACCGCCGGTGGCGAGATCGTGTTCGAGGGGACCGTCGACGGACTGCGGGCCAGCGGCACGCTGACCGGGCGGCACCTGGACGACCGGGCCTCCCTGAAGCCGTCGGTGCGGAAACCGTCGGGAGTGCTGGAGGTGCGCGGCGCGAACGCGCACAACCTGCAGGACGTCGATGTCGACATCCCGCTCGGCGTGCTGGTGGTGGTGACCGGCGTGGCGGGATCGGGCAAGAGCTCCCTGATCGGGGGCTCGGTGTCCGGGCGGGGCGGCGTGGTGTCGGTCGACCAGGGCGCGATCCGCGGCTCACGGCGGAGCAACCCCGCGACCTACACCGGACTGCTCGACCCGATCCGCACCGCGTTCGCGAAGGCCAACGGCGTGAAGCCGGCGCTGTTCAGCGCCAACTCCGAGGGTGCGTGCCCCACCTGCAACGGCGCCGGCGTCATCTACACCGACCTCGCGATGATGGCCGGCGTCGCCAGCCCCTGCGAGGAGTGCGAGGGGAAGCGGTTCGGGGCAGCGGTGCTGGAGTACCACCTCGGCGGCCGCGACATCAGCGAGGTGCTCGCGATGTCGGTGACCGAGGCCGAGGCGTTCTTCGGCGCCGGCGAGGCGCGCACCCCGGCCGCGCACGCCATCCTCGACCGGCTCGTCGACGTCGGGCTCGGCTACCTCAGCCTCGGCCAGCCGCTCCCGACGCTGTCCGGCGGCGAGCGGCAGCGACTCAAGCTGGCCACCCACATGGCGGAGAAGGGCGGCGTCTACGTGCTCGACGAGCCGACCAGCGGTCTCCACCTTGCCGACGTCGAGCATCTGCTCGGCCTGCTCGACCGGCTCGTCGACGCCGGCAAGTCGGTCATCGTCATCGCGCACCACCAGGCGGTCATGGCGCACGCCGACTGGATCATCGACCTCGGCCCCGGCGCCGGCCACGACGGCGGCCGGATCATCTTCGAGGGCACTCCCGCCGATCTCGTCGCCGCGCGGTCCACCCTCACCGGCGAGCACCTCGCGACCTACGTCGGCACCTGACCGGCGGCCGCCGGAGGCACGCGGGCCGGAAGACGACGCAATCGCCCTACGCGCCCACCTCGATCCGGCCGTTCCAGAGGACGTAGTGCGTGCGGTACACGTCGCTGTGGATCACCCGGCCCTTGCCGTTGCGGACGACCCGCGTCACGGAGACGTCCATCTCGTTGGAGGGGTATTCGACCTGCTCGCGCACCCCGCGACGCAGCGTGGTGACCTTGACCACGTCGGTCGTGGCCTTGCGCACGTTCGAGACCGAGGGACGGCTGATCTCCACCTTGCGCCCGTCGGGGGCGCCCCAGATCTGGTAGCGAACGTAGCCCCGGTTGCCCGACTTGCGGATCTTGAACGCGCGAATGACGATCGGGTGGCCCGTGTCATTGGTGAACGACATGGTCTGCCGGCTGCCGCCCATGATCGAGACCGTCGCGTCGAGGCCCAGCGGGTAGCGGCTGATGTAGTACTTGTGATTCGAGCGTGCGCCCATCTGCAGACCGGCCCGCAGGGCGGCGTTGAACAGCGTGGTGGAGCTCGAGCACATGCCGCCGCCGAGCGCGCCGGTGGGGTCGGTGTAGTTGGAGCGGATGACGCCGCCGGGCCCGAACCCGCGGGCCGGGGTCACGGGCCAGATCGCGCGCCACCAGTCGAAGGTCTGGCCGGGCGCGAGCACCGTGCCGTTGATGATCTGCGCCGGCCGCCAGATGTTGGCGCCGAAGTAGTTGCGCTCGCTGATGGGGAAGTAGGTGGTCCAGCTGCCCAGCTTGACCATCACAGGCGCGATCTCCTGCGCCTCCTCGGTGGTCATCTTGGGTTGGATCGTGGCGAGCGCGACCCCGACGTTGGCGGACGGAAGGCCAGTGCCCCGGGCCTCGATCTCGGCCGCGATCCGGGCGATGGTGGCGTCGACATCCAGTTCGCGGCCGTCCCTGCTGGCCACGACGCCGACCGCCTTCCCCCGGCGGTTCTTGAGGATGATGGCATCGGCGGGCTTCTTCGCGACCGCCTTGGTCGCCTTGGCCAGCATGGCCGAGGCACCGCTCGCCTCCACCACCGGGACCACCGAACCGTCACCTTGCTCCTCGAACCCGATCCAGGAGCGCACCGTGTCTGCCTTGATCGTCCAGGCCTTCTTGCCGAACGCCACGCGGACGTCGTCGATCATGCGCAGGGCGCGTACCCGCGCTATGGCGACGGCCTCGTCGTCGATGGCGGGGGCGATCGACACCGTCTCGACATCCAGGGTCACCTCGGGTGGGGCGTCGGTGCCGGTGACAGCGGCCACGGCCGCCGCGGCGACGGGGCCCGGATCCACCGACCGGCCGGCCCGGGCCGTGGTCGTCACCGGTCCGCCAGGTCGCATGGCGATCGTGGCATCCACCGGGTCGCGCTCCAGCGGGTCCAGGGCCGCCGTGACCGCGGCGACCAGCGCGGTCTTGTCGAACGTGACGCGCGGTTCGATGACCGCGCCGTCCAGGGCCTGGCGGAGCTGGGCCAAGGCGCGCTCTGACAGGCCGCCAACCCGGCCGCTGGCCATCGCCTCGTCCACCAGTGCGTCGACGTCCGGACGGCGCCCGAAGTCGGCGTAGGGGATCGCGATGTCGCCGTCCGGCGTCTGCAGCACGAGCCGCCCGTCCTGGTACGGATAGGCGGCGGCAATCGCGGCACCCGCCTCGTTCCGGTCCAGGCCCGAGAGGTCCGCCTCGCCCACGTGGACGCCCGGCAGGATCCTTCCCTCGTAGCCGGCGTCCCAGGTCAGGAGGCCCCCGGCGACAGCGCCCATGAGCGCCACCGGGACCAGGACGACCAGCACTGCCAGCAGGATCCGCCGCCGACGCGAGTGCCGACTGGCCAAGGGCGCCGCCTCGTCCGCTGCCGGGTCTTCGATCGGCCCGACCGGCTCGGTCGCCACGGTGATATCCACGTCGGTCATCAGACCGTCGCCCAGGCGGTGGGCGGCAGGTCCCGCTCGCCAAACAGGCCGCGACACGGCTCCAGGCCCTCGATCGCAACCGGGACCAGGTCGCGACGCCATGTCTCCGGGGTGACCCGCAACTCGTGCTCGGTGACCGGCATGCCCTTCGGCGCGACGAGCCGCTCGCCGTTGCCGAGGTACCCGAGCTTGCCGGACACCCGCGCAGAGGCCACGTTGCCGTCCACGTACCCGGACTCGGCGACGAGGGCGCCCAGCTCCTGGAACGCCAGCCAGAGGACCGCAGCGCGCATCTCGGTGCCGTAGCCCCGCCCCTGGTGCTCGAGGCCGAGCCAGCTGCCCGTTCCCACGGTTCGCCGGTGTGCGAAGTCCCGCGCCATGACGTCCTGGACGCCGATCGGGCGACCCTCGGCCAGGACCGCGAGCCCGAGTGTCCAGTCGTCCGGCGACCAGCTCCCGCGCACCCGCCACCAATGGAGCAGGAACTGGCGTTCGAAGGCGGGGGAGGGGGAGCTCATCCCACGGGACGAGGAACGGGGTGTCAGGGAGCTGGTGGACACCAGCCCGTGCGATGGCCGTCAGCGAGAGCAGGTCGTCGTCGGTCGGCAGGCGCAGCTCGAGGCGCGGCGTGCGGAGGCGCAGGTCGAACAGTGGCCACGGGTGTCCCATCGCCGTATGGTCCGTCCTCGCGGCCCGCCTGCGCAAGCCGGTCGGATGGGGCAGGACCTCCCGCGCCTTCGGCCCCGGACGATCCCCGCGTACGGCACACTGGCAAATGTCAGGGCGTCGTCAGCCAGCCGGCGTCCGCACACGAGCTGACGAGGATCCAGGTGGACTTCGAGCGCACCTTCACCGTCGGCGTGGGGGCCGATGCCGCCTTCGCCTACCTCGCCGATCCTGTCCACCTGCCCGACTACCTGCCGACCGTCGCCCACGTGGCGTCGATTGCCATCGATGGGGCGGACGACCCCGATGCCGAGGCTACCGGCGAGCCGACCCGGTTCCTGCCGGACGCCGGCGCCAGGCGAATCGAGTGGGGACGGCCGGACTCCGGGTACGAGGGCTCGTTCACCGTGGAGCCGGGCACGACCAGCACCTGCCAGGTGACGATCCGTCTGCACCTGCGGGACGGCGCGCCGGCCGAGGAGATCGAGCGGATGCTGGCGCAGGCCGCGCGCAGCATCGGGAGCAAGGTCCGCGGCTACTGAGCTCGCGCGAGCCCGGACAGGGCGTCCGCGATGGCGCGGACATGGGCCGCCGTGGTCCCGCAGCAGCCCCCGATGATCGTCGCGCCCGCGTCCGCGACGCGCCGCGCATAGGCAGCCGCCTCGTCCGTAGTCGCAGGGTAGACCGTCCGCCCGTCGGGTTCGCGCTGTGGCGCGCCCGCGTTTGCCTTGGCGATCACGTGCAAGCCTGGGACGGCTCTGGCCATCGCCTCGATCACGTCTTCGACCGACGCGAAGCCGTCGCCGCAGTTGGCGCCGACCCCGGCGACCCCGCGTTCCGCGAGCGTTGCGGCAGCATCGGCCGGCCGGTCGCCGAACATCGTCCGGCCCCGGGCGAACACCATCGTGGCCACCACCGGGACCTCGGGGGCGGCCTCCCGGGCACCGTCCACGGCGGCCAGCGCCTCCTGCAGATCCATCATCGTCTCGACCCAGAGCAGGTCCACGCCGGCCGCGGCCAGGGCTGCGGCCTCCTGGGCGTACGCGGCCCGCACGGCACCGGGGTCGAGCGGGCCGTAGGGCGCCAGCAGGCCGCCCGTCGGCCCGAGGCTCCCGGCGACGATCACCCCGTCCCCGGCGGCGCCGCGCGCCACCGCGGCGGCCGCGTGGCAGATCTCGTTGCTGCGGCTCTCGAGGAGCGACCCCGCCAGTCGCAACGGGTTCGCACCGAAGCTGGGCGTGAGCACGAGCCGGGCTCCGGCATCGACGTGACTGCGATGGACGCTGCCGACGGCTGCCGCACCAGTCTCGCTCAGCAGCCACGCTTCCGGGGCCTCACCGGCAGGCAGGCCCGCGGCGAACAGCGCCGTCCCCATCGCGCCGTCCGCAACCAGCGGCCGACCGTGGGTGCCCGGGAGCTCGAGTCTCGTCATGGGTCGATGGTATGTGGTGCAGCCGCCAGACCGCACCTGCGGACGTCACCCGCCGGGTGACACCGCAGGTGCCCGGCTCGCGTCATCCGGCGAACAGTCGTACGATTGCCGCGCGTTTCCCGGCCCGGGAACGGCACGAGATCGAGGGAAGATGACCAAGCATTCGAAGAGCGAGCGCGAGCGTCGCGCCGCGGAGTCCGCGCGCATGGTGGAGATCCAGCGCGCATGGGAGGGAAGCATCCCGCCCGCGGTGGCGGCGGAGTTCGCGCTCGAGGTCGCCTCGGCGCGCGCTCGCGGACCCCTTCCGCCGCAGCCCGACATGGCCCCCGGCACGCTCCCGAGACCCCCTCGCCCCGGCCGCGAGCCGAAGCCCGTCAAGGACGAGACCACGTCCCGGCGCCGCTACTAGGATCCAGGGACTCCGGCGCCGGACTCGGTCCTCGAGATGCGGTACCTGCCGAACATCCTGCTCGTTCTCTCGCTGCCCGCCGGGCTGCTCGGCTACGCCCTCGGCGTGTTCCTGGTTCAGACGCTGGCTCCCAGCCTGGCGAACGGCATCGTCGTCCTGTTCGTCGCACTGTTCGTCGCCGGCCTGTTCATGGTGCCGTTCGTGATCCCGTTCATCGACCGCAAGGCGAAGCAGGACCTGGCCGCCTACCGGGCTCAACAGGGAACAGCCGACGACTCCGACGAAACCACCAGGCCGTCGTAGGGCCCGGTCGCCGGCGCGCTGCGGGCGCCGGCCCCGTGCGGTCTACGCAAACCTAGGCTGTCTTCGTTCCCTTCGGTTTGGCTGTCTTCGGCTTCTTGGGCGTCTTGGCCTTCTTGTCCACCGGCGTGTCCTCCACGTGACATGGGTTGGCGTTTCAACCACCATCATGAACCCCGGAGACCAGCGTCATGCGTTCGGAACGACCGCCGGACGGTAGGATGACCGCGTGAGCCCCCGCGACACGGCCCCCAAGCCCGGCGACGTCGCCGTCTGCGGGACGTGCCTGCGGACGGCCTTCGATCGAGCGGAGAAGACGAGCCGCCGGTGCCGCTGCGGTGGCCGGATCGTCACGATGCCCAAGGGCGAGGTCGAGGCGCGCCGCGTCGACAAGGGCTGAGACTCTTGCCCACGGCACCGTAGGATGGCGTCGATGATCAGGCTGACCTACCCGGCACCCCCGACCGACGCCTGCGTCGACGACTACCACGGCATCCTCATCGCGGATCCGTACCGCCCGCTCGAGGACAGCGATGCGCCTGCGTCTCGGGAGTGGATCGCGGCTCAGAACGAGCTGACGGCTCGCGTCCTCGACGGCCTCCCGGCACGGCGATCCATCCATGCGCGGCTGGCGGAGGTGTGGAACTACCCGCGCGCAGGCGCTCCGTGGCGCCGTGGTGACGCGTGGTTCCAGCTCCGGAACACCGGTCTCCAGGACCAGGACGTGCTCTGGGTTGCCGAAGGGCCCGAGGGCGAGGGAAGGGTGCTCATCGACCCGAACGACCTGAGCGACCAGGGAACCACGGCCCTTGCCTCGATAGCGGTGGCCCCGAGCGGGGAGCTCGTCGCCTGCGCCATGAGCGACGCCGGCTCGGACTGGCGTACGTGGGGGGTGCGGCGCGTTGGGACGGGAGAGGAGTTGCCCGATCGGGTCGCCTGGAGCAAGTTCTCCGCGGCGGCCTGGACCCATCACGACGCGGGATTCTTCTACGGCCGCTTCCCCGAGCCGATGGCGGACGCCGCATACGATGCGCCGAACCGGAACATGGAGCTGCGCTACCACCGCCTGGGCACGGACGCGGCCGAGGATCGCCTCGTGTTCGCGACGCCGCACGAGCCGGAGTGGGGTTTCGAGCCCGAGGTGTCCGAGGACGGCCGGTTCCTGGTGCTGAGCGTCTGGCGCGGCACCGACCCGGAGAACCGGATCTACGTCGCGGACCTCGAGCGGGAAGTCGAGGCGGCAATCGTGCGGCCGCTGCTCGACGCGGCCGACGCGAGCTACCAGCCAATCGGCATGATCGACGGGAGGCTCCTCCTGCTCACGGATCGCGACGCGCCACTGGGCCGCGTCATCGCCGTGGACGTGGAGGACGCCGAGGACGTGCGCGAGATCATCCCGGAGGGCGACGATGCGCTCGAGCGCGCGTGCCTCGTCGGGAACCGGCTGGCTGCGGTTTACCTCCACCACGCCCACCATCGGCTGACCATCTTCGAGCCCGATGGACGCCACGTCGTCGACGTGAGCCTGCCGGGGATTGGAACGATCGTCGACGCGGCTGGGCGGCGCACCGATGAGGAGCTGTACCTGACCTTCATGAGCTTCGCGGCGCCTGCGTCGGTCCTGGCCGTCAGGATGGCCGATGGGGCCCTGCGCGAGGTGCAGCGGCCCGCGCTCGCGTGGGACCCGGCCGGTTTCGTGACCGAGCAGGTCTTCGTCACCTCGGATGACGGGACCCAGGTGCCGCTCTTCCTCACGCGACGCCGGGATGTCGCGCCCGACGGCGAGGCGCCCACGCTCCTCTACGGATACGGGGGCTTCCAGATCCCGGTCGGCCCGACGTTCAAGGCGGAGTGGCTGACCTGGCTGGAGCGAGGCGGCCTGCTCGCCGTCGCGTCGCTGCGCGGGGGTGGCGAGTACGGGAAGGCCTGGCACGACGCCGGGCGCCTGTCCAACAAGCAGAACGTCTTCGATGACTTCGCCGCGTGTCTGCGATGGCTGGCGGCATCGGGCTGGACGCGACCCGCGCGGATCGGGATCAGCGGACGCTCCAACGGGGGCCTGCTGGTGGGCGCGACCATCACGCAGCATCCGGAGCTGCTCGGCGCCGCCGTCGCTGAGGTGGGGGTGATGGACATGCTGCGCTTCCACCAGTTCACCATCGGCTGGGGCTGGACCAGCGACTACGGGTCCATTGACGACCCGGAGCAGTTCCGGACGCTCCTCGCGTACTCGCCGCTCCACAACATCCGGACCGGGGTGGCATACCCCGCGACCCTGGTGACCACCGGCGACCATGACGACCGGGTCGTGCCCGGCCACTCCTTCAAGTTCACGGCGGCGCTCCAGGCGGCCCAGGCCGGCGATGCGCCGATCGTCATCCGGATCGACACCGACGCGGGCCACGGCGTCGGCAAGCCCGTGAGCAAGCTGATCGACGAGCGTGCAGACGTGCTGGCCTTCCTGGAGCTGGCGCTGGGACCTCACGCGAAGCCGATGCATCGACTCGAGTCGTGACCGGACTACTCGCCGCGGAAGCCCTGGGCGACCGGTGCCCGTACGGGTCATGCTGCGCCCAGGACGGCTCGCACCAGCGTCCCGGGTCATCACGCCGCCGGAGGTTCCCATGCGCCATCCTCTCGCCTCGGTAGGCGTCGTCGCCGTCGGCGCGGGTTTGCCGATCTCACAGCTCGCGATCCGCCGCTTCGGGCGCCGGGGTGCCGCCGGCGTGGCGGCCGTGTCTGCCGGCATCCTTGCGATGGACCTCGCGAACCTCGCGACCGGCCGCAGCCAGGGCAACCTCCGTCGCCTCGTGCGACTCGAGGCCGCGGCGGCCGGCGCGGCCACCGTCGCCGGGGCACTCCTGCTCCTGGACCCAATCGTCAAGGAGGCCGTCGACGATGGCTGGCGGGTCGGTCGGCCGGAGATGCTTCGCCGGCTGGCACTTGGGGTGCTGTTCGGTGTCCTGAGCGCCCGACTCCGCTTCCGGGCCGGCGAGACCGTGGAGATCGCAGGCAGCCCGATCCCGGCAAGCTAGCCCGCTGAAGCACCCATGCCCCAGCCGGCAGGGGCCCCGGGGGCACTACGCGAACGCGGACGGCGGGAGCGAGAGCGGTTGGAGAATGCCGTCGACGAGGTCGTCGTCGGTCACCAGGTCGATGGTGTCGGCGGCCTCGCGGTTGATGATGATCGTCCCGACACCGTGGCGCCTCGGCGAGCCATCCGGCCAGTACTCGAGCCAGGCGTCGGTGAGCGGGACCATGGCCGGGCGCCGCCGCAGACTCTCGAGAGGATCGGTTCCGGGGTTGACGTGCAGGTGACCCGCGATGAGGTAGGAGCCGGCCCGGATCACGATGGCGTGAGCCCGTGTCCGATGGCGGAGGGCATCGTCACCGCGCGGTCCGGAAGCCTGCACGGCGACGAGGTCGCGGATCGCCACCCGGCTCGACTCCGACCTGCGCCGCGTGCCGTCGTCGAGATCCTCGATCTCCACGTCACTGAGCAGCAGCTCGTCATGGACGTTGAGGAGATCGGTCAGCCTGTCTGCGCGCAGCCGTACCCAGCCGAAGATGCGATGGTGGGAGGCGTAGGCGGAGAACCTCACGAGCGGGGTCTCGGACACCGAGTCGGGTTCGAAGATCTCCTCGTGGGTCTGCTGCAGCGGGAGGTGCAGGAGCGCGGGCGGGGGCGTCATCACGCGGGACGCTAGGGCAGGGGAGGGCCATGCGTGAATCCCCCGAAGGTACCCGGCGAAGCGCGGAAAGGTGCCGATTGGACTTGCCGCGGCAGGCGGCAGGAGTCACCGTGTCGAAACGGACCGGCCTCGCGACGACCGGCCGCGCGACCTGGCTCTACCAGGAGGCGGAGGACCGCCATGGGTTCGGACGCGATCACCGCGATCGGAAACCTGCTGATCGTGGGCCTGATGCTGCTCGGGATGGCGTCCCCGGTCATGTTCTTCGTGGGCCTCATATGGCTGGCTCGCCGCCACCTGGCGGGCAGGCGCAGTCGCTTCGACGGACTCTTCGGGGGCATCGGACGGGCCGGCGTAATCAGCTCGCACCTCCAGGCGGGCACGCCCCACCCCGACGATCTTGCCGTGCCGGTCCCGCCCCGTCCGGATCACCCGCGCCGTGACACCTGACCGCTGGGATTGACCGCCTGGACTACGGGTCCAGGGACCGGATCACGTCCGCAAGTCCCATCGCCGTGAGCCATGACGTGACGCGTTCGCGGTCGTGTGCGCCCGCACGGCCGGCCTCGGGGTCGAAGGCCGGCGAGAGGGGAGCATCGGCGCGCAGCGTCGCGAGGTCGAGGCACCTGAAGGCGTCGTCACGCCCCGCGAGCAGCCGGTTGCGCACGCCGGCCGCCTCAACCTCGTCGATCCGGTCGAACAGCGCGGCCAGCGATCCGAATCGCCGCACCAGGTCCGGCCCGACCGACGGGCCGATGCCACGCACGCCGCCGTACCCGTCGGTCGAGTCGCCGATGAGCGCCTTCACGTCCGCCACGAGCGTCGGCGGCACGCGATAGGGGCTTCGCGCCTCGACGTCGTCGGGTCCGTAGCGGTCCACGCCGCCGCCCGCGCGGGGCCTGAGCACCGCTACGCGGTCGCTCACAACCCCGAGCAGGTCGTAGTCGGCGGTGAGGAGGAGCACCTCGCCGAAGTCCGCGGCGACTGCCGCGCCGGCGATCGCCGCCATCGCGTCATCCGCCTCCCAGCCCTCGGCGCGGTAGCGTGCCCAGCCCATCCTGCCCGCGGCGATGTTGGCGTCGCGCAGCTGCGGAACGAGGTCGTCGGGTTCCTGTGCCTTGCGCGGCTTGTATCCCGGGTCGATCTCCCGCCGCCGCGATCCGGTCGTGCTCTCGAACGCCAGCGCGACATGGGTGGCCTGCTCCTCGCGGATCCGCGCGAGCACGAGGCGCAGGAACGTGGCGACGAGGAACACCGGGCGGCCGTCGGGCGCGAAGGCCGGACGTCCGCGTCCCGCGAAGTAGGAGCGGTGGGCGATGTTGGCGAAGTCGACGACGAGAAGGCGGCGCACGGGATGATCGTCGCATCCCAGAGCGTGCGCGTGCGGGATAGCTCCCGACCGCGCGCCTGACTATGCTGGCGGCTTCGTCCGCCGCAATCGGCAGTGACGGCACGAGGTAGGGACATGACCGTCATCGATTGGCTGCTCGACTCCGACCCCTCGATCCGCTGGCAGGTGATGCACGACCTGACGCACGAGGGAGCGGAAGTCATCGTCGCCGAGCGCTCACGGATCGCCACGGAGGGCTGGGGCGCCAGGCTGCTCGCGCTCCAGGCACCGGACGGCCGGTGGGGCGGCAGGCCGTGGTCGCACGACTGGACGGACACCTTTCACGTGTTGGAGCTCCTGCGCCGGCTGGGGCTGGACCCCGAGTGCGAGCAGGCCCGGCGGGCCATCCGCCTCGTCCGCGAGCAGGTGACCTGGAGGGATCCCGACTTCGAGACCCCTTGGGCCGACAACCAGTTCTTCGCGGGCGAGGTCGAGCCGTGCATCAACGGCAACGCCGTCGCGACCGGCGCCTACTTCGGGGTGGACATGGCGCCGCTCGTGGACCGGCTGCTGGGTGAGCAGCTCCCCGACGGCGGCTGGAACTGCGAGGTCGAGAACGGCGCGACCGTGTCGTCGATGGAGACGACGATCAACGTCCTCGAGGGCCTGCTCGAGTACGAGCGGGCGATCGGCGGCGAGGCCGGGGTAGGGGAGGCCCGCCGGCGCGGCGAGGCCTACCTGCTCGAGCGCAAGCTGTTCCGCCGGATGTCGACCGGCGAGGTCATCGACGCCCGCTGGCTCCGGTTCTCGTTCCCGCACTGGTACCACTACGACGTCCTGCGCGCGCTCGAGTACCTGCGCGCCGCCGGGGTCACGCCCGACGATCGCGTCAGCGAGGCGATCGGGGTCGTCGAGGGCCATCGGGATCCCGACGGCCGGTGGCCGCTCGAGAACGCCTACGACGGCGACACACACCTCCAGATGGAGGACGGCGAGGGCACGCCGAGCCGGTGGAACACGCTCCGCGCGATGCGCGTGCTCGACTGGTTCGCGCAGGGCGGGTAGGGCTCAGGCGCCGGCGAGCAACTCGCGCAGCTTCGCGGCGAAGGCGTCCGGGTCCTGTCGGTCTGCCACACTGTGCGCCCGGCCCGCCCACCAGCGGACGGCGCCGATGCGAGACGAGGAGATCGGAGATGCGGGTCCAGGACGTCATGACGCGTTCAGTGATCTCGGTCGGTCCGGATGCGTCGCTCCGCGATGTCGCGCGGCTGCTCGATGAGCACCGCATCAGCGGCGTCCTCGTGGTGGACGATCACGGCGCCCTCCTGGGCGTGGTCTCGGAGGCCGACTTCCTGGTGGAGGCCCAGGGTGGCGCGAGCGTCCGCCGGTCGCCGATCGCCCGGCTGTTCGGACGGTCCGGGGATCCCGGCACACCCGGTGAGCGCCACTTCGCATCGACCGCGGCGGAGCTCATGACCTCGCCGGTGATCACGATCGCTCCGACTGCGCTGATCGCGGACGCCGCCGCTGTGATGACCAGGGAGCGGATCAACCGGCTCCCCGTCGTGGACGAGGGGCGGCTTGTCGGCATCGTCACCCGCGCCGACATGGTCCGCGCCTATGTCCGCAGCGACGAGCAACTGGCGGCGTCGATCCGCGACGAGGTCCTGGTCCGCACGCTGTGGCTGGATCCGACGCAGTTCGAGGTCTCCGTTGTCGATGGGATCGCCACGATCCACGGCAGCGTGGACCGTCGTTCGTCGGCGGAGATGATCGCGCGGACCACTGTGCTCGTACCCGGCGTTCGCGACGTGCACGCGGACATCCAGTGGACGATCGACGATGCCGAGCTCAAGGCCCCGACGCCCGGCCCGGAGTTCCCGTTCAGCCCGGAGTGAGACCGGCTCCCTCTGTCGGGTTGTCGGGCCACCCGGCAGGCCGCTGGGCGATCCTCCCTGGTTGACAGCGGATGGCGCGTAATATAGTCTGGCCGTGCCGCACGAGGTCACACTATGACGAACCTGACGATCACGATCGATGAAGAGCTGCTGCGCCGGGCGAGGACGAAGGCGGCGGAGGAGGGGAGGTCCCTGAGCGCGGTCCTGGGGGAGCTCATCGTGGACTACGTCGGGCCTAGCCGGGCGGTCTTGGCGCTGGAGGAGTTCATCGAGCTCGCGGCGCAATCGGGGGCATCGAGCGGCCCTGCAGGTCGAACGTGGACGCGGTACGAGCTGTATGACCGTGCGAAGGTTCGTTGACACCAACGTCTGGGTCTACGCCGTCGATGGGGCGGATCCGGCGAAGCAGGCAGCCGCAACGGCGGCCCTCGAGCCGTCGAGGGGAGTGCAGGTCGTGCTCTCGGCCCAGGTGCTGGGCGAGTTCTACACCACCGTCACGCGCAAGCTTCAGCGGCCGCTCACACCGGCGCTGGCATCAGCGATGGTGGACCGAATGCGCCGCCTCCCGACGGTGGCGATCGATGGTGACGTCGTCGCAGCGGCCGTCGCGGGTGCGCAGGCCTGGGGGATCTCGTACTGGGATGCGCTGATCGTCGCCTCTGCAGCGGCGGCAGGTTGCCGCACGATCCTCACCGAGGACCTGGCCGACGGCGAGACCTACGGTGGCGTGCGTGTCCAGAACCCGTTTGCCGCTCATCGGCGGCTGTCGGAGACGACAACGCCCTATGCGCCGACCGCCCGGACATGGGACGAGCCGGCCCTGCAGGCTGCCCTCGACCACTATGCGGCTGCCTGTCGCGACGGCGGCATGACGTCAAGTGCCGTGCACTCGTATCGGGACCACGCCCGGCGCTTCCTGGACTGGCGGACGGGTGCATACCGGCCTCGGGGAGCCACCTCGGGACTAGGGCCCGTGTCCGAGACCGCGGCTACCGTGGATGCCCTCGCGGTGCAGGTGGGGGCCTACGTGAACGCGATCACGTCTGCAGGGCTCGGCCCCGCCAGCATCGACGCATACCGTCGCCACGCGATGTTCTTCTTACGCTGGCTGGCCGGCGACTTCCATCCAGGCGCGAGACTCGCCAATCGGTAACAGACTCCGCCGATGACAAGGGTCAGGCAGCAGCCCTTCTTCCGTGCGGACCCCTGGGGCCGGTGGCAGCCAGAGCGCACCGCGGCGGCGAACAGACCCGGGTCCCGACGGATGGCGGAGGGCGGCGACGGAGGGCGGGCGAACCAGCACGGACGTTGGGATGCTTACCAAGGGTCAGGCTTCCAATGACAGATTCGCGTGCACCCGCGAGAATGACGCGGCCGCCAGGGGCGATGCCCGGCGCTGGCCGGCCGCGCATGAGCATCTGATGACCGACCTGCCCAACTCCGCAGCCGAACGGGCTGCCAACACCTCGACACCCGATAGCGAGACGCCCGCCGGCGACCCCGAGCTCGCGGCGCTCGTCCGGCGCGCCGCACCGCCGATCGACGCCGACTCCTCGCTGGTCGCCCCGGCTGATGCGACCACCGCCGCTGCACCTGCGCCGGGCGAGCTGGCCGATACCGCTCCGGTGGACACGTCGCCGACCACCGAGCCTGGCGCCGATGCCGTGCCGGTCCTGCCCCTCGCGGCCGCGGTGACCGACGGCGAGCCCCCGGCACAGCCTCGGCGCCGCCGGTCGCTCGCCCTCCGCTTCGGCGTCTCGTTCGTCCTGGGCATCCTGCTCGCCGTCGGCATCGGCGCTGGCGTCCTGTACGCCTGGGGCCAGCAGTACGACGGCCGGATCCTGCCTGGCGTTCGCGTCGGCAGCATTGACCTCGGTGGGCTCACCCGCGAGCAGGCGGAGGCGGAGATCGCGAGCGCCTATGGGTGGCTCGGCACCGGGCAGATCGCGCTCACCGGCCCAGACGGTCAGGAGACCAGCATCAGCTACGCTGACATCGGCCGTGGCCCCGACCCCTCGGCGCTGCTCGACGCGGCACTCGCGGCAGGCCGCCAGCGCGAGCCCCTCGCGAACCTCATCGGCGCACCCCAGGCCGCGATCCACGGCGTCACCCTCGACACTGCGGTTGCCGTTGCCTACGACGTCGCCAAGCTGGCGGCTGCCCTCGACACCTTCGCCACGGTGATCGATGAGACCCCCGTGGACGCCTCCGTGTCGGCCGGCCAGGGCCGGACGTTCAGCTCCTCCCCAGCGAAGGATGGTCGCGCCGTCGACCAGGCGGCCATGCTGACCGCGCTCGACCGGCAGCTTGCGGCGCTCGACACGCCGGACTCGATCACGATGGCGGTGACGGTCGTGCCATTGGCGCCCGCCGTCACCACCGCCTCGGCCGAGGCGGCGAAGGCGGCTGCGGAGCGCATGGCCGTCGACGTGGTCGTCGCCCGGGGCAACGACAGCTGGACGATCGCCGGCACGAGCATCGCGCCGCTGCTCTCGTTCCCAACCGCGGCCGACGGGAGCATCACCCCGGTCCTTGACGAATCAGGCCTCGACCCGATCGTCGAGGCGCTGGCCCCGAAGGTCAAGCAGACCGTGCGGGACGCGAGCCTCGAGTTGGTCGGGGGACGCATCGTCGCCACCGGCACCAGCCGCGAGGGCCGCACGCTCAAGATCGCCGGCATGAAGGCCGCGATCATCAGCCAGATGCTGGCCCGCCAGGCCGGCGTGGCGCCCCAGCCCGTCGAGGCTGTCGTCAAGGCCGTCGAACCCAAGTTGTCGTTGGCCGACGCGAAGGCCTTCGCCCCCGAGATGAAGATGATCAGCGACTACAGCATCTTCTACTGGGTCATCGTCAACAACCACTGGGGCGGGAACATCGAGGCGCCGGCCACGGCGATCAATGGCACGGTCGTGCCCGCGGGCGCCAAGTTCGACTTCTGGAAGACCGTCGGCGATGTCAGCAAGCTCCCGGGTGTCGGCCCCGGCAACGCGATCGTGAACGGGAAGATCACCGTGACCGGAGCGTTGGCCGGCGGCATCTGCACCACGTCCACGACGCTGTTCAACGCGGCATTCCGGGCAGGCATGGTGCCGCTCGCCAAGAAGAACCACAACGAGTACATCACCCGGTACCCGGCGGGCCTCGATGCCACCGTGTGGAAGGTCGGCAACGCCAAGCAGAACATGACCTTCAAGAACGACACCAAGTACCCGATCCTCATCACGCGGACCGTCACCCAGGACGGCAGCAAGCGGTGGCTCACGTTCAAGATCTGGAGCGTGCCCAACGGACGAAAGGCCAAGGTCAGCAACTTGGTGATCCAGAACGGGCCGCGCGCGAAGAGCACGATCGTGAAGGATCCGACCAAGCCCGTGGGTTACCGGTTCTTCAACAACGCCCCGGCGGACGGCGCGAAGGTGTGGGTCACCGTGTCGATCTACGACCACGGCAAGCTCCACTGGACGAAGCGGTACTTCTCGGACTACCCGGCGGTCGACGGCGTCACCGTGGTGGGGACCAAGGCCGCAAGCTGAGGCCGGCCAGGTCTCGAGACGGCAACGCCAACGGCCCACCGATGGAACGCCCGACGGGCCGGCAGGATGGACACGACGGTGGCCAGTACAAGCCGACCTACCAGACGACGACGGCGCCCTCGCGGTCGAAGGCGTGAAGGCGCCCGTCCTTGGTGACGAGGCGCAATCCGTGCTCGACGGCCGTGGCATAGATGAGGCGATCCATCGGGTCGCGGGGGAACGGGTCGGGCAACTCCGCAGCACGCGTTGCGATGGCGGGCGACAGGGCAATTGTCCGCACGTCGCCTGCCAGACTCGCGAGCATCGCCTGCATGGGCCTGACCGCCTTGACCCGCCCTCGGCGCATCAGCCAGGCGAGCTCCCACCATGTGATGGCAGCCACCGCGGGGTCATTCGCGGCCCTCAAGGTCCTTAGGGCGTCCGCGCCGAGCATGTGTGGCTCGCTTGCCCACCAGTACAGCGTGTGCGTGTCAAGAAGGACGGCAGTCACGGATCAGGCTCCATGCCGTCTCGTGTCCAGTCCCAACCGCTGAACCAGTCATCCGGGTCGGACGCTGTGAACAACTCCTCTTCGTCCGCCACATCGGTCCACATGAGACCCGCGTACTTGCCCATGAGCGCCGCGCCACCACGGGCCGGCACCAGCCGGGCCACCAGCCGGCCGTGGCGCGTAATCTCGATCTCCTCACCCGCCTCGACGTCGTCCAGCAGCGCGAGGATGCGCGCCTTCGCCTCGGTTGCGGTCACGGTCCTTGCCATGTGGTCAGAATAGTGGTCACTCGGATGCATGTCCATCCCCAGGTCACGGGCCGCTGGCAGCGGATAGGGCGCCCCAGTCCAGATAGGTCGGCTGCCAGTCTCCGTTGCGGTGGCGCTGCCCATCGAGGCTGCGGTCGACATTCGGCCTCCGGTTCCGAGGTTCAGTTGGTGCTCGCCGGTACGGAGCGCCAGACAGGCGGAGTAGCCGCGTGCTCGCGGCCGAATCCCCATACCGCATTCGTCTGGACACTTCTACGGGTGCTTCTAAGGCGACTTCACAAGCCCGAGGCTGTCGCGATGGGACCACCACACGACATAACTCACATTATCGGAAGTGCATTGGCATGGCTCCGGGTGCCATGAGTGGGTGCCGCTGGAAGGATCAGGCCGTTGGGATGTCCAACGGACCGAGGACCTCGACGACAGCGCCGGCGCCTCGGCGGAGTCGCGCGTCGCGGGTGACCAACGGGCACCGCTCACGTTGCGCCACGGCGACGTACTCGGCGTCGTAGGTCCTGGCCCAGCCCAGGGACGTGGCGGTGTCCAGGGCCTCCGGGACGTGCTCGGCTGGTAACAGGAGCTCGATCGGAGCGGCCAGGAGGGCCTCTAGGGCGGACCTGGCCCTCTCTCGCGGGATCTCGCCGCGGAAGGCCATCTCCCGGAGTACGGAGGTCGCCTCCGAGAGCACCAGCGCAGGCGCCACGAGGTCGTGGCCGTCGAGGGGTCCAAGTCGCCCGCCGGCCAGCGCGATCTCGATCGTTCGAGGTCTCCCAGCGTCGGAGACCCTCCCCTACTCCGGCGCGATCAGCTCGAGCGTCGGGAAGTACGTGCGGTACCGCGCGGCGTCCCGGGTGAGCAGCCGGTAGCCGGCGATGGCCGCATGCGCGCCGATGTAGAAGTCCGGCATGGGGCTGGTCCGGCTCCCTCCCCTGCGCCGGTACGCGAGGAATGCCCGACCAGCCAGGAACGCGGCGGCATACGGGAGCCCTTCGCGCTCGAAGAGATGCGGTTCGAGCGCGTTGTCGAGCTCCTCGACCGTGGGAAACCCCAACGAGAGCTCTCCGTACACGATCGGGTTGATGACGACGATCGCCTCGTCCACCGCGCGTTCGAGACTGCTGTCCGACCAGGAGGCCCACACCGGGTCACGCTGCAGCACGTCGATCAGCACATTCGTGTCCACGAGGATCCGGCTCAATCCTCGCCCCTCGTCAGGGCCATGAGCTCGTCGGTGGTCATCGTGAAGCTCGCACCATGACGCCGCAGATGCGCGACCGCTCGCTGGCCGCGGCTTGGCCTGGCGCCGCGCTCAGACGACTTCACGAGGTAGACGAGCTCGCCGTCCCAGACGAAATCGACCTCCGTGTTGGGCATGAAACCGGCCCGCTCCCGGATGTCCTGGGGAATGGTCACCTGTCCCTTCGATGTGATCCGCATCGTCCACTCCAGTCTTACTGGCGTGAGTAATACCGCGGGAACGACCCACCGTCAACCCGTCGTGCAGGCGGTGAAGACATAGAACGGCACATTGAAGGCGATGTGCCACGCCAGCGGCACTACCAGCGACCGGGTCCGGACGACACTCGCGCCGAGGAGCAGGCCTGCGCCTGCGGCCAGCAGGCCACCCAGGGGTGACCCGAGTGCCACGCCCCACGCGATCCCGTACACGCCGGCCTGGGCGAGCACGGCTACCCAAGGGCCGAGCGACCTGCCGAGCCACTCCTGCAGCGCACCACGCCAGGCGAGCTCCTCCGAGACCGCGATGGCGACGGCGAACACCGCCGCCTGCAGCAGGAACGCAGGGCCGCCGAGATCCACGCCCGGCACGCCGAACAGCGGCTCGGCGAGCAGGAGGAGCCCGACCAGTCCCCCACCGAGGATGGCCGCAGCGCCCAGGGCGGCCCAGCGAACGGCGTATCGCGGCGGCCGGCGGATGGCGAGGTCGCCCGCCTTCGCGTGGAGGACCATCGCGAGTGCCGCCGAGGCCGAGACGACGAGCACGGCCTCCGCGACGGCCCACAGGACCGCCGGTGAGGACGGCACGGTGCACGTGGCCTCGACCCATGCCGTCGCGGCCGGCCCGAAGGCCCGCAGGGTCGCGATCACGGCCGCGGGGACCATGGCGGCCCACGACCACGCCACTGGCACGCGGCGGCCGACGGCGACCACGACACCACCGGTGAGCACCACGAGGAACACCCCGGCAACGGTCGGCAGGGTCACGGCGCCCACCAGCAGCAGGAGCGGGACGCCCGCACGGATGGCATCCGCGGGCTCGACGGAGCGCTTCGTCCTGGAGGTCATGGCGCGATGATGCCGGTCGGATGGCCGTTGCGTGGCCTCACGCCGCCGCCCGGCAGGCGAGCCCGATGTACAGGGCGATGTCCGCGCCCACGTGGATCCCGATGGGGATCCACAGCGAACCGAGTCTCCACCGGACGAGACCGGCCGCGATACCCACGCCGGTGAGCAGGGCGACGTGGACCGGGAGCAGTGTCAGGACCTCTGGGCCCGCGTGCACGATGCCGAAGACCAGGCCCTGGAACGCGATCGCCCAGCCGATCGGCGCGAGGCGCGCGAGCCACGCCTGCAGCGTCCCGCGGTAGAGGACCTCCTCGAGGACGCCGTTCGCGACGCCGAACAGGATCGCCGGGACCAGGGCTGCCAGCGGCACGGGGTAGTCGAGCTGGCCGAAGAACGGGCGCGCTATCGCCGGGCCGATCACGAGACCACTCACGACGAGGACCACGCAGCCGCCGACCGCGACGACGGCCTCGCCCCGTCCCGGTCGCGCCAGACCGAGCTCCCGGCGGCCGGATCGGTACGCCACTGCCAGCAGGCCAACGATGGCGAGGCCCACCCCTGCGACGGCCATGCGCCGTACTGCGATCGCCGAGAGGACGTCGCGGCACGCGGGGTCGCCGACGGGTACGTCAGCGCCGAGAACCCATGGCCACGTCAGCGTCACCGCGAGAGGCAGGGCCGCCGCCCACGCGATGGCCCCTGGCCTGCGGGACAGGGCCAGCAGCGACCACCCCGCCACCACGGCGAGCGCGACGACGGGGCGCAGGTCGGGCACGAGGGCGCCGACGAGGAGCAGGCCCGGACCGAGGGCGGCCATGAGCGCGTCGGGCGTGGTGAGCGACTGACGGGACGGCGCGTGCGGGGAGTCCACGATGCCGAGGGTAGTCATCCGGCAGTGGAGTCACAGGGCCGACCGGCGCCCTCCCGCGGACAGCAAAGCGCCCGAAGGAACTTCCTCCCCGGCGCCGGGTCCGCTGATGCAAGCATCTGCGGCTCCGTTCGTCCCCGCCTGTGCAAGCACCTGCGGGTCCGTCGCTGGTTCGTCCGCCCCTTCGGGCAAGACGAACCATACCCGGGCGTCCAGGCGGCGTGCAACGGGGTTGTCCACGAGTTCCGGCCGTCGCGTGAGCGGATCGCCCGTTTGTCCACAGGCCATCCACGGAAGCGCGTCGTCAGGCCGGGAGATCGACCTCGAGAGGCCAGCCCGCGGCATCCTCGAGACCGGCAAGGGTGCCGTCGTCGTCGAGGGTCACGGTCACCGACACGCCGCGGTCCGCCGCCAGCAGGAGCCAGCGACGGTCTGCCACGCGGGCGGCACGCCACGTCGCACGGCGGATCGTGAGATCGTCGCCCACCTCGACCACCGGGAACCGGTCCCCCTCCCCCACTCCGATACGACGGGCCAGCCAGGAGGCAGCCACAGCCCCGGTGATCGGCGATGCGGCCGCGAGCAGGGCATGTCCCGGGGACCACGGGAGCGCCACGTGCTCCATGCCCGAGGGCCGGACGACGTTGCCGTGAAGCACCCTGGGATCAGGTCCCGGATGGAGAGTCAGCAGCCCTGCGGGGGCGGCGATCTCGAGACGCATGATCTCGCCCGCAGTGCTGGTCTCCAGCAGCAGCGCCTGGACCAGGCGGCCGTCGTCAGTCGTGGTGCTGGAGCGCCAGCGGCGGCCCCGTCGCCCATCGGCAACGGTCCAGGTCAGGCGGCGGCCGCCCTGAATCCGGCCGGTGCCGGCGCGGCGCGTGTAGGGACCGGTCGACGCGCTCAGGTCGCCACACCCTCCTCGACGAGCGTCTGGGTCCAGCGGTCCGCGACCGAGCGCAGCTCGCCGGCCATCGAGGGTGCCATGCGCCCGTGCACCCGCACGGACCGGTCGCCGTACTCCAGCTCCACCGTGCCGCGTTCCCGGACGCGCGCGAGCAACTCGCCGGCCGCGTACGGGACGGCGACGTCGACCTCCTCCCAGAGCGAGGCGAGGAGCGCCGCGATCCCGGCTCGCAGCGTGTCCAGGCCAAAGCCCGTGACGGCCGAGATCAGGACGGACCCGGCCACGGCGGGCGCGGGCCGGTCCCCATCGGTCCCCGGATACAGGAGGTCAGCCTTGTTGAAGGCCGTCAGGCGGGGCTTGTCCCCCGCGCCCAGCTCGTCGAGCACGGTCTGGACCGTGGCCCGGTGCTCGGTCGCGTGGCCGTCGGAGGCGTCAACGATCTCGATCAGCACGTCGGCCCGGGTGACCTCCTCGAGCGTGGCCCGGAACGCGTCGACCAGCTGGTGCGGAAGCTTGTGGATGAAGCCCACCGTGTCGGTCACGATGGCGGTCTGGCCGTCACCCAGCTTCACCTGGCGCGAGGTGGGATCGAGGGTCGCGAACAGCTTGTCCTCGGCCTTCGCGACCACCGAACCGACGAGCGCGTTGAGCAGCGTGGACTTGCCCGAGTTGGTGTAGCCGACGATGGCGACCGTCGGGTACAGGCGCCGGTCACGGCCGCGGGCCGTGGTCTGGCGCTGCTGGCGGACGTCCTCGACCTTCGCCTTCATCTTCTTGATCCGCTCGCGGATGATCCGGCGGTCCGTCTCCAGCTGCGACTCGCCTGGTCCGCGCGACCCGATGCCTCCCTGGGTCCGCGAGAGGTGCGTCCACAGGCGCGTGAGCCTCGGCAGCTGGTACTCGAGCTGCGCGAGCTCGACCTGGAGGCGGCCCTCGTGCGTCTGGGCGTGCAGGGCGAAGATGTCGAGGATCAGGCGGCTGCGGTCGATGACCTTGACGTTGAGCAGGGACTCCAGCGCCTTCTGCTGCGCAGGGCTGAGCTCGTCGTCGGCGACCAGGATGTCGAACCCGGTCTCTGACTTCGCCTGGAGCAGCTCCTCGGCCTTGCCCTTGCCCACGTACCAGTTCGGGTCGACATGACGGCGGTTCTGCCACTCGGCGCCCACGACGTCGGCGCCCGCGGTCGCGGCGAGTGCGGCGAGCTCGGTCAGGCTGTCGTCTGCCGTCCAGCCGGAATCGTCACCGGTGTCGACGGCCACGAGGAAGGCCTTCTCGACGGGCGGTGCAAGGTCGATCGTGTCGCGGGGGCTCATGGCGAGTTCAGCATACCGGCTCCGTCCCGGGCGATCGCCAGGCTCAGCCGAGGCCGCCGAGGAACGCGTCGAGGGCTTCGGTGGTCGCGCGGACCGGATCGCCCCCGGCGTCCACCACCTGCAGCGTGGGCTCGCGGCGGAACCAGGTGCGCTGGCGCTTGGCGAAGGCCACGTTGCGCGCTGCGTCCAGCTCGATCGCGGCCTCGAGGTCCATCTCGCCATCGAGAATCGCCCAGCTCTCCCGGTACCCGATGGCCGAGAACGCCGGCAGCCCTGGGTCGAAGCGCTCCCGCAGGGCACGGGCCTCCTCCACCAGGCCGGCGTCGAACTGTGCGCGTGCCCGGACCGCGATCCGGCGCCGGTGCTCGACTGGCTCGAGACCCAGCTGGAAGCCCAGCACTGGCGCCGGGTAGCCGACCGGCCGTGGCAGCGGCACGTCGCCTTGGAGCGTCGCAATCTCCAGCGCGCGCACGACGCGTCGCGGGTTGTGCAGGTCCGTGGCGGATGCCAGGTCGGGCGCGAGTGCCGCGAGCCTTTGGGCGAGGGCGTCCACCCCATCGCGGGCGAGGTCCTCCTCGAGCCCCGCCCGGACCGCCTCGTCCGAGGGGAGGGCGTCCGTGTCGATGCCGGCGAAGACCGCCCGCAGCCAGAACCCCGTGCCGCCTGCGAGGATCCCGATGCCGCCGTGCGCCCCGAGTACCTCGAGCGCCGACAGGGCGTGGGGCCGGAAGTCGGCAACGGAATACGCCTGATCTGCCTCGACGAGGTCGATACCGTGGTGGACGACCCGCGCCCGCTCCTCGAGGGTCGCCTTGGCCGTCCCGATGTCGAGGCCGCGGTACACCTGTCGCGAGTCCGCGGACACGACCTCGGCCGGAATCCCGCGGGCGATCAGGCGTTCCGCGATGGAGATCGCGAGCGCGGTCTTGCCGGTGGCGGTCGGGCCGCCGATCACGATGAGCGGCGCGAGGGGCACGCGGGCGCTCAGGCCAGCCGGCCGCGGAGGGCGTACGGCCCGGCGTGGTCGATCGTCACGGGGACCTCGTGGCCCAGCAGATCCGGCAACCCCGCGACGTGCACGAGCTTGTTCTCGCGTGACCGTCCGGCGAGGTGGACGAGGCCCTCCGGCAGTCGCGCGAACGCGTCCCGTGACGCAGTCGCGCCGTCGGTCTCGGCCGCGTCCTCGTCATGGTCGTGGTCGTGGTCGTGGCTGCGAGGCGGGACGATCGTGTCGACCAGCACCTCCGTGGTTCGACCCAGCCAGGCGAGGTTCCGCTCCAGCCCGATCGCCTCCTGCAGGCCGAGGAGCCCGACCAGCCGGCGGCGCTTCTCGGCCGCCGGGACGTCGTCGGCGAGCTTCGTGGCCGGCGTGCCGGGCCGCTCGCTGTACGCCGCCGCGAAGACCTGGTCGAAGCGCACGGTCCGCAGGAGGTCGAGCGTGGCCTCGTATTCGGCCTCGGTCTCGCCGCAGAAGCCCACGATCACGTCGGTCGAGAGCGAGACGCCGGGCACCGCAGCGCGGATCCGGTCCAGGCGCTCGAGGTAGTGCTCGATCGTGTACTGGCGGCCCATGCGCCGGAGCATCGAGTCCGAGCCCGACTGGACCGGCAGATGGAGCGACTCGCAGACGCTCGGGCAGTCGGCCAGGGCGTCGACCAGGCGGTCCGAGAGATCCCACGGGTGCGACGTCACGAACCGCAGGCGCGGGAGCGCAGCGGCGTCATCGTCCGTTCGCAGGCCGTCGATCGCGCGGATCAGCTCCGCCAGGTCCGGGCGCGCCTCGCGGTCCTGGTGGCGACCGACGGTTCGCGTCGTGCTGACGTGGGCGAACCGCTCCTCGGCCGCCAGATCGTGGCCGTAGCTGTTGACGTTCTGGCCGAGCAGGGTGACCTCGCGGAAACCCTGGGCCGCGAGCAGCCGCGCCTCGTCGACGATCTCGTCGAAGGGCCGGCTGCGCTCCGGGCCCCGGCTGAACGGAACGATGCAGTAGGTGCAGGTCTTGTCGCAGCCATAGATGATCGGGAGCCAGGCGCTGATCGTCGAGGCGCGGCTCACCACACCACCCTCGACCGCCGCGGCGCGCGCCCGGACGAGATGCGTGGCGTCGGAGACCGGCGCGCCCTTCACGAGGATCGTGGCCGCGGTTGCCGCCAGCGCACCCACGGGTGCCTGCGCGGACGCAAGCCCGATCCGGTCCACGAGCTCGGGTTCCTCGTCCGGGCGCAGGAACAGGTCCACGGCCGGGTAGCGCCGTGCCAGCCCCGCCCGGTCGGACTCGCGGATGGAGCAGCCGGTCAGCACCACGCGCATCGAGGGGTTGGCGGCCTTGAGCCGTCCGAGGTGCCCCTGGCGCCCGACCACCTTCGCCTCGGCGCTCTCGCGGATCGCACAGGTGTTGATGATGACCAGGTCCGCGACGTCCATCGACGGCGCCTCCGCGCACCCCGCGGCGAGCAGCCGGCCGGCCATCTCCTCGGAATCGCTCTTGTTCATCTGGCAGCCGAGGGTCCAGACGAAGAACGACGGCAGCGACCGCGACTCTGGGCGGAACTCCGTGAGTCGCTCGTCGTCGGGGGCGTGAGGTTCACGCGGACCGGCCGGCGGCGCCGCGGGCGGTGCGATGTCCAGGACAGGGAGGTTGCGGGACGGCATGTCGCCCGTGATGGTAGTGCCTGCCGCCCATTGGCTTGGCCCGGGGCCGTCTGCGGACGCTACTCTAGGGCCATGGAATGGATCACGAACCCCGAAGCCTGGATCGCCCTGCTGACACTCACGGTCATGGAGATCGTGCTCGGCATCGACAACGTCGTGTTCATCTCGGTGCTGGTGCAGCGCCTTCCCGTGGAGCAACGGGACCGTGGGCGAACAATCGGCCTGGGCCTGGCGATGGGGATGCGAATCCTGCTGCTGCTGTCCATCTCCTGGATCGTCGGCCTGACGGAGCCCCTGTTCACCATCGGGGGGCTCGAGATCTCCGTGCGGGACCTCATCCTCATCCTCGGCGGCCTGTTCCTGATCTGGAAGGCGACGACGGAGATCCACGAGTCGCTCGAGGGCGACGAAGGACACGCGGCGTCGGGTGGCTCGGCGTCCATGCGGTCGGTCCTTCTCCAGATCGTGCTGCTGGACATCGTCTTCTCGCTCGATTCGGTCCTGACCGCGGTCGGCATGGCGAATGACATCCCGGTCATGGTCGCCGCCGTCGTCATCGCCGTCGGCGTGATGCTGTTCGCGTCCGGTCCCATCTCCCGCTTCGTGTACGAGCACCCGACGGTCAAGATGCTCGCCCTCGCATTCCTGCTCCTGATCGGCGTGACGCTCCTCGCGGACGGGTTCGGGTTCCACGTCGAGAAGGGCTACATCTACGCCGCGATGGGGTTCTCGGTCTTCGTCGAGGCCCTCAATCTCGCAGCGCGCAAGCGGCGCCGGGGCAAGGCGGTGAACCTGCATCCCACCTTCGTCAAGGACGAGCCGGCCACCCCCGCGTCCTGAGGGCAGCCCGCAGCCCGGCGACCAGCTCGTCGGGCATCACGAGTCCGGCATGGCTCCCGGCGTACGGTCCCAGGTCCCCGTGGTAGTCCGTGCCACCCGTCTCCACGAGGCCCAGGAGTCGCGCCGTGACCGACATCGCCTCGCGCGTCTCCGGGTCGAAGGTGCGGTGGTGGGTCTCCAGGCCGTCAAGGCCCTCGCCGATCAGCTCCCGTAGCAGCGGCACGCGCCGGGGTGCCTCCCCGAAGTGGGCGACGGACGCGAGGCCGCCTGCGGCGCGGATCGCACGGATGGCCTCGACCGGTCCCATGCCGGTCCGCGGCACGTACCCCGGAAGGCCGTGGCCCAGGATCCGGCGAAAGGCATCCTCCACCGATGCCGCATGTCCGGCCGCGACAAGCGCGCGCGCGAGCGTGGGACGGCCGAGCGCGTCGTCGCTCTCCATGACGCCCTCGGGCAGGTGCCCTTCCACGGGAAGCCCGATCTCGCGCAGCCGCCCGACGGTGGCCGTGAAGCGGAGGCGCCGTGCTGCGCGCTGGGCGGCGATCGCCGCCTCGAACGCTTGGTCGGCCGGGTCCACGCCGATCCCCAGGACGTGCAGCTCGCCCTCTGGCAGGTCCAGGTCCAGGTCTCGGGTGACGGCGTTGATCTCCACGGCCGGGACGAGGTCCAGCCCGTCGGGCAGCGGGTCCGCGCCCGGCGCCGTCAGCTCGCGGTACGCGGCGAGGTTGTCGTGATCGGCGATGGCGAACAGCCGCACTCCGGCCGCGTGGGCCTGGCGGACGAGCTCGGCGGGTTCGAGGACGCCATCGGAGCGCAGGGTGTGGGTGTGGAGATCCGCGACTGCGTCACCCGCGGCGACCGGCCCGGTCCCGGCTCCCGGTGCGTGACGCCCGGCCAACCCTAGACCTCGATGAGCCGCTGGATCCGCTCGATCTGCAGTGCGCGGCCCGTGGCCGGGTCCACGTCCACCTGGCAGGCGTTGAGGATCACGGGCCCGTCACCGACCTCGAAGCGCGTGGGCAACGCGTTGATGAACCGCGGCAGCACCGTATCGGGTTTGAAGCCGATGACGCTCCACAGCGGGCCTGTCATGCCGAGGTCTGTCTGGTAGGCGGTGCCCTTGGGCAGGATGCGCTCGTCGCCGGTCACGACGTGGGTGTGGGTACCCACGACGGCGCTCACACGCCCATCGAGGTACAGGCCCATCGCGTTCTTCTCCGAGGTCAGCTCGCAGTGGAAGTCCACGAGGCGGATCGGTGGCAGCGGCTCGGACGCCTCGTCGAGCAGGCGGTCGGCGTCGGTGAAGGGGTTGTCGATCGGCTGCATGGTCGTCCGGCCCTGGAGGTTGACCACCGCCAGCTCCGAGCCGTCGAGCGCCTCGTAGGTCCCCCAGCCGCGGCCCGGGACGCCGTGGGTGCCATAGTTCAGGGGCCGCAGCACGCGGTCACTCTGGTCGAGGAACGGATAGATCTCGCGCTTGTCCCAGATGTGATTGCCGCTGGTGATCACGTCCACACCAGCCGCGAACAGCGCCTCTGCCGTGCTGATCGTGAGGCCCATGCCCCCGGCCAGGTTCTCGCCGTTGGCGGTGACGAAGTCGATGCCGCGCTCGTCGCGCAGCCCGGGAAGCGCCTGCTCCACGGCCACGCGCCCGGGCTTCCCGATGACGTCGCCGATCATCAGGACGCGGCAGGCCCCGGGCGGCCGCGGCGCATCCCCGTTGGGCGGATTGCCGAGCCCGGCGCGATCGCTACGGGAAGTCATCGCAGACGACCGCTCCCCTATTTCGCGTACTCGACCGCGCGGGTCTCGCGGATCACGGTCACCTTGATCTGGCCCGGGTACGTCATCGTGTCCTCGATCTTCCTGACGATGTCCCGGGCGAGGCGGGTCGCCGTGAGGTCGTCGATCTCCTCGGGGCGAACGAGGATGCGGACCTCGCGGCCGGCCTGGACGGCGAAGCAGCGCTCCACGCCCGTGAAGCTCTCCGCGATCGCCTGCAGGTCCTCGAGACGCTTGACATAGGCGTCCATCGACTCGCCCCGGGCGCCGGGGCGTGACGCGGAGATGGCGTCAGCGATCTGGACGATCGGCGCCTCGATGCAGGCGTACTCGACCTCCTGGTGGTGCGCTGCGATCGCGTTGACGACCTTGAGCGAGAGGTTGTGCTTCTGGGCGACGGCCGCGCCGATGGCGGCGTGGGGGCCCTCCGTCTCGTGGTCGATGCCCTTGCCGATGTCGTGCAGCAGGCCGCCGAGCTTTGCCGCCTGGACATCGGCACCCAGCTCCGCGGCGATGATGGCGGCGAGGTGGGACGTCTCCACGCAGTGGACGAGCACGTTCTGGCCGTAGCTGGTGCGGTACTTGAGGCGGCCCATCAGCTTGACCAGGTCGGCCGGCAGTCCCGGGACGCCCGCGTCGTACACGGCCTGCTCGCCGGCCTGGCGGATCACGAGGTCCACCTCGGCCCGGGCCTTGTTCACGACCTCCTCGATGCGGCCGGGATGGATCCGGCCGTCGGCGATGAGCTTCGTGATGGCGAGGCGCGCGATCTCGCGCCGGACGGGATCGAAGCCCGACAGGACGACCGTCTCGGGGGTGTCGTCGATGATCAGGTCCACGCCGGTGGCCTGCTCGAGCGCGCGGATGTTGCGGCCCTCGCGGCCGATGATCCGGCCCTTCATCTCGTCACTGGGCAGGTGGACGACCGTCACGGTGTGCTCGGCCGTGTGATCTGCGGCGACACGCTGCATCGCCGTGACGATGATCTCGCGGGCCTTGTCGCCGGCCTCCTCGCGGGCACGGCGCTCAATCGAGCGGGCCAGCTTCACGGCGTCGTGCTCCGCCTCCTCGCGGATCGCCTCGAGCAGGATCCCCTTGGCGTCCTCTGCAGAGAGGCCGGACACGACCTCGAGAGCGGCGACCCGCTCCTGGTTGAGGCGTCCGAGCTCCTCGCGCTGGCGCTCGATCTCGCGCTCGCGATCGTTGATCTTGCGGCTCTTCTCCTCGAGCATGTCGGCCCGCTGGTCGAGCTGCTCGTCACGGGCAAGCAGCCGCCGCTCGAGGTTCTGGAGCTCCGCACGCTTGGCGCGTGCTTCCTCCTCTGCCTCGCGCTGCTGTCGCAGCTTCTCGTCCTTGGCCTCGAGGATCAGGTCCTTCTGCTGCGCCCGGGCCTCGGCCACGATGCGCGCCGCCTTGTCCTGGGCGGCCTTGATCGACTGGTTCGACAGTGTCCCGCGGGCGAAGAACCCCACGGCAACGCCTGCGGCGCCCGCGGCCACGATGGCCACGATGGCGACGATCGGCTCCATCTTCAATTCCTCCCACCCGGCGGGATGAATGCGCCGGGCGTGCTGACGAGAATTCGGGCTCGGGCTACGCGCCACCGGCATTCGCTTGGGCTCGGGGATCGGAGCGGGCTCGGTTCGGGCTCCGCCGGCTCCCCACCGGTATCGCGGCTCGCCCGGAGCGCGGCCAACGGTCCGCGTCCGGTTGACTGCGTAGCCTACTACGGAGGACCCGATCGGGCTGGCGACGCGCTACGGTCCGTCGGGATCCGGACCGCTCTCCGCGGCGGCGAGGTCGTCAAGGACGGACCGACGTCACCGACGCGCACACGTCCGGTGAGAAGCCGCTGCGGGCGAGCAGCGCGTAGGCCCGCTGGCGCCGCCGCCGCGGATCCGGCTCGCGCAGGATCGGGGGCAGCTTCCTGAGGAGCAAGCGCTCGGCCGCGGCATCATCGGGGGTGTGCGGGCTGCCGTCGCCGGATGCCGCCGCAATTGCGGCTGCCTCGCCACGGCGCTGGTCGAGCACCTCGTCGACGAGCGCCCGGTCCACGCCCTTGAGCCGTAGCTCGCGGCGCAGGGCGTGTTCACCGCGGGGCCTGCGCGCGGTCCCGCGACTCCACCCACGCGCGCGCGAAGGCCTCGTCGTCGAGGTACCGGAGGTCCGTCAGCCGAACTCACGACCTCGTCCACGAGCGCGGCGCGATAGCCAATCGTCGTCAGCTTGTGGCGCAGCTCGTGCACGGAGCGAGGCCGCGCCTCGAGAAAGCGTGCCGCGGCGTCGAGCACCTCGGCGACGTCCTCGACCTCGGCCCGTCGTTCGCGGCGTTCTGTGTACGTCGGCTTGCGGGCGCGCTGACGGGCTCCTCGGCCCGGTGTCCGCTCGCCGTCGTCCATGGGCCCCCGGGGCCGCTAGCCGGCTACTCGGCCTCTTCGATGCCCTCGACTGGCAGCGTCACGTCCACCATCTTGGCCCGGATGCGACGGTCGATCTCCGCGGCGACGTCCGTGTTGGTCTTGAGGAACTCCTTCGAGGCCTCCCGGCCCTGGCCGAGCCGCGTCTCGTCGAAGGTGAACCAGGCGCCCGGTCTTGGTGACGACGTCCATCGCCACGCCGACGTCCAGCAGGCCGCCCTCCTTGCTGATGCCCTCGCCGTACATGACGTCGAACTCGGCGACGCGGAACGGCGGCGAAACCTTGTTCTTGACGACCTTGACGCGGACGCGGTTGCCGACCGACTCCGTGCCGGTCTTGATGGTCTCGACCCGGCGGATGTCGAGGCGCACGGATGCGTAGAACTTGAGGGCGCGGCCGCCCGGCGTGACCTCCGGGTTGCCGAACATGACGCCGATCTTCTCGCGCAGCTGGTTGGTGAACACCAGCGCCGTGTTGGACCGGGAGACCGCGCCCGTGAGCTTGCGCAGCGCCTGGCTCATGAGCCGGGCCTGGATGCCGACGAAGCTGTCGCCCATCTCGCCCTCGATCTCCGCGCGCGGCACCAGGGCCGCGACGGAGTCGAGGACGACGCAGTCCACGCCGCCGGAGCGGATGAGAGTCTCGGTGATCTCGAGGGCCTGCTCGCCGGTATCCGGCTGGCTGACCAGCAGCTCGTCCACGTTGACGCCGCAGGCGCGGGCGTAGGCTGGGTCGAGCGCGTGCTCGACGTCGATGAAGGCGGCGATCCCACCCTTGCGCTGGGCCTCGGCGATGACGTGCTGGCAGACCGTGGTCTTGCCCGACGACTCCGGGTCCGAAGATCTCCGTGATCCGGCCGCGCGGGATGCCCCCCACGCCGAGCGCGAGGTCCAGGGCGATCGACCCGGTCGGGATCGAGTCGACCGACTGCCGCTCGGCCGAGCCGAGCTTCATGATCGAGCCGCGCCCGAACTGCTTCTCGATCGCGAGGATGGCGGCGTCCACGGCCTTGCCGCGTTCCGCCAGCGCCTTGTCGCCCCCGTTGCGGTCGATTTCCCTGCCGGAGATCGTCATGCTGTCCTCGCTCCTCGCGGCCTCTGCCGACCCGACGGAGCGGGACCAGGTCCCCGTCCGCCCGGCGTGTCAGCCTTCGCCGCCCTCTTCGTCCCACCGCGGCTTGCGCTGCTTCTTGATGACCTCCGCCTGCTGCGGGGCCTCCGAGAGCGGCGTGAGCTTCGTCTGGGAGCTCTTGTCCTTGGGCTTCTTCTTGACTTCCTTGGAGGGGCGATCCCGAGATCCCATGTCCTCCTCCTCCACGTGCAGCTGACGGTACCGACGGGGACTTCACGCGCGCTTTGCGGCCACTTCTCCGCCACTCATCCGAACGGCGCGGGAGCGCAGGTCGGGGATCTCGACGGGGAAGGTTCCGGCGCGCAACGCGGCGCGGATCCTAGCCATGAAGTCTAGGGTGAAGGTGAGGTTGTGACAAGTCGCGAGCCGGTACGCGAGCATCTCCTTCGCCCGGAAGAGATGGCTCAGATATGCGCGCGAGAACCGCCGTGCAGAGTGGGCACGGACAGCCCTCCTGGACCGGGCGTGGGTCGTCCATGAACCGGGTGTTGCGCAGGTTCAGCCGCTCGCCCGGGATCCATAGCTGGCCATTGCGGGCGACGCGAGCAGGCAGGACGGAATCGAACAGGTCCACGCCGCGATGGACCGCCTCCAGGAGGTCCAGCGGCGACCCGAGTCCCATGAGATACCTGGGCCGCGGATCGCCGTCGAGGAACGGCACCGTGACGTCGAGGGTGGCATTGCGCTCCTCCGGGGTCTCGTCGCCCGCCAGTCCCCCGATGTTGATCCCGTCGAACGGGAGACCGGCGATGAACCGGGCAGACTCCTCGCGCAGCTCCGGGTCCAGGCCACCCTGGACGATCCCGAACAGCGCCTGGTCCGTCCGCGTGTGCGCTTCCAGGGACCGTTCCGCCCAGCGATGCGTCCTGCGCATCGCGTCCTCGACAACCGCCCGCGGAGAGCTCGGGAACACGGGCTGGTCGAACGCCACCGCCACGTCCGGTCCGAGCGCCTCCTGCACGGCGATGGAGTGCTCGGGCGTGAAGCGGTGGATCGATCCGTCGAGATGACTCTTGAAGGTCACCCCGTCGTCGTCGATCACGCGCAGGTCGCCGAGCGACACGACCTGGAACCCGCCGGAGTCCGTGAGGATGGGTCGCTCCCAGCCCATGAAGCCGTGAAGGCCGCCGAGATCCCGGATGCGCTCGTGGCCCGGGCGGAGGTAGAGGTGGTAGGTGTTGGCGAGGATGATCGTGGCACCGGCGGCGGCGACCTCGTCCGGGTGGAGCGCCTTGACGGTGGCATTGGTGCCCACGGGCATGAACTGCGGCGTCTCGACCACCCCGTGCGGCAACTCGAGGCGACCCAGGCGCGCACGCGTGGACCCGTCCGCGGGCGGCGGGACGAGGACCTCGAAGCGGGCGGCGCCGGGCACGGTCAGCGGGCCGGCAGGTCGTCCCAGAGGGCAGGCATCCCCGGCTCCGCCCGGCGCGGAGCCGGGATGTCGTAGCCGAGGCTCGCGAGGTGCGAGCGTGCCGCCTCCGTGGCGATGCGACCCTGGGGTGTCCGGTCGAGGAAGCCGAGGCGGAGCAGGAACGGCTCGTAGACGTCCTCGATGGTGTCCGCCTCTTCCGCCAGCACGGCGGCCAGCGCCTGGACTCCGACCGGCCCGGACTGGAACTTCTGGATCAGGGCGGCCAGCAGCTTGCGGTCCGTGGTGTCGAGACCGAGGTCGTCGATGTCGAGGATTCCCATGGCCTCCACGACGGACTGGGGGTGGATCGTCCCGTCGCCCTTGACCTCCGCGTGGTCCCGGACCCGCCGGAGGAGGCGGTTGACGATGCGCGGCGTGCCGCGGCCGCGCCTGGCGATGAGCCGCGCGGACTCGGGGTCGACCTCGACCCCCAGGATGCCGGCCGAGCGCTGGACGATGGACGTGAGCTCGTCCTCGCCGTAGAAGTCGAGCCGATAGGTCATGCCGAAACGGTCCCGCAGCGGACCGCTGATCCGGCCCGCCCGCGTGGTCGGCTCCGACGACGGTGAACGGCTTCAGGCTCAGGCGGAGACTCCGTGCGCTGGGGCCCTTGCCGATCATCACGTCGAGCGCGAAGTCCTCCATCGCCGGGTAGAGGATCTCCTCCACGGCGCGGTTGAGGCGATGGATCTCGTCGATGAACAGGACGTCGCGCTCGTCGAGCGACGTCAGGATGGCCGCCAGGTCACCGGCCCGCTCGACGGCGGGCCCGCTCGTGTAGCGGACGTTGACCCCGAGCTCACGGGCGACGATGGTCGCGAGCGTGGTCTTGCCGAGGCCTGGAGGGCCGTAGAGGAGGACGTGGTCGGCGGCCTCTCCCCTGCCCTTCGCCGCCTGGAGCAGGACGGAGAGGCTCGCCTTGACCTCGTTCTGGCCGATGTACTCGGCCAAGGTCCGCGGGCGCAGCGACCCTTCCACGACGAGCTCGCCGAGGTCCGTGGCACCCGCCGCGAAGAGGCTCATGGGGTCGTCAGTCATCGGGCGGAATATAGCAGGTTCGCGGACGGAATAGTACAGATGTTCGAACCCATCACGGCCGCCTGAGCGACGCGAGGAACGGGACCAGGTCGGCCGGCGGCGGCATGAGCGCGATCTCGTCGCGGAGCCTCCCAGCCGCCTTCGCGAAGGCCTCGTCGGCGAGGACCGCGGCCGTTGCGGCGCGGACCTCGTCTGCACCCCGGGCGTCGGGCAGCAGCGCAATGGCCGCGCCCGCCGCGATGCAGCGTTCGGCGTTCTCGGGCTGGTCGGCAGCGACCGGGAGCATCACCATCGGCACCCCCGCCGCCAGCGCCGCGAGCATGGTCCCCGACCCGGCGTGGAACACGAGCAGCGAGGCAGATTCCAGGAGTCCCGTCACCGGCAGGTAGCGGACGACGCGGGTCGTCGGGCGCCGCGGGCCCAGCAGCGCGGGATCGAGGTCGTGCCCGACCATTGCCACGATGTCCAGGTCAAGCTGTTCCAGCCCGTCGAGGATCGCGCCCATCGCGTCATGCCGGCCGGCGAGGATCGTCCCCATCGTCACGACCACCCGCGGGCGGCCTCCGTCCGACGCGGGCCACCACGGCGGATCGCCGCCTGCGGAATCCGGCGCACTGGGGCGGATCGGGCGGGTTCCCACCGGCATCGGGTCGTCTGGGTCCTGCAGCCCCGGCGGCCGCGTCGTCAGGAAGCCGAACCGATGCCAGCGCGCCAGCCCGGGATCCTCCGGCAGCCCGTGGGCCGCCCGCAGCCTGTTCAGGGGCTCCTCGGACAGCCGGAACCTCGTGCCGCGCCAGGCCGTTGCCTGGAGCGCGACGTACGGCACCCCAAGCACGTCCGCCGCAATCCACGAGCCCTGCTCGCTGTCCTCGTGCACCACGAGGTCGGGCCGCCACGACCCGGCCAGCTCCAGCACCGCGGCCGCCATCGCCTCTGCGAGGATGCCGGCGAACGCCCGCTTCCAGATGACCGCCGCCAGGCGGCGACCGGTCAGCCCGTTCCGCTCCGGGACCCGGGCAAACACGGACGGCAGGTCCGGGGGACCCGCCACGACATGGACCAGCCCGGCTTCACGAACAGCGGGCGCCAGGCTCGCTCCACCGACGACGACCACGTCGTGGCCCGCATCGCGCGCGGCCTGGGCGAGCGGCACCAGGGGTAGAAGATGCCCGAGCGCCGGGTTGGCCGTGAAGGCGATCCGCATCCGCGGATGCTACGACGCGGACACCCGCACGTGACGGTCAGTCGCGGAGCAGCGTCCGCAGGGCGGCCTTGACGCGCTCCTCGAGACCCGCCCCGACGGCGGGGTCCTGGAGGGCCAGGCGCGATGCCTCGCGGGCTTCGCCCAGCGAGTAGCCGAGAGCCTGGAGCGCCGCGACGACCTCGCCCTCGGACGCCGTCGACACCGCGGCGGACGTGCCCGCGGCAATCCCGGCCGCGGCGACCTTCTCCTTGAGCTCGAAGATGATCCGCTCGGCGAGCTTCCTGCCGATCCCGGGGATCGACACCAGCACGGCCTGGTCCTGCTGCAGGATCGCGAGCTGCAGGTCGGCGGTGGGGCGGGAGCCGACGATCGCCATGGCCACCTTGGGCCCCACGCCGGTCACCGTGAGCAACAGGTTGAAGAACCCCAGCTCCTCGGCGTTGCGGAAACCGAACAGGGCCTGCTGGTCCTCGCGGACCAGGTGGTAGGTGTGCAACTTGAGCTTGCCGCCCGCCGGGGCGCTCGAGATGACCGCCGGGGCGACGTATACCCGGTAGCCGATCCCGCCGACCTCGATGACGAGCGAATCCGCGGCGATGGCCCCGACCGTGCCCTCGACGGAGGCGATCACCGGCGGCCCGCGGCGGCCTTGGCCTCGCGGGCGATGGCTTCCCGCGACGGAACGCTCGTAGGGAGTCTCGCCGCGGGCGATCGGCGCGATGGCCGAGCGGTCCATCACGGCGGCCTTGCCACCGGCGCCGGTGTTGACGCGGTCGCCCGGTCGCTCCGCGTTGGCCAGGCAGATCGCGGTGGCCAGGGCATCCGCGGTGTCGTCGGGCGTCGGCACCTCGGCAAGTTGCAGGATCACGGCGACCATCCGGCCGACCTGGGTCTTGTCCGCCGCGCCGTACCCGGTGACGCCGAGCTTGATCTCGTTGGGCGTCGCCTCGCGCACGGGGATACCCGCCTGCGCGGCCGCGAGCAGGACGACGCCGCGCGCCTGTCCAACCCCGAACGCGCTCTGTGCGTTCCTGCTGAAGAACAGCCGCTCGACGGCGAGGAAGTCGGGCCCGTGGGTCTCGATGAGCTCCGTCACCGTCGCGTGGATCTCGCGCAGCCGCTCGGGCAGCGGCAGGTCCGGGCTCGTGGTCAGGCACCCGAAGTCGACCGCGCGGAGGCTGCCGCCGTTGCGCTCCACGATCCCGTAGCCCATGGCTGCCGTCCCGGGGTCGATCCCGAGGACGATCACCCGGCCAGCTCGGCGAGGAGCTCCTCGGGGATGTCCACGTTGGTCGTGACCCGCTGCACGTCGTCCAGGTCCTCGAGCAGGTCCACCAGCCGCAGGGCCTTGCGGACATGGTCGGCATCGAGCGCGACCGTCTGCTTGGCGATCATCGCGGACTCGGCATCCTCGACGGACACGCCGGCCGCCTCGAGCGCCTTGCGCACGACGAGGAGCTCCGACGGCTCGGTGAAGATCTCGATCGGATCGACCTCGGTGTCCACGTCGGCGGCGCCGGCATCGATGGCGGCCAGGGCCACCTCGTCCGGATCCGCTCCCTCGCGTGCGACGGTGATCAGGCCACGGGCCTCGAACTGCCAGGCGACCGCCCCGGAGCCGGCCAGCTGGCCGCCGGTCTTGGCGAAGATCGAGCGCACCTCGGCAGCCGTCCGGTTCCGGTTGTCGGTCGCGGCCTCGACGAGAACCGCGACGCCGCCGGGCCCGTAGCCCTCGTACACGATCTCCTCGTACTGGACCTCGTCTCCGCCGCCGGTCGCCTTCTCGATCGCCCGCTTGATGTTCTCGGCGGGCATGTTGATCGAGCGCGCCTTGTCGACCGCGAGGCGCAGTCGATAGTTGGCGTCCGGGTCACCGCCCCCAGCGCGCGCCGCCACGGCGATCTCGCGCGCGACCTTGGTGAACATGGCGCTGCGCTTCGAGTCGTTGACGCCCTTCTGGCGCTTGATCGTGGACCACTTGGAATGTCCGGACATCGGGCGCGAGTATACCGACTATCATCGATGCCAAGGACCCGCCGTCCGGCACGTGAGCCTGTCTCGCCGGCAACGAAGGCCCTGCGCCACCAATTGCGCCCTGCGCCACCGTCCCGTCGCGGCCGGCCTGCCGGTCTCACGGGGGAACCATCGAGAGGAACCGCGCGCGATGACGTTGAAGAGCCACGACCTTGCCCACATCCGCAGCGTCGTGCTTGCCGGCCATGCCGGGAGTGGCAAGACGACCCTGGCGGAGCAGGTGCTCTTTCGAGCCGGCGCGATCTCGCGTCTCGGCAGGGTTGATGACGGCACCGCGCACCTGGACCACGAGCCCGAGGAGCAGAAGCAGCACCGCTCGCTGAGCCTCGCCGTCGGCACCTTCGAGCACGGCGAGCACGAGATCACCGTCGTCGACACCCCTGGCTACCCGGACTTCGTCGGCGAGATGATCCAGGGCTTCCATGCCGCCGACGCCGCGCTGTTCGTGGTGGACGTCTCGGGCGGCATCGAATCCGGCCTCGAGGCAGCTGTCAAGACCGGCCGATCCACCGGGACGGCTGCCTGCTTCGTGCTCAACAAGTGCGACCGCGAGAACGCGGACCCTGGCGCCACTCTGGATGCCCTCCGGGCGACCTTCGGCAACAAGGTCGCCCCGCTCCACCTGGCCATCGGTGCCGCCGACACGTTCAGCGGCTATGTCGACCTCGTCCATCGCAGGGCCTACCGGTTCGAGGGCGGCACCGAGGTCGAGATCCCGGTCCCTGACGAGCTCGCCGACGAGGTGGCCCGGCGCCGCGACCAGCTGCTCGAGGCCGCGGCCGAAGCTGACGACGCCGTGTTCGAGAAGTACCTGGGCGAGGAGGACATCTCCGACGCCGAGCTGGACGCCTGCCTCCACAAGGGCGTGCGCGAGGCGATCCTGGCGCCGGTGCTGGTCACCTCGGCCGCCAAGGGGTTCGGCCTCAACGCCCTCCTCGATGCGATCGTGCGCTACCTCCCGTCGCCCGAGGAGGAGGGCCCGTACGTCGCGAGCGACAAGGCCGGCAAGGTCGTGTCCGTGGATGCATCGAGCGGCAAGCTGCTGGTCCGCGTGTTCAAGACCGCCGCCGATCCCTTCGTCGGCCGGCTGACGTACCTGCGAGTGCTGTCCGGCACGTTGAAGAGCCAGGGAGGCACGTTCAACTCCACCAAGGGCGAGGACGAGCGCATCGGCCAGCTGCTGTACCTCCACGGCAAGGAGCAGGAGCCGGCCGCCGAGCTGCGTGCGGGCGAGATCGGCGCCGTTGCCAAGCTGGGCGTGACCGAGACGGGCGACACGCTCTCGTCGCGCGACCTCGGGCTGCGCCTGGATGCGATCATGTTCCCGGACCCGACCCTGCAGGTGGCGATCGATCCGCTGTCCAAGGGCGACCTGGACAAGATGGGCCCGGCCCTCACCCGCATGCTGGAGGAGGAGCCCACCGCACGCGTCGAGCGCTCGGAGACCGGCGAGCAGATCCTGCGGGCGATCGGTGAGGCGCACGTGGCGGTCATCTGCGATCGGCTGAAGCGCAAGTTCGGCGCCGCGATCGTCACCCGGACGCCGACGGTCCCCTACCGCGAGACCATCCGCGGGACCACGAAGGCCCATGGCCGCTACAAGAAGCAGACCGGCGGTCACGGGATGTTCGGCGACGTCTGGATCGAGCTGGCGCCGAACCCGGCCGCGGGCGTCGAGTTCGCCGACAAGGTCGTGGGCGGGTCGGTCCCCAAGGGCTTCTTCACCGGCATCGAGAAGGGCATCCGGGAGACGGCCGCCGAGGGCGTTCTCGCCGGCTTCCCGCTGATCGACTTCAAGGCGACCCTGTACGACGGCTCCTTCCACCCGGTGGACAGCAACGAGCTCTCGTTCAAGATCGCAGCCTCCATGGCCCTCAAGGATGGCGTCCTGCAGGCCAAACCCGTGCTCCTCGAGCCGATCATGACCGTGGACGTCCGAATCCCCGAGCAGTACATGGGCGAGGTCAACCGCGACCTCAACGGCCGCCGGGGTCGCGTGCTGGGCATGGATCTCGCGGACGGGATGCAGATCATCTCGGCCCACGTCCCCCAGGCCGAGCTGTTCTCGTACGCGACCGAGCTGCGGTCCCTCACGGGCGGGCGCGGGACGTTCAGCTCCACGCTGGACCACTACGAGGACGTGCCAGCGCACCTCGCCGAGAAGATCATCGAGGCGCACAAGAAGGAGCAGCACCCCGAGGGGCACTGAGCGGCTCCGCGTTCTGCGCCCGGGAGCTGGCGGCATTCGGAGAGCCCGCCTGCCGCTGAGCCCATTGGCGCGCGGGTTTCGCCCGGGAACGCTGACCCCGAACCCACTCCGGTCCGGTCAGGGACGGTGGGCGTTGTCCAGGGCGTCGAGGATCGAGCGGACGTCGATGCGCCCCTCGTAGAGCGCGCGCCCCACGATCGCGCCAGCGCAGCCCGCGGCCTGGATGGCGATGACGTCCTCCACCGACGATATGCCGCCTGACGCGATGATGCGGCCCCGTCCGAGGGCCACGAGCGAGCTGAGCAGGTGGAGGTCCGGGCCCTCCAGGAGGCCGTCGCGCTCGATGGCGGTGACCTCGAAGGTCTCGATGCCCGCCGCGGCAAGCCCGGCGATGGCGTCGGCGGCCGGCAGCCCCGCAGCGCCCTCGCGCCAGCCCTCACCGAGCGCCAGGCCGTCCCGGATGTCGATGGACGCAACGAGCCGGTCGGGACCGTGCCGGACGACCAGCGTCGCGGCGAATTCCGGATCGCGAAGCAGGGCGGTCCCGATGACGGCCCTGGCGGCGCCGGTGCCGAGGGCGCCCGCGATCGCCTCGGCGGTCCTTAGCCCACCCCCGATCTCGACCTGCATCCTCCCGTAGGCCTCGGCAACGATCTCGGCGGCCAGGCCCAGCTGGCGAGGCTCCCCTGCTCGTGCACCGTCGAGATCGACGACGTGCAGCCAGAGCGCACCCGCGGCCGCGAACGCTCGGGCGATGGCGACTGGATCGTCCCCGTAGGACGTCTCCTGGTCGAAGTCCCCCCGGCGCAGGCGGACCACGCGACCGTCGATCAGATCGATCGCGGGCAGCAGTTCGAAACGGGACACCTGGCTCCACCACCTACTGGCGTGTTACTACGCTACTACGGTATCATGCTGCCACAAGGAGCAGGCCGGCCCCGGCGCCGACCACCAGCGGAAGGACGAGCACGACCGTGGCCAACGACTGGCGGACGCCGGACACCGAGGCGCTGATCGAGGCCCTCATGCGACTCGATACGCGTGACTTGGCCGAACGGTTCCTGCGCGACCTGTGCACACTCGGCGAGATCCACGACATGGCCCAGCGGTGGGCGGTGGTGCGGCTCCTCGATGCCGGGATGCACTACGCCGAGATCTCGAAGCGGACGGGAGCGAGCACCGCGACCGTCACCCGGATCGCATCCTGGCTCAACCATGGCGAGGGCGGCTACCGCGAGATGCTCGAGAGGTTCAAGGAAGGCGACGGGTCGACCCCCTACCCGCTCGGCACCGAGCGATGAGGGAGCGTCTCCGTCTCGCGATCCCCAACAAGGGCCGTCTCCTCGAGTCCACTCTCGGCCTGTTGCACGATGCCGGCCTGGTCTTCGAGGAGCATGACCGGAGCCTCGTCGCGCGCGTCCAGAACCACCCGCTCGACATCCTGTTCGTACGGACCGGCGACGTCATCGAGTTCGTCAACGACGGCGTCGCGGACGCGGGCGTCACGGGCGGCGACATCCTGGCCGAGAGTGGTGTCGACCTTCCGGTGCTCCGCCAGCTGGGCTACGGGCGTTGCCGCCTCGTCGCGGCCACGCCCACAGACTCGCCCTACGAGGCCATCGCGGATCTCGGTGGCGTCCGGATCGCCACCTCCCACCCCAACATCACCCGCCGGTTCTTCGCGGACCAGAGCATCCCGGTCGAGGTCATCTCGCTATCCGGTGCGGTGGAGGTCGCCCCGAGGCTCGGCCTCGCGGACGCGATCGTGGATCTCGTCTCGACCGGCTCCACGCTCGCCATGAACGGCCTGCGGGCCATTGGCGACCTCCTCGCCTCCGAGGCGATCCTGCTGACCAATCCCCAGGCCGTCCGCCAGCGCCCGGAGGAGCTCGATGGCATCGTGACGATGCTGGGCTCCGTCATCGCGGCCCGCGGGCGCAAGTACCTGATGATGAACGCTCCAGCGGCCAAGCTCGGCGAGCTCGAGGCGCTCCTGCCCGGGCTGGAGTCGCCCTCGGTGATCCCGCTCGCCCACGCCGGCATGATCGCGATCCACTCCGTGGTCGGCGCGGACGAGGTGTGGGGGCTGCTCCCCCGCCTCAAGGGCGCCGGAGCGTCCGGCATCCTCGTGCTCCCCATCGAGAAGATCCTCCCGTGACCGAGGTCGTTCCCGCTGCTGCCGACCTGCGGCTCCGACGCCTGGATCTCAGGATGGCCGACCCGGAGGCCCTCCGCGCGCGGGATGCCCTGTTCCGCCGCGGCGCCGTACCGGATCCCGCTGTCCGGGACGCCGCCCGCCGGATCCTCGCCGACGTCCGCGAGCGTGGTGCCGCGGCGGTGCGTGAGGCATCAACGCGCTTCGGCGGGGGTCGTCGGGACGGACGGCTGATGCTGACCCGCGAGGAGCTGCTGGACGCCGCCGATGCCCTCGGACGCCGTGAGCGCGACGCCCTCGAGACAGCGATCGCAAACGTGCGCCGCTTCGCGGAAGCCCAGCGTCCCACGTCCTCACGCACGACGATCCTGCCCGGCGTGGAGCTCGAGCGCCGCTGGCTGCCCGTCTCGCGCGTTGGCGTCTATACCCCCGGCGGCTCCGCGCCATACCCGTCGTCGCTCGTGATGGGCGTCGTGCCGGCGCGCGTCGCCGGCGTGGGCAGCGTCGTCGTGGCGAGCCCGGCGGACCGCGAGGGCAACGTCCACCCGGTCCTGCTCGGGGCCGCGGGCCTGCTGGGCGTCGACGCGCTCCTGGTCGCGGGCGGCGTGCAGGCGATCGGTGCACTGGCCTACGGCCTCGCCGACGAGGGCATGGACCCCGTCGACCTCGTCGTCGGACCCGGGAGCGCCTGGGTCACCGCCGCCAAGATCGAGGTCGTGGGCGAGGTCGGCATCGACCTGCCGGCTGGTCCGTCCGAGGGCCTCGTCCTGGCCGATGCCTCCGCCCACGTCCCGTCCGTCGCTGCGGATCTCCTCACCCAGGCCGAGCACGGCGTTGACTCCCCCGCCCTCCTCGTGACGCCGGACGAGGCGTTTGCCGACGCCGTCGAGGAGGAGGTCCGCCGCCGCCTCGCGACCGCCCTGCGCCGCGACATCCTCGCCCGCGCCCTCGCCGACCACGGACGTGTCGTCCTGGTGCGGGACATCGACGCCGGCATCGACTTCGTCAACGGCTACGGCCCCGAGCACCTGTCCGTCGAGGTGGAGGACCTCGAGGGCGCCGTCGCGCGGATCCGCAACGCCGGTTCGATCTTCGTCGGCCGCTGGTCGCCGGAATCGGCGGGCGACTACGCGTCCGGCGCGAACCACGTGCTGCCGACCGGCGGCCTTGCCCGTTCCTGCGGTCCGCTCGCGGTGGAGGCCTTCGGCAAGTACAACCAGGTGCAACGGATCACGCGCGAAGGACTCGCGGCCCTCCGCCCGTCCATCGTCACCCTGGCCGAGGCCGAGGGCCTCCTGGCCCACCGTGACGCCGTGGAGGTGCGGTTCGCCGACGACGTCGCGCACGAGGAGGCGGAATGAGCACCGGCCCGTTCGCGGTGACGTCCCCGACCGACCCCGCCTCCTACTCCTGGGAGGCCACGGACGAAGGCGTCGCGGAGCGCTTCGGCATCCCGGTGGCGCAGGTGCTGCGCTTCGACCTCAACACCTCGCCCGCCCCGCCCGACCTCGTCGCGTGCCTGCTGCGCGAGGGCCGGTTCGAGACCAGCCTGTCGGAGTATCCCCCCGGGGACTACCGGAACCTCGTCGAGGCGGCCGCGGCCGTCTACGGCGTCACGAGCGACGAGCTCGTCCCGGGCGCAGGCGCCGACGAGATCCTGGACATGTGCACCAAGGCCTTCCTGCCCGCGGGCGAGGCGGCGGTGATCTCGACCCCGACCTACGCCATGTACCGGGTCCATGCGGAGCAGCGCGGTGGCCGGGTCATCGCCGTCCCGCGCCGGCCAGCAAACGAGGGCTGGGCGCTGGACGTCCCGGCCGTGCGCGACGCGGCTCGCGACGCCAGTCTCGTCTGGGTCTGCAACCCCAACAACCCCACCGGTCTCGCGGAGCCCGAGGGCGCCATCGAGGCGCTGCTCGCAGGCCTCGAGGCCGACGCGGCCGCCGACGGACGAGCCGTGCCCGCCGTCGTCGTGGACGAGGCCTACAGCGAGTTCACAGGGGCCTCGGTCATCCCGCTCCGGACCCGCTTTCCGAACCTCGTCGCCGTTCGGACCGCGTCCAAGGCGTACGCCCTGGCCGGCCTGCGCGTCGGCTTCGCGGTGGCGGCGCCTTCGACGCTCCGCCGCATCGCCCTCTACCGGCCACCAGGCTCCATCGGCACGATCTCCGCGACGGTGGTGGCCGCTGCGCTCCGCGACGGGTCGGAGATGCGCGCCAACCTCGACCGGGTGGAGCGGGAGCGTCCGCGCCTCGCCACGGGCCTCGCCGCCGCGGGCTGGCGCCCGCAGCCGTCGGTGACGAACTTCATCCTGCTCGACCTGGTCACAGCCGAGCGATCCGAGGCCGCGGCCCTCGCGCTCATGCGCCAGGGCCTCGTCCCACGCACGTTCGGGCACGGCCACCCGCTCGCCCACTGCCTCCGCGTGACCGTCCGCGATCCCGACGAGGATGACCGCCTGGTCGCCGCGGCCACAGCAATCGCCCCCACGCTCCCCTCCATCCCGCAGGAGCCTTCCGCATGACCACGCCCCTCGGAACCCTGGACGTCCTCGAGCGCGAGGGCCGGCGCGTCCGCGTCGCGCGCCGCACGCGCGAGACCGACATCGTGGTCAGCCTCGATCTCGACGGGTCGGGGCAGACTGACGTCGAGACCGGGATCGGCTTCTACGACCACGTGCTGGGTTCACTCGCCCACCACGGCCTGTTCGACCTCGAGATCCGGGCGAAAGGTGACCTGCACGTCGACGAACACCACACGGTCGAGGACGTGGCCCTCGTGCTCGGCGCGGCCTTCGCGGAGGCGCTCGGGGACCGGGCCGGCATCCGGCGGTTCGGGGACAGCTCCGTGCCCATGGACGAGTCCGTGGCGACCGCCGTCATCGACATCGGGGGCCGCCCGTACGCGGTGATCGACCTGCCCTTCCGGGCCGAGCGGGCCGGGACGCTGCCGCTGCAGCTCGTGGACCATGCGCTCGAGTCCTTCGCGCGGGCCGCGGGCGCCACGCTGCACCTGTGCGGCACCGGCCGCAACGACCATCACCTGGCCGAGGCGGCGTTCAAGGCGCTGGGCCGGGCGCTCCGGGTTGCGTGCGAGCCCGATCCCCGGCGCACGGGCGTCGCCTCGACGAAGGGGTCGCTCGGGTGACGATGGTCCCGGATGCGCCGCGCGTGGTCGTCGTGGACTACGGCGCCGGCAACCTGGTGTCGATCGAGCAGGCACTCACGGCCGCCGGAGCCCGCGTCGGCCGCGCAGTGACCGGCGACGAGATCGACGACCCGGACCTCCTGGTGGTCCCTGGCGTCGGCGCGGCCGCTCCGGCGATGGACCGGCTTCGTGAGGGCGGCTTCCTCGGTCCTATCCGCGCCTGGATCGACGCCGATCGCCCGTTCCTGGGGATCTGCCTCGGCCTCCAGCTGCTGTACGAGGGCAGCGACGAGGACGGCGCCGAGACCCTGGGGATCCTGCGCGGCCGCACCGTCCGTCTCGATGCGCCCCGACGCTCCCGCACATCGGCTGGAACCAGGTTGTCCGCCGGCGGTCGCATCCGGCGTTCGCGGGGATCGCGGACGACGCGGACTTCTACTTCGTGCACTCGTTCGTCGGGCGGCCCGACGGCCCGTCCGCCGAAGCGCTCATCCTGGCCGACACCGAGCACGGTTCGCGCTTCGCGTCCGCGGTCGCGCGCGGCCGGCTGCTGGGCGTCCAGTTCCACCCCGAGCGATCCGGGAGCAACGGCCTGCGGCTGATCGCGAACGTGGTCGCCGCGGCGCGGGCCGCCACCCCGAGCCTCGCCTGATGCTCCGCCGGCGCGTGATCCCGTGCCTGGACGTGGCGAACGGCCGCGTCGTGAAGGGCACCAACTTCGTCGACCTCGTCGACGAGGGCGATCCCCCCGAGCTGGCCGAGCGCTACGCGCGCGAGGGAGCCGACGAGCTCGTCTTCCTCGACATCACCGCCGCCCCCGAGGGCCGCGGCACGCTGCTCGACATCGTGGAGCGCACGGCACGACGGGCGTTCGTGCCGCTGACCGTGGGTGGCGGCGTCCGCTCGGTCGACGACATGCGCGACGTGCTGCGGGCCGGCGCCGACAAGGTCGGCCTGAACACCCGGGCGGTCGCGGACCCCGAGCTCGTGACGCGCTGCGCGGCGAGGTTCGGCTCGCAAGCGGTGGTCGTCGCGATCGACGCCCGCGCCCTCGCCGCGCCCGACCCGGCGATCCCGTCCGGGTTCGAGGTCGTTGTGAACGGCGGCCGTCTGCCCATGGGCCTCGACGCCATCGCATGGGCCGTACGAGCCGTGGAGCTCGGTGCCGGCGAGCTGCTGGTGACCTCGATCGATCGCGATGGCACCAAGTCGGGCTTCGACACCGACCTGCTGCGGGCGATCACCACGCGGGTGCCGGTGCCGGTGATTGCGTCGGGGGGAGCCGCCGGCCCCGATGACTTCGTGGCCGCGATCCGCGACGGCGGAGCCGACGCTGTCCTCGCCGCCAGCATCTTCCATCGTTCCGAGTACACCATCGCCCAGGTGAAGGCGGTGATGGCCGCCGCCGGGCTCCCCGTCCGAACCCTCGACCAGGAGGCACCCGCATGACCCCCGCCACGCGCCCGGGACCGGTGGACCTCACCGCCGGCCTGGACCCTGCTGCCGTCCGCTGGGATCCCGCCGGCCTCGCGGTCGGTGTGGTCCAGGACGTGGCGGACGGGCGAATCCTGATGGTGGGCTGGCTGGACATCGAGGCCCTGGCGGCCACCCTCGGCACCGGCGAGGTCCACTTCCATTCCCGGTCCCGTGGCCGCCTGTGGCGCAAGGGCGAGTCATCCGGGAACGTGCTCCGTCTCCGGGGCCTGGCACTGGACTGTGACGGCGACGCGCTGCTGATCACCGCCGAGCCGGCCGGACCCACCTGCCATCGCGACACGCGCTCCTGCTTCGATCCGGACTCCCTGTCGCAGGCCGTCGCCGGATCCTCTCCCGTGGACGTCCCGTCGCTCGAGGCCGGCCCGGACCCGCAGGGGTTCGCCTGGCTCGAATCGCTGTGGGCCACGATCGCCGACCGGGCTGCGAACCGGCCGGCCGGGTCCTACACCACCAAGCTCCTCGAGGGGGGCGTGGATCTCGCCGGTCGCAAGGTGGCCGAAGAGGCGACCGAGGTGCTCCTCGCCGCCAAGAACGACGAGTCGGCACAGGGCGCGGGCACGGACCGCCATCACACCCGGGCCCTGCTCGCCGGTGAGGCGGGTGACCTCCTGTACCACGCCCTGGTGCTGCTCGAAGAGCGCGGGATGGAGCCGCGAACCGTGCTGGACGTCCTGCGGCAACGTCACGGTGACGTCGCCCCGGCCTGAGCAGGGTCTCAGCCGGGAACGATCCGGACGACCGACCGGTTCCGCTTGCCGACCCGCACCTCGAGCCACTCGCCGGCGATGGCCTCGGGCAACGCCGCCGCCGGGTCGGCGATGCGGACGCCGTTGACGGTGATTGCCCCACCCTGCACCAGGCGGCGGGCCTCGCCGCGCGACGGCGCCAGACCGGTCTCGGCCAGGAGCATGGCAGCACCGGACGCCGCGATGGCCGGCGTCACCATCGCCCCGCCGAGGGCCGCGAACACCGCTGCCAGCAGCGCAGGGTCGCTGATCGGCTCGCGCTGGAACAGCGCCTGCGAGACCGCCACGGCGTTCAGGGCCGCGGCCTCGCCGTGCACCCGCGCGGTCACGTCGAACGCCAGCCGCCGTTGTGCCTCGCGCGCCTCGGGCGCAGCCGCCACGGCTGCATCGAGCGCCGCGATGTCATCGCGGTCCCACGTCGTGAACCAGCGCATGTAGGTGCCGATGTCCCGATCGTCGACGTTGAACCAGTACTGGTAGAACGCGTAGGGCGTCGTGCGAGCCGGGTCCAGCCACACGGAGTCGCCACCCTCGCTCTTGCCGAACTTCGCGCCGGACGGCGAGAGGAGCAGCTTGTAGGCGATCCCGTGGGCGGGACTCTCCTCGGCCTCACCGCCCGAGGTCCGCCGGATCAGCTCGAGGCCCGCGGTGATGTTTCCCCACTGGTCGGCGCCGCCCATCTGCATCTCGACGCCGTGTTCCCGGTACAGCGTCAGGAAGTCGAATGCTTGGAGCGTCATGTAGCTGAACTCGGTGAACGACAGCCCACGCTCGAGCCGCGTCTGGACGGAGTCCTTGGCCAGCATGTAGGGCACGGTGAAGTGCTTGCCGACGTCCCGCAGATAGTCGATCAGCGAGATCGCCCCCAGCCAGTCGTAGTTGTTGGCCATGACGGCCTGGGCCGGTCCGGGCGAGAAGTCCAGGAACCGCTCCAGCTGCCCCCGGATGGCTGCGACGTTGTGCTCGAGGGTCGGGACGTCGAGCAGGTTCCGCTCTGACGATCGCCCGGACGGGTCGCCGATCATCCCTGTGCCGCCGCCCACGAGGGCGACCGGCCGACCCCCGTGCCGCTGGAGCCGGAGCAGCCCGAAGATGGGGATCAGGTGCCCGATGTGCAGCGAGTCGGCGGTCGGGTCGAACCCGATGTAGGCGCTGATCCGCCGTCCTGTCGCCAGGCGTTCGGGCAGGCCCGGCGTCGTGGCCTGCAGGATGCCCCGCCAGCGCAGGTCGTCGAGGAACCGCGCCAGGTCCGGCGCGTGATCCGGAGAACTGTCCGTGGTCACGCGGGCGTCACACAGAACGGACGAGGATCGTCCACGGTCCGGCCCGGACGCCTCGATCGGGTCTTCATCCACCTCATGGTATCGTTCCGCGCGCAATGCAGACCAGCCTCTCCCGGAGGCAGCGCCGACGTCGCCTGAACGACAAGCGCCGCCCGCGTGGCAGCGGTGTCGCCAAGTACGTGGCACTCGCCATCCCGCTCTTCCTGTTCACCACCATCGCTCTATTGGGCGTTGCGGGTGCGACGACGGCCGTCGCGGGTTACTCGTTCCTCTCGAAGGACCTGCCGGACCCCAAGAAGACACTCGAGGCCATCGAGTTCGACCAGCAGACGGCCGTTTGGGACCGGACCGGCGAAGTCCTGCTGGCCCGCCTCGGCTCCGACCGCCGGGAGATCGTGACCTTCGACCAGATCCCGCCGGTCCTCGTGGATGCCACGACGGCGATCGAGGACAAGACGTTCTGGGAGAACTCGGGCTTCGATCCCGTCGCCTTCGCGGCCGCGGCCATCGACACGATCCAGGGCAACGATCGCGGCGGCTCCACGATCACCCAGCAGCTCGTGCGATCCCGGCTCCTGCCGCAGAGTGCGTTCGCGGACAGCGTCTATGAGCGCAAGGCGCGCGAGATCATCCAGTCGATCCGCCTGACCGAGGCCTACCCGGGCACCACCGGCAAGCAGGCGATCATGGAGTCGTACCTCAACAACAACTACTACGGCAACCGGAGCTACGGCGTTGCGGCCGCCGCCCAGAGCTACTGGAAGAAGGACCTGAAGGATCTCACCCTCGCCCAGTACGCCCTCCTCGCCGGCATCCCGAAGTCACCCACGGCATACGACCTCGTCCAGAACGCCACCGAGGAGGAGTACACGGACGAGAACGGCAAGGTCCAGACTCGCCTGGTCGTCCCGCAGAACGCGCAGGTGGTCCGCCGCCGCGACCAGATCCTCGAGCTCATGAAGACGCGCTCGGACCTGTCGGGCGGCACGTACACAAACGCGGACTTCGAAGCGGCCAAGGCCGAGCCCGTCATCCTCACCGAGCAGACGGCTGATGCGTGGCGCGCTCCGCACTTCGTGTGGCAGGTGCGCAAGGAGCTCGGCGAGCTGCTGTGCGGCGAGCCCCAGTGCGAGAAGATCGATACCGGCGGCTACAAGGTGATCACCTCGCTCGACTACAAGATGCAGCGGATCACCGAGAAGTGGGTCTACGCGGCCGCGATGATCCCCAACAGCAAGAACCCGGACGCACAGCTCAAGGCGCGCCAGATCCCGCGCAAGGAGTGGTCGTGGATCAAGGGCCTGCGTGGCCACCGCATCGGCAACGCCGCGGCGGGCGTCGTCGACTACCGCACCGGCGAGATCCTCGCCTATGCCGGGTCGGCCTCATACACGGCAAAGGGCTCCAAGAAGATGCAGCCCCAGTTCGACGTCCTGGCCGATGGCTGGCGCCAGCCGGGATCGTCGATCAAGCCGCTCGTCTACCTCGTCGGCATCGACGACAAGACGATGACGGCGTCCACCATGTTCATGGACGTGGTCACCAACTTCGCCCCCAGCGGCGCCAAGCCGTTCACGCCGACCCAGGCCGACGGCGCGGAGCGAGGGCCGGTGCGGCTGCGAAGCGCGCTCCAGTTCTCCCTCAACGTGCCCGCGATCAAGGCCGGCTTCATGAATGGCCTGGAGCACCAGTACGAGCGCACCAAGGACTTCGGCATCGTCTACCCGAGGACCGCACTGCCCGTGGCCTCGCAGAGCATCGGCACGCTCGAGGTGCATCCGATCGACATGATCAGCGCCTTCGGCATGATCGGGAACGGCGGCGTGCTCATGCCCCACCACACGATCGTGAAGATCCTCGACGACAACGACGTCCAGGTCTGGCCGGCCAAGGACGCCAAGCCCACCGGTGAGCGCGTGGTGAGCCGCCAGGCGGCCTTCATCATGACGGACATCCTCGCCGGCAACACCATCGCGAGCGTCAACCCGTTCTGGGCGAAGTGGCGCATCACGGACGGGGTCACGGGCTCCCAGACGAGGCCCGCCGCGTACAAGACGGGCACCACGAGCGACAACCGCGACGTGCATGCCTACGGCTACCTGGCGATGCCGTCATCGAAGGAGGAGCCGGCCCTCGTGACGGGCGTCTGGATGGGCAACTCGGACAACACCCCCAACGACGGGAAGCTCTCGCTCGACACCTCGGCGCCGCTCTGGTCGGCGATCCTCTCGGACGTGTCCAAGGGCCTCAAGATCGAGGGCTTCGCCCGCACCAAGCCCAAGGGCCTGGTCAAGGCGACCGTCGACGCATTCACGGGCCTCCAGCCAAACGGCGCCACGCGCAAGACGGTGGAGGAGCTGTTCCTCCCTGGCACTGCCCCGACGACGAGCTCAACCTCCTCGCGGGCCGTCGACGTCGATGAGGCGAGCGGCCTGCTCTGGCGGGAGGGATGTGTCGGTCCCATGGTGACCAAGTCGTTCATCGACTACAGCAAGGCAGAGGCCGGGTTCAAGGCCTGGCAGAAGGCCGACGCCGCCTGGCAGTCGCGAGCGGCTCGCGGCCCGGGCGTGCGGGGTGGGCCCGAGGGAACCAGGACGGCCTACTTCTACGGCTCAGGCGACGGCATCAGCTGGTATCCCTTCGGGCGCAGCTGGGGCGGATCCTTCGCGCCCACCAAGAAGTGCCCGATCGGGCCGCCGCAGCCCACGTTCTGCATCCCGACGCTCGAGTTGGCGTGTCCGTGGATCGAGCCCGCGCCCTCGCCGTCCGTTGCCGTCGGCAAGCCCGGCAAGACGCCCAAGCCAGGCAAGACGCCCAAGCCCTGACGCTGGGCCGCCTGCCTACAGCCGGACGATCGTCGCGCCGTCGCCCCCCTCGCCGCGCTCGCCCGCGCGGAAGCTCTTCACCAGCGGATGGGAAGCGGCCTGCACACGGACGGCGTCCCGCAGCGCACCCGTGCCGAGACCGTGGATGATCGTGACCTGCTCCAGGCCGGCCAGCGACGCGTCGTCAAGGTAACGCGCCAGGGCCTCGAGGGCCTCGTCCACGCGGGCCCCGCGGAGGTCCAGAGAGGAGGCCACGCTGCGGGCGCGCCCGAGTCGCAGGCTGGAGATCCCGGTCTCCGTTCGCGATGGCATCTCGCCGCGTGCTGCCGCCCTGACCGCCGCCGACTCAGTTGCCGCTCCCCCGCCGTCCACGACCCCAACCACGAGCTCGAGATCGTTCACCCCGACGGACACGCGCATGCCCCCGGCCTCGAGCGTCGCCCGCGTGCCGCCCTTCTCCAGGGCCGCGATGCGTCCCTCCCAGCCGCCGGTCCGGCTACGGGCGCGCTCGCCCACGTGCCACGTGCGCGGAACGTATGGTTCGGATGATCGGCGTTCCGTCGGTGCCTCGGGGATGCGGTCCAGGGTCTCCTCGGCACGCGCCAGGGCGGCGTCGATGGCGGGCGCCGTCACGGTCTCCCGCTCCAGGCGCCGGCGAACGCCCGCCACGTCGTCCTTGAGGCTGTCCACGAGACGCTGCGCCTCGCCCCGGGCCGCCCGCACGGCCTCATCGCGCTCGCGTCGAGCCCGTCGTCGCTCCTCGTCCGCCGACCGCAGCGCCTCGGCCGCCTTGGCCTCGGCGGCGCGCGCCCGATCCACCGCCTCGGCGATCTCGCCCTCCTGGCGACGGATCGACGCGAGCGTCGCCTCGAAGGCGCGCTGGTTCTCGGACAGGCGGCTGCGCGCGTCGGCGACGATCGTCTCGGGCAGGCCGAGCCGTTCGGCGATCGCGAAGGCCTGCGATCCACCCGGCAGCCCGATCGTCAGGCGGTAGGTTGGTGACAGGGTCTCGAGATCGAACTCCACGGAGGCGTTGCGCGCCTCGGGCGTCTCGTGGGCGTAGACCTTGATCTCGGCGTAGTGCGTGGTGGCGGCGACCAGCGCCCCGGAGCGGATGAAGTGGTCGAGCAGCGCCTGGGCCAGCGCAGAGCCTTCCGTGGGGTCGGTGCCGGCGCCCAGCTCGTCGAGGAGGACCAGCGTCGCGGGGCCGGCACTGGCCACGATCCGGGTGATCGACCGCAGGTGGCCGGAGAAGGTGGACAGCGACTGGGCGATGGACTGCTCATCGCCGATGTCCGCGAACACGTCGCGGAAGACCGGCAGGCTGGAGCCCGACTCGGCGGGCACGTGGAGGCCGGCCTGGTGCATCAGCGCGAGCAGCCCCAGGGTGCGGAGCGCGACGGTCTTGCCGCCCGTGTTCGGCCCAGTGATCACGAGCGCCGTGTAGCCCTCGCCGAGGCGCAGGTCGATGGGGACCACGCGCCCGGTCAGTCCCGGGTGCCGGGCCCCGAGGAGCACGACCTCAGTGCGTTCGGACGCCGCCGGACGGATCCCGTCCAGCTCCGCAGCGAGTTGCGCCTTGGCGGCCCAGAAGTCGAACTGGGCCAGGGCCTCCAGCGTCTCCCGGAGCAGCGTCCCGTTGGCACCGACGAGCGCCGAGAGCTCGTCGAGGATCCTGCCCTCCTCCTCGTCCACGGCCGCCTGTGCCTCGCGCCACGCGTTGCCCAGCTCCACGACCACCAGCGGCTCCACGAACAGCGTCTGGCCGCTGCCCGACGCGTCGTGGACGATGCCCTTGACCCTGGACCGGGCGTCGGCGCGGATCGGCACGACATAGCGCCCGTTGCGCATCGTGATCAGCGGTTCCTGGAGGGCGCTGCCCAGCTCCGAGCCCACCAGCGAGTCCAGCCGGCGGCGGAGCCGGTCGTAGGTCACGCGGACGGCGGCCCGCAGCCCGCCGAGGCGCGGTGAGGCGGTGTCCAGCAACTCCCCCGTGGGATCGAAGCTGCGCTGGAGCGTGCTCCGCAGGGCCGGCAGCGGGTGCAGGCGGCGGCCAAGATCCCGGAGCAGCGCCCGGCGGTCCTCGGCCAGCGACGTGGCGAGCCGCGCCGCGGCGTCGAGCGTCTCCACGATCTCGAGGAACTGGGCGGGATCGAGGCGACCTCCCCGGATCGCTCGGCCAACCGCCGGATCGATGTCGTGGGCTGCGCCGATGCCGACGCCGGGCCGCTCCTGGAGCAACGCGCGCGCCTGGTCCGTCTCGTCGAGGCCGCGCCCAACGATGACCTCGTCCGCTGACGGCACGAGAGCCTCGACGAGCCGCCGCGACGGGTCGAACGACGTCTTCTCCGCGAGTCGTGCCCGGACGGCCGGGAACTCGAGGAGCGCGATCGATCGGGCATCCATCAGCGTGCCCCACCGCTCACGGACGGGCTCCCCGCGACGAGGAACCGCCACGGAACCGACACCCACGGCTCGCCCGCGTGGCCGATGCCCACCCGCGGCGTCGTGACGATGTGCGGCGACGGTTCCCCGCCGGGTGCCAGCTCCAGGTGCAGGCTGGCGGCCGGGTCGCACAGGTCGATGCCGGTCAGGGCACGGTCGATGCCGAACGCGACCCCGACGAGCCCGGGCCCGGCGGCCAGGCGGGCGTCCGGCACGGGACGCCTCCCCGTGGCTGTCCGGGCCCGGCGCATGGCATCGGTGCCCTCGAGGGGCTCGACGGCGCGGACGAGCAGCGCGGCCGGGAAGGAGACGGCCCCGGTCACGACGTTGAGACAGTTGTACATACCGTAGACAAGGTACACGTACGCAATGCCCGCCTGCCCGAACATGACCCGGTTCCGGGCCGTCGGCCCCATCCGGGCATGCGAGGCGCGGTCGTCCTCGCCCACGTAGGCCTCGACCTCGACGATCCGCCCGACCCGGCGCGCCGTGCCGGCCTCGTCAGCAGGTCGGACGAGGCGGGCGCCGAGCAGCGCCCTGGCGGCATGGAGCGTGTCCCCAGCGAGCAGCTCCCGGGGGAACGGACGTGGAGGCGGGTCGTGTCGCGTCGCTGCCACTACAGGCCGTAGGTGGCCTCGATGTAGTCCGGGACGAGGAACCCGACCAGGCCCAGGAAGCTGGGGATCACTGTCTGATGGAAGGCCGCCCCGATCCCGGACAGATTGAGCGCCTCCCAGAAGGGCCGCAGGAGCGGCAGCTCGGCGGTTGCGGCAGCCGTCGGCGCATACAGGAAGTACTGGTCGAGGATGATCGTGAGGAACAGGAGCAGGAGCAGGCCCTGCACGACCCCCAGGACACCACCCAGGACCTCGTCGATGACAGGGTGGCTGGCGAACAGCTGGGTCTTCTGGTACGTGCCCTGGACCAGGAGGAACAACGCGATCACGGCCGCGACGAACAGGGCGAGGAACCCGAGCATCACGCTGTACTCGGTTGGGTAGTTCGTCCAGTTCTCCGCGAGGAATTCGCCGACCGGCACGGACAGCAGGGCGGCGATGAAGAACGAGAACGTCATGCACAGGATGCCGACCACCCGCCGGATCGAACCCTGGATGAAGCCCAGGACGAACATGCCGACCAGGAACAGGATGACCACCAGGTCGAACAGGTTCAGTGATGTGATGAACCCAACGATGTCCACGCATCCACCTTCGTGACGGCAGCCGGAACCCCCGCCGGCGTCTACCCCGCCGAAGGGTAGCAGCGCGCAGGAGCGCGCCGCAACGGGACGAACGCCCTACTGGTGCCGCAACGGGACCTCGCGACCTCAGGCCCGGAGGCGGCCTCCGACCGATGGCAGCGCGCTCACGACGCCGTCGACGGCCGTCTCGATCTCGGACTCGGTCAGGGTCCTGTCCGCTGCCCCGAACCGGACCCGGATCGCGAGGCTCTTCTCCCCGTCGGCCAGCGGCACCCCACGGTAGATGTCGAACAGCCGGACACTGCGCAGCAGGTCACCAGCGTGCTCGCGGACGAGGTCCTCGACGACGACCGCAGGAAGCGCCTCGGGGACGATGATCGCGAGGTCGCGCTCGACCTCGGGGAAGCGCGGCACGCCATGGGCGCGCTCGGGCTCCGGCCGGCCGCTGGCAAGCCCGTCGATGGCCACCTCGGCGACGATGACCCGCTGCGTGGTTCGCAGCTCCCACGCGTCCACGACGTGCGGGTGCACCTCACCCACCAGCGCGTGCAGGCGATCGCCGGCATCCGCCCTGGTCGCGCGTCCGGGGTGGAACAGCGCCTCGCCGGTCTCCGCCTCGTAGGCGATGGCGGGGAGGCCAAGGCGGCGCGCGAGCAGCTCCAGGATCCCCTTGGCGTCGTCGAGGTCGTACGGCCGGGCCGCGCGGTTCCAGGCCGAGGGCTCGGCGTCGCCGACGAGCGCCAACCCCAGCCGCCACCACTCGCGCGGCTCGGAGTCCGTGTGGGCGTAGCCCTTGCCGATCTCGAAGATCGCGACGTCCTCGGTCCCGTGCCGCAGGTTGACGCCGACGACGTCGAGGAGGCTGCCCAGCAGGTTGCGGCGCAGCAGCGAGTGGTCGCGTGACAGCGGGTTGGTCACGCCGATGACGTCCCCGCCCGGCTGTGGCTCGTCACCGGTCGAAGGCACCTCGCGCAGGAGGACGAACGTCTCGACATGCCTGGGTGACACGAGGGCCGTCGTCACGACCTCCGTCAGGCCGGCACCCGCGAGCGTCTCGCGCACGAGCTCCCGGATCTCGAGGGGCGACGAACGGAAGACCGGCATCGCGGTGTCCGGTGTCACGGACGGGACCAGCTCGTAGCCTCGGACCCGCGCGATCTCCTCCGCCACGTCCGCCTCGATGGCGATGTCCCGGCGCCAGGTGGGCACGATCGCGGTCACCGCGGCCCCGTCCCCGGCCACGACGACGAGGGGTTCGGGCTTGAGCGCGATGGTGACGGGCTCGCCGGCAGGCGCCGGCTCCGTCTCCACGCCGACGCGGGCAAGCAGCTCCTGCTGTTCGGCGGCCGAGAGGTCCGTGCCCAGCAGGCGGTTCACCCGCGCGGGCCGGAACGCGACGCGGGTCGGGCCGGGCAGGACGGGAGCGATGTCCACGACGCCGGGGGCGATCTCGCCACCCGCCCAGCGTCGGATGAGCTGCGCCGTGCGGTCCGCGCCCAGGCGGGCCATCCGCGGCTCCTGGCCCTTCTCGAAGCGGCTCGACGCCTCGGAACGGAGGGCGAGGCGCTGCGCGGTCCGCCGGATGCTCACGGGGTCGAAGATGGCCGACTCGATGACGACGTCGCTGGTCTGGTCGGACACCTCGGAGCTCGCGCCGCCCATCACGCCGGCGACGGCCAGGGCTCCGGCCGGATCGGCGATGAGCAGCATGTCCCCCGCGAGCTCGCGCACCACGTGATCCAGCGTCTCCAGGCGCTCGCCCTGTGCCGCGCGGCGCACGACGATCGTGGCGCGCCCGTCGGCACCCGGGTGGACGGCCGCCGCATCGAAGGTGTGGATCGGCTTGCCGAGCTCGAGCATCACGTAGTTGGACACGTCCACGACGTTGCTGATCGGGCGCTGGCCGGCGGCGAGGAGCCGCATCTGGACGACGTCCGGCGAGGGTCCGATGGTCACCCCGCTCACCCAGCGGCCCGCGAAACCCGTGCACAGGTCGGGGTCCCGGACCTCGATGGCCAGGCGCTCGGCGGTGGACGGACCGCTCCCCTCGTGGACGGTGATCTCGGGCATCCGGACCTGCTGCCCGGTGGCCGCGGCCACCTCCCGGGCGAGGCCAAGGATCGAAAGGGCATCGCCGCGGTTGGGCTTGACGTCCACGTCGAGCACGAAGTCGCCGAACAGGTCCACCAGGGGCGCGCCGAGCGGTGTGTCCGACGGCAGGATGAGGATGCCGTCGCCATCGCTGGTGAGCCTCAGCTCGTCGCCGGAGCAGAGCATCCCGTTGGACACCACGCCCATCTTCTCGGCGCGCTCGATTCGCCGGTTGCCCGGCAGCACGGCGCCCGGCAGCGCGACGGGGATACGCTGGCCGGGGGCGATGTTCGTGGCTCCGCACACGATCGAAAGCGGCTCGCCGCCATCGCCGAAGGTCACGGTCGTCAGCGAGAGGCGGTCCGCGCGCGGGTGACGCTCGACCGTGAGCAGCTCGCCGACCACGACGCTCGCCCAGTCGGCGCCCCAGGCCTCGATGTGCTTGACCTCCATCCCCAGCAGGGTCAGCCGCTCGGCGAGCTGCTCGGGGGTCAGCTGGACGTCGACGAAGTCGCGCAGCCAGGACAGCGGCACTCTCACCGGAAGGCTCCCAGGAAGCGGACGTCGTTTTCCATGTAGAGGCGGAGGTCGGCCACGGCGTGGCGCAGGTTCGCGATGCGCTCCACCCCCATGCCGAAGGCGAAGCCCTGGTAGCGCTCGGGGTCGATCCCGCCGTAGCGCAGGGTCACCGGGTGGACCATGCCCGCGCCGAGGATCGTCATCCAGCCCGTGCGTGAGCAGGCGGGGCACTTCTCGCCGTTGCAGATCACGCACAGGATGTCGAACGCGACGGATGGCTCCGTGAACGGGTAGTAGCCGGGGCGGAAGCGGGTCGCGCGATCCGCGCCGAACATCGCGTGGGCGAACTGGTCGAGCAGCCCCTTGAGGTCCGCCATCGACGTTCCCTCGTCGACCATGAGGCCCTCGACCTGGAAGAACTCCGAGGCATGGCTCGCGTCCACCGCCTCGTAGCGGAAGCAGCGGCCCGGCAGGAGGGCACGGATCGGCGGGCGCTCCTGGTGCATCACCCGGATCTGGCCGGGGCTCGTGTGGGTGCGCAGGAGGCGCCCCTCGAGATCCACGTAGAGCGTGTCCCAGAGGTCTCGCGCGGGGTGGTCCGGCGGGATGTTGAGCATCTGGAAGTTGGTGACGTCGTCCTCGATCTCGGGGCCCTCGTAGACCACGAAGCCGAACTGGGCGAAGACGTCCGCGATCTCGCGGGCCGTCTCCATGATCGGGTGCAGCGACCCGCGACGGATCGGGCGGCCAGGCGTCGTGACGTCCACGGTCTCGGCGGCGAACCGGGCGGCGAGCTCACCCGAGCCAAGGCGGGCCCTCGCCTCCCCAAGCGCCGCCTCGACCGCGCCGCGCACGTCGTTGGCCGCTGCGCCCACCTTCGGCCGGTCCTCTGCGGGCAGCGCGCCGATGCCGCGCAGGATGGCCGTCAGGTCGCCCTTCTTGCCCAGCGCCTCCAGCTCGATGGCGTCGAGGGCCGCGGTGTCGGGTGCGCTCCCGGCGGCTGCCACCGCGCGGGCGCGCAGCGCGTCGAGGTCCGATGTCAGCTGAGCGAGGTCCATTGGCTCCCGTTCCGGTGTCTGGAGAATCGCGAACCCTCGAACGTCGATGACGTCGAGGGCTCGGTTTGCGTGACCGTTGCCTGGTCAGGCGCTGCGGGCGACCTCGGCGATGCGGCCGAAGGTCGCGGCGTCGCGCACGGCGATGTCGGCGAGGATCTTGCGGTCGATCTCAACGCTGGCCTTCTTGAGGCCGGCGATCAGGTTGCCGTAGGTGATGCCGTTGAGGCGCGCGGCGGCGTTGATCCGGATGATCCACAGCTGGCGCATGTCGCGCTTGCGCTGCTTCCGGTCACGGGTCGCGTAGGCCAGCGCATGGAGCTGGGCCTCCTTGGCCCGCTTGATGAGCTTGCGGTTCGTGCCCGTGCGGCCCTCGGCCTCATGCAGCAGCCGCTTGTGGCGCTTGTGGGACGTGACGCCTCGCTTGACGCGTGCCATCGGTCAGCTCCTAGAGGTACGGCAGCAGCCGGCGCAGCTGCTCCTGGTGCTCGGGGCCAACGACCGACTTGCCCGCGTAACGGCGGGTACGGCGCGACGACTTGAGCTCGAGGTGGTGTCCGCGCCAGGACTTGACGCGAATGAACTTCCCGGACCCGGTGACCTTGACGCGCTTCTGGGTCCCCTTGTGGGTCTTCATCTTCGGCACGCTGGCCTCACTCTCCTGCTGGCGCCGCCTCGACCGCCGGCTCGGCGGAGGGCGTCTCGGCGGTGACGGGCTCGATGGGGGCCTGGGCGACCTCCGTCTTGCCCGCCGTGATGCGGTGCTCGTGCGGCTTTGGCTTGTGGACCGACAAGAGCGTCATGAACATCGACTTGCCTTCGAGGGCCGGCGTCCGGTCCACGGTCCCGTGGTCCTTGACGGCCTCGCCGAACTTGGCGAGGAGGTTCCGGCCGATCTCAGGGTGCGTCGAGCTCCCGGCCACGGAAGCGGACAGTGACCTTGATCCGGTCCCCATCCTCGAGGAACTCGATCGCCCGGTGGACCTTCGTCTCGAAATCCCCGATGCCGATCTTCGGCGTGAGGCGGACTTCCTTGAACTCCACCGCCCGCTGCTTCCGCTTCGCCTCCTTGTCCCGCTTGGTCAGCTCGTACTTGTACTGACCGTAGTCGAGAAACTTGACGACAGGCGGTGCCGCGGTGGGCGCAACCTCGACGAGGTCGTAACCCCGTTCCTGCGCCATCGCGAAGGCCTGGTGCGTGGGCATGACGCCCAGCTGTGAGCCATCTTCGTCGAGGACCCGCACCTGGGGGACGCGGATCATCTGGTTGATGCGCAGGTCTCGGCTGATGTCGTGGTTCCCTTTGTTCGAGTGGCTGATCGTGCGGCGCGCACAGGCATACGGCCTGCTCGGTCGCCGCGGGAGGATAGCACAGCGCTTCTCGTGGCCGCAACGAACCGGGCGGTCCCGAGACCCTCCGGGAGGCGACTATCCGAGACGTCGCTCGCGGACCTCGTCGCCGAGCCGTGAGGCAAGGTCGCCCCAGCCCACGCCCTGCTCCTGGGAGCCGTCGCGGCGGCGCACGGACGCGGTCCGGCCCTCCACCTCGCGGTCGCCCAGGATGAGCATGTAGGGCACCTTCTGCCCCTGCGCCAGGCGGATCTTGTTCTGCATCCGGTTGTCCGAGGAGTCGACCTCGACAAAGCGCAGGCCGCCGGCCCGCAGCTCCGCGGCCAGCTCCCGGGCGGGCTCCACGTGACGGTCGGCGATCGGGATGACCACGACCTGCACGGGTGCCAGCCAGAGCGGGAAGGCGCCCGCGAAGTGCTCGACCAGGATGCCGATGAAACGCTCCAGCGACCCGTAGATCGCACGGTGGATGGCCATCGGGCGCTTGGGCTGGCCGTCCTCGTCGATGTAGGTGAGGTCGAACCGCTCCGGGAGCATCGTGAGGTCGACCTGGATCGTGGCCGTCTGCCAGGAGCGTCCCAGGGCATCCTCGATGTGGATGTCGATCTTGGGCGCGTAGAAGGCGCCGTCGCCGGGCTTGAGCGTCCAGGACAGCCCGGAGGCGTCGAGCGCCTCGCGGATCAGGCCCTCCGCCCTGTCCCACAGCGCCGGGTCGCCCAGGGCCTTGACGGGCTTGGTCCCGAACTTGATCTCGGGCGTGAGGCCGAACCAGCCGTAGATCTCCTCCACCTCGCCCATCAGCGCGGCGATCTCGTCGCCCAGCTGGTCCGGGCGGACGTAGATGTGGCCGTCGTCCTGGATGAACTGCCTGACGCGCGTGAGGCCCGACAGCGTGCCGGACCGCTCGTTGCGGTGCAGGCGCCCGAACTCCGAGAGCCGCAGCGGCAGGTCCCGATACGAGCGCAGGTGGCTCTTGTAGATGATCGTGCTCTCGGGACAGTTCATCGGCTTGAGCGAGAACGTCTGGCCCTCGCTCTCGATGAGGAACATGTTCTCCTTGTACAGGTCCCAGTGGCCGGACGCCTCCCACAGGCGTTGGCTGACCACCATCGGCGTGGAGACCTCCAGGTAGTCGCGCCGGTCCTGGACCTCGCGGACCGCGGTCTCCAGCGTCCGCCACAGCCTCTGGCCCTTGGGGTGCCAGAAGGCGGCGCCGGGGCTGACGTCGTGGAAGCTGAACAGGTCGAGCTGCACGCCCAGCTTGCGATGGTCGCGCTTCTTCGCCTCCTCGCGCCGCCACAGGAACTGGTCCAGCTGCTCCTGGCTCTCCCAGACCGTCCCGTAGATCCGCTGGAGCATCGGGCGCTTCTCGTCGCCCCGCCAGTAGGCGCCGGCGACCGCGAGGAGCTTGAACGGGCCGATGTGCCCGGTGGACTCCACGTGCGGACCCTTGCACAGGTCCCGGAACGGGCCGTGCTCGTAGAAGGTCACGGGTGGCATCGGCTCGCCCGACTCGTGCGCCTTGCGGGCGAGGTCGTCGAGGATCTCGACCTTGAAGGCCTGGCCGTCGGCGTCCTCGATCGCGCGGCCCTCCTCGAAGCCCACCTCGCGACGGACGAAGGCACGGTCGGCGGCCACGGAGGCACGCATCCGGCCCTCGATGGCCTCCAGATCCGCCGGCGAGAGCGGCCGCGGCAGCTCGAAGTCGTAGTAGAAGCCGTTCTCGATGGCGGGCCCGATGCCGAGGCGTGCGCCCGGGAACAGGTCCAGGACGGCCTCGGCCATGACGTGCGCCGTGCTGTGGCGCATCGCGTCGATGGGGGCGTGGGCCCCCGCATCCAGCAGTTCCTCCGCCGAACCGCGCTCGGGGGCCTCGAACGGGATCTCGTCCTCGACCACTACGGCCACCACGGCCTCGTCTTCAGTCATCTTCACCGACTCCCGAGCAACAGAAAACCCCTCGTCCGACGGGACGAGAGGTTCGGCCTCCCGCGTGGGCCGGAGGTGGTGGGCGATACTGGACTCGAACCAGTGACCTCATGCATGTCAAGCATGCGCGCTAACCAACTGCGCCAATCGCCCCTGTGTTCGTGCTCACCAAGACCGCATGCCCTGGTGGATGGCGGGCAAGCCCGCCAAGGCGCCCCATTCTACGGCAGGAGTCGCGAATCCCGCCGACCGGCGTGGCAGGGTCACGGCTCCGCACCGGGCGCTCCGCTCTCAGTTCGCGGGATGGGACGCTGCACCGGGCGTTCAGGGGCCATTCGCCTCTCGGCAGACGCCTCGGGGTCACCTACGGTGGCCGCCATGCGCGGGAGGCTCTGACGCGCGGTTCACACCCCGGCCGCCGGGACCGCGCCGAGCCCACTGGCGAGACCGGCCCGCGAGCGCGTCCCCGGACGAGGACGGAGGGGTCATGGGAACCGCGGACACGCGCCGGCGTGGCGTGCGCGTCCTCCTGCCGCTGTCGCTGGGCATCGCCGCGCTCCTCGCCTTGGGACCCGTGGCCGCCAGCGGGGCGACGGTCTCGGCCGCCTGGAGCGCGAAGATCGGCAGCGCGGGGGTCAACGGCAAGGCGACGATCTCGGCCTACACGACGGGCACCGGCGCGATCACCCTCAAGCTCGCGAAGCTCAAGGCCTCGACCCTCCTGCCCGTGGTCCTCCACAAGGGGACCTGCAGCTCCGTCGGCGCCGTCCTGCTGAAGCTCCCGTCGATCAAGACCAGCCGGACCGGGACCGCGGCCCGGACCAGCAGCCTGACCGCCGGCCAGGTGGCCAGGATCACCGCCGCCACGACGGCCGGCACGATCGCGATCAGGATCGGGACCGGCTCGGCGCGCAAGTGCGGGCCGTTCAGCCAGCTCGCCGTCGCCCCGGTGGTGGTCGCCAGGATCACCGTCGGAAGGTCCCCGTCCGACGTGGCCATCGCCCCCAACGGCGTCTGGGTCACGAACTGTCATGACAACACCCTGAGCCGGATCGATCCGGCGACCTCGAAGGTCCTCCAGACGCTGGCGCTGACGCTCCCGGGCAACGCCGGCCCAGATGCGATCGCCTTCGGCGATGGCTCGCTGTGGGTGACGACGACCGAGTTCGACGACCGCTTGAACCTGCTCCCGGGCTCGCTGGAACGCGTCGACCCGGTGACCGGCCAGCAGCAGGCCACGGTCCCGATCGGCAAGGGGGCCTACGACGTCGAGGTCTCGCCGGGCGCCGTGTGGGTGACGGCCTACGAGCGACAACGCCGTGCTCCGGGTCGACACGGCGACCAACACGGTCGCCGCCACGATCCCCGTGCCGGGCGGCCCCTGGGGCGTGGCGTTCGGGGCCGGCTCGCTCTGGGTCAGCAGCGACGACGGAAAGGTCGCGCGGATCGACCCCGCGACCAACTCGATCGTCGCGACCATCTCGACGCAGGACACCGGCGGTTACGTCGCCTTCGGCGGTGGCGCCGTCTGGGTGACGAACGCCGGCCACGAGGGGCAGGCCGACGGCAGGCTCACGAGGATCGACCCGGCGACCAACGGGGTCACCGCGAGCGTCACCGTCGGCTCCGGGCCGTGGAGGCTTGCGTACGCCGCCGGCAGCGTCTGGGTCGGCCTGCTCCCCGCCGGGCGACCGACCGTGGTCCGGGTCAGCGCCACCACGAATGCCGTCCTCAACCGCGTGACCGTGGACGACCCGGTCTACTCCATCGCCGCGACGGAACACGCGGTCTGGGCGGTCCACCGCATCCCGGCCCCGTCGCCCGGCGTGGTGACGCGGATCGCCTATTGAACCTTGGCAACGGCCCCCGGCTCCGCATGGACGCACCGCTCTCGGCCCGATGATGGGAAGCGCACCGGGCGTCCGGGGACCAATTGCATCTTGGCGATGACACCGCAGGCCGACACGCTGTGCGCCGTTGCGGGAGGCTCTGACGCGCGGTCCAAATGCTGGCCGCCCGGACCGCGCCCAGCCACCGGCGAGACCGGCCCGCTCGGGACGCGCTCGCGGGCCGGCGCTCCCCCAGAGGACTGGAGGCCCGCCGCGCGACGACGGGCGCTCTGGCCCTCGCCACGCTCTCGGCAGAGGGGCATGGTCCCCGGAGGCGGGATGCCGACTCGACACCGCGGTGAGCACGAGGTGGACGCATGGATGGCGCCGGCACAGCCGGATCCGGGTCGATGCCGGCTCCCGACCCGGCTCTGGCCCCAGGGCCTGCCCTCGCGACGCCGGCAGAGGTGGCGGCGGCCGAGACTGAGCTGCTCGGCCTCGTCGTCGACGCTCCCGAAGCAGGCGGGCTGGGCCTTCAGGCGACGCATGCCGCGGGCGGCGCACCGTCGACGGCGGCGCTCGTGGCGACGGCGGACGACGTCGCGGCATACGTCGGCCTCGTGGAGTTGAGCCAACCCACGCCGCCCTTGCCCGGCATCGCTGCGGTTGGCAGCCGGCAGCGCCTGGGCCGGCTGATGGTGGCGTCAGGGATGATGGGCCTGTTCGGCGTCTTCCTGCTCCTTGCCGTGCTGGCATCCAGCGCAGGCGGCGGCGGCGCCGCGGGCGACGGGTTGACGACGGATGCGGGCGGGCAGGCCGCGCCCGCTCAGCCAGCGGGTGCCGCTATCCCCGCGAGCTGCCTGGTACCGGAGGGGAGCGTGCTCGATCTCGAGCTCACGGACGTCGCCTGGAACGAGGAGGAGGACGGCCTGAACGCCTCCTGGAAGGTCCTCGTCCACAACCGCGAGAGCGACACGTTCCAGGTCTTCCTCCACGATGTGGCCGACGCGAACGCGGCCACGCGGGCGAACAAGTGGGTGGGTCGACCCACTGACTGGCGCACTGACGGCAGCTACATCATCGCCCCCGACCCCGAAGCCCCCGTGATCAACAACTGGTCCGGCGGCGTCAGCACGTCGGTTGAGCCGGGGTTGCCAACCTTCTGCTCGTGGGAGTACGTCGACCGGCTGGTGGCGGTGTACTCCGGACCCGAGTGCCGTGACGACCTGTGGGCGCAGCTGAAGGCGGCACCGGATGCCGCCAGCCGCGAAGCCCTTATGCATCCGCTCGCGATCGACATGCCCACGCCGGAGATGATGAAGACGTTCCAGTGCCCGCCGTAGCCCGCCGAGGGTCTCTCCTGATGGCGGGTGGGCATGGCCCTCGGCGGGGGCGGTGACGACAGGCGCGAAGAGGGAAGGACCACCTCGTCAAGAACGAGGTGTCGCCAGCGAACACCGCCACGCATGAACGTGCAGTGGTCGCGCCCCTAGTTCCGGCGGATCGCGACGCCGTCGATGATCACCTTCTTGCCGCTCGAGTAGACCTTGACCGAGAGCGTCCCGGTGCGGGTCCCCGCGAACGTCGTCACCGTGATCAGCTTCTTGTTGACGGTGGTGGCCGAGTAGAGGTTGATGGTCCGCAGGAGCGTCGAGCCCCAGTAGACCCTGACCTTGCCGCAGGTTCGACACGTCGTGGCGACGAGGGCGATCTGCTTGGCGACGACGCCGGTCCGGGTGAGCTTCGCTCCATAGCTCGCGGAGCGCCGGTACGTGGACTGGTAGTAGGCGGAGCCTGTCCCGGAGGTCCAGTCCCCGGAGCGGGCGAGGGCGCGGTCATCGAGCGGGATCGCGGTGCACGTCTCGGCCGTCCAAGTGGACAGCACCTCCAGGGTGTCGCGAGTCTGGACCGAGAAGCAGTAGGTGGAGCCCGGAGACCCCGGGAACGCCCCGCCCGTTGCGGTGGTCCTGCTTTGCCACGTCACGAATGAGCCGAAGTTCCCATTCCAGGCCGCCCGCCGGTAGCGGACATCGTAGGAGGCGACAGGGGACGAGCCCGCCACGGCGGTCCAGCGCACCGGCACCGAGGTGGCCGCGAGCCAGGTCGGGAGCGATGTGATCGCAGCCGTCGGAGGAACAGCGACGACCGGGGCACTTGGCGTCACAGCGGCCGATGGCGCCGAGGCCGGTCCGGTTCCCGCAGCGTTGATGGCGGTGACGGTGAACGTGTAGGCGGTGGCGCTGGTAAGGCCTGACACCATGCACGAGAGCCCGCTCGTGGTGCAGGTCAGGCCGCCGGGCGCGCTGGTCGCGGTGTAGCCAGTGATGACGCTGCCGCCGTCGGAGACCGGGGCCGTCCAGGCGACGAGGGCCGAGGCCGGGCCTGGCGTGGCGGTGAGACCGGTCGGGGCGCCGGGGACGGGTCCGAATGCGACGGCGGCAGCCGCATTGAGCCGACCATGGCCGAAGAGATCGTCGCGACCGGCCGGGCCGAGGTCGACCGTCGTGCTCTCGAGGGCTGTCTCGATCTGGTCAGGCGTATACGCAGGCCACGCGGACAGGATCAGCGCCGCGATGCCGGTGACATGCGGCGCCGCCATCGAGGTGCCGCTCACCAAGTCATAGCACGACCTCGAGCCCCAGCACACGAATGGCGGGAGCGTGGATGCCGTATCGACGCCCGGGGCACTGATGTCGACGTAGTCATTGACGTTGCTGAACGAGGCACGGGAGTCGCTGTTGTCGGTCGCTCCGACACAGATCACGTGGTCGAAGGCACACGGGTAGTCGATTGAGCCATCGCCGTCGTTGCCGGCCGAGGCGATGATCGTGACGCCGGCGTCGTGTGCCGCATCGAATGTCGGCTGCATGGCGATCACTGACGACCACGGGAGTGGCCCACCGAGGCTCAGGTTGATGATCCTCGCGCCCTTGGCGACGGCGTAGTCGACGCCATCCAGCAAGTCGAAGAGGCTGACGGCGCCGCTTTCGTCGAGCACCTTGATTGGCATGATCTTCACGCCTGGCGCGATGCCGGCGATGCCCTTGCCGTTGTTGGTCTGCGCGGCAATCGTGCCCGTCACGTGGGTCCCGTGGCCGTCATCGTCGGCCGCCTCCGGCTCATCTGTGATCATGTTGTAGGGGCTGACGAAGGTGATCCCCGCAAGGTCCTCGTGGCTCGCGGTTGTGCCGCTGTCGATGATCGCCACGGTCACGAGGGGTGACCCGGTCGTTGTCCTCCAGGCGGCCGGAAGCCCAATGAGGCGCAGGTCGGCCTGGTAGGGCCCGTAGTAGCGATCGTTCGGACTGCCTGAGGCCGGCCAGGAAGAGGCCATCAATGCGGCAGTGGCATCGACGGGGGTAGGCGCGATGGGGTCGACCGTCATGCGCGCGTCGGGAATGACGGCCGCGACATCGGGGTCGGAGCGCAGCTGTGCGGCGAGCGCGCCGGCTGTTCCCGGATCGGCGATCACGAGCGAGCGAGCCCCGGCTTCACCCACCGCGATTGACGCCGTAGCGATACGCGTGTCGTCGAGGTCGGTCGGGCGATCGGGCTTCCAGAAGACGATCAACCGACCCTCGGGTGCGTCCGCATCCGCTTGACGAACCGCCTCAGCGTCGCTACCCGCGGCCGTTCCGGTCCCGAGGAGTGAGGCGACGAGCGGAATGACCAAGGCGAGCGTGCGAGCGGTGCGCGTCGAGCGGCCGAACATGTACATCCCCCTGTTCCGCGAAGATCGGAACCATTGCCCTGAGCGACGTGCCACCGAGCATAACCCCGGCGGGATCACGCGGATCGTGCGTGACCCTCCACGAGATGGGGGCAGGCCAAGCATGCGCGCTGACCAACTGCGCCAATCGCCCTCTGGCCGGGGAGGCCAGCACGAACGGCCGGACGTGCGACCATGGGGGCATGTCCGACCTTGAGCTCCTCGACTGCGGCGGCGGCCGCCGGCTGGAACGATTCGGGGCCGCCATCGTGGACCGGCCCGCGCCCGCCGCGGACTGGATTCCCCGCACCCCGCCGGCCGAGTGGAAGCGCGCCACGCTCCGCTGGGGCAAGGGCGGCTGGGTCCGCGGCGGCACGCTGGAGCCGTGGCCGGTCCGCGTCGCGGGCCTGACACTCGAGTGCCGGCCCGCGGCCGGCGGCCAGCTGGGCGTCTTCCCGGAGCACGCACCCACATGGGCGTGGCTGGAGCGCGTGGTGGGTGCTGCCGCCACGAGCCTGGGGCGCCCGCCGGAGGTCCTCTCGCTGTTCGGATATACGGGCGGGGCGTCGCTCGCCTGCGCCAGGGCAGGCGCCCGCGTGGTCCACGTTGATTCCTCGAGACCCGCCGTGGCGTGGGCTCGACGGAACGCCGAGCTGTCGGGCCTCGCCGAGGCCCCCATCCGCTGGCTCGTCGAGGACGCAAGGGTCTTCGTTCGACGGGAACGCCGGCGCGGCAACCGGTACGACGGCGTCGTGCTCGACCCGCCCAGCTACGGCCATGGGAACGGCGCCTGGCAGATCGAGGAGCACCTCGGCCCGCTGCTCGCCGATCTCGCGGCCCTGGTCGGTCCGCGGCCGTCGTTCGTCCTGCTCAGCGCCCACACCGAGGGCTTTGACGCCGACAGGCTGGGTGCCCTCGTCCGCGAGCACTTCGGGGTCGCCGCGGCCGGCGAGCCGATGATGGTGATGAGCCGCGCCGGGTCCCGCCTGCCGCTCGGCGCTTGGGCACACAGCCCCGTCCGCTGACTGCCCGCATGTCGCTCCCCCACCCCGACGCTGTCATCAGCAGTCCGAAGAACCCACGGGTCCGTGCGGCCGCCGACCTGCGCGAACGGCGCGCCCGCGACGCCACCGGGCTGACGCTCGTGGATGGTGCCCGCGAGCTCTCACGTGCCCTCGACGGAGGCGCGCGCGTCGTCGAGGTGTTCGCCGACGAGGCGAGCCTCACGCTGGAAGGTGCGGCCGTCCTGGAGCGTGCTCGGGCGGCAGGCGCAGCGGTGGTCGAGGTGACGCGGGTCGTGCTGGCTCGCCTTGCCTATGGCGACCGATCCGAGGGCCTGGTTGCGACGGTCGCCGTGCCCGACGTCTCACTGGGGGCGCTCCACCTGCCCGCCGATCCGCTCGTGATCGTCCTCGAGGGCGTCGAGAAGCCGGGCAACCTGGGCGCCGTCCTGCGCAGTGCGGACGGAGCCGGGGCAGACGCGGTGATCGCGGCTGACCCGCGGACGGACCTGTTCAACCCCAACGCCGTGCGCGCGTCCCTCGGCTCGATCTTCACCGTGCCTCTCGCCGCGGGCACGAGCACGGAGGTCCGCCACCACCTGGCCGCCGCCGGCCTGCGCGTGCTTGCAGCACGTGTCGAAGGGTCGCTGACCTATACCGACGTGGACCTGCGCGGGCCGCTGGCGATCGTGCTGGGCAGCGAGGCCGACGGCCTGACGGGTGCATGGGCGGACGAGGGCGTGGTTCCAGTCGCGCTGCCGATGCTGGGTGTTGCCGACAGCCTCAACGTGTCGATCGCGGCCGCCGTCCTCCTGTACGAGGCTCGCCGCCAGCGTGGGGTCCCTTGACGACCCGATGACGATGTCCGCCATGGACATGCTCGACTTGCCCCCGACCTGACGGAGCCTGCGCTTCTCTACCCGCCTGCGACGACTTCGCCGTCGACGAGCACCAGCCGCGGCCGGGTGTGCCACAGGGCGCCGCCCACCTCGACCGGCTCGTCCACGGCCGCCGCAGGGATCACGACCACGTCGGCTCGCTGTCCGGCGACAAGCCGTCCCCGGTCCGTCTCGCCGGCCGTGACGGCCGCGTCCACACACGACGCCCGCACTGCCCGCCACAGGTCGAGCGCGTTCTGGGGACCGAAGGGCCGCATGCCCTCCGGCCACTCGGGTGACGACCGCGTCACCGAACAGGCCAGGCCGGGCCACGGGTTCACCGGCTCCACGGGCGCGTCGGTCCCGAACGCGATCACCGCGCCCGCCCGGTCCAGCGCCGCGAACGCGTAGGCCCAGGCCTCGGCCCGGGCGCCCCACAGACGGCGGGCCTTCCCGGCGTCCGAGCGGACGTGGATCGGCTGCATCGAGGCGCCGATGCCCAGTGCTGGGAAGCGCGGGATGTCATCGGGATGGACGAGCTGGGTGTGCTCCACGCGCGGCATCAGGGCCGTCCTGCCGGCGGTGGGCTCGAGCGCATCGAGTGCCGCGCGGACCGCGGCGTCGCCAATGCCGTGGATCTGCGTGGTGATCCCCAGCGCAGCGGCCCGGTCCGCCTGGGCTCGCAGCTCCGCGGGTGGGACGAGCCACACCCCGTAGCCATCGTTGGGCGGCGGAGGCTCGCCGAGAACGCCCTCGAGCGGCTGGAGCAGCGCCGCGGTTCGCGAGCCGAGAGATCCGTCCGCGAAGGTCTTGAGCCAGCCCGTCCGGAGGCGATCCAGCGGGTCCGGCCCGAGCGGCTGACCGCTGCGCAGGCCTTCCGCACCTGCGATGTCGAGCTGCTCCACGCGGATGCAGGCGTGCACCCGCAGGCCCAGGCGCCCGGCGGCGGCGAGCTCCCGGTAGGCACCGATGGGGCCGTCAAGGTCCCGGCGCTCGCTCAGGCCGCCCGGGTCGTGCACGGCCACGACACCCAGGCCAACAAGCTCCCGGACCACCGGCTCGAGCGCGTCCGCGACGTCCGCGGTGGTGGGCGACGGCACGAGGGACGCGACGTGGCGCACGGCCGTCTCGTGGAGGACCCCGGTGGCACGACCGAGCTCGTCGCGCCGGATCACGCCACCGTCGGGATCGGGACGGTCGTCGTCGATTCCGGCGGCCTCTAGGGCGCCGGCGCTTGCGAGGAGCGCGTGGTGGTCGTGGGCCCACAGGGCGACGAGCCGGCCCGGCGCTGCGACCGCGAGGTCCTCCGCGGTCGGCCAGCGACCGACAAGGTCCGGGTCCCAGCCGGCCCCCTCGATCCAGGTGGCTGCATCGGGTTGGGCAGCCGCGGCGGCGCGCACACGCTCGATCACGTCTCCGATGGATCGCGTCCCCTCGAGGTCCACGCGGCGGCGGGCAAGCGCGGCCTCCGCGAGGTGGAGATGTGCGTCAGTCAACCCGGGGACCGCGACCTCGTCGGGGGCGAGCCGCAGGCGCCGCGCACCCGGCGTCAATGCTGACTCCACCTCGGCCAGGCGGCCGGCCGCGACAACGCGGCCACCCTCAATGGCGATCGCCTCCACCCAGCCCGGCCCATGGAGACCCGCGAGCGTGGCGATCCGGCCCGTGATGAGGGTGCCGGCACCTCGCACGACTACTCGTCCTCGGCGGGGTCACCCCGACTGGCGTCGGTTGACTCTTGGACAGACTCCGGGACCGCGTCGGCGACCTCGGTCACCCCCGCACTGCCCACGGCTGCGGCCGCACCTGCCGCGGCGTGGCGCGAGTGGCGCCGCTCGACGGCCTCCATCTCGGATGCGGTCGCGACCGCGACGGGGTCCAGGCCGGCGGGCGTGGCGGGTCCGGTGGCCATCTCCCTGGCTTCCGCGGGCTTGAGCGGGCCCCGGGTCACGTACGACAGGATGCCCGACACGGTGATGGCGATGGCCACCACATACAGGACCTCGGTCGTCCCGAAGAGGTCCGCGACCGGGCCGACGATGATGATCGGCAGGAAGCTCGCGGTGGACACGAGCATGTTGAGGACGCCGAAGACGCGCCCCCGAACGTCCTCGGGAAGGTCCTCCTGGAGCTGCGTCTGGGCAGGGATGGCAACGAAGGCGTACGCGATCCCCGCCAGCAGCGCGAAGAACACGACGACCGCCAGGAGCGACGGCAGGTTCGTGACGAGGCCGGTGGCGGCCTCGGCCCGGTCGAGCAGGCGCGAGATCGGACCGGCGGCGGCCATCAGGAACACCAGGATCCCGAGGGCGATCAGGCCGTACTCGATGATGCGGCGCCGCGGCATGAGGTGCCCGAAGTTGTTGAGGATCAGGATGCCCATCACGATGCCGAAGGCGAGCGGCAGGACGACGACCACGAAGTCCTTCGACTCGAGCTTCAACGAGTCCTTGGCGAACCCGGGTCCGAGCACGCCCAGGACGCCGACCAGCGAGGCCGCGATCCCGAGGTACACCAGCGACCAGGCGATGCGCCGGTTCGCGCGGATGAAGGCGATGCCCTCACGCAGCTGGCCGAGGGTCGAGCCCATCGCCTCCTCGGCCTCATCGGTTGAGCCGCCCTGAGATTCGCTCTCAGTCGCGGTGACCGGGGGTGAGGGCGGGAGGGTCCAGCAGAAGCCCGCAGCGACCAGGTAGCACGCGCCCACGACGAGGATGAGGGCCGGCACCCCGAGCAGCGTGACGACGATCGGCCCCAGCAGTGCGAAGCCGATCGCGAACGCTGCGTTGAGGGTGAGCGTGAAGACGCCGTTGGCCGAGAGGAGCTGCTTGCGTGGCACGACCTGCGGGATCATGGCCGCCTCCGCGGGGGCGAAGAAGACGGTCACCGTGGAGATGAGGGCGTTGAACAGGAGCAGGAGCAGGAGGTTCGCCCCAACGGCCCACAGGGCGACGGACAGCCCGGCCCGCAGCACGTTCGTGCCGACCAGGACGAACCGCTTGTCGAACCGGTCCACGTAGACGCCGGCAACGGCCGAGAAGGCCACAGCGGGAACCAGGAACGAGAGGATCAGGACGCTGTTGGCGGTCGTCGAGTTGGTCGAATCGACGACGATCACGGTCAGGCCGAAGAGAACCATGTTGCCGCCGATCTGCGTGAACAGCTGGCTGAGCCAGAGCAGCAGGAACGGGCGGTTGCGGAAGACGTCGAGGGCGCCGGGGGGTTCATCGGTCGCGTCGGGGGTATCGGGCCACGCATCGAGGCCCCCGGTCACCGGCAGCTCCTCGGCCATCTCGTCGGTCATGGGCGCACCGGTCCGACGGACGCGCTCAGCGCCGGATCGCCGCGACGCACGAACTCGACGATGCGACGCTCGAGCGACGCCCGCTCGATGAGCACGTGGCGGCCGCACGTCTCGCAGCGGATCCCGATGTCGGCGCCGAGCCGGTCGATGAGCCAGGTATCGCCCCCGCAGGGGTGGCGACGCCGGAGGCGGGCGATGTCACCCAGGTACAGGTCGACGACGGGATGGCCTGACATCGCGGCGAGGGTAGCAGAGTGCGACGCCTGCTTACGGCCGACCCCCGGGACCGGGTCAGAGCCTGGGCCTCGCGAGCTGCGGGTTGAGGTCCCGGTCCGTGGCGGGCATGGTCATCCGGTCTTCCGCGGACACCGTGATGACCACGCCCGGGTACCGCGCGGAGAGCTGCGCGATGGGGCCTCCGGCCCGGGTCAACGAACCGTTGAGCACCTCGGACTGGCCCATCGCCAGGATCTCCAGGGGGTCTGCGAGCGGGATGCCCGTGACCACCAGGCTACCGGCCGGACCGGTCACGACCACGCCCGGGACGACCCGGATCGTGCCGATCGAGATTGCTTCGGCACCGGCGTTGCGAAGCTCGTTCAGGAGCTCGTTCACCACGGCTCCGGGAAGTGGGCCGTCGACGGCGACGCGTATGCCCGTGCCCGTCACGGGGAGCGCGCCGGACCAGCCAAGGACCCGGTTGAGATCCGTGCGGATCTGGAGCGACGAGCTGTCGCCGCGCTCCACGGCGCCCGCCACGCCGTCACGCTGGCTCTCGAGGATGCGGATCTCGTCGCGGAGCTGGTTGTTGCGAGTCGTCAGGTTGGCGACCAGCTCACCCAGCTCCTGGACCGACAGGCCACTCAGGCCCTCGTTGGCGGCCTGAGATCGCAGCTGGACCACGACCAGGAACCCGAGCACGAGCATGACCGCGGTCACCGCGAGGCGCCCGGACGTGCGACGCATCAGGGCGCTCCGGTCCCGGGGACCGCGCTGGCGGCGACCGGCGACGTGGCGCCGGGACTGGGTTCCACGCGGCCGTGGCGCAGGTTCACGGACCCGGCGTAGGCGGGCAGGTCCACGTCCTGCACGGCGTATCCAACCCCGATCCCGAACGTCTCTGCCCGCGCCCGGATGAAGTCCACGAAGCCAGGCGAGCTCGTCAGCGTGTCGAACAGCGTGTCGGGGCCGATCGCCGTCACCTGGTACGGAGCCGCGACGTAGGCCGAGTTGACCAGCACCGACCCGCCGATGTCCACGATGGCCGTGGCGTTGGTCACCCGCTCCCCGTTGACGGCGATCCCTTCGGCGCCGGCGAGCCACAGCTCCTCCACGACCGTGAGGACATCCTGGCCCGACACGAGATAGTCACGGTCGTTCCCGTCCGGCGGCGCCGGCGCCGAGGAGTCCGAGAGCTGGATCACCAGGCCCGGGCCTGTCATGGCGACGAGACCGGCCGCGATTCGCGCCTCCTCGAGCCGGCGATTCAGGTCCTGCGTCACCGTGGCACCACCCTCACCGGTGGCCTCCAGGTCCTCGATGTCCGACCGCAGGTCGAGGATCTGCTGCTTCAGGCCGTCCTGCTGTGCCTGGAGGTCGAGCGCCGTCTCCACGAGCGGCGTGCGCTCCTGGGAGGTGTAGCGGACCCGCGGCCCTTCCGACGCGAGCTGCGCCGCGATCAGGAACCCGAGGCCGAGAAGCGCCAGGCCAAGCGTGACCTGCCAGGTAGGGATCGCCCGGACCCGGGAGAGGATCCGGCTCACGGCACGGCGGATCGCCGTCTCGCGACGACCATCCCGACGATCACCACGACCACCACGCCACCCACGGCCAGGAACAGGAGAGGTGCATCGGAGCCGGATCCGGAGCCGGCGGCATCCGGCTCCCCGGGCGACGACGGTCCCTGCGAGGCGCCGGGGCGCGGGCTGGCGGTGCCCGGCGTGGTGCCGGGGCTCACCCCGGGGACCGGGGCGTCCCAGCCGGGCGGAACCGGGCCGGGCGGGTTTGCAAGCGGCCCGAGCTGTGCCGGGGTCTCGGCGCCCAGCTCGTCGAGCCAGCCGGCCTGGAACGCGGCAAGATCCCGGCCGAGCGCCTTGGTGAACGCCTCGTCGTCGGTCAGGCCGTCCGCATAGGCGTCGACGAGCGCGTACAGGGCGGGCTCACCATCCATGCGAACCAGGTGGTCGATCGCGGACACGGCCTCTGCGTATGCGAGGTACGTCTTCTCGGGTTCGGTCGGGAACTGGCCGGTGAGCGCCGTCAGCGGCAGGAGCTCGCGGCGGTCAACGGCATCCGCGACATAGTTCCGGTCGCCGGGCGTGTACCCCTCGGACAGGTAGACGGCCAGTCCCTCGTTCACCCACCGGGGCGGGAAGCGATAGGAGTTGTCAACGGCGGTGTCGAAGACGAGGTGGGTCAGCTCGTGCGGGATGACGACCCGCACCCAGGTGTCGTCGATCGCGCTCGGCTCGATCAGCGCGAACAGGGTGCGGATGTCCGCGTGGGCCTGTCCGCCGACATTCTCGCGGGTCCCCGGGCCAAGCGCGGTGCGGAAGGCGGCCTCATCGCCGTAGATGAAGAAGTCGATGGGCTCCGTCTCGGTCACCCCGAGCAGGCCGGCCGTCTCCTTCACCGCATCGTCGCCGATCTTGAGCGCCCGCCGGGCGAACGCCTCGCTGCCCTCGTACCAGTGGACGACCACCAGGTCGCCCTTGAGCGTCTGCCAGTCCTTGCTGGTGTCCTCGTAGCGGGCGGTCTTGCTCTCGGACAGGACCGGTTCGCCGCCACCCGTCGGGAAGGCCGCCCAGGTCGCCTCGATCGGCGTGTTGGGCACGAGATGTCCGCCGCCGGTGAGATCCAGCCGGTAGGTGAGCGTCTCGGTGCCCGAGGCACCAACCGGCACCTCCTCGATGAACGGCCCCAGGCTGCCCGGATAGCGGAGCCGGATCTCGACGCGCTCGAGCGGCACCGAGGCCGTCAGCGGGACGGTGAAGGAGATCCCCTCCGTGTACGCGACGTCCGCCCCCGGCGTCCCGAAGGTGATGTCGGCAGCGCGCGCCGGGGACGCGATCGCGGGCACCAGCGCGGATGCGCCGAGGAGCGCCGCCGCGAGGAGACGAGGCAGGCCACGCAACCCGACGGTCGCCCTCACTGCCCGTCCTCCCAGGCGAGGCCGGCAAGTCGCAGAATGCCGGTCCCCGTCGTGGCTGCCCCTGCCAGTCCGTCCCGCACGAGGGAGAACGAGGTGCCGTACGACACGGGAACGGCCGGCACGTCGTCGCGGAGCACGGCCATCGCCCGGGCGTAGGCCTCGGTGGCCTCCGCCGGGTCACTGGCCGCCGTGGCGTCCGTGATGGCGTCGTCGAACGGCCCGGACGACCACCCACCCTGGTTGGCCGTGGAACCCGTGCCCAGGAGGACGCCCAGGAAGTCGTTGGGACCGGGATAGTCGGCGACCCACGACAGGCTCCAGAGGTCCGGCGGATCGGTCGCGAGCCGTTCCTGGTACGTGCCGAACTCCATCGTGGCGTACTCGATGTCGACGCCCAGGTTCTCCTCGAGCATCGCGATGATGGCCCCGTCGTAGCCGCCGCCGTTGGCGATGAACGAGATCGGGCCGAGGCTGGCGCCGGTGGGGTAGCCGGCCTGGGCGAGGAGTGCCCGGGCGCCGGCGGGGTCGTACTCGGGCAGGAAGTCCCCCGCCGGGGTGCCGGGGATGCCGGCCGGCACCATGCCCGTGGCCGGGATGGACGACCCGGGTTCGTCCAGGGCGGCGAGGCGACGCCAGTCGACGGCCTTCGCGAACGCCTGGCGCACCAGCACGTCGTCGAATGGCGGCCTGCGCGTCTCGAAGCCGTAGTAGGTGACCGACAGTGACGGGTCGGTCCGCAGCGACGGCCCGAGCACCTTGTCGTAGGCGATCCAGCCGGCGTCGTAGTAGTCGATCGGCACGACATCCGCATCACCGGCCACGAACGCGTCTACCGGACTCTGGCCCTCGAGCGTCGTGAGCATTCCGGACCGTCTCGATCGCCGGCTTGCCGGCCCAGTACCGCGGATTGGCCTTGAGTTCGAACGGATCCAGGTCGACGCGCTCCAGCGTGTAGCCGCCGCTCCCGACCGGCTCCCCGAGGAGGGCGTGATCTCGCCGTCGCCGACGGACGCCGGCACGATCGCGAAGGGGGCGCCTGACACGATCGCCGGCAGGTCGCCACCTCCGCGGACCATGTCCACCACGACCGTCCGATCGCCCTCCGCGCGAACGCCCAGCGTGCGCGGTGTCCGAGCTCGCGCCGGTGAGCAGCTCTCGCGCGCCCTCGACGTCCGCGATCAGCGACGCCAGCGGCGACGGGTCGCCCGGGATGAACAGACGGCGCCAACTGTGGACCACATCCTCGGCGCGCAGCGGCGAACCGTCGCTGAACGCAAGGCCAGGACGCAGCGTGAAGGTCACCTTTCGGCCTTCGTCGGTGACCGTCCACGACTCCGCGAGCGCGGGGCGGATGGCGAGCGACGTGTCCACGGCGGTGAGGGTCTCGTACAGCTGGCTCACGAACGAGGCGCTGCCGAGGTCACCGTGCTTGGCGGGATCGATGGAGGCCGGGGCGCCGGCCACAATGGTGACGGTGGACGGATCGGCAGCGATGGCGGGGGTCGGGGCGACCGGCCGCGGCCCATCGGGCCACGCGGATGCAAGCAGCGCGAAGGCCACCAGGACGGCGAGGCTCCCGACCAGCACCCGACGGCGACGGGACGGCGGCGTCACGGGAACCGCGTCGGTCAGCTCAGGCTCCACCGGGTCCCCTCCCCCGGCTCGGGTCGGGCCATCCACGTGCGGCGACAGCCGGCGAAGCCGGCGAGGGAGGCCACGAAACGGAACCAGCGACGCACGGCCGGAGTATACGGGCGGGGCGGGATGAGCCCCGCCGGTCGGTATGACGCGTGTCCGTGCTCAACGTCACCTGCAGACACGCCGGGCAGGAAATGAGGCCTCGCCGTGCCACACCGCCGGGGGAACGATGATCGATTGCGAGGCCTCTGCCTTGATAACGTCGGCGATGGTGGTTCGTTATGGGCGCCGGCAGGAAACGGTTCGCCAACGCGCCGACCCCCGCGAACCATGGGCTACCTGGCCCGCGGCGTCGTGGTCATTCCCTTCCCGAGCAGGTCGCGCCGAGTCGCGAATCGCTTGAGGACACGGTAGAAGTTCTTCTTCGACGCCCGGTCGCGCTCGTCGTCCGGGAGGCTGGTCCACCCGCGGTGCGCATGGCGGGTCACGGACGCCGTGGCCGCCCGCACGGCGCGCCGGGGTGGCGCAGCGTCGTCCTCGTCCTCGTGTCCCGCCCCGCCCTCGGCCTGGTCCCGCAGGACGAGACTCCACCAGATGTCGAGGTTGCGATAGAACGCGAAGTGCTCGTCGAGCGGCCCGCACGTGACGTAGTCCGCTCGCCGGAACGCCAGGGCGTAGCCCTCGATGGCGTCGACGTCGCCTGACCCGTCCGGGGCATCCTCGAACCGGCGCATGTCGGTCGACACGAGACCGAATGGTCCGGTCACGGCAACCGTCGTGTCCTCCAGCGCGCTGGCCAGCTCCGTCACGAGGTCGCCCACGGGCTCCACGCTCGTGTCCATGAGGATCACCACCGGCGCGACCGCGCGGCGGATGCCCGCGTTGAGGGCCGCCGCCCAGCCCAGGCGCGTCGAGGTCCACACGATCTCGACGTCCATCGCCGGCAGCGCGTCGTGTGCGCCGTGCGGGCCGGCCAGCGCCGCCAGGGCCGCACCCTGGGCCTCCGATGGGTCGTTCGCGACCACGACGATCTGCGTGCCCGTCGGGGTCCGTGCAGCGAGCGCCCGCAAGGCGCGGGCGAGGTCGTCCGGCCAGTCGGTCGCCACCAGGATGACGGACGCCTCGCCCGTCGGCGGCTCGCCAAGGCGTGAGGGCACCGACGAGCTGGAGCCATACCTGACGAGATCGCCCTCGACCAGATCGGGCGGCGCCAGCCGCTCGAGGTCGTACATCGTCCCGCTGTCCACCACCTTCCAGCCGGCCGCCGCGATCTCGGCGAGCAGGTCGTCGGCGCTCGTCCAGTCACGGGTGCGACGTGCCTCGGCGCGGGCATCTGCAAGGGCGATGATCTCGGGAGGGGCGATGTCGCGCGGCATGGACCCGAGGATACGACCAGCGGGGCACGGCGCGTCGCTCAGCCGCCGGCCGACCCCACCGCAACGCCCGCGCCGACGACCGCGAGCGACAGGATCCAGGTATGGCGAGCCCGCTCCACAGCACCGAGCCCGTCCGCCAGTCGAGCCAGCCGTAGAGCAGGCCGCCGGCGAGCGTGCTCAGCGTCTCAACCTCGGGCTTGCCGAGGTGGGCGAACGCGAACGGCAGCGTGGCGATCACCACCGCGATGGGACCCGCCACGCGGCCGGGGCGAAGCTGCTGTCCTACCAATGGCCTATGCTGGAGGGGCCAGGTGGCCTGCAGCGAGACCGACATTCGCGTGGCCGACCGGCTTCATGCAGACCCTGCACTGAGGGCCCGCCGGTGATGGTCGCCGGACGGAGGGGTCGGAGGATCACATCGTGGAGATCACGGGCAAGGTTCACCAGCGCGGGGTCGCGCTGCTCCGGATCATGGTCGGCATCATCTTCCTGTGGGCCGGCCTCGAGAAGCTGCTCGCCCCCGAGGCGTTCGACGCCGGCGGGTTCCTGAAGTTCGCGACCGCGGGCACCTTGGGCTGGCCGTTCGTGACCGGCGAGATCGCCGAGGGAACCGTGTTCAACCCCACCCAGGGGATCTGGCTCGCCCTGGCCGACAACTCGGCAGCCATGAGCATCGTCAACACCCTCGTTCCGCTGGGCCAGATCGCCATCGGGATCAGCCTGGTGCTGGGGCTGCTCACCCGGTTCGGCGCCATCATGGGCGCGCTGATGATGACGTTCTTCTTCTTCGCCGCATGGGACTTCGCCTACGGCGTCGTCAACCAGCACCTGGCTTACGCGCTGATCTGCCTGACCATCGCGGGTCTTGGAGCAGGTCGGTACTACGGCCTCGACGGCGTCCTCGCCGATCGGGCGCCCAACGGCATCCGTCGCTACTTCATGTCGGGCGAGCCTGCTCCCGCGACCGCCTGACGTCCCCCACCGGGCTAGTCCCGGACGCGCTCCTCCCAGACCGGCGGGCGTCCCCCCGCCGGTCTGCGCGTGTCCGGGTCCCGGCGTAGGTCCCGGCAATTCTCAGTCTGGGACGATGTGGGTCCCCGTCTCACCGCGCAGCGCGCGCCCGATGTTCTCGGGCGTCGTGATGATCGCGTGCTTGCCCCCGGCTTCGAGGTACCACAGAATCGCCTCGATCTTGGGCGCCATCGAACCCTTCGCGAAGTGCGTGCCCTCGTCCAGGTACCGCCTGGCCTCCGAGACGGTCATGCGGTCCAGGAACTGCTGGTCGGGCTTGCCGTAGTTGAGCGCGACCTTCTCGACCGCCGTCGAGATCAGGAACAGGTCGGCGTGGATGCTCTGGGCCAGCAGGCTGCTGGCGTAGTCCTTGTCGATCACCGCGGCGATACCGACGTACTCGCCCCCGCCCTTGTCGACAACCGGGATGCCGCCACCACCGACGCTGATGACGACCACGCCCGCGTTGATCAGCGCCTTGACGGTTTCCAGCTCCACGACTTCCCTGGGCATCGGGGAGGCGACCACGCGCCGCCACCCGCGACCCGCGTCCTCCACCACGGACCAGCCCATCGCCGCCTCGCGACGCCTGGCCTCCTCCTCGTCCATGAAGCCGCCGATGGGCTTGGTGGGGTTCTGGAACGCCGGATCATCGCGGTCCACCAGCACCTGCGTGATGATCGTCGCGACGTTGGTGTGGATGTCACGCTCGAACAGCCAATTCTGAAGGGTCTGCTGGAGGGCATAACCGATCGCACCCTGGCTGTCCGCGCCGCACACGTCCAGCGGCACCTCGTGCATACCCTCGACCCTGGCCGCGATCTCCGAGCGGCGGAGGATGAAGCCCACCTGGGGACCGTTGCCGTGGCCGATCGCGACCCGCCAGCCGGCCTCGACCATCTCGGCGATGTGAAGGGTGGTTTCCTTCGCGGCCTCGCGCTGATCCTCGACGCTCCGGTGCGCTGCGTCCCTGATCAGCGAGTTGCCGCCGATGGCGACGACGGCGACTCTGCGCGCTGCCCGCCTGGCCATTCGTGTCCTCCTTCATCGTGCCCCGCTTGCTATCTGCCCCGCGGGATGGGCGGGATCGGCGCCTCCGGAGCGCCCCACATTGCGGATCAGCGTCGGGTCGACATGGGAGCACGCCAAGGGCCATCGGGCCTGCGCGAGGTCCACGCAGGCGAGTGGCTGACCGATACGCCGCTACTCGAAGCGACCCAGGTCCTGGCATACCTCGTGGGTCACCCCGTCCCGATCGGCGGGCCGGCCCGGCGGCGTCTCGAAGCGCTGCAGCGCGACCTCGTCGCGCGTGGTAGCCCGGCACCACCGGACCTTGATCACGTAGTGGGGGTGATCGCGATGGCGAACCTTCTCCAGGCCGGTAGGGGCCACCTGCTCGACCTTGCCGATATAGCCCTCGACGTCACGAAGGACGACGAGGCCAAACTCCTTCCACGTACCATGCACGCAGGTTGCGACGGTGGTCACGAGCAGCCTCCCCTCCTTCGTCCGGCGCGGGACGCGCCGCTGGCCGCCATGGTAGTCGGGTTCGTCAGGCGCGGAACGCCACCTGGAGGGCGCCGGCCCCGTCACGGAGCTCCAGCCGATCCCCCTCGATCCGGAACGTGACGGCCTGCATCATCGCGGTGCTGAATGCGTCCGCCTGCTGCGCCGCGCCCTCGGGCGCCGGGCGCAGACCAGGGCCGGTCTCGAGGACCCCGAACCTGATCCCGTCGCCGTCGACTGTCCAGGAACCTGCATACCCGGTGCATCCGTCCGAACCCGTCACGCGCCCATCGTCGCCGAACACCGCGTCGATCTCCGTCCCGGTGATCAGGCTCGCCACCCCGCCACGTCCGTTGTTCACCCCGATCGCGAGCCAGCGGCGCCCGGTGAGGATCGTCGGCCGCCCGACGAACACGAGCGTCACTCCACCTTCCTGATCGAGGAGCGTCAGCGTCCGGGTAGAGGGCTCGAGTTCCCACCGCCTCGACCGGCCGAGTCGTGCGAACACGTCGGTCTCCACCTCCATGACCGCGGGCGGGCAGGCCATCCTGGTCGATCCGATCGAGCCGAACTCGAGGGTCCCCTGCCCCACCGAGCACGAGCCCGTGTAGCGGTTGCAGCCCGTTGAGCCGCTGACCCGCCCCGCCTCGAACTGGATCGAGACGTCCACAAGGAAGCCATCCATGGCCGGAAGACGGTTGCCCCAGTCCACACCCTCGAGCGGATTGCCGGTCATCACTGGCCCCCTTGGCAGGATCGAGAATCCAAGTACCCGGATCGTAGTCCGCCCGCGATGCCGCCGGTTCGCATATCGGGCAAGATTGGCGCTCTGCGCATCCATCTCCATCGCGGTATCGCCCAGGGGAGTCCATGGCCGCTCGCGTCCTCGTCGCCTATGCCTCGAAGCTCGGTTCCAACGGTGAGATCGCCGAGGCCATCGCCGGTACGCTGCGCGCCGCGGGCCACGACGCCTTCGCCCGGCCCGCGCGCGAGGTCACGAGCCTCGAGGACTGGGACGCGGTCGTTCTGGGCAGTGCCATCTACGCCGCCCACTGGCAGAAGGACGCTCGCCGCTTCGCCGCCCGGTTCAGGACCGGACTCTCGGACCGCCCCCTGTGGCTGTTCAGCAGCGGCCCACTGGATCCGCGATTGGCCCAGGCCGACCTGCCCATCACGCCGCACGGGCTGGAGGTCACCGAGGGACTGGGTGCCATCGCCCACCACACGTTCGGAGGCCGTCTGGCCGCGGACGCCCCCATCGACCCGCAGGTCCTCGCCACCCACCCGATCGGCGACTTCAGGGACTGGGACGCCATCCGGGCCTACGCGGCTGAGATTGCCGCCGCGCTGTCGGGGATGACGTTCGCGGCCGAACGCGGATAGCGCCCCGGGGCGTCGATCAGTAGGGGGTCCGCCCCTCGAGCGCGACCCACTCAGTGAACAGCGCCGCCGCGGCATCCCCGGCGACCTGCCTGATCGGCATCCGGCGTTCCTCCGGGGTCAGGGCAAGCTCGTCATAGAGAAACGCGTCGTCGAACCCGGCCGCTGCGGCATCCACCCGGCTGGCACCGTAGACGATGCCGTCGACGCGAGCCCAGTAGGCAGCGGCGAGGCACATCGGGCACGGCTCGCAGCTCGTGTAGAGCGTGCAGCCCTCCAGCTTGAACGTGCCAAGGGCTGCGCAGGCCGCGCGGATCGCGGTGATCTCGGCGTGGGCCGTGGGGTCGTTAGCGGACGTCACGCGGTTGCAGCCCTCGGCGATCGGGTGTCCGTCCGGCCCCACGATCAGCGCGCCGAATGGACCACCCTGTCCCGCGAGCATCCCGGCGCGACCCGCTGCCACGGCCCGCAGGAGATGGGCCTCGGCGTCGCCTGGCACCCCAGTTGTCGGCGGGTTCATCGCGCACCTCCGCTTGTGAGCATCGGCCGGGCCTCAGCAGTAGCCGGCTCGGCGGACGACGGTCGAACAGTCTCCCGGGAATCCCGGCTGCACCAGAGGCGGACGGCCCCCCCTGCGGCGGCCCGGGTGTCCCTCAGCTCCCTGCCATCGCGAAGAACATCGGGCTGAAGTACGGGATCAGCCAGATGGTCCACACGACGAGGCTGAACCGGTGGAACTTGCGGATCCAGACCTCGTCCTTCCTGACCAGGACGATCGTCGCCCACACCGCGTGGACCAGCATCAGCAGGATCGCCAGTAGGCCGCTGATCCCGTGGACGTCCATCGTCATCCCGCCGGCATAGTCGAACATCATCCCGGTGCCTACCGTGTCGCACGCGAGGCCGAGGTAGAAGAACGCAAGGTGCCACGGGCGCAGGCGGCCCTGAATCCGCTCGCTCCAGACGCCGATCGAGTAGAAGATCAGCGCCGCAGTGATGACGACGCTTGCCGAACCGTCCAAGAATCTCCTCCGGACCTATGTCGCGGACGCACGCCAACGGTAGCGTGAGCGGCACTCGCTGCGAGGTGCGCTCCCGCCAGGCTTCCAGTCATTCCGGCGGCGGCAATCGACTGCGTGGTGGTCTTTCTCGTGACATCGCTGGCCATGAACGCCGGCGATCCGCTGCTGGCGATCGCTGGTTGAACCACCGAACCTCGGCACGACCCGTTCCCGGGACGGTACAGTCCCCGCAGCCGCTCCTGCGCACTGAGGGGACATGAGCACGCAGTTCCTCGACGCGACGCCAATCGTCGGTGTCTTCCTCGCCTTCGTCGCCATCTCGCTCGTCGTCTACGAGGTCGGCTACCGTTTCGGCCGGTGGTGGCAGCGGCGCACGCCCGATCACAAGGAGGGCCCGACCGGGATGCTGGTGGGGTCCGTGCTCGGCCTGCTCGCGTTCCTGCTGGCCGTGACGATGTCCATGGCGTCCGACCGGTTCGACACCCGCCGCGCCCTCGTGCTCGAGGAGACCAACTCGATCGGCACCACGTACCTGCGCGCCGGGTTCCTCGATGAGCCCTACTCGAGCGACGTTCGCAGGCTCCTGCGCGAGTACGTGCCGCTCCGCGTCACGGTCAACGACCGGACGCAGTACCTCGCCAACCAGGACGCGTCGCTCGCGATCCTCAACCAGATCTGGCCGCAGGCCGAGGAGGTCACCAAGGCCAACCCGGAGTCCGAGGCCGTGAGCCTGTTCATCGAGACCCTCAACGACACGATCGACCTCCAGACCACCCGGGCCACCGCGGTCATCCTCGCGCGCGTTCCGGACACCATCCTCATCCTGCTGTTCCTGGGCGAGGTTCTCGCGATGGGTGTCGTCGGCTACAACGCAGGCCTCACCGGGAGCCGCGGCGTGGTCGCGGCGCTGATGCTGGTCCTGGCCTTCAGCGCGGTCCTCACCCTCGTCGTGGACCTGGACCGGCCTCGTGACGGCTTCCTGCAGGTCAACCAGCAGCCGCTGATCAGCCTGTCTGAGCAGCTCGGACCGCCGTAGCCCGGTCAGTCGTCGTCGCCCTCTTCTCCTTCGCCCCCGCCTGACTCACCGGCGCCGAAGGTCCCGGTCAGGCCATCGAGGAACGCGCTGGTCTCCGCGTCGGACAGCCGCGCCTCCGGGTGGACGAGCAGGTAATCCCAGGGCGGCATCTCGCCCTCGCGGACGACGCTGATGATCTCGTCCGCCTCCTGCTCTCCGGTCCCCCACGTCGAGAAGTTGAGCTTCGCCCGCCCTTCGTCGACGTGGTTCTGCAGCCGCCACGAGATCGGTGCGATGTTCGAGTACCAGGGCCAGGCGGTCTCGTTGCTGTGGCAGTCGAAGCAGGCCTTGACGGCGACTTCGCGGGTCGCGGCCGAGTCCCACGCGGGCTCGCCCGTGACCGGCGGGTTGGTGTGATCGCGGCCATACGGGATGAGCTGGATGGCGAGCAGGGCAATCATCACGACTCCCAGGCCGATGAGGAGAGGTCTGCGCATCACCCGAGGCTGACCCCGTCAGCCAGGCCGGGCCAGTGGCAAATGGCCCGGATCACGACCCTACCCGGCGGGGGCGGCCGCCTCGCTGGCGGTCGTTGCCGGTGCCGCGACCACCGCAGGCGCCGATCCGCCCTTGCCCAGCGTGATCCCCAGCGACTCGATCCAGCGCCGGAGGTTCCGGTACACGGCCGGAGCTCCAAGCGGGACGTCCTCGTCCAGCGTCCAGTCGGACGGATGCAGGATGAACGGCTGGGTCTGCGGACCGCCCAGCCCACCGTGCGAGCCGATCAGCTCTTCGAACGCGGCGACCTCGCCCAGTTCCGGGTTGTACTCGCTGATGAACAGCAGGTCCGGAGCGTGGACCATCGCGTCCTCGCGCTTGAGGCTCATGATGGTGTGCGGGCCGAACAGCGTGGTGGGATCCTCGCCCTCGACGCGGTCCTGGTCCAGGTAGCGGACCCCCCGCGGACCGAAGACCACGGCCCCGTGTTCCTCTGACCTGACCATCAGCATGGCCACGCCCGGGTGGGCCGCGAGGGTCGTCACGAGGCCCGGGTGCAGCTCCTCCAGCTCCTCCACCGTCAGCCGGTGTTCGTTGCCGGTGAAGTACACGAGCCCGAGATTGCCGGAGCCCACGACGGCGATCGCCGATTCGTCGGCCGGCGGCGGCAACTCCTCGGCGTCGAGGTTGACGACCCCGTCCTTCGTCTGACCGGCAAGGGCCGCCCGGGCGACCGTCGGGCCGATCCCGTGGCTGCGGGTGATCTCGGACAGGAACGAGTTGACGAACGTGGAGCCCTCGGCGGCGGTCTTGGCCTGGACGAGGGTGGCGCGCCCCGACATCAGGTCGCGCACGACCTCGCCGAGACTCTGGCCGTAGCGCTGCTTGAAGGTCTCGCCGAGCGACTGGCCGTGGTCGGACAGGATGACGAAGCGGTACGGCCGAGGGGCGTCCTTGGCCGCCTTCTCCAGCGTTGCGATCGCGCGGTCCACGCCGTCGAGCGCCTCGAACGACTCGACGCGCTCCGGCCCGCAGTGGTGCGCCAGCTCGTCGTAGTCGGTGAAGTCGGCATAGATGACATTCGCGCCCCGGTACATCTCCTCGATGATCAGCGAGGTGTTCACGTCCCGGAGGATGACGTTGCTGGCCGCCCGCATCGCGGCGTACTTCATGCCCCGGTGCATCTGCGGGCGCACCCCGGACCGGCGTGTCCGGCGCGCCTGGAACAACTCCTTGACGAGCTCTCCGACGAACAGGCTGAACGAGCGGAGGTACCCGGTGGGGCTCAGGAAGAAGCCCAGGAACGCCTTGCTGTCGCCGATCCCCTGGGACTCGTCCTTGATCGCCGCCGTGGTGAGGTAGGCGCGCGTCGCGTCACCCGTCATCAGGTTGCAGATGCTGGCCCCGTTGTTCGAGAGCAGGCCCTCGCCGTTCGACACGCGCCGGACGATCTCGCCGGCGTCGACGGGGCTGCTCGAGACCATCAGGTGCTGGCGGTCGCGCTCGTACCAGCGGAAGGCCGGGATGCCGTCGTTGTTGCCGTGAAGAATCCCGGCCTGGCTGGCCGAGGTCATCGAGGGCAGGATCGCCTCCCAGCGAGAGAGCTTGTGGCTGCCGTCGCGGATCCAGCCGGCCATGGTGTTGACCGACCCCGCGCGGATCCGTCCGGCGAGGATCGGATGGGCGAGGCCGTCGATCTGGAGAATGACGAGGCCCGGCTGATCCGTCGCCTCCGCCGAGCGCTTCACCAGCAGGCTCTGGATCAGGAGCCCATAGAAGGAGTCGCCACTGTCCACGCCGAGGATGGCCGTGAGCAGCGTGTTGAAGCCCGCATAGACGAACGAGCCGATGAGCGCCGTCGTGAACCGGTCCACGTTGACACCTGGGGCCACGTTGCAGGCCACCAGGAACACCAGCACCTGGAGAACGAGCACGGAGATGCCCGTCAGGATCAGCGAGCGCGGGCCCACGAAGCCCAGGACCAGCGGGCGAATGATGGCGTTGATCAGGGCCATCACGATGACGACGACCACGGCGTCGAGGAGCCGGTCGACGGTGATGCCCGGGAGGAGCCACGCGGTCAGCCAGAAGGACACGGCTCCGACGATCAGGGTCACGAGGAGCCGCTTGACAAGGGCGACCTTCCCGCCACGCCACTCCCATAGGACCCGGAGCTGGGTCTTGTAGAACGCCATCGGACTCATCCTGTTCCTCCCTCGACCCGGGTCTTCACGGGCTGCATGTGCCAGTAGGATTGCCGGGCACGAGCCATGCATCACCCGCCGCGGGTGATGGTAGCGGCTCCGTCCCGGCTGTCAGCCCCCGAGCCGCTTGTACCGGATCCGGTGCGGCTGGTCGGCCGCGGTCCCCAGCTCCCTGTGGCGGAACGCCTCGTAGTCGCTCACGTTGCCCTCGAACCAGCGCACCTGGCTGTCACCCTCGAAGGCAAGGATGTGGGTCGCGATCCGGTCCAGGAACCAGCGGTCGTGGCTGATGACGACCACGCAGCCGGGGAATGACTCGAGGCCCGTTTCCAGCGCGCGCAGCGTGTCCACATCGAGGTCGTTCGTGGGCTCGTCGAGCAGCAGGACGTTGCCCCCGGCCTGGAGCAGCCTGGCCAGGTGCACCCGGTTGCGCTCCCCGCCCGATAGCTGGCCCACCAGCTTCTGCTGGTCCGTGCCCCGGAAGTTGAAGCTGGACACGTAGGCCCGGGCCGGGATCTCGCGCTTGCCCACCTTCACGTACTCGACGCCGTCGGTGATCTCGTCGAAGACCGTCAGGTCCGCCCGGAGGTCGTCGCGCTCCTGGTCCACGTAGGCGAGCTGGACCGTTTCGCCCACCTGGATGGCCCCGCCGTCGGCCGCCTCCTGGCCGACCAGCATCCGGAACAGCGTCGTCTTGCCCGCGCCGTTGGGCCCGATGATGCCGACGATCCCGGACCGCGGCAGGGAGAACGTCAGGTCCTCGATCAGCAGGCGGTCGCCGTAGCCCTTGCGCAGGTCCTTGACCTCGATGACGGTGTCGCCCAGCCGCGGACCCGGGGGGATGGCGATCTCGAGCTCGCGGGCGCTGCCCTTGTCGTCCTGCGCCTCGGCAAGCAGCTGCTCATAGGCGCCGAGCCTCGCCTTGCCCTTCGCCTGCCGCGCGCGCGCCGACAGGCGGACCCACGCGAGCTCGCGCGCCAGGGTGCGGGCGCGGCTATCGGAAGCCTTGTTCTCGAGCGTCATGCGCGCGAGCTTCTGCTCCAGCCAGCTCGAGTAGTTGCCCGAGAACGGGATGCCGCGCCCGCGGTCAAGCTCCAGGATCCACTTCGCGACGTTGTCCAGGAAGTAGCGATCGTGGGTGATCGCGACGACCGTCCCCGTGTACTCCCCGAGGAACCGCTCCAGCCACTCGACCGACTCGGCGTCGAGATGGTTCGTCGGCTCGTCGAGGAGGAGCAGGTCCGGGTGCTGGAGCAGCAGCCTGCACAGCGCCACGCGGCGCTTCTCGCCGCCCGAGAGCCGGGTCACCTCGGCGTCGTCCGGCGGACAGCGCAGGGCGTCCATGGCGATGTCCACGTTGCGTTCCAGGTTCCATGCGTCGGCGGCCGAGATCCGGTCCTCGAGCACCGCCTGCTCCGCCCCGATCGCCTCGTAGTCGGCATCCGGGTCCGACCAGCGTGCCATGACCGCGTTGTACTGCTCGATGAGGCCCGCGACCGCGCCGACGCCATCCATGACGTTGCCCTTGACGTCCTTGCCGGGATCCAGCTGCGGCTCCTGGCTCAGGTAGCCCACGGTGAAGCCGGGCGTCAGGCGGGCCTCGCCGGTGAACCCGTCGTCGAGCCCGGCCATGATCCGCAGGAGGCTGGACTTGCCGGCGCCGTTGGGCCCGATGACGCCGATCTTGGCGCCCGGGTAGAACGAGATCGAGATGTCCTCGAGCACCGTCCGATCGGGCGGGTAGTGGCGGGCGAGCTTGTACGAGGTGTAGATGAACTCGGGCGGCATGATCGGTCTAGGGTACCGATTTCGGACGGGTCATCCCTACCCTGATCGCGAGTCCCTCCCGGGCGCGCCCGTGATGTGACAGCCATCACGTGTGACGTTAGTCACAGCCGATGTCCCCATCGGCCTCTGGCCCTCGTCGTCCTCAGGCGTTCAACCTTGACGAGTCCTGGAGATCGGGCCAGGGACGCCATGCGCCTGCGAGGTGGCCCGGTCCGCGGATGCGCAGCCCAACAGGAGGGCGGCGACATGACCGTCATCGAGACCGAGAAGCTCACCAAGTACTACGGAGCTCACCGCGGCATCGTGGATGTGGACCTTGCCGTGGAGGAGGGCGAGATCTACGGCTTCCTCGGACCCAATGGGGCCGGAAAGTCGACGACGATCCGGCTGCTGCTGGACCTTCTTCGTCCGACATCGGGGCGAGCGCTCGTCTTCGGCATCGAGACGACAACCGATCCGGTGGCCATCCACCGTCGGGTCGGCTACCTCCCCGGCGAATTCGCTCTCTTCGACCGCCTCACGGGCGCCCAGACGATCGAGTACTTCGGGAACCTCCGCGGCGGCGTGGACGCGCGGTACCAGGCAGACCTCGTCGCGCGCTTCGACCTCGATCCATCGCGCCGCTTCAGGGAGTACTCCAAGGGCAACAAGCAGAAGGTGGGCCTGGTGATCGCGCTCCAGCACCGACCCGACCTGCTCGTCCTCGACGAGCCGACATCCGGGCTCGACCCGCTGGTCCAGCAGACGTTCTTCGAGCTCCTCCGGGAGACGGTCGCCGAGGGCCGCACCGCCTTCCTCTCGTCACACATCCTTGGTGAGGTCGAGAGGACGTGCGACCGGGTGGCGATCATCCGGGACGGCCGCATCGTGGCCATCGACCGCGTCGAGGCGCTCCGGGGCCTTGCGCACCACGAGGTCGAGCTCCGGTTCGAGGCACCGGTGCCCGCGTCCGCGTTCTCCGCCCTGCCCGGGGTCAGCGACGTCGAGGTCATCGACGGCGGCCTTCGGATGCGGGTCAGCGGATCGATGGCGCCCATCGTCGAGGCGGCGGCGGGCCGTGGCCTGATCGACTTCGAGACCCGGGAGCCGAGCCTCGAGCAGACCTTCCTCGCCCAGTACGGCCGCGAGACCGTCGAGGTGACCAGCCATGGCCGTTGAGATCCGGGGCATGCCCCTCTCGAGGTCCGCCCGTCACCTCCCCATCCACCGCCGGCTCTATGGTCTCGGAAGCGTCTTCGCCAAGACCCTGCGCGACGCGCGCCTCGGCGTGCTCGTCATCGCCTGCCTCCTGGGCGTGATGACGCTGGCCGGCGGCATGACCATGTCGTCCACATATGGGACGGACGAGGCCAGGCTGGAGCTCGCGGCGATGTCGGGTGACATGCCGCCGATGTTGCGCGGCATGTACGGAAACCCCGTCAATGTCGACACCCTGGGCGGGTTCATCTCATGGCACTACGGGCCGTACTTCTCGCTCTTCGCGGGGCTCTGGTCCATCCTCGCCCTGTCATCCATCCTGGCGGCAGAGGCGCGCCGGGGCAGCCTGGACTTCGCCATGGCCACGCCCAACTCGAGGCGTGCCATCGCACTCCAGAAGGTCGCCGGGCACGTCGTGGCGATAGTGATCGCCATGGCCGTCGTGGCGATCGTGGCCTGGTTGACCGGGATCCTGGGAGCCTCGTTCCCCGCCGACGCGATCTCACCGGCTGCCGCGATCTCCTTCGGAGCCGGGATCGGCGTCCAGGCCCTGATGGCCGGGTCCATCAGCTTCGCCCTGGCACCGTTCTTCGGACGCGGGGCGGCTGCGGGGATCGCCGGCGCGGTGATGCTCGGTGGCTACGTCATCAACAGCTACCGGACCGTCGTGCCGGCGTTCGACACGCTGTCCGGCGGCACCTGGTTCGCCTGGACCGCCGGCCACCTGCCGCTGGCCGGGCAATCGGACTGGGCCGCAGTCGCCCTGACCGCGCTCGCCGCCCTGGTCTTCGTCGCGATCGGCGTTGCGGGGTTCGTGCGACGCGACGTTGGGGTGACGATCTCGCTGCCTCTCCCCGGGCTGCCGCGCGCCCTGCTCGGCGTCCACGGGCCGCTCGGCCGGTCGTTCGGCGACCTGCTGCCCACCGCGACCGCGTGGGGCATCGGCCTCGGCATCTACGGGGTGCTGATGGCCGCCGCGTCGCGGTCGCTGCTCGACACCCTCAAGGGGTCGCCGGCCATGGCCGACATCTTCCGGAACCTGATCCCGGGGATCGACATCACGACTGCCGCCGGCTTCCTCCAGCTGGCCTTCGCCGATCTCGGGTTCGTGCTCATCGGGCTGGCGACCGCGACGTTCATCGCGGTCCGCTCCTCGGACGAGACGTCGGGCCGGCTGGAGCTCCAGCTGGCGACACCGCTCACACGCGCACGCTGGGCCGCTGCGAGCGGCATCGCGGTCTGGCTGGCCATCCTGCTGGTCACCGGGCTGCTGGCCGCGGCCGTCGCGCTGGGCGTGGCCTCTGTCGGGCAGGACGCGGCCAGCCCGGCGATGGGCATGCTCGTCCTGGCTGCGTACGGCGCCGCCCTGGCCGGGATCGGGGTGGCGGTCGCAGGGGTCGTCCGAGCCTCGCTCGCGGCGGCCGTGGTCCTGGCTGTCACGGTCGGGACCTTCCTGATCGACCTCCTGGTGCCGGTCCTGCGGCTGCCCGAGTGGCTGGGCCAGCTCGCGCTCACGACACACCTCGGGGAGCCGATGATCGGCGCCTGGGACGGAGCCGGGATGATCGCCTGTCTCACCCTCGCGCTGGGGGGGCTGGCGGTGGGTTCGTGGGGCATGAGCCGGAGGGACGTGGGCACGTGACGGAGAGCGACCTCGCGGCAGATCGTCCGGACGATGCACGCCGCTGGCTGCTGCTGATCTACCGGATCAAGGCGGAGTCCTCGGGCCGCCGCACATACGTCTGGCGGCAGCTCCGCCAGTTCGGAGCCGTGTACCTCCAGCAGGCGGCCGCCATCCTCCCCGACCGTCCGGAGCTCCGGGCCGAGCTCGACCGCCTCGGGCAGCGCATCCGCAGCTCCGGTGGCGAGGCCTCGCTCCTCCAGACCGTGTCACCGACGCCGGCCTGGGACCAGGACCTCGTCGCCCGGTTCAACGCGGCCCGCGATGCCGAGTACGCGGAGATCCTCGACAGCGTCGAGAGCTTCGAGGACGAGATCCGGCGGGAGACGCGCAAGAAGCGCTTCCGGTTCGCCGAGCTGGAGGAAGGCGAGGCGGACTGGGAGAAGCTCCAGCGATGGTTCGCCCGCCTGGCCGAGCGCGACTTCTTCGGCGCACCCGGTCGTGCCCCGGCCGCAGAGGCGCTCGCGCGCGGTCGTTCGATGCTCGAGGACTTCACGCAGGAGGTCTATCGGGCCGAGGGGCTCCAGCCGGATGCTGGCGACGATCGCCGCGGACACTGACGCGTCGACCCCCGCGATCGCGTCCAGGCGTCGCGGTCACCGCCGCCCGGGGAGCCGCGGGATGATGAAGGGGGTCTCCCGCTTGTACGCGAGATAGGCCTCGCCGAACCGCTCGGCCAGCTCCCCCTCCTCGAGACGCCTGAGGTAGAACAGCAGCGATGCCGTCATCGAGAGCACCATGAGCGTGCCCGAGGTCGTCCGCGCGGCGATCGCCATGCCGAGGTAGGCCAGGATGGTGCCCAAGGTCATCGGGTTGCGGCAGTGGCGGAATGGACCATCCGTCAACAGCTCCTGGGTGGGCATCACCGGCAACGGCGTCCCACGCCCCTGGTTCAGCTGCATCTCGATCGACCTGAACGCGAGCGAGAACCCGAGGATCGCCAGGAGCGCCCCGGCGATGCGGTTCACGCTCCCGATCCCGAGGGGCCGCAGACCGAGCCGGCGGTCGAGGCGTGGGCCGATCACGGCCACGAGGAACGGGATCACGCCCAGGAACACGGGTCCTGCCGGGAGCAGTGCCGCGATCCTCGTCGCCTCGCTGTGTTCGTTCGCAGCCCACCTGGCGTAGGGGGAGATGCCCCTTGCAGGCTGCGATCGAGAACGACGTGTCGGGCGGCTCAGCTGCATCACAGCACCTCAGTTCCTGCGCGGGTCCGTCTCGCCGGACATCCGGCGGGGTACGGGCGACCGGTCGATGTGCCGCGCATTCGGGTCTCGCGCTCGTCCGTGAGCATGCGCGGGACGGCCGACGACAGCCAGAGCCGGAGGGCTCCCACGGTCGTGCACTGGACCTTTGTGAACCGCCCCGAGGTGACGTGCCGTCCCGGACTCCTCACGCGGACTGGCTCGCAGCGGCAAGATGTGCGTGTCGCGGCCGACCCACGGACGCGATCACCCGTGATTGGGAGCACCGTGCCTGCTCGAGTCCTCGTCGCCTACGCGACGAAGCTGGGTTCCACCGGCGAGATCGCTGAAACGATCGCGCAGGTCCTGCGCGACGGCGGCCATCGGGCGCTCGCGCTGCATGCCCGCGACGTCGGGAGCCTCGACGACTGGGACGCGGTGATCCTCGGGAGCGCCGTCTATGCCGCGCACTGGCAGAAGGACGCCCGCCGGTTCATCGAGCGCTTCCGCGAGGATCTGACAGCCCGTCCGTTGTGGCTGTTCAGTGGCGGGCCCCTCGATCGGCGCCTGGCCAGGGCCGACCAGCCGATCACCCCGTACGCCGCGGAGATCACCGCGGGGCTTGGCGCGCGTGCCCACCGGACGTTCGGCGGCCGGTTGGCGCCGGACGCTGCGGTCGATCCCCAGGTCCTCCAGACACACCGCATCGGCGACTTTCGAGACTGGCAGGCGATCGTCGAGTATGCGTACCGGATCGGCCGCGAGCTCGACCGCATGCAGTTCCCGCCTGTCGACAGGGCAGTGGACAAGTCACCACGACGGTCCCCCGCCCCAGACGAGGGGTCTGGATGACGCCTGTATGATCGCGCCAGAGAGTCGCCTGACGATCCAGAATGGACGGCCGACCCCGATGGTGAATCTCAAGCATGAGTCCTGAGGTTGGGTTCGCCCTGTTCCTCACGCTCCTCTGGGGACCGACGGCCCTGTGGCTGGGCTACCGCGCGCTTCGCGGGCATCGGAGCCGCCGGGCTGGCTCCTTCAACGTGACATCCGATACGGCGACCAGCCCTGTGGCTGGGCCCGCTGTGGCGGATGTGCTTCTCGACCAGGGATTCTGGGTCTGCGGGGCATGCCGTTCGGTGAACCGTCGCGGGACGAAACGCTGCTACGGCTGCAGGACGGCCATGGAACCCTCGGGTCAACCTGCACCGGTCACGCAGCCGGTCAGGCCTATGGTCCCCGTGATGGCCGAAGCCGTCGCAGTGCCTGCGGGCGGAGCTGCAAGGACGACCGCGCCCGCTGCCGCGCCATGGACCAACCCTGCCATGGTCAACGTTCTCGAGAGCGAGCCCGAGCCCGTCGTGAGCGCCACCCCACACGAGGTACCTGCGGGCGTCCCTGTCTGCCCGTATCTCGGGTTCAAGAACGACCCCTCCACGCGGTGCGACTTCGCGGACCCGAGGAACTTCTGCCATGCGGCGTCGGCGCCGGGTGGCGCGCCGTCGAATTCCCCCCGGCGGTTCATTCCCGGCAAGGCCGGCTCCACGCGATCCCAGGAGATCGGCGCGTCCCACCAGGGCACGCTGTGCCTGACGACGGCGCACGAACGGTGTGCGCGCTACCCGGCGGTCCCGGCCGTCCCGGTCATCGCAGCCAACTGACTCTGAGGGATCGAACCGGCGCGGGGTGGCGGGCTACAAGGCACTGGCGGGACGCCCGCCCGTGGGTATCGTTGGGCGCACGCGGGAGGCGATGACGCGCGGCCCACACTCCGGCCGCCGGGACCGCGCTGAGCCACTGGCGAGACCGACCCGCAAGTCTGGCGAGGAGGCCAGCGATGCGGTTCTCACCTGTCCGACGTGTCATCGCTGTGGGCGCCGTGCTCGCGGCATTCGCGATCGCCGGTTCGGTGGCGCTGGCAGCGATCCCCACCACCGGCGGCACCGTCTACTCCTGCTACAACAAGACAACCGGGGTGATGCGCGCCATCGACTACCCGACGAAGCACTGCACGGGCAAGGAGCGCATGGTCGCCCTGGCGAGCGCGACGGTCATGCCCAAGCATGTAGCGGGAACGTTCGTCGGCAGCGTGACGGCTCCCGCGGGCACAGCGATGTTCCGCCTCGAGGTCGAGGCCACCTCCACCGGCGCACTGCGCGACGGCTCCTACGAGTTTGCCGCGATGACCGGACCCGACGCCTGGGCGGGCAACCAGACCCAGGGAACGGTCGACACGGTTCGCTTCTTCACGGCGGCGTCCGGGGCCCCGGCTGTGGAGCTCACCGGCTGGGAATGCCTCCTTGACAAGGCACCGGCCGGCACAGATCCGGTCGGCACCTGCATCCACTACCGCGTGATCGTCACCGACGGTGCGTCGAAGGGGCTGGCCGACACGTTCTGCGGCGGCAAGGCGGACGTCACGGCTGTTACCGACCCGTTGTACTGCCCGTACGTCTGCGAAGGTCGACAAGGGCAACATCAGGATCTGGTCGGGCAACTGAACGTCGTTGAACCGATAGCTGCGGGCGTCACCGAGGATCGCTGGCGCGCGTCCCCCTCAGGCAAGCGCGGCGCGCAACGCGTCGTCCAGGTCAGTCCAGAGATCCTCGACGTTCTCGATGCCCACCGACAGGCGGCAGAGCGTCGGGCCCACGAGGGCTGCGTCGCCCGCGTACCTGGCCCGGCGCTCGATGAGCGACTCGACGCCGCCGAGGCTCGTCGCGTGGGTCAGCAGCCGGAGACGTCCGAGGAACGCCTCGGTCTGCCCGACAGAGCCCGCGACCTCGAACGACAGCATCGAGCCGGCGCCATCCGGGAGGACCCGGGAGGCGCGCTCGTGCTGCGGATCGCCGGGCAGGCCCGGGTAGTTGACCCTCGATACACCAGCGTGCGAGGCCAGGCGGCGGGCGAGCTCGGCCGCTGACGCCTCGGCCCGGTCGAGCCGCACGGCGAGCGTGCGGAGGCCCCGGAGCGCAAGGAACGCCTCGAGGTTCCCCGGGACCGAGCCGTGGTCATGTCGGAAGGTCGTCATGGCGGTCGCGTGGGTCTCATCCCGGCAGACGACCGCGCCCAACAGCAGGTCCGAGTGGCCGCCGATGAGCTTCGTTGCCGAGTGGAGCACGATGTCCGCGCCGAGATCGAGCGGCCGCTGGCGGAGTGGCGTAGCGAAGGTCGCATCGACGACCGTGAGGACACCACGCTCGCGGGCTCCGGCGGCGATCGCGGGGACGTCTGCGACAACGATCAGCGGGTTCGCGATCGATTCGACCCAGACCATGTCGGCCCCGTCCGTCGCCGCGAGAACGGCTGCGGTGTCGTCCGCAGTTGTGAGGCGGACGTTGAGACGGCCGCGTGCCACGAGTCTCTCGAAGATGTTGCGCACGCCGAAGTACGTCGCCGACGAGAGCACGACGGTCCCGCCGGCCGGCACGAGATCGGCGATCGCGGTGGCGGCGGCAAGCCCCGACGCGAAGGTCACCGCCCGCCCGCCGTCGAGCGCGCCAAGCGCGGCCTCGAGTGCGCCCCAGCCGGCGTTGCCGTCGCGGCCGTACTCGATCGCGGCGTCATGGACGTAGGTCGCGCTCATCGTGATCGGCGCGTTCATGGCTGCGCCGCCGATGCGCTCCGGACGGCCAGCCTGCACGGCGACCGTGTCGGCCGTCCATGCCGGATCCAGCGTCAACGGTGTCGGGTGCGCGGGTTCAGTCATGACGGGATCTCCTTCGGGCGCCCGGTGCGTCAGGATCGGAGCTGGCGATGGTCATCAGTCCCCGCCCGGGTGATCGGGCTCGGTGGCACCGTCGGGCCAGGCGGCGATGCAGACCCTGTTGCCGGCGTGGTCGGCGAGGATCCAGGCAGCTGGCGCCCCGGTCGCATCGACGATACGGCCACCCGCGGCGAGCGCACCGGCCAGGCGCGCCTCGACGTGCTCACGGGCGACGGACACATCGACGTGCATCGCGTGCCGCAGCGGCTTCGCCGGGTCGAGCTCCTGCATCCAGACGGTCGACCCATGGCCGAGCGGGTCGACCGCGTTGTCGTCGGCCCGTGGTACGTAGCCCAGGATGGCCCGCCAGAAGCCAACATCGACGGCGTCGGGCTTCCCCGCGATCGCGAGCTGCACCTCCTGCACGGCGCGGCGGTCGGCGATGACGCCCCTGGATCGCACCACCGCGGAGACGGCCCGCGCGAGATCGACGTGCTGCGGCTCGAGCTGCCACAGGTCGCGAGTCAGCCGCACGGTGAGGCCGTCGGAGGAGATCGTCAGCAGCGCCCCGGATTCCTCCAGGCCGGGCACCTGCGCAATCGCCTCGGCCAGTCGAACCGCCTCAGCGAGCTTCCCGACGCGGAAGACCGCCGTCGCGCCGCCGTGCAACACGACCCAGTCGCCGAGGCCCTCAGCGGCGAGGAATGCCTTCCAGCCCTGTTCACTCACCGCGAACCTCCTCGAGAGCGATGTCCGCCATCGGCCGGCGGGTCCGTAGCACCTCACGCCGTCCAGCGGCGCCTGACGCGTTGAGCTCACGTCGTGTCAGCACGCAGACGGCGCTGGTCGGCCCCCGCGGGCACCCTACCCGATCGCCGCGCGTTCCGCGCGCGCCACCGAGGGCGAGAGGCGGCGGCGGACCCACTTGGCGAGCTCCTCGGCCCACAGGACGATCGAGGCCATCCCGATCGTCGCCGCCCACTGGGCGGGGTCGAGCGAAGCGGTGCCGAAGGCCTCCTGCAGGAACGGGACCTGGACGACGAGCACCTGCAGGACGGCCCCCAGCCCCAGGGCGCCCCACAGCCACCTGTTGGTGAACAGGCCGCGGAACGCGCTCGTGGTCTCGGAGCGCGAGTTGAGCGCGTTGAACAGCTGCGCGAACACGAGGGTCGTGAAGCCGGCCGTGCGGGCGACGTCGAGCGAGTCGGAGCCCGGGATGACGCCGCCGGGCAGGAACATGTCGATCGTCAGCAGGGTCACGGCGCCCATCACGAGGCCGATGAACATGATCCGGACCCACATGGCGCGATCCATGATCCGGTCGTCGGGACGGCGCGGCAGCCGGGCCATGACGTCGTCGATCTCGGGGTCGACGCCCATCGCCAGCGCCGGGGCGGAGTCCGTCACGAGGTTGATCCACAGGATCTGGGTCGCGAGCAGCGGCACGACCAGCTCGCCGCTCTCGCTGGCCGTCGGTCAGACCGAGGAACCCGGCGAACACGACGCCGAAGAAGACGGTGGCGACCTCGCCCATGTTGGACGACAGCAGGTAGCGCAGGAACTTCTTGATGTTGTCGAAGATCACCCGGCCCTGCTGGACGGCGGCCACGATCGTGGCGTAGTTGTCGTCGGCGAGGATCATCGTCGGCGGCTTCCTTGGTGACCTCGGTGCCGGTGATGCCCATGGCCACGCCGATGTCGGCCGCCTTGAGCGCCGGGGCGTCGTTGACGCCGTCGCCGGTCATCGCCACGACGTGGCGGTCGGCCTGCAGGGCGTCGACGATGCGCAGCTTGTGCGCGGGGGCGACGCGGGCGAAGACCGACACCTCGCGGGCGGCTGGCCCGGAACTCCTCGTCGCTGAGCCGGTCCAGCTCGGCGCCGGTGACGGCCCGGGCGTCCGGGGCCGACGATGCCGAGGTCCGACGCGATCCGGCGGGCGGTCACCGGGTGGTCGCCGGTGATCATGATGGTGCGGATGCCGGCGCGATGCGCCTCGCCGACCGCCACGGACGCCTCCGCGCGCGGCGGGTCGATGATGCCGACGACGCCGAGGTAGACGAGGTCGTGCTCGGCGGACTCGTCGAGGTCTCCGGCAGCTCGCGACCGTCGACGTCGATCGTGCGGATAGGCGACGCCGAGCGTCCGGTAGCCCTGCCCCGAGAGGCGCTCGACCTCGGCCAGCGCCGCGGCTCGCCGAGCCTCGTCCATGGCGACGGCCTCCGTTCCGACCTGGATCGTCCCGCAGCGAGCCAGCAGGATGTCGGGGGCGCCCTTGGTGAACAGGCGGGTCGTGATCGCCGACCAGGTCCTGGGCGAGGACGGACATCATCTTGCGCTCGGACGTGAACGGGACCTCGGCCTGTCGCTCGTACTCGGCGACCCTGCCGGCAGCGCCCTCGAGCTTGTGCTGGGCGACCAGGAAGGCGGCTTCGGTCGGGTCGCCCTGGATCTGCCACTCGCCGTCGACTCGGTGAGCTGGGCGTTGTTGGCCAGGGCCCCGCCGACGAGACGCGCCGCGCCTCGAACAGCAGGGCGTCCTCGGCCGTGCCGCTCAACAGGGCCTCACCGACCGGTCGGTAGCCGGTCCCGGTGAGCTCGACCTCGCCGGAGGCGGTCACCACGATGCGCAGGGTCATCTCGTTCCGGGTGAGGGTGCCGGTCTTGTCCGAGCAGATCACCGACGCCGAGCCCAGCGTCTCGACCGAGTGCAGGTTCTTCATCACCGCGTTGCGCTGCGCCAGCTCGCGCACGCCGATCGCCAGCACCAGCGACAGGATCGCGGGCAGGCCCTCGGGCACCGCCGCGACGGCGAGCGACACGCCCATGAGCAGGATGCTGACCAGGTCGGCCGGCGAGTCGACCCCGTTGACAGGGCGAGGGCGACCATGACCACGACGGCGATGCCGATCACGATGAGACCGAGGGCCTTCGAGACCGAGGCGATCTCCTTCTGCAGCGGCGAGTCGACGGTCTCCGGTCCGGTCGAGCATGTCCGCGATGGCGCCCATCTCGGTGCGCATGCCGGTCCCGGTCACGACGGCCCGGCCGACGCCCTGGACGACGGCCGTGCCCTTGAACACCATGTTGAAGCGATCGCCGATGGACGCCTGCGCCGTCGAGGGTGGCCGGGTCCTTGACGGTGGCCTCCGACTCGCCGGTCAGCGACGCCTCCTGGACCTTGAGGCCGGTCGCGGTCAACAGGCGGGCGTCCGCACCGACCGAGTCGCCCTCGGAGAGGACGAGGATGTCGCCGCGCACCAGCTCGGACGACGGCACCGTGGCGAGGACGCCGTCGCGCAGCACCGTCGAGCTGGCCGCGGTCATCACGGCCAGCGCGGCGACGGCGTTCTCGGCCCGGTTCTCCTGGACGAAGCCGAGGACGGCGTTGGCGATCACGATGACCGCGATCACGATCACGTCGACGGGTGCGCCGTGGGCGCCCTCGGCGACCCACGCGACCAGCGAGATCACGATCGCGACCAGCAGCAGGTAGACGAGCGGGTCCTGGAACTGGGCCAGGATCCTGCGCCACACCGGGACGGGCGGCTTGGCGCGCAACTCGTTCGGCCCGTCCCGCGCCAGCCGGGCCGCCGCCTCGGCGGCCGACAGCCCGGTCGCCGGGTCCACGCCGAGCCCGGTTGCGACGGCCGCGGCGTCGACCAGCGACGGATCAGCGGGAACGATGGCGACGGTCTCGTCCATGTGAGGGAATCCTACCGCCGCGAAGCGTGGTTTGAGTCGTTCGGCTCTCGTCAACCTCTCGCTCCGGCGGCAATCTGCCCGGTGCGAGGAGCATTGACGCGCGGCCCATACTCCGGTCGCCGGGTCCGCATCGAGCCACTGGTGAGATCGGTCCGCGCCAATCGGATGTCGAGGAGGCAACGATGTCGACCAGGCGGATAGGCACACTCGTCATGACCTTGGGTCTGTTGGGGGCGCTCATTCCGGCGACGGCCCTCGCCGCCTCTGGAAGCTCCTACTGGAATGTCGCCGGAACCTACAACGTCGACGTGACGATGGACGGCGACCTTCCGGGCACTGTGTACAAGGAAACCCTCATCCTCACGCAGTCCGGAACAGGCACGATCACCGGGACGTCGCTCTGCTGCGCGCTCGTCGCGATCTCGACCGGCTCGGTGGTTGGCAATGCCATCAGCTTCGATGGGGTCAACGGCAGTCTGAAGACGCGCTTCACTGGCGTGATCGCCGTAAGCGGGTCGATGTCCGGGCACTGGATGGACATCAGCGGCGGGTCGCGGACGGGGCACTGGGCGACAACCTCCGGGCGTGCAACGTTCATGACCGCCAGTTCGCACCAGAAGACGGTCCTCGTCCCGTATGCGAACCAGAAGGCTCCGGCCGTCGGTGCCGTCATCTTCAATAGCTCATCGGGCGACCCGAACAACCTCGAGTTGACCGTCCAACTCAAGAAGGTGGCGCCTGGCACGAACTACGATGTCTGGCTCTTCCTCGACACCTACGCGAGCGGGCGGGGCCACGTCGTTGGACATCTCGTGACCAACCGCGCCGGCAACGGCACCTTCCACGTCAACATGCACGTCAGTCCGGGCATCCACACAGTGGCGATCGACGTCACGCTGCACGGGAGCGGCAACCACGTGTTCGTGACCCCGGGGCTGTACGGGCAGAACCTCTTCATGTTCTTCAAGTAGGCTCCGACCCGCTGTAGCGCAGCGACAGTCGTCCTGCACGCCAGAGGCCTCGCCCCTCACCGGGTCGGGGCCTCTCCCTCGCTGACGTCGGCATCCGCGATCACGCCATCGTCGGGGCCACCCCGGCGAGGCCGGAATACCTCCCGCTGATCGCATCGATGATCGCGGCTGCAATGGCGCCCCCGGACGGATTCGAACCGCCGACGCCAGCCTTAGGACGGCTGCGCTCTATCCACTGAGCTACGGGGGCGCGCCCGCCGATCGTACCCGACCCCGCGGCGCTGGGTCGCTCAGGTCGGCGGCGAGTCCCCAGCGGACTCCTCGCGGTTGCGCATCGCGTCCGCGGCCATGGTCATGTATGAGTGCAGTCGGACCCGAGCCTCCGCCAACGCCTCGGACGCATCGATGGCGGCGCGCATGTGGAGCAACCAGCGATCCCGCTCCAGGCCGCCGATGGAGAACGGGAAGTGGCGCGCCCGCAGCCGTGGATGGCCCCGCTCCTCGAGATACGTCGTGGGACCGCCCCAGTACTGGACGAGGAACAGGGTCAGCCGACGACGGGCACCGGCGAGATCGTCATCCTGCTCCGGGTACAGCGGCAGGAGCACGTCGTCATGCCGGACCCCCTCGTAGAAGCGGTCGACGAGACGCTCGAAGAACGGTGTGCCGCCGACCTCGTCGTACAGCGTGGGCTCGGGCATCGTCCGCGATTCTAGGGTTCTCGCGGGAACCCGCGGGAGGCCATCGTGCGTCCACGGGATAATTCCTGTCGGCCTCGTACAATTCCAACCCGTGAGCGCTCCCCTCCCCGACCTGTACCTCTACCACCGCACCGGTTGCCACCTGTGCGACGACGCCCGCGCGACGCTGGGCCTGCTGCTCGCCGATCGCGAGTCGCGCGACCTCCCGGTCCCAGCGATCGTGGAGCGCGACATCGACACCGACGACGACTGGCACCGCAGGTACGCCGTCACGATCCCGGTGGTCGCCCTGGGCGACCGCGAGCTGGAACTGGCCACCAGCCCCGTCGCCTTGCGACGCCTCCTCGAGGACGTCCTCGACGGAGGGGCTGCCGATGAACGACTACACGTTCCTGGTGGCCATGGCGGCGGGCCTGATCTCCTTCCTCTCGCCCTGCGTCCTGCCGCTGGTCCCTGCCTACCTGGGCCAGCTGACGGCCGTCGCCGTGGCGGCGAACGGCTCGATCGACCGGCCCTCGCGCTGGGCTGCCGTCAAGCACGCCGTGGCCTTCGTGGCCGGGTTCGGGACGGTCTTCACGGTACTCGGCATCACGGCCGCCTTCGCCGGCGGCGCCATCGCCGACTACATGCAGCCGCTGCGCGTCATCGGCGGCGGCGATCCTCGTGATCATGGGCCTCAGCCTCGCGGGGATCATCCACATCGGGTTCCTGGAGCGGACCTGGCGGCCCCTGGACGCCGGCGCTTCCGCGGGCCTCACCGCGACCACCGGCGGGATGGCCATCGCCCCCGCCGGCGGTGGCGGCATGGGCGGACGGATGGGCACGAAGCTCGTCGGTGGACGCTCGGGCTTCGGTGCGGCGTTCACGCTGGGCTCGATCTTCGCGATCGGCTGGACGCCCTGCATCGGCGCCATCCTCGGCGGCATCCTGACGATGGCGGCCACGTCCGAGGGTAAGGTCCAAGGGGCGCTGCTCCTCGTGGGCTACACGCTTGGCCTCGGAATCCCGTTCATCGTGATCGCCGCGTTCTACGACCGCTCCCGCACCTTCGTGCGCTTCCTCGTCCGACACGGCCGGATCGTGTCGCTGGTCGGCGGACTCCTCGTGGTGGCGATCGGCCTGGCGATGATGTTCGACTGGCTGGTGCTCCTGCCGCGCTACTTCCAGTTCGTCCCGGCGGTATGACGGAGCCGCGCCGGGGGACCTGTCGCCGGAGTCGCCGGAGTCGCCGGCTTCGCCCGCCAGGCGCGGTGGCATCGGACCCTTCAGCACACGCCAGCTCCTCCTCGTCCTGGGCATCGTGGCAGCGGTGGCGCTCGTCCTGTTCCTCGTCACGCGGCCCATCGCGCCCGCGGGCGGGTCCGGCGGCCTCCCGACGGCCCTTCCCGGCGCCACCCCGTTCCTCGTCGGCGAGGCGCAGACCGGTCTGCAGCCCGGCGACCTCGCGCCCGAGCTCGAGTGGACCAACGACGATGGCCCGCCCGGGCAGCTCCTGGATCTCGACGGCAACCCGGTCCGGCTCGAGGACCTGCGGGGCAAGCTCGTCTGGCTCAACTTCTGGGCGACCTGGTGTCCGCCGTGCCAGGCCGAGACCCCGGTCCTGCGCGAGATGGACGAGCGGTATCGCGACCGAGGGCTCGCCATCGTGGGGGTCGCGGTGCAGGAGACGACGGTCGACAACGTGCGCGAGTACGCGGACCGGTACGGGCTCGAGTACCCGATCGCCTTCGACGCCTCGGCGGACATCTTCGACCTCTACCGGGTGTACGCCCTGCCGACGCAGTTCTTCATCGGGCCCGACGGGGCCGTCCGCAAGGTCGTGAACGGCCCGATGACGAGCGAAGCCGCGAGCGGCTGGGTCGAGACCTGGCTGCCCGATCCATCCACCTGGCCCTCGAACCCGGCTCCGTCCTGACCAGCGGCCGAGCGCCTGCCTGCGTGGCACGCAAGGATTCGCCACGCAAGTGTTGTCGGCGTGCGTGGCGCGAACGGAGACGGCGCCGATTGGGGTGTCTGGAGCCTCAAGTCAGTCGTGGGCGTGCGCCGGGCGCAATATCGCAGCACGCGTGGGCGGGAACGATGCGTGCGACGCAAGTCGCGGGGTTGCGCTACCCGTGCCGATCCGTCCCGGGCGGCGCCTACAGACCCTCGAACCGGAAGCGATCCCGATCCGGGACCAGCTTGCCGACCGGCGTCCGCGCCTCATGGCTCAGCACGACGGTCCAGTCATCCTCGACGGCCCGCCGGAACAGCTCGCCCTTGACCTCCACGGAGTCCAGCGGGAAATCGTCGAACGCCGTCACCCAGCGCGGATTCGCGGACCACGGCCGCATGCACAGGTCCCCGAAGAACGCCAGCGTCCGTGCCCCCGGCCCGGTGCCGCGCACGACGACCGCCTGGTGGCCGGTGGAGTGCCCGCCGGTCCGGACGACCGAGACCCCCGGCAGAAGCTCCCGCTCGCCCTCCGCCCAGCCGTCCGCTCCCCAGTCCGCCACAAGCCGCAGCTCCGGCTGGACGTACGAGGCCACGACGCGGCCGTTGTCGCTCAGCGCTATCTCCCACTCCGCCCGCTGGGCGACGATCGTGGCCCGCGGGAACGCCTTCGACCCGTCCGCGAGCAACAGGCCGCCGGCGTGGTCGTAGTGGAGGTGGCTCATCGCGACGACGTCCACCGTCCCCGGATCGAAGCCCGCGGCAAGCAGCGCCGGCACGACGGGCGTCCCGTGTAGCCGCGCATGGCCGTGTTCTTGTCGTCCATGCGCTCCCCGATGCCGGTCTCGATCAGCACGCGGCCGGCCGGCGTCTCGACGAGCAGGCAGTTGAGCGCCTGGGTCAAGCGCCGGTTCTCGTCCAGCTCGCCCTCGGCCCAGGGGCGCCACAGGACCCACGGCACGGGACCGAGGAGGGTCCCGGCATCCGACTTGAAGGTGCCGGCCTGGACCAGCGCGACGCGCGTCCCGCCGCCCAGGTCCGTGCTCCAGTGCACCGCGTCGTTGATGGCCACGGCTCAGCCCCCGTCGCGGACCTTGCGCCCGCGCTCGAAGTCCGCGTGGAACGCCGACGCCGTGGGCTCGGACTGGCCCTGGTACTTGGACCCCAGCTCCGCCGAACCGTATGGCCGCTCCACGGGCGAGCTCATCCGGAAGAAGCTGATCTGGCCGATGCGCATCCCCTGGTAGAGGGCGATCGGCAGATTGGCCACGTTGGACAGCTCCAGCGTCAGCGTGCCCTTCCAGCCGGGGTCCACGTAGCCAGCGGTCGAGTGGATGAGCAGGCCGAGGCGACCGAGGCTCGACTTCCCCTCCAGCCTGGCCACCAGGTCGTCCGGCAGCTCCACCCATTCCAGCGTCTGGCCGAGGACGAACTCGCCCGGGTGGAGGATGAACGGCTCGTCGTCGGCGATGGTGAGCAGTTCCGTCAGGTCCGGCTGCGGCGTCCTCGGGTCGATGAAGGCGTAGCGGTTGTTGCGGAAGACGCGGAAGCTGCGGTCGAGGTGCAGGTCCACGGACGACGGCTGGAGATCGGTCGGGTCGTAGGGGTCGATGCGGACCGCCCCGACTCGAGCTCCGTCCGGATGTCGCGGTCGGCGAGGACGCTCATCGCGTGCGCTTCCCCTTCTTGGGTGTCCCTTCGGCGATCAGGTGATCCACCTCGCGCTTGAGGTCCGCGAGGTCCTCGAAGCTCTGGTACACGGACGCGAACCGGATATAGGCGATCTGGTCGAGCGCGCGGAGCCTGCTCCATGGCGAGCGCGCCGACCCGCGACGACGGGACCTCCGACAGCCCGGACGACCGCAGCTCCGCTCTCGATCGCGTCCGCCGCTCGTTCCGCGGCATCGTCGGGGACGGGCCGGCGGGTCAGGGCCTTGGCGAGCCCGGAGGCCAGCTTGTCGCGGTCGAACTCCTGGCGGATGCCGTCGCGCTTGACGACGACCAGTCGCGCGGCCTCGACGCGTTCGTAGGTCGTGAACCGAGGCCGAGCACGCGGCGCACTCGCGGCGGCGACGGATCGTGGCGGACTCGTCCAGGTCGCGCGAGTCGACCACGCGCGTGTCGCGGGTGCTGCACTGGGGGCAGCGCATGGGCCGTCCGACCTCCTCGGACCACTATCCCTTGTGGTATGGCCGGAGGATACCACTACATGGTGGGGTCGAAGGCCGTGTCGCCACCGTCATCGTCCGACACCACATAGCCCGCCGCAGTTGCCGGCTGGCCGTCCCGGCGGGGGTCCCGGGCACCATGTCGGCGGACGCAGGTCGGCCACCTTGCGGGCCCGCTCCGCGAAGGCGTCGCGTGCGTGGAGGAGGTTCAGCGCCCCGCGCTTGAGCGAGGTCTGCGCCTCCAGGTCCCGGCCGATGCTGGTGTTCGGTCAGCATCGCCAGCCCGTGCTCGACGAGCATCACGGCCCGCTCCGCCCGCTCGAGGTCCCCGGTCATGGCCGTGACCACGGGCGCGAGGCCCTCCGGCGCGGCCAGGGCCGTCGTCTCGCCCGACAGCTCGTCGATGATGGCCTCGGCCTCCGTCACGAGCTCCCGGAGGCCGGACGAGTCGCCGCGTGGCGTCGCGCCTCGTCGAGGCCGCGGAGCAGCGGCTGCACGACGGCCGCGAACCGGAGGTCGATCGACTCCAGGGCCTCCTGGAAGTCCTCCAGGTCGTGCGTCCGTGTCGTGAGCTTCGACATCCGCCGGTACGTCATCGCAAACAGCGCCCCGAGGGCGATCAGGACGGCGAACCACAGCAGCGCCCAGAGCGGAAGGTCCGGCATGGTCCCCCGTCCCCCGTCCCGTCAGCCGCGCGTCGGGCGCGGAGCTCGGCCACGAGCGCAGGACCGACCTCGAACAGGTCACCGAGCACGAAGAGGTCCGCGACCTCGGCGATCGGCGCATCCGGGTCGCGGTTGACCGCCACGATCATCTCGGCGCCCTGCATGCCCACCTGGTGCTGGATCGCCCCGGACACGCCGAGGCCGAGGTACAGCCCGGGCTTCACGATCTGGCCCGTCTGGCCGATCTGGCGGGAATACGGAACCCATCCGGCGTCCACGGAGGCGCGCGTCGCACCGGCGACACCGCCCAGCGACGTCGGCGAGCTCCTCCACGACGGCGAACCCTTCCGTGCTCCCGACGCCCCGCCCGCCGACGACGACCACGTGCGCGTCCTCGAGCGAAACGGCAGCGCCGGCCTCGGTCACGCGGTCCAGGACGGTCGCGACGGGTCCGGCCGGTGCGGCGGGCTCGAGTCGATCCACGGCCCCCGTCGGCGCCGGCCTCGCCGGCGGTCACGACGCCCGGACGCAGGGTGATGATCCCGGATCCGGCGGACAGCGCGCTGCTCGTCACGGCCTTGCCGCCGAGCACGCTCGAGCGGATCACCGGCCCCTCGCCCGCCCAGGATGCCTCGACCGCGTTCGCGAGCACGCCCAGGCCGGTCAGGCCGACGAGCATGCCGGCGATGTCACGGCCGTCGGTCGTGGCGCCCAGGACGACGTGGGTCACGCCCTCGGCAGGAGGCGGACGATCTCGCCGGCGACGTGCGGCGCGGCCACCTCGCCGGCAGCGCCGGGCTGGTGACCGCGATCACGCGGGGCAGGTACGCGGCGAGCTGGCCTGCGGCCGCATCCGGCGCTGGATCCACGACGAGCCCAATGGCGGTCCCACCGCCAGCTTCGGCCAGCACCCGGGCGAGCGTCGCGACCTCGGTGGTGAGCTTCGTCAGCGCGCCGTCCGCGACCTCCGCGACGGCGAGGATGGCGGCCGCATCAGATGATCCTCCGCGCAATGACGAGGTCGGCGACCTCACGGGCCATGTCGGGCGCCTCCCGGATCACGCGCCTCGCGGCGCGCGCCGGCGGCAGATCCGCGGCGAGGACCGTGGTGGCCCACGCACCGCCGACCGGGGCCAGGTCGAGGCCCAGATCCGCGAGGGAGCGGATCGCGATCTCCTGCGATCGGGCGCCCATGATCCCCTTGAGCGACGGGTAGCGCGGCTCGCCGAGCGCCTGGGTGCAGGTGATGACGGCCGGCATCGGGGCCTCGACGAGGTCGTAGCCCCTGGCGGAGAGGCGGTGGACGCGGACGCGGCCGGCCGCCGGGTCCGGCTCGATCAGCCTGCCGCGGACAGCAGGGGCAGGCCGAGCCGCGCGGCGACGCCGGCCCGACGACACCGGCCGCCCCATCGGAGGTGTCCAGACCGCCCAGCAGCAGGTCGAAGGCTCGGAGGCGACGGCGGCAGCCAGGACGCGGATCGTGGTCGGCATGTCGGCACCCGCCAGCGCCTCATCCGTGACGAGGATCCCACGCTGGGCGCCCATGGCGAGGGCCTTGCGGATCGTCTCGGTGCCGTTGGCCGGGGCCATCGTCAGCAGCACCACCTCGCCCCCGTGCGCCTCGACGAGCTGCAGCGCGGCCTCGAGCGCGTACTCGTCGTTGCCGTTGACCACGGTCGGCGAGGCTGCGCGATCCAGCCGATGGTCTGGACCCAGCCGCTCGGCCCTCGCGTCAGGATCCGGGACCGGCTTGGTCAGGACGACGATTCGCACGTGCGCAAGGCTCCTGGTGGGGCGTCGACCCGCTCAGCTCCCCGCAAGGAGGGACCGGGCGACGATGAGTCGCTGGATCTGCTGGGTCCCCTCGTAGAGCTGGGTGATCTTCGCGTCGCGCATCATCCGCTCGACCGGGTACTCGTCGATGTAGCCGTAGCCGCCCAGGACCTGGACCGCGTCGGTGGTGACCCGCATGGCGGCATCACCGGCCACGAGTTTACAGATGGCCGACCAGCGGGCCGCGTCCGCATCCCCGGACTCGATCTCCTCGCAGGCCGTGTACAGGAGCTGCCGGGCCGCCTCCGTCGCGGCGTCCATGTCGGCGAGCATCGCCTCGATCATCTGGAAGTCCCCGATGCGCTTGCCGAACTGCCGGCGCTCCTTCGCGTAGGCCGTCGCGACCTCCAGCGCGCCCTGGGCGATGCCGACGGCCTGGGCCGCGATGCCCGGCCGCGACCGGTCGAACGTCTGCATCGCGATCGCGAAGCCCTGCCCTTCGTCGCCGAGGCGGTTGCCGACGGGAACGCGGACGCCGTCGAAGACGAGCTCCGCCGTGGGCGAGCCTCGGATGCCCATCTTGTGCTCGACGCGGGCGACCTTGAAGCCGGGCCGGTCGGTCTCCACGAGGATCGCCGACAGTCGGCGGCTGGTCCGCTCGGCGTCCGGGTCGGTGACGGCGAAGACGATGACGTAGTCCGCGACGCAGCCGTGGCTGATGAACCGCTTGGTGCCGTCGATGACGTAGTCGTCGCCATCGCGCACCGCGCGGGTTCTCATGCCCGACGGGTCGGAACCGGCCTCCGCCTCGGTCAGGGCGAACGCGATGAGCTGCTCCCCGGAAGCCAGGCCCGGAAGCCAGCGATCCTGCTGCTCCGGCGTTCCGGCGATCAGGATGGGGAGCGACCCGAGCGCCTGGACCGCGAGGATCAGGCCCGACGTGGCGCAGTCGCGGCTGATCTGCTCGATCGCGAGGCACAGCGTGAGCAGATCTGCGCCCAGGCCGCCGTGCGCTCCTCGAACGGGATCGCGAACACGTCGTGGTCCGCGAGCAGGCGGCGGACGTCCTCGGGCCAGGTGGCGGTCTTGTCGATCTCCGCGGCGCGGGGGGCGATCCGCTCGTCGGCGAGCACGCGCACGGCGTCGCGCAGCATCTGCTGCTCCTCGCTCAGACGATCGGTGCTGTCGCCGGGCTGTTTGGTGGTCACCGGGGCCATGCTAGCAGCGGCATGGTCCCGCGGATACCACCCCGCGGGAGGCAGATCGTCAGGGATGACACCGACCTCCGAGAGGTCCGGGATCTGCCCGCAACCGGCGTTGTACGGGTCCGTGGCCGGCGCCCGCCCTCCGGCGGATCTAGACCTGGACCACCGGCAGCGCTCGCCCGGCGGGCACGTCGCGCTCGCCGAACGGCCGATCGCCGCCGCCAGCAGCTCGCTGATGTCCTGCGCGGTGACCGCGTCCTCGCCCTCGCTGCGGCCCGCGTCGGTCAACCCGTCGCGCAGCATGACCATGCAGAACGGACAGGACGTGGCGACCATGGAGGCGCCGGTGCCCAGGACCTGGAGCGTCCGGGCGGCGTTGACCCGCGTCCCGCGGGTCTCCTCCATCCACATCCGGCCGCCGCCGGCGCCGCAGCAGAACGTCTGCCGCCCGTGGGCGTCCATCTCGATCAGCTGCACCCCAGGAATTGCCCCCAGGACGTCCCGCGGTGCCGCGATCACGCCGTTGTAGCGCGCCAGGTAGCACGAATCGTGGTACGTCACGGTCCGCGGCAGCCCGTCCGCGCCCATCGCGAGACGCCCCGACGCGACCAGTCCCGAGAGGTACTCGCTGTGGTGCCGGATCGTGAACGAGCCGCCCAGCTGGCCGTACTCGACCCCGATGGTGTTGAAGCAGTGCGGGCAGGCCGTGACGATCGTCCGCTCCCCCATCCGGTAGCGGTTGAGCGTCTCGATATTCCCGTCGGCCAGGATCTGGAACACGTACTCGTTGCCCATGCGACGGGCCGGGTCGCCCGTGCAGTTCTCCTCCTGGCCGAGGACGGCGAACGAGACGCCCGCCGCGTCCAGGCACGTGGCGACTGCCCGGGCGACCTGCCGGTTGCGGTCGTCGAAGGCGGCCGCGCAGCCCACCCAGTACAGGACCTCGAGGTCGTCCAGCGCGCCCGTACGCTGCACCTCGGCCACGGTCCGGACCTCGAACGGCAGCCCCTTCGTCCAGTCAAGGCGGGCGGACGGCGGCTGGCCCCACGGGTTGCCCTCGCTCTCCATGCCCCGGAACGCGCCGTCAGCTCCTGTGGGAAGCGGCTGTCCTCCAGCACCAGGTTCCGGCGCAGGCCGACGATCTTGTCCACGTGCTCGATGGTGACCGGGCAGGCCTCCACGCAGGCACCGCAGGTCACGCAGTCCCAGACCGCGTCGTACGGGATGGCGGTGTCGACCAGCGGGCGGGCGACGGCCTCGGGTCTGAGCGAGTCGTCGAGGCCGAAGGTGGTCCGCACCGACGGCGAGTTGGGGATCAGCGGCAGCCCGGCCTCAGCCTCCACGGACTCGTGGCGGATGCCCATGATGAATGTCTTGGGGTTGAGCGGCTTCCCGGTCGCGTGGGCCGGGCAGGCCTGCTGGCAGCGACCGCACTCGGTGCAGGTGAAGCCGTCGAGCAGGTCCTTCCAGGACAGGTCGGCCACCGTCCGCACCCCGAACACGGCGTCCTCAGCCTCGAGGTCCATCGCGGGCAGCTGGCCCCTGGGGCTGAGCTTGCGCAGCAGGATGTTGGGGATCGCGGTGGCGATGTGGAGGTGCTTGCCGAAGGGCAGGTAGCACAGGAAGACCGCGACCAGCACCATGTGCGCCCACCAGGAGACGGCGAACAGGGCCCCGTTCACGTCCGTTCCCAGGCCGGCCAGCGCGCCGCCCAGCGCGTTCGCGATGAACGCCCCCGGGATCTCACCGTACGCCGCGACCTCGAACACCTGCGCGAGCAGCTCGGTCGCCACGACCGCCCCGATCAACCCCAGGATGACGAGTGCGTGCCGGTTGAGCGTGAGGCGGCTCGGTCGCACGACCACCCGCCTGAAGACCGCGTAGGCGATGCACACCAGCACGACGACGGCAACGGCGTTCTGCAGCGCCATGATCGCGGACCACAGGGCGCCGTCGGCAGGCAGCGACAGGACGGCCTCGATGAGACCGCCGGTCGCGATGTTCGCCGTGCCGATGGTCAGCAGGAGAAAGCCCCAGAAGATGCCGAAGTGCATCAGTCCCGCCGGCAGATCCCGGAACATCCGCGTCTGGACGAGGCCGTAGCGAACCGCGCCCCAGAGCCGCGCCGGGACCCGGTCGGTCGGCGTCGCGTTGCGGGCCGCCGCGAACACGCGCAGGTGGCGCGCCATCGCCAGCCCGAACACCAGGACGGCGCCCCAGAACAGCGGCAACACCAGCGGGTAGTACGGGACCTCGGCGAACGCCGGGAACAAGGTCAGGCGTCCGGGGAGCCCGGCGGCAGGTCGTCGCGGCCCGCCGCCCGCGCCACGCCGTGGTCGAAGGGGCCGGCGAGCGTCTCGAGGGCATGGACGAGGACGGGTTCCAGGACCGCGAACGACTCCATCGCCCCCTTGGGCGACCCGGGCACGTTCACGACCAGGGTCCGCCCGCGCACCCCGACCAGGCCCCGTGACATCACGGCGAATGGCGTCTGGGCGCGTCCGTCGGCACGCATCGCTTCCGCGATCCCGGGCACCTCGTAGTCCAGCACGCCGGCCGTCGCCTGCGGGGTGACATCGCGCGGCGTGAGGCCGGTCCCTCCGGTGCTGATCACCAGGCGGTGGCGCGCTGCCCCATCGACCAGGGCCTGTGCGATACGCGGGATGTCGTCCGGCACCGTCCGCCGCTCCACCTCGAAGCCAAGGGCCACCAGGCGCTCCTCGAGCAGGGCGCCGGACGCATCCTCGCGCGTGCCCTCGATACGTGCGGTCGCTGACCGTGAGGACCAGCGCGGAACGGCTCGCGAGGGGCTCCCGTGCCGGGCTCATCCCGCCGGCTTCCGCTTGCCGACCCGGCCCGCCATGCGCTCGCCCGGCTTCCGTCGCGGCGATGGGCCGTCCTCCACGGCCGGCGGGCGGTGCCAGTCGCCGCTCTTGCCGCCGGTCTTGGACACGAGGCGGATGCCCCGGATCTCCACGCCGCGTTCCACGCCCTTGACCATGTCGTACACGGTGAGGGCGGCGACCGATGCCGCGGTGAGGGCCTCCATCTCCACGCCGGTGGGTCCGGTGGTTGCGGCCTCGGCCCGGATCCGCAGCACGCCGGCCGCGCGGTCGGGCGTGATGGCCACGACCAGGTCCGTGAGCGCGATCGGGTGGCACAGGGGGATCAGGTCCGAGGTGCGCTTGCCGCCCATCACGCCGGCCAGCTCCGCGACCGTGAGCACGTCACCCTTGGCGTTGCCGCCGTCGATGACGAGCGAGAGCGTCTCCGGCGACACCGCCACCTCCGCCTCGGCAACGGCGCGGCGTGACGTGGGTGGCTTGGCGCTGACATCCACCATGCGCGGCCGGCCGCGACGATCGACGTGGGTGAGCCGGCGGCGTTCGGCACGCGGGGCATCGCTGCGTTCCATGGGACCTCCTGGTGGACTCCGATCCTAGCGGGCGGCGGCGCGACCCGCGCGGCGGTTCCCGATGGCGGTCAGTCGCGGTTGATGCCCGCCGCTCAACCTGAGGCCCCCGGCGATCCGGCCGCCTCCACGCCACCGGTTCGCCGCAGGATGAGGTCGCCAATCGACTCGCGGGTGACCATCCCCTCGATGCGTCCATCGACGACCACCGCGAGCCCGTCCAGCCCCTGGCGGTCCATCATCTCGACGGCAGACCACAGGTCCTCGCCGGGTTCGAGGAAGCGAGCCATCGGGGGCGACGCCATCACGTCGACGGCCCGGGTGGCCTCGAACCTGCGCCGGCCGAGACGCCGCAGCTGGCGGGCACCGATGACGCCCAGCGGAATGTCACCCTCCACGACCGGCAGGCAGGTGTAGCCGTCATCGCCTTCGTAGCGAGCGGCGAAGGTGTCGACGGTGAGCCCCGGATCGATGTGAGGGACCTCGCTCCGGATTGCGTCCGCCACCGTCGCGCCGCCGAGCAGCTGCTCGAGGCGCAACCGCTTGTCCAGCGTCTTCGCGCCCGTCGTGAGCAGCCAGCCGAGGCACAGGACCAGGAGCCCGCCCGTGATCATGTCGGCGAGCGCGAGGGCGATCCCAACGCCCACGGTGGCCCAGCCCAAGAGGCGCCCGACCTTGGCGGTGATGGCCCCAGCCCGGTCACGGCTGCCGCTGCCGGCCCAGGCGATGGCCCGCACGGCGCGGCCGCCATCCAGCGGCATCCCGGGCAGCAGGCTCAGGGCCGCGATCAACAGGTTCAGCCCGCCCACCACGAGCACACCGCCCGCAACACCCTCGCCCGGTCCGCCGATCGCCCCCACGACCATCGCCACCGGCAGCGACGCCAGGGCCACCCCCAGCGACACGACCGGGCCCATGACCGCGATGGCCAACTCGTCCCGGGGGCGGGACGCCTCGATGGTCAGTGGAGCCAGGCCCCCGATGAAGCCCAGCGTGATTCCGGTGGTCGGGACCCCGCAGCGCCGTCCCACGAGGGCATGCGCGAGCTCGTGCGCGACAACCGTGACGAGGAACCCGAGGGCCACCAGGACGCCGATCAGCCAGTGCAGCGGCACGCCGAGCCCGGGCGAGGTGGCGGCAGCCTGCTGGCTGCCGATGAACGTCACCACCGCGAGCAGGAACGCCCATGCGAACGAGACGCGGACCTCGATCCCGAACAGCCGGGCGAGGGGGAGACCGCCGCTCACCGGGGTTCCGCCGGCCCATCTGTGGGTTCGGACGCCGGCCCGCCCGCCGCGCGCGCAGCGAGCATCCGGGCCCGCCGGCGTGCGATCCGGCTCATCGCGAGCGCGAGGACAACCACCACGACCCCCACGCCGATCGCGCTGTCCACCCAGAACTCCTGCGGGAAGAGCTGGACCAGGCGGTCCGTGCCCGGGTCGAACAGGTAGTTCCCGCCCGGGAAGAAGATCTCGTGGAACAGGATGAACGCCGAGTCGAAGAACAGGAGCCCCAGCAGGCCGCCGACGACCGTGGCGGCGACGATGGCGATCCCGGTCCGCTCGAGGCGCCGCCAGAACCGCGCCCGTGCCGCAGGCCCACGCGCTCCCAGGAACAAGAGCACGAGGACCACCGCAGCGACGACCGCGAAGGCGAAGAACCCGAAGAACACACCCCGCACGTCGCGCATGTGGCCGCGCTCGTTGTCGTTGAGGACGGTGACCCCGTCAAGGGTGACGTCGAAGTCGGGCGGTCCCACCACCAGGTCGAGCAGGATCGGGTTGGTGACCGCAGCCAGCTGCTCGGTGGTGAAGCCGGTCCATGCTTCGGCCTGCGCCCGCTCCTGCGCGAACGACACCCAGATTGGGTTCAGGAACGGCAGGATCGCCAGCGCGACGATGACGACGGCGGCCGAGATGCCGGTGACGAGGGCGACGAGGGCGCCGCGGAGGGAAACCATCAGGCGCCGATGGTAGCCGGTGTGGGGCCCACGACCCTCCCGCGACCCGGTGGCAGCTCGGCTACGCCTCCTCGAGCGTCCGCGCCTGCTCCCACCATGTCTCGATCATCAGGTCGGCCGGCGGCTCGATGCCAAGCTCGGCAGCCCCCTTGGCGGCCCGCGCCCGGAACGTGTCGAGGTCCACGGCGAGCAGGTCGTGCAGGCCCTCGATCCCGGCCTGGATGAACAGCTGGTGCTCCGCGGGACCGAAGCCCGCGAGGTTGAGCATCAGCGCCTCGTCCCGCCACGTCGTCACGTCGTTGATCGTCGCCCTGACGTGGTCGGCCAGGGACTGGCGGCGCGTGGCGGTCTCGGAGACCTCGAGCAGGATGCCCGTGGTGAAGATCCCCTGCTTCTCGAGGCGGGCGAGGTACACGGGCTCGATGCGGGTGAGCTCGGTGATGGGCGGCACGGGCGCGTCGGCCTCCGGGTGATCGGGCTGGCGGAAGTGGGCGCCATTATGGCCGGTCCGGACGGTCGCGCGCGACCGTGTCGGCGCTGGGGGCGGCGGCGGTGTTGCGCTCAGCGCCGTGTTTCCCGGCTTGTGGGAGGTTGAGGCCGCCGGTCGTGGTGCGTGGGTCTGCGCTTTCCGGGATGGCGGTCGACCACGCCCGGATTCGTGGCGCCTGGCGCTGCATGCGGCGGACTGCCGGTCCCGACGCCGGGGATCGTGGCCTCCAGCGCCACACCACGGTCGACGGCAGGCCCTCGGAGGCGACTCCCCTATCGCTCGAGCGAGCGCGCCTCCAGGACGACGTCCCAGTGCGCCTCGAGCAGCTCGAAGCGGTGTCGCTCCTCGGCCGCGAACGCCACCTGGTCCGGGTACAGCCGCAGGACGATCTCGCCGTCGCTATGCTCCTGGATCGCCGCCCAGTCGCGATAGGTGATCGAGACCATCACGTCCCAGTCGGCCCCGCCAGCGCCGTGGAAGCGCGGGGTGAACAGCTCCACGTTCAGGTAGCGGCCGGCGGCCCACTGCTCGCGCAGGATCGGCCAGTGGTTCTTGCGGAACAGCTCCACGAACTCGTCGTGGCTGCCCCACCTGGTGCGATAGAAGTAGTGGACCTCGATCGGTTCGGTCATCGGGTCGTCTCCATGGCGTCGAGTCGGGCGGCCTCCTGTCGCAGCAGCTCCCACGCCCGTTCGACGTGGCGGGGCTCCGTGCGCAGGTTGCCGATGGCGATGCGAATCGTGAAGCGGTCAGCCAGGCGGGTGTGGCTGAGGAAGACCTCGCCCGTTCGGTTCACGGCGTCCATCAGGCGGGTGTTGAGGTCGTCCAGGCCGGCCCCGACCCCCGGCTCGTCCTCGCGGCCGGCGAGGCGCGCCGGCCGGTAGCGGAAGCAGACCGTGGAGAACGGGGCGGGCGCGAGGCGCTCCCAGTCCGGGTCGGCGTCGATCCACGCCGTCACGCGCTCGGCCTGGTCGAGGTGGTAGGCGATCCGGCGCCGGAGCCCCTCCATGCCGAACCACCTCAGCTGCATCCAGAGCTTGAGCGCGCGCATCCGTCGGCCCAGCTGCGGCTGGTATTCGTTGTAGTCGAGGACCGGGTTGACGCGATCGAGGGTGCGCAGGTACTCAGGGACCAGGCTGAACGCCGCGCGCAGCTGGTCCATGCGCCTCGAGAGCAGCAGCGAGGCGTCCAGCGGCGTGAACAGCCACTTGTGCGGGTTGATCACGATCGAGTCGGCACGCTCCCAGCCGGCGAACGGGCCACGGCGATCCGGGATCAGGGCGACGACGCCGGCGTAGGCCGAGTCCACGTGCAGCCACAGGCCCTCGCGGGCCGCGATGTCCGCCACGGCGGCCACGGGATCGGCAGATGTCGACGACGTGGTACCGACAGTCGCCACGACGGCGATGGGCCGCAACCCGGCGGCGCGGTCCTTCGCGATGGCGGCCTCGAGCGCAGCCGGCTCCATCTCGTACCGCTCGTTGGTCGGGATCTTCACCAGCGCGGCCCGGCCCAGGCCCAGCGTCATGCACGCCTTCTCGATGGAGCTGTGCGCCTCGGCCGATGCATAGACCCGGACCCCCGCCACGACCTCGCGACCGGCCAGACCCTTCGCTGATGCCTCCAGGCCTGCTGCCTCACGCGCCGCCCCGAGGGCGATCAGCGTGGAGGTGGACGCGGTGTCCGTCAGCAGGCCGTCGAAGGCTTCGGGGAGGCCCAGACCATCGCGCAGCCAGCGCACGACCACGCCCTCGAGCTCGGTGCCGATCGGCGAGGTGCGCCAGAGCATGGGGTTCTGGCCGAGTGCGGCCGTCAGGAACTCGCCCAGCATCCCGGGGCCGGACGCCGAGGTCGCGAAGTAGGCGAAGAACCCCGGGTGCTGCCAGTGGGTGGCGTTGGGGAACACGAGCGTGTCGATGTCAGCGAGGATCGCGCCGATGGGCTCCGGGTCCTCGGGTGCGTGGGCCGGCAGCCGCGGGCCGATCGTGCCGGGCTCGATCGGCGGCAGCACCTGGTACGACTCGACGTCCGAGAGGTAGTCCGCGATCCGGTCGACGACGACGTGCGCGGCGGCCCGGAAGCGCTCAGGGTCCATGTCCAGCAGGCCGTCGACCTGCTCCGGGTCGAGCGCGTCAGGGGGTGCGGCGGAGTGCGTGTCGGTCACCCCGCCAGTCTACCGGCGGCCCGGGCTCAGATGGAGGTTCCGACCTCGGACAGGATCTCAGGGAGCTGGCTGCCGACGGCGAGCAGCCCGACGACGGCGATGAGCGGCAGCACCACGAACAGGAGCACCAGGAGGATGAGGCACGGGATCACAGGCCCCTCGCGCCCGATCGGCTGGACGATCGCGGATCCCGCGAAGCGGTCGTGGAGGCCCTGCTTGGTCGGGCTGGTCACGGTCGTGACGAGCAGGACCAGCGCCCAGACCAGGCTGAGCATCCCCAGCACACCGGCGAGGCCCGGGAGCAGCGCGAGGGCCTGGATCCATGATCCCAGGGCGACCCAGCGGATCGCGGCCTGGCCGAGAGCCAGGGTCCGCCCGTCCGTGGCGGCACCGATCTGGAGGTGGAAGAGCCGCATCCCCGGCGTCGCGCGCCCGTCCGAGGTCCAGAACGCCATGAAGTAGAGCAGCGAGACGCCGAGCCCGATTATTCCGCCGACCAGCGAGGTCGCCTGGGAGTTGCCGGCCGCGGCGCCGGCGATCCCGCCGAACAGCCCGGCAATGATGCCGACGAGAATCCCGTCCAGCCAGTACGCCAGGAGCCGGGGAAGGGCACCCGCGTAGCGGATGCCCACCGGCGCGACTCCGTACCCGGCGTCGGTCGGCGGAGCCCACGCCCCACCGGGCGCCGAGGGGATGTCCGATTGGCCCCAGGCCTGAGCGGGCGGTGGGATCGTCGGCGGTGGCGCGCCCGGCATCGTCCCGGCCGGCGGCGCTGGCGGGGGTGGGACGGGCGCAGGCGGCCACTCGCCGCCTGGCGGGGCGGCTGACGGCGTGACCGCCGGTTGCACCGGGTCCCAATGGGGTCGCGTCGCGTCGTCGTCCGGGCCGCTCGGCGGCGTCTGCCCGTCGGAACCCTGCCACGTCATCCGTCACCCTCCGCGCGATGCCTGGACACGGTGCAATCCTACCGGCGCTGGGATCACGCCTTGAGGCGCATCCGGCAAGGAGCTTGCGTGGCGCGCATACCCAGGAGGGCGACTGGAGCGCCCGGCCGTGGGCGGACCGCTCCGACGCGTGGCGACCGGGCGAGGCACAACCCGCGGCTCGTCCAGTCGGTCGGGCCAGGGTCGGCGTCCGAATCCGCGGTGGTAGCCTTCGCCTGTCGGACCCGGCGTCCCGCAGCGGAGGCCAAGTGGTGGCATTCGACCATGTGCACGGCGCGGCCCAACTCTTCTGGGGCGACCTCATCGAGCAGGGCGGTCGCATGTCGGAGGGCGAGGCTCTCCAACAGGCGACGGATGCCGGCCTCTCCGACCCGCATGACGCCATCAACAGGCTCCGTGGGGTCGATTACATCGAGCTTGTGGGCGGTGAGGTCCGGATCACGCCGCGGGGGTGGCGCCACGTCCGTCACGCCTACGACCATGCCGTCCGGGTGGGCTATGAGCGCTAGCGACCCATGGCCCTCTGCCCCAGGAGTGCCATCCTTCGGTTCACCGACGCCGGAGCCCGGGGCAGGTCGGCCTAGTCAGGATCGGTACCCGCGCTCTCGCCGCCAGCGGAGCGTCAGGTGGTGCCCGCCACGGTCCGACGGATCGCCACCGCGACACGCTCTGTCCCCCGTGATGAGCTCAGGCGCACCCGCCAACAACGCAGCCAGGATGGCGGTCGGCATGGCCGGATGGCTCCTGAGCACGTGGCGCACGTAGCCAAGGCGCATGAACTCGCGCCAGATGATGCCGCACGCTCCGACGGACGGGGAGCCGATCCGGTCAGCCGTCCACGAGATCGGTCCGCAACCTCCGACGACCCGGGACACGCGGAATTCCTCTTGGCTCTTGCGGGTCGGTCTCGCCAGTGGCTCAGCGCGGTCTCGGCGGCCGGGTTTGGACCACGCCTCGGAGCCTCCCGCCTCCACTGGCGAAGGATCGGTCGGCCCGGCGTCGGATGCGAGAGGCAGACGGCCTCGCCTGACGGGCGCGTCCCTGTCGTCAGGCGGAGGGTCACGTCCCCGGGGCGTGGCGTAACAGCGCGTCGGTCGGATCGCCTGGCAGCTCGACGGGGAAGGCGGCGCTGCCGGGACGCACGCAACGTTCTCCGCCCTGGCACGTCTCATCGACGAGCGGCCGATTTGCTGGCGCTGGGAGGGTCGGATGGACGTGGTGTCGGGTTCCGCGGCGAAGGGTCCCGGAACGTTGCTGCGGCGGGTCGCCGAGCCCGTGGGGTTCGCCCTGGCAAGTCTCGGCATCCAGCTGCTGCCGTCCGCGTTCTGGTCGCTCCCGATCTTCGGGGAGAGCCCCGACATGATCATCCTGAGCTTCGGCATGGGGCTCGTGATGTTCGCCGGCCTGACCTGTCTCGCGTTTGCGGCCGGCTGGCGACGGTCCTGGATCGACCTGCTGGCCGTGTTCGTCGGCTGGGTGCTCGGTCTGACCTACAACTACCTGCCCATGCTGCTCGGCCCGCGCACGTAGGCTGCGAGGAAGCCGGTCGCCATCGCCAGGTCGCGCCGCCCGCTGCCGGGAGCCCCTTCTCGAGTCGCGTGGTTGCGACCTCTCGCTCGATTGGATCATCGGTCCGGGCTGCGCACCGTGCACGCGCCTCGCGATCTCGGCCGAAGGATGTGCTGATCCCGCTGGTGTTCTTCTTCACCGGCGTGGTGTGGGGTGTGTACGGCCTTGGGGGCTGGTCGGGCGCGGCGCTCGCGCGCCTCGGTCGGTTTCGATCGTCGCGCCTTTGCTGATCGTGGCCGCGCTCGTCCGGACGGCGCACCAGGTTCACGACCGCCCCGGTCGTCGGGTGCGCGTCCCATCCTCCGAGGAGAGCGGAGCGCCCGGTGCGGAGCCGGGGGGCGGTCGTCTAGCGACCCCCAGCGAGAGGGTCTCGCCTCGGGTTCAGGGAGCCGTGTAGGTCAGGACGAAGGACCCCTTGCCGACGTCCCAGCTGGTGCCATTCCAAGGGTCCGTACCGGGGTTCACTGTGTTCGTGTCGAGGTAGTCGGCGCGGCCGGCCGGGTCGAGCACGTCCACGAACCACAGGTAGATCGGGTGGCAGTTCGGCACGTTGGGCTCGGCATAGTCGCAGATGACGCCCTCTGCGTAAGCGACGTTCGCGCCGAAGTCGTCGCCGGTCCAACCTCCTAGGTTACCAGCGGCCGGGTCATACCAGAAGCTGACTTGGCCGAGCTGCGCATGCGACTCCCGAACCGGGTATCCGGGGACCCCTTGGAAGTCGTAGAAGCCAGGCACGAGACGCTGCTCGGAGGGCTCGAACAGCTGCACGGTCACCCGTCCGATCACCTTCTGGGTCTGTCCATCGATAGCCTGGAAGTTCGCCACAAGGCTATTCCCCGGGGCTGCTGGAGCCGCCGAGACGCTCGACGCGGCGAGCGATGCGACCAGCACGCCAGCGAAGAGAAGCGCCACGAGACGGCGCATGCCTGACCTCCCTGGGACGCTTCGTGCGGGTCGGTCTCGCCAGTGGCTCGGCGCGGTCCCGGCGGCCGGGGGTGTGGACCGCGTGTCATCGCCTCCCGCAGCCATGGAGACGCTGCGCGCCCGCATCTGTTACATCAAGACCCATCCGGCAGGGTGCATCGACGCACCTCACGCCCCCGGTCGCCCGCTGGCCCTGCGGGTCGGTCAGGGCGGAGCCGGCCACGTCGTGGAGATGCCGCTGGACTGGTTGACGACGCTGTGAGGGCCAATGTTGCCGCGGCCCGTGCCGCCGTCCGCATGGCACCCGTCGGGTCGGCGGTCACACGCTCGGGATCCTGGCGCTGGTCGTTGCGCAACGATGACCGGGCCCTTGGGATGGTGTCGTCCATCCCTTGTCCGCCGTCGGAGACCGAGCGACAGTCGTCGCGACAGATCCAGGTGCCTGCTGGCGAGCCCCGAAGCGCTGGCCGGGCGGGTGTCGAGCGCCAGAGCCGGACCGCTCCCGGCCCACTCGCCTCGACGAGGGAGGCCCGGCGGGCCTGCACGGACTGGACCGCGTCCTCCGACGGGCCCCAGCGTCCGGGGTGGTGCCGTCACGCACCACACCATGTCGGCAACTGGGTTGTCTTCTGCGGTGCGTTCGCGCATCATCGGCGAACTCAGCGGCGGATCCGGCACGAACAAGTGACCGGTCGGCGAACGCTGTGGAGATACCGAGGAGGACCAGACCGTGAAACGCCCCCTGTTGGCGGTCTCGCTTGCGCTGATGGCGCTGCTGGTATTGAGCCAGGCCGCTCTTGCTGGTGAGTGGAATCACAAGGGCGACGTGGCAGCCAAGACACATGGTGGCTCAGCCTGCCTGTTCAATGGCCTCGACCAGCCTGACGAATCCTTCCCGGGCGCAGGCGACGGTGAACCCACCCCCTGGGATGACGCGAATGGGAACGGTGTGGTGGACCCGGGTGAGGTCTTCGCCGACGACGGAATGTGGGGCAGCACGCCCGCCGGCGGCAAGGTTCAGTCCTACGGCCAGATCGTCGCATCGGGCGGCAAGGCGTTCGCTCCGTCGCCTGGTGTTGCCTGCAACCCGACCAGCGGCTTCGAGGAGTAGTCGCGCCTGCGTTCTCCCTGGGGCTCGAGTAGAGCCCGCCCGGCTGCACGAGGCCGTGGATAGGGGTCAAACGAAAGCCCCCGGAGTCGCCTCCGGGGGCTCTTTCGTGCGTCGAGAGTGGTCGGGGCGAAGCGACTCGAACGCTCGACCTCCTGAACCCACTTCGGGCCGACCCCCGCACGGAGTCCCGTTCTGAGCGTCCAGCGCGTCTCTTCTCCTGACCCCTGATTCCTAGCGTCTTAGCTCGAATCCACCGAACCTTGTCGTCTGACGGCTCGATGACGACCGCGCGGAGTCGATCGACCGCGCTGGAGGTCATCCCCGACGTCTGACGGGCGCGAGTGACGGCCGAACGAGGACGGGGCTAGTTCCGGGAGGCGACGGCGGCTGACCGCATCCGGGTTCGGCGCAGGCTTCCTCCAGCCCCGGAGCGGCGACTGGTGATCGGCGCCCGGTCAGGCGAGCAGCGGGATCGCCCGGAGCCGCGCGAGGGCGGCCGTGAACTCGGCGGCCCAGGGCCAGCGGGCCGGCAGGTGGAGCGTCACCCGGCGGGCCGAGCGGGTGAGCCGCCCGGCGAGGGCGAACAGCCGCCGGCGCAGCGTCTTGGTCGGTGACGATGCCCCGTCGCCCAAGCCCGAGCCGCGCCGTCCAGCGGGCGAGGTTGTGGGCGATGACCTGGACCGCGAGCCAGGCGCCGTTGGCGGCGAACCTCCCGGACGGCAGGTGGTTGAGGCCCATCCCGTACTTGAGGTCCCGGATCGCGTTCTCGATCTCGGCGTGGCGGCGATGGTCGGCCTCGAGGGCGAGCATGCTCGCCCTCGCGGTCGGTGATGAAGGCGTGGTAGTCGTAGAGCGTGAAGAGGGCGAGCTGGGTGCCCGGGGTCGGCCGGACCCGGCGGACGATGAGCCGGACCGGGACCGCGCGTCCTTCCTGGTCGGCGAACGGGGTGTAGGCGATCTCGGCCACGTCGGCGCCGCCGTCGATCCAGTACGGGATCGGGCGTCCAGGCGTCCTCCGGGATGGCCTCGATCAGCCGTGCGCGCACCGCGGCTGCTGGCGGATCGTGATGCTGAAGCGGACGCCCATGCGTCGCGGCAGACCGCGACCACGTCGTGGCCGTAGAAGCCGGAGTCGGCCCGGACCGTGAGACTGCCCGTCGCACCGGCGGCTCGGACCCGGCCGATCGTCTCGCGCAGGAAGTGGGCGGCGCCCCGGACGGTGTTGGCCCGGCCCTCGCGCAGCCGCGCCATCAGCACGTCGCCGGTGCCCGGCCGCGACGGCGAGCAGCGGGTGGTAGCCGCGCACGTCGGTGTACCCGTGGTGGAGGGCGCCCTCCTTGGCGAGGCCGTACGTCTCGCAGATCGTCGAGTCGAGATCGATCGTGAGCGGCGCGGATCCGGGTCCGGCGCCTGCCGCCCAGGCCCGGCGCGAGCAGCTCCCGGCTCACCCGGTCGAGCTGGCGGACGTGGCCCCAGCGGAAGCTGCGCAGGAACGTGCCCAGGGTCGACGGGGCCTTGACCGTGAAGCCCAGCACCCGCTCCGTGCCGCCCGCCCGCAGGGCGTCCGCGTCGTCGATGCAGTCGCCGCCCGCGAGCGCCGACATCACGAGGGTGAGGAGCTTGTCCCCGGCGTTCGCCCGGCCGGCCGCCGCACCCAGATCGAGGATGCCGATCGACGAGTCCCCGAGGCCGAGGTGGAGGGCCAGAGTGGCCGGCAGCAGGAGGCCCGCATCGGCCACCAGTTGCGTCCCGTCGAACGCCACGTCGACTCGGTCGAGGCTGTGGGAAGATCGCATCCAGTCAGGTGCTCCTCTGTTTGGGCTGATGGGTGTTCGCAACGCCATCATTCCCGTTCGGAAGGGCACCTGTTTGCGTGTCCCGGATCGTGAATCAGCTCATCGCTTCGGTGGATCAGGGCTTAGGGGTCAGAAATGGGGGTCAGGAGAGGCCCCCGGTCGCCCGCTCCCTGCCGATCTACCGGGCGCGGCCTTGGGCGAGCTCGCGGCTCAGCGGTTGCCGCCCTTGCCGTTCTTGCGCGTCCGTTCGAACCGCCGCAGCGCCTCCGGGTCCCATCCGGACTGCCGCCGTCCGTCGATATCGGGCGGCGGCGCGTCGTCCGATGGCGGGCTCGGCAGAAGATCCACGACGACTGTGGAGCACGTTCGCACGAGGTCCCAGGCTCGCTGGGTGATCGATCGCATCCCCTACCAACCACACCTCGAGAGGCCCACTGTGTCAGGAGCGGCCGAGCGAGCTCGGGCCTCCTGCCAATGTGACGCCGCGCCCTGGTCGCCTGTTGCACCGCCCGTCCCCCCGGTTGCCCGCTGGTCCTGCCGATCGGTCAGCCGCGGGGCGGAGTAGGGGCGATGGTGATGGTTGGCACCGGGCCGCCAATGCGAAGGACCCCCTGGACGCCCGGTGCGCGTCACATCCTCCCCGGAGGGCGGAGCGCCCGGTGCGGAGCCGGGGGCCGTGGTCAGTCCGGCGGCTTCGTCTGGTTGGTCTCCAGCATCGCGGTCGCCTCAGGGCTGCTCTTCGCCGCGGACACCCCGGCGATCGCTGGAGCCTCCGCCATCTTCGTCCAGGTCACCTCTAGATCAACGTACGCGCTCTCACCGTGCGCTGCCAAGAGGAGGACGAACCCAATCACCAAGGCCACGGCGCATGGGATGCCCAAGAAACTCACCATCATGCCGATTGGCATGATCAGTGACGGCTGTTCGTCGATGGCACCGGCGTTCTGAATCCAGTAGAGCACCGCCAGGAGGGCGAACCCGGCGCCGAAGGCGAGGGCGATGACGCCTCCGCGGAACCTCTTCTTGGGATCGAACCTCTTCTTGGGATCGTGGTACGACCAGTGCGACGAGGTGACGACGTATCCGTGCGCAGCGAACTGGGGCGCCTCCGAAGAAGCGAGGCGCCGCGCGGCCTCCTCGGTGCCGGCCCTATACACGCGGACAGTGGCCGGAGGGTCCGGAGTATCCACGTGTCCAATCGACTGAACCGAGCGCGCGCCTCGGCTAGTGCCGAGTGGCAGGCCCCCGGACGCCCGGTGCGCGTCGCTCCTGGATGAGAGCGGAGCGTCCGGTGCGGAGGCGGAAGCCGTCAGGGCGGCGTGACCGGCTGGCTCGCCTCGAGCAGGACGGTCCACTCGCGCGTCCGCGTGTCGAACGCCAGCCAGTCATCGTCGGGGAAGACCCACTCCGTCTCCTCCGAGGACCAGACGAGGCCCCCATGGACGACGAGCCGCTCGTTCACCGGGTCATAGACCATGGACGGCATGTGGCGGCATTCCGGGCGAGTTCCACATGCGGTATCCCAGTCCTCGGCAGTCGACCCCTCAAACAGGGTCTCCCAGCGGTCGGCGGTCGCGTCGTAGGCGGCCGCATGGCCCTGGCCCAGGATCACGGTCCGCTGCGCCGCCTCGTCGTAGGCGATCGCGGGCTGCATCCCTATAGCCCCGGCGGCGAAGTCCGGCGGCGTGACGGCGGAGGTGCCCGACCAGGTGCCGGTGCGGAGGTCGAAGAGCCAGGTCTTGGCCCAGGTTGGCGGCGGCGGGTCGGCGGAGTTCTCGCAGCCTGGGCAGGACCTCGCGTACGCGACCAGCCGGTCGACGGAGGCGTCGTAGGGGAAGAACCCGTAGTGGGCTCCGATGACCAGCGGCTCCACTCGGATCGGGGTCCACGTGTCGGTCTCGACCTCGTAGCCCCACAGCTCCAGGCCAAGGGTGTCCTCGTCGTCGTCGTCCCCCAGGGCGACGACGTGGCCCGAGATCGGGTCGTAGAACAAGAGCAACTCGAAATGATCGAACGGCGGGATCGGACCCTTCTCCGTCCAGGTGTTGGTCTTGAGGTCGTAGACCCACAATCGGGTCCCGTCGAACGCGATCGCGATCGTCACGTCAGAGTCGACGTCGTATACGAGCTGACCCGTGCCTTGCGGCGGCTCGCGGTTGGGATGCATCCGGGCCCAGGTATTCGTGCACAGGTCGAACGTCCACGTCTCGACGATGTCGAAACCTGTGAGCGCCACCAGCTTGCCCGCACGCCGATCGAGCGTGAGTGGCGGCCACGTCAGCCCTGCCGGCCGGGCCTGGTCGACCGGCCCCGGCTCGTCGGGGTTCGACCCGGGCGGGCACTTGAACACCGGTCCGAGGTTCGGCACGACGGCCGGGAGCTTCCGCTGCTGCGAGCCGACGAGCAGCGTCCCGCCGACCAGCGCGGCGAGCAGTCCCGTCAGCAGGAGCAGCACCCAGACGGGGCGCAGGGCCGTCGGCAGGCGCCATGGACCGATCGACGTCCGCCCGTGGGGGTCGGCCGTGGCGAAGTGCCGGGCCAGCTCGGTCGGGCGGATCTCCGTCGGTGCCTCCTCCAGGTAGGCGCGGAAGGCGGCGGCGAGGTCGAGCTCGGACGGGTCGCGCTCAGCCATCGCGGAGCTCCTTCCTGAGGCGGTCGATGGCCCGCGAGAGGCGCTTGCGGGCGGTCGACGGCGAGGTGCCGACCGCCGTCGCGAGCTCGTCGGAGCTGAGGTCGACCGCATAGTGCATGGCCAGGAGCGTGCGGTCGTCGGGCGACAGATGCGCCAGCGCCCGGCGGAGGTCGATGCGCTCGACGCCGGTCGATGGGTCGGCCCGCCGGTCGGCCGTGACGTCGACGTCGATCCCCACGACCGGTCCGTGGCGGCGGCGGACGAGCTGGCGGACCTCGTTGGCGGTGACCGCGAGCAGCCATGGCCGGACCCGGTCGGGGTCCCGCAGCGAGTGGAGCTTGCGCCAGGCGACGAGCCAGGCCGCCTGGACGGCGTCCTCGGCGAGCTCCCGATCGCCGCAGGCCGCGAAGGCGACCCGGGCCATGTCGGCGTGGTACGCCGCGACCAGCTGGGCGAAGGCCGCCTCGTCGCCGGCCCCCGCGAGCGCGACCGTGGAGGCGACCGTCGAACCGCCCATCGCCTGACCGTTCATACCCTATAGATGCGTCGGGGGGCCGACTTGGGACAGGTCGTCCCCCGATCTGCTGCATCTGCGGGTCGGTCTCGCCAGTGGCTCGGCGCGGTCCCGGCGGCCAGGGTATGGACCGCGTGTCTGAGCCTCCCGCTGCGGCGACCCTGCTCTGCGAATATGCGCCCCGCAAGGGCCGAGCGACACAACGGACGCACTGACGCTCCCCCACCAGGCTGGTCGGTCGCGTCGTACTCCCGAGTCGGGATCGCGTGCGGGCCGCGGTGCCGGGGCGCTCCGTGAGTCTTACGGGGCGGGGATCACCGGCGGAGTGTCCGGGTGGTCTCGTCGGTGGGCACTCCTCCCGACTATCCGATGGGCCGGGGCATACCCGATCGCGAGGCCGATCCACATGGGCACGGACCCGAAGGTGGTCACCTTGATCGCGATGCTCGCGTCCGAGCTGTTGACCGCCACGGCCACCGCGCACATCACCGAGGCGCCCGCCATCGCGGCGCCGAACCCGAGCCATCCGTTCCCTCGGCCGGACACGGCCCCGGCGACAGCCCCAGCGCCCACGAGGGCGACCAGGAAGATCGTCAGCGCCCCCACGAGGAAGCCTACGAAGTCACCGACCTGATGCGACAGGGGAGACGACTTGTAGGCCAACCAGCCGACCATCGGCGCGGCGAGGCCGAGGATGAAGGGTGCGAGGGCCGGGTGCCGCCTTCGAACGGTGGTGGTGGTCCCGACGACCAGCAGGCCGAGACCGCCCGCGACAAGCCAGGGCAGGACGGCCGCGGCCCAGGTCGCCGCCTGCCTCTCCGGGGTCATCCGGTGCAGGGAGTCGAGGATGGAGCGCAGCTCCGCGGGCTCGGTCTCCGGCGGCAGGGCCGGGTCGCCGGCTCCGTCCCGCGCCTCGCGGTACTCGAGCTCGACCAGCCGTCCGTCGACGAAGAACCAGTATGTGGTTCTTGAGAAGGGGAATGCGCCGCCAAAGCCTCCCATCGTCCACCCCCTCAGGCGGTCGCGCACGGCGGGCCCGATCGGCAGGGTCACCCTGTCCGTCAGCGACTCATCGATGAAGTCGGGGTGGGCGATGGTGCCGGACGAGAACCTCGCCGCGACGGCCGCCTGGACCTCGTCGAGGGTCCGGAGACCGGCCTCGAGGATGGCGTCGCCGCGCCGGAGGATGATCCCCGCCGACGGAGAGTGCAGGGGCTCATTCGCGGACCCCTTGCCGGACCAGCTCGCGGGCAGCACCACGGACACTCCGGCGTCGGGCACACAGGTCCGTCCCGGCCCGCAAGCGGCGCCGCACCCGGTCAGCAGGAGGGCGAGCAGAGCCAGGCAGACCGTGAGACGCACAGCCATCAGGTCCTCCCAGTCGCCCCGCGCGTGATGCGCATGCGGGTCGGTCCCGCCAGTGGCTCGGCGTGATCCCGGCGACCGTTGCATGGACCGCGTGTCATCGCCTCTCACAGCCGTAGAGACGCTGCGCACCAGCATCTGTGACATCAAGACCAATCCGGCATGGTGCATCGACGCGCCGAACCGGCCCCGTCCCTCTACTGGCCGGCGAGCCGGGATCGACGCGGCGCGGTAGCCGTACAATCGCTGCACAGCCCACCGACCTCGACGACGCCTAGAGCGAGCTCCGCGACGCCACGCCTCCCGGCTGGTTCCTGGGCCAGCCCTCGTACGACGAGCGCCGCAGGGTCTGGGAGCAGTACGCCTTCGACCCGTCCGAGCGGGCTCATGACGGTGTCCGCTCGCGGGAGTGGACGGCGGTCGCTCAGACCGAGCCCGAGGTCATCCGCGAGCTGGCCCGCGGTCCGGGTGGTCTTGATCGACGGGAGCGTCAGCAGGACCGCGCCAACGGAGCTGCAGGTCCCCTTGTGGAGGACCACAGGGTGCAGGGTCGAGGCCTTGAGCTTCGCGAGCTTGAGGGTGATCGCGCCGGTGCCCGTCGTGTAGGCCGAGATCGCCGCCTTGCCGTTGACCCCCGCGCTGCCGATCGTCGCGCTCCAGGCGGCCGAGACCGTCGCCCCGCCCGCGGCCACGGGTCCCAGGGCGAGGAGCGCGGCGATGCCCAGCGCCAGCGGCAGGAGGACGCGCCCGCCCCGCCTGCGCGTGTCCGCGGTTCCCCCCGCCAGCGGTTCCACGATCTTCGACACGCCTACGCGACGTTGATGCTGGAGGATGGCGAGGAGCTGGCGATCGTGTCCCGTTCGCTCGGACACGCCGACCTGTCGACCACGGCAGACGTGTACGCACACCTCACGCCGGCGATCCTCGAGCGCGCAGCCTGTCGGATGGACCGGATCCTCAGCGGCCGAACGGCGGAGGCCGGATAGGCCCGTTGGGTATGGCCGTTGGGTACGGCCCGAAATCGAAAGGCCCCCGGATCGCTCCGGAGGCCTACTTCGTGCGTGAGAGAGTGGTCGGGGCGGAGCGATTCGAACGCTCGACCTCCTGAACCCCATTCAGGTGCGCTACCAGGCTGCGCCACGCCCCGAGGGCGACGAGTCTACCACCCGCCGCGGGACCGGCCCACCGCAGGACGGGCCATCGGCCCTGGCGTCGGTCTCAGGCCGCCAGGGCGGCGACGACCACGAAGACGATCACCATGACCCCGATCATCACGCCCAGGATCCTGGAGTAGCCCGGGGGCTGCATCTGCCCCGCGGCGTCCATGCGGCGCGCCAGCGGGAACATGCGCCAGAAGAAGACCGCGATCGAGAGGGCGAGGACGGCCGACGCGGCGGCCCTCGCCTCATCCGAGCCCATGACGAGAACCACGGCCAGGAGAGCCAGGAAGATGAGCTTCGTTCCGGCGACCCAGTACACCAGGTAGCGGACGAACTGGTGCAGCTCCGGGTCCGCCTTGGATCGCTCCCACGCCGTGAACACGCCGACCCCGTTGGCCTTGCGCGACCCCGGCATGAAGTACAGGACCGCCACGTTCATGAGCTCGAGCAGCCCGAACAGGCCGATCGCCAACGTCAGCGCCACCATGGCGACCTCCCCGACCTATCGATGCGCTGCCGCAAACAAGCGGGATCCCGGCGGGAGCCTCGCTACCCGGTCCGGCTGCTGGTGGGCCGTCAGGCGGCTGGAGCTCGCCCCAGCCCGCGGCCGACGTGGAACAGCACGTAGTGGAGCAGCGCGAAGTACAGGAACAGCACGAACAGCAGGATGGAGCCGATCGAGATGAACAGGTTGATCGTGTCCGCCGTGGAGGCGACCTGCGCCCGCAGCTCCGCGAGCCGCGTCTGCGCGGCATCGAGCGCAGCGGCACCCTTCGTCAGCCCCGCCTGGAGAAGAGCGGCCTTCTCGGCGACCACGCCGGCCACCTTCTGGACGGGCCCGTCGGTGACCACGGCGCTCACGTCCATGATCTTGGCGTCCAACTCCTGCATGCGTGCGTCCAGGGCCGCCAGCGCATCGATCGGCTCCTGGGGGATGTCGAAGCCTGGGATGAGCCGGTCGATGACCTGGAGCCTGCCGAGCGCCGTGGTGGCCGTCTCACGCAGGTCGCTGTAGGTCGCGCGGAACTCGAGGTAGCGGCTCTGGAGGTTGGCCAGCTGGTCCCGGATCCCGCCGAGCAGGTCCGGGGACGCCGCCGCCTGGGCGGCGAGGGCGTTGGCGGCGTCGGTCAGGGCGCCGACACGGCCGTTGATCTCGGACACCTTGGTCGATGCCTCGTCGATCATGGGTTCGACCTGGGCCATCTTGGCGTCGACGCCGGCGGAGATGTCGTCCACGGTCGACGTCGCCCAGCCGCGTCCCAGCAGCATCACGACCGCCAGGGCCACGAACAGGACGATGCCGATGACGCCGGTCGCCTGGGCGGTCAGCCCGAGCACCCGGTTGCGCTTGCTCACACCGGCAGCGGTCGCCGGAGCGGCGGGTGCCGGCTCCATCGCGGCCGCGGCGGTCGGCTCAAAGGCGGGCACCGCCGCCGAGGCGGGCTCGGGCGAAGGCGCCACTACGGGCGCGGCCACCGCTTCGGGCGTGGGAACGGGATCAGGCAGGGGCGCCGTGTCGAGCTCGTCGGTCATGGAAGGCCTCCTCGGGAATGCGTCGGGCGCCTCCCGGTCTCGATGACTGGTTGGGTTCGACGGCGTCCGTGGCGAGCCTACCGCACCGCGGTACCCGCAACACGACCCGGCGGTGCTACGCCCTGGGGCGGTTGTGCCGCACGCGCTTGCGCTCCCGCTTCTCGCGGGTCTGCTCGCGGAAGATCAGCCGGATCGGCGTGCCGTCGAAGCCATAGGCCTCGCGCAGCCGGTTCTCGAGGTACCGCCGGTACGAGAAGTGGATTGACGACGGATCCGTGGTGAAGAACACGAAGGTCGGCGGCGCCACGGCGGCCTGGGTCACGTAGCGGATCTTCGAGCGGCGCCCGTGCACGACCGCCGGGGGCGTCCGATCCACGGCCTGGGCCACGAGCCGGTTCAGCTCGCCGGTGGAGACCCGCTTGCGGCGCTCACCCCACACGTCGACCGCCAGCTCGAGGACCTTCTGGACCCGCTGGCCGGTCAGGGCGCTGATGGACACGATCGGCGCGTAGTCGATGAACTTGAGCTCGCGGCGGAGCGTCACCACAAGGTCGTCGAAGCTCTTGGCGGTCTTGTCCTCGACGATGTCCCACTTGTTGACCGCGATGATGAGGCCCTTGCCCTCCTCGATCACGTAGCCGGCGACGTGGGCGTCCTGGGCCGTCAGGCCGTCGTGCGCGTCCAGCACGAGGACCGCGACGTCCGCCCGGGAGATCGCCTTGAGCGCCCGCATGGTGGAGTACTTCTCGGCGGCGGGCCCCGACGCGACCTTGCCGCGCCGCCGGATGCCCGCGGTGTCGATGAGGACGATCTCGGACCGGCCCCACTCGATGGTGGTATCGATGGCGTCACGCGTCGTCCCCGGGATTTCCGAGACGATGGTCCGCTCCTCGCCCACGAGCGCGTTGAGCAGCGAGGACTTGCCGACGTTGGGGCGGCCCACGAATGCGATCGCAGGCGGCTCGTCGTCGGCCGCCGCCATCGCGGCGTCCCAGCGCGCGGACACGTCCTCGGCCGAGCCCGCCTCGAGGTCTTCGTCGTCGCCGTCCTGGCCGTCCGCGTCGTCATCGGGGTTCTCGGGTGCCCCCACGACGTACGGCGCCGGGCGGGCCCGCGCCATCTCCTTCGCCCAGGCCTCGGCCTCATCCTCGCGGGCCTTTCGCGCGATCTCGGCATCGCTCTCGGGCGGTAGCGCCCACACCACGGCATCGAGGAGATCCGCGACGCCCCGCCCGTGGTTGGCCGAGATCGCGAACGTGTCCTCCCAGCCGAAGCTGTAGAACTCGGCGGCGCTGAGCTCGCGCTTCTCGTTGTCGGCCTTGTTGGCGGCGACCAGCACCGGCTTGGTGGTGCGCCGCAGCAGGTCGGCGGCATCGGCATCGGCCGGCAAGGGACCGGTCTCGGCGTCCACGAGGAACACGATCACGTCGGCCTCGGCCATCGCCAGGCGTGCCTGGAGCTGGACCTGTTCCTCGATGGCATCCCCGGGCGCAACCTCGAGGCCGCCGGTATCCACCACCACGAACCGGCGGCCGTTCCACTCGGCGTCGCCGTACATCCGGTCCCGGGTCGTGCGGGCTCGGTCCTCCACGATCGCCGCGCGGGCGTCACCAACCACGCGGTTGAACAGGGTGCTCTTCCCGACGTTGGGCCGCCCGACGAAGGCGACGACCGGCAGGCCGGTCTTCACGCCACCACGACCGGGGCGATGCGCGCGCTAGCCATCGGTGCGGGCACCGGCGGAGCCCACGGGAATTCGTTCGCGCGGCAGCGAGGTCGTGCGGCCCGCGGGGGTGGCCGCGGCTTCCAGGGCGGCGTCCGCCAGGTCGGCGGCTCGCGCGACGAGGTCGTCGGTGCCGGCCAGCTCGAAGATCCGGCGCGCGACCTCGCGCAGGTCCTCGACCGGCGTGGAGGTGCCGCCGGTCACCCCGACGACCCGGGCGCCGTCGAACGGGGCGGGATCCGTGAGATCGGACGCATTCTCGATCTGGATGGCCGGCGTGCCGGCGATCTGGCAGAGCCGCGTCAGCTCCTTCGTGTTGGCCGAGTGACGCCCACCCACGACGACCATGAGGTCCACCTGGCGGGCGGTCTCCAGGGTGTCCTCCTGGCGGCGGATGGTCACGGGGCAGACGGTGTTCACGATCTTGAGCTCGTGCGCCCGGCTCACCATGAACGCGGCCAGCTTCTCGAACTTCCAGGGCGGCTGGGTGGACTGGGTGATGAGGGCCATCCGCTTGCGGCGCGGGATGCGGTGCCAGTCCTCCTCCTCGTCCACCACGATGGCGTCCGGCGCGAAACCGAGCAGGCCGACGACCTCGGGATGCCGGGGGGTGCCGAGGAGGACGATGACGTACCCGTCGTCGACGAGTTCCTGGAGCTGGCGCTGCTCCTGGATCACCCAGGTGCAGGTGCCGTCGATGACGTCCAGGCCGCGGCTCTCCGCCCGCTCGAAGACCTCGGGGCTGACGCCGTGGGCGCGGATGACGACCGCCGCTCCCTCGTCAACGTCGTCGAGGGTCTCCACGCTGTGCACGCCGAAGCCCACGAGGTCACGGATCACGCCCTCGTTGTGCACGACCTGGCCCAGCGTGTGCGTGGACCTGCCGGCGACTGCCGACTCCTTGGCCTTGTCGATGGCCTCGCGGACGCCGTAGCAGAAGCCGGTGCGGTTCGCGATTCGGACTTCCTGCACCATACCCATAGCCGATCGATGTTCGCACACGTGCGGCGATCGCGCCGCTGTGTGCACCTTCCGATCAGGATTCGGGCGGGGGCTCCGGCTGGATGTCGGCGGCGTAGGCGCCGCGGTGGCGCGGGTCCAGGAGTGCCGCGATCCTGATCATGATCGCCGCGGTCGCGAGCGTCTTGGCGGCCCGCCGGTCGGTTCCTTCGGGGACCACGTCTGCGACGCGGAACGGCTCCCCGATCCGCATCGTGACGGTCCGGCGAGGGAACGGCGAGGGCAGCTTGTGGCCCTTTCCCCAGACTGCGTCCGTATTGTTGATCCCGATGGGGACGATCTGCGCGCCCGTGCGCATCGCGAGCATGGCCAGGCCGTCCTTGGCCTCCCCGAGCTCGCCCGTGGGACTGCGCGTCCCCTCCGGGAACACGAGCAGCACGTAGCCCGCCTCGAGGATCCGGGTCGCGAGCCGGAAGGCCTCGACGTCGGCGGCGCCGCGTTCCACCGGGTGCACGCCCCCGTTCGCCGCCGCCCACCCGATGACCGGCCAGTCGAACAGCTCGCGCTTGCCCAGCCAGTGGATCCGGCGGCGCCCGAGGGCGCCGGTGATCCAGGAGCCCGCCACGACGGGGTCCGCGTTGGAGATGTGGTTGGCCGCCAGGATGACTGCGCCGCGGCGCGGGACGTGCTCCAGGCCCTCCACCCTGATCCGGGCGAGCGACCGCGCCAGGATGCGCCCGATGAGCATCAGCATCCGGATCAGCAGGGTCTGGTCGTTGTCGAGTCGAGCGGCCGTCTCCAGGAGCCGGTTCCGCTTCGGCGGCTTCTCCGGCTTCTCGGGCTTCTGCGGCTTCTCGAGGTCGGCGGGGCCGGTCATGCCGTTGCCTCCTCTGCCGCGACGATCGCGGCCACCACGCTGTCCACGGCCTGCTCGAACGTGCCGTCGTTCGAGACGTGGACGGCATCCTCGGCCGCGCGCAGCGGCGCCACGGCGCGATTGCGATCCTGCTCGTCGCGCGTGCGCAGCTGCTCGCGGACGACCTCTGCTTCGTGGCCGTCAGGATCCAGGTTCCGCTCGGCGATCCTTCGGTCGGCCCTCGCCTCCACGGACGCGTCGAGGAAGATCTTGAGCCCCGCATCGGGCAGCACGACCGTGCCGATGTCCCGGCCGACCACGACGATCCCGCCGTCCGCGGCGAGGGCGCGCTGGCGCGCAAGCAGGGCAGTCCGGACCTCGGGGACGCGTGCCACGGCCGACACGGCGCCGTCCACGGCGTCGCTGCGGATCGAGTCCGTGGCGTCCTCGCCGTCGAGCAGGACGCGCGTGAGCTTGCCGGTGCCGTCGTCACCGAGGGTCACTCGTGCCGGCGAGCGGCACGAGGGCCGCGGCGTCGTCCAGCGCGGCCCCCTCGCGGAGCGCCATCGCCGTCATCGCGCGGTAGATGAGGCCCGTGTCCAGGAAGCGCAACCCGAGGCGCGCCGCGGCGGCGGCGCCCACGGAGCTCTTGCCGCTGGAGGCGGGTCCGTCGAGGGCGACGACGATCCGGCGCGCGGCAGCATCCGGCGTGGGGGCTCGGGTCGCGGTGGCGTCGGTCATCGGCCCGAGGATAGCGGCCGGAGGTCAGTCCCGCGCGGTGCGGGCAAGCCGGCGGACCTCGGCCTGGCTCAACGGCCGCACGTCGCCCGACGCCATCGTGTCCAGCCGGAGCGTGCCGATCCGGACCCGGACGAGGCGGCGGACCGGCGACCCGACCTCGCCGAACATGCGCCGCAACTGGCGCTTCCAGCCCTGGTGGATGGTGACCCGGACCCAGGTGAGGCCGGGATCCGGCTCCGGCTCCAGGATGTCCGCGAGTCGCCGGTCCTCGGTGTGGGTCTGGCCGCGCAGCTGGCCGACCGTGGCCACGCCCTCGGCGAGCTCGACACCGGACTCCAGCCACTGGGCCTGCTCGCGCGTCAGCGGCCGGGCGAGGGCGACCGCGTACTCGCGCTCCACGCCGTAGCGCGGGTGGAGGACCAGCTCGGACCAGTCACCGTCGTTGGTCAGCAGGATCAGCCCCTCGGAGTCCTGGTCGAGCCGGCCGACGGGGTACAGGCGCGCGCCGCGAGTGAGCTCGGCCGGTACGAGGTCCAGCACCGTGTGCAGCGCGTGCCGGTCCTTGACGGTCGAGGCCACGCCGGCAGGCTTGTGCAGCGCCAGGTAGATGCGTCCGGTCGGAGCCGCGCCGATCTCGCGCCCATCGACCGCGACCCGCTGCGTCTCCGGATCCACCTTCTCGCCGAGCACGGCCGGGCGGCCGTCCACGGTGACCCGGCCGGCCGCGACCAGCTCGTCCGCCCCGCGCCGCGACGCGACGCCGGCGGCGGCCAGCACCTTCGAGATCCGATCGACCGGCACCGGGTCAGGCGTCCGGGTCGATCGAGGGGATCGGGTCGTCCGTGTCGATCGGGTCGATCGCGTCGTCCGGCTGGCCGGCCGGGTCGCTCCCGTCCACGAGGCGCGTGGCGACGTCGAGGTCGAGCGCCGGGAGCTCGTCCAGGCTCGTGATCCCGAACCGCTCGAGGAACTCGAAGCCCGTCCCGTACAGGATCGGCCGACCGGGCGCGTCCGCGCGGCCCTGCTCCACGACGAGCCGCCGGTGGATGAGCGCCCGGACCGTGTAGTCGGAGTCCACGCCGCGGATGCGCTCGATGACCGCCTTGGTGACGGGCTGGCGATAGGCGACGATCGCGAGGGTCTCGAGGGCCGCCGGCGAGAGACGCACGGCGTCCGCGCCGACGTAGCGTGCGATCAGCGCGCCAGCCTCCGGGGCCGTCGCGAGCTCAACGCGGTCGCCCCCCAGGACGAGGCGGATCCCGCGGCTCGCAAGGGTCACCTCGAGGTCCCCGAGGCGATCGTCCACGGTCTCGCGGTCGACGCCGGCGAGTCGCGCGATCTCGCCCCGCGACAGCGGCCTCTCCGCGACGAACAGCAGGGCCTCGAGCTGGGCCTCGGTCAGCTCGCCCGCGACCGACTCCTGGTCCGCAGGCTCGGAGTCCGCGGGCTGCAGGTCCACGACGTCAGCGGCGTCCACCTTCGTGCCCTCGACCTCGGGCTCGGTCATGAGAAGGACTCCAGCGACTCGTCCAGCGGTGCCTCCTCGTCGATCGTGCCGGTCACGCCCGCGGCGGCGCGCTCCTCGGCGGTCGTGCGCCTGGCCATGATCGGGCCCCACGGCTCGTCCTGCCGGACGACGACCTCCCGGCGCTTCATCAGCTCGAGCAGGGCCAGGAACGTGACGGCGACGACGACCCGGTCCGTGACGCCGTTGAGCAGGTCCTGCAACACGACCACGTCCGCGCCGGCCAGGGCGCCGCGGATGAGCATCGCGCGCTCCGTCAGGGTGACAGATCGGGGGATGGTCTCGGGCGGCGGCGGGGGCGGCGGGACGATGGTGACGAGCCCCTCGAGCGCTTCCACCAGCAGCGCGATCGGCAGCGGCTGCGCCGCGGGCGGGCGCGCACCGGCCACCCCGGCGGCACGCGCGGCGGAGGGCTCGCGGTGCCAGAGGCCCATGCGCGCCTGGGCCTCGTCGAGCAACCTGGCGCCGGCATCCCGGAAGGCCCGGTACAGGATGAGGCGGGCCCGCAGCTCGGCCTCCGGGTCGGGCCCCTCGTCCGGGAGGGCGACGGCCCCCTCCGGCCTGTGACGCGGCAGGATGGCGCGCGACTTGATCAGGATCAGCTGGCTCGCGACGGCCACGAACGCCGAGACGTTCCCCATCCGGTCGTCGTCCAGGCCGGCGAGCGCGTCGAGGTAGGCGTCGGCGAGGGCGCCAAGAGGCACCGTGAGGACGTCCAGCTGGCGGGCCTCGATCAGCGCCAGCAGCAGCGCCAGCGGGCCGTCGAACGCGGGCAGCGTGACGCGCGTCGAGGCCTCCGGGCGCCGCCCCTCCCCGAACGCGACCGCGGGCGGTGTCGCGTGCGCGGTGGCAGGTGACATCCCTGGCGCCATCAGCAGGCCTCGTCAGCGGCGTGCAACAGGGCGCCGTACTCGGGGTCCCGCGGCTCGGACTGGTAGCGGACGAGATCCACGGCCCGAGCCGGCAGCCCGGCCGCCTCGACCAGTGCGGCGGAGGCCTCGGCGTGGTCCCGGAGCCGGTCCAGCGCCGCGCTCCAGCCGGGAACGACGCGAGCCGGCGCCAGGGCCCACGGCCCAAGGTGCTCGCCCAGCGACCAGGCGATGCGCGGGCCGGCACCCGTGTCGCCCTTGGCGCAATCGTGGAGCAGCCCGGCAGCGAGCACGTCCCGATCGCGCACGCCGGCACGCCGCAGGTACGCGACCACGTCCAGGCCGTGACGCTGGTCGGCCACGTGCTGGGCGTCGAACAGGGCGGCCTCGGTGGGGGTCGTCCAGGCGGCCAGCATCCGGCGCTCCGCGGGGCTCACGCGGGCCCGCAGGTGCGTCCGGAGCTGGCGCGCCTTAGAGACCCACCAGGAACGTCGCGACACTGAAGATGAACGTTGAGAGGTACTGCCCGCCGAGGAGGACGACGGCGAGCACGATGAACATCCCGTACTGCGCGAGGAACGGCCGGATCTGCCACGCAGTCCGCGGCGGCAGGAAGCGGAACAGCAGCGTCGAGCCATCGAGCGGCGGGATCGGGATCAGGTTGAACACGGCCAGCATGACGTTGAACACGACGAACAGGTACAGGCCGTACGAGATCATCTCGATCGGGGCGACGGTGAGACCGCGCACCAGCCCGATGTTGCCGGCAATCATGTTCTCGTAGACCGGGACGCCCGCCACGTCCAGCAGCCGGATGACGAACGCCATCAGCATGGCCATGACGAGGTTCGACGCCGGCCCGGCCAACGCGACGAGCACCTCGTCGTTGCTGCGGTTCTTGAGGTTGGCGGTATTGACCGGCGTCGGCTTCGCCCAGCCGAACAGGAACCCGCCCAGGAAGATCGAGATCACCGTCATGAGCCCGCCGAACGGGTCGAAGTGCACGACCGGATTGAGGGTCATGCGCCCGAACAGCTTGGCGGTCGCATCGCCGCGCAGGTAGGCAACGGCCGCGTGCGAGAACTCGTGGACCGGGAACGCGATCCCGAGAAAGATCGCGATCATCACGACGTTGAGGACGATGTCTTGCACGCGGGCCTCGTGGGGTGGTGTGGGGTCCCGCGTATGGTACCGGCGCCGGGGCTAGAGCCGTCCGAGCAGCTCCGTCTTCTTCGCCTCGAACTCCTCCGGGCTGATGATGCCCTTGTCCCGCAGGTCCCCCAGGCGTGCGAGCGCGTCCGCGACCTCGTCCGCGGTGTCAACCTCGGGCGTGGGGGCGGGGGCAGGCGGCGCGGCGGGCACAGGTGCCGGAACCGGCGCCGGGGCGGGCACGGGATCCGCGGCGCGGACGGGCGGCATCGTGGGCCGGGTCAGCTCCAACTCCAGCTCGTGCTTGGCCTCGATCATCGCGATCTTGAAGTCCTTGGCATCCCGCAGCATGCGCAGCTGCTCGATCCCGCTCTCGGACGCCGTGAGGACCTCGAGGTTGCCGAAGCCGAACATGCGCCCGAAGACCGACTCCACGAGGATCGCGTCGTTGATCTTCTCGAGCGACGAGTCGGACGCCTTCTTGTTGATGACGCCCTCGGTGTGGATGAGCCGCCGCGAGGTGATGACGTACTCCTGGCTCCGGAAGCTCAGCGCGCCCCAGGCGAAGCTGGCAATGCCGATCGCCACGAGGATCACCGATGCCCAGCCCAGGATGTCCCACAGCGGGCCGCTGGCATCGGGGTTGATCAGCCGCAGGATCGTGAGCAGCACCGCGATCAGCAGCCCGAAGACCGCCCAGCGCGCCCGCCAGATCAGGATGAACCAGTGCTGGTGAGCGATGCGGATGATGCGCTCGCCGGATGCGAGCAGCGAGTCGGCGTAGCCCATGGTCTCGCGTGTCCTCCCTCACGCCCGCGGGTGTGCGCGAGCGTAGATCTCCCTGATCCGATCCCCGGTGACGTGCGTGTACAGCTGGGTCGTGGCAATACTCGCATGACCGAGCATCTCCTGGACGATGCGCAGGTCCGCGCCGCCCTCCAGGAGATGGGTGGCGAACGAGTGGCGCAGCGTGTGCGGCGAGACCCGGTCGCTCAGGCCGGCCACATCGGCGGCGGCCTTGACCGCGGCCCATGCGCCCTGGCGCCCCAGTCGATGTCCGCGCTGAGTGACGAACAGCGGCGTCCCGGTGCCATCCCCCTCCCCTGCCCTCCCCAGCCACGCGGCGCGCGGCCACGCCATGTAGCGGCCCAGCCACGCCAGGGCGACGTCGCCCACGGGCACGACCCGTTCCCTGTCACCCTTGCCGATCACGCGCACGAACGCCGAGTCCATCGAGAGGTGCTCCCGGTCGAGGCCCAGGGCTTCCGACACGCGCAGTCCCGCCGCGTAGAGCAGCTCCAGGAGCGCCCGGTCCCGCAGCGCCACGCCCTCGGCGTCCGTGGCCTCCCGGCGGCGACCACGGCGCCCGGCAGGCGCGCCGCCTTCGGGCCCGCCGCCTTCGGGCGCGTCACCTGCGGCCTCGAGCAGCCGCTCGACCTCCTCGACGGTCAGCGTCTCGGGGAGCAGTCGCGGCTGGCGTGGCAGGTCGAGGTGCGCCGCGACGTCCACGGCGATCAGGCCGTCGCCGTACGCGAAGCGGTAGAAGCCGCGGATGGACGCGGTGCGCCGACGGAGGCTCGTGGGGGCGAGGCCCGGCTCGTTGGGTCGGCCGCGTCGCGCCCGTGCCGCCAGGTACCGGTGCGCGACCTCCGGCCCGTTCGCCCAGTCCCTGGCCGCACCGCGGCTCATCGCGAAGTCCGACAGGTCCGCGCGATAGGCGCGTAGGGTCGCGTCGGCGAGGCCGCGCTCCACGCGCAGATATGCCAGGTAGCCTTCGATGGCCTGCTCAAGGTCGGCGGTCATGCTGTGGGCCCGCGGCGATCCGGGCGCGGCGGCCAGCCGCCGGCCTCGACGGTCCGGCCGGCCCGCCACGCCTCGGCCCGGTCCAGCAGGTCCCGGGCGCTCAGCTCCGCCGCCTCGCCACCGTCGGGACCGCCGATCATCTGCGCCAGCTCCGCCGCCCGCTCGGCGCGATCCAGGCGCGTGATCTCCGTCACGGTGCGTCCGTCCCGGTCGCGCTTTGCGATCCGGTAGTGCGCGTCCGCGTACGCGGCGATCTGGGGCAGGTGGGTCACGCACAGCACCTGGTGCGAGCGGGCCAGCGTCCACAGGCTTCGGCCCACCGGATCCGCGCTCCGACCGCCGATCCCCGTGTCGATCTCGTCGAATACCAGGGTGGGCGTGTCGTCGACCTCCGCCAGCACCTGCTTCACGGCGAGGGCCACGCGCGACAGCTCCCCGCCGGACGCGATCCGGGCGAGCGGCCGGGCCGGCTCGCCGGGGTTCGGACGGAAGGTGAACACGACGGTGTCGATGCCGGACGCGTCGAAGGCGACGGCGTCGCCGTCCACCTCGACGGCGGGATCGTCGCGGGCCGCGGTCCGGCGGCCCAATGCCACGGCAAAGGCGTCGGGCGGGAAGCCCAGCTCCGCCAGCACCGCGGAGACGGCTCCACCCAGCTCGTCGGCCGTGTCGTGGCGCAGGATCGAGAGCGATGCAGCAGCGTCGGCCACGGCCAGGAGCAGCCGGGCATCCTCGTCGGCCCGACGTGCCCGCTCGGACTCCAGGCCACGGAGGCGGCTGGCCTCGGCGGCAGCCCGGACACCGTGGGCGATGACCTCCGGTTCGTCGTCCCCGAACCGGCGCAGCAGCCGGTGGATCTCGCCCAGCCGCTCCTCGAGCGCAGCAAGCGAGGCCGGGTCGTGATCCACGGTCTCGGCGACGGCGCGAACCTCCGCGGCGACGTCCTCCACCTCGGCCTCGAGACCAGCCAGTCGGTCGGCCAGCGGCCCCCACCGGGGATCGAGTCGGGCCAGTGACCGGAGCTCCCGCTCTGCGTACGCGACGCGCTCGCGGGCCCCGCTGCCCTCGGCCAGCAGCGTCTCACGGACCGTCACCGCGCCCGAGGCGATCGTCTCGACGTGCTGCGCCGCGGCCAGCTGGGCGGAGATCTCGTCGGCCTCACCCGGGCGAAGGCGTGCGCCGTCGATCTCGGCGGTCTCGTGCTCCAGGATCTCCAGGCGGCGCAGGAGCTCCCGGGGGTCCATCGTCAGCCCGGCCAGCGCAGACCGGTTCGCGCGCCAGCGGTCCACGGCAGCGGCCACGGCGGTCCGCTGGCCGCCGTGACCACCGAACGCGTCGAGCAGGTCCCGCTGCCAGTCCTCGTCGAGCAGCCGCTGCTGGTCGTGCTGACCGTGGATCTCCACGACGCCGCTCGTCGCCTGGCCCAGGCGCCCGGCCGTGACGGACTCGTCGTCCAGGCGCGCCGTGGACCGGCCCGTGACGCTGATCTCGCGCACGGCGATCAGGGGCTCGGGGAACCGGTCGAACAGCGCCTCGACCCGCGCGCTCTGCGCCCCGTGCCGGACGAGCGTCGTGTCGGCGCGAGCACCGGTGGCGAGGCCGAGCGCATCGATCAGGAGGCTCTTCCCGGCCCCGGTCTCACCCGTCAGCACGCTGAAGCCGCCCTCGAGCGGCAGCCGCAGCCGGTCGATCAGCGCGAGGTCGCTGACGGCCAGCTCGAGCAGGCGGCCGGGTCGCTGGGGGACAGCCTCGCTCGCCATCGTCAGGACGGCAGCAGCTCGACCTTCGTCCGCAGGAGGTCCCAGAACGGCATCGCGCCGTCCGGCTCCACGAACCGGATGGGCCGCTCCAGGGCCCGGACCTCGACCACGTCACCGACCTCGATCCGGTGGTCCTCGCGCCCGTCGATCGAGACGAGGGCCTCGTGCGCGTCGATCACGCGGGCACGCACGACCTGGTCGGGCGAGACGACGATCGAGCGAATCGAGGACAGGTAGCCGGCGATGGGCGTGACCAGGAGGTTGCGGCTCTGCGGGTCCAGGATCGGGCCACCGGCCGAGAACGAGTAGCCCGTGGATCCGGTGGGGCTGGCAACCACCAGGCCGTCCGCCACGAACGTGGCCAGGTGCGACTCGTCGATCGTGACGTCCAGCCTCACCACCCGTGCCAGCGAGCCGCGTGCGACGACGATGTCGTTGAGCGCGGTGAACCGGGTGTCGACGGGGCGGCCGGCGGGCAGGATCGCCCCCGTCAGGCCCATGCGCTCGCGGACGACGAAGGTGCCCGCAGCCAGCTGGCCGAGCACCGCCTCGAGCTCGTGCGCCTCGGCCTTGGACAGGAAGCCGACCTTGCCCAGGTTGATCCCCAGCAGCGGAACGTCGACCTCGGTGACCGCTTGGGCGGCGCGCAGGAACGTCCCGTCGCCGCCGAGCACGACCAGCACGTCCGTCCCCGGCAGGTGCTCCACGAGCGTCGCCGTCTCGCCGGCGGGGGCGGCCCAGTGCTCCACGCCGCGCATCCGGCACCAGCCTGCAGCGCGCTCGCGCAGCTCGGACGCGTCCTCGCTGGTGGGGTTGTACGCGAAACCGAGCCGCTTGATCGTCACGAGGCGTCCTCCCAGGCGGCCGCGACGGCGGCCTCGATCCGATCGTCGAGCTCCGCGCACGATGGCCCCGCCCCAAACCAGGCCAGGAACTCGCGGTTGCCCTCGGGACCCAGGATGGGCGACGCGATCACGTCGCGCGTGCCGAGACCGAGATCCCGTGCCGTGGCCGCGGTGTCACGCAGCACCCGCAGGTGCACCTCCCGGTCTTTCACGACCCCGCCCCGGGCGTCCGCCCGGCCAGCCTCGAACTGGGGCTTGACGAGGGCGACGATGGATCCCCGGCCGTCGCGCAGCACCGAGCGGGCGGGCCCCAGAATCAGCGCGAGCGAGATGAACGCGACGTCGATGACGGCGATGTCCACGGGCTCGGGCAGGGTCCCCGGTGCGAGCGTCCGGGCGTTCACGCGCTCCATCGAGACGACCCGCTCATCGCGCCGCAGCTTCTCGGCCAGCTGCCCGTAGCCCACGTCCAGCGCGTACACCCGCGCGGCGCCCCGGGCCAGGAGCACGTCGGTGAACCCGCCCGTTGATGCCCCGATGTCGATGGCGATCATCCCCGCTGGGTCGAGGTCGAAGGCATCCAGGGCGGCGATCAGCTTGTGCGCCCCGCGGCTCACCCACTCGCGCCCGCCGGCGACGGTGATGACGGCCTCACGGGCGACGAGGTCACCCGCCTTGAGGTCGTGGCGTGCGCCATCCCCCTCCCCTACCCGAACCTGCCCGGCGAGCACGAGAGCCTGCGCCCGCGAGCGCGTGGGGGCCAACCCACGCTCCACGAGGAGCTGGTCGAGGCGGACGCGCTTGGCGGTGGCTGCCGGCATGGTGCCTATCGTGGCACAGGCCGCGTATCGCGGACGTATGCGCGCCGCGATCCGGCGGGACACGATGCCTCCCCGCCTCTTGCTCAGGCCACCTCGTCGGGAACCCAGGGCAGCGAATTGGCGAGCACGTCCACGAACGCCGCCACCAGCCAGCCGAGATAGGCGAAGACCGCCTCGCGCATGGCGTCCGGGTCGTCCGGGTCCGGAATCCTGGCGTCGTCGCCAGCCTCGATGCCGAGGCCGGACCCCATGACCAGCCGCAGGTCGTTGAGGGTTCCCAGCCACGCCGCCGCCTGGGCGTCGTCGAGATCCTGCGCATCGAGCGTCGCGGCCACGATCGCCACGCGATCACGCCGGGTGTCCACCAGGTCGGCGAGGACCAGGTCCGCATAGGCGGCCTCGGCCTCCGGATCGTCCGGGAACGCCGGCGGGTACAGGCGGGCGAGCGAGCCGCCGGCGGGGGCGGACGCGGGGTCCTCCAGCTCCGCCTTGAGCTCCGCCACGAGGGAGGCGAGGATCCGTCGCTCGTGCGGATCGAGACGCAGGACGAGGCGGCCCGGGCCGGCGCGCCGGACCGGCGGTCCGAGCTCCGTCACGACTGCGCTACGCCTGCGTGATCGTGGCCCACAGGCCATGGGCGTGCAGCCGGGAGGCGTCGTGCTCGCAGCGCTCCCGCGTCCCGGCCGACACCACCGCGCGCCCCTCCGTGTGCACCTGCAGCATGAGCTCGTGCGCCCGAGCGTGGCTGTACCCGAACAGCTTGCGGAAGACGTAAGTGACGTAGGTCATCAGGTTGATCGGGTCGTTCCACACGATGACCACCCAGCCCCTCGCCGCGAGGACGTCGAGACCCGGCGCGTCCGTGGGGACGGCCTGCCGCTCCCTGGTGACGGCTGTTCCGCTCATCACCCCGGATCGTGCCACATCGCGACTGCTCAACGCCACGCCGCACGGCCCGGGGGGGCCGTGGCCCGGAGCTCCGCCAGGGGTCAGCCGGCCGCGGCAGGTGCCTCGATGCCGAGCTGGGCCATGGCTTCCTCGACCTGGGCCAGCAGTCCGGGCACATCCAGGCGGATGAGGCGCCGCAGGTCCGTCACAGACCCGTGGTCAACGAACCGGTCGCCCGGGATCCCAAGGATCTTGACCGGGACGTTGCGGTAGGCCGCATCGGCCAGGCGTGCATCCTCGAAGGCCTCGAGGACCCCGGACCCGAAACCGCCGGTCACCACGCTCTCCTCGAACGTCACGACGAGCTGCTTGCCACGGGCTCCGTCGAGGATCAGTTGCCGGTCGAGCGGCTTGGCGAAGCGGGCGTTGATCACGCCCACGGACCATCCGCGGGACCCGAGAGCGTCGGCGACGTCGATGGCGCGTGCCGTGATGGGCCCGAAGGTCACGAACAGCAGGTCGCGGCCCTCGCGGAGCACCTCGCCCCGCCCGACCGGCAGGATCTCGGGGTCACGCTCCGGGACGCCGAACCCGGCGTCGCGCGGGTAGTGCAGCGCGAACGGGTGGTCCTGCGCGAAGGCCGTTCGGACCATGGACCGCAGCTCCTGCTCGTCGCGGGGACTGGCGATCACGAGGTTCGGCAGCATCCGCTGGGCCGGGATGGTGAACATGCCCTGGTGGCTGGTGCCGTCCTCGCCGACGAGACCCGCGCGATCCACCGCGAGGAACACGGGGACGTCGTTCTGGCAGACGTCGTGGACGGTCTGGTCGAATGCCCGCTGGAGGAAGGTCGAGTAGAGGGCCACCACGGGCCGCATGCCGCCCAGGGCCAGGCCAGTGGCCAGGGTCACCGCGTGCTGCTCGGCGATGCCGACGTCGATGAAGCGGTCCGGGTAGGCCGCCTGCAGCTTGGACAGGCCGGTCCCCGTGGGCATTCCGGCGGTGATCCCCACGATGCGCCGGTCCTCGGCGGCGAGGGCGACCAGCTCCGCGGCGAAATGGGCCGTGTAGTTGGGAACCTTGCGCGTGTTCTGGGGGTCCACCTCGTCCGGCCTTGCGGCCTGCACCGCGATCGGTGGATGGGACCGCCGGTCCGCCATGACGGAGATCGAGGGCGGGGCGCCCTCTTCGGCCTCCCGTGACGCGGTCAGGGACGAGCCATCGGCGGCCGACGAGGACATGCCCTCGCCCGCGCCGTTCGACGCGCCGATGCGGTCGTGACCATCGGTCTCGGGAGCGACCGCGATGGGCGGCAGCGCCGCGCCGTGGAAGCTGACCTGGTCCGCCTCGGCGGGCTTGTAGCCCTTCCCCTTCTGGGTCCGGACGTGGACGATCACCGGGCCATTCAAGGCGAGTGCGCGGCGGAAGGTCTCCTCGAGGAACGGGCGATCGTGACCCGGCATGACGCCGACGTAGGTGATCCCCAGGTCCTCGAACAGCTGGCCGGGCTGTGCGAACGAGACGACGGACTGCCGGATCCGGCGGCTCAGCTCCACCAGGCGCGAGCCCACGACCGGCACGCTCTCGGTCGCCGTGTCCCAGGCTCCCTTGCCCTGCTGCCAGGCCTGCGAGAGCTTGATCTCCGAGAGGTATTTGGACAGCGCGCCCACGGACGGGCTGATCGACATCTCGTTGTCGTTGAGGACGATCAGCAGCTGCGTCTGCCGGTGGCCGATGTCGTTGAGGGCCTCCAGCGAGAGGCCCGACAGGAGGGCCGCGTCGCCCACCACGACGGCGATCCGCTCCATCGAGTGGCGCAGGTCACGGGCGGTGGCCAGGCCCTGGGCGATGGACAGGCCGGTGCCTGCATGGCCGCCGTCCATGACGTCGTGCGGTGACTCGGAGCGCCGCGGAAACCCACCGAGGCCATCGATCTGGCGCAGGGTGTGGAAGCGGTCCAGGCGACCCGTGAGGAGCTTGTGCGCGTACGCCTGGTGCCCCGTGTCCCACACGATCTTGTCGCGCGGCGACTCCAGGAGCCGGTGCAGGGCGAGCGTGACCTCCACGACACCCAGCGAGGAGCCGAGGTGGCCACCGGTCGCAGCCACAGTCCGCACAATCGTCTCGCGGATCTCGGCCGCGAGCTGGACCAGCTCGGCCTCCGAGAGGCCGCGCAGCTCCGCGGGGTCATGGAGGCGGTCTAGGATCGGCACGCGCGACTCCTGGTGCTCGGGGAGGGACTCCGCCTTTGACGGCCGGGTGCCTCTCGCGGTGATGCGTCCCACTCATCTGCGGCGGCAAGCCGCCGACTGTCTGGTCGGGCGCGATCGCTCCGCTAACTTGATATCGGATCGTAGCAGGATGTGCCCTCGCCGGCGTCCGCCGGGATCGTCGCCCTACCCCTCCTCGGCGTCTTCCGGGTGCACGTCCACGGTCGCCAGGGGCATCCCCGGCCTGGCCATCAGCTGCTGGACCCGGAGCTCCGCTTCGCCGAGCAGCCGTTCGCAGCGTCGTTGCAGGGCCACCGCCCGCTCGTACTGGGCGATGGTCGCCTCGAGCGAGCCGCCACCCGCCTCCAGCGCCGCCACGACGCGCTGGAGCTCGGCAAACGCCTCGTCATAGGCGAGCGCCTCGACGTCGCCGGTGGTCCCCGGTCCCCTGGGCTCGGTCACTCGTCATGCTCCTCGATTTCGGTCTGGGTCGCGGCTGCGGCTCCGCGGCCTGCTCCGGGACTGGGGGGCCGTCGGGCCTCGGCGGCGCGATGATGCGGTCGATCCGGCCGGCCACGATCATACCCACGGCGATCCCGACGGCGATCACGAGCCCCACCACGAAGACGAACAGCACCAGCGAGCCGATCGCCGAGGTCACGGTCCGCCACCCGGCCCGTCGCTGGTCGCCTCGAGCGTCCCACCCGCGAGGGTGACCCGCAGGGATGTCCCCGCGGGTGCGTCCGTGGGATCGCGCAGGATCGCGTCGTCCTGGCTGCGCCGGACGATCGCGTAGCCACGCTCCAGCGTTGCGCCGGGGCCGAGCGCGGCCAGGGACGCCGTCGTCGCCGCGAGCCCGGCGGAGGCTCGCTGGAGCCGGACCTCAATGGCGCGCGGGGCGCGCAACGCCAGTCCGTCCAGGCGCACCCGATCCGCGGCCAGGCGGCTGGGGAGCAGCGGGGCCAGGCGCGCGGCTGTCCGCTCCTGGGCCCTGGCGGCCCCGGCGAGCCGCTCGTCGACGATTCGGGCGGCACGGTCCAGCAGCAGGCCAGCCCGCTCTCGCGACCCCGCCAGTTGCGCCCGCGGCTCCAGGCGCGCGAGCGCCCGGTGCTCGGCGTCCAGGCTCCGCCTCGCCTCCACCAGCCCGCGGACCATCGCCGACTCCACGCGCCGGGCCAGCTGCCGGACGCCCGAGGCCACCTCGAGGCGGTCGGGCACGACCAGCTCCGCGGCCGCCGATGGCGTCGGGGCGCGGACGTCGGCTGCGAAGTCGGCCAGGGTCACGTCCACCTCATGCCCGACGCCGCACACCACCGGCACCGGGTGGGCGACCACCGCGCGCACGACCCGCTCGTCGTTGAACGACCACAGGTCTTCCAGCGAGCCGCCGCCCCGCGCCAGGATGGTCACTGCCGGTGCGTCGTCGGCCCGACCAGCGGCCCGCTCCTCCTCGACGAAGCGCTCGAGGCGGCGTAAGGCACCCACGATGCTCTGCGGCGCGCCCTCGCCCTGGACCTGGCAGGCAACCAGCACCACGCGTGCCATCGGCCAGCGACGCGCGATGACGTTGCACACGTCGCGCCACACGGCACCGGTGGGCGACGTGACGACGGCGATGGTCCGGGGTCGGAGCGGCAACGGGCGCTTGCGCGCGGCGTCGAACAGGCCCTCCTCGGCCAGCCGGGCCTTGAGCTGCTCGAAGCGGACCGCGAGATTGCCGAACCCGGACGGCTGCAGCGACTCCACGTAGAGCTGGAGCGCGCCCTGCGGCTCGAACAGGTCCATGCGCCCGTGGGCCACCACCTGGAGCCCGGTCTGCGGCTGGAACGGCGAGCGGACGCGCTCGTCGCGGAACCAGACGCACTGGAGCTGGGCGCGGGCGTCCTTGAGCGTGAAGTAGGCGTGGCCGGCCGTCGACACGGTGACGCGGCCGATCTCGCCCTCGATCCACAGGTCGCGCAGGCCGTCGTCCGAGCGGACGCGATCACGGATCGCTCGGCTGACCTCGGAGACCGTCCGAACCCGCAGCCCGAACGTGCCGCCGGGCGGGGGCGATCGGCGGGGACCCTCGTCGGGATCGGCCGGGACCGCGTCCCAGGGCGACAGGAGCTGGTCGGACTGGTCGGTCATGCGCCGCCCGCTCCGACCATGGTCGCCGTGGACGCCTAGAGCCGGGTCTGGTACTCGCCGGTGCGGGTGTCGATCCGGAGGGTGTCACCCTCGTTCACGAACAGCGGCACCGTGACCACGAGGCCGGTCTCCAGGGTCGCGTTCTTGCGCGCACCGGATGCCGTGTCGCCGGCGAAGCCGGGCTCCGACTCGGTCACCAGCAGGTCCACGGTGATCGGCAGCTCGACCCCCAGGGTCTCGCCCTGGTAGCTCGTGCGGTCGAGGGTCATGCCCTCCTTCAGGAAGCCGACGACGTCGTCGAGCGTCTCCGCCCGCAGGCTGAACTGCTCATACGACTCCATCTCCATGAAGTGGAGGTCGTCGCCGTCCCGATACAGGTACTGCACCGGCCTGCTGTCGATCTGCGCGCGCGGCCAGCGCTCACCGGCCTGGAATGACTTCTCGACGGTGCTGCCCTTCTTGACGTTCCGGAACTTGATCCGGACCTGCGCCGAGCCGCGGCCCATCTTGATGTGGTGGTAGTCGAGGACCTGCCAGAGTTCGCCGTCGAGCTCGATGACGACGCCCTTGCGCAGCTCACCAGTGGAGATCATGTGGGCTGGTGCTCCGGAGTGGGTCGGGGCGCGGTCGGGAGGCGTGCCGGCTCCCCGCGCTCGTTCGATTGGGTGTGTCCCGGGATGCTACCAGAGGCGCCCCGGACGACCGATCCTGGCGCCTGCCAGCCCGTCAGCCCGCGGGCTCCCAGCCCTGGCTGCCCTGGAACTCGCTGCCGTCGGAGAACTGGACCCGCACGTCAACCTCGCCCCGGTCCGCGGTGCAGGAGGGCGACGTGCACGCGATGGTGATCGCCTTGATCGCCTTCGAGGGCGGGAGGCCGTTGACCGTGTTATCCGCGATGCCACGACAGAGGTCGAGCACGATCCCCGCACAGTCGGGCACCGGGACAGGTGCCGGATCGCCGGCGTAGGTAAAGGCCTCCTTGACCGTCGTCCCGTCTGCCGCGGTGATCACCAGGGTCCCCGCGCCGCCCTTCCGATCACACACGGGAGCGGTGCACGCAACGTCAACGTTGGTGACATTGGGATGCCGGGCGAGGGCCCGGTCGATCTGCTCCTGGCACGCCCCCTCGAGCATGCCGACACAGGTCCCAGGCCCCATGGGCGCCTGCGCCGAGCCTGCCAACAGCCCGCAGCCGCCGAGGAGGGCTGCCACCGCCAGCAGCATGCCGAGCGACGGGCCGGCCCTCACGTCAGACCTCCAGGGCGATCACGTCGCGCGGGAAGCGGGTGAGGCGCTCGACGACTCCGCGAGACGCGTCAAGATGCACGAGGTCCTCGATCCGGACGCCGGTCTCGCCCTCGAGATAGATCCCGGGCTCCACCGAGAAGACCGTCGGACTGGGAAGCGGCGTCTCCGGCGCGCTGCGCGACAGGCGCGGTTCCTCGTGGGTCGCGAGGCCGATCCCGTGACCCAGGCCGTGACCGTATGCCGGCCAGCTCTGCGCGGCGTCGATCACTCCGCGGGCGAGGGCGTCGAGGGCACGCCCATCCGGGATGGCTCCATCGGCGACGCGGGCCCGCAGCTCATCGATCGGCGCCTGCTGGGCCCTCCGGACGAGGTCGTACACGGCGAGGTCGCTCGCGGCCGGCTCGCCCACGAACAGCGTCCGGGTCATATCGCTCCGGTAGCCCTCGACCTGGGCCCCGAAGTCGAACAGGAGGACCTCGCCGGACCGGACAGGACGGTCACCGGGCGATCCGTGGGGCAGCGCCGCCTCCGGACCGGCCAGGCAGGCCACGTCGAACGCCAGGGCCTCCGCGCCTCCGGTCCGCATAAGCCATTCGAGGCGCAGGGCCAGGTCGTGCTCGGTCACGCCGGCCCGGATCTCCGGCAGCAGGGCCGCCAGCGCCCGATCCGCAACCGCGCAGGCCGCCGCGATCCGCTCGATCTCGTCGGGGCTCTTGACGGCCCGCATCTCCTCGATCCAGCCATCGGCCGCCACGAGCTCCACGTCCGGCGCTGCGGCAGCCAGCCGCTCCCACAGCGCGTGGGAGACCGCACTGGCCTCGACGGCCACGCGCCGGGCCCCTGCACGGTCCAGGAGGCGTCGGCCAGGAGCCGACGAGGTCATAGCCGATCTCGTCGACCACCGCGTCGGGTGCCTCGCGGCGCGCCTGGATCGTGTACCGGGAATCCGTGACGAGAACGACGTCCTCGGGTCCGACCAGCAGCTGGCCCGAGTGCCCGGCCACCTTCTCCTCGCCGTCGGCCAGGGTGAATCCCGGTCAGCCAGCGCATGTGCTCGCCCTTGACGCCGAAGTAGGCCTCGACGCCCTCGGCCGCCATGCGCGTGCGGAGACGCTCGAGGCGCCCGGGCAGGTGCGAGCGCTCGGCATCGCGCCAGCGGGCGCGTGTCCCGACGTCCGGCGGCGGCGTGAAGTCGGCCGGGACGGGAAGGCCCATGGGGCTCGGCATCCTAGTAGCCGTATTTCCGGAGCTTCTTCTCGTGCTCGGCGAGCGACTTCGAGAAGTCGTGCGCGCCCTTGCCCTCGGGGATGGCGACGAAGTAGGTGTAGCCGCTCTTCGTGTCCGGGGCCAGGGCCGCCTCGAGGGAGGCAAGGGTGGGCGTGGCGATCGGGCCGGGCGGCAGCCCGCGGACCCTGTAGGTGTTGAACCCGGCCAGCTTCTCGGGGAGCTCGACGTCCTTGAGCTTGACGTCCTTGGGCACCGTCCAGAACTTGTACTTCACCCAGTCCGGGCTGTACTCGCCCAGGTTCACGGTGTCCACGGCGTAGATGTTCGTCGGATCGGCCTGGAGCAGCCCGTGCTTGACGCTGGGCACCCGGTCGATGCGATTCTGGTAGACGCCGGCGATCTGCGGACGTTCCTCGTCGAGCACGGCCTCGCGCTCCACGATCGAGGCGAGCGTGAGCACCTCGTAGAACGTCAGTCCCCGCTTCTCGGGAACGTTCAGCTGTTCGGGCCCGACCGCCGCGTAGAAAGCATCGAGCATCAGCCGCACGAGGTCCTCGGCCGTGGTCGCGTCCTTGATGTCCGTCCGGAGGGTGTAGGTCGCCGGGTACAGGAAGCCCTCGAGCGATGCGCCCTTGGGGCGGACCTTCTCGTCGAGCAGCCACGGGTAGTCGCCGAGGAGAGCATCCGTGGGCTCGGTGACGAGTGTGTAGAACGCCTCGGGATCGACGTCCGTCCCAGTGAGCGTCGCGATCTTCGCCGTCATCTGCTCCAGCCGGAGTCCCTCGCGGAAGGTCACGTCCTGGGTGCGATGCACGATCTGGTTGCGTGCGTCCGCCAGGCCGTTGGCGACCTCTCCCGGGGTCAGGTTCATCGCCAGGGCGTAGCGACCCGCCTGGAGCTTCGAGGCGAGCTCGGTGAGGCGGGCCTCGAACAGGAATGCCCGCTCCGAGGTGATGATCCCGGCCTCGGCCAGCTTCGGGGCCAGGGTGGCGGGCGTGTCACCGGGCTCCACCGTGAACTCGAGCTCGGTCGTGCCGCCGGCGGCCGGCTGGGTCAACGCGTCGCCCAGGTCCTCGCGGACGAGATCCTGGACGAAGCCGATCCGCAGGGCCCCCGGGTTGCCCTCGGCCCAGGGAACCACGGCCAGCCGGACGATGGGCCTGGCGAACGTGGTCAGCACGAACAGTACGACGACGGCCAGTACGACGAGGAAGAGGACGAAGCGGATGAACCCACCGAGCCCGCCGCCGCGGTCGCCGTAGCGGTCGTAGCGGCGCTGATCGCCCGGTCCCCGGCCATAGCGCCCAGTGCGCTGGTAGCCATTGGACCGCTTGCCGCCCCCGTCCGAGGCCGGCACGGCCATGTCCTCGCGCGGACCGCGCCCGCCCCTGACGCTCATCGCTGCTCCCTCGGGTCGCCGTCCGTGACGTCCTGAGCCGGAACCATGTGGGTGATCGGCGCCGGGGCCATCCCTGCGCGTCGCGCGTCCAGCTCGTCCTGGAGGATGACGCTTGCGGCCTCCCGATCGATTCGCGCGCGGAAGGCGTTCCGCTGGGTCCGGGACGGCGGACCGCCCGACCGACCACGGGGCATGCGGCCCAGGCGCCGCTCCGCCTCGAACGAGGACAGGCGCTCGTCGCGCATCGTGACTGGCAGCCCGAGGCGCGCGCCGAGTGCCGCCGCCCATTCACGGGCCGCGGCCGCCATCTCGCCCTCGGTCCCCTTCGCCTCCACCGGGAGGCCGATGACCAGTTCCGCGACCGCCTGCTCGTCGCACACCCGGCCGATCGCCGCGGCGTCCGCCTCGATCGTCGCCCCGCGGTTCACGGTCGCAAGAGGCCGCGCGATGCCGACGCCGGCATCCGCCACCGCCAGCCCGATCCGGCGCGTGCCGAGGTCGAGGCCGAGCACACGGCTCACCATGTGCCGTCAGCGGGGGAGTTCGTGGAACCGGATCGGCACGGCCGGACGGCGCGCGGCACCCGGCGCTCGCGGGCAACCGTCAATCGGGGCTGCAGCATCAGCCGGATGGTAGCGGCTCGCTGGGAACCTCGCCGTCGGGTGACCCGGACGGTGCCTCCGTGGGATCCGGTGTCGCGGGCACGGGAACGACGTCGGGGGTTGCATCCACGGACTCCAGGACCACGAGGGTGACGCGCTGATCGAGCGTGGGCACGCTGCTCACGAAGCCGGGCCAGAGCACGAGGCTTACCTCGCCGTAGGGCTCGAGGATCGCCCGCGCCTCTTCCTCCGCCAGGCCGAGAACCTGCTGGCGCAGCGCCTCACCGTCCACGGGTCGCACCTGCTCGGCCGTGCCCGCCGCCGCAAACACCACGGTGGCGCCGTCCACGGTCCCATCGCCCACCACGACCTTCGTGGACCCATCGATCAACTCGTAGCCGGGCTTCACCGCGTCCTCGAGTGCCGACTCGACGATGGCCTCGACCGGTGAGGCGTCGACCGCCAGCACGGTTCCGTTTGCCGTGAGGCCCAGCGTGAACGACTCCACCTCGTCGTTGACGAGCGACGCAGGGTCTTCGGTCGGGGTCGACTCGCCAAGCACTGCGGTCTCCGGGAACACGGTGGCGCCCGCCGGCACGCCCTCCGGGTTCTCGAGTGCCACCTGGAACTGCGCCTGGAGGTCCTCCTCCAGGGTCGCGAGCGCCGCGTCCACGTCCTTCTTCGAGACCCGCGTGAAGTTCTCCCTGGTGCCGCCCGACGTGGCGGCCGGGTTGTTGACCGTGATCAGCGTGCGGTTGTAGCGCGCCGGGACGGTCCGGATCGTGCCCGCCTCCACGTTACCGGCCGGGCCCTCCTTGACCGCGGTGATGGCGACCTCGCTCGTCTGGCACTTGAGGTCGAGCTTGGTGCCGGTCCCCGAGATGACGGCCACCGGCAGGAACACGGCCTCGTCGATCGTGAACGCGACGCCGCTCGACGTCCGGACGATCGTGCCCCGCGGGATCGTGTAGGACGCCGACGGGTCGCAGTTCTTCCAGCGCACGCCTCCCGTTGCTGGCGTCGTCACGGTGCGCTTGCCCGTTGCGGTGAACTCGCCGCTGACCTCCACGGGGATGTCCACGGTCTGGGCGGGGATGACGCCTGCGGCCGCGTCCACTGCGGTCGCGGCGGGGTCGGCGCGGACCGTGACGTCGATGGGGCCGACGTCCTCGATCTGCGGCGTGACCGTGATCTCCGCAGATGGCAGGACGAGATAGGCGGCAGCGCCGGCCGCGACGAGCGCGAGGGCGAGCACCAGGAACCCCACGACAAGCCCCGCGCGGACACCCCGTCGGCGTGGCTTCGCCACCGGGATCTCGCGGCCGCGGTGCACGATGGCGTCGAGCTCCGCCTCGCGAGCCGCGGCGAGGCCCGGATCGGCCGAGGCCGGTGCGACGGGGATCCCGCCGACGGCGTTCGCGCCAGTCACGCCGGTCCCGCCGGCCGCGCCGGTGGCACCAGTCGCGGCGGTCGCGGCGGTCGCGGCCGCGAGTCCGACGGCGGCCGCTGTCGATACCGCGGGCTCGTCAGGCTCGGCTGGGACGTCAAGGGCGGCCTCGTACTCGCCCACCGAGCCGAAGACCGGCAGCCCGGCGGATGCCGCGAGCGCCCGCGCGGAAGCGTCGGGCGCGACGATGTCCAGCCGGCGCCCGTTGACCATCGCCTCGCGGGCGAGCAGCTTGAAGTTGATCCGCGACGTCGCCACGCGGGACCCGAACGGGATGACCAGGGCCACCCGCGTGTCGTCCGCCTGGCGGATGCGGTTGGCCGCCGAGGTGATCTCGTCGTCGGCGTCCAGGTAGACGATCGTGGCCACGTTCGCCCGCCTAGACCTTCATCACCCGCAGGACGCGGCGCAGCGCGGCGTCGAGCGGATCCTCGGAGGTCTGGATCTCGATCGCCTGCCAGGCGAGGCCCAGCGGCGTCACGTCCTGCTGGTCCACCAGGAGGTCCGTGGCGTCCGAGATCGCTTCGACCTGGTCGGGCGCCATGATCGCGACCTCGGGCGGGCGGGCGAACGGCAGCCGCTTCCAGAACCGCTCGGCGGCGAGTGCCTCGCGGATCTCCGGCAGGCGGGAGCCGCCGCCGCAGAGGTGGATGCGCGACGGCAGCATCTCGCCTGCCGCCAGCTCCTCCATCACGAGCTCCACGCCCGCGGCCCAGACCGCGACGTCGTCGCGGACGATCTCCCCCACCGCATCGTGCTCCTCGATCGCGAGGCCTCGGGCGTAGTCCACCTTGAGCGACTCCGCCCTCGGGAACGGCAGGTCGAGGCGGTCGGCGATGGACTTGGTGAACGCACGGCCACCGAGCGCGAACATCCGCGTCCCCTCGATGCCGCCCTGGCGGACGAGCGCGACGTCCGTGGTCCCCCCGCCGACGTCGACGAACAGCGCGCCGGCCTGCCGGACGTGCTCGGCGCCCAGGACGCGGGCCACCGCGTACGGCTCCGCGACGATCTCGAGCAGCTCCAGGTCGAGCTGGCTCGCGACGGACTGCAGCGCCCCGAGGTGGACCAGCGGCGCGAAGGCGTTGAAGATGCCGATCTTGATGTGGCGGCCCTGGAAGCCGACCGGGTTGGAGAGCCCGTAGCCGTCGATCGACGCGCCCGACGATGGCGCTGTGGACCAGGCGCACGTCGACGTGCGGCAGGCCGGTCTCCCACGTGATCGAGCGCTCCGCCTCCTTGAGCGCCTCGCGCTGGACGCTGTCGATCAGCTTGACGAGCTCGGCGTCGTTGATCGGCGTCTCGGGCTTCTTGCGCTCCTGGGTGAGGGTCGTGGTGAAGCCCTTGACCAGCTCGCCCGCGATCCCGATGACGACCTGGGTCGGCCGGAAGCCGGCCATCTCCTCGGCCTCCTGGAGGGCGACCGCGCAGTTGTCCACCACGGCGGCGATGTCCGCGACCGTTCCCGACTGCATGTGCGACAGGCCCTGGCGCCTGCGACCCACCCCGCGCACGGTCCCGTGGCCGGCCTCGTCGATCTCGAACACGAGCGCCTTGGCGAACTCGGTCCCGATGTCCAGCGCGGTGCAGGCGGCCGGGACGGGCCCTTCGTCGCGGTTCCAGATGCGGCGCAGGAACGACATCTAGGGCGCTCCTCCCCCGCCACCAGCCACGGGTCTCACGCGCCGGCGGCGCGGTCGGCGACGGCGGCCCGTACGGCCGCGATCGCGTCCCCCAGCCCCTCACGGCGGGTGCCCTTGCCCTGGGCCATCTCCGGACGACCGCCGCCGCGGCCGTCGATCCTCGTCACCGCGTCCTGGACGAGCGGGCCGGCCGCGATACCACGAGCGACGAGGTCGTCACTGACGGTGACGAACAGCTGCGGCTCGTCCGCCTCGAGTCCCAGCGCGATCACGCCGCTGGGCAGCGAGCCGCGGACGTCCTTCGCGAAGCCCTTGAGCACGTCGATGGACTCGAGGTCCAGCACGGCGCCCACGAACGCGACGCCGGGCGCAAGGTCCTCCGCCTTCGAGGCGATGTCCGCAGGCCCGGGGCGACCACCCGCCGCCGCGCCGGCCCTGAGGCGTCGCTTCGTATCGCGCAACTCCTCCTGGAGCGCGGTGATCCGCTCCTCGACCGCCTCCGGGCCACGAGCGCCAACCGTGGCGACGGTGCGCTCGACGAGGGCGAAGCGCTCCTCCACCAGGCGGTCCGCCACGGCCCCGGTGACGGCCTCGATGCGGCGCATGCCGGACCCGATGCTGCGCTCGCCGGTGATGATGAAACTCCCGATCTGGCCGGACGCACGGCAGTGCGTTCCTCCGCACAGCTCGTGGCTGAACCCGGCGACCCGGATCGTCCGCACCCGCTCACCATACTTCTCGTCGAAGAAGGCGTCCGCACCCGCCCCCTGGGCCTCCGCCATGGTCATCCACTCGACACCGACCTCGCGGTCCTCGCGGACCACGCGGCGCACCTCGCGTTCGATGGCCAGCTTCTCGTCGTCGGTGAGGCCGCGGTCGAACGGGAAGTCGAAGCGCAGGTAGTCGGGCGTCACGAGCGAGCCCGCCTGGCGCGCCCGCTCCCCCACCACGTTGCGCAGCGCGCGATGGAGCAGGTGCGTGCCGGTGTGGTTGCGCATCGTGTGCGCCCGTCGCTCAGCGTCCACCTCGGCGCGCAGGACGTCACCGACCCTGACCTCCCCGTGGAGGATGCCCCGATGGACCGTGAGGCCCGCGGTCTGGGTCCCCGCGACGCGCTGGACGTCATCGACGTCGAACAGCGCCGACCCGTCGGCCGTCCGCAGCACGCCGGTGTCCGCGACCTGGCCGCCGCTCTCGGCGTAGAACGGGGTCCGGTCCAGCACGATCTCCGCGCGGGCGGCGGCCCCGGCCCGGAGCTCCACCTCGGGCACGGCCTCCAGGGTCTCGTACTCCGTGCCGTCGCGCAGGATGGCGACGACGCGGCCGTCGGCGGCGGTGCTCTCGTAGCCCAGGAACTCCGTTGGTGCGGTGCGGGCCAGGATCTCGCCGTAGCGCGACGTGGCCAGGTTCGCCTCGGTGAGCCCCGCCCTGGTGTGGGAACGGCTGCGCTCCCGCTGCTCAGCGAGGGCGTCCCCGAAACCGGCCAGGTCCGTCCGGACGCCGTATTCCGCCGCGAGCTCGACGGTGAGGTCGATCGGGAAGCCGTACGTGTCGTGGAGCCGGAACGCGATGTCGCCTGGGAGGACGGGTGCGTCGGGCCCGAGGTGATCCGCCTGGCGGCCGATCACGCGTGCCTCCGACGTCAGCGGGATCAGCGCGTCCTCGAGGAGGCCGACCCCGGCCTCCAGGGTGCGGTTGAACTGGCGCTCCTCGCGCTCGATGACGCCCAGGATCTCCGCGCGACGCTCTGGGAGGTGCGGATAGGCGACTGCCATCGTGTCGATGACAACCTTCGCGGTCTCGCCCAGGAACGGCTCGTGGCGGCCGAGGAGCCGCCCGTGACGGATGGCGCGGCGCATGATCCGGCGGAGGACGTAGCCGCGGCCCTCGTTGGCCGGGACCACGCCGTCGGCCACCAGGAACGTGACGGCCCGGCTGTGGTCCGCGATGACCTGGTAGCTGAACCGGTCCGCCTCGAAGGCGTCCGGGTCCGAGCCAAGCAGGTCCCGCATCCGCGCCAGGATCGGACTGAACAGGTCCGTGTCGTAGTTGCTGATCACGCCCTGGAGGACGGCGGCGATCCGCTCGAGGCCCATGCCCGTGTCCACGCCGGGCGCAGGCAGCGGCGTGAGGCTGCGATCCGGGTGGAGCTCGAACTCCATGAACACGAGGTTCCAGATCTCGACCCAGCGCGGGCAGTTCTCGCTGTGGTCCGGGACGCACTCCGGGCCCTCGCTGAGATGGGCGCCGCGGTCGTAGTGGAGCTCGCTGCAGGGGCCGCAGGGACCCACGTCGCCCATCCGCCACCAGTTCGCCTCGTCGCCGTTGGGGAAGTCACCCCAGCGGACCAGGCGCTCCGGCGGCAGGCCGATCTCGTCCTTCCATATCGAGTGGGCGAGGTCGTCCGTGGTGTAGACGGTCGCGGCGAGGCGCTCGGGCGGGACCTGCAGGTCGCGGGTCAGGAACTGCCAGGCCCAGTGGATCGCCTCGCGCTTGAAGTAGTCGCCGAAGCTCCAGTTGCCGAGCATCTCGAACAGGGTGTGGTGCCGCGAGCTGCGCCCGACCTCCTCGAAGTCGTTGTGCTTGCCGGCGACCCGGAGGCAGCGCTGGAAGTTCACGGCGCGCGTGTAGTCCCGCTTCTCGACCCCGGTCAGGGCGTCCTTGAACGGGACCATCCCGGAGTTCACGAACAACAGCGTCTGGTCGCCCGCGGGCACCAGGCTGGCGCTGGGCACGATGGTGTGACCGCGCTCGGCGAAGAACTCGACGAACCGGGCCCGGATCTCGGCTCCGGTCAGGTACGGGATGGCGGGGTCGGACAGGGTGGGGCTGGACATCACCGCCATGGTACCGAACGGGCGGTCTCCGAACCGCGCCCTGCCCCGGGATCGGAACCGTGGCTAGCGGGCACCCCCGCCACCACTCCGCCGCAAGAGGGCCGTCCCGGCCAGCGCCGCCCCAACGAGCGCCCCCGCGATCAGCCCACCGAGGAAGCGCCTTGACCCTTCGCTCTCGCCACCGAGGATCTCCCCGAGTTGGGCGAGGCCGCCCTGCATCGGGGGTTGACCCGTGATCCGCGCCACCCTGCCGCGGTCGCTCACGCGTGGATCGCCCATGTCACCCTGCCTTCCCGGACTGCGGACCCAACGTGGCCAGGATCGCGACGATGCCGATCGCAACGCCCGAGACGATCACGGCCGGGACCAGCGCGAAGTCGCCGATTGCGAGGAACGTGATGCCCAGCCGGCCGCCGATGGCGGCACCCGCCCAGGCGCCCAGCACCGCCGCGACGAACGTCAGGGGCAGTCGCCCACCGGCATCGCCTCGGACGAGCACGTACACCGCCGTGCACACGAAGCCGACGAGGATGGCGAGCGGGAGCGCCGGGCCGATGGTCACCCGGGCGCCCCGACGGTCTCCGGGGCAGCCGCATGCGGTCCCGTGGATGCCCCGGGTACACCGATCCGGCCGCCGCCGAGGCATACATCGCCCTCGTAGAGCGCGCATGCCTGCCCCGGTGCGATGGCCCAGACAGGGGTGTCGGTCTCGACCGTCCAGGCGCCGTTGCGAGCCGGCTCCACCGCGGACACGGGGCGGACCCATGCCTCTACCAGCGGCGCGCGGTGGCGGATGCGGACGGAGGCCCGGAACGGCAGCCAGGCGCCGTCGGCGCCGCGGCCTGCCGACGGGGCGTCCGCCACGAAGGTCACGCCATCGAGCGGGATCGTGTGCGTCTCCAGGTCCTCGCGCCGGCCGAGCACGATGGCATTGGTCGCGGGATCGATGCGCGACACGTAGCGCGGCTCCCCCGCCGCCACGCCCAGGCCCTTGCGCTGGCCCACGGTGAAGCCGGCCGACCCGCCGTGCTCGCCGAGGCGGGATCCATCGGCATCGAGGACTGGCCCCGGCTCCGGCGCCCAGCCGCCGCGCGTGCGCAGCTCGGCGCGGTAGTCGCCGCCGGGCACGAAACAGATCTCCTGGCTCTCGGGCTTGTCCGCCGTCACCAGGCCAAGGCCACGCGCGACGTCGCGAACCTCCGGCTTGGTCAGGTGGCCCAGCGGGAACCGGCTGTGCCACAGCTGGTCCTGGCGCAACCCGTACAGGAAGTAGGTCTGGTCCTTGGCCTCGTCTGCGGCCAGGGCGAGCACGGCCCGGGGGCCGTCCGGGGTCTCGACCAACCGGCGGCGGGCGTAGTGGCCCGTGGCGACGGCCTCGCAGCCGTAGAGCTGTCGGGCGCGACCGAGCAGGGCACCGAACTTGACGATGGTGTTGCAGTCGACACACGGACTGGGCGTGCGGCCGCCGAGGTAGGCGGCGACGAACGGCTCGATGACGCCGGCCTCGAACTCCCGCTCCAGGTTCATGACGTAGAACGGGATTCCGAGCCGGGCCGCGACACGCCGGGCATCGTCGGCGGCATCCGCGGAGCAGCAGCTCTTCCTGAACTCGGCGTAGCTGTCCGCGACGTCGTGGAGCCGCATCCAGACGCCGACCACCTCGTGACCCTGCTCGTGGAGCAGCGCGGCGGCGACGGAGCTGTCCACGCCCCCGGACATGGCGACCAGGATCCGACTCATCCGGCGGCGACCACCGACGGGTGGGGCGCGGCACCGATCAGCCGTCGCAGCACCTCGGGGACGACCCGTGCGGCCTCGTCGATCTCCGCGTCCGTGGTCGTGCGGCCCAGCGATAGCCGGATCGCGCCCCGGGCCTCGTCGACCGGGTAGCCCATCGCCGCCAGGACGTGGCTGACCTCGCCCGACCCACTGGAGCACGCGGAGCCGGTGGAGGCGGCGATCCCCTCCAGGTCGAGGGCCAGGGCGACCGACCCGCCATCGATACCGCGGGCCACGATCGAGAGGATGTGCGGCAGGCGCTCGACCGGGTGGCCGGTCGGTTCCACGCCGTCCACGGCGAGGACGGCGGTCGCCAGGCGGTCCCTCAGCCCCCGAACCCGTTCGACGGTGACGGTGCGCTCCGCGGCCGCGAGCTCGAAGGCGGTGGCCATGCCCACGGCACCCGCGACGTTCTCGGTGCCGGCCCGCCGGTGCCGCTCCTGCGATCCACCGTGCTGCTGGGCCAGGATGTGGGTCCCCTTGCGGATCCAGAGGGCGCCCGTTCCCTTGGGTCCCTCCGCCTTGTGGGCGCCGAGCGCGACCAGGTCCGCGCCCAGCTCCCCGAGGTCGAGGGGCAGCCAGGGTCCGGCCTGCACGGCATCCACGTGGAGCAGGATCCCGCGCCGCGCCCTCACGATCCGGGCGATCTCCGCGACGGGCTGGACCGTGCCGACCTCGTTGTTGCCAAGCATCACCGCCACGAGGATCGTGCGGTCGGTGATCGCCGCTTCGACCTCGGCGGGGTCGACGCGCCCGTACCGGTCCACGGGAACCTCGACGACCTCGAACCCGAACTTCTCGAGGTGGCTGAGGGAGTGCCCGACGGCGTGGTGCTCCACCGGCGAGGTGACGATGCGCGAGCCGCGCGCCCGGCCGGCCCACGCGGCGCCCTTCAGCGCGAGGTTGATCGCCTCGGTCCCGCCGCTGGTGAACACGATCTCGCGGGCGTCCGCCCCGATCGCGCGCGCAAGGCGTTCGTGCGCGTCGTCGACGGCCTCGCGGGCGGCGCGCCCCCAGGCGTGCGCGGACGACGGGTTCCCGAAGACGCCGCCCATGTACGGCAGCATCGCCTCGACGACCTCGGCACGCAGCGGCGTGGTGGCGGCATGATCGAGGTAGATCGGCATGGTCCGCGGATTGTACGTCCCGGGGCCGCAGGCTCCGACGCTGCGTCCAGGCCCGCCGCGGGCGCGCCGACGCACATGTCCGTACACTCTCGCGGAGCCGACACGGCCGTCACGCCGCCCCGAGGTACCCATGCGCAAGCTGTTCGCCCTGCTCATTCCCCTGCTCCTGTTGGCCGGCGTCGTTCCCGCTGGGAGCGCCCTGGGCGCCCAGGCGACCGTCTCCGGCACCATCACCACCAAGGAGAAGGTCGCCCTCACGCCTGCTGCAGTGGCCGTGGTGACGCTCGTGGACCAGAGCGCCGGGGGCACCAGCGGGGCGATCGTTGGCCAGCAGCGCATCACGGGGGCCCAGTTCCCGGTGCCGTACTCGGTCACCTACGACGACGCGGCGATCGACCCCGGCCACAGCTACGCGGTGTTCGCGACCGTCCTGGATGGCGGCAAGACCTGGCAGTCGCCCGAGCCCGTCCCGGTCATCACCGGCGGACCGACCTCGGGCGTCGCGATCGCCGTGACGTCTGTGCCGTCCGATGGCGGCGAGGTCACGGGCACGATCGTGCGCAAGGACAAGACAGCGCTCACCCCCGACGCGGTCGCGATCGCGGCGCTCGTCCGCGAGGACACCGGGACGCTCATCGCCCGCCAGGTGATCCCGGCCATCACAGCCGAGCCCATCCCGTTCACCATCGCCTACCCCGACGTGATCGATCCCGATGCGACCTACATCGTGCGCGCCGGCATCTTCGACGGGTCCAGCCGCTGGGGTTCGGCCGCCGGTGTGCCCGCGATCGTGGGCGGGGCTCCCGTGGGCCCGGTGACCGTCGAGGTGGTCAAGGTCGCGACGCCGCAGCCCACGCCCGCGCCGACGGCGAAGCCGACACCCAAGCCCACGGCAGTGCCGACAGCCGAGCCCACGGCCGAGCCGACAGCCGAGCCTACTCCAGCGCCGACCGCCAAACCCACGGCGAAGCCGACACCGGCGCCCACGGCGAAGCCGACAGCCGAGCCCACGGCCAAGCCGACACCGGCGCCCACGGCCGAGCCGACGGCGACACCGACCACGGCTCCCACGGCCGCACCTACAGCCACGCCGTCGCCGACCCCGTCGCCGTCGGCAAGCCCCTCCCCGTCGGCAAGCCCCTCCCCTTCACCCACGCCGGCGCCCGACACCGGGATCATCAAGGGGACGCTGACCTACGCGGAGGATCATGAGCCGTCACCCGAGGCCCGGGCGGTGGTCGTCCTGGTCGAAGGCCAGGGCGGACCCAACGAAGGCAACATCATCACCTCGGCCTCGATCCGCGACCCGGGACCGATCCCGGTTGCGTTCGAGCTCGCGTACCCCATGAGTGCCGTCTCCAGCGGGACCTCGTACTACCTGTACGCGGGGATCCAGGACGGGGACCAGGCCTGGGTCACCCCGGTGGGCGTGGCGGTCAAGGCCCCGTGGCCACTCACGGAGGACGTCGAGCTGCCCCTCGCCTACCGGCCGGACCTTCTGAAGGGCGCCGTGTCCGGGACGATCACGGGTGTCGGGCTCGATCCCGCACGTGACCCCGAGGCGTACGGCACGGCGCTGATCGTGAAGGTCAGCACGGGCGAGACCGTCGGCTTCCAGCTGATCACCCCGGTGGGGGCTGTCCCGGTCCCGTTCTCGGTGCCCTACGACCCCACGACGATCGATCCGAATGCCGACTACGTCGCCCGCGGCTCCATCTGGGACGGCACGCAGCTGTGGACCACGGCCGCCGGCGTCCCCGTGATCACGAAGGACAACGCCCGGTCGAACGTGATCCTCACGGTGACGGCCGTGCCGACGGCGGTCCCCACCTCTTCCCCCACGGCCGCCCCGACGCCCGCTCCCAGCCCTGCCGTCGAGCCTCCGCCCGCCGATAACGGCGGTGGCAGCCTCCCGATCCTTCTGATCCTGGGCCTGGCCGCCATCGGCGGCGTGGTGGCGCTCGTGGTCTACCGCAACCGGAAGCAGGCCTGAGAAGCGAGCCGAACGTGCAGGGTCCTCCGCTCGGAGACCCTGCTCCGTCAGCTCTCAGGCCTGCGGCCCCGGGCGCGGGAGCCCTCGTCGTGGACCTGAAGTCCCGCCGCTGAGGCAGGACGCGAGTCCTGTCGTGCCGGGTTACTCCGCCGCAGGCTTGCGGCAGCTCACGATCCGTTCGGCGCCGAGGAACGAGTAGTCCTTGTAGCTGACGGCCAGGTCCGCGAACCCCGTCTCCGCGAACACCCGCCGGGTTTCGGCCTCGTCCCAGCCCACGGCCACGGCAGCCTTGTCACCGGGCTGCTTCCTCGGGTCGGCGACGAGCTCGATGACACACACGAAGCGCCCGCCTGGGCGCAGCACCCGGTAGACCTCGGCCAGGTTCACCGGCGCCGAGATGACGCTGACCGCCGAGAACTCGCCGTCCTCGAAAGGAAGCTCCTCCGCGCTGCCGATCACCAGGTGAGCCGTCCCCGCGGCCAGCCGGTCCGCAAGTCGCCGCTCGGCATCGCGCACCATGACCGGAGAGGCATCGAGGCCGGCGACCCGGCGCACGTGCTGGCCCTTGCTGGCCAGGAAGGCCCCCGGCCCGCAGCCGATGTCCAGCAAGTCGTCCTCGGGCCGCAGGTCCAGCATGCCGGCGACGAACTCGTACATGCCCGCCTGCATCACCGGCATGTATCTCGTGCTCGCCCGGCCCACCAGCCCGTTGAACAGGAAGCCGTACGGCCCACCCGGCGCGTACAGCGCGTACTGCGACGTCTCGCCGGACCCCGTCGGCGCCGCCCGCCCATGCCCGCGGAACCGGGCAGAGACCCTGTCGATGGGAACGAGAAGGATCCCGGAGGCAAGCGCGCCGGCCGTGACGACGGCCAGCGTCCCACCCACGACCGCGAGCTTGGTACGGCGATGCATGGAGTCATCCTCCCTGGGACGCCATCCGAGGCGGGTCTCGCCAGTTGCGCAAGCGTGTCGGGCCGTGGCGTCGCCGCCAAGGGGCGGACGGCCCATCGCTGTCGGGGCCCGGCCGGCAGTCAGGCCTCGAGTTCGACCCGCGACAGGTCGTACGCCCGGCCGCGCTCGCGCTCGCGCTGGTGCTTGAGCAGCAGACGCTTGCGGAGGCGGATGGCCAAGGGCGTGACCTCGACCAGCTCGTCCGTGCCGATGAACTCGATCGCGCTCTCGAGCGTGAGCGGGCGAGGCGGCGTGAGGCGCAGCGACTCGTCGTGGGAGTGCGTCCGGATGTTGGTCAGCTTCTTCTCTTTGGTCGGGTTGACGTCCATGTCGCCGGATCGGGCGTTCTCGCCGACGATCATCCCCTCGTAGACGTCCTCGCCCGCGCCGATCAGCAGCTCCGAGCGGTCCTGGAGGTTGAACAGGCCGTAGGCGTTAGACGTGCCGCTGCGGTCGCTGACGAGGACGCCGTTGGTGCGGTGCGTCACCTCGCCCGCCCAGGGGCCGTAGCCCTCCCCGATCTGGTGCAGGAGAGCGGTGCCGCGGGTGTCGGTGAGCAGCTGGCCGCGGTAGCCGATGAGCCCGCGCACCGGGAGCACGAACTCCATCCGCACCCGGCCGTCGGTGTCGGTCGTCATCTGCTCGAGGCGGCCCTTGCGGCCCGCCAGCGCCTGCTGGACCACGCCGATGTAGTCGGGCGGGATGTCGATCGTGACCCGCTCGTAGGGCTCCTGGACCTCGCCACCGATCGTGCGCAGGATGACCTCCGGGCGGCTGGCGGTCAGCTCGTAGCCCTCGCGGCGCATCTGCTCGATGAGGACGGCGAGCTGGAGCTCCCCCCGCCCGCGGACCTCGAAGGTGTCGCCCGACTCGGTCGGGTACACCTCGATGGAGACGTTGCCCAGGACCTCGCGCTCGAGGCGCGCCTTGATCTGGCGCGAAGTGACGTACTTGCCGTCACGGCCGCCGAGCGGTGACGTGTTCACGCCGAACGTCATCGACAGCGTCGGGGCGTCGACGTCCAGGCGCGGCAGCGGGCGCGGATCCTGCGGATCCGTCAGGGTGTCGCCGATCGTGACCTCGGGCAGGCCCGCCACCGACACGATCTCGCCCGGCCCGGCCTCGGCGATGTCGATCCGCTCCATCCCGTGCGCGGTCTGGAGGCTCGACACGGTGCCGCTGAGCGTGATCGTGCGTCCGGGCTCGATGGCGCCGGCGGTGTCGTCGGGCTCCTCCCTGACCACGGTGATCCGCTGGCCGACCCGGATAGTGCCGTTGCGGATGCGTCCGACCGCCATGCGCCCCACGTACTCGTTCGCGGACAGGTTGGTCACCAGGAGTTGGAGCGGGTGACCGGGCTCGTACTCGGGCGCCGGGGTGACATCGACAAGGAGATCGAGGAGCGGTCCGAGGCTGGTACCCGGGACACCGAGGTCCTGCGTCGCGGTGCCGAGCTTGGCGTTCGTGTAGACGACCGGGAACTCGATCTGGTGCTCGTCGGCGCCGAGGTCCATGAACAGCTCGTAGACGGCGTCGAGGACCTCCGCGGGACGGGCATCCGAGCGGTCGATCTTGTTGAGGGCGACGACCACCGGCAGGCGGCGGGCCATCGCCTTCTGGAGCACATACCGCGTCTGCGGGAGCGGACCCTCCGCCGCATCGACCAGCAGCAGGACGCTGTCCACCATGAGCAGGCTGCGCTCGACCTCGCCGCCGAAGTCGGCGTGGCCGGGGGTGTCGACGATGTTCAGCCGCACGTCGCCGACGTCGATCGTCGTCTGCTTGGCCAGGATCGTGATGCCCTTCTCGCGCTCGAGATCCCCGGAGTCCATCACCCGGTCCACCACGGCCTGGTTGGCCCGGAAGACGCCGGTCTGCCGGAGCATCGCGTCCACGAGGGTGGTCTTGCCGTGGTCGACGTGGGCGACGATGGCCACGTTGCGGAGGTCGTGGCGGATCTCGCGGCGTACGTCGCCAGTGGCGGGCAAGGTGGGCACGGCGGTGCTGGGGGTGTCGTTCATGGGCGGTGCGAAGTGTCGCACATGCGGGCCATTCGGGCGATGACCCCGTCCGTCATGGCCGTGCGACGGGCGCTCCCTCGGGTCCCGTCGATGAACCGGGCGCCACCAGGTGGCCGTCCAGGAGCTCGATGGCCCGGTCGGCCACCTCGAGCATGATCGGGTCGTGGGTGGCCACGATCGCCGTCACGCCCTCGGCCCGTACCACCGTCCGGATCAGCAGCATGATCCGCTGCCCGGTCTCGGAATCGAGCTGCCCGGTCGGCTCGTCGGCGAGCAGGAGCTTGGGCCGGTTGGCCAGCGCGCGCGCGATCGCCACCCGCTGCTGCTCGCCGCCGGAGAGCTCGTACGGCCGGTGCTGCGCACGCGGCTCGAGGCCCACCAGGTCCAGCAGCTCCATGACCCGGCGGTCCCGCTCCCGGGGCTCCGCGCCGACGAGCCGCAGCGGGACCTCGACGTTCTCGGCCGCGGTGAGGAACGGGATGAGCCCGAACGTCTGGAACACGAAGGCGACGGTCCGTCGGCGGACGTCCGCGGACGCGTCCTCGTCGAGCGCCGAGACCTCCGTGCCGTCCACGACTACGGTGCCGGACGTGGGCCGGTCGAGGCCGCCGAGGAGGTTGAGGAGCGTGGTCTTGCCGCTCCCGGACCGTCCGCGCACGGCGAGGAGCTCTCCGCGGCCGACGCGCAGGTCGATCCCGCGCAGCGCATGGACGACCTCGTCACCGCTCGCGTAGTCGCGGACGAGGCCGGACGCGACCACCATCGCCTCGCGCTCCGGACCCGGGCGCGCGTACCGCTCCGTCATCGGGGCTCCTCCGGGTTGATGGGGGTCGACGGCGGGGGCGTCGGGACCGGGGCGTGCGGAACCGGTGCGTCCGGTACCGGGGCGTCCGGGGGGCTGGCGGCGCGGTCGCCGCGATCGGGCCAGACCCCGACGTGATCCTCCTCGAGGCGAAGCCGGACGCGGCTGCGCAGCTCGAGCGCCTCGACGTGGGAGCGCGGCAGCTGGAGCCGGCCGGCACGGTCGAGCACCGCGTACTCCTCGCTGATGACCCGATGGCCGTCGTCGGTCTGCTCGGTCCGGCGCAGGGTCTCCGTGCTGGTGCGGCCGTCGCGGATCGCCACGGTGCGGCCCACCTGCTCGGACACGAACGCGTCGTGGGTCACGATCACGATCGTCGTGCCCAGCTCCCGGTTGACCCGCCGGAGCAGCCCGAACACCTCGGCGGACGTGCGGCTGTCGAGCTCGCCCGTCGGCTCGTCCGCGAGGACGACGCTGGGGTCGTTGGCGAGGGCCACCGCGATGGCCACGCGCTGCTGCTCACCTCCCGACAGCCGGTCGGGCCGATGCGCCGCACGGTCGGCGATCCCCACCAGGTCGAGCAGCTCCATCGCACGTGCCCGGCGGGCCTTGCGGCCGTCGAGGACCATGGGCAGCTCCACGTTGTCGACGGCCGTCAGGTACGGGAGCAGGTTCCGCGCCGGTCTGCTGCCAGACGAAACCCACGATGCGACGGCGGTAGTCGCGTGCGGTCGCGCGTTGCCCATCCGACCGAGGTCGTAGCCCGCCACCACCGCGCGACCCGCGGACGGGACGTCGATGCCGCCGAGGATGGAGAGCAGCGTCGACTTGCCGCTCCCCGACGCGCCGACGATGGCGATCATCTCGCCGCCATCGACGAGCAGGTCCAGGCCCTGGAGCGCGACGACCTCCAGCTCGGCCACCTTGAAGATGCGGACGAGGTCGTCGCAGACGATCACGGCGCCGTCCCCGTACCGGAGGCGCGGAATTGAGCGGTGCGTGGCACCCGCGAGCGGATCGGGGCGGTCGTCGAGGGGAAGCGGTGGGTTCGGCATCACGCTGATCTTCCTCGAAGTGCGGCAACTGGCGCCACCCGGCGCTGGAGCGCGGCGCCGAGCAGGAGCCCGAACGTCACCACGGCGGTCATCACGACCAGGATCAGGAACAGCACGGCCGGCTCGAGGACCACCGGCACCTCGACCGGCGCGCCCACGAGCGTCCCCAGGCCCAGGACGGGTCGCAGGAGGGCGAACAGCGCGACCCCGAGGAGTCCGCCCGCGACGAAGGCGGCCAGCGTGGTCGGCCCGTGCTCCCCCACCAGGAGGGCCAGCGACTGGCGCCCGGTGAGGCCCAGCGTGCGCAGGTGGGCGACCTCCAGCGCGCGGGCCAGCCCTGCGAGCGCAAGCGCCGCGGCCACGCCCAGGGCGGCATACGCAGCCGTGACGAGGACCGCGAACAGGATCAGCGATCGCACGGCCCCGGTCACGGGCGCCGCACGACGGGCCTCGGCGTTCTCCGCCTGGGAGAGCACCGCGAGGGTGGGCTCCGTGGCCGCGACCTCGGCTCGGATGGCATCCGCGGCCGCCACCGGGGCGCGCAGGAGTGCCACGACCGGCACGATCCGGGCCGTCGGTGCCTGGGCCGTGAACCACTCCCGGGGTGCGACCACGAACCCTCGCCCGGCCGGCAGGCCCGGGAAGGAGTCGGCCACCGTCGCGGCGCGATAGGTCAGGTTGTAGCCCTCCACGCTCATGGTGAACGTCTCGCCGAGTGTGACGCCGCGCGGGCTCTCCGCGAGCGAGGTCGAGATGATGGCGGGGATCGGACCGGGACCGGGCTCCGTGAACCCGGGCGGGTACGTGGGCGCGACCGGCGTGCCTGCGAGCACGTCGGCAAGCGCCGCCGCCTCAACCGCGACGAACAGGGTCTGCGGCCCGGCCAGGCCGAGGGGGATGTTGCCCTGGAACTCCGTCGCGACCGCCTCGACCCCCGGCAGCGTGGCTGCGTCGAAGCCCCTCGGCAGCGCGCCCGTCGGCGGCTCGACGCGATAGCTCGCCCCCACGGTGTTCCAGGCCGCGAGGTCCGCGCCGCGGTCGAGGCTGTCCAGGGCGACGGCCCCGAACGCACCCACGGTTGCCGTCGCCAGCAGGACCAGGAGCACTGCGGACCCACCGCCCTCGGATGCCCGCCGGGCGGCAAGCATGGGGACGAGTCCCCGCCGCCGGCGGGCGAGACCAGAGACGAGGCGCATCACCAGCGGGTAGAGACGCACGGCGACGATCCCGGCGGCGATCCCGACCAGCGCGGGCACCGCGGCGATGAGCGGATCGAAGCCGCCGGGTGCGGCACCACCGCCGGCAACTGCGCCACCGCCGGCGCCGCCACCAGGTCCGCCGACGCCCCGCTCGCTCAGCAGGTACGCGGCACCGACCGCCAGGGCGACGACAAACGCCTCGACGACCAGGCGTCGTCCGCCGACGCGTCCCACCGACTCTTCGCCCTGCCGCCGCTCCGGGCCGAGCCCGCGCGCCGTCGGCACGACCGTGCCGACCTGGATCGCCACCGCGATCGCGACCACCGCGGTCGCCATCGCCACCGAGGGCCATGCGCGGCCGCCGTCGACCAGCACGATGGCGGCGATCGTGGCCAGCGCGGCCGGCGGGACCGCGACCAGGAGGCCCTCGACAAGCGTCGGCAGGAGCACCTGCGCCCCGGACGCACCGCGGCTGCGGGCCAGGGCCATGGTCGCCCGCCGGCGACGGGCCGCCAGGATCGCGACCAGCGCGAGCGTGGCGAGCGCGACCAGCGCGGGTCCCACGGCCATGACGGCCACGATCGACTCCGCGGCCGCCCACTGGGCGTCGAAGCCCTGGAGGAGCTCCAGCAGACCCGTGCGCATCGCCGTGTTGCCGCCAGCCGTCACGTTCGCGGACGGGTACTGCACCTCGAGCCGACGGAAGGCGGTGATCAGCCCCGGAACGGCGCTGGCCGTGATCGCGCCGTCGTCCACGAAGTAGCGCCACTGGTAGCGCAACGGCCGGCCCAGCTGCCCGTAGAACGCGTTCAGCGGCGCATGGGCTGCGGGGTCGACGACCAGGGCCGCGTCCAGGAGCTGGACCTCGCTCGACAGGGCCCGGATGACCGGGTGGATCGCGAGCGGGTCGTCGAGCCAGAACTCGGAAGCCTCGTCCGGGACCTCGTAGATTCCCGTGATCCGGGCGAAGGCGTACGCGTCCTGGGGCGTGCGTCCGAGGAGCGGGTCGCCCGGGTCGCCCAGCAGCGACACGACCTCGTCAAGGGCGAGACCGAACCGGTCGGCCGTCGCACGGGACACGCCGGTCTCGAACACGGGCACGCCGTCGATGGCCTCGGGGCCGACATCGTCGCGGGTCTCGACCGTTGCCGTCGGGGCTCGACCCTCCACGTAGCGGATGTGGCCGTCGATCCCCTCCTGGATCCGGAACCGGATGAAGGCCGGGTCCGTGGTCGGCTTCTGGAGCCGGAAGCGGTTGCTCTCGACCACGGCGTCCTGCGACGCCACGAGCCGCTCCACGCGCGACGGGAAAGTGTCCCTCAGGGTGTCACCGGCGGCTCGGACCTCGGCGAGCGGGTCGCCGGGCGGCCCGTCGCCGATGGTGGTGTGCTCGATCAGGACGATGTTTCGCGCGGCGGCCGGGGCGGCGGCGACCGCGCCCCGCACCGCGTCGTCCGCGAGTGACGCAAGGACGCGCGGCGCGAGAGCGGCGATCAGCGCGGTCGCCAGCACGAGCACCACGACGCCCAGCGTGGGCACCATGTCCACGCGGACCCTGCGCAGGGCGACGATCGTCCAGCCCATCGCTACTCGTCCTTCGCCCGCAGGACCGCGCTTGTCCGGGCTGCGGGCACGAGGCGCCGCACGAGCACCATCGACGCGCCGACCAGGAACGCGGCCAGCACCAGGGTGGGCAGGAGCGCATCGAGCGGCACCACGACGACGGGCGCCGGGACCGGCGGCTCGCCCGTGGCCGTCAGCGTGGCGAACGGGAGGGTCAGCCAGGCGAGCACGATCCCGAGCAGGACCCCGGCGAGCAGGCCCACGACCAGCAGCGCGATGCTCTCGAGCGTCAGCCAGCGGAACAGCTGCCGTGGGGCGAGACCCAGCGCCTTGAGCAGGGCGAACTCGCCCAGCCGCTCCTGCGTGGACACGGTGGTCGTGACGAGGAACCCGATGGCGGCGAAGACCAGGGCCGCGATGGACCCGAGTCCCAGGATCCCGATGACCGCGAGCCCCAGCGGATCGCCGGCGAGGTCGGCCTCGAGTCCCGCGCGCTCCACGATGACCGAGGCCGCGATCGGCGCCGCGGCGGCGACGGCGGCGACGCCCTCCGAGGTCCCCGCCGCGGTGGCGAGCCACCACTCGGACGTCGGGCCGAGGGTCACGCCGGCGGCATAGCGGGCGAGATCCAGCGAGGGCCCGTCGGCCAGCAGCAGCGGCTTGGCGGGGGGCTGGGACGGAAAGCCGTCGATCTCGCCGCGCAGCCGGAGCGAGACGGGCAGGCCGAAGATGCTGGCCTCGAGCGTGTCGCCCACGCGGGCTCCCGTGCGCTCGAGGAAGACCGGGTTCGCGAGCGCGGCGATCTCGGGAGCCGTGACGCGGCCGAAGGACAGCCGCCACGCCGTGCTGGAGTTGGAGCTCGCGCTGGCGACGACGAGCTCGCCAGGCTGCGCCGGCTCGTAGGGGATGCCGCCCCCACCCTCATCCGTGGTCCACGACTGCGGTGCAATATCCGCGATCGGCGTGTCTGTCCAGCGCTCGCCGGCCGGGTCGGGGCTGGTGCCCAGCGCGCGGACGGTGATGACCCCGCTCGCCAGCGTGTCCGGCAGGCCGGTGATCGACAGCTCGAGCTCGATCGCAAGGACCTTCACGGGCGGTATCAGCCCTCCAGCCGCGCCGGGAGGGACCAGCGCGATGACGGATCGCGCCCCATCGATGCCGAGGGCCGCCGACGTGCCCTCGATGCGCGCGATCCTCCCGTCCCCATCGACGACCACGGCGGCCACGTCAAGGCCCTCGTAGCCGGGCGGAACGGTCCCGAAGCCCTCCTGGGCGACGAACGACGAGTCCACGACGACCGACAGGCGGCTCGTGCCGTCCGCCACAGCGAGGCCCGGCGCTGCCGGGCGGCCCTCCGCCAGCGCGCGCAGCGACACGCGGGTGGCATCCGCGTTCGCCGAGTCCGGTTGGCGCACGACCTCGGCCATGGCCGGGCCGTCGATCCCCAAGACCAGGCCGTCGCGCAGCGCAGAACCGAGGCTGACGCTCGCCTTCACGACCGGCGTGGCGGCCGTGACGCCATGGAGGCTGCGCAGCGTCCCGCCCAGCGCCCAATCGGGCACCTCCGACTGGGTCCCGGGCTCGAGGCGCACATCCGCCCCCGAGGCGAACGCAGCCTGGTCGGCCTGGCTCCGCGTCCACGTCGCGGCATGCGCGGAGGCGAATGTCCCGAGGGCGGCCGCGAGCACCAGCAGCAGCGCGGCCCGCGTGTAGCGCAGCGGCCGGCGGGCGACCTGGCGCCCGCCCATCGATGGCACCAGGCCGCGCCCACGGGACAGCACCCGCTCGGCGATCTCCGCGATGCGCGGGACGATCCTGACCGCGATCACCGCCCCGGCCAGCAGCCCGATCGCCGGCGCCGCGACCAGCAGCGGGTCCACCCCAAGCGCCCCCCGGGCGTTGCGGGTGATCGGGGCGCCATAGAGGCGCAGCTGGAGCAACGCCACGGCCGCCAGGAGGACGAGTGCGAGATCGAGGCCCAGGCGCTGCGGCAACGTCCGGCCGACCTGCCGCCCGACGACGACGCGCACCCCGGCGATGCTCACGCGGGTCGAGAGCGTGGGCAGCACCAGCGCCACGAGGGCGAGCAGCCCGACGATCGCCGCGACCCCGAACGTGGCGGCCGTGGGCAGCTGTGCGGCCAGGCCGACGCCGTCGAGCGCCGGGTTCAGCCCCACCGCTGCCACCAGCAGGGTCGCGATCCAGGGTGCCACCAGCACGGCGGGGACCACGATCAGCAACCCTTCGCCCGCCGCCATGCGGACCAGGTGCCCGAATCCGGCGCCGCGTGCCTGCAAGAGCGCAGTCCCCGACCGTCGCCGGTCCATGAGCAGGGCGGCGACGAGGATCACCGCGTAGCCGGCGAGCACGCCGAACTGGACCAGCAGCAGCAGGATGCCGGACTGGGCGACCAGGACCGAGCGGTCGACAGCTGCGAGGATCGCCGGCAGCTTCGTGGCGACCGTGGCCTGGTTCGATCCGGGCAAGCGCTGCATTGACCTGCGCCGGCAGTCTCGCCACGGACGTCGCGACCTGGTCGAGGTTCTCGGGCCGGAACCCGGCGAGGTCCGGGATGGCGCGCCACTGGGCGTCCAGCGGTCGACCGCCGGCCAAGGGACCCTGGAGGTCCGCGGCCTCCGCCACGAGTGGGCCCACGAGCCTGAACGATCCACCCGGCTCGTTCCCGGCGAGGAGCAGCGGGTCTTCCAGCCAGTAGGGATCTGCGGGATCGGAGCGCCAGGTGCCAGTGACGACAGCCTCCACCGTCCGGCCGTCCAGGCGCCCGACGAGCGGGACCCGGTCACCGGTGGCAACGCCGAGGATCCGGGCCGCCGGCTCGGACACGACGACCTCGACCGGCGTGCCGCCGGCCTCCGGCCAGCGCCCGTCTACCAGCGTCGCATGGTCGCGGATGACCCTCGAGAGCTGGCGAACAGGACCAGGTCGGTCACGGCGGCCGGATCGTCGGCGGCATCCGCGTACGGGCTCGACCGGAGCACGCGGGTGATCTCGCCGCCGGTGGGCGCGATGACCCGCTCCAGCTCGGGGGTGATGGCTGCATCCGCGATCGGCAGGCGCTCCGTGAGGATCTGCGTCCGGACCACGATGGAGCGGTCGGCGGCCGGCGCCGAGGCGAGCTCCCGGTGCAGCCCTGCGAGCGTGACCGCGTCGGTGTACAGCGTGCCCGCCGCCAACAGGCCCAGCGCGCAGGCCAGCAGGGCCCACGAAGCGAACACGACCGGCCAGTCGGAACGGCTCCGACGCAGGACGACTGACCACAGGCCAAGCGGACGGCGCAGCGCTGGACTCCTCTGGGCCCGCCGGGCGAACCGCAGGCACAACATCGTGAGCGTCGCCGGCTGGCGGCCCCACCCGACAATAACCCGCGCGGCCCCGAAAGGTTCCGGCGGCTACACTCCCGCGGAGCACGAGGAGTACCCCTTGACCGTTGCCGCCGTCATCCTGGCCGCGAGTCCGACATCAGCGCTCGCCGACGCCGCCGGCACACCCGCCGTCCGGCGGCTCTCCGACGTGGCCTGGGCCGGCGGCGCCACGCCCGTCGTCGTGTGCTCGTTCGACCCCGACGGGACGGTGGCGGCGTCGCTCGCGAACGCCGAGGTGACCCTGGCGGACCCGGCACCACCCGAGTCCGGCCCCGTGGGCCAGATCGTCAACGGCGTCGAGGCCGCGATGCGGCTGGTGACCGACACGCAGGCCGCGCTCGTCTGGCCCGCCCGCCTCGCCTGGGTCGACGCGGAGACCGTCACCACGCTCATCGCCGCGCACGGCGAGGAGCGGTCCACGGTGGTACGGCCGGCCTACCGGGGCGAGCCAGGGTTCCCGGTGCTGCTGCCCGTCGCGCATCTCGGTGCCTTCCGGGGCCTTGCCGTCGACCGCATGCCCGGCGACCTGTTCGCAGATCTCGAGGCCCTCGGCGTCCCGTTCCGCATCGTGGACACCGGTGATCCCGGGCGTCGTCCTCGACATCTCCGTGCCCCGCGGCGACCTGCCAACCTTCGACGGCCCGCCCGAACCCTCCGAGACCCCGGAGTGGGGTTCGGCCGTCGCCGACCAGCCGGACGACGCCCCCGTCGCCGGTCCCAACCGACTGGAGCCCGCTTCGTGAGACGCCCCCGCCGCAGAACCGTCGGCATCACCCTGCTCGTCGTCCTCGCCGTCGCCGTCATCGGCTGGCTGTGGTACACGCAGCCGCAGCCGGTCCTGCCCGAGGCAACCGCGTCGCTCGCCTCCACGCCCGAGGTCACCTTCGTCGAGAACGACGGCCGCCTGGAGTGGGCCCCCGCCGACGGCGACTACTCGACCGGGCTGGTGATCTACCCCGGCGGGAAGGTGCCGCCCGAGGCGTACGGACCGCTGGCCCGGCAGATCGCGGCCGAGGGCTACCTCGCGATCATCACGCCGATGCCGTTCAACCTCGCGGTGTTCGGGATCGGGGCGGCCGACGCGGCGATCGCCGCGCACCCCGAGGTCACAGACTGGGCCATGGCCGGCCACTCGCTGGGCGGCTCGATGGCCGCGCAGTACACGAGCGACCACCTGGACACGATCGATGGACTGGCGTTCTGGGCCTCCTACCCCGCGACGGACCTGTCCGCCGCGCCCCTCTCCGTGACGTCGATCTACGGGACCGAGGACCCTGGCGCGGCCCGCATGTCCGGACCGGAGGCGCAGGCCCAACTGCCCCCCGACACCGTCTTCGTGCCGATCGAGGGCGGCAACCACGAGCAGATGGGCTACTACACCGGCCAGCCCAACGACGGGGTGGCCACCATCTCCCGCGAGGAGCAGCAGGCCCAGGTGGCCGCCGCGACAGTCGACATGCTGGAGCGGCTCGCGCCACCGGCGGAGTAGCCCCGGGACGTCAGCCGGGCTTGCCGGGGACGCCCACGAAGCGCAGCCCGAGCTCCTGGAACTGGCCCTCGTCCGGCGCGGACGGCGCCTCGAGCATCAGGTCGGATCCCGACTGGGTCTTGGGGAAGGCCATCACTTCGCGGATGTTCGTCTGGTAGCTGAGCAGGGCGGCCCAGCGGTCCACGCCGAGCGCGATGCCACCGTGGGGCGGGGCGCCATACTCGAAGGCCTCGAGCATCGCGCCGAAGCGCTCCCGCATCTGCTCCCGCGTGTAGCCCTGCAGGTTGAAGCTGCGGGCCAGCAGGTCCGGCTTCCAGATGCGGACGGAGCCGCCACCCAGCTCCCAGCCGTTGAGCGCCACGTCGTACTGCATCGCCTTCGCCCGGCCGGCGGGATCGTCGGGCGAGCGGTCGTCGAGATCGCCCGAGGCGGTCGTCAGCAGGACCTCGTCCTCGGGGACGACGCCGCTGAACGGGTTGTGCGTCGCGTCCCAGCGTGTGAACGGCTCGTCCCACTGGTACATCGGGAAGTGGTTGACCCAGCAGTAGGCGAGCTCGTCGGGGTCCGCGAGGGCGAGGCGTCCGCCCAGCTCCACGCGCAGCCGGCCGAGGACGTCGTTGGCCGTGTCGCTCACGTCGGCGATGACCAGGATCAGGTCGCCCTCGCTCGCCCCGGCCGCCTCGCGGACCGCGGCCTGCGTCTCCGGCGAGAGGAACTTGGCGATCGGCCCGTGAAGCTCGCCGCCGGGGTGGACGGCAAGGTGGACGAGGCCCTTTGCGCCGAAGCGCCGGACCATCTCCGTGAGCTCGTCGATCTCGCGGCGGGTCGCGCCGGCCATGCCCGGCGCGGTGATCCCCTTGACCCGGTTGCCGGCGGCGAGCGTCTCATCGAAGACCCGGAAGCCGCTCGCGGGCACCCCGTCGGGGCCGGTGAGGGCCGGGGCCAGGTCGTACAGCTCCATCGCGAAGCGCAGGTCCGGCTTGTCCGAGCCGAAGCGCTCCATGGCGTCCTCGTACTCGAACACCGGGAACGGGATCTCGCGGATCGGGCGGTCCGGGGCCGTCGCCCTCGTGACCTCGATGACCATGTGCTCGATGAAGGCCATGACCGTGGCCTCGTCCACGAAGCTCATCTCGAGATCGAGCTGCGTGAACTCCGGCTGGCGATCGCCGCGGAGGTCCTCGTCGCGGAAGCAGCGCGCAATCTGGAAGTAGCGGTCGATGCCCGCGACCATGAGCAGCTGCTTGAGCTGCTGGGGGCTCTGCGGCAGGGCATAGACGGTGCCCGGCTGGAGCCTGGAGGGCACGATGAAGTCGCGCGCCCCCTCCGGTGTGCTCTTGATCAGGTTGGGGGTCTCGACCTCCACGAACCCGGCGGCGTGGTGCACCTCGCGGATGGCCTGGACGAGCCGGCTGCGAAGGAGCAGGCGGCGCTGCATGGCCTCGCGGCGGATGTCGAGATAGCGGTACTTGAGGCGCAGGCTCTCATCGATGGTCGCGTCCGGGTCGTTCACGTAGAACGGCGGCGTCCTCGCCTCGTTGAGGATCGTGACCGTCCGCGCCTGGAGCTCCACGGCGCCCGTGGCCAGCTTCGGGTTCTCCTGGCCGGGCTCACGCAGCGCCACCTCGCCCTCGACGGTGATCACGTACTCGGGGCGGACCCGGTTCGCCTGCTCGTGTGCCTCCGGGGCGTCGGCGGCATCCACGACGACCTGGGTGATCCCATGGCGATCGCGGAGGTCGATGAAGATGAGCTTCCCGTAGTCACGGCGGCGGTGGACCCAGCCCGCGAGCTTCGCGTTCGTCCCCGCGTCGTCCGCGCGAAGGCCCCCACTGGTATGGGTGCGGTACGGCGTGGCGAGCGAGAACGGTTCGGCGGGCACTGAAAGGGCTCTCCCACTACGGGTCTGCGACGGGCGCCCATGGTACGTCACGCGGCGCGGACGCCGGCCCCGTCAGCCGTGCCGGTGGGAGGCGTCGGCCCGGGCCAGCTCGCGCGCGAGGTCCGCCAGCGTGACGACCCGCTGTGTTCCCGCCAGCAGATCGCGCACCTGGACCTGGCCCTGCGCCAGCTCGTCGCCGACGATGACCGCGAAGTGCGCGCCCTCCTTGCCGGCGGCCTCCAGCTGGCGGCCGAGCTTCCGGCGGGCGAGATCGGCCCGGGCCCGCAGTCCGGCCGCCCGCAGGTCGGTGGCGATCCGGAGCCGGGTGACCGTGTCCTCGGGGTCTGCTCCCACGACCACCGCCAGGGGCCCATCGCCTGCCCGGGCACCGCCCGAGCCCTGCTCGGCGAGGACGAGCGCCACCCGGTCCAGCCCAAGACCGAACCCGATCCCGGGCGTCGGCTTGCCGCCCAGGAGCTGGACCAGGCCGTCATAGCGGCCGCCGCCGCCCAGCGCCTGCTGCTGGCCCTCACGGCCCGACACGTAGTACTCGAACGCGGTGCGCGTGTAGTAGTCCAGGCCGCGGACGAGCCCGGGCTCCACGCGGAACGGCACGCCGAGCGCCGAGCAATGGGTCTTGACGGACTCGAAGTGCGCAGCGCAGGCCTCGCACAGCCGGTCCGTGATCCGCGGCGCTCCAGCGTTGAGCTCCGCCATCGCCGGATCCTTGGAGTCCAGCAGGCGCATCACGTTGCGTTCCAGGCGGTCGAGCTCCGTGGACGGGAGTGACGCGACATGGCCGCGGTAGTAGTCCGCCAGCTCCGCGAGGTAGGCCGGACGGCACGCCGGGTCGCCGATCGAGTTGACGAGCACCTCCACGCCGGACACGCCGACCTCGGCGTAGAACCGAGTGCCGAGCTCGATGATCTCCGCGTCGACCGCCGGGCCCGGGTCGCCGATGGCCTCCACGTCGAACTGCCAGAACTGGCGGTAGCGGCCGGCCTGCGGGCGGTCGTAGCGGAACATCGGGCCGGTCGTGGTCAGCTTCACGGGCTGGGGCCAGGTCTGCATCCCGTGCTGGACGTAGGCGCGGACGATCCCCGCCGTGGGCTCCGGGCGCAGGGCCCACGCCTCCGACTCCTCCGTGCGCGGGGCCAGCCGGAACAGCTCCTTCTCGACGACGTCGGTGACCTCGCCGAGGCCGCGCTCGAAGACCGCTGCCTGCTCGAACAGCGGCGTCTCGATCGGCCGGTAGCCGTATTGGGCGGCCAGGTGGGCGGCGATCCGCTGCAAGCGGTCGAAGACGGCGCGCTCATCGGGCAAGAGGTCGCGGGTGCCCCGGGGGGCGCGGAAGGTCGGCATCGTCCCGAAGTCTAGCCCTCCACCGGGCGCCGGTGAGGCGTGCGGGATCAGGCTGGGCGCACGAGCCAGACGAATGCGATAGACAGCGCGCTGATCGCAATGGCGGCGATGGCCATCAGCGTGATCGAGCGCCAGGCGGGACTGAACTCCTCGGCGTCGATCCGGCGGCGACCCTCCCGGTAGCGGGTCATCCCGACGGCGACCACGAAGCCACCGGTCACGATCACCAGCGTCGCCAGGACATGGACGAGCGGGGGGCCGTCAGGCGTGTCCGATCCCAGGAACTGGGCGGCGGCGAGGCCGAGGGCGACGAGCGTGATGCCCGTCCGGAACCAGGCGAGGAACGTGCGCTCGTTGGCGAGATGGGTGCGGGCGCGGGAGTCGTGGTCGACGGTCACGGAACAAGCATACGGGCGGCGGGCGCTGCGGGGTGAGGCTCCGCACGGCCGGGCGCCGGTCAGGTCGCGCCGGCGTCACGCAGCGCGGCAATAGCCTCGGCGTCGAGTCCCAGGACCTGGCGGAGGATGCGGTCGGTGTCCTGGCCCGCCCGGGGCGGTGCCGACCGGATCGTTCCCGGCGTCCCGTCCAGCTTGACGGGGATCCCCGTCAGCACCAGCGACCCGAGGACCTCGTGGTCGACCTCGACAAACATCTCGCGTGCCCGCAGCTGGGGCGAGGCGACCACCCGCTCCATGTCCGCGACGGCTGCGCACGGCACCCCGGCGTCCGCGAGGATCGTCTCGATCTCGTCCTCCGTCCGGGCCCCGGTCCATGCGCCCACGATGGCCTCGAGCGGATCGACAGCCTCGAGGCGCCCGGCGATCGTGGTGAACCGCGGGTCTTCGACGAGCTCCGGCCGCCCGATGGCCGCACAGAGCCGGGGGAACAGGGCGTCGGTCCCTCCGTGGATGTACACGTGACCGTCGGTCGCCGGGAACACGTTGGCCGGCGCGGAGTATGGATCGCGTGAGCCACGACGAACGGGGCGCTCGCCGAGCATCGCGAACGCCATCGGGCGGGTCCCAAGCACCGAGACGAGCGCGTCGAGCGACGCCACGTCCACCCGCTGGCCCAGCCCCGTCGTGGCCCGGGCGATGAGGGCGGTCAGCGTCCCGAGCGCGGCGTACAGGCCCGCAACGTGATCGGCGATGTAGGTTCCCGTGAGCAGCGGCGGACCGTCGGGCTCGCCGGTGAGGCTCATCAGGCCGGACGCGGCCTGGGCGATCGGATCGAACAGCGGACGGTGCGCGAGCGGCCCCGACTGCCCGAAGCCGGACAGCGACGCCAGCACGAGCCTTGGATAGGTCGCATGGAGGCGCTCCCACCCGAAGCCCATGGCATCGAGCGTCCCGGGCCGGTAGTTCTCGACGAGGACGTCGGCCCAGGCAACGAGCCCCTCGAGCACTGGCCCGGCGTCCGGGTGACGGGTGTCGAGGGTGATCGACGCCTTGTTCCGGTTGTAGGCCATCGGGTACAGGCTCTCGCCGTCGACGAACGGGCCCTGGAAGCGGGCGTCCTCGCCGCCGGGCCGTTCGACCTTGACGACGTCCGCGCCCATGTCGCCCAGGATCTGGGCGCAGATCGGCCCCGCGATGAACCGGCTGAGGTCGAGGACCCGGATGCCGTCGAGGGCGCCGGTCACAGGATGTCCCCACCGGTGCAGTCCCATCGATCGAGGTCGAACAGGACCTGCGGGGTGTCCGGCTGCAGCGCGCGCGTGATCAGGTGGTAGGGGTTCCGGCTGACCGGGACCCGCAGCATGGGCCCCATCGCCGCCAGGGCCTCCCGGAGCGGTGAACCCGGCGTCACGATCACGTGGACCACGTGCCGGCCGCCGCGCCGCAGGGCAGCCGCGAAGGCGCCGAGCAGGCCCTCCCGGTCACTCCCGCAGACGGCCAGCAGCGACGCCGCTGGGACGCCGCGCAGCCGCGTCTCACGGAAGACGACCATCCCGTCGACCACGCCATCCCGCTCGCGCAGGGCGAACCGGTACCGCCGGAACGGATGCGCCGCGAACCGGTGGTGGAGCGTCGCCGGCGTTACGCTGGTAGCGCACATACCCGTCGGCCGGCGTGGCGAACCCGATCGGGCCTGCCGGCCACGTGCTCGTGATGATGAGCGGCTCCGGGTACCGCCGGCGGGCCAGGGGCACCGCGAGCGGCACCATCGGCCCGAGCACGTCGTAGGCATAGTGGCGACTCGCCCTGGTCACGGCGAGGCCGCCGGAGCTCGAGAACCCCACCCCGGCGACGCACCCGCGGGCCGCGATGGCATCGTGGACGGGCGTGGCGACAAGGTCGAGCAGGCCGCGACCCCGGTACGCGGGGTCCACCGCCATGTTCAGGCCCATCCCGGCGGGGAGCGGTCGCTCGAAGCCGGGCACCTGAAGCTCCAGCAGGCGGCAGTTGTACTGGGCGACGAGTCGGTCACCGTCCCACGCCCCCATCGTGACGAGGGGGAAACCGGCCTGGAACCAGCCGAGGAGCGCCTCCATCTGCGCCTGCGAGCGATCGAAGCAGGCCGCGAGCAGGCCAGCCCACGGCGCCAGGTCCGCGGTGGTCAGCGGCCGAACCTCCGTCACGACGGCAGTATGCGCCGTCGCACGGTGCCGGCAAGCGTCACTACAAACCGGCCTAACCTTTACGTGAACGATAAGGTTGACTACACTCACCGGGTGACCGAGACGACCACCCGGACCGCGCCACGACTCCTGCGGATCCAGGAGGTCGCGGACGAGACCGGGCTCACTCCTCGGGCCATCCGCTACTACGAGGAGCTGGGGCTGCTTGCCCCAGCAGGTCGCTCGGATGGTGCGTACCGCCTGTATGACGCCGAGGATCTCGAGCGACTCCGCTTCATCCGGGGACTGCGCGACGACGCCGGCTTCTCGCTGGCCGAGATCGGCCGGCTCCTCGAGGAGGAGATGGCCCGGGAGCGCAACCGCGCCCGGTTCCGCACCACGACGGACCCTCTCGAGCGGCGCAGGATCGTGACCGAGGCGCTGGCCGCCGTGGACCGCCAGGTCGCCACGCTGCGCACCAAGATCACCCGGCTGGAGGCCATGGCCGCAGAGGCCGAGGACCGGCGTGCGCACCTCGCCGGGCACCTCGCAGACCTCGATGCCGGACGTGAGCCCGGCCACCCACCGGAGTCGGCCGTGCCGGCATCCGCCCCGGGCCGGCCCGCCCGATGACGCGCGATCGCGGCCGGGGCCTCCCCTCGCTTCGGCGCCGGCTTCAGCGTGCGCAACGGCGGCCGGGCCTTCCGCCACCACAACTACCGGCTGTTCTTCGTGGGCCTGCTGGTGTCGCTGATCGGCACCTGGATGCAGCAGGTCGCCCAGGCCTGGCTCGTCCTCGACCTCACGGGTGACCCGTTCGTCCTCGGCCTGGTGGCGGCCCTCGCCTTCCTGCCGGTGCTGATCCTCGGGCTGTTCGGTGGGCTGATCGCGGACGCCCTGCCCAAGCGGCGCACCCTGATGGTGACCCAGACCATCCAGATGGTGCTGGCCTTCGTCCTGTTCGGCCTCACCATCACCGACACGGTCGAAGTCTGGCAGATCCTCGTGCTCGCCCTGCTCCTGGGCGTCACCAACGCCGTGGACATGCCCACGCGCCAGGCCTTCACGGTCGAGATGGTGGGTCGCGAGGACGTCGCCAATGCGATCGCGCTCAACGCGGCCGTGTTCAACGGCTCCCGGGTCATCGGCCCCGCGATCGCCGGTCTCACGATCGGATTCTTCGGCGGCGACGTCAGCGTCGCGTTCCTGCTCAACGGCATCAGCTTCGCGGCGGTGATCGCGGCCTATGCCGCGATGCGCCAGTCCGAGCTCCGGACGCCGCCGGTCATTCCCCGCCCGCGCTCGGTGCGGGAGGTCGGCGTGAGCCTCGCGGAGGGCCTGCGGTACGTCCGTCGCACGGATCTCGTGCTGCTCACGACGGTGACCGTCGGCCTGGCGGCCATCCTCGGGATGAACTTCGGCGTGACGATCCCGGCCCTGGCGCGCGAGGTCCTGGACACGGACGCCACCGGCTACGGCTTCCTGATGACCGCGACCGGCATCGGCTCGCTGACGGCCGCTCTCCTGATCGCGTTCTCGGGGCGCTCGAGGCCGGTCTTCGTGCCCCTCGGTGCGCTGATCCTCGGCGCGGCCCTGGTCGCCGCGGCCTTCATCGACGTCTATGCCTTCGCGCTGGTGGCGATGCTGTTCGTCGGCTTCGGTGCCATCGGGATGGCCGCGACCGCGAACACGACGATCCAGCTGGCCGTCCCGGACGAGCTGCGCGGGCGGGTGATCAGCGTGTACACGACGGTCTTCGTGGGTTCCACGCCGATCGGCGGGCTGCTGATGGGCTGGATGGCCTCGGCGTTCAGCGTGGAGGCCTCGCTGATCGTCGGCGGGATCGGGTGTCTCGTCGTCGGCTCGCTGTCGTTCGCCTGGCTGCGGCGGATCCGTGGCGCCGCCCTGTTCGCGCCGGGAGGGGCAACGCGCCAGGGCGCGCCGGGAGGGGCACCGGCATCGCCCGGGGGTAGCGCCTAGCTCAGCTCCCGCTGGACGCTGAGCACGTCCTTGAGCTGCTCCACGCGGCCCATCACCTTGGCCAGCTGGGCCACGGATGCGACCTGGAGCGTCATCGTGACCACCGCGGTGTGGTCCTGGTTGACGCCCATGTTCGCGGCCAGGATGTTGACCTTGTTCTCGGCCATGACCTGGGTGATGTCGGAGAGCAGGCCGGTGCGGTCGTAGGCCTCGACGCGGACCGCGATCGGGTAGGTCTGCGCGGGCGCCGCCTCCCACTCGACGTCGATCAGGCGGGTGACCTCACGCTCGTTGAGAACCGTGGGGCAGGAGCGGAGGTGGACCGTGATCCCCTTGCCCCGGGTGATGAACCCCGCGATGGGGTCGCCGGGGATCGGGTGGCAGCACTTGGCGAAGCGCACCAGGAGGTCCCCCACGCCCTTGACGCGGACGCCACCGGTGCGGGCGGGCTGGTGGGGAGCGACCGTCGGCAGGGCGCTGTGACCGTCATCGAGGACGCCCAGCCGCATCACGACCTGCTGGGGAGAGATCGCCCCGTAGCCGATGGCGGCGTAGAAGTCGTCGAGCGTGTCGTGCTGGTAGAGCCTGGCGACATCGGCGATGCGCTCGTGGCCGATCGCCTGGATGCTCGTGCGCGCCAGGCGCCGGAGCTCCCGCTCCAGGCTTTCGCGGCCGTGGACGATGTTCTCGGCGCGGTCCTTCTTCTTGAACCACTGCCGGATCTTCTCGCGGGCGTGGGAGGTCCGGACGATGTTCATCCAGTCGCGCGACGGGCCGTGCTCGCCCTTGGTGGTCACGATCTCGACGATGTCGCCGTTCTTGAGCCGGTAGTCGAGCGGGACCAGGCGGTTGTTGACCTTGGCGCCGATGGTCCGATGGCCGATGTCCGTGTGGATCCGGTAGGCGAAGTCGAGCGGCGTGGCGCCGGCGGGCAGGTCCTTCACGTCGCCCCGCGGCGTGAACACGAACACCTGGTCCTGGAAGATGTCGAGCTTGATGCCCTCCACGAACTCCGTCGCGTCGGACTCGCTGACGTCGCGCTGCCACTCCATGAGCTGGCGCAACCAGGCGAGCTTGGCGTCGTAGTCGCGCTCCGCCTTGGAGCCCTCCTTGTAGCGCCAGTGGGCCGCGATGCCGACCTCTGAGACCTGGTGCATCGCGTGGGTCCGGATCTGGATCTCGAGCGGCTTGCCATCGAGCGCGATCACGGCCGTGTGCAGCGACTGGTACAGGTTGTTCTTGGGGACGGCGATGTAGTCGTCGAACTGGCCGGGGATCGGGCGCCACAGGGCGTGGACGATGCCCAGGGCGGCGTAGCAGTCGCGGATCTCGTCGACCAGGAGGCGGATCGCGTAGACATCGTAGATCTCGCCGAACTCCGCGCCCTTGCGCTGCATCTTCTTCCAGATGCTGTAGATGTGCTTCGGGCGGCCCTGGAGCTCACCGACGATGCCGGCAGTCTCGAGGTGGGGGCGGAGCTCCTCGATCGCCCGCTCGATGTAGCCCTCCCGACCGCGTCGCCGCGTGTCGAGCAGCCTGGCCAGCTCCCGGAATGCCTCCGGCTCCAGCACCTTGAACGCCAGGTCCTCGAGCTCCCACTTGATCTGCCAGATCCCGAGGCGCTCCGCCAGCGGCGCGTAGATCTCCATCGTCTGGCGGGCGATGCGCTGCTGCTTCTCGGGCTTGAGGTAGGAGAGGGTGCGCATGTTGTGGAGCCGGTCGGCGAGCTTGATCAGCACGACGCGGATGTCGTCGGCCATCGCCAGGAACATCTTCCGGATGCTCTCGGCCTGCCGCTGCTCGTGGCTGTGGGTGCTGAACTTGGACAGCTTGGTGACGCCGTCCACCATGTGGGCGATCTCGGGCCCGAACTGCTCCTCCACGTCGGCGAGGCTGTACTCCGTGTCCTCCGGGACGTCGTGGAGGAGGGCGGCGGCAACGGCAACCGGGTCGATCCCCAGCTCGGCAAGGATCTGGGCCGACGCGATCGGATGCGTGACGTAGGGCTCGCCGGAGGCCCGGACCTGCATGCTGTGGGCCTCGACGGCGAGGTCGAAGGCCCGCTCGACCATGCCCAGGTCGGCCTGCGCGTGAGAAGCCCGAAGCGTGGCCAGGAGCCTGGCCCGGGACGGGAGGGCGTCGAACGAGACGTCCGCCAGGCCGGCCGGTCCGCGCTCCGCGACGGGCGGGGCGGCCTTCGCCCCGCGCCTGCCCGCGGAGGGACCAGGCCCCGCTTGGGGCACCTCGGGCTCGCGGACGACGGGTTCCGGCATGCGCGAGAGTCTACCCGGTGCGCCCGCGCCGCTCGCGCGTCAGCCCAGGATCCCGATCGTGAGGTCGCCGGTCAGCCGCAGGTCGCCGGACGGCGTCACCTTGACCGACGTCAGCTTGATGGGCAGGTCGTCCCCGCCGCGGACCAGCACGACCTCGCGCCCCTGCGTGAGGCCTTCGTCGCCCCGGACCACGAGGTCGCCGTCGGCGGTCGCCGCGAATCGTCCGGCCACCCTGGCGCCGCCGAGGGTGAACGAGACCCCGTCGGGCGCGCGCAGCGTCACGGACGTCGGGCGGGAGCCGGTCTGGGCCTCGACAGCGTCCGCGATCAGCGACCTGACCTCCCCACTGGGGATGACGGTGGTCGTGGTGATCCCATCCGGGCCACCCAGGAGCGCGATCCGCTCGACGGTGATCCGATGGCCACCCGCGCCTGTCAGCGTGACATCGGTGAGCTGCCCGTCCACGCTCCCGGCCGTGCGCTCGAGGACCTGCACGTCACCCAGGGCGAGATCGAGGGCGCCGATCTCCATGCCCCGGAACGTGGCATCCGTGGCGGTGACGCGGACGCTGTCGGCCCGCAGGCCGAGGAAGTCCGTCGGCGGATCGCTGGTGACCGTGACGGTCGTGTCGTCGGCAACGAGACCTGCCGTCGAGAGCCCAGCGGTCAGGATGCCGGCCGCCGCCGCCGGCAGACCGACCACGATCACGAAGCCGATGACGATCGCACCGAGCAGCAGCGTGAACAGGCAGCCACGCACCGGTCAGCCCGCCGACCAGCCCATGGCCGCCAGCGTCTCGCGGGCCACCGTGGCCTCGTCCCAGGGGATCGCGTGGTCCGCGTAGAGGATGGTGGGCTCGTGGCCCTTGCCCGCGAGCAGCACCACGTCGCCCGCGCGGGCGTGTTCGAAGGCGACGGCGACCGCCTCGCGGCGATCCGCGATCCCCAGCACGTCCACGCCCCGGCGACAGCCCGCGGACTCAGCGCCGCGCACGATCTCGTCCACGATGGCGTGGCGGTCCTCGCCCCGCGGATCCTCGTCCGTGGCGACGACCAGCCGACAGCGCTCCCCGGCGATCCGGCCCATGACCGCGCGCTTGGCCGTGTCCCGCTCGCCGCCCGACCCGAAGACGGCGATCAGCCCGCCGCCGCCGGCCGTCGCGATCGGGGCCAGGAGGTCCAGCACCCCCTGGAGCGACGCCGGCGAGTGCGCGTAGTCCACGATGACCCCGAACGGCTGGCCGGCCTCGATGCGCTCCATGCGCCCGGGAACGCCGGAGACCGCTTCGAGACCCGCCCGGACCGCGGCCGGGTCCAGGCCCAGCCCGTCGCCCAGGGCAACGACTGCCAGCGCGTTGTGGACGTTGAAGCGGCCGGCCAGGCGCAGCTCGAGCGTGCCCTCGCCGGACGGGCATGTGAACCGGATCCGGAGACGGCTCGCGTCCTCCTCGACTCCGGTGGCCCGGACGTCGGCGGCAGGATCCGTGCCGTAGGTCAGGACCGTCGCACCGGCCTCGCGGGCGGCGGCCTCGAACCACCCGGCCGAGGCATCGTCGCGGTTGATCACCGCGAGCTTGGGCCAGGGACGCCCGGCGACGGTCTTGGCCGGGTTCCCGGGTCCCGACGCGAGCGCCTCGAACAGCCGGAGCTTGGCCGCGCGGTACCGCTCGAAGGTGCCGTGCAGCTCCAGGTGCTCGTGGGTGAGGTTCGTGAACACGGCGGCGTCGTAGGCGACCCCGGCGACGCGCTCGAGCTCCAGGGCGTGGGAGGTGGTCTCGAGGATCGCTGCGCCGTTGCCGTTGGCCGCCATGGCCCGCAGCGTGGCCTGGAGGTCGGGGGCTCCAGGCGTCGTCACGTGGGCCTCGTGCCGCTCCCGGGTCCCGCCCACCTTGGTCTCCACGGTCCCGATGAGCCCCGTGCTCACACCGGCCGCCTCGAGCGCGGCCAGCGCCAGGAACGACGTGGTCGTCTTGCCGTCCGTGCCGGTGATCCCGATGACGCCGAGGTCGTGCGATGGGTCGCCGCACCACCAGGCCGCGGCTTTGGCCAGGGCCGGCCGCGTGGCGGCCAGGACCACCTGCGGGAGGGTTGTGCCCGTGACGGGACGTTCGACGAGGGCCGCCGCCGCTCCGGCAGCCGCCGCGCGCGCGACGTAGTCGTGGCCGTCCACGTGGAACCCGGGCACGGCCACGAACAGGGTTCCCTCCCCCACCTCGCGCGAATCCTCCGCCACGCCCGTGACGAGCGATGTCCGCGAGCGCGCCTGGCTCGGCGGGCATGTCCCCGGTGCGGGCGCCGCGGATCAGCCCCGCGGCCTCCAGGCGCGCCAGGAGGCCGTCCAGCGCCCTGGGCTCGCGGGGGGACGCGGCGTCGATCAGCCGCTCGACGGGCGTGGGCTGCTCGCCGCTCACCGCGACCGACTCCCCTGCCCCGTCGCCTGCCGCAGCTTCGCGGCCGCGCGGCCGGCCGCGTACCGCCACGCTCGTGCCACGCGTTCCTGCGCGCCGGCGAGGGCGACCCACTCGGCCCCGAACGACCGCTTGTGCTCGTAGAGCCCGTAGGTGGGCTCGCCCGGCTCCGGGACCCGCCGGGCACCCGCCAGGTCCACGCCGCCGAGGTCCATCTCCGTGCGGCCCTCGGCCAGGGCCAGCTGGATCGCGCGCCAGCGCAGCAGGTGCATCGCGCCCGGGTGGTCGCGACGGCGCTCGGCCCGGTCGGCGGAATGGGCGGTCGACAGCCTGGAGCCGTGTCGATAGAGGATGAGGCCGCCCAGCACGTCCCCATCGACGGCACCCTCGCGCGCCTCGAGGTAGACGAGGTGGCCCGCGCCAAGGCCCCGGCGCCACCAGGCGGTGAACTCGGCGGGGCCCGCGAACCCGAAGCCGCGCCGGTCGCCAGTGGCCTTCAACAGCCCGTAGAAGCGGTCCAGGGCTGCGCCGCCGTCCTCGGTCGCCCGGACGAACCCCTCCGCGTCGCGCGTGGCTGCGTCCCAGCGTGTGGCGCGTCCCAGCGCAGCACGACGACGCCGTCCCGTTCCGCGCGGCGGATCCGCTGGCGCGTTGCCTTGGCGATGCCGTCCATGACCGCCGCCTCGTCGCCACCGGACGGGAGGGCCAGGGCCATCCGGTGGCGCGACGGCTGGATCTCCGGGATGCCGTGGAAGCCGGCACCGTCCAGGGTCCGCCGGTAGCCGGCGTCGTCGGCCGTGACCTCGGGATCGGCCGCCAGCACATCCACGCCGTGGGGCTCGAGGTGCGCAGCGATCGCCACGAGCCCCTCGCCGACCGCCGCGGCGGCCCGCTGCGCGTCCTCGTCGCCCGCGACCCACGGCGTGCCTCGCGTCACCGGCCCGCGGGGCACGTACGCGGAACCGCCGCCGACCAGCGGCCACGGCCGCCCGAGCACGAGAGCCCGCACGTCCCCCGCCACGAGGTACCTCGCCGACCAGCCCCCTGACGCCCGGTGCTCTGCCCAGGCACGCGACTGGAAGACGTGGCCTCCGGGCGCGTCGACGGCCGCGGCGTCCCAGCCGCCAAGCTCATCGGGACCCAATTCGCGTACGGGCACGTTCACCCGTTGCCCCCTGCGTCGCCACCGGCGTCGCCCCCGTAACCCGCGGCGGTGGTCCCGCCCTGCCCTCGCAGGCCGTGGCGCATGCGCTCCACGCGGACCCTGGCGCGCTGGGCCACGGCGAAGGTCCGGCGCCCGAATGCGTCCAGGACCAGGTCCCATGCCCCCACGTACCGGATCTCGCGGCCGCCGAAGCCGGTCTTGAAGTGGTCGATGCCCGCGTGGGCGAGCCCCCACAGGTCGTAGGTCGTGGCTCCGGCGTCGCGCGAGCTCCGGATGGCCTCCCACTTGAGGAGGTAGTTTGCCCGGGAGTCGGCGCCGGCCGGCGTCATGCCGCCATACGGCTCCACCACGCGCGTCCCGGCCCGGACGAGGAACAGCGTCGCGACGGGCTCGCCGCCGGGCAGCTCCGCGAACAGGAGCCTGGCACGGCCGTCGGGTGCGTAGGCGTCCCAGGCATCCCGATAGGCGGACTGGGCCCGGATGAGGAACCCGGCGCGATCGGCCGTCTCGCGGTAGATCCGGTAGAACTCGTCCAGACGCTCGGGGCCCGCGTCGACCACCGCCACGCCGCCGGCGCGCGCCTTGTTGACGTACTGGCGCCACTTCTTGCGCAGGTCGCCCCACAGGGCCGCCTCGTCGGCGCGCAGGTCGATCACCCGGGTGCTGACGGGCTGGATCGCGGGCGCCGGCTGCCAGCCGGAGGCGCGCAGGGCGCCCGTCACCGCGTCGCCTTCGTCCGGCCCGGCACCCAGCTCGATCTCGGGGTCGATGCGCAGGTGGCTCGCGCGGATGCCGTCACGGAGCCCGGTCCTCGCCAGCCCGGTGAAGCCGGCGATCGACACGGCGTCCCAGCGCTCGAGGACCGGCCCCCGCGGTGCGTAGGCGAAGGCCCAGGGCAGCGGCCCCGGGCGGCGGAGCAGCACCTGGGCGCCGACGCCGGTCCCCGGGTCCAGGAGGCGCCGCGCGGTCCAGCCGTTCACGGCCTTCACCCTGCCCCAGGCGGACAGTTGCAGGTACGAGCCGCGGGGGTTGGCCTCGACGACCGCGTCCCAGGCGGCCGGCACCGGTTCGGGGTGCGCCGGCATCCGCGCGACGTCGCTCGCGGTCATGCGCGCCCGCGCCGTCGAACGAGGTCCGTCATCACCCCGACGATAGACCGCAGCTCATCGATCCGCAACGCGAGCGAGCCCGCCACGATGACGAGGCCGCCCGCCGCGACCGCCAGCGAGATGCGGACGAGGAGCAGCAGGAACCCGGGATCCACGCCCCAGGCACTGACCAGGACCCGATCGATGGCGTAGGCGACCAGCGCCCCCGCGAACGAGACGAGGACGGTCTTGGCCATCACGACCCAGACGTGACCCATGCCGGGGCGAACGCCCGGGACGCGCCGCAGGAGCAGGACGACCAGCACCATGGTCTCGAGCCACGCCGAGATCGCGATGGCCGCGGCGAGGCCGTTGAGCCCTAGCGGGCCGATGAGGAGGTTCGCGACGACGATGTTCGCGGCAACCGCGAGCAGGGCGGCGGCGACCGGGGTCTTCGTGTCCTTGAGGGCATAGAAGGAACGCGCCAGCACGGTGATCAGCGAGTGCGCGGTCAGGCCGAGCAGGAAGATCGCCAGGGCGGCCGCGGTTGCCGTGAGCACGCTCTCGTCCATGTTCGCCACGCCGAACAGGAGCCGCACGAGATCGCCCGAGACCACGATGCCCAGCGCGGCGATCGCAACCATGACGTAGCCCAGCAAGGCGAGGGCGCGGGTGACCAGCCTCGTGAACCCTTCCCCGGCACCGAGCGCGGCCTCGCGGGACAGCGAGGGCAGGAGGACGATCCCGAGCGGCACGCCGATCACCCCGATCGGGATCTGGAGCACGGCGAACGCGAAGCTGAAGACCACCAGGGCCTCGGCCCCGAGCGTCGTGGCGAGGCTGGTCATGACCAGGAACACGATCTGCGTGGCACCCAGGCCGATCGCCCGCGGCACCATCAGGAGCAGCGCCGTGCGCGCCTGGTCATCCCGGAGGTCCACGAACGGCCGGATCCGGGCCCCGATCCGCACCAGCGACGGGACCTGGACCACGATATGGCCGAGGGCGCCGAGGACGACGCCGTAGGCCAGGCCCTGCACCCCGAACGCGGGCACGAGCGCGATGGCGCCGAAGATCAGGGCCAGGTTGTAGACGAGCGGGGCGAGCGCGGCGGCCCCGAACCGCTCGCGGGAGTTCAGCACGCTCGTGGCGATCGCGCCTGCCGCCAGGAGCAGGGGCGAGAAGACCATGATCCGGGTCAGGTCCGCCGTCTCTGCGCGCTGGGCCTCGTTGAACCCGGGGGTGATGACCGCCACGAACTCGGGCGCGAACCACATGACGAGTGCCGCCAGCACGAGCAGGACCGACAGCATGAGGGTCGCGACCGTCGAGACGACCCGCCAGGCGCGGGCGTCCTCCTCCTTCGCGAACAGCCCGGCGACCACCGGGATCAACGCGGAGGAGAGGGCTCCCGCCGCGACGAGCTGGAACAGGAGGTCCGGGATCCGGAAGGCGGCATAGAACGGCGCCAGCTGCGTGATCTCGGGGAACGCGGCGGCGTAGGCGATGGTCCGGACGTACCCGAGGACCCGCGCCGCAAGGAACATCCCGGTGACGATCAGGCCCGCGCGGGCCAGGACCCGCGCCGACGACGCACCCGCGCGGGCGGCCATGGCGGCCGTCCCGGGATGGAGGGCCGGCTCCTCGTCGGCCACCACCCCCGTCAGGACATCCGGGTCGTCCATCAGGTGGCCCGGGCCCGCGGATGCGCCTGGCGGTACGCGTCGCGAAGATGCGCCGGCGATACGTGGGTGTAGATCTGCGTCGAGGCGAGGCTCTCGTGGCCCAGCAGCTCCTGGACCACGCGCAGGTCCGCGCCTCCCTCGAGGAGGTGGGTTGCGAACGAGTGGCGCAGGGTGTGCGGGCTGACGCCCTCCGGGAGGCCCGCCAGGCGCCGCAGCCGGTCCAGGCGCATCCGCAGACCCCGCACGCCGAGCGAACCGCCGCGATGGTTGAGGAAGATCTCGGCCGGGTCACGGGCGAGCGGATCCCGACGCGCGTCCAGCACCGGGCGGGCCTCGTCGAGATACTCGGTGAGCGCTTCCCGGGCCGGGCGGCCGAGCAGCCCGATGCGTTCCTTGCGACCCTTGCCCATCACCCGCAGCTCACCGCGCCGGAGGTCGACGCTGGCAAGGTCCGCGGCCGCCAGCTCGCTGATGCGCAGGCCGGCCGCGTAGGCCGTCTCGACCAGGGCACGGTCGCGCAGGGCGATCGCGCGGGCAAGCTCCGGGTCGTGACGGGCGGTCCGGGACGTGCCCGCAGCGGCGGCCACCAGGTCGTCGTCGATGACGGCGAGGAGCGCCTCGACCTGCTCCACCTCGAGGACCCTGGGCAGACGCCGGGGCAGGCGCGGCGTGGCGACGGCGCCCCACGGATCGCCCGGCGCCAGCCCGGACCGGGAGCAGTAGCGGTGGAAGGCCCGCAGCGCGGCCAGCCGCTGGGCGACTGACGTCCGGGCGTGGCCCACCGACAGATCCGCGAGGTACGCGCGGAGCGTGGCACGACCCGGGCTGCGCCAGTCCGCGTCGCGGGCGGCGAGCCAGTCGAGATACGCGGCCACCGTGTGCTCGTAGGAGCGGATCGTCTCCGGGGAGAGGTCGCGGGCCTCGAGCGAGCGCAGGAACCGCAGGAGCGCGTCGGATCCGGTCACGGCGCGGCCGTCGGGCGAGGGCGCAACGCCAGCCCCACGCCGCTCACTCGCTCTTGCGTCGCGATCCGGTTCCGGTGTCTGCGGTACCGCCAGCGGACCGGGTCGATCGCCGGGCGCCCGTCCCGGACTTCGCCGGACCGCTCCCGGCCTTCGCAGCACCGCGCCGGCCGCCGCGTGCCGGACGCTCCAGCGCCGCCGGGTTGGCAGGCCCACCCTCGAGCCGCAGCCCGACCAGGGTCCCGGAGGGCAGCTCGACCGTGGCACCGCAACTCAGGCAGAGGCCGGCCTCGCCCTTGCGCGCCACGGACCCACGCCCGTCCGCATGGGCGGCGTCGGATGCGTCGTGGACGGCGCCCGTCGGCTCGTCGTTCGTGGTGAAGTCGCACTTGGGGTATCGGGAGCACCCCCAGAAGACGTTTCCGGTCCGCCGCGCGCGACGCGCCACCAGCGTTCCATCACCATGCTTGGGGCAGACCACCTCGAAGGGCAGCGGATCCGGCGGCGGCGGGCCGTCCTTCCTGATGTAGTTGCACTCCGGATAGCGCGAGCAGCCGACGAAGACGCCGAACCTGCCCCGCTTCGTCGTGAGCGTCCCCTCGCCGCACTGGGGACACGTCTCGCCGTCGCCCTCCATGCGGGGCGTCTCCTCGCCGGGCAGCGGACGCGTCTCCTTGTGGTCGGGGTACGTGGAGCAGGCGAGGAACTTGCCGTTGCGCCCGAGCCGGATGACCATCGGGTGGCCCAGCGAGCAGACCTCGTCGGTGGGCTCCCCGGGCGGCTTGGGCCGATCGCCCTCGGTGTCCACGAGAGTCTTGAGCGGGTCGAAGAAGGCGCGCAGGAGCGGGACCCATGCGCGCTCACCGCGCGCCACCTCGTCGAGGTCGCCCTCCATGCGGGCCGTGAACGTCATGTCCACGTAGTCGCCGAAGTAGGCGACCAGGTAGTCCGTGACGATCTCGCCGATCTCCTCGGGGTGCAGCCGGCGTGCCTCGACGCGGACGTACCCACGGTCGAGGATCGTGGAGATCGTGGCAGCGTACGTGGACGGACGGCCGATGCCGTGCTCCTCGAGCGCCTTGATCAGGGTCGCCTCGGTGAACCGCGGCGGGGGCTCCGTGAAGTGCTGGCTGGGGGTCACGTCCAGGACCCGGGTCGCGTCGCCCTCGCGCAGCGCGGGGAGCGTCCGGTCCGCCTCCTCGGCGGCGTCGTCCTGGCCCTCGGTGTAGACGCGGGCGAAGCCGTCGAACAGCGTCCGCGTCGCCGACGCCCGCAGCCGGTAGTCGCCGTCCGTCAGCTCGATCGTCGTGGTCTCGAGCTCTTTGGAGGCCATCTGCGACGCCAGCGCGCGCTGCCAGATGAGGCGGTAGAGCTTGAGCTCGTCGGCCTTGAGGTGGGACCGCATCGACTCAGGGTCACGGTGGAATGCCGTCGGCCGAACGGACTCGTGGGCCTCCTGGGCGCCCTTGGCCTTCGTCTTGTAGACCCTGCCCTTGCCCGTCCCGTATGCGTCTCCGAAGCGGTCCTTGATCACCGCCTGGGCCTCGGCCATCGCCACGCCCGCGATCGCTGTCGAGTCCGTGCGCATGTAGGTGATCAGGCCGACATGCCCGTCGGGCGTATCCACGCCCTCGTAAAGCCGCTGCGCGACCGACATCGTGCGCTTGGGGCTGAAGCCCAGCTTGCGGCTCGCCTCCTGCTGCAGGGTGCTGGTCGTGAACGGCGGCGCCGGGTTGCGCTTCGAAGCACGGGTCCCGACCGAGTCCACGACAGGGTGGAGGCCGCGCAGGGCGGCCGCGTGGCGGCTCGCCGTGTCGCCGTCGCCGATGGCCAGCGGCTTGCCGGCGATGCGCGAGACCTCGGCCGTGAACTCCGTGCCGTCCGGGGCTGCCAGGAGCGCCTCGAGGGTCCAGTACTCGCGGGCCTCGAACGCGCGGATCTCGCGCTCCCGCTCCACCACGATCCTGACGGCGACCGACTGGACCCGTCCGGCCGACAGGCCTCGGCGGATCTTCTTGGACAGGAGCGGGCTCAGCGTGTAGCCGACCAGGCGGTCCATGATCCGGCGCGCCTGTTGAGCGTCGACGAGGTCGTGGTCGATGTCGCGCGGGCTCGCGAAGGCGTCGCGGATGGCACTCTCGGTGATCTCGTTGAAGGTGACCCGGCGGGTCTTGGCGGCGGGGACGTGCGCCGCCTCTGCGACGTGCCAGGCGATCGCCTCACCCTCGCGGTCGAGGTCCGTCGCGAGCCACACGTTCGTGGCGCTCTTCGAGGCCTTCTCGATCGCAGCAGACCTGCTTGCGCCGATCCTCCGTGATGACGTAGTCCGGCGCGAAGTCGTGGTCCACGTCCACGCCGAACTTGCCCTTGCCCGGGTTCTCGGGCAGGTCCCGGACATGGCCGTACGAGGCGAGGACCTGGTAGTCGGCGCCGAGATAGCGCTCGATGGTCCGCGCCTTGGCGGGCGATTCCACGATCACGAGGTTCTTGGGCATGGCGGCCGGGAGTGTAGCACCGGCCTCTTGCCCGCCGGTTGCCGCCGGTTGCCGCTTCCTGTTCCCCTCCGCCGCCTCGAAGCGAGCCCTAGATGTCGCGGATGCGCTGCAGGAAGTCCTCGTCGAGATCCAGCTCATCGTCCGCGTCGGACGCCGAAGCGTCCTCAATCACCTCGGCGGGCGCCTCGGCCAGCAGCATCGGCAGGCGCTGGTCCGCGTCACCGGCACCTGCCTCGCGGCCTGCGAACCCCGGGGCGGTCCCACCCTCCGCCATGTGGCGCTGCAACTCGCCCGCGGGAATCTCGAGGAACCGGAGATGGAGGTACGGGAAGTAGAAGGTGGAGTTGGAGTGGTCGATGAAGATCGGCCGCTTCCCGTCCAGCATGCGCACATTGGTGCACAGGAGACCGGCGTCACCGGGGGTGGGAGCGCCGTAGAGGTCGGCGAGCAGCGGCTGCTCGTTGGACACGTGGATGACGACGTTGCGGATCACCCGACGATCCTCGCCCATCCGCGGGCCGCTCGTCACCCGCCCGAAGGTCCCATGCAATGGCCGGGTCGCGGTCAGGGTGTGTAGAAGTCGACCACCAGGCGGACGCGCCCGCCGGACACCCAGATGCCGATGCCGGCCTGCCTGAAGCGGGCGTCCATCATGTTTCGATAGTGGCCGCCGTTGTAGGGTCGCTCGCTCTGGAAGAACAGGTGCGAACCCAGGACTGCCGAGTTCGGATTGCCGGAGCGGCAGCCAAGGTTCTCGCCCCAGCGATAGCTGTCGTAGCCGGCTCGGCGGAGACGATCGCCGGGGTTGCCCCCGATGAAGTGGTTGCAGATCCCGCGAGTGGCGAGGAGCTTCGCGTACGGGCGGGCGACCTTGCTGCTGATCCCCGAGTTGAGGGCCAGCGGTGCGACGTCGCGCCCGCCGGGCGAGGAGCAGTTGCCGCCCGACGTGACCCAGCCCCCGGTCCGCGTGCAGTTCATGAGCCGCAGGTAGTAGGACTCGACGCCGGACCAGCTGCCCGAGACGGCGCCGCCGCCACCCGACTTGGGGATCGGCTTGGGCTTGCTCTTCTTGGGCGGCGGGGGCGCGGGCGCGGCTGCCTTGGGCTTGGGCTTGGGCTTGGGTTCGACCGTGAACTTGGCGGTCGATGCGCTGGCGAGCGCGGTTCCGGCCTTTGAGACGGCGGCGTCGTCGACGCGGGCCCGGACCGTCGCGCCGTACGGGAGCGGATCCGCCGGGACGAAGACGAGGACCCGACCCTGCTCGGCCCAGGACACGGTGCCCTTGAGCTCGGTCGATCCGACCGTCACGTGGAAGGCCTCGGCGGTCTGGTCACGATCCATGCGCTCGGTGAAACGGACGGAGATCGCTGCCGTGCGCTCGATGGCCTCGTCGCCGGCGCGCGGGCGGAAGCGCACGACCCCCGGCGCCTCCGAGGTCTGGACCGCAAGGGCGGGCACGCTACCGAAGGCCACCCCATCGGCATCGACAAGGCCCGGCAGGGACACCGTGTAGGCCGTGTCGACAGCGAGGGGCGTCTCGGGCGTGAATATGAACTCCCCAGCAGCGTCACCGGCGCTGACGTCACCCGCGACCTCGGGCTGCGTCTGGATCGCGGCCTTGACGGCCGCGAGCGCGACCGGACGGTCCAGCCGGATCCGGAACGCCGTATCGGGGCGCGCGAGCTTGCCGCTCAAGCGGGTGGCGGCGATGCTCCCGGAGCCTGCGGGCGCCGTCAGCACGGCCGAGCGCACCGGCGCGCTGAGCGATCCCCCGTTCGCCGCCCTGGCGGCCTTGGACACGGTCAGGACATACAGCGTGTCCGCCTGCCACTGGCTGAGTGGGGAGATCGTCAGCACACGGTCCGCGTCATCCCACGTGAAGGTGACGGCGGTGTCCGGCTGGAGGCGGAGGGCGGCGGCAACGGTGGACGGGTCCATGGACCCGTCGAACTCGACGGTGAACGGCTTCGTCAGGTCGTGCCCGGTCGTCACGGCATCGATGGCGCGGGCGTCGACGGGCTGCGGCTTGCTCGAGACGGGGACGGCGTTGCTCTGCGCCGGCGGCAGACCCGCCAGAACGACTGCCGCGGCCACGACCGCCGCCGCGAGCCCGGCGCCCAATCGAGCCATCCCACCACGACCGAGGATCACGGCATAGGCCAGGATGAGGACGGGCAGCGCGAGCAGGGTCTCCCCGAGCTTCCGCAATACGTGATCCTCCATTCGGCCCGCCGGGGGCATCCGCGCTCATGCGGAGACCGGCACCCGGGGACGAGGGCCGGCGGCAGGCCAGCCTGGGTTGGCGAGGAGCGTACCATCGCCGCAACCTTGAGGGCAACATCGTCGGCCTTGCGTCATGCCGCACGGCGCCGTCGCCCGCCGGACCCCCGTGGGATCTCCGGCCGGTCGCGAGCGCTCCTCGCTGCCAGCGGGCCTGCCGCCCGATAGCGACCGAAGGTGTCCACGACCAGGCCGCGTACCTCCAGCGAGGTCAGGGCGCCAAGTACCGTCGCGCTGGCCGCACCTGTGGCGTGGACGAGATCGTCCACGGACGCAAGGCCGGCGGCGAGGTGCACCGCCACCGCCTCCTCGACGCTGGACAGCGTGCCGAGCAACGCATCGCCGGGAGCAAGCCGGCGACCGCCGGGAGCGAGGAGACCGAGGTCCTCGAGGAGCTCCGCGACTCCCGCGACGATCCGGGCCTCCGGACCGGCTTCGCGCAGGAAGGCGAGGCAGCCGGCGACCGCCGGGTCGTCGAGCCGCCCTGGGACGAGATACAGGGACCTCCCCTGTTCCAGCGCCCACGCGGCCGTGGTCAGGGCACCGCTGCGGGCTCCCGCCTCGACCACGACGGTCGCGTCCGCAAGGCCGCTGATGATCCGGTTGCGGCGCGGGAAGGTGCCCCGGGAGGGCTGTGTATCCGGTGTGAACTCGCTCAGGACCACGCCTCCGTGGGCGGCGATCGAGCGCGCCAGGGAACGGTGTGCCGAGGGATACAGGCGCTCGTGTCCCCCACCGATGACCGCCACGGTGGGCGTCCCCGACCGGACGGCTGCCGCGTGCGCCGCACCATCGATCCCGAGCGCCAGTCCCGACACGACCGTCGCGCCAAGGGCCGCCACCCCGTCTGCGATGCGGCCCGCCGTGGCCCGCCCCGCCTCCGTCGGCCTTCGCGTCCCGACGACGGCGATCGAGCGCGGCCGGTCAAGGGCCGCCGGGTCACCATGCAGGAACAGGACTGGCGGTGGCAGGTCGATGATGCGCAGCCGCGACGGGTAGGCCTCGTCCGCGAGCGTGAGAACCGTGACTCCCGAGCGGCGCACGGGCTCGAGGTGCCGTTCGGGCGCTGCAGCCGCCACGCGCAGGGCCCTCGCCGCCTGTGTGGTCAGCGTGGGCGACCCGCCATCGGGGCCGGCCGTGACGGCGACCAGCTGCTGCAGCGAATCCCGGTGGACTGCCGCGTGCAGCACGGCCTGCGCGCTGCCGAATGCGCCGACGAGGCGCGCAAAGGACACGGGACCCACGCCCTCGACTCCGGCCAGGACCACCCATGCATCCCGCTCGGAGCCGGCCGGGCCGCCGGCCATCCCGCCGACCGGGCCGCCGGCCATCCCGCCAGCCCCAGGAGCCGCCTCCAGCGCGCCATCCACGACACCCCGGACGCCGGTCGCGCCCCCCACCGCCTCGGCGTCCATGCGCCCGAGCGGACCCCGCCGCCCGATGCCGAGCATCAGCCGGCCTCCGCGAGTGACGGAGTCTCGGCCGGGGCCCGGAAGCGGGCGGCCTCGTCCAGGTGGGCCACCAGCACGCGGTCCGCGGAGCCGAGGTCCGCGATGGTCCGTGCGACCCGCAGCAGGCGCTCTGTCCCGCGCCCGGACAGGCCCTCGCGCTCGGCAAGGACGACCGCCCGTGCTGCCTCATCCGCACCCAGGCGGCACGCGGTTCGCAGCAGGCGCCCTCGCAGCCGTCCGTTGGACAGCGCGCCCGGGCGCATCCGCTGGCGTTCGCGGGCCGCCGCGATCCGCGTTGCGACGACCGCCGATGACTCCGGCACGGGTCCGGTGACCAGCAGCGATGGCGGCACCCGGCCGACCGCCACCCAGAGGTCGATCCGGTCTCGCAGCGGACCCGAGATCCGGCGCCGGTAGCGCGTTGGGACGCCGGGCGGGCAGGTGCAGGACCGGTCCCCCATCCCGTCCATCCCGCAGGGGCACGGGTTCATGGCTGCCACCAGCGTGAAGCGCGCCGGGAAGACAGCGGCGCGGCCGACCCGCACCACGGACACGCTCCCGTCCTCGAGGGGCTGGCGAAGTGCTTCGAGCACGTCTCGCCCGAACTCGGGCAGCTCGTCGCACACGAGCACACCCTGGTCCGCGAGGGTCACCTCGCCGGGTGACAGGCGCGGGCCGCCACCAACCATGCCGGCGTAGGACACGGTGTGGTGTGGCGCACGCACCGGCGGGCGACGCACCAGCGACCGCACGGGCTCGCCACCCGCAACGGACGCAACGACCGTGGCGGCCAACGCGGCATCGTCGTCGAGATCCGGCAGCAGTCCCGGGATCGTCCGCGCCAGCAGGGTCTTGCCGGCTCCTGGTGGCCCGATCAGCAGCATCGCATGCCCGCCCGCGAGGGCGATCTCGAGTGCGCGCCGCGCGACGGCCTGGCCCCGCACCTCTTCAAGGTCGACGATGGGGAGGCTCACAGGCTGCACCCGCGGACCGGGCATCGCGTCGGACGGCACGCCGCTCCCGGCCAGTCCATCCGACCGCGCCAGGGGCTGCGGCGCGCGACGTCGGGTGCGCGGCGCCCGCACGGCCTCGGCTGCCTCCGTGACCGTTGCGACGCCCACGACGTCGAGCCCGGGGACAAGCGCCGCCTCCTGGACCGCGGACGCCGGGACGAGGACCCGGCGGACACCCGCGGCGACGAGCGCGAGGCCCATCGGCAGCACGCCGGGAACCGCGCGGACCTCGCCGCCCAGCCCGAGCTCTCCGATCAGCGCCACGCGCCCCGGCGCGGCCCGAAGCTGCTCCGAGCCCAGCAGGATCCCGAGGGCGATCGCGAGGTCCAGCGACGCCCCGGCCTTGCGTACCTCCGCGGGAGCGAGGTTGACGGTGATCCTCCGGGGCGGGTGGTGGTACCCGGCGTTGCGCAGCGCTCCGCGCACGCGCTCCCGCGCCTCGGACAACGCGGCATCCGGCAGGCCGACGATCGTGAACCCCGGCAGTCCCGGGGCCACGTCGACCTCCACCCGGACGAGACGGCCGGTGATGCCGCTGAGGGTCGCGGAGAGCAGCGTTGCAAGCACGAGCGGCACGGTAGGCCGCGTCACTCACCGCGCGCTTATGCGGATCGCTGCCCGGTGCGAGGCGCCGCCAGGGGTCGCATGGACCCCGGACCGCACCGGGTCTAGCGGGCGGTCGTGGGTGCCAGCAGCCCGGTCGCCTGGCCGCCCTTGTCCACCGCCTTGGCGAAGTCGGCAACGGATCGCCCCAGCACCGAGTCGCTCTTCGAGACCATGAACGGCGACCCCGTGTTGAGCGCGGAGATGGCGCCCCGGTACTCGTTCACGACCTGCAGCTCGATCGGACGGCGCAGCGCCCCCTCTGCGCTCTTGATGCTGATGCCCGTGTAGGCGTTGGAGCGGTTGAGGACCAGCTTCAGCTTGCTCTGCTCGTAGCCGAGGTGCCCGATCGTCTCGAGCAGCAGGCGGACGTTCTTGAGGCACGACAGATCGGCGGTCATCACCGCGAAGATGGTGTCGGCGACGTCGAGCACCATCAGGTTCCGGTCCTCGAGCCGCTTGTCGATGTCAACGATCACGTAGTCGTACAGGCCCGACAGCAGCTCCAGGATCTGGTGGAGATGCGTGGCCGTGACCAGGTCCGCGGCCTCCGGCGACGGCGGGGCAAGCAGCAGGTCCACGCCCGAGTCGTGCTTGATGACGATGCTCTTGACGAGATCCGCGTCCATGGACGGGGTGCTGACGAGGTCCACGATGCTCTTGCGGTCCAGCCCGAGGTCCAGGAAGACCCGGTGGTCGCCGAACTGGAGGTTGCCGTCCACGAGACAGACGCTGCGGCCGAGGTCGTGGAGCGCGATCGCGGCATTGATCGCGATGGTGGTGGTGCCGACACCGCCCTTGGCTCCGTAGTAGGCGTGGATCCGGCCCATCGGCGGCCGCCCGACCAGCGATTCGCTGGGCTGGAAGCGCGCGATGAGGCTCTTCATGCGGGCCATGAGCTCGGCCGGGTGGAACGGCTTGATCAGGTAGTCGTCCGCACCTGCGCGGAGTGCACGGACCTTGCCCTGGACGTCCTTGTCCGTCGTGAGCATGATGATCGGGGTGTGGCGCGACCCCGACTCCTCCGCACGGATCCGGGTGGCGACCTCGTATCCGTCCAGCTGGCGGACGGTGACGTCAAGCAACACCAGCGAAGGGGACTCCTGCTGCCAGCGGCGAAGTCCGTCGGCGCCATCGGTCGCCACGACGACCTCGTACCCCTCCTGCTCGAGCGTGAACTGGAGGAGCCGCTGAACGCTCGCGTCGTCGTCGACGACGAGGACCTTGCCTGCCACACGTTCTCCCGTCACGGTTTCCCCGTCTCCTCCCGGGTGATGGGCCGGGTTCCCCGCGGAGTGTGCCAGCAGTATACGGGCGTGGCGCCCCATGTCCGCTACGGTCGGGTGGCGCCGAACGCGTCGCGGACGAGCACGTTGACGGCCGCCTCATAGGCTGCGGGGTCCACCGCATGCCCCTCCGCGTGGCCGGCCCCCTCGATGACGAGGTGGCGGCTCCCCGCCGGGGCCGCGGCGACGAGACGGCCCGCGTCCTTCATGCGAACCGTCCGGTCCTCGGTGCCATGGACCAGGAGGAGCGGCAGGTCTTCCAGGAGCCCGATGACGGCGATGGGCTCGGTGTCCCGCGGGTCGCCACCGAGTCGGCGGGCCATCCGCGTGAAGGCGTGATTCGCGATCCGGCGCCCGAACGGTACCCGCAGCCGGTTCGCGACCACGAGCGCGAGCTCCGGTGTCACCGAGTCGGCGACCACGGCCACGATCCGCGGACGCGGGGCATCCACGGTCGCGGCGGGTGCCGCGGGGTCGGCATCGGCGGAGCCCAGGCGTCCGTCTCCCAGGACCGCCACCGCGGCGATCGCCGTGATGCCGCCCATGGAGGACCCGACGAGGGCGACGCGCCGGATCCCCCGCTCGCCCAGCCAGGCGAGCGCACCGGCCACGTCCTCGACCTCGTTGAGCCCGAAGCTGGTGGGCGCGTCGTCGGACCCGCCATGGCCCCGGAAGTCCAGGCCCAGCACAGCTGCGGTCCGGCGCAGGAACGGCCCCACGTCGAGCAGGTCGGGCGTCACAGAGCCGCTCCAGCCGTGCAGCAGCAGGATCGCCTCGCGGGGGTCGGTGGCCCACGCCTCCACGGGCTCCGCGGCCAGCCAGCGCCCGGTCAGGCGCACACCGTCGCGCGACCGGATCCGGACCACCTCACCGCCGAGCCTGTCGAGGGCCGGGCCCATGCCCGATTCCTCCGGCAGGCGCCGGGGGGCGTCCATGAGCCGCCGGGCAAGGCGATCCCCCACGGGGCCGACGGCGAGGAACGCGACGACCGGAGCCGCCGCGACAACCAGGACGCGCCGCATCACGCGGCGCCAGGGCCCCCGGCGGGCGGCTGCACGTTCATGCCCCGGTCCACGTAGCCGCCGATCTGCTCGGCCAGGCGGGTGAACTCGGTCGGGATCACGAACTTCGTGGACGGGCTGGCTCCCAGCTGCTTGAGCGCCTCGAGATACTGGAGCGCCATCGTCTTCTCGTCGATCTGGTGGGCGGCCGCGAAGATGCGCTCCAGCGCCTGGCTGAACCCCTCGGCGCGCAGGATCGCCGCCTGGCGCTCGCCCTCGGCCTTGAGGATCTCGGACTGCTTCTGACCCTCGGCAACGTTGATGGCCGCCTGGCGGGTGCCCTCGGACTCGGTGATCACGGCGCGCCGCGTCCGCTCCGCGGAGAGCTGGCGGTTCATGGCGTCCTGGACGTCGCGCGGCGGCGTGATCTCGCGGATCTCCACGGTGGTCACCTTGCCGCCCCAGCGCTCGGTGATCTCGTCGAGCTTGACCCGCAGCACCTCGTTGATCTGCTCGCGCTTGGACAGGACCTCGTCGAGGCTGATGTCGCCGATGACCGCGCGCAGGGTGGTGGACGCCACGCCGAGGAGCATGTCGTCGAGGCGCTGCGGCGACAGGACGCTCTTCAGGGGGTCGGCGATGCGCCAGTAGACGAGGAAGTCGACGTTGATGGGCGCATTGTCCTTGGTGATGGTGGTCTGGCTGGGAACCTCGGTCAGCGTCTCGCGGAGGTCCACCTTGACCGGCCGGTCAACGATCGGGACCAGGAAGCGGAGGCCCGGATCGCGGACCATCTCCTCGTTCGTCCGGCCGAGGCGGAACACGACCATCCGCTCGTACTGCTGCACGACCCGCACCGACAGGTACAGGATGACCAGCGCCACGACGAGGAGGAAGCCCAGGGTGACGAGGGCGACGACGAGTTCCATGTGGTCCTCCAGTGCTCAGGGCTTGTCGGCGGCCAGGACCGCCGTGATGGGATCGGGCGAAGTGCGGGTGTCCGGATGGACCGCCGGCTGGCCCGTGGGCTCCACCAGCGCGGTCAGCTCGTCGAAGCCGACGAGGCGTACGGGGGTCTCGCGCGGCAGGTCGCTCCCGCCAGGCGTCCGGGCCGTCCAGGTCTCCCCGGCCAGGTACACCGTGCCGGTCGGGTCCAGCGGTGCCTGGACCACGCCCAGCGTGCCCAGGGGCACCCGGTCACCCATCTGGTCGGCAGGGCCCTTCATCCGCCGTGTCCGTAGGGCGACGATGGTGATCAGTCCCATGAGGAGACCCAGCGTACAGGCTGTCACGACCAGGACGACCGGCGCGACCTGGACCACCGGGTCGCTGGGCGACGCCGGGCCGGTGTAGAGCACCGAGGCGCCGAGCAGGACGGACGCCAGGCCCGCCACGGTCAGGAGGCCGTGGCTGACGATCTGCGACTCCAGGACGAACAGGACGAACCCGAAGGCCACCAGCAGCACCCCCACGACGTTGAGCGGGAGGCTTCCGAAGCCGATGAAGGCGAGCACGAGGGCCAGCGCGCCCAGGACCCCGGTGACCAGGTTCGTGCTGACCAGCTCGGTGGCCAGGAGCAGCGCGCCGGCCACGAGCAGGATGAACGCGATGTTCGGGTCGGACAGGAGATGCAGGAACGACAGCACCGGGCTCATGGGCACATCGGTGACAGCAGCGCCGTCCACGTCGAGCGTCACCAGCCCCGTGCCGAAGACCTCCACCTGGCGTCCATCGGCGTCCGCGAGGACCTCCTCGATGGTCGCGGCGATCCCGTCCACCGCGCCCGCCTCCAGCGCCTCCCTCGCCGAGTAGGAGCGAGCGTCCTCCACGGTCGAGACCGCCCAGTCGACCGGCCGGCCCTGCGCCTCCGCCAGCGCCCGGATCGACGCGATCGCGTCCTCGCGGACCTTCACACCCATCGTGCCTGGGATGTCGCCGCCGCTGCTGCTGACGGGGGCGGCGGCGCCGATGTTCGTGGCCGGCGCCATGTACGCCAGGTGCGCGGCGAGCGTGATGAACGTGCCGGCGCTCGCGGCCCGGGCCCCCGAGGGAGCCACCCACACGATGACCGGCAGCGGCGCCTCGAGGAACGCCTGCTTGATCTCGTTCATCGCCGTGATGCTGCCACCGGGGGTATCGAGCCGGACGACCACCGCGGCGGCGCCGTCGGCCGCGGCGGTGGCGATGCCCTCGCGGAGATAGCGGGCCATCGCTCCGTCCACGACTCCCGTCGCGGTGAGTTGCACGACGGGGGCACCGGACGAGGCCTGGGCGATGCCTGCGGCAAGCACCAGCAGGACGCCCACCAGCGTGACGGTGCGGGCGAGCCGGAGACGGAGAAGCGGCGACGGACGGTTCATGGGACCGTCACCAGTATCGCACCGCGTCCGGCTGGGGTCCCATGCCGGTCCGCCCGACCCGGGGGTTACCCGGTCAGCGCGTCGAAGACCAGGCGGCTCCAGGTCTCCAGGTCGTCGCGGACCGCCGAGACCTCCGCGGTGGCGACGAAGGCGCCTTCGAGCTTGTCCGTCTCGCGGATGGTGACGGGACGGCCACCCAGCATCCGCCACGTAGACGAGGCCGACGTGGACCGAGCCGACCGCCGTGGTGTCGTCGTTGAGCAGGCCGACGGGCGTGAAGGCGGGCTCGAAGTCCGCCACGAGCTCCTCGCCCCACTCGCGCCGAAGTCCGCCGTGCACGTCGACGTCTCCCGGGTTGAGGTGGCCGCCGACCCCGATCGACCAGCGGTCATGGAGGCGCGCGTCCCCGCCGGCACGCGTCCTGCGCATCAGGAACCAGCGCTCCCCATCGCGCAGCACGAGGTACGGGATTACCTGCTTGTGCGTGGGATCCTCCTCGGCATCCCCCCGGCGCATGAAGAACCCCTCGCGCGCGACGATGTCCAGCGCGTGGTCCAGGCCGTCGCGGCGGATGCCCAGCCACCCCTCTCCCGGCACGAGCGCCGCCCGGGGAACCACCAGGACCTGCTCCTCGCGGCTGCCCATCAGGCCGGGCGATCCAGGCGCGCCATGGCGGCCGCGAGCCGCTCCCGCATGACATCCGCATCCGGGCCGTCGGGTGCCTCGAGCAGGTCGAGCCACTCGTCGATCCGATCCCGGAGCCGGCGCATGACCTGCGCAATGGCCTCGGCGTTCGAGGCCGCGATCTCCGCGCCCATCGTGGCGTCGCCCCGGGCGAGGCGGCTGGCGTCGCGCCACCCCGTTGCGGCGAGGGCGGCCGCCGCGGGCCAGTCCTCCTCCGGACCTGCCGAGGTCCCGGTGACGGCCTCGACGAGCGCCACGGACGCCAGCAGCGGGAGGTGGCTGATCGAGGCCACCAGTCGGTCGTGCCGTGCCGCATCCATGTCGATGGGAATCGCCCCGCAGGCGAGCGCGAGCGACCTCACGACCTCGGGATCTCCGCCGCCCACCGCCTGGGTAATCACCCACGGGCGGTCCCGGAACAGGCCGGCGTCGGCCGCGTCGAACCCGCTGGTCTCGCGACCCGCCATCGGGTGGCCGCCGACGAACGGGATGCCGGCCCCGGCCGCGACCGCGGTGAGGGCGGCCTTCGTGGACGCCACGTCGGTCACGGTCGCCCCGGGGGCCACCGCGGTACCGGGTTCCGCGCCGAGTCGTCGGACCAGCGACGCGCACGCGAGCGGCGGCGCCGCCAGGATCACGATCCCGGCTCCACGCACGGCTTCGAGCGGGTCGCCGGCCACCGTGTCGATCACGCCGGCCGCCAGCGCGCCGCGAGGCCCCGCACCCGACGGCGTCCAGGCAACCAGCTCCGCCGCGGCGTAGGCCGGCGCCACCCGCACGGCGCGCGCCACCGACCCTCCGATCAGCCCCAGTCCAAGGATCGCGATGCGCATCGTCCGATTATCGGGGACGGAGTCTGGTCGAGCCACCCCGCGCCGGGTAGCTGTGGCGCCGATCGGGGGCGGGATCAGCCGCCCGCCTCGTGCTCACGCCGCTGTGCCGCCCGTCGCTCGGCAAGCCGCCGCTCCCCCATTCCGGGCGGCGGCCCGGGGTCGTCGTGCGGGTTCCGGCGCCGGACCACCTGTCGGCGATCGAACGCCCGGCGTTCGGGATCCATAACGGCCCCGCAGCGCGGGCATCGTCGTTCCTCGGCGAACAGCGACGCGATCGACGACGCGGTGTAGACCTGGCGACCGCAGGCACGGCAGGCGAGCGTCGGCACGAGCGGATCCTCACGGACAGGGAAGACGCGGTGGCTGGCTCAGCCGACTTTCGGCAGGTTGGCGAGCGATTGGGCGACCTTCTCGGCCGGGTACTCGTAGTCCTCGAGCGCGCCCTGCAGGAAACGCTCGTAGCTGGACAGGTCGAAGTGGCCGTGGCCGGACAGGTTGAACAGGATGACCCGCGCCTCCCCGGCCTCCTTCGCCGCGAGGGCCTCGTCCACGGCGACCTTGATCGCGTGGGTGCTCTCGGGGGCCGGCAGGATCCCCTCGGCGCGGGCGAACTGGACACCGGCCTCGAAGCACGCGCGCTGGTGGACGCTCACGGCCTCGATCACGCCCTGGTCCTTGAGCAGGGACACCAGCGGCGACATGCCGTGGTATCGGAGCCCGCCGGCGTGGATCGGCTCGGGCATGAAGTCCGAGCCCAGGGTGTGCATCTTGACGATCGGTGCCATCCGCCCGGTGTCGCCGAAGTCGTAGGCGTAGACGCCACGGGTCAGGGACGGTGCGGCCTCGGGCTCCGCCGCGATCACCCGGTAACTCGCCTCGCCGCGCAGCTTGCGTCCGAGGAACGGGAACGTCAGGCCCGCGAAGTTTGAGCCGCCGCCGGCGCAGGCGATGATCACGTCCGGCTCCTCGCCGGCCATCGCCATCTGCTCCAGCGCCTCGAGTCCGATCACGGTCTGGTGCAGCGCCACGTGGTTGAGCACGGATCCCAGCGAGTACTTGGTGTCGTCGCGCGTCGCGGCGTCCTCCACGGCCTCGCTGATCGCCATGCCCAGCGAGCCCGGGGAATCCGGCGTCTCGGCGAGGACCGCGCGGCCGTAGTTGGTGTCGGGGCTGGGGCTGGGCACCACCGACGCGCCGTAGGTCTGCATCAGCATCCGGCGGTACGGCTTCTGGTCGTAGCTCGCCCGGACCATGTAGACCTTGACCTCGAGACCGAACACGGCCCCGGCGAAGGCGAGGGCGCTGCCCCACTGCCCGGCGCCGGTCTCGGTCGCCAGGCGCTTGACGCCCGCCTCCTTGTTGTAGAAGGCCTGCGGCCAGCGCCGTGTTCGGCTTGTGGGAGCCGGCCGGGCTCACGCCCTCGTACTTGAAGTAGATGTGGGCCGGCGTGTCGAGCGCCTTCTCGAGGCGGTGCGCCCGGATCAGCGGCGATGGCCGGTACAGCTGGTAGGCCTCCCGCACCGGGTCCGGGATCTCGATCTCGCGGTCCGTGCTGACCTCCTGGAGGATCAGCGCCATCGGGAACAGCGGCTCGAGGTCCGCCGGCCCGAGGGGCTGGCCGGTGCCCGGGTGGAGCGGCGGCGGGACCGGGACCGGCAGGTCGGCGGCGATGTTGTACCAGGCCCGCGGGATCCGGTCCTCGTCGAGCACGAACTTGGTCCGACGGGAAGGAGCGGTGGCCATCGCGGCAACCTCCGGGGGCGTACGGGCAGCTGGGCTCCCCGAGCCTAGCGCGTCGGGCGGCGCACCGGCAAACCGGTCGTGCCGTTCAGGCGCGCAGCTCAACCTCGACGAGCGGCTCGTAGCGCGGCGCGCCGCCGCCGAGGTGGCTCCGGTAGAACACGACCCGGTCCGCGCGGAAGGACGTCCGCCAGTCTGCCGCCGCGGTGCGCAACTCGTCCGCCACGGCCTCCGACGCGGAGATCGACGAGCGGTCCAGGCGGGCGACCGTCAGGTGGGGGCGGTACGGGCGGTCATCGCGCGGCCAGCCCAGGGGCTCCAGGGCCGGGTCGAGGGCATCGGCCAGCGCGCCCAGCTCCTCCGCCCCCTGCTCGATCCCCAGCCAGAGCGCGCGTGGCTTGCGAGCCTCGGGGAACGACCCGGCACCGGCGAGGACGACGTCGAATGCCGGAAACCCCTCGAGCGCGTCGCGAACCGCAAGCGCGGCGTCGGGCGTGAGATCCGGCGGGGTCTCGCCCAGGAAGCGGACGGTCAGGTGCAGGTTCTCGAGGTGGACCCAGCGGGGGACGTCACCCAGGGGACCGCAGCGGACCCCGTCCACCAGCGCGCGACAGGCGGCCAGCGGTCCGGGCGGCAGCGGGACCGCGACGAACAGCCGGTGCGGCCGCTCAGCCACCCACTTCGCGTCGGTACCGCTCGCGGTCGGCCGTCAGCACCTCGAGCGCGAAGTCGCGGTCGCGCCAGCCGGCGATGTCGACGGCCTTGTTTTCGAGCACCTTGTAGGTGTTGAAGAACTGCTCGATCTCCACCAGGCGGTGCGGGCGAACCTGCTCGAGGCGCTCGATGTGCTGCTGGTGCGGGTCGCCGATGGCGACGCACAGCGTCTTGAAGTCGAAGCCCATGTCGTCACGCATCTCCAGGCCGCCGATCGGGCGGGCCCAGACGTGGCAGCCCGTGAACGTGGGCTCGTCGATGACCAGGAGGGCGTCCGTGTGGTCGCCGTCGTCGGCACGGGTGCCCTCGATGAACCCGTAGTCGAAGTTGTAGAACACCGCCGAGCTGAGGACGCGGTCGAGCCGATAGACGTGGGCCTCCTCGTCGTACTCGTACTTGTTGCGGCTGCCGCGAGGGATCTCGACGACGATCTCGACGACGCCCGGGAAGGCGTCCGCGTTGGGGCTGCTCATGCGCGAACAATAGCGCGTGGCGGGGGTGAGCTGCGCCACGACCGGCACCCTGCGGTCCACCGACACCATGGTGGTCACTCGGGAGGCGTCACCGGTTCGAACCCGAGCGCCGCGACGACATCCGCGAGGTGCTCCGCGCCCTCGGCCGTCGGGTGGACGCCGTCACTCCTTGATCCAGGGGCTGGGCAGCGCCTCGTCCTGGTTCGGCCCGTTGAACGCCGCCATGTAGCCCGCGACCGGGACGCCCTCGCGCCGACGCCGCACGGTGGATGGCCGCGGAGAACTGCCGCTGGGTGCACTCCACGCACGGCTCGACGATGTTGCAGGCCTCCCAGGCGTCGTGAGGCCCCCACGGCAGGTACCAATCGTAGGTCCGCAGGACGACCGGCCGCCCCTCGCGGAGCTTGAACACCTCGTCGAAGATCGCGCCAAGGTCCGCCTCCAACGGCGCGTAGGTGTCCGGGCCGCAGCTGGGCGTGGCTCCGCAGCTGGGTGCCGGGGTCGAGCCGCTGCGGGCACGCGGCGCCGCCCAGCTTCGCCATTTCCGGGACCCCCAGAGATCACGATCACCTCGGCCTCGCGGACGGCATCGGGCAGGTTGAAGTCACCCGATCCCACGACGACAGCACGCCGCCGTTCGTGCCCCTGAGCGTGTTGAGCACCGACGACGCCTGGAGGTTGCCGGTCCAGCCGTCCCGGACGCGCACCGTGACGCCTTCCGCCGCCTCGATCCGCTTGGCGTACGCCTCCGGGACACCACCGCTGCCGGTGGAGTCGCTGACCCACAGCAGGTCCCACACCTCGCCCGCCGGCGAAGGCTCGATCGACGGCGAGGGTTGCGTGGTCGTGGTCGCCGCGGGCGATGGCTGCGTCGACTCGACCGGCGGGACCGACGCGACCGACGGTGGAGCCGACGTGCCTCGGCTCCGGCACATGCACCCACGAGCAATGAGACCAGCGTGCATGCGACTGGCACGCAGCATCGCGCACCCCCTTTCGGGGAACGACTCTCGTGTGCCGGCGAACAGCGCGCAAGTGCCTGCCGTGCCGCGTCCCCATGCCGAACGTGCAAGAGGCGTCCCGATCCCACGCGAGCCACCGGCACGCCGCTCACGGCGGGGGGTGACCCGTCCCGCTGCTGGGAGTCGGGAATGGGCTGCGTTTCCCGCACAGTGCGCCGCGCCGCCGCGCGACGCGCCGTCAGTCGTTGTAGAGGCGCTCCTCGATCAGCTTCTCCTGCACCGTCCGCCCGTTCGGATCGAAGCAGGAGAACTCGAAGTGCTTCTCGAACTCGAGGTCCACCTGGTCCTGGCCGCCCCGGTTCTTCTCCACCGAGACGATCACCCAGTCCCGGAAGCGCTGCGCCTGGTACGGGTTGAACTCGATGTTGACCTTGGCGACGATCTGGTACTTCTCGTTGAGGATCAGGATGATGTCGGCCTCGTAGTTGATCGCCGACGAGCCGCGCAGGTGGTAGTTGCGCAGCCGCGAGGCCTTGAGGCCCTCCTTGTCAGCCGCGACGATGGCGATCATCGGCACGTCCTCGGACAGGGCGATGTCCTTGAGGCCGTTGATGACGTACGTGACCTTCTCGGCCTCGTTCGGCGGCTCCGGGATCACCGGCACCTTCTGCATGTAATCCACCACCACCACGAGCCGGCGATCGCCCGACAGCTCGCGGTGCTGCTGGATGAGCGCGCGCATGCCTTCGACGGTGCTGGCGGTCTGGCTGCCCCGGAGCAGGAACAGGTTCTGGCCGTAGCGGGCGATGCGGTCCAGGGACGGCCGGAGGCGCGGATTCGCGGCCAGCTGGGCAGCGCCGCCGCCCTCCGCCATCCAGGTGCCCATGATCTCCTTGCGGACGTCCTGGATCTTGATCGCACCCGTCTTGTGCGGCAGGTGCGCGAGCGCGGACTCGGCCGCGATCAGCCGGTTGAGCAGGTACAGCTCGTCGTGCTCGAAGCAGATGTAGAGGACGTTGGCCTGTCCACCGGACGCGACGTTGCGCGCCATCTGCAGCGCCATGGTGGTCTTGCCGGTCCCCTGCGCACCGCCAATGAGCAGCAGCTCGCCGGCCCGGAGCCCGGTGCCGATGGTCTTGTCGAGGGGCGTGAAGCCCAGGGGTACCGGCTGGTACTCGCCGACCTTGCCGCTGGCGACCTTCTCGTTGAGATCCACGAGGACCTCGATCGCCGACCTGGGTGCCATGCTTCCGTTGGGGCCGTCGAGCCGCCACGACGCCCGCGGCGCCGCTCCGTCCCCCGTCTCAGTCGTCACCTTGGTGCATCCTCCCGCGATCGGATCCCGTTCGTGCATCCTAGCACCGGGGCCCGCGTCCGCTGCCACCCCCCGGGCCCACCCGATTCAGCCGAAGGTACGGGCGGGGCACGCCCGCCCAACGCCCTACCGGGGCAGCGTGGCGAGCTCGTCCCAGAACCGCACGATGACGCGCGTGCCCAGCTCGAAGTTCTCGAGCAGGAAGGTCTCGTTGGGCGCATGGGCGTTACAGGTCGGCTGCGTGAAGCCGAGCAGCACGACCGGGAGCCCCAGGGAGTGATCGAAGGCGGCTGTCACCGGGATCGATCCTCCCTCGCGGATGTAGACCGGCGCGACCCCGTGGACGGCCTCGATGGCGCGGGCGGCCGCCTGGGTGGCCGGGTGGTCCGTGGGGGTCAGCGACGGCTCGCCGCCGTGGATGTACGTCGTGCTGACGGTCACACCGGGCGGCGCGATCTCGGCCACGTAGTCGCGCAGGGCGGCATACACCGTCGCCGGGTCCTGGTTGGCCACGAGGCGCGTCGAAACCTTCGCATGGGCATGGGCCGGGATGATCGTCTTGGCGCCCTCGCCCTGGAAGCCGCTCCACATCCCGTTGACGTCCAGCGTCGGGCGGGCGGTCTTGCGCTCCAGGGTTGTCCAGCCGGCCTCGCCCACGAGGGCGGGCACCGGGATCTCGGCGCGGTAGGCCTCGTCGTCGAAGGGCAGCGCCGCCATCGCCGCGCGCTCGGCATCGGTGAGGGCGACGACGTCGTCGTAGAAGCCGGGGATCCGGACCCTGCCATCCGGGCCCTTGAGCGCCGTGATGATCCGGGCCAGGGCGTTGGCCGGGTTGTCGACCGACCCGCCGTACATCCCCGAGTGGAGATCCACGGGCGAGAGCTCGACGTCGATCTGGGCGTACATGATGCCGCGCAGCCCGACCGTGATCGCCGGGACGTTGCCCTCGAAGTAGCAGGTGTCGCTGATGACCGCCACGTCCGCCCCGAGGCGGTCGCGGTTCGCCTCGATCCAGGCATAGAGACTCTCGGACCCGTACTCCTCCTCGCCCTCGAAGACGAAGGTGAGGTTGACCGCAGGGGCCTTGCCCGCAGTCCGCAGCGCCTCCAGCGCGGAGAGGTGCATCACGAGCTGGCCCTTGTCGTCCGCCACGCCGCGGCCCACGAAACGGCCGTCGCGCAGGAACGGCTCCCACGGTGCGGTCTCCCACAGCTCCACGGGATCGACCGGCTGGACGTCGTAATGGCAGTACACGAGCGCCGTGGGCGCTCCGGGCGCCTCGTGGATGCGCCCGTAGACGATCGGATGGAGGGCGGTGCGCTCGACCGCCACGTCGACGGCCCCCACGCGGCGGAGGCGTTCCGCGACCCACTCCGCGGCCCGGACCATGTCCTCCGCGTGCTCGGGCAGGGCCGACACGCTGGGGATCCGCGCGAACTCGAGCAGGGCCTCCGCCCGCGCATCGGCGGACGACGCCAGGGCCGCCTCGACGGCGGGGTCGATCGGGCCGGCGCCGGGCGCCGTGGGCAGGTCCGTCATGGCGTCTCCTGGGGTGGCGGTGCGACGCGATCGATCGTACCGCGCCCGGGACGTCCGGACGCTCGGACCCGGGACGCAGGTCCCACAAGCCCCTGGCTCTCGCTACAGGCGCCCCGGTCCTGCCCGGAGCCCGGCGTCAGGCGGGCAGCGGCGAGGGGTTCTGGACCGGGGCACCGGGGCCGGTCGCCGTGCCGCCGTCCGTTCCAGGCGCCACCAGGTGCGGGATGCCCACCTGCCGGTCCGGCTTGGCCGGAAGGTCGTCGAACAGCTTCTCGAACTCCACCTGGTCCACGGACTCCTCGGCGATCAGCTTCTCGGCGAGGGCGTCGAGGCGGTCGCGATGCGTGGTCAGCACCTCGGTGGCCCGGTCGTACGCGCGGTCGATCAGCGCCCGGACCTCCTCGTCGATCATCATCGCGATCTTGTCGGAGTAGTCGCGCTGCTCGCCCATGGAGCGGCCCAGGAAGACCATCTCGTCGCGCTTCCCGAAGGACAGCGGGCCGAGCCGGTCGCTCATGCCGAACTCGGTGACCATTCGGCGCGCGAGGTCGGTGGCCTTCTCGATGTCGTTGCTGGCGCCCGTGGTCGTGTCGCCGAACACGAGGCGCTCTGCGACGTTGCCGCCGAGCAGGCCCGCGATCTTGTCCTCGAACTCGGTCTTGCTCTGGAGGTAGCGGTCCTCGGTCGGCAGGGCCATCGTGTAGCCCAGCGCCATGCCGCGGCTGATCACCGTGACCTTGGCGACTGGGTCGCACTTGGGCAGGATCCGCTGCACGACGGCGTGACCGCCCTCGTGGTAGGCGATGATCCGCTTCTCCTCGTCGCTGATGACGCGGCTCTTGCGCTCGGGACCCGCCACGATCCGCTCCAGGGCCTCGGAGAAGTCGTTCTGGCCGACGACCTTCTTGTTGCGGCGGGCCGCGAGGATCGCCGCCTCGTTGACGAGGTTCGCGAGGTCCGCGCCCGAGAACCCGGGCGACTGGCGCGCGACCTCCTCCACCGACACGGTCTTGTCGAGGGGCTTGCCCTTGGTGTGCACCTTGAGGATGGCCGTCCGGCCCTTCATGTCGGGGCGGTCGAGGATGACCTGGCGGTCGAAGCGACCCGGCCGCAGGAGTGCGGGGTCGAGGACGTCCGGACGGTTGGTGGCGGCGACGACGATCACGTTGGTGCTCGTGTCGAACCCGTCCATCTCGACCAGGATCTGGTTGAGGGTCTGCTCGCGCTCGTCGTGGGAGCCGCCGAGGCCGGCACCGCGCTGGCGGCCGACCGCGTCGATCTCGTCCACGAACACGATGCACGGGCTGTTGCGCTTTGCCTGGTCGAACAGGTCGCGCACGCGGCTGGCGCCGACGCCCACGAACATCTCGACGAACTCGGACCCGGAGATGCTGAAGAAGGGCACCCCGGCCTCGCCCGCGACGGCCCGGGCCATCAGCGTCTTGCCGGTTCCCGGAGGGCCCACCAGGAGCACGCCGCGCGGGATGCGGGCGCCGAGGGAGTTGAACTTCTCCGGGTACTTGAGGAACTCCACCACCTCCTGGAGCTCGAACTTGGCCTCGTCCACCCCGGCGACATCCGCGAAGGTGACGACGGTCTTGTTGCCGAGGAACATGCGAGCCCGGCTCTTGCCGAAGGACATGGCCTGGTTGTTGGTGCCCTGGGCCTGGCGCATCATGAAGAAGATGAAGCCGCCGATCACGAGCAAGGGCAGGAGGCCGCTGAGCAGCAGGCCGATCCACGACGTGTCTGCCGTGGACTGCTTCTCGTACGGCGGTACCGTGGACTGGTTGCCCGCGGCCGCCGCCTTCTGCATGTCCGAGTAGACATCACCGGTGATGTTGTTCGGGACGACGACGGTGTATGTCTCGCTGCCCTTGGTCACCTCGAGGGTCTCGCCGTCCTGGACGACCTTGGTGACGGTGCCGGCCTTGACGTCGTCATAGAACTGCGAATAGCCCACCGACGTGACGGGCGTCGAGGACTGGACCCATGTGTAGAGCAGCGCAACCGTGCCCGCCACGAGGACGAGCATCACGATCCCGTTGCGCAGGAATTTTGCGTTCAAACGGAGCGCCTCCGAGTCCGACAGGCCGGCGGGGACGCCGGGGGGGTGCGAGGAGTATAGCGTCGGGTTCTCGAGGCGCCCGTTTCGGCACCGTCAGCCCGACCGTGACCTTGGTTCGCTCCAGCATCGCCCATGGATGGACGCACTGCCGTTCACGGACGGTTGAGGTTTCGCCACGTTTCGGGGGACGCGCACGAACGCCCGGGCAGGGAGCCCGGGCGCCTGGATCGCGAAGGGTGGTAGCAGGGGCTGGATTTCGAACCAGCGACCTAGCGATTATGAGCCGCTTGCTCTGCCACTGAGCTACCCTGCCACGGCCGAGGATTGTAGACCAGATCTCCGTCGCCGGGCGACGGGCAGGCGCGTGGCGCCGGACCGGGTCGCACGGGCGTGACGGGAACACGTCCGACCCCCGAGAATGGCGAACGCCACGCATGTCCAGACGGGAGGGCGCGATGTCCAGCGATGCACCGGGGGGCGAACTGCCCGGCACCGGACGGCCCCCTGAGCCCGGGGATGAAGAGCCAACCGCGGCCCGCGAGTGGCCCGCCGAGCTCGTCCCGCCGCCCGCACCCGTGCAGCAGGCGCCTGCCGGCTGGGGCTCCGTTCCCCCGTCCGCTCCCGGGACCATCCAGGCCCCGCAGTGGGACGTCCCCTTGACGCCGCCCGCCGCCGGAGGCGGCTGGGGAGCCCCACCGGCGCCAGGCCAGGCTTCCGGCCAGGCTTCCGGCCAGCCCTCCGTATCGCCTGCCAGCCCGCCCTCCGGCCAGTGGGGTGCTCCCCCGCCCCAGCCCGGCGGCTGGGGTCCCGCCCCGGGCGTACCGGGTGGGCCACCTCCCGGTGCCTGGAACCCCCAGCCGGCCCAGTCCGGCAACGGCTGCCTGAAGGCCTGCCTGATCGTCGGAGGGGTCTTCGTCGTCCTGGGGATCATCGGGATCATCGGGATCGCGGTCCTCGGCATGCGGTTTGCGGAGGATCTTGGGGTCAACCCCGACGGATCCATGAAGGCCTGCGAGCTCGTCACGAACGAGGAGCTGGGCACGGCCCTCGGCAGCCCGGCCGAGGCGCTGCCCCTGGGCGGCCTGGTGGACAGCACCGTGGGCCTGATCCTGGACCAACGCGTCCTCCCGGATGCCCCGGACTGCTGGATCGTCGGCACCTCCGCCACATCCGGGACCGGGCGCCTGGCGCGCCAGGACGGCGGTGACGCGTCCGGTGACTTCCAGCGCGCGCGGCAGGAGGCCGAGGCGGGCGGCTACTTCGCGGGCGACACGGGCGGCGTCGGTGACGAGGCGTTCTGTACGGGTATGAGCGAGGCGGGCTCGTTCGGCATCCTGGTCCGGGCCGGCGGGAACCTGGCGTATGTCAGCCTGCTCGACCCGGCCGCGGTGGAGGGCGGCGCCCTCCCGGCGGACGCGAACGGCGTGATCGTCTCGCCTGAGACGTGCGCCCGGGCCGGTGCGGTCGCGATGGCGATGCTGCGCTGATATGGACCCCGGGCCGCCGGGCACCATTCGAGGGACGGCCGGACACGATCCAAGGGCGGCCCGACGGGGGCGTTCCCAGGGCCCGGGTCAGTCGCCGGGGCCAGGGTCAGTCGCGGGTGCCCGCCTGCGCGTCGCCGAACAGCAGGCGTGCCCAGGACTCGAGCGGCGTGGGCTCGGCCGCACGCGTGCCGAGGCGCACCAGTACGGATCCGGGCGCGTCGTCGGGAAGCGCGGGGGCGTTGTCCGCCAGCGCGAACGGGACCTCCCTGGCCTTGCCGAGGCGGTACTCGCGCGCCGCCTGCGCGATGTAGACATGCTTCTGGATGAGCACCAGCTCCGCCTCGAGCGCGGCGACGTCGGACTCGAGCTGGACGTTGGTGACCCGCATCACGTCCGCACGGGCCGTCGCCTCGCTGGCTTCACCAACCTGGCGGGCGAACAGGACGATCACCCAGGCCGCCACGAGGGCCCCGATCAGGAGGGCGATGCGGCGCCGCGTCAGGCCGGCCACCGGCAGGTCCGCAAGACTCCCCATGGCCCCCGCTGCGACGGATGTCGGGGCAACGGCGCCTGGCTCCGGGGCGAGCACCTCGGAGGTGGCGGACTCGGGTGTCGCGGGATCTGGGCGACGGACTGGGCGGCGCATTGAGCCGAGGGTAGCTTCGCCGGATTCCCCTGTCAACCCGGATCGCCCGTGCGGGCCCGGGACCCGGACGGCCGATCCGTGCTCGAGCTGTGACAGCCAAGATGGCACACGGGCTGCCCACGCTGGCGTAGACTTCCGTCCAAGTAGATCATCTGTTCGATATCCGACCGGAGACGGCATGCGAACCTATGCCCCCGCCAGCACCAGGGCCGTCCTGGAGCAGTTGCTCGATGAGCCCTCGCTCGCCCGGGGCATCGTCCACCACGAGGTTCGTGGCGCTCGCCCGGCCGTGCACGGGGACTGGCCGGACTGGCTGGACCCACGGATCCGGACCGGCCTGGCGAAGCGCGGCATCGAGCGCCCGTACACCCACCAGGCGGACGCCATCGAGGCGGTCCACGCCGGGCGGGACGTCGTGGTGGTGACGCCCACCGCTTCCGGCAAGTCGCTGTGCTACACCGTGCCCGTCCTCCAGGCGCTCGCCGAGGACCCCTCGGCCCGTGCGCTGTTCCTGTTTCCCACCAAGGCGCTCGGCCAGGACCAGGTGGCGGAGTTCGGCGAGCTGGTGCAGGACGCCGGCCTCGAGATCGCGTCGGCCTGCTACGACGGGGACACCCCGGCGCCGATCCGCTCCGCGATCCGCAAGGCCGGACAGGTCGTGGTCACGAACCCGGACATGCTGCACTCTGCCATCCTCCCCCACCACACCAAGTGGTTCCAGCTGTTCGAGCAGTTGCGCGTGATCGTCATCGACGAGCTGCACACGTACCGTGGCGTGTTCGGCTCGCATGTCGCCAACGTTCTCCGCCGGCTCCTGCGCCTGTGCGCCCACTACGGCTCCCACCCCGTGATCGTGTGCTGCTCGGCCACGATCGGGAACCCGGCGGAGCTTGCCCAGACGCTCACGGGGCGGCCGGTCCAGTTGATCGACCGCAACGGGGCGCCGGCTGGCGAGAAGCACCTGCTGCTCGTAGACCCGCCGGTGATGGATGCCGCGACCGGGGCACGGGGCTCCGCCCTGACGCTCGCCCAGCGCTGGGCCCTGCCGTTCCTGCGCGCCGGGCGCCAGACGGTGGTCTTCGGGAAGTCGCGGGTGGCGGTGGAGATCATGCTCTCTAACCTGCGCGAGACACTGCGCCAGGACCTGGGACCCCGCAATCGCATCCGCGGCTACCGGGGCGGGTACCTGCCCACGGAGCGCCGGTCCATCGAGCGTGGCCTGCGGGACGGCGAGGTGCTGGGGGTCGTCAGCACGAACGCCCTGGAGCTCGGGGTCGATATCGGCCGCCTGGACGTGGCCGTGCTCGCCGGCTACCCGGGATCCATCGCCGGGACCTGGCAGCAGATGGGGCGTGCGGGTCGTCGCGGCGACGTGAGCGTGGCCGTGCTGGTGGCGTCGCCTGCACCCGTGGACCAGTACGTGATCCACCACCCGGAGTTTGTCCTCGGCGGACGGCCGGAAGAGGCGCGGCTGGACCCGGACAACCTCCATGTCCTGCTCGCCCACATCAGGGCCGCGACGTTCGAGCTCCCGTTCGAGCCCGGCGAGTGGTTCGGACCGGGACCCGCGGACGACCTGCTGGCGTTCCTGGCCGAGGGCGGGCACGTCCGGCAGGCGGACGACGGGCGCTGGTACTGGAGCTCGGAGAACTTCCCCGCCTCGGAGGTCTCGCTGCGGGCCGCCGCTCCCGAGAACGTGGTCATCATCGACACGACGCCGGACCGGCCGCGGGTCCTGGGCGAGGTGGACCTCTTCTCCGCCCAGGTCCTCGTCCACCAGCACGCGATCTACATGCACGAGTCCACGCAGTACCACGTGGACCGCCTCGAGTGGGGCGAGCGCAAGGCGTACGTCCACCGGATCGACGCGGACCACTACACGTATGCCAATCGGGCCGTGACCCTCAAGCCGCTCGACGTGTTCGCCAGCGCGCGGGCCACGGGTGGCACGCGCGTCCATGGCGAGGTGATGGTCGCGAGCCTCGTGACCCTCTACAAGAAGCTCAAGTTCGTCACCGACGAGAACGTCGGCTGGGGACCCATCGACCTGCCGGAGATCGAGCTGCAGACGACGGCGTACTGGCTGACTGCCGAGGGGGCGGCGGCCGGCTGGCGTCGGGATGAGCTGGACGTGGCGCTCATCGGCGCGGGACGGGCGATCCAGGCCGTCGCCGCGGTGCTCCTGATGGTGGACCCGCGCGACCTCGGGCTCGTGTCGCAGGTCCGCTCGCCGCACCACGAGGCGCCCACGATCTACCTCTACGAGGCGATGCCGGGCGGCGTGGGCCTCTCAGAGCGCCTGTTCGCCCGCCACGACGAGCTCGTGGTGGGTGCCGCCGAGTTGATCCGCGCCTGTCCCTGCGATGCCGGATGCCCGGCCTGCACGGGACCGCGCCTTGAGCCCGAAGTGGACGGCAAGGCGCTGGCGCTGCGACTGCTCGCCTCACTCGGGTCCGAGGCGGGCGCGAGGCTGGGTGTCCCGGCGTCGCAGCGGGCCGCGGTCGCATGACCGCCGAGATCTCCGGGCCGGTCACCCGGGAGCGGCGGCTAGCGAACCTGCGGGCCACGCTCGCGCGGGGCGGTGGGGCGCCCGTGGGCCCGGACCAGGAGCCGGCACGGGCGCCGTTCGCCGGGCGGCGGAGCCCCGTGCTGGCGGCGAGGCTCGCGGCGGCGCTCGGCGCCGACGTGACCGCGGACGCGGGAGCCCTGCTCGTGCGCCGGGTGGTTCCACCGGTGGAGATCCCGGTGGACCGCGAGCGGCTCGCGAGCCTGCCCGGCCAGCCCCCGCCTGATGCGCCGCTGGTCTGCCTCGACACGGAGACCACCGGGCTCGCGACCGCCGCCGGCACGCTCGCGTTCCTCGTCGGGCTGGCGCGCTGGGACGGGTCGACGTTCCACCAGACCCAGCTCCTGCTCCCCGACCACGCGGACGAACCGGCACTGCTCGCGGAGATCGCCCGCTGGGTCACGCCCGACGCCTGGCTGGTCACCTACAACGGCCGTGGGTTCGACTGGCCCCTGATCGAGGCCCGCTACCGGCTCGCCGGCCGGCCCGCCCCGGCGCACGCCGGTCACCTGGACCTGCTGCCGTTCGTGCGGCGCGTGTTCCGGCATCGGATGGACAACGCCCGCCTGCGGACCGTGGAGGAGGAGCTCCTGGGCGTCTCGCGCGTCGGCGACGTCGAAGGCTGGGAGATCCCGCAGATCTACCTCGAGGTGCTGCGGGGCGGCCCCATCGAGCCACTGGCAGGCGTCGTCATCCACAACGAGAAGGACGTGCGATCGCTGGGCCTGCTCCTCGCCCATGTCGAGCACCGCTTTGCGGACCGCGCGACCCGCCACGAGGCGCCCCGCGGCGACCTGGCAGGCCTGGCCCGCGCCTACGCACGGGACCGCCGCCACGACGAGGCGCTCGAGTGCCTCGATGACGCGCTGGCGGCCGCGCCGCCGGTGCGTGACCCGTTCGGGCGGACGGCGGTCGCGCCTGCCGTCGCACGCGAAGCCTCGCACGAGGAGCGGGACGAGTGGTGGTCGCCGAGGGTGCGGCCCAACTTCGGCGGCCGTGCGCCCGGGGCCGGGTGGCGCGGCGAGCTGGCGAACGGGCGCGGCGGGCCCCTTGGGCCGTCCCCGTCGGCTGCGGCCTGGGACACGCCCTCGGACCGCTGGACGGACGAGCGCCTTGGCGCCGAACGGGCACGGACGCTGCGGCGCCTCGGACGCTGGGCGGAGGCAGCCGAGGCATGGCAGGCCGCTGCAGCGGCCGGCGGAGGGCTCGGAGCCATCGCCTGGATCGAGGTCGCGAAGCTCCGGGAGCACCGTCTCGACGATCCGGGTGGTGCCCTCGCGGCCACGCGCGCAGCATGGCGCCTGCTCGAGCGGCTGCGTGCGACCGGACGGGCTCACCCGCGGCTGGAGGCGGACCTGGAGCGGCGCGGGGCGCGTCTGGCCGCCAGGATCCGACGTCGTTCGGAGTCCCCGGGGATCCGGCCGGCCGGAGCCGTCTCAGTCGGGGTTGTCCCCGCCGTGCATGCGCTGGACGGCGTCCGCGAGGTACGGGACCCCGAAGACGCCGGGTCCTTCCAGGATCAGTGATCCGCATGCCGCCCCGAGGCGCAGGTCCGGGTCCGAGCCGTCCCAGCCGGTGGTGATGGAAGGATCCACCCAGGCCGCGAAGACGGCGGCCAGGAACGTGTCCCCGGCCCCCACGGGGTCCACGTACTTCTGGATCGGGATGCTGTGCCAGTGGCGGGCGTCGAGATCGCCGGGACGCTCCCCCACCCTGTAGGCCGTGCCGCCATGCACGCCATCCGTGAACAGCAGCGTGGCTCCCGGGTGCATGAACTCGGCGAGGTGCGCCGGCGTGGTCGCGTCGTCCACGTCGTCGCTACCAACCCCGACCAGGTTCGCGCGCCGGACGACCGGCGACGGCCCGGGCGGGAGGTGGTGAACGGGCGCGCCGTCCCGGAGCACACGGAGCAGGCCCTGCCAGCCGAGCGCCACGAGCGCGTCCGGGCGCGGGACCTCCGCCCACTCGTCACGGACCTCGGCGGCCACCGGTGCGAACATCCAGGCCCCGGCGTCCCGCCAGCCGGGCGGCAGCGCCCGTGGGTCGACCGCGTCCGAGACCTGCGGCGTCTGCTGGATGCGGCCCGTCGGCGTCTCGATGTTGATGAAGATCGGTCCCCGGCTGCCGGGGATCACGCGGACATCCACGCCCGCTTCGCGAATGGTGTCCAGCTCCCGCGAGGTCGATGCGAGCTCGTCGGCGACCACGAGCGCACCGACCCGGATCCCCAGCCGCGCAAGCGCCAGCGCCGAGTACGAGGCCCCACCGCCGAGGCGCCAGCCGCGCTCGTCCTCATCGACCAGGTCCCGGCAGGCCGCGCCCACCACCACGACCGCGGGTGCTTCGTCCATCGGTCCCTCCAGGGGGCCCGGGTGGACCCGCCTATACTGGCCATTCCCGCGCGACACCGCGCGAGCCCGCGCGACAGCGCGCAAGCGGCCGCGGCGCCCGGCCGCTTCCCGACCGAGGTTGTACATCATGCACTTCTACGAGCTTCACGAGGGCGACGACGACGTGTTCGCCGACCTGCTCCTTGCCCGCGAGGAGGAGATGGAGCCCGAGGAGTTCTTCGACGTGGTCCAGTCGATCCGGCGACGCGTCGTGGATTCCTTCGAGCAGCCAACGCTGGTTCAGGCGATCGCGGACGAGCTCGAACGGGACTACGACTTCGTCCCGATCACCGACGACCGGCTGACCGCCGCCGTCAACGTGTCGCGCGACGAGGAGGAGAACTTCCTCGCGGACCTCGACGATGCCGAGGACAGTGCCGACTACCTCTCGATCCTCGCGGATCTCAAGGCGGAGAACGATCCTCGCCCCAACTGAGCGGCCGAGTCACCTGGCCCACCCTGACACCGCTCGGGGTCGTTTCGGGCAGCCTGTCGACGAGCTGACCGCAGATTCTGCACGAAACCAGGCCTCAGCTCCTCGCCGCCTTGCCTGATTCGACCCGTGACCGAGTCAATGGCCAGGTGCCCCGGGACCTACCGGCTGAACAGGATCTCGATCACGTCACCGTCGCGGACGTGGTAGGTCTTGCCCTCGGAGCGGACCTTGCCGTGCTTCTTGGCCTCGGCGATCGACCCCATGGCGAGCAGGTCCTCGTACGCGATCGTCTCCGCCCGGATGAACCCGCGAGCGAGGTCGGTGTGGATTGCGCCGGCGGCATCGACCGCGTTGGAGCCGTCGGGGACCGGCCAGGCTCGGACCTCGTCCGGACCCGCGGTCAGGAACGAGATCAGGCCGACCAGCCGGTACGAGAGCTTGATCACGCGGTCGAGCGCGGACTCCGCGAGGCCCAGCTCCTCCATGAAGACCCCGGCCTCATCGGGATCGAGCTCCCCCAGCTCCATCTCGATCTTCGCCGACAGGGCGTCCACCATGGCGTGTTCGTGCGCGTAGCCGGCCTTGATCGTCTCGATCAGCGCCGGCGCCGCGGCCAGTTCGTCCTCGCCCACGTTGAGCAGGACCAGGACCGGCTTCTGGGTCAGGAACCGGAAGCCGCGAAGGGCCTTCTCCTCGTCTGGGTCCAGGGCCTCGTCGCGGATGGGGCGGCCGGCCTCGAGGGCGGGCTTGAGGCGGCGAGCACGATCTCCTCGCGCTCGTTCGCCTCGCGCTCAGCCGGGGTCCCATGGCGGCCGGAGCCCGCGAGCCGCTCCAGGCGCCGGTCCACCATCGATAGGTCCGCGAGGACGAACTCGAGATCCAGGTTCTCGAGATCGCGCGCCGGGTCCACGGTGCCGGCCGGGTGCGGATGGGCGGCGGAGTCCCAGGCCCGGACCACGTGGATCAGCGCGTCCGAGTCGCGCAGCCGGGCGAGGTGCTCGGCGGGCAGCTCCTCGGTGCCGACGTGCCCCTCGTGCGACGCGGGCGGCGCCGGCAGGTCGACGTAGGTCACGTCGGCGTGCACGATCTTCTTGGGCTTGAAGACCTCCGCGAGCCTGTCCAGGCGCTCGTCGGGGACCTTGACGACGCCGACATTGAGCGGGACGCCGCCGTAGCCGCCGGTCTCGGCGTGGCCGCGGGTAAGCGTGTTGAACACGGTTGTCTTGCCGCACCCGGCAAGCCCGACGATCGCGATCTGCATGGGGTCATGCTACCGGGCGCGGATGCACCGCAGCCCCATCACCGTCCCGAGTCGATCAGTACCCGGCGTTCGGGTCCACCACGTTGAGCAGCGGCCGTCCGTCCGCGTAGCGCCGCAGGTTGTCGCAGAACAGCTCCACGACCGGTCCAGCACCCGCGTGGACGACCACGAGGTATGCGGCGTCAGGATCACGTTGGGCAGGTCGTAGAACGGCGAGGTCGGCGGCAGTGGCTCCTCGCGGAACGTGTCCAGGACCGCGCCGCCCAGGCGGCCGTCGCGGATCGCGCGCGCGAGCGCCAGCTCGTCGATCAGCTCGCCGCGCGCCACGTTGATGACCCACGCGCCCGGCTTGACCTGTCCGATGGTCTCCTCGTCGATCAGGCCATGCGTGTCCTCGGTCAGCGGCGCGGCCAGCACGACGAAGTCCGACTCCGCCAGCAGCTCTGGCAGCTGCTCCGGGGACAGGACGCGGTCGAGCATCACGGATCCGAGATACGCCTCCTCACCGGCGCCATCGGCAGCATGGGAACCCGCTTCGGGGCGACGCCGGGTCGCCACGACCCGACATCCGAACGCCGTCGCCAGCGCCCCCACCGCGCGCCCGATGGACCCGAGGCCGACGATGCCGACCGTGACGTCGCGCAGCTCGCGCGACCTCCAGGGGCTGCCAGGTTCGCTCCGCCTGGAGCTCGAGCAGCGAGGGCAGCCGCCGCGAGACGGACAGGATCATGAGCATCACGTACTCGGCGATGGGGCGCGAGAAGACCCCACGCGCGTTGGTGATGGTGAGGTCCCGGGCGCGGCTGGAAGGCGTGAGGACGCGCTCCACGCCCGACGTGGCGGAGTGGACCCAGCGCAGGGACGGAGCCCGGGCGAGGATGCGATCGAACGCTCCGCGGGGAACCGGCCGCGGAGCATGACCTCGACGTCGTCGAAGTGGCCGTCGGGATGCCCGTCGAAGCCGATCGTGACGATGCGCGCGCCGGGTGCCGCGGCCCGGATCGCATCCAGGTCGCGCCCCCGCCAGCGGGCGGCGAGGATCGGCGTCAGGGCGATGGCCACCGGCACGCCGCCGGGGCCGGATCCCGGTCCGGGTGTTCGCGAGGCGGCCTCGGTCATGCGGTCTCTCCTTCGCTACGGTTGAGTCCCATCCGCCGGACCCAGGCGCCCGGCGTCGTGATCTCTTCGGGTGTCGGCAGGGTCTCGGGTCCGTCCCAGAGCCGTCGCAGCGCCGCGGCGCCACCGAGCCGCTCGATCTCGGCCACGAACGCCTCGCCCTTGCGGTACTGGTCCATCTTGAGGTCCATGCCCGTGATGCGCAGCATGGCGCGCTCGAACGGCGTGCGCTGCTCGCGCCGGTCGTGGAACCGGGCGGAGATCCGTTCCACACCGGGCACGAGGTCCTTGCCCACGGCGTCCATCACGTGGTCGCTGAACCCCTCGAGCAGGCTCATCATGGCCTGCGTCTCGCGGAACAGCAGGCGCTGCTCGTCGGTCATCAGGCGTTCGAGCCAGTGCTGATCGTCGCGGCGACCCTCGCCGCGCAGCGATGCGCCCAGGGCGCGGACGGCCTCCCGGCCCATGGACGCGGCGTCGTCGCTGAACAGGGCGAGCTGGCGCTCCAGGCGGTCGGCGAGGTAGGGGCGCAGCCACGGGTGCGCCTCGAACTCGAACGCGTGGGTGGTCTCGTGGAGCGCGATCCAGGTCCGGAAGGGCCCGAGCGGCACGTCCATCACTCGTGCCGTCTTGCGGATGTTCTCCTCGACGAACAGGAGGCGGCCGGGTGTGGTCTCCGCGGACAGGAGCGCAAGGTCGTACTGGCCGAGAACGCGCTGGCCCATGAACCCGAGGAGGAGACCCAGCTGGCGCGTCGTGACCCAGCGGTTGGCGAGGGTCATGGACGCCTTCGTGACGCCGCTCCCCTCGGGCAGCACCTGGTCCAGGAGCTGGCCCTCGAGCCTGCCGATGAGCCCCGCGAAGGCGGATGTGTTGGCCCGGACCCAGGTCGCCCGGTCCACGACGGCGACGCGGTCCACGACGCCCGGCAGGTCCGTGCCCAGGTGCTCGGACAGTGCCGGCACCACACGCGCCATCGCGGCAGCGTAGTCGCCCTCGGTCGCCCGGAGCTCGTCAGCCGTCAACGAGCCGGGCGCGGACCGCAGCCGCGCGATCGCGATGTCCTCGACCCGGCGCCAGTCCACGAGCCCCGCGGCGCGCGCAGAGCGCTCGATCTGGCGGCCGGCCACGGTCACGGCGGCACCCAGCACGGATCCGACGAGGAACCCGACCTGCCACAGGCGCTGCTCGGGGATCCGCCGCGGCGCGCGGGATCAGGCCGCCCCGCCGCCGCCATCAGCCGCCCTCCGCCGGCATCAGGCGACCGTCCCAAGGTCGACGGACTCCACGTCCGGAAAGGACTCGCCGAACATGCGCGACGCGATGGACCGGAAGCGCTCCACGTCACCGGTCGTCAGCTGGACGTGGACCGGCGGCGCGCCGTACGTCTCGGCCGGTCGGGAGTGGCCCGCCGCTCCCGGGTCCGCCGCGGTACCACGGGTTGTGCCCGGCGCCTCCAGCCCGTTCACGGAGAGCAGCTCCGCCAGCGTGGCCGAGGTGGCCGTCGCCGAGTCCACGATCGCCACCCGGTCGCCGACGGCGCGTGCCAGGATCGGCCGCAGGAGCGGGTAGTGCGTACAGCCCAGGAGCAGGGTGTCGATCTTGGCCGACGGTGGCCGCGGGAACACGAACTCCCCCGCCCCGTCGCGCTCACCCAGGAGCGGCGCCAGCTCGTCGGCGATCACCGCCTCGAGCTCCTCGCCGGACAGGATCCCCGCCTCCACCATGGGCACGAAGCGCGGCGTCGCGTGCTCGTAGACCTCGACCGCGGGGTTCTCGTCCTTGATCGCGTCGAAGTAGGCGTGCGAGCGGACCGTGGCCGGTGTCGCGATGACCCCGACGCGCCGGGTCCGGGTGGCCAGGGCGGCCGCAGCGGCACCGGGCCGGACCACCCCCAGCACCGGCAGGTCGTACCGGGCCCGCAGGTCCCGCAGCGCGACGGCCGTGGACGTGTTGCAGGCCACGACCAGCGCCTTGACGTCGCGCCTTGCCAGCTCGTCCAGCGCCTCCATCGAGAACCGGCGGACCTCGTCATCGGTGCGGACACCGTATGGGGCGCGCGCGTTGTCGCCGAGGTAGATCGTGGACTCATGGGGCGAGCGACGGAGGATCTCGCGCAGGACGGTCAGGCCGCCGACCCCGGAGTCGAAGACCCCGATGGGTCGCGGGTCGGACACGCGCCCCCTCTACCGGCGCGCGGCGGCAGGAGCCGGGCGCACCATCAGCTCGGCGGCTGCCCGCGCGATGTCCTGGCTGATCTGTGCCTCCGGGTCTGCCAGGACGAACGGGATGCCCTCGTTGTTGGCGCGCACGACCAGCGCCCCGCCGGAGCTCACGGAGTGCTCGGGGACGCGGCCCAGGGCGCGGTTGAGGACCTCCGGGTCGAAGCCGCCGGTGGAGTCCGCGCGATTGACCATGTAGCGGACCTTGGTGGGCGGGTACCCGATCATCCGGAACGCGTCCGCCACCACCATCGTGTTGTGGATCGCGGTGGAGTCGTACGTGACGATCTCAAGGATCGTGTCCGAGGTGTCGAGGAACGCGAGGTTGATGTCGTTGATCACCGCGGGCGTGTCCACGATCACCACCTCGTAGACGCGGCGCAGCAGCGAGAGCGTCTTCTCGAGGTCTCGCACGGTCACCATCTCGGCCATCTCCACGCGCGGTGGGGCGAGGAGGATGTCGATGCCCGACGGGTCGCGCCACAGGACGTCTGCCAGGTCGGATTCGGCGATCCGGTCCGTCGGCAGGTCAAGGAGCGAGGGCGCCTCCATCGGCACCTTGAGCAGCGCCCGCATATCTCCGAACTGGAGGCTGCCGTCGATGAGGACCGTCTTCATCGGGAGCTGGCCGATCGCAACCGCGAGGTTGAAGGCGAGCGTGGTCTTGCCGACGCCGCCCTTGGGTGCGAACACCGTGATCATCCGGGCGAGATGGGTGTTGTCGGCGACCTGCGCGGTCTGGTTGACCTGCTGGAGGCGCGAGATCAGCTCGTAGCCCGTGAACGGCATGGCCAGGACGCCGTGGACGCCGTTGCCCGGGTCCGCCACGACCGGTTGCTGCGGGACGGTGAGCACGATCACCGGGACCTGCAGTCCGGACTGGTGGATCTGGGCCACCAGGTTCATGCCCTTGACCCGGCCCTGGAGCAGCGCGTCCACGAGGATCACGTCCGGGCGGAGCTCGCCGATGAGCCCGAGCACCCGCGAACCGTCGCTCACGACGTCCAGCAGCTTGATCGCGGACTGCGAGTTGAGCAGCCCGCGGACATACTGCGCGACCTGTGGAACGTCCTCGACCACGAGGAGGCGGATCTGGTCCGGCATCGTCCCGACTCTACCACGCAGGCCGGACGGTGGATGGCGGCCCCGATGGTCCCATGGCGGCCGTCCGGGAGGGTCACCCCGGCGCGCTCACCCGGCGCGCTCACCCGGCGAGTTCGGCGCGAGCGTGGGTCAGGGCTTGCGGGCCACCATGACGACACGCTCCGCGCCCGGCTCGAGATCGATCATGTCGTAGTCGCCTGCCAGGGTCTCCACCACGAGGCCGGCCGCCTCCGCGAAGGACACCAGGTCGTCCGGAGAGACGAGGCGGAGCCGGTCCACCCGCACCCAGCGCACCGGCGGCTCCCCCGCGTGGCCCTCGTCGAAGATCGTGGTCAGCACGACCGAGGCCGTCGTCGCGTCGTAGCCGGCGCTGCACGTCTTGGTCACGAGGCGGCCTGAGCCCGGATCGCCGCGGACCCACTCCAGGACGAGGCGGCCGTCGTAGCGCGACAGGTCGTCGGCGTCGGGCAGCCAGGCGTCCACCATGGCCAGACCACCGGGAGCGAGGTGGGCAGCAAGGGTCGCGACCGCCGCCGCCTGGTCAGCCCTCGTGCCCATGAGGAAGATCGAGTTGAGGGGGATGAACGCGAGGCGGTAGTCGCCGGCGTCAAGCAGGCGGACGGACCGTGCGTCGCCCGCCACCAGCCGGACCCGTCGCGCAACTGTCTTGCCGGCAGCGTCCGCGCGGTCGCGGGCACGGGCGACCATGGCCGGATCCGTATCCACGCCGGTGACCTCGTGGCCATCCTCGGCGAGCGGGATCGTCAGCCGTCCCGATCCTGACGCGAGCTCCAGGATCGGTCCGCCCGCCCGCGCGGCGAGCGCGAGCAGCAGGTCCAGGTCCCCGGGGTCCTCGGACAGGTCGAGGTCGTAGAGGCGGGCGAGGGCGGCGGCGGCGGACTCGCTCAAGCGGATGCGCTCATGCGCCGTCCGGCTCGAAGCGGACGGGGTGCCCGGCCAGGCGCTTCGCGGCGAGCGCCGAGATCAGCTCCAGGGCGACGCGGTTCGCCGCCATCGCGGTGACCTCGGCGTGGTCGTATGGTGGAGACACCTCGACGATGTCCATGCCGGCGATCTCCACGGCACCCGCGATCCGGCGGACGGCCCGCAGCAGCTCGCGCGGCAGGAAGCCGCCGGGTTCGGGCGTGCCGGTGCCGGGGGCAGATCCCGGGTCGAGGACGTCGATGTCCACGGAGATGTAGACGGCGTCGGGACCGTCGAGCGCCTCCGCGATGGCGTCATCGATCACCGCCTCGGCACCCCGCTCCTCGACCTCGGTCATGAGGTGCCAGCGGAGCTCGTGCTCCTTCATCCACTCGAAGGTCTCGACCGGCGGCCAGTAGCCGCGCAGGCCCACCTGGACGAAGTTGCGGCCCTTGACCGCGCCAGATTCGATCAAGCGGCGCATCGGCGTGCCGTGCCCCGCGAGCACGCCCCAGACGTCGTTCGCGGTATCCGCGTGAGCGTCGAAGTGGACGATGCCGATGGAACCCGGGCGGCGCACCTCCGCAACCGCGGTGGCCGAGGGCCAGGTGATCGAGTGGTCCCCGCCGAGGATGATCGGGATGGCACCGGTCGCCGCCACCTCACGCACCTTGCGGTAGATCAAGGCATGCGACCGCTCGATCCAGGCCGGCACGATGCTCACGTCGCCGGCGTCCACGACGTCCAGGATCTCAAAGGGCTCCACGCCCAGCTGCAGGGAGTGGATGGAGCCGGTGGTGTACTGGGCCTCGCGGATCGCGCGCGGGCCGAAGCGGGCGCCGGACCGGTGGCTGGCCGCGTCGTCGAACGGGGCGCCGATGATGGCGATGTCCGCGCCTCGCGCCCGGAGATCGGCCGCGTCCGGCACCCAGGGAAGCTTCATGAACGTCGGGAGACCGACATACGAAGGAAGGTCGAAGGCGTCGAAGGCCTCGAAGTCGCGGTCCCAGCCGTTCCGCGCTGCGAAGTCGACGCCGCCCGGGTCATGAGGACGCTCGGCCACGTGTGGTCCCCAGCGGGAGGAGCGCCGCCGGTCCGGGTCCTCTGCCCGGCGGGGCGCGCAGTGCGGAATGGTAGCGCGTCCCGGGTGAGGTGCGGTGCGTTATCCCTGTCCGCGGAACTCCCGCCAGGCGGCGTCGGCAACCGACGGGTCCAGCAGCAGATCCAAGGCCGTCTGGGCGACGAGGGTGGCCGCCAGGAGCACCGTCCGGTCGGCACGAGGCAGACCCGCTGCATCCCGGAACTCGGTGGTGTGGCCGGGGATCGGGATGTCGGAGATGGAGAGGTCCGGGTGGATCGCGGGGATGACCCACGAGACGTTGGCCATGTCCGTGGAGCCCGACGTCGGGTCCATCCCCTCGTCCGTGATCCCGTAGGCCGCCGCGTTGGCGTTCCAGCGATCCGCCAGGACGTGGTTGTGCTTCATGGTGGACGCGTAGCCCGAGAACTCGACCTCCACCTCCACGCCGGCGGCCAGGGCGGCCGCCTCGCACAGCTGGCGGAAGCGGGGCTTCATGACCTCGTCGTAGAAGCGCTGGTTGGCGCTGCGGATCATGAACCACGCGCGGGTCCGATCCGGGATGATGTTGGCCGCCGTGCCGCCCTCCTGGACGATGCCATGGACGCGGCAGTGCGGCGGCAGCTGCTGGCGCCACAGGCCGACGGAGACGAACAGCGCGATCAGCGCGTCAAGCGCGTTCTTCCCCTCCCAGGGATCCGACGCCGCGTGCGCCGCGCGCCCCGTGAACACGATCACCACGTCCTCGGACGCCAGTGGCGCGCTCTCGACGTGGTTGCGGTCGCAAGGGTGGTACAGGAGCGCTGCGTCGAGGCCCTCGAACAGGCCGTCACGGAGCATGATCTCCTTGCCGCTCCCCCGCTCCTCGGCCGGGGTGCCGAGGAACACGACCTCGCCCGCCCACTCGTCGCGGGTCGCGGCCAGCGCGATCGCGGCGCCGACGCCCGACGCGGCCATCGTGTTGTGGCCGCAGCCATGGCCCAGGCCCGGGAGCGCGTCGTACTCGGCCAGGATGCCGATCTTCGGCCCGTTCGCGCCCTTGCCGCCGGTGATCCGGCCCCTGACGGCGGTTGCGAGGCTGCCGACAGGATGCTCCACGGCGAACCCGTGGCGGGCGACGATCTCTGCGCACCACGCGGCTGCCTGGTGCTCCTCGAAGGCGGGCTCCGGGTTGGCATGGATCCGGTGGGAGAGATCGAGGAGCTCGTCGCGGGCCGCCTCCACGGCGGCGGCGGCACGTGCCTTGACATCGGCGAACGGTTCGGCGGGATGCGCGGCGATCGGCGACCTGGTCATGGGAGCTCCTAGCGCTCGGCGGAGAGGGTGATCTCGGCCACGACGAAGATGGCCGCGAGGAACAGGACGATCGGAAGCTGGAAGGCATCCACCAGCCGCAGGATCACGAGGACGGTCACGAACAGGCCGATCCAGGCACCCCGGCGGGCGGCACGCAACCAGTCGCCCTTGTAGGCGATGCGCCGGTGGCGGGCGAACACCATCAGCCACGCGAGGGGCACGGCGGTGAGGCCGACAGCGAGGCCGATCAGCAGGGCGCCCAGGTAGCCGGCCATGGCGTCCTTGTACGGGTCGCGGGTCGTGGCGACGAGGGCGACGATGACCCACAGGATGCCGGCCGCCGCGAGCAGCCCGAGGTTCGCGATCCGGTCCCGTGCTTCCATCACGGCCGAGTCTACCGATGCCGGTGCCCGCGTGGGTCAGGTGCCCGGTGCCCGCGTGGTCCGCCAGCCCGGCGGCCGGGCGGGTGCCCGGTGCCCGCGTCGGCGGGTGTGGCGTGTGGCGCCACGGTTCCCGGCATGATGCGGAGCCCGGGCCCCGGGTGTGGCGTGTGGCACCGCGATTCCCGGCATTGCCGACGGCTGAGGACGCCCTTGCCGGGAAACGCGGCCTCCAGCACGACGACCGCCCGCTTCACCGCCGCAAATGCCGGGAAACGCGGCCTCCAGCACCACAGGGCGGCTCGAGTGACCCAGCACCCGGGGTCGATCGACGACGGCGGTCAGCCCAGGCGCGCCAGGCCCACCTCGAGATCGTCGAGCGTGGCCAGCTCCAGGTCCACCTCGGTCTCGTCGTCCCGTGCCGAGCCCGGCAGAGGTGAGTCCGCGGGTCGCGACGCCAGCCAGGCCGCCCGCCAGCCCGCCCGCTTCGCCCCAACGACGTCCGCCGCCCAGTCGTCGCCCACGTGGAGGATCTCCGAGGGCTCCGGATCGCCCAGCGCCGTCCGGGCCGCGGCGAAGATGGCCGGGTGGGGCTTGATCGTCCCCACCCGCTGCGAGACGACGATCGCGGCCAGGTACGGAGCCCAGCCGGCCGCCTCGACGTAGCGGTCGATGGTCACGGCGAGCGGCCAGTTCGACAGGATCCCGAGGCGGTACGACCCCGCCAGCCGCTCCAGGAGGGCCCCGGCGGCGGGCGCCGGAGGCAGCGCCGCGACGAAGCACCGCGAGTAGACATCCACGGCCCAGTCCACCTCGTCCCGCGTGGACAGGCGGGACGCGACCGCGTCGTCCCAGCGGCGGTCGGGCGGGGGCGGCGCCATCCCGCGCAGGCGGGCCAGGATCCGCACGACCCGCACCGCCAGGTCCACCTCGCGGAACTGCGGCACCTCCTCGCGGAACTGGCGTTCCCGCTCCTCTCCCCAGGCCCTCAGCACCTCGTCTGGGTCGAACGGGCCGAGTCCGTCTGCCATCGCCGCGGCCGTGTGCGTGACGACGCCGCGCAACCCGGCTGCCGACACCGGCACAAGCGTGTTCCCGAAGTCCAGGGTGATCACCCTGATCACGGCGCCGCTCCCCCGGCCCTCCCCTCCTCGGCCGCCAGCCGGCCACGCGCGATCTCCACGGCGACCGGGTTGCGGTCCACCAGCAGCCAGCGCCGGCCCAGCCTCGCCGCGGCGACCCCCGTCGTCCCGGAACCCGCGTACGGGTCCAGCACCAGGTCGCCCGGCCGGCTCGACGCCGCCACGATGCGCTCGAGGAGCCGCACCGGCTTCTGCGTGGGGTACCCGGTCCGCTCCACGGAGGCTGGCGGCACGATCGTCATCCACCAGACGTCGGTTGGCAGCTTGCCGCGGGCCGCCTTCTCCGGTCCCACGAGGCCGGGGGCCATGTACGGGATCCGGTCGATGGCCTCGCGGTCAAAGAGCCACGAGTCGCCCTTCGCGTACCACAGGATCGTGTCGTGCTTGCGCGGCCAGCGGTCCCTTGCCCGGCCGCCGTAGTCGTAGGCCCACACCAGCTCGTTGAGGAACCGCTCCGGTCCAAAGACCTCGTCGAGCAGCAGCCGGACGTGGTGCACCGTCCGCCAGTCCACGTGCAGGTAGAGCGACCCGTGCGCGGCAAGCACCCGATGGATCTCGCGGACGCACGCCCCCAGCGCCTCCAGGTGAAGGTCCAGCGGGAGGTCGTCGTCCCAGGCCATGTCGCTGACCGTCTCGTAGGCCACATTCGGGCCACGGAACCCCGGCCGCATCCGCTCCCCGCTCCCGGTCCGGATCGACACCAGCCTGCGGCGCCGGCCGGTCGCGAACGGCGGGTCCGCGTAGGCGAGGTCCACCGTCCCGTCCGGGATCGCTGCCAGCACGTCCAGGTTGTCGGCCTCGATGACGGTGCCGCGCGACGACCCGGCCAGGACGGCATCGACCGCCGCGCGCGACGCATCGGACAGTTGCGCCATGAGTCAGCGGGCCGCGCTTGACGGACAGATCTCCCGGAAGGCGCACCAGGTGCAGGCGAGCAGGTCCGGCTTCGCGCTGAAGTCCCTCGCCCGCATCCCCGTCGCCGCCGTCCGGATTGACTCGCGAGCCTTGTCGATCCGCTTGCGGTCCACGGCCACGGTTCCGACCAGGCCGGTCTCGAGGAAGCTTAGCGCCACGGCGTCGGGAAGCCGGCCGGTCATCGCCTCGTAGCCCATCGCGTAGATCGAGAGCTGGAGCGACTCCTTCGCCCGCTGGCGGGCCTTGGCCGGGTCGCGGACGTCAGACGACTTGTAGTCCGTGATCACGACGTGTTCGGGATACGTGAACATGGTGGGCTCGACGACGTCCGCCGCGGCCCCGTCGTAGGCGGCGGCATCGTCAAGGGCGGCCGCAAGCACCTCGGGAGCCGCCCCGCCGCGCGGGATGATGTCCACCCGGTCGTACCGGCCGCGGACCCGGTCCCCGTCGAGCAGGAAGCTGAACTCCCGCTCCACGTAGGCCGGGATGATCGCCCCGGGACGCAGCTGCTCCTCGCGGAACCGGCGGAGGGACGCGCGCCCTGCGTCGAGGCGTGCCTCCTCGTGCTCGCGCGACAGGAACCCCTCGGACCGCCACACGGCGACGAACGAGGCCACGAGGTCGTCCTCGGACATGATGTCGCCGCGGGCATGGCGCTTGTGGAACTCCGAGACGGCGGCGTGGAGCGCGGAGCCGTAGATGAGCGAGTGGTGGGGCGCCAGCGGCACCCGCAGCACGTGGCCGAACTTGTATTTGAGCGGGCAGGTCAGGTAGTCGTCGATGGCGTAGAAGGAGAGCAGCAACGGCTCACCGTCCCGCGACCGGTGGGCCACCGGCGAGGGGTCCGGCCGCTGGTTGGCGGCGAGGCGCTCGAGCGGGGTGGTGGACGACGTGCCGCTGCCCGTGGCCCCGGCCGCGACCGGCAGGTCCAGCGCCTCGAGGACGAACGGTGACACGCGCCGCGCCCGCTGCCCGCCGTAGTCGGCCGCGTGCGACAGGACCAGCTCGTCGCGGGCGCGGGTCATGCCCACGTAGAACAGGCGGCGCTCCTCCTGGAGCTGGTAGTCGCCCTCGGGCAGCGTCTCGTTGACCAGCTCCACGGGCAGGGCCAGCTGCTCGCGGCGCCCGATGGCCGGGAACCGGCCCGTCACCAGGCCCGGCAGGTACACGACCGGGAACTCGAGGCCCTTCGCCTTGTGCACGGTCATCACCGCCACCGCGTCCGCGTCGGGATCGATGTCGGCCGTGGGCGGGTCGTCACCGGCCTGGATCAGCGTCTGGAGATGGCGCGCGAAGAAGACCGCCCGATCGTCGGTGAGGAGCGAGGACTGCGCGCGCACGATGTCGAAGAAGCGGGCGATGTTGGACAGGGCCTCCTCGGCGGCCACGGTCTCCGTCTCGGCGAGGCGCTTGAGCCAGCCGCTGCCGCGCAGGAACGCATACAGAACCTCACCGGCCGGGCGCTCGTGGGCGAGCGCGATGTAGGCGCGCAGGTCCTCGACGAGCCGGGCGGCCCGCGAGCGCGTCTCCGGCGTCAGGCGCAGGATCCCCGGCTGGCGGCCCAGCTCCTCGAGGATCTCGAACACGCTCCGGTTCCGCCGGCGCGCCGTGTTCACGATGTTGACCAGGTCCTCTCCCCCCATCCCGTACAGCTCGGATGCGGCGAGGCCGTAGACATCCGTGGACGCGTTCGGGTCCGCCACGGCGCGCAGGAACGACAGCAGGAGCCGGACCTCCGGCCGGGCGTAGAGGCCGCTGGTGCCGGAGAACCGCCACGGGATCCCCTCGAGGTTCAGGGACCGAAGCACCGGATCCGCGGCCGCATTGGCGCGCACCAGGATCGCGACGTCACGGGGGGCGCCACCCTCGCGCACACGCCGGGCGATGTCCGCGGCGATCCAGTCCGCCTCCTCGGCCCCGCTCACGAAGGCCTCGTGGCGGACCGCGGGCGCGCCGTCGCTGCCACGCTCCGCGACCAGCTTCTTGACAATCCCGGCGCGGACCTCCAGGCGGTCCGGGTCGTTGTGACGGACGAGGCGGTAGGAGGCGTCCAGGATCGGGCCGCGAGAGCGGTAGTTCCGCCGCAGGACCACGACCTTCGCGTTCCGGTAGCGCTCCCGAAACTCGAGGATGTTGCTGATGGCGGCGCCGCGGAACTTGTAGATGGACTGGTCGTCGTCGCCCACGACGGTCACGTTGCGGTGCCGCTGGGCGACGAGCGCGACGAGCTCCGCCTGGGCCCGGTTCGTGTCCTGGAACTCGTCCACCAGCACGTACTTGAACCGCTCCTGGACCTGCTCCCGCGCGGACGGGGACTCGCGCAGGAGCCGCAGGGCGAGCGAGACCTGGTCGCCGAAGTCCACCGCGCCGTTCGCCGCCAGCAGCCGCTGGTAGACGCCGTACGCCCGGGCCAGCTCGCCTTGCTTGCGAGCCACTTCAGCAAGCGCTGCGGCAGGTTCGGGATCGCCCCCGGCCGCAACTGCCTCAGCCGCGACCGCGGCCTGCGCCTGAGCCGCCAGCCCCTCGGCATGCGCTAGGAAGGCCTGCGGGGACACGTCCTCGTCCTTGGCCCGGGAGAACAGCGTCGCGAGCGCGTCCAGAAACTTGGTCGGGTCGCCCAGCGGCCGGTACTCGTCCAGTCCGAGCTCGAACACGTGCTCGCGCAGGAAGACGACCGTCTCGGGGCGTGAGAAGACCCGAACGTCCGACGGCAGGCCCAGCTCGAGGGCGAACTCCCGGATCAGCCGGTCCCCGAAGGCGTGAAACGTGGAGATCGCGGTGTCCGTGTAGCCGTACGGGACCAGCTGGTCCACCCGAACCTGCATCTCGTCCGCGGCCTGGTCCGTGAACGTGAGGGCCAGGATCTCCGACGGCCGCGCCCGCTTGGTCGCGATGAGCCAGGCGATCCGGCGCGTGATGACCGACGTCTTGCCGGTGCCTGCGCCCGCGACGACCAGCAGCGGTCCGTCGCCGTGCTTGACCGCCCTGCGCTGCTCGGCATTCAGCCCCTCGAGCAGCTGGTCCGTGCCCTCGGGCCCCGGCCCCTCCTCCAATGGAGGCTCGATGGCGCCCCAGACCGGGATCTGGATCAGCGGCTCGGGCTCCCCGCGGCGCGCGCGGCGCCTCACGCGGCGCACCGGACGCGGCTCGACAGCAAGTTCGACAGGCGACGCAGGGACGCGTCGGGCAGCAGGCATGACGCGAGGGTGGGGCGAGCCCGTGCCAGCTCTGGTGTCACGGGTCGCATGGCGATCAGGCCTTCGCGGATCCCGTCCCGGACGCCAGGGCGATCTTCAGGGCCTCGGCCTCCTCCTCCGACAGCGCCCCATCGGCCTTGCCGCCCGTGATCGCCTTGCCGTAGACGCGCGTGGCGGTGCGGGTGTGCAGGCTGCTCACGATGAACCCGTCGCCGTGCTGATCGAGCAGCGCAAGGGCGAAGCTCTGGTTGCCGCCCGTGTCCTCGAACGGGTTGTAACGGACGAGCCCGAGACGCTGGAACGCATCCGGCTGCAGACGCTCCAGGGCCGCCGTGCGGACCTCCAGCTCGTCCACCTCGCGGGCCACCGCGTACACCTTGTCGATGTGGGCCTCGAGCGTCGACTCCAGGCTCGTGCCGTCCCCGCCGGCGGTCAGGGTGGCGATCCGCCCGTCCAGCTTCGAGACCCGCCGGATCAGCACGAGGACGATAACGACCAGCCCGACCACGACGACGCCAAGCGCGAAGATGATGGCGCCGATCGACGGGGTCACGAGCTGGTTCAGGTCGTCCAATGCGGTCCTCTCAGGGCGGGGCGGGGCCGAGCATAGCAGCCGATCCTCACCGGCCACTCACCCGACGCGTGGGTCCACGGAGCGCCCGACCCGGCCTCTTGGGCGCCACCCGGTGTATCCTCCCGGCCGACGGACGCCGCGCCCCGCGGCCGCCCGCCCGACAGGGAGGTCTCGAACCCCGACATGGCCAAGCGTGCTCGCGGCAGTGTCCGACCCGGCCAGCGCCGACGCATCGACCGGAGTCCCGCGTCGGCTGCCAAGCCGGCTGCCGCTCCTGCCTCCGCCGTCACGCCCAAGCCCGCGGGCCTGTCGGACGCGGAACTGGAGCGTGCCGCGCAGCTCGAGGCTGACCTCCTCGCCGAGGAGAAGGCCGCCGAGCAGTCCCGCAAGCGGACCCGCGAGCGCACCGCCACGCGAGAGGTCGTCGGTACGGGCGGCTCCCTATCCGCCCAGGAAGCCGCCGAGTACGCCTACGTCGCCCGCGACGTCAAGGACATCGTCAGGATCGCGAGCCTCCTGCTGTTCATCCTGCTCGTGCTCTGGATCCTGATCGACGTCACCGGGATCATCCCGCTCGGCGCCTGAGGCCGCCCGGGCCTACCATCGGCCCATGCCTCCCCGGCGCGCCGCTCCCGGCGCTCGCCCCGAAGCCCTGTTCAAGCCCCCGCCCGAGCGACAGCCGCTCGCCGCCCGGCTGCGCCCGCGCACCCTGGAAGAGTTCGTGGGCCAGGCGCATCTCGTCGGCGAGCGCGGGCCGCTCCGCCGGTCCGTCTCGCGCGGCCACCTGGCGTCGATGCTCCTGTGGGGTCCGCCAGGTACTGGCAAGACGTCGCTCGCCCGGCTCCTGGCGGACGCCGTGGGCGCCGAGTTCCGCACGGTTTCGGCCGTCATGTCCGGCGTCGCGGAGGTGCGGGCGACGATCGCCGAGGCCCAGGACAAGCTCGCACTGCACGGCGGCCGCTCCGTCCTGTTCATCGACGAGATCCACCGCTTCAACAAGGCCCAGCAGGACGCGCTCCTGCCGCACGTCGAGGACGGCACCGTCACGCTGATCGGGGCGACGACCGAGAACCCGTACTTCGAGGTCAACGCCGCCCTCCTGTCCCGGATGCGGGTCTGGCGCCTGGAGCCGCTCACCGACGACGACGTCGCGTCGATCCTGCGCACCGCGCTCGAGGACGCCGAGCGCGGCCTGGCCGGCATGTTCGGACCTCGGGGCGGGGTGGCGATGGCCGAGCGAGCCCTTCGGGCACCTCGTCGAGGTCGCCGGCGGCGATGCCCGCCAGGCCCTCAACATCCTCGAGGGCGCCGTGGCGCTGGCCGGCGACGAGGATGCCCGCGATCCCGACGACCGCGTCTCCCCCACCCTGGCCCACGTCGAGGCGGCCGCCCAGCAGCGCGTCCTCGCCTACGACCGGGCCGGCGACGGCCACTTCGACACCGTGTCCGCGTTCATCAAGAGCCTGCGCGGCAACGACCCTGATGCGTCGCTCTACTGGCTGGCGGCGATGATCGCGGCCGGCGAGGATCCCCGGTTCATCGCCCGACGGCTGATCATCAGCGCGTCCGAGGACGTGGGCAACGCGGATCCCCGCGCGCTCCAGGTCGCGGTCGCGGCGGCCCAGGCGCTCGACTACATCGGCCTGCCGGAGGCGTCGTACGCCCTCGCCCAGGCGACCGCTTACATCGCGACGGCGCCCAAGTCCAACCGCACGGGCGGCGCCTACTGGGCGGCGGCGGGTGACGTCGTGGAGAAGGGCTCGCTCCCGGTCCCCAACCACCTGCGCAACGCGGCGGACCGGCGGATGAAGCATCACGGCATCGGCGTCGGCTACCGCTACCCGCACGACTTCGCCGGCCATGACGTGGACCAGCAGTACCTGCCGGACGACCTCGTGGGCCGCCGCTACTACCTGCCCAGCGACCAGGGCTACGAGAAGACGATCGGCGAGCGGATCGCCTGGCGCGAGGGCGAGCGCGAGGCGGCGCGGGCCGCCGGGCGGACACCGCGCAACCCGGTCCCGGGACCGGCGGGCGACGGGATGGGCGCCTCGGGCAAGATCACCCGGGCCCGCGAGGAGAGCCGGCGCAAACTGGCGGACACGCAGAAGGATGACGCCAGGGGCTGACCCGGAGCAGTCAGGCTCCGGTCGCGGACCGGATGCGGTCGAACAACGAGTGCTCCCTCGTGGGAGTCAGAGGCGGGCGTGCAGGCGGGCCGCCTGCTCCCGCGCCCTGGCGCGGATCTCGTCGGCATCGACCCGCGTCGGCCGGCCGTCGGCGAAGACCACCTCCCCGTCGATCGTGATCCGGCGCGGCATGATCCCCGGCGTGAAGGCGATGTGCCACGGATCCATGGGGTCGTACGACCAGGCGACCTCGTCGCCGCGTGCCTCGGGCACCAGGTCCCAGCCGGCCTCCAGCCACGACCAGGCCGTCCCGGGGCCGCAGGTCACGTCAACCGAGCGCTGCAGGACGTAGGCCAGCCGGAAGGCCTCCAGGACGTTGCCGCCGATCCCGTCCGTGCCCAGGGCCACCCGGTTCGCAAAGCGGGCCGGGTTCGCGTACCCGACGGCGTTGTTGAGGTTCGACATCGGGTTGTGGAGGATCGTCCCCCGCAGGGCGTGGTCGGTCGGCAGGTGGACGCAGTGGGCCAGGAGCCAGTCGTCACGAGTCAGGCCGGCGAGCCGGTCCGGCGCGTCGACATCGCCGACGCCCTCGCAGACGTGGACGTGGACGCCCACCCCCAGCTCTGTGGCCAGGTCAGCCGCGGCGCGCAGGGACGCGTCGGAGCAGGTGAAGGCGGCGTGGATCCCCACCATGCCCCGGCCGCCGGCCCGGATGAAGCGCTCGTTCTCGGCGAGGCCCCGCCGGGCGCCGTCGGGCCCGTGGCGATCGGTGATCCCGTAGGCCAGCACGGATCGAACGCCGACCTCGGCACATGCCTGGGCGATCACGTCCAGGCTGCCCTCGATGGCGTTGGGAGACTCGTGGTGGTCGATGATCGCGGTCGTCCCATTCTCGAGCGCCTCGAGCGCACCCAGCATGGCCGACCAGCGGATCATCTCCAGGTCGAGGGCCGTGTCCAGGCGCCACCAGACCTGCTCCAGGATTTCCGCGAAGCTCGTGGCGACCCTGGGCGGGGCGGGCATCCCCCGGGCCAGTGCCGAGTACAGGTGGTGGTGCGCGCACACCAAGCCCGGCGTGACCGCGGACATCAGGACTCCCCTCCCCGATCTGCCGCCTTCGACGCCTCACGGGCCAGCCTGGGCAGCAGCGCCCGGGCGGCGGGTGAGTCGCGCATCGGGAGGCTGGTCCGCCGGATGCCGTCGAACGCGTACAGCGCGCCAGCCACGGCGGCCGAGGTCGGGACCAGGACGGCCTCGCCCATGCCCTTCGCGCCGAACGGGCCCTCCGGCTGCGCGACCTCCACCAGGATCGTCTCAACGGGCGGCATCGCGGCTGCCGGGATGATGCCCAGCGACTTGAGCGTCCCGGTGACGGGGACGCCGTTGGCGGTCTCGAACGCCTCGGTGAGGGCCATGCCCAGGCCCATGTGGACCCCGCCCTCCACCTGGCCCTTCAGCAGGACCGGGTTGAGCGCCTTGCCCACGTCTTGCGCCGCGACGACCCGCTCCAGGCGGCCCTCGTCGTCGAGGATCACCACCTGGGTGGCCCAGCCGTAGGCGAAGTGTGTCACGGGCTCGGCCACGTCGGCCTCGAGCCTGGTGGTCCAGTCCACGACGACCCCGCCCGCGAAGTCGCGTCCCGCAAGGTCCTCCAGCCGGCCGTCGGGGCCAAGCTCCGCGCGCAGGTTCGCGCAGGCGTCGAGGACCGCGCGCCCGCCCAGCATCGTGGCCCGCGACGAGGTCGTCTCGCCAGTGTCCAGCTCGCGGTGCGTGTCCACGACCACCCGGATGCGGGCCGGGTCGATCCCCAGCTCGGCCGCCGCGAGGTCGCGGAAGACCGTGTGGCAGCCCTGGCCCATCTCGGTCCAGGAGTGGAACAGCGTGATGGTGCCGTCGGCGTCGGGGCGGAGGACCGCGTGCCCCCGCTCCTTGAGGCCGTTGCCCACACCCACGTTCTTGATGGCGCACGCGATGCCCGCATATCGAGCGCCCTTGTAGGCGTCCTTGACCGCAAGGAGGGTGGCCTTCACGCCTACGCCCTCGCCCAGCTTCTGGCCGGTCGTGGTGCGGTCGCCCACGTCGAGCGCGTTGCGCCATCGGATGTCCCAGCCGTCGATCCCCACCGACTCCGCGAGCATGTCGAGGACGCCTTCCATAGCGAAGTCGGCCTGGTTCGCGCCGAAGCCGCGCATGGCGCCCGAGGGCGGGTTGTTGGTGTAGACCGCCGTCGCCTCGACGTCAACGTTGGGCACTCGGAACGGGCCGCAGGCATGGCCCGCGGCGCGCTCGAGGACCTTGCCGCCGACGCTGGCGTAGGCGCCGTTGTCGCCGGTGATCCGCGCCCTGACCGCGACGAGGTTGCCCTCCCCGTCGCAGCCGGCCGTGTAGTCCAGCCACATCGGGTGACGCTTGACGTGGAACCACATGCTCTCGCGCCGGGTGAGCCTGAGCAGCACCGGGCGTCCGGTCGCGAAGGCGAGCAACGCTGCCTGGCCCTGGACGCTGAGGTCCTCCTTGCCGCCGAACGCGCCACCGGTCGAGACCTGCGTGACGAGGACGTCCTGCGCGGCCAGACCCAGGAACGACGCGACCTGGCGGCGGTCCTCCCAGGCGCCCTGTCCGGGCGAGTAGAGGTGGACCCGGTGATCCGTAACGGTGGCACCGTCCGGACCGACCGCACCCTTCGGAACGGCGAGGGCCGCCTCCGGCTCCAGGAACGCATGCTCGATGGCGGCGGTCCGGAAGCTCGCGCTGGCCACGTGGGCGGCACCGGCGAGGGCCGCGTCCACGTCACCTCGCCGCACGACGGAGCGGGAGACGACGTTGCCGCCCTCATGGATCTCCGGCGCGCCGTCGGCGAGGGCTGTGAAGGGATCGGTGACGGCGGGGAGTGCTTCCAGCTCCACGGCGATCAGGGCAGCGGCTGCGGCGGCTGCCTCTCGCGTCTCCGCGGCGACCGCGGCCAGCACGTCGCCCACGTACCGGACGATCTCGCCCTCCGCGACCAGGAGTGGCCAGTCCGGTCGGATCAGGCCCTGCTCGCGACGGCCGGGGACATCGGCTGCAGTCAGCACCGCAACCACGCCAGGGACCGCTCGCGCGGCCGCCGTGTCAATGGAGCGCACGATCGCCCGCGGCACCCCGGTAAACCGGAGCGCACCGTGGAGCATGCCCGGTGCAACGAGATCGCCCACGAAGGGCTTCTCGCCCAAGGCGAGCTCGCGGCCCTCGTAGCGCGGACCGGTCACGGGCTCCACGCCGGGCGCCTCGCCGCGGCGCACGGCGGCCGTGAGCGCGATCGCGTCGATGATGGACGCATACCCGGTGCAGCGGCACAGGTTGCCGGCCAGGGCACGCGCGATGGCTTCCCGCGCAGGCTCCGGGTCCCGCCGCAGGAGCGCCTCGGCCTTCATCACGATGCCCGGCGAGCAGTAGCCGCACTGCGAGGCCCCGGTTGCCACGAAGGCATCCGCCCACAGGTCGCGGACATCGGCGGGCAGGCCTTCCAGCGTCTCCACGGTCCGGCCGGCGACGCGTTCTGCGGGCCGCGCACAGGACACGACCGCGTGACCGTCGACGATGACCGTGCAGGCGCCGCACGACCCCTCCGGCGCACAGCCGTCCTTCATCGATCGCAGGCCGCAGTCCACCCGCAGAACCTCGAGCAACGATCGGCCCGGCGCGGAATTCGACGACGATTGCCTGTCCGTTGAGCGTGAAGTCCATCTGACCCCCTCGCGACCGGTCCCCGCGGGACCGTCTGGCCCTAGTCTGGCCGATATTGTTGCCGAAATGTATGCACGACCCGGGGGGTCTGCCCGTGCCGTGTGTCCCGATCGCGCGAGCGACCGGACACCGGGCACCGATCCATGTGCCGGCTCAGGAGGACAACATGCGCCGTCTGGGGCTCGAACGCGACATCATCGACCGCGACGTCCGCGACCGTGCGGCGGATCGCTGTCGGTCGCTCGGCGTCACCCTGCCGACGTTTGCCCAGCTGGCCGAACCCGACCTGATCCCCGCCGACGTGCAGGACCGGCTCGCAACCGTCGATCCCGGCGCCGCCGATCCGCTCAACCTGTTCCGTGCGCACTGGTTCAACGACGCGACCGGGGCCGGGCGCGTGGACGTGCCGGAGCACCTGGTGCTGCCGCCGGAGCTGACCGGCGTGGCCTCGCCCATCGTCATCGCCCTGGGCAACCGCTTCCCGATGATCGGCTCGCACAAGGTCATCGCCGCCTACGGGTGCCTCGCGCCGCGGATCGTGACCGGGCAGTTCGACCCCGCGACCCAGCGGGCCATCTGGCCCTCCACCGGCAACTACTGCCGCGGCGGCGTGGCGATCTCGCGGATCATGGGCTGCCGGGGCGTCGCGGTCCTCCCGACGGGCATGAGCCGGGAGCGGTTCGAGTGGCTCGAGCGCTGGGTTGCAGACCCGTCCGACATCATCCGCACGCCGGGCACCGAGAGCAACGTCAAGGAGATCTACGACCGCTGCGCGGAGCTGGACCGTGAGCCGGACACCGTGATCTTCAACCAGTTCAGCGAGTTCGGGAACCACGTCACCCACTACGTGCTCACGGGCCGCGCCCTCGAGCGCGTGTTCGAGCACGTCGCGGCGTCCCGGCCGGGAGCCCGCGCCGCGGCCTTCGTCTCGGCCACCGGGTCCGCCGGCACGATCGCCGCGGGTGACTACCTCAAGGAGCGGCTGGGCTCACGGACCGTGGCCGTCGAAGCCCTCGAGTGCCCGACGATGCTGAACAACGGCTTCGGCGAGCACAACATCCAGGGCATCGGCGACAAGCACATCCCGCTGATCCACAACGTGATGGCCACGGACCTCTTCGTCGGGATCTCCGACCGCGCCACCGATCAGCTGCTGGTGCTGTTCAACACCGCCGTCGGTCGCGAGTACCTGATCCGGCGGCGCGGCGTGCCGGCGGAGACCGTGGAGGCGCTGGGGAACCTCGGCCTCTCCTCGATCTGCAACGTGCTGGCCGCGATCAAGGTCGCCCGCAACCAGCGGCTGGGGCCGGACGACGTGATCCTGACGGTCGCCACCGACGGGGCCGAGCTGTACGGGACGGAGCTCGAACGGATCGCCGCCCGCGACTTCCCGGCCGGGTTCGACGCCGTGGCCGCCGGCGAGACGTTCGGGGCCTGGCTGGCGGCGGTCGCCGATGACCACGTCCTCGAGGCGACGCGCGCCGACCGCGACCGCATCTTCGACCTCGGCTACTACACCTGGGTAGAGCAGCAGGGCGTGTCCGTCGAGGAGTTCGAGGCCCGGCGCGAGCAGGCGTTCTGGACCACCACCCGCGAGATCGTGAGCCGCTGGGACGAGCTGATCGACGAGTTCAACGAGCAGGTCACGGGACGGCCGGCATGACCGCCGAAGTGACCACGGGCCTGACGGTGGGCGGTTCGTCATGAGCACCGGGGCGGGACACCGGCGGGACGCCGTCCCGCCGCCCGCAGTCGAGACCGGGCTGGTCTGTGCCGGCTGCGGCGCCCTGGCACCCGCGCACCACCCGTTCACGCCGCGCTGCCCGAACCGGCGGCCGGGCGACGACATCGACCACGTGATGTCCCGCGGCATCGACCTCCTGCGGCTCGACCCGCCGGCTGACCCCGACCCGAACCCCTTCGTTCGCTACCGTGCCCTGTTCCACGCCTACCACGTCGCCCGCGCCGCCGGCTGGGGCGACGCCCGCTACGTGGATCTCGTGCGCGAGCTCGACGACGCCGTGGCGGGCGTGGACGGGACGGGCTTCCGCGTCACGCCGCTGGTCCGGGCGCCGGCGATCGCCCGTGCCGCCGGCCTGGGTACCCACGGCACGGTGTGGGTCAAGGACGAGACGGGCAACGTGGCCGGCTCGCACAAGGCGCGTCACCTGTTCGGGATCCTCCTGGAGCTGCGGGTGGCCGAGGCGCTGGGCGCCGGCGACCCCGCGAGCCCCCTCGCCATCGCGAGCTGCGGCAACGCCGCCCTCGCCGCTGCCGTCGTCGCCCGTGCGGCGGGACGGGAGCTGCGGGTATTCGTCCCGACCACCGCCGACGCAGCGGTCGTCGACCGCCTGCGGACGCTCGGCGCGCGCGTCGTCACCTGCCCGCGCCGACCGGGCGAGGCCGGCGATCCCTCCTATCTCCGCCTGCAGGAGGCCCTCGCGCAGGGCGCCGTCCCGTTCACCTGCCAGGGCCCCGACAACGGCCTCGCCATCGAGGGCGGATCGACGCTGGTCGTGGGAGATCGCCGACGAGCTGCGTGCGGCCGGCGCCACCCTGGACCGGATCGTCGTCCAGGTCGGCGGCGGGGCGCTCGCATCGGGGATCGCCCTCGGGTTCGACGACGCGGCGGCGATCGGCGCCATCGAGACCGTCCCGACGCTCGACACCGTCCAGGCCCGCGGCGGCGCACCGCTCGCCCGCGCCTACGAGCGGGTGCTCGAGGACCTGGGCCTCGTCGCGGGCACGCCCGTCGATCCGTCCGCCGTCCACGACGGCCTCCGCCGAGTGGCAGACCGGCGGTCGCGCTACATGTGGCCGTGGGAGACGGAGCCCGCCAGCGTCGCCCACGGGATCCTCGACGACGAGACCTACGACTGGCTCGCGGTCGTACGGTCGATGCTCCTCACGGGCGGCCGCCCCGTCGTCGTCGACGAACCCGCCCTGCTGGTGGCCAACGCGCTCGCCTGCGGCGCCACCGGCATCGATGCCGACGAGACGGGCACCGCCGGCGTGGCCGGCCTGCTGGCGCTCGGCGCACAGGGCATCCTGAAGCCAGTCGAATCCATCGCGGTCGTCCTCAGCGGCGTCCGCCATCCCCAGCACCTCCGCGCCCGAGAGAGGAGACCCGATGACGCCCCCCGCACCCCCCGACCCGGCCCGCCTCGACGGCGCGGTCCTCGAGGCGCTCCACGGGCGGAGCATGCTGCTCACCCAGGACTGGACGACGGCCGAGATCGAGACGCTGTGCGTGCTCGCCGAGACGCTCCAGGCCCTCGATCGCCGGGGGCGCGTCCCGGCGTTCTTCCCGCGCCAGCTCTTCTGGGCGCTCTTCTTCGACCAGTCGACGCGCACGAAGTCGTCGTGGGCCGGCGCGGCCGCGCGGCTCGGTGGGCAGGCCGTGATCGTGGACGGCTCCTCCACCCAGGTCAGCCACGGCGAGACGTCGGTGGAGACGGGCGCGATGCTGGGCATGAACGCGCACGCCCTGGGAATCCGGCACGACCTCATCCTCGGCGAGGGCAACCGCTTCATGCGGGACGCCAAGCAGGGCATCGACGACTACCTGGCCGCGACCGGCGACGAGCGCGTCGTGCCCGTCGTGAACCTCCAGTGCGACGTCGACCACCCGACGCAGGCGCTGGCCGACCTGCTGTGGCTCCGGGAGCGGTTCCCGGACGGCCTGGCCGGACGGACGATCACGATGAGCTGGGCGTACTCGCCGAGCTACGCCAAGCCGCTCTCGGTGGCCCAGGGCATCGTGACGCTGATGACCCGGTTCGGGGCGCACGTCCGGCTCGCCCACCCCGAGGGCTACGGGCTGATGGACTCGTCGCTCCAGGCCGCGCAGGCCAACGCCGGGGCGTCAGGCGGCTCGTTCACGGTGATGCACGACATGGACGAGGCCTTCGCCGGCGCCGACGTGGTCTATCCCAAGAGCTGGGGACCGTACGACCTGATGCTCGAGCGGGTCGATGCGAACCGGAGCAAGGACACCGAGGCGCTGCGCGACATCGAGCGGCGCGCGCTCGAGCGCAACGCGGCGCACCAGGACTGGATCTGCGACGAGCGGCGGATGGGCCTGACCCGCGACGCCTCCGCGCTGTACATGCACTGCCTGCCAGCCGACATCGGCGCGGAGGTGAGCCCGGGCGTGATGGAGCAGTTCCGGGTCGATCTCGCCCGCGAGGCGAACAAGAAGGTCTACGCGATCATGGCGCTGCTGACGGCGGCCAAGGGAACACAGGTGAAGGCGGTGCTCGCGAGAGCTGCCCGGACCGGCCAGGGAGATTCTGCACGATGACACTCGAGACCCGCATCTCGGAGCTGAGCCGCGAGTACCGGCCGCTCGCCATCGAGATCCTCAAGGAGACGATCCGCGTCCCCGCCGACTACGTGGACCGCCCGGTGGACGAGGGCGGCGACCCCCTGTGCGGCACCTCCAACCACGAGGGCCCGCGCCTCGAGTACCTGCGCCGCACGCTGGTCGAGATCGGCGCGGTGGAGCGGCCCGAGGACGCCTGGTTCGACGACTTCGGCAACCTCACCTGGGTGCTGATGGACCGCAACGACGGGATCCCCGACGCGGAGAAGACGGTCGTCTACTTCGACGGCCACAGCGACACCGTCTGGCCGCTGCGCGACCGCTGGCACGAGGCCACCGGCGGCCTCGACCCGTTCGACGGCCTCGTGGACGAGAGCAAGCTCAACCGCGAGTTCCTGCGCGCGGAGCTCGGCTTCCTGCCGCCCGACGACGAGTGGCACCACCTCGTCTGGGGCCGCGGCGCGGCCGACCAGCTCTCCGGCGTCGTCAGCCAGGTGGTCGCCTCCAAGGTGCTCACCGAGACGAAGCCCCTCGGGTCCCTGCGCGGCGTCATCGTCCGCAGCTATGCCACCGTGGCCGAGGAGGACAACGACGGCGGCAGCATGATGCACGTGCGCCGGCACGAGTGGCCGGACGCCGGCCCCGAGATCATCCCCGACGCCTACGTCCTCACCGAGGGCACCGGCTGCGCCAACGACGGCGCGGCGGGCATCTACCGCGGCCAGCGCGGCCGGATGCAGATCGAGGTTGAGGTCACCGGCAAGAGCTGCCACGGCTCCATGCCCTGGGAGGGCCGCAACCCGCTCGAGCTGGGCGCGCCGATCCTCGTGGAGGCCGCGGCCCGCTACCGCGACGGCGTGGACATGGGCGTCGACCCGTTCCTCGGCGGCGGCACCCGCACCGCCAGCTGGGCGAAGCTGGACACCCCGTCGGACTGCGCCGTCCCGGAGCGGTTCACGTTCCGCTTCGACCGGCGCCTGACCGCGGGCGAGGATCCGCAGGCGGCGCTCGCGGCCGTGGAGTCCATGCCCAGCGTCGCCGCCGCCCGCGAGGCCGGCTGCGCCGTGGAGGTCCGGGCCCCGTACTACGACCGCCCGTCCTGGAAGGGAACCAAGGCCGACAACGCGCAGATCTACCCGGGCTGGGTGACGCCCGCCGACCATCCGGCGGTCCTCGCCGCGGTGGACGCGTACGCCGCCTGCGCCACCCCGATCGTCGAGCTCACCACGGGCAACGGCTCGCTCCACCGCGACCCGCGCGTGGGCCGCTGGATCTTCTCCACGGACGGCGTCGGCTTCCCGGTCCCGCCCGACGACCCCACGCTCCCGGTCCGCGACGGCAAGGGCTGGGTGTTCGACGGCACCCACACGTACCCGGCGATGATCGGCATCGGACCAGGGATCGAGCAGAACGTGCACAAGATCGGCGAGTTCATCGACTCGCGAGAGTTCGACGCCGTGATTGCCACGCTGGCCCGCTTCCCGAGCCGTCTGCGCGAGATCAAGACGGGCGTCGCATAGGTCCGGCGCGCGGACGCCTCGGCGGCCCACCCGAGGCCATGTGGCGCTTGCAGCGACCTCGCCGCACATCGATCCTCGTCCCGTGGGTACCCTATCCGCGATGGGAACCGTCGGCAGCACGAACGCTCGCTCTCCGCTCCGGCGGGAGGGGCGCGACAAGCTCACGGGCGCCGCGCGCTTCACGGACGACCTCGTCGTCCCGGGGGCGTGGCACGGCCTGACCGTGCGTGCCACCGAGCCGCACGCGAGGCTGCTGGGGATCGACCTCGACCCGGCCTTCGACTGGTCGAGCGTCGTCGTGGTCACTGCGGCGGACATCCCGGGCGAGAACGTGGTCGCGCTGATCGTGGACGACCAGCCGGCGCTGGTCGCCGACGAGATCCGTCACGTCGCAGAACCCGTGGCACTGGTCGCGGCTCCCGGGCGGGCGCTCGCCCTGGCTGCCCGCGACGCCATCCGACTCCGGACCGAGCCGCTGCCCGCGGTGCTCGACCCGCTCGAGGCCACGGCCTTCTGCAAGACGTTCCAGATCGACAAGGGAGACCTCGACGCCGGCTTCGCCGGGGCCGACCTGGTGATCGAGGGCACCTACCGGACGGGGTACCAGGAGCAGCTGTACCTCGAGCCGCAGGCGATGATCGCCATCCCGCGCGAGGACGGGGGTATCGAGGTCCACGGCTCCCTGCAGTGCCCGTACTACGTGCACACGGCCCTGGTGCGGGCGCTCGGTCTCGATCGCGACCGGGTCGTCGTCGTCCAGGAGGAGACCGGCGGCGCGTTCGGCGGCAAGGAGGAGTACCCCTCGATCCTCGCGATCCACGCCGCCCTGCTCGCCCGCAAGGCCGGCCGGCCGGTGCGGATGGTATACGACCGGCACGAGGACCTCGCCGCGACGACGAAGCGGCACCCGTCGATCATCCGCCACCGCACCGGGCGTCACCAGGGCCGGGAAGCTCGTGGCCCAGGACATCGACATCGTGTTCGATGCCGGCGCCTACACCACGGTGTCGCCGGTGGTCCTGTCCCGCGGCGGCATCCACGCCGGCGGGCCGTACGCCTGCCCCAACGTCCGGATCCATGCCCGGGCGGCCATGACCAACACCCCGCCCAACGGCGCCTTCCGGGGGTTCGGCGCCCCCCAGTCCGAGTTCGCGGCCGAGACGCACCTGGACCGGGTCGCCGAGGCCCTCGGCATGTCACCGCTCGAGATCCGCCGCCGCAACGCGTACCGCGAGGGCGACACCACCGCGACCGGCCAGCTGCTGCGCGAGAGTGTCGCCGCGCTCGACGTGCTGGAGGCGGCCGCCGAGGCGTCCGGCTTCGAGCGCATCTGGCAGGGCCGCGACGCGGGCATTCGCCCCGACGGCGAGGCGCGCGCCGCGTCGGGGATCGGGATCGCGCTCGGCTGGCACGGGGCGGGGTTCACGGGCTCGGGCGAGGCAAGGCTGGCCAGCGTGGCGTCCGTCGAGCTGTCGGCGGACGGCGAGATCCTCGCGCTGGCCGCCGGCACCGAGATGGGCCAGGGCGCCCGCACCGTGCTCGGCCAGGTGGTGGCGGAGGTGCTGGGCGTGGATCCCGACGCGGTGGACGTCGTGCGCCCCGACACCTCGCGCGTCCCGGACACGGGGCCGACGGTCGCGTCGCGCACGACGATGATGGGTGGCGGGCTGCTGGCGACCGCCGCGGCTCACCTGCGGGGCGACGTGGAGGCCGTCACGGGCCGTCCGTTCGCCGAGTCGTACCGGTCCTTCGCGCAGACAAACGGCGCTCTCTGCGCCACGGAGCAGTTCCACGGCTTCCCGGGGATCGTGTGGGACGACCACACCTACCTGGGCGACGCATACCCCGCGTACAGCTGGGCGTGCGCGGTGGCCGCCGTGGACGCGGACCTGGACACGGGCGAGGTGCACGTCCGTTCGGTCGTCCAGGCCGCCGACGCGGGTCGCATCATGAACGCCGTCCTCGCCGAGGGCCAGGTGGAGGGCGGCACGCTCCAGGCCGTCGGCTACGCGACGATCGAGGAGGTGCTGGTCGAGGGCGGCCGGTACCGCAACGACCGGCTCGCCACGTACCTCATCCCCACGGCGCTCGACGCGCCGCGGATCGAGACCATCCTGGTCGAGCGACCGTTCGGTGGCGTTCCCCATGGGGCGAAGGGTCTCGGCGAGCTCCCGATGGACGTCCCCGCCCCCGCCGTGGTGGCGGCGATCCACGACGCGACCGGTGCCTGGATCCCGGACCTGCCGGCGACCCCCGAGAAGGTGCTCGCGGCGATGCTGGCGGCCGGGGAAGGTCCGACGTCATGACGCCGCTCGTGCCGCCGCCCGCGGCGATCCGCTTCACGGTGAACGGCTCCGAGGTCGCGGCGTCCACCGCTGGTGGTCGACGGCTGCTGGACGTCCTGCGCCGGGACCTCGGCCTGACCGGCACCAAGGAGGGCTGCGGCGAGGGCGAGTGTGGCGCGTGCGCCGTTCTCGTCGATGGCGAACTCGTCAACAGCTGCCTCGTCCCCGTGGGCCAGGTGGACGGTCACGAGGTCGTCACCGTCGAAGGCCTGGCAGGCGACGGCCCGCTCTCCCCGCTCCAGCAGTCGTTCCACGAGATCGGTGGGGCGCAGTGCGGGCTGTGCACCCCGGGGATGCTCCTGGCCGCGCACGCGTTGCTCGTGCCGGACGGCCCGCCGGCGATCGGGACATCCGCGATGCCATCGCCGGCAACCTCTGCCGCTGCACGGGCTACACGAAGATCATCGAGGCGATCGAGGCGGTGGCGGGCGACGACGAGGCCGCCGTCGCCCTGCCTGCCGGTGGCGCGGATATGAGGTCGCTGGTCGTCCCCGCCGGATCATCCGAAGGGGCGCGTGAGCTCGTGCGCCCGACCTCGCTGCGGGACGCGCTGGAGCGCCTGGTCGCGCGCCCGAGCTCCGCCCCGTGGCCGGCGGCACCGACGTCATGGTGGCGTCCGCGGACGGCAGGGCGGGCCTGCGGCCGATGCTGGACCTCGGCGGGCTCGACGAGCTGCGCGACATCGAGATCCGCCACGACGAGCTGGTGCTCGGCGCCCTCGTCACCTGGGAGGAGCTCCGCCGCTCGGCAATCGTGCACTCGGCGCTGCCCGTCCTGGCCGAGGTCGCCGCGACCTTCGGGGCGGTCGCGATCCGGAACCGGGGCACGCGTCGGTGGCAACTGCATGACGGCATCCCCGGCGGGCGACCTCCTCCCTGTCCTGCTCGTGACTGATGCGCAGCTCGAGGCCGTGGGCCCGGGCGGGCGCCGCTTCATCCCGGCGGCCGGGTTCTGGACCGGCTACCGCGAGACGGCACTGGAACCCGGCGAGCTGCTTGCCGCCGTGCGCATCCCCCTCGTGCCGGACCGCCAGGTCCGGTTCCGGAAGATCGGCACCCGGCGGGCGCTGGCCATCGCCAAGGTGCTCGTCGCGGTCGCGTGGCGGCCAGGCACGGCACCGGACGGGCCGGCTGCGTGGCACGACGTGCGCGTCGCGCTGGGGTCCGTGGCGGCACGGCCGATCCGTGTCCCCCGCACGGAGGCGGTCATGGAGGGCCGGGTTCCCACATCGGCCACCGCCGAGCAGGCCGCCCGGACCGTCATGGACGAGATCAGCCCCATCGACGACGTGCGCTCGACCGCCGCGTACCGGCGATCGGTCACGGGCCGCGTCCTCCGGCGAATCATCCTCGACGCGACCTGGTAACGCCTGCGACGGCGATCCGCCGCCTGGAGTCAGACCGTCGTACCGCTCCCGGCCAGCACCGGGAGGCTCCGAATGGGACGCCTCGGCGCGCTGCTCCGCTGGGATGCCGTCCCTGATCGGCCGGCGGGGCGCGCGACCTGGCGGGCGAAGACGGCGGGCAGCTCGTCCGGCGACAGGGGCTTGGCAAACAGGAACCCCTGGCCGTAGGTGCACTGGAGGGAGCGCATGCGGCTCGCCTGGGCCCCGGTCTCGATGCCCTCGGCCACCGTGTCGATCCCCAGGGACCTGGCCATCGCCACGATGGCTCCTGCGAGCGCTGACGTCCGCCTCGCACCGCCGCCGTCGTCCTCCTGGGTGAACTCGCCCGCGATCTTGAGCGCGTCCACCGGGAACTATCGGGGCCGAGCGGTGAGGTCGGCCGTCGGCGGCAGATCCCGCCGTGGTGCGGCCAAGCACCCTGAGCCCACATCTGCGAAACGAACCGCGTACCGTCCCACACCGGGTGAGCGCCGCGTCACAGGGACCGGCGCCGCGCACGCGGCCGCGAGGAGGACGAGGGAGCCGATGGCGGGAATCCGGGCGGTGTTCGCACGATTCCTCCCGCAGGGCGCCATCCTGCTCTCGGTCCTGACCTTCACCGCCTACGCCATGGGCCTCCTCCGGGACCGCCTGTTCGCGCGCACCTATGGGGCCGGGGCGGAGCTCGACGCCTACAACGCGGCGTTCATCCTCCCGGAGCTCGCCCTCGACGTCCTCGTGGCATCCGGGCTCACGGCCCCGTTCGTCCCGGTCTTCACCTCACTCGCTCGCCAGGCCGCCGACGCCGCGCCACGGTTCGCCCAGACGGTCCTGACGCTGGCCGTCATGGTGATGTCGGCATCCAGCCTGCTGCTCCTGATCATCGCCCCCGCGACCGTGCGCCTCGTCGCTCCCGGCTTTGACGAGTCGAGCCAGGCCCTCTACCTGGACCTCTACCGGCTGATGCTGCTGACGCCGATCATCTTCGGGGCGTCGATCACGCTGGGCGAGGTGCTGGTGGCTGAGCGCCAGTTCCTGTACTACGCGCTCGCCCCGATCCTGTACAACCTCGGCATCGCCGGTGGGACGCTGCTGCTCCACGACACGATGGGGATCAAGGCGGCGGCGGTTGGCGCGGTGGTCGGCGCCTGCCTGCACCTGGGAATCCGGGTCGTCGGCATGCGGCACACGACCGTGCGGCATCCGTCCGCGCCTCGACCTGCGGATGCCCGCGCTGCGCGAGTTCCTCGGCCTGATGCTGCCCAAGATGATCAGCCACCCGATCGAGCCGCTCACGTTCCTGTTCTTCACCGCCGTCGCGACGACACTGGTCGCGGGCAGCGTCTCGGCCGTGTCGTTCGCGCGCAACTTCCAGAGCGTGCCGGTGTCGCTGCTGGGCGTGTCGATCGCGCTCGCGGCATTCCCGGGCCTGTCCGCTGCGTGGGCCGCGGGCGACCGCAGCGGGTTCGGGCGCGAGGTCCGCAGGAACGCGCTCACGATCGGGGTGCTGTCGATGCTCGCGGCGATCGGCCTCGTGGTCGTGGGCCCACTCGCCATCGAGATCCTCCTGGGCGGTGGCCGGTTCGACGCCGAGGATGTCCAGCTCACGGCGACGGTGCTCACGGTGTTCGCGCTGGCCGTCCCGTTCGACGCGATGGGCCATCTCGTCGCGCGTGGCCTGTACGCCACCCACAACACGCTGCTGCCGGTTCTCGCGTCCATCGCCGGCTTCGGCGTCACGGTGGCCGTGACGCTGTCCACGGTGGCCTCGCTCGGGATCCTGTCGATTCCGCTGGGGTTCGTGGCCGGGACGGCGGTTCGCGTTGTGCTCCAGGGGATCGCCCTGGCCTGGCGGGTCCGGCACGCCTCCGCGCCGGCCACCTCCGCCTGACCTAGCGGTCCAGCAGCTCCGTGGGCACGACCGCCAGGAACAGCCCGTCGCGCTTGGGGTAACTGCCCTCAGGCCGCGCCCAGGGCAGGTAGTTGCGGCGCATCTCGGCGAGGTCCTGGTAGCCGCCCGGCGGATCGGACGGGCCCCAGATCGACGAGATCCGCGGGTACCACGGGTCGAGGATGTACGTCCCGGTGACCTTGGCGTCGTCGAACACGAGCGGGTCGGCATTGGCGGTGAAGCCGGTCATGACCCACGTGTGGGCCCCTCGCCAGGTCAGCAGGATCACCGGCGCCTGGAGCGTCTCGATCGTCCGCGCAGCGTCCACGAGGGCATCCTGGCGGGTCTCGTACGCCCGGACCTCGTACCCGGTGACGCCGTACGCCTCCAGCGCCTTCACCATCGCCGAGGGTCCCCAGCCGCCATTCCTGCTATCGCGGCGGCTCTCCCACTCCCCGATCCGGCCCGCCAGCTCTTCCTGGAACGCCTTGGTGAGCGGCGCCTTGCCGTGGAAGGCGAGCACCATCTGCGTGCCCGCGACCGCGCACAGGTCCTTGTCGGCCTCGCTGATGAAGGCCGTGTCAGGATCCTCCAGGAGATCCACGTCCACGGCGACGCGCGGCGGCACCGGGGTGGGGGTCGGTGCCGGCGGCGGGGTCTGGCCCGGGGCGCGCGACACGGTCGGCGTCGGCGGGACGGAAGCGGTGGCCGTGGCGGTGGGCCGTGGCGTCACCAGCACGGCCTCATCGATGGGGCGGTCGGGCGGCGGGTCGACGATGAGCTCGATCCGGCCGGCCAGGTTCTCCGCCCGGTCCCCGATCCCGAACAGGTTCAACCCGACCGCGGCGACGCCCGCGAGGGTGGCCGCGAGCAGGACGACGACGATCGGGCCCCAGGGGATCCGGCGTCGGCGGTGGGCATGCATGGGACGGGCGTCCTCCGGGGCGGTCAGACCCCGATGACGCGCGAGCCCGCGCTGTTGCGACGGCCCCCCGGCACTACGGTCAGGCCTTCGGGGGGCGGCCGCGCCCACCGGGCAGCTTGCCCGCCGAGACATAGATCGTCCGGCCACGGACGGCCATGGAAGTCCCCGGTCGATGCGCCGCGATCGCCTTCTTCACGGCAATGCGCATCGTGGGCATCTTCTCGGCTGGATCGAGCTCGATCGCGATGATGTCGTCGTCGGCCTTGAGCCTGGCCAGCGCCTTCTTGAGCTCCTCGTCGCGCTGGAGAGCCGCGAGCTGGCGGGGCGACAGGGCTCGCTCGCGCTGCATGGGCTTGAGTTCCTCGATCTTCGCGCTGCGGATTCGCATCTCGCGGTCCAACTCCTGAATGGCATGCGGGGTCGATATGGACGCCCCGATGATGACACGATCCGGTCCCGGTTCGAAAGGTATTGGGGTGTAGTCGACACGCTGTCGATTCACTCCATCAATTCACGCCGTCTCGCGGCAAAGCGCCACTCGGGGCTGCAATCGGTACCGATGGCGGCTGCAAGGGGTCCGAAATGTCCCCAACCGGGTGCACGGGAGGGGTACCGGAGCCCGAGATGGCGCTCTATGCTTCGGCCAAGCCGGCGCACGAGCACCGGAGAGGGAGGTTGACGATGACGGATCCTACCGGGGGAGCTCCGAATCCAGAGGTCCCGAACCCGGCCGAGCCCGCAGGCGCCATGCCCATGGAGCCTGCAGCCGCGCCGCCGCCCGCCGCACCGGCCGCACCGCCCGCCGCAGCTGCCGCGCCGCCGGCCGGTGGGAACTGGCAGACGCCCCCGCCGCCGGCCCAGCCTGCTGAGCCGGTCTCGCCGATCCAGGTCCCGCAGCAGTACCAGCCCGTCGCGGTCGCGGCCGGCCCTGCGCCGGGGATCGCGTACGCGGATCTCACCACCCGCGTCATCGCCTTCATCATCGACGGCATCCTGCTGGGGATCCTCTCGGCGTTCATCTCGCTCGCCCTGGGCGCGCTGCTCTTCGGGTTCCTGCTCAATGGCGGGTTCTTCGGGGTGATCATCGCGACAGTCCTGCTGAGCGCCGCGACCCTCTTCCTGTCCGCGGTCTACTTCGTGTGGGGCTGGACCAACCCCGCCATGCGGGCGTCCCTCGGGCAGAAGGCCCTGAACCTCCAGACCGTGAATGCCGCAGACGGCGCGACCCTGACCCGCGACCAGGCCCTCCGCCGATGGGGCTGGCTGTACGGCGTCTTCGTCCTGGCCAACGTGGTCCAGCTGGTGCTCGGGTCGACCGACCTCGCGATCCTGGGCTCGCTCATCAGCCTGGCGACCTTCGCCTATTTCGTCTTCCTGATCTGGACGACGTCCAAGGACGCCAAGCGCCAGGGCTTCCACGACATCAAGGCCAGCACCGTGGTCGTCAAGCGCGTCGCCTAGCGCGCCGTCACGATCCCGCAATCGCCCACGAACGGGGCCGGCATCGCCGGCCCCGTCTCGATTCCTAGGGCTCGAACTCCAGGGTCCGCACGTGGCGCGGCCGGAAGACCGCGAGCGGACGCCGGTCGAAGCTCGCGACCCGCCGGATCCCCAGCCGCTCAGCGGTCGCCACCAGCAGCGCATCGGCCAACTGCGGCCGGTGCTCGGCGGCCTCGCGCATCAGCACCACGGCCCGGGCGAGGTCGTCCGTCGTGGGCGGGACGAGCCGGATCGCGTCCGCGATGAGCGCCTGCAGCACCGCCTCCGTCGCGGCCACGCCCAGCTCGCGCTGCAGCAGCAGGTCCAGCTCCGCGAGGCCGAGGGCCCCGAGCAGGAGCGGCTCGTCCACACGCGAGAACCAGGCGACCGCGGCGCGGTGGTTGAGGTCCGGCGACGTCCGCCGCCGCCACCACCGCCGACGGGTCGAGCAGGATCGCCACCTAGCGGTCCCCCGGCCGCCGGCCGGCCTCGCGCCGTGCGATGGACCGCCCGTCCAGCGACAGCCGGCCGTGGCTGCTTTTCCCGATGCCCAGGAAGGGGAACTCCGGAACCGTCTCGTGCTCGTCCAGCCAGGTCTCGATGGCCGACCCGATGACGGCGGTCTTGGTGGTCCGCTCGCGGCGGACGTGGCGGTCGAGCCGGTCCAGCAGGTCGGCGTCGAGCAGGATGGTCGTGCGGCGGGTCGTCATATGCCGACATATATTGCACGCTGGACGGCGACGTGTCACGTCGGGCACCATCGGGGAACCCCCTCGCGATCCCCAGGAGACCCCGCCGTGACCCGCTTCGAGCCCAACCTCCGGATCCCCGGACCCACCGCCCTTCCGCCGTCCGTCCGCGAGGCCGGCGGGCGCCAGATGGTCAATCACCGCGGCGAGGAGTTCAAGGCGCTGACCCGGCGCGTCGAGGCGGGCATGAAGCCCTTCTTCGGTACGCAGCACGACGTCATCCTCCTGACCTGCGCCGGCACCGGTGCCCTCGAGGCCGCCGTCGTCAATGTTCTCTCGCCCGGGGACGCGATCCTGGCGGTGACCATGGGCGCATTCGGGGACCGGTTCGCGAAGATTGCCGAGGTGTACGGCGCCGTGGTGACCAGGCTCGAGATCGAGTGGGGCACGGCGCCTGAGCCTGCCGCCGTTCGCGACGCCGTGGCCGCGATCCCCGGCCTCAAGGCTGTGCTCCTCACGCACAACGAGACGTCCACCGGCGTGACGAGCGACATCCCGGCACTGGCCGCGGCGGTGCGCGCAGCCGCGCCGGACGCACTGGTGCTCGTGGACGCGATCTCCGCCCTGGGCGCCGTCCCGTTCGCGATGGACGAGTGGGGCCTGGATCTCGTGGTCACCGGCTCCCAGAAGGCCTGGATGTCCGCGCCGGGCATGGCGTTCGCCGCGGTCGGCCCGCGCGCGTGGGCAGCGGCCGAGACCGCGAGGATGCCGCGCTTCTACCTGGACCTCAAGCGCCACCGCGACACGCAGGCGAACGGAGAGAGCCCGTGGACGCCGGCAGTCGCGGTCATGTACCAGGTCGACGAGGGGCTGCGGCTGATGGAGGCCGAGGGGGAGGGCGTGTTCACCCGGCACGCGGCCTGCGCCGCGATGGCCCGGGCCGGCCTGCGGCGATCGGGCTTCGAGCTCCTCGCGGCCGATGACGTGGCCAGCAACACCGTCACTGCCGCCTGGATTCCCGACACCCTCGACTGGAAGACCTTCAACGCGGGGCTCAAGAAGCGCGGGCTCGTCCTCGCTGGCGGCCAGGGCAAGCTCAAGGGGAAGATCTTCCGCGTCGGGCACCTGGGCTCGGTCACCACGGACGACATCCTGGCCGCCATCGGGGTTCTCGAGGCGACCGCCGTCGAGTGTGGCGTCACGGTCACGCCAGGAGCGGCCGTCGCGGCCGCCCAGCAGGCGCTCATCGCGAGCGAGGAGGCCAACCGGTGAAGATCCTTGTCGTCGAGGCCCTTGCCGCGGAGGGCCTCGAGCTGCTCCGCCGCCACCACGACGTCGACGAGAAGCTGGGCCTGCCACGGGACGAGATCGCCGCGATCCTGCCCGAGTACGACGCCCTCGTCGTCCGCAGCCAGGTCAAGGTGGACGCCCAGCTGATCGCCGCCGGCACCCGCCTGGTGGTCATCGGGCGCGCCGGCGTCGGCGTGGACAACGTCGACCTCGAGGCCGCCACCCGGGCCGGCATCGTCGTCGTCAACGCCCCCACCGGCAACACGATCGCCGCCGCGGAACTGACGCTCGCGCTCCTGTTCGGGCTCGCCCGCAAGACGGCGGCCGCCGATGCATCCATGCGCCGCGGCGAGTGGAAGCGCTCGCAGTTCACCGGGATGGAGGTCCGCGGCAAGACGCTGGGCATCGTGGGCCTGGGCAAGATCGGCCAGGCCATCGCCGTCCGCGCCCGGGCCATGCAGATGACGGTGCTCGGCTCCGACCCGTTCGTGACCCACGACCAGGCCGCCAACCTGGGCGTCGAGCTCGTCGACCTTCGACGAGCTGGTGGCCCAGTCGGACGCGATCACCGTCCACGTGCCCAAGAACAAGGGCACGACCGGGCTGATCAATGCCGCCGTCATCGACAGGATGAAGCCGGGCGTGCTCCTGCTCAACGTGGCCCGCGGCGGCGTCATCGACGAGCAGGACCTCGCCGACGCGCTGCGCTCGGGCAAGGTGGGCGGGGCCGGCATCGACGTGTTCAACACCGAGCCGCCCACCGGATCGCCGCTCCTCGACGCCCCCAACACGCTGCTCACGCCCCACCTGGGGGCGTCCACCGCCGAGGCCCAGGTCGCGGTCGCGGAGGAGGTCGCGGAGCAGATCCTCGACGTGCTGGACGGCCGCTCGGCCCGGTACGCGGTCAACGCGCCGCTGCTCACGCCCGAGACCGCCCAGGTGATCGCGCCCTACCTGCCGCTGGCCGAGACGCTCGGCCGGGTCGTGGCGCAGCTCGCCGGCGAGGCGCCGCGCACCCTGACCCTCGAGATCGCCGGCGAGCCCGCGTCGCACGACTCCTCGTCGCTGGTGGCGGCGGTGCTGCGCGGCCTCCTGGAGCACGACACCGAGGAACGGGTGAACCTCGTCAACGCGGGCACCCTGGCCAAGGCTCGCGGCATCACGGTGGTCGAGCGGAAGACCCCCAACGCCGGGGCCTTCTCCTCGCTGCTCACGCTCACGGCCGAGACGGATGGCCGGACGGTCACGCTCGCGGGCACCGTCGCCAACGGCGAACCGCGCCTGATGCGGCTCCAGGAGCACGCGATGGACCTCGCCCCGTCCGAGTTCATGCTGATCTCCCACCACCGCGACCGCCCGGGCACGGTGGGTCGGGTGGGCGCGCTCCTCGGCGCCGTCGACGTCAACATCAGCGCGATGAACCTCGCCCGGTCGGCGCCCCGAGCCGAGGCCTACATGGTCCTGGCGCTCGACGACGAGGTGCCCCAGTCCGTGGTGGACGCGATCCAGGCCGACGACGCCATGATCGAGACCTGGATGATCCGCCTGGGCGGAGACCGGTGACCGACGGCTCGTCGCCGGGCCGCCAGCCGCTCGCCTCGCCGCTCATCCCGGAGGGCCTCGACGCGACGCTCGTCCTGCTACGGCACGGCGAGTCGGAGTGGATCGTCGAGAACCGCTTCCAGGGCCAGGGCGAGACGCCGCTGTCCGCCGCGGGCCGTCGCCAGGCGGCACTCGCCGGGGACAGGCTCGCACGACCGCACGCCTCGCCGGCCCTGCCCGTGCCCGCCGGCCGGCCGATCGAGATCGTCCACTCCCCGCTGGTACGAACGACCGAGACCGCCCTGGCCGTGGCGGACGCGATCGCCGAGGCGGCGGCCGCCGACGGGACGGGGCCCTCAGGCGTCGTGGTGCGGCCGGAACCCGGGCTGCTGGAGATCGGCCAGGGCGAGTGGGAGGGCGTGACCCACGACGAGATCAGCCGGCGCTGGCCTGACGTCCTTGCGGGCTGGCGTCGCCGGCCCTGGGAGACCTGGGCACCCGGCGGCGAGTCACCCGGGCAGGTCCAGGAGCGGGTCCGACCGGCCCTGGCGACGATCCTCGAGCGGCTGGGCCGCGACTTCCCGCGCGGGACGCTGGATCGCCCGCAGGTAGGCGGCTACGCCGGCGTCGGCCCGCAGGCGGGCCAGCCGTGGTCGCTCCTCGTAGGGCACGACGGCGTGTTCAAGGTCGTGATGCTGACGCTGTTCGATCTGCCGCTCACGCACTTCTGGATGTTCACCATGGCGCTCACGGGCATCACGGTGATCGAGTTCCGCGGTGGCCGCCCGGTCGTCCGGGCCGCGAACCTGACGGAGCACCTGGCGCCGCTCCTCGACGAGCACGCGCAGGAACTGGCGGAGCGCCGGGCGAGGTCCGGGGCACTGTAGGTCCGGGGCGCTTCATGTCCGGGGCAGGTCCGTGGCGGACCGGGCACACGGTCGAGCATCGGCACGGGCCGGCTCATGCGACCGTTCAGTGGCGCCGACGTCGCCGCGGGCGGCGCAGGGCGAGCCTGAGCATCGAGATCCGCAGCCGCCGGGTGGCGTCGCGCACGGCGTCCAAACGCGCTCCGCCCAGGCGCACGCCCGCGTAGGCGGTCTCCACCTTGGCCTCTGCGACGGTGTGGAGGTCCTTCTCCGCCACCGGGACAAGCTCCCCGAGTGCGGCCGCGTACTCATAGACGGTCTGCGTGGGTCGCGGGCCGAACCCCAGCCGCGAGGCGGTCCGGGAGAGGGTCTGCCAGGCGGACTCCGGGCTGACCTCGCCCCGGGGGCCGCGCGCCCAGGCGGCGACCGCGATGGCGAACACCACCAGGGCCAGCAACGCCGTGAGCACGATGAGGAGGGTCCGGTCCCCAGCCTGGGCGGTGCCTGGCGGGGTCGCCAGCTGGCCGGCCGGCAGGCCGGGGCGACGGGTAGGATCCGGGTCCTCCTCGCCCGAGGCGCTGCCCGACGGCGACGGGGCGGCGGACGGGACCGCCGGTCCGGCGGGGATCTCCGAGGGCCGGCCGACACCGCCGCCCGTCGGGTCGAACGGGATCCAGCCGTAGCCCGGGAAGAAGACCTCGACCCACGCGTGGGCGTTCTTGTTGCGAACCGTCTCCGTCGCGCCCGCGCGATCGCCGGGCAGGAAGCCCTGGACGAGGCGGGTGGGAATCGGGTTGTCGGGGTTGGCGGCCCGCAGCAGGATCGCCATGGTGGACGCGTAGTGGAGGCAGTAGCCCTGGCGTGTCCGCGCGAAGCACTCGACCGCGCTGGGGGCATCGCACTCGACGCCCGTGAGGTCAGTCGTGTACCGGAAGCGGTCCGAGCTCAGGTACGCCTGCATCGTGACCGCCAGGTCGTACGGGTCCGCGGATGGTGAGGCCGCCAGGAGGGTGGCGAGCAGCACCCTTGCGTCGGGCCCGATCGCGCCCTCCGGGACATCCGTGTATCGGGTGGCCGCGTCGACCGGGTAGTCCTCGCTGGCGGCGCGCAGCATGTTCCCGGTGATCGCCTCCTCCTCGAACGGCCGCAGGATCGACGCGTTGACGGTGTACTCGCCGCGCCCCCCGGGAGGTCCACACCCGCGAACCAGCCGTCATCGCCGAACAGGAGCAGGTTCGAGGCGCGGGTGACGGCCGTCGGCGCGCCATGGGCGAGCAGCAGCGGATCGTTGTACGTGTCCGGCCTGACCGTGACCTGGGTATCGAGCGTGTACTCGGGTACCGGGTCCTCCGGCGTCCCGCCGAGGAGCAGCGCGCCGGCCGGAACCGGCACCTCCGTGATCGCCGCCTGGGTCTGGATCCACGCCTCGAGGGCGAACGTGTCATAGGTGGCGGCCCGCCAGCGGAGGCCCTCGGTCTCGGCCGGCACGGTCGCCGTGAAGGCGACCTCGTCGTCGCTGAACCAGCGATCCGAGATCCGCGCGGTGGAGCCGAAGGTGACGCCGCCGCCACCCCGGAGCGCACCGCCGACCGGGAACAGTCGTCCGACATCCTGCGCGATCCGGATGAGCTGGTCGTCGATCCCGTCCCAGGCGCCGGCGAGCGGCGCCGACGCGGCCCGCTGCGTCAACAGCAGCGAGCCCGCCATCGCGACGAGGATGAACACGGCGCCGCCGCGCAGGTACAGGGCCGAGATCTGGCCCGGGTCCCCGATCCGCCGCCGGATCCAGGTGCCACGCTCGTCGAAGGCGTGCATCTCGATCAGCAGGAACAGCGAGACCGCCGTGAACGCGATGAGATACGTCAGCTGGTCCCGGGCGGTGAGCGCCATGTTCGCCACCAGCACCAGGCCCACGATGACCACCGCGCTGAGCGGTCGCCGATGCCCGAAGACCGCGTACGAGGCGAACTGCATCGTCCCCCACACGATGGCGCCGAGCACCAGGATGTAGTGGACCTCCTGGTCGGTGAGCAGCTGGTTCCGCCAGGCGAGGTCGAGGTAGGCGTCGACGGAACCCTCCGCGGTGATCTGGAACGCCTCCGCGACGCCGGAACCCGGCTCCATCGCCCAGCCTGCGAGGATCGGGATGATCAGCGCCGCGAACAGCGCGCCGATCCCGTGGGTGGTCCAGCGGCCCCAGCCGACCTTCGGCCCGATGAGCCCGACGGCCACGCCCAGCAGGGCGCACAGCGAGAGGCAGTCCGTGAGCGTGCCGCGCCCGTTGACCCAGGCCGGATCGTCAACGGCCCAGGCCAGGATCAGTCCGAGGGCGGCAACGAGCGCGAGGACGACCCAGCCCTCCTCGGGACGGCGGATGGCGAGCTTGCGGCTGTTCATCACGCGAAGGCCTCGGCAAGCGGCTTGTGGGAGTCCAGGACGACCGTGGCGATCTGGTACTCCGCGAGCGCGTGACGCAGGGCCCGCGACCGCTGGCGCTGAAGGTCCAGCTCCGGCTGGTCTCCGGAGGGCTCGAACGCGGATGCGTCCAGGGCCACGACGACGGTGCTGATGCCGCGCTTCTTGAGCGCCGCCAGCGGCCGGATGAACGACGTGTCCGCGGACGGCGTGATGATGATCGCGGTCATGCCGCGCCGGAGCCGTCCGAGGCTGGTCAGGAGCGCCTCGTCGAGCGGCGTCCGCCCGTCGGCCTCCACGGCGGCCAGCAACTGGAGGATCTTGAGGCGCTGGCGCGCGCCCCGGTCTGCCGGCAGGACGGTGAGCCGGTGGCCGCTGACCGTCAGCCCCACGGCGCGGTTCTCGCCCAACGCCTTGTCGGCGATGGACGCCGCGGCGCGGACCGCGACCTCGGTCGTGGAGTCGTCGCCGGACCCCGCCTCCAGGGCGGCATCGAGGTCGAGGAAGATCCACGCGTCGGCGGTCTGCTCGAGGTCGAACTCCTTGACCTGGATCTCGCCGAGGCGGGCCGTCGTGCGCCAGTGGATGCGGTTCATGGAGTCGCCCGGCGCGTACGGGCGCACCGTCGTGGCGAGCGGCGTGGTCTGGAGGGTGCGCTCGGGGGAGGCGTGCGCGCCCTCGATGCTGGCCGGTGGCAGCCGCCACAGCGGCAGGGCCTCGACGCGCGGGTAGACGACCAGGGTGATCCCCTGCCCCACCCCGGCCGATGCCTCGAAGAAGCCGAAGGGATCGCCCGTACGGATCTGGAGCGGCTCGATGCGGTAGTGCCCGCGCCGCTGGAGGACCGTCCGGACCAGCCAGGACCGCTCCTGGCGGCCACGGAGCGAGAGCGCCCGCCCCGGCAGCCCGTCGGGGAGCGTGGTGGGGTTATGGACCTCGAGCCACGGCTTCATCAGCCGGCCGGTGTTCCGCAGCGTGTAGGTGACCCGCAGCCGATCCCCGACGTGCGCGCTCAGCTGGCTGACCGCGTACCCAGCCTCCAGGTCGGAGAGACCGAGGCGCGTGAGGATGTAGCTCCCGCCGCCCACGAGCAGCCCGACGTACAGGAGGAAGAACAGGAATGTGTAGCCCGTCGAGAACGCCGCCACCACGAGGACGACGGCGAGGACGAGCACCTGGAGACGGCGGAGCATCGCGGGCGGTCCTCCCGGCCGGCTGCGGACTGCTGGCTCGCGGGTCGGTCAGCCGGCGGGGCTGGGGCGGACCTCGCGGGGGCCGCTGGCCTGGCGGGCGGCCTCGATCGGGGTGGAATTCGACCTGTTCGCGCACGACGTGCGCCGCCGAGACGTCGTGGATCGACGAGCTCGTCTTGATGATGACGCGGTGGGCCAGCGCCGGCTCCGCGAGGGCTTTCACGTCGTCGGGGATGACATAGTCGCGGCCGAGGAGCCCGGCCAGCGCCTGCGAGGAGCGGTACAGCGCGATCGAGCCGCGGGGGCTGGCGCCGAGATACACGTCCGGGTGGGACCGGGTCGAGGCCACGAGCCGGACGATGTAGTCGCTGACCGCCGGGTCCACGTAGATCTCGCGGACGCTGGCCTGCAGGGCAAGCAGCTCGTCGACCGAGCAGACCTCCGTGAGCTCGTCGATAGGGTGTTTCCGCTTCTGCTCGTCGAGGATCAGGACCTCGTCGAGGAGTGCGGGGTAGCCCAGCCGGATGCGGAGCATGAAGCGGTCCAGCTGCGCCTCGGGCAGCGCGAAGGTGCCCTCGTACTCGATCGGATTCTGCGTGGCGATGACGAGGAACGGGTCCGGCATCTTGTGCGAGACGCCGTCGATCGTCGACTGCCGCTCCTCCATGGACTCGAGGAGCGCGCTCTGCGTCTTGGGCGTGGCGCGGTTGATCTCGTCCGCGAGCACCACCTGGCTCATGATCGGCCCGGGCCGGAACTCGAACTCCTGGGTCTTCTGGTTGTAGATCGAGAGGCCCGTCACATCCGACGGCAGGAGATCCGGCGTGAACTGGATCCGCCGGAAGCTGCAGCCCAGGCTGCGGGCGATCGCCTTGGCGAGGACGGTCTTGCCGGTGCCCGGCACGTCCTCGATGAGCAGGTGGCCCCGGCACATGAGCGCGACGAGGGCCAGGCGGACCTCGTGGTGCTTGCCCACGATGACCCGCTCGACGTTGGCGAGGACCTTGTCGCCAACCTGCTGGATGTTGCTCATCGGACTCCCGTCGTGGTGCGGCTCGGGCCGCCGCTCTCCCGCCCGCAGTTGCGGGATCGGGTCCACTGGTGACGTCGCAAACCGGGACAAAGGGACGCGGCGACGTCCTACCTCTCTCCCCAGTGTACGAGAGGATCGGCGAAGAGGTTCTCCAGGCGCCTTCGGCTGCTGTCCCGGCAGTTGATCAGCGGCCCTTGAACAGCGTCAGCCCACCGACCCACAGCACCATCAGGCACCCGATCGCAGCCATGACCCCCAGGAACGGCTCGCCGCCCGCAAACGCAGCGAGCGCGACGACCGCGAACAGCGCGGCCAGCACGAGGGCGATGAACGCCATGCCGATCCGCTCGAGGATCGGGCGTGGGCGCTGGGCCGCTGCCGGCGCGGACTCGTGGGCGGGGTCGGGCGCGGGCTCGTGGGCCGGCGCGGACTCGTGGGCCGGCGCGGACTCGTGGGCCGGCGCGAGGTCCGGGACGGACGCCAGATCAGGCTCTCCGGGCGCCTGGCCAGGCGCCGGATCTGCCTCAGGCGTCGTGGGGTCCGACATACGGCGAGCGTAGCGCCAATCCGGGCCCAGGACCCGGCGACGTCCGCCGTCCATCGGGCCGGGTGCCTGCCAGACACCGATGCAGTGCGTGGTATCCCGCGACCTGGCCAGCGAACTGCCTGTCCACCGTGGGCTGCACGCTCACCACTGCCCCTTGACCGGCGCCTTCCTGGCCATGTACCGACACCATGCGTGATTGGCTGGACATCCCCGGCCTACCACGCGGCCCTCCGTTGACTGGCCGGGTGCAGCGGTTCCGACGCCAGTCGGTACGCGCTCCACCAGTAGGTGGCCAGAATGGGCTGGGATTGGCAGAGGCAGTACGCACCTCATCGGTAGGAGGCCAGCTCCCCGGTACGGGAACCCCCGGTACGGGAACCCCCGGTGCGGGAACCCCCGGTGCGGGAGCGCCGTCACGGCTTCCCGTACAGCTCGAAGTAGCGCTCCATCAGGGTTCCCGCGAGAGGCGCCGCCCGCTCCCCTCCCCGGCCACCGCGCTCCACGAGGACGGCGATCGCGACCTGCGGGTTCTCGACCGGCGCGAACCCGATGAACCACGAGTGGGGCTCCCCCTTGCCGCCCAGCTCGGCCGTACCGGACTTGCCGGCCGTCGGGACGCCGTCGACCGCTGCGCCGGGGGTGAACTGCCGCCCCAGCTTGCCCTCCACGGCCTGCTGCATCGCGGCCTGCAGCGCACGGGCGTCGGACTCACTCATGACCCGGCGCCAGCTCTCCGGGTTGATCGTCCGGGCGCCCAGGCCCTCACCGGTGAGCGCCGTCACCAGGTGCGGCTTCATCAGCACCCCGTCGTTGGCCACGGTCGAGGCCACCAGTGCCATCTGGAGGGGCGTGACGAAGGTCTCGCCCTGCCCGAAGGAGGCAGATGCCAGCTCGGCGTCATCGGTGAAGCCGCCCGGGGCCCGTCCGTCGCCCGACGTCACCCGGCTGATCGCCGTCGGCAGGTCGAACGGGATCGAATCCCCGAACCCGAGCTTGGCGGCCTCGTCGACCAGCCGATCGCCGCCGGTCTCGAGTCCAGCCAGTGCGTACCAGATGTTGCAGCTGACCTCCGTGGCGGCGTTCAAGTCGAGCGCCGTGTCGCCGGTCACCTCGTGGTGACCATCCCGGACCCGGAAGCCCTCGACCACGAGCCCCTTCTTCTCGGCCGGCGGCTGCTCCTCGAACGTCGTACCCGGGCCGATCGCGCCCGAGTTGAGGCCGGCGATGCCGGTGACGATCTTGAGCACCGACCCGGGCACGTAGCGACCGAGCGTGGAGCGCGGCAGCAGCGGCCGGTCTTCGTCGGCCTGGAGGCGCTTGAAGGTCGCCGTCGCGGTGTCGGGATCGGCGATGGCCGAGGCGTCGTACACGGGCGTGGAGGCCATGGCCAGGATCTCGCCCGTCGCCGGATCCAGCATCACCACGGCGCCCTTGTCCTTGCCCAGACCGCGCACGGCGGCGCGCTGGAGACGCAGGTCGAGGGCCAGGCGCAGGCCCAGGCGCTGGTCCGGCCCGGCGTTGAACTTGCGTGTGAGGTCGCCCAGCGGGTCCACGCCCTGCAGGCCCAGCAGTTCGGCGTTGTAGGCGCGCTCCAGGCCCGCAGTGCCATACCGGCGCGACGAGTAGCCCACGACGTGGCTCACGGCGTCGTCCCGATACTCACGGGTTGCCTCGCCGTTGGCGTCGCGGTCGCTGCGGGCAAGCCACTGGCCGTTGCGGTCCTCGATCGGACCGCGGAGCGCCCGGCGGGCGATCGCGATCACGGCCGGGTTGTCCGGGGCCACGGCCAGCCGTTGGGCCTCCACCACCTGCCACCAGCCGGCGCCGACGGCAAGGATCGAGAAGGCGCACGCGATGGCGATCCCGGTCCGGAACACGTTGGCCTTGATGTCGCGCGAGCGCCGCCGCCGGGGCTTGCGGTCCTGGATCGTCACGGGATGCCCGCTCATGCGCGTGCCTTCCCGAGGCGGAAGCGCCGGAAGCGTCGCCGACCATCGCGAGGAGCGGCCGGCGGCTCCGCGCCGCGGTCCGAGAGCACGAGGAGCAGGCCGACGACAAGGGCGTTGGCCAGCAGCGACGAGCCGCCATACGAGATGAACGGCAGCGTGATGCCGGTCAGCGGGATGAGCTTGAGATTGCCGCCCGCGATGATGAACGCCTGCACGCCGACGACCAAGCGCCAGGCCGGCCGCCAGGAGCGACCGAAAGTCGTCGTGCGCCGCGGCGGCGATCCGGAGCCCGCGCGACACCACCACGAGGTACAGGCCCAGCACCGCCAGCAGGCCGATCAGCCCCAGCTCCTCGCCGATCGCGGCGAGCGGATAGTCGGTGTGCACGGCCGGCACCGGCAATCGCCCGCCGATCGTGGGCAGCCCCGCGCCCAGACCCACGCCCAGGATCCCGCCACGCCCGAAGGCATACAGCGCCTGCACGACCTGGAAGCCCGCGTCCTGGGGATCGGCCCAGGGGTCCAGCCAGATGTCGACACGGGCCTGGACGTGGCCGAACAGGTTGTAGAGGACGAACGCCCCCGCAACAAACAGGATCAGCCCGCCGATGACATAGCTGGGTCGCCCGGTCGCCACGTAGAGCAGGGCCAGGAACACGGCGAAGAACAGCAGCGCAGCACCGAGATCGCGCTGGACCACCACGATCCCCAGGGCGATCGCCCACATGGCGACCATCGGGGCGAGGTACGGCAGCGGCGGCAGCTTCAGGGGGCCGATCCGGGTGTTCTCCTCGGCCAGCAGCGCCCGGTTCTCGGACAGGTATCCCGCCAGGAACACGACCAGGATCACCTTGAGCAGCTCCGAAGGCTGCCCGGACAACGGGCCGATCGAGAGGCTCAGGCGTGCGCCATTGACGTCCGACCCGAACACGAACACGAGCAGCAGGAGCGCGATCCCGACGGCAGCCCAGGTGTACTTGTAGGTCCGGAGCCAGGCGTCCGAGCGCACCCCGATGGCGAGGACCGCGATGACCGTGAGCGCGATGAGCAGCCAGGCCAGCTGCAGCTGCCCGAGACCGAACTCCGTTCCGGCGAACGACTGCGTGACGAGATCCTGGGGCAGCCGCTGCATCAGGAGCAGCCCGAGACCGCCGAGCATCGCCACGGCGGGCAGCAGCACCTGGTCCGTGCGTCGCCCGGCGAGGACGAACGCACCATGCGCGACGAACAGCGCCGCGAGATACACGAGCAGGCCCTGGGCATCGGGCGGCAGGAAGTCGATCGCCGCGAGCTCCCCACCGGACCGCGTCACGGCCCGGAGCTGCTGGGTCGCCCCCAGCGACACGCCGCCCACGACGAGCGTGGCGGCCACGATCGTGAGCAGGAGCAGCTCCGTGGTGCGAGGCCGGGGGTGGATCCGGAAGCCGGCGAGCGGCCGGGCCTGCGCCAGCGCGCTCATCCGCGGCCCCGGTCCAGGCGGAACCGGATCTCGCCCACCTGGAGCTCGTCGCCGAACCCGAGCGGACCGAGGCCTTCGACGGGAACCCCGTTGACGAACGTGCCGTTCGTGCTGTCGAGGTCCTCGATGTACCAGTTCCGGCCGCGGAAGGTCAGCACCGCGTGATCCGCGGAGGCGAACGGGTCGTCGAGCACGATGCCGTTGTTGACGTCGCGGCCGAGGCTCGTGACCGCGTCCAGCGGATAGGAGGCCCCGGGCTCGGGTTCGCCCAGGGGCGACGCGAGAACGACCAGCCGGCCCAGCTCCGTCGGGCCCCGCGATGCCGCCCGAAGGTCACGCAGGAGCACGCGCACCACGGCGAACAGGAAGGCGTAGATCAGCAGCAGGAACAGGATCCGGATGATCCACAGCGTCAGCACGAAGCCGTCCATGGTTCAGCCCGGGAGCTGCTCGACCACCAGCACGGTGTCGCCGACCAGCAGCCGGTCACCCATCCCCAACGCGCACTCGTCCACCCGCACGCCGTTGAGCCGACTCCCGTTGCTGCTGCCAAGGTCGGTGAAGACCAGGGTCCCTCGCCGGGCCTGCAGGCGCGCGTGGTGGCGTGAGACCCGAGGGTCCGTGAGGACGAGTCCGTTGTCCGCGGCCCTGCCCAGGGTCAACGGCGTGCCATCCACCTCGATCGTGCGCTCCGCGCCGTCGCGCAGGACAACGCGCAGGACTGCGAGGGTGGGGGCCGGAACCGGTCGACGGAAGACCAGGGTCTGGGTTCCGTCACCCCGGATCCCCCCTGACCCGGGCCCGGCCGTCGGATCGGCAGGGGGCACAGGCTGGACAGCCGGCGGCGTGGCGAGAGCGACGCTCTCATCGGCAGGCTCGGCGAGGACATCGGCTCGCGGGGCCACGACCGGCATGTCCGGCACGGGCACAGGAGCGGGCCGGACGTCCTGGGGCGGCGGTGCGTCGGCGAGTCGTTCCGGCGAAGGGACGGCGTCCACCTCGATCACCCCGCGCTCGATGGCCGGGTCAGCGATAAGCGCGACGCTGGGCCGACCTGGCAGGTGGTAGCCGTGGGCCCTGGCGAACGCGAGCGCGGCGTCCGCGAGGCGGCCGGCGAGTGCATCGAAGCCGTCGACCTGTGCCGCCACACCGGCCAGGTCGTCCGGGTGCAACCGAACCCGGTATCGCGACGGGACGGTGGTTCGGTTCCCATGCGTGACCCGGGCGCGCTCCATCGCGCGCTCGACGCGGCGTTCGATCTGGACCGCCTGGGGGTGGGCCCGGAACAGCCGAGCCGTCGAGCGCTCGAAGACGCGTTCGAAGAGCCGTTCGAGATCGGCAAGGACAGGCATCGCTCGAGGAACCGTACCAGAGCCGGCGGGCGAGGCCATGCGGCGGGACAGGCCATGCGGCGGGACCAACGTCGCAACGAGCGCGGTACCACGGTGTAGGCCCTGATTGGAGGCGGACTCTATACTCTTGGGCCTGTCCGGCAGGCGCCGGAGTCTTGTCCTGTCCACCGGGGGCACCATGACGGAGATCCTCACCGAGTCGTTCTGCGAACGGTGCGGCACCCGCTACACGTTTGAGACCGCGGCACCGAGGCGGTCGCGGCTCGGGCGTGTCCGCGTGGCCTCCAAGGGCCTGCGCAACTACGTCATGCAGGACGAGAGCAGCTTCTCCGAGGCGATGGCCGATGCCCGCAGTGACGTGGAGCGGAGCGCCACCACCCACCAGCTCGACGCCTTCCACAAGACCTTCAACTTCTGCATGACCTGCCGCCAGTACACGTGCGGCAACTGCTGGAACGCGGCCGACGGACGCTGCCTCACCTGCTCGCCCCTGCCTGACGTCGAACTGCCTGCCATCGTGATGGTGGATGCGATCGCGTCCGAGGCGCCCGAAGTGACGGAGCCGGTGATGGCGGCTGCCGAAGCCGAGTCCTGGCCGGAGGCGGACCTCGGGCCCGAGCGGCTGGCCCGCGCCATGGGACTGGCCGGATCTGCCGCCGTGGCGGAAGCAGCCGCAGAGGAGCTCGCCGGAGAGGACGAGGCGGTTGCCGAGGTCCCGCAGGTGCGAGGCCTCACGCCGGGCCAGAGCCTGGAGGACGCGCTCGCAGAGTACGAGGCACAGATCGCGGCGCAGGAAGATGCGGCGCTGGAGGACGCGGTCGCTGCGGAGTCGCCCGACGTCGAGCCGGAGCCCGTGGCCGTCGAGGTCGTCGCCGACGCCGAGCCCGTGGCAGTTGCGGTCGCGCCGGAGCCCGAGCCCATCGTCGCCGCCGAGCCCGAGCCCATCGTCGCTGCAGAACCCGAGCCGGAGATCGACGCCGAGCCCGTGGCGGATGCACCGCGCGAGGATGTCGTCTCCCAACCCACCTGGCCCGTGCCGTCCATCGCAGCCGAGGCACCCGCGGCACCCCAGCCCGTGCCCCAGACCCAGCCGGACGTCGCGCCGCCTGCGAACCCATGGCTCACCGTGGCCCCGGACGACGGCGCTGCCGCGCCGCAGTGGCCGACCGCCCCGCAGTGGGGAGCCCGGCCTGGCACGACCCGCGAGCTCCCGACGACCCTCGCAGGCCGGCCGATCGTGCCGCAGGACAATGCCGCAGCCCTGTGGGCCGCCTCGGCCCGCGAGGTGCTGACGGGTGGGCCGACTCCCATGACACCGACCGCGGCCGCGCCCGCCACGCCCCAGCCGTGCGTGAGCTGCGGTCTCTCGCTCTCCCCGAATGCCCGGTTCTGCCGCCGGTGCGGGACCCGCCAGGGCTGATCCCCTACTCCGCGGGCGTCGCCTCCACCGGCGCAGCGTCGTCGTCGCCCGATGTGTCCGGTCCGGGCTCGGGATCCGGCAGTCCCTGCTCCCGGACGCGCGTCCAGCATGCCCCGAACAGCAGCACGTTGAAGCTGATCGAGAGCCAGGCGAGGATCGCGAAGAACGCCACGAACGTGCCGTAGACCGCGGCCATCCTGGTCAGCAGCGGCGCGAACAACGCGTACAGCTGCGTGAACCCCGCCAGGATCACGCCGGCGAGCAGGGCCGGCAACAAGAGCGCCCGCCACGGGACGTGCTTGGCGGGGACGTACCGGTAGACGAGCACCGTGCCGGTGACGAACAGCAGGAACGACCCGAGCGGCGAGAGGATCTGCAGCAGCACCCCGGCAACGGGTCCGGGCGCCACCGAGTTGAGCCAGCCGGTCACCAGGCTCAGCACGAGCCCCCCGAGCGGGACCGCCACGAGGAGGAACGTGACGGTGACCCCACGGACCGTCCGCTCGATCTCGTTCCGCTTGCGGCCGTCGAGGAAGATCCGCGTGAACGCGTAGTCCAGCGCCGCATAGAACCGGCTGGATCCCCACAGCAGGCCCACCAGGGCGATGATCCCGGTCGGCACGGCACCGGCCGAGACGGACTCGAGCGCAGCCCGTGCGAAGTCCTCCAGCGGCGGGATCGCCTCGGCGACCGCGGATACCAGCTGCTCCTGGGTCTCGGGGTCGTCGATCAGCAGGCCGAAGATCGACACCATCAACAGCAGTCCGGGGAGCAGCGCGATCAGCGACGTGTAGGCGAGCCCCGAGGCCGTGAGCCCTCCACCGGCGCGGTCGTAGGCCTCGAGGACGCCCAGGAGGGTCCGCGTCGCGCGCAGCCCCCCAACCCGGGCAACGACCCGCTCGACGAGCAGCCGCAGCCGGTCGTCGCTGCCCTCCTCGGTGCCGGCGGGGCTCATGCGGTCAGGCGTCCAGCTCCTCGAACAGGCCCGGCTGGATGTCCTCGGCACGAACCCGGCGAGGGGCGGCGACCAGCGCCCTCACCTCGCCACGTCGGACGTAGCGTCGACCACCCAGCTTGATGCTCGACAGGCGGCCCGTGCGAGCCCAGCCGCCGATGGTCTCGGCCCGGAAGTGGATATTGGCTGCGGCGAGGATCTCGGCAGCTTCCGACAGCGTGATCCAGTCGGCGGCGGACGGCATAAGACGACCTCAGTCGGAAGAGGTTGACGGCTTGGGCGGTTCGGAGGACGTCGATGGCTTCGGGGACTCGGCCGGCGCTGACGATGGCGTCGACGACGGCGTTGACGACTCGGTCGTCGACGTGCCCTTGCCGGCTTGCGCCGATTCCCGTGCGGCATCGCTCGCCGCGCCCTTGGCGGAGGCCCTGGTGCTGGCGCCCGTACCGCCGCGGTCCTTCTTCGCCCAGCCCGTCCCCTTGAAGTGGATGGCGGGCGCGGCGAACTGCTTGCGCATGGTTCCCTCCGCGCCGCACGAGGGACAGAAGCGCGGCCCGGGATCGTTGATCCCGTGGAGGATGTCGGCGCGATGATCGCAGGCGGAGCAGAGGTAGTCGTAGACGGGCATCGGTTCTCGAGGGGTTGTGGGGATCAGCCGCGAAGCAGGCGCATCCCGCACTTGGGACAGTAGAACGCACGCTCGTGGCCGGACGCGAAGCCGCAGTGCGCGCAAACGAGTCCGCCGCGGCCGGCCGCGGGGACCGGCCGGTCGACCGAGGTGAGGCCCATGGCGTACTGGCTCGCGAGGATGTTGGACAGGATGCCGCCGAGGATGCGCGAGGCGGTCCGGTCTGTGTCACCGCGCACGCCCTTGCCGCCCCAGCCGACCACGCCCCGGACGATCATGTCGCCTGTCGCCTCGTCCCAGTGCGACGCAAGGCCGCCGACGATCGCGCTGTAGTCCGGGTACCCGGACGTGTCGGTCTCGCCGTCCAGGAGCGAGCACACGAACGTGTCGAACGCGAGGTCGACCGCGTCGATCGACTCGAGGACCACCAGCGCGTGACGCGTGACCGGGCTGAGCTCGTGGTGAGCGTTGAGCCACTGCATCGCCTCGGACGGCCGCGCGATGACGGGAATCGCCTGGGCATACTCGAGGGGCAGCGGGTCCACCACCTCGACCTCGTTCCGGGTGAGGCCGTCGAGCATCCGCGGCAGCTCCGCCATCGCCTGGGGGCCGGCCCGCATCCGCACACCCTCGGTGCTCTTGCCGGCGTAGTACAGCTTGAGCTGGTACTCCTGGGCAACAACCTCCTCCGGCATCCCGACCGGCGCGACAGGGGTCGCAGTCGCGGGGGCCTTGTCGGCATCGCCCTTGCGCTTCAGGAACTCGAGGGGCACGGCGTCCTCCCGGTGACGGCATGCGGGTGGTCAGCCGCCATCCTATCAGCGTGTGCGGGCCGGCTCACCGCCCGAGCCGCTCCCTCAGGCGCTCGACCTGGTCCGCGAGCTCCGCCTCACTCGCCCGGGCACCCGCGACGATGGCCGGCGGCGCCTTGCTGATGAATGCCTCGTTGGCCAGGCGGGACCGCGCGGCATCCAGCAGGCGCTCGGCGTCGCCAAGCTCCTTCTCGAGGCGTGCCCGGTCTGCCTCGGCGGCGCCGGCGTCGGCGACACCCGTCCCCACGACCGCCTCGACAGGGCCGGCGATCACGACCAGCCCTCCGCCGGCCCCCGCCGTCCCGTGCAGGTCCTCGCGGGTCAGGTGCCGGCGCAGCGGTCTCACGTGGGCGAGGCGCTCGAGGCCGGGCCGCAGTGCCTCGAGAGCCGGGCCGAGCCCTGGCTCCACGTACACGTCGAGCGGCAGCCATGCGCCGGGCTCGAGCTTCGCGTCTGCGCGGGCGTTGCGGACTGCGCGGACGAGTTCGACCAGCGCGCCCACCGCCGTCTCGGCCGCCTCATCACGCTCGCCCACTCCCGGCCAGCGGGCCACGATCAGCAGCTCGGGGTCCGTGGCCCGGTGCGGCAGCGCCTGCCACAGCTGCTCGGTGAGGAACGGCATGACCGGGTGGAGCAGTCGCAGGTACGTGTCCAGGGCCTCGACGAGGGCCCACCACGTGGCCTCGCGCTCGGCGTCCGGGAGCGAGGCGTCGTTGAGCCGGACCTTGGCCAGCTCCAGGCCCCAGTCGCAGTACTCGTTCCAGGTGGCCTCGTAGAGGATCCGCGTCACCTCGCCGAAGGCGTAGTCGGCCATGGCCTTGTCCACGGCGGCGGTCGTGGCGACCGCGCGCGAGAGCACCCAGCGCTCGGCAGGTCCGAGCCGGGTCGCGTCCGGCAGGCGCCGTTCCGAATCCGCGGGGATCGTGGCAGGGCGCGCGCCGAGCACGAAGCGGGTCGCGTTCCACAGCTTGTTCGCGAAGTTGCGGGCGTTCTCGACCTTGGCCGGCCCGAACCGCTGGTCGTTGCCGGGCGTGGCCCCGTGGACCACCGCGAAGCGGAGGGCGTCGGCGCCAACCTCCTCGATGGTCGCGAGCGGATCGACCGTGTTGCCCTTCGTCTTCGACATCTTCGCGCCGTACGGGTCGCGGATCAGGCCCGACAGGTAGACGGTGTGGAAGGGTGCCTCTCCGATCAGCTCGATGCCCAGCATCATCATCCGGGCGACCCAGAAGAAGATGATGTCGTAGCCCGTCTCCATGACGGACCCCGGGTAGAAGCGGCGCAGGTCGTCGGTCTCCTCGGGCCAGCCGAGCGTGGAGAACGGCCACAGCCCGGAGCTGAACCAGGTGTCGAAGATGTCCGGATCCTGGGTCAGCCGCGCGGCGGGAGCGCCGCACGCATCGCAGGCCGGCGGCCCCTCGATCTCCGCGCTGACCGTCGCGTGGCCGTCCGGGCAGTACCAGGCCGGGATCCGATGCCCCCACCACAGCTGGCGCGACACGTTCCAGTCGCGGATGGTGGTCAGCCAGTGCTCCCAGACCTTCTCGAAGCGCTCCGGGAGGATCCGGGTCCGGCCGGAGCGGGTCGCCTCGAGCGCGGCGGCCGCCAGCGGACCGGTCCGCACGAACCACTGGGTCTTGAGGCGCGGCTCCACCACGTCGTGGCTGCGCTGACAGCGCCCGATGACCATCTCGTGGGGTGTCTCGCCATCGAGGTCGCCACGGGCCGCGAGATCCTCGAGCATCCGCGTGCGGGCCTCGTAGCGGTCGAGCCCGTCGTAGGCCGTGCCGGTGTTCGCGACCCGGGCCCCGTCGTCGAGGATCGTCGGCATCGGCAGGCCGTGGCGCACGCCGGTCTCGTGGTCGTCATGGTCGTGGCCGGGCGTGATCTTCACGGCACCGGTCCCGAACGCTGGGTCCACCACCGGGTCCGCGATGACCGGCACGTCCCGTTCGACGAACGGGATCCGCACGAGGCGGCCGACGATGGCCGCGTAGCGCGGGTCGTCCGGGTGGACCGCGACGGCGGTGTCGCCGAGGATCGTCTCGGGCCGGGTCGTCGCCACGGTGAGGGTGGCGCCTGGATCCGGAAGCCCGGTCGCCTCGTCGAGCAGGTGGTAGCGGACGCTCCAGAGCGTGCCGGTCTCCGGCGTCGGGAGCACCTCGAGGTCGCTGACGCTCGTCCGGCAGCCGGGGCACCAGTTGACCAGCGCCTCGGCGCGGTAGGCCAGACCTCGCTCATACAGCCGCAGGAACGCCTCGCGGACGGCTCGAGCGCTGACCTCGTCCATCGTGAACCGCAGGCGGTCCCAGTCGCACGAGCCCCCGATGCGTCGCTGCTGCGACAGGATGACGTTCCGCGTCTCGTCGATGAACGCGTGCATCCGCTCCAGGTAGCGCTCGCGGCCCAGGGAGGCCCGGCTCTCGCCTTCCTTCGCCAGGATGCCGTCGAGCACGAACTGGGCGGCGATGCTGGCGTGGTCCAGGCCGGGCAGGAACAGCGACGGCCGGCCCAGCATCCGCGCGTGGCGGATCATCAGGTCCTCGACCGTGGTGCGCTGGGCGTGGCCCAGGTGCAGGCTGCCGGTCACGTTGGGCGGCGGCTGGATGATCACGAAGGGCTCGAGCGCCCAGTCCGCGGTGGAGCCGGCCCCATCCGGGGCGAAGACGTCCGCGGCCAGCCAGCGCTCGTAGATCTCGTGCTCGAACTCAGAGGGCACGTAGGCCTTCGCCAGCTGTCCGTTCGACGCTTCCGCCATCACTCGCTCCCGAAACGCAACGACCCCCTCGTCCAGCGGACGAACGGGGTCGTGGTACCACCTGCTGGTTCCCGCTCCGGGCCGGCTCGCTCATCGCGGGCGACTGGTTCCGGGGCGGCTCTCGGCGCTGTATCGGGCGCCAGGCGCACGGCTCGCGAGCGACGTTCAGACCGGCGTAACCACGCGGCTCGCACCGTCCCGCGCTCGCTTGGGGCCGTCCCGGACCTACTCCTCTCGGTCACCACCGTGAGGGCGGGAGTGTACCACCGCGGTGCGGGAGCGAGGCGCACCGGCCGCCGCATGGAGGTATCGGTGTCCCATCCGGCGGAGCAGTCGTGTTCATTCCACCCAAGCGGAACTACTTCCCACGGCGTAAGCGGCAAACAAGCCTCGGGCTCCACCATCGCGGAATGCCCAAGCGCAATGGAGCCGGTATCGCCCTCCTGGCCGACCCGACGCGGCGTCGGATCATCCAGCTGATCGCCATGCATCCGAGGCGACCATCAGCGCTTGCTCACGAGGTCGGCAGGAGCCGGCCGGCAATCAGCCGCCAGGTCCGGATTCTTCGCGAGGCGGGCCTCATCCGTGAGCTACCGGTCCCGCATGACCGTCGTGGCGCCCTCTTCGGGCTGGACCCGGACAACCTCGGGCGCATCGTGGCATGGCTGGCCGGCACCGAGATCGGTCTCAGCGAGGAGATGAAGGGTCGCCCTCGGCAGCAAAGTCTCCCAGAGCAACTGGCGGACGACTGGGCGCTCGACGCGCCAGTCGCCCGGTCCCTCCGGGCCGGCCAATGGCAGGAGCGCGCCAGAACAGTCGCGGACGATTGATGCCTTCATACTCGTGATACCGCTTGGGCGGAACCAAGTCGAGGGACGCAGATGTGGACGAGGGGTCCTCGTTCGCACGGAAAGGAGGCGAGGGGCCGAGCCTGTGCGCGCGCCGGCGGTGCGCCTGCGATGGACCTAGGCGGTCTCGCCCTGGGCCGCGAGCCACTCCTCGTAGTTCGTCTCGTCCACGCCCTTGTCGACGTCCGACTTCGTCAGCAGGAGCGGGAGGCGGCCGTCGCGGATCGTCTCCTCGGTGATGATGCATTTGCGGACGTCGGTGCGCTCCGGGATGTCGAACATCACCTCGAGCAGCGCCTCCTCCACGATCGAGCGCAGGGCCCGCGCACCGGTCTTGCGGTCGAGTGCGACCTCGGCCGCGGCCTGGAGCGCGCCGGGCGTGAACACCAGCTCCACCTTGTCCAGCGACAGGAACTTCTGGAACTGGCGGGTGACGGCGTTCTTCGGCTCGATGAGGACCCGCACGAGATCATCCACGGTCAGCGGCGAGAGCGTGACGATCACCGGCAGGCGCCCGATGAACTCGGGGATCAGCCCGAACTTGAGCAGATCCTCCGGCATCAGCTTCTCGAGGATCTTCGCCTTGTCCGCCGGACATGGCGCCGTCGGAGCCGAAGCCGATCGACCGCTTGCCGACCCGCTCCTCGACGATCTTCTCCAGCCCGTCGAACGCGCCGCCGCAGATGAACAGCACGTTGGTCGTGTCGATCTGGATGAAGTCCTGGTGCGGGTGCTTGCGGCCGCCCTGGGGCGGCACGTTGGCGACGGTGCCCTCGAGGATCTTGAGCAGCGCCTGCTGGACGCCCTCGCCGGAGACGTCACGGGTGATGGACGGGTTGTCCGCCTTGCGGGCGATCTTGTCGATCTCGTCGATGTAGATGATCCCGCGCTGGGCCCGGGTGACGTCGAAGTCAGCCGCCTGGATCAGGCGCAGGAGGATGTTCTCGACGTCCTCGCCGACATAGCCCGCCTCGGTCAGCGAGGTGGCGTCGGCGATGCAGAACGGGACGTCGAGGACCCGGGCCAGCGTCTGGGCGAGGAGCGTCTTGCCCGAGCCGGTCGGGCCGACGAGCAGGACGTTCGACTTCTGGAGCTCGACGTCGTCGACGGTGTTGCCGGCGTTGACCCGCTTGTAGTGGTTGTAGACCGCGACCGAGAGGACCTTCTTCGCCTTCTCCTGCGAGATGACGTACTGGTCCAGGTTCGCCGTGATCTGGTGCGGGTTTGGCAGCTTCTGCTGGGCAGGGCCCTTCTTGGGGGCCTCCAGCATCTCCTCTTCGATGATCTCCTGGCACAGGTTGATGCACTCGTCGCAGATGTAGACGCCCTGGCCGGCGATCAGCTTGCGGACCTGCTCCTGGCTCTTGCCGCAGAAGGAGCAGCGATAGGGAACCTTCGTCCCCTTGGAGCCCGTCGTGGACACCGGCATGGATCCTGCCCTACGTCCCAGTCTCGGGGCCGGGCCCGGCCTGGCCGGGATCCGCCACCGATGATCCTTCGCCACCCGTGAGCCCCGCGTCATGCGCCTGCGCGATCAGCGAGTCACCCGGAAGCGTGTAGACCGCGTCGATGATGCCATAGTCCTTGGCGTCCTCGGGCGACATGAACAGGTCCCGGTTCGTGTCGCTGTTGACCTTCTCGAACGGCTGGCCCGTGTGCTTGGCGAGGATCTCCGTGTTGCGCTTGACGAGGAACTCCCACTCGCGCATCTGGATGATCGCGTCCGGCGCATTGCCGCGGAAGCCGCCGGAGCCCTGGTGGATCATGATCCGGCTGTTCGGGAGCGCATAGCGCTTGCCGGGGGCGCCGGCCGAGAGCAGCACCGCCGCCATGGAGGCGGCCATGCCGATGCAGATCGTGCTGACAGGGGCCCGCAGGTACTGCATCGTGTCGTAGATCGCGAGGCCGGAGTTCACCACGCCGCCGGGCGAGTTGATGTACAGGCTGATGTCCTTCTCGGGGTCCTCGGACTCGAGGAACAGCAGCTGGGCGATGACAAGGTTCGCCAGGTGATCCTCGATCGCGTCACCGAGGAAGATGATCCGCTCGCGGAGCAGGCGCGAGTAGATGTCGTACGCGCGTTCCCCACGGCTGGTGGATTCGATGACCATCGGGACGAGCATCGTGGGTCTCCCCTGGGTTCGGTCGGGCATGCGCCGGATCGTGGCTACTCGATGGCGTCCGGGATCGCGCCCGGGTCGGTGGCGTCGAGGGCGGCGTTGGCCTCGGCCCCGGGGGCGTCCACGGCGGACGGGGCGTCGTCCTCGAGATGCGGCAGGGGCGGGTGCTCGGGGTGGGCAGCGAGCCAGCGGTCGACGAGGACCTCGACGACCCGCGTGCGGCGAAGCGTGCTCCGGATGAAGTTGCGTCCCCGCTCGGACTCGAAGTACTTGATGGTCTTGGGGTCCTGGTAGCGCGCCCGGGCCTGGTCGACCTCCGCCTCGATCTCGGCCTCGGGGATCTCGACCCCCTCGACGTCGGCGATCCTGGACAGGACCAGGAGCACCTTCACCCGCTGCTCGGCCCGCGGGCGGAACTCGGCGTGGAGCTCGGGCTCGCTCTTGTTGATGGCCCTCAGGTACGCCTCCTCGCCGATGCCCTGGCGGGCGAGCTGCGAGCGGAACTCGTCGTGCATCACCTCGACCTCCTGGTCGACCAGGACGTCGGGCAGGTCGATCGTCGCGTTGGCGACGGCGTACTCGATGATCTTGTCGGCGAACTCGTGGCGCGCGCGGTCCAGCGCGTTCCCACGGAGCCGGGTGTCGACGTCGCGCTTGAGCGCAGCGAGGTCCTCGTACTCCCCCATGTTCTGGGCGAAGGCGTCGTCAGCGGCCGGGAGGACCTTCTCGCGCAGCTCCTTGAGCTCCACCGCGAAGTGGACCTGCTGGCCGGCGAGGCTCTCCTCCGCGTAGTCCTCGGGGAAGGTGATGTCGAAGTCGGTGAACTCGCCGGGCTTGAGGCCGACGATGTTGGCCTCGAACCCGGGGATCAGGCGGTCCTCGCCCAGGATGAGCGGCATCCGATCCGACGTGCCGCCGTCGAACGGCACCCCGTCCCTGGTCCCCGCGAAGCCGATGATGGCCCAGTCGCCGTCCTTCGCCGCCCGGTCCTCGACGGCCGCGAGGGTCGCGTTCTGGTCGCGCAGCTCGTCGACGACCTTGTCGACCTTGGCCTCGTCGATCTCCTCGATCTCCGGGGCGAAGTTGAAGTTCGAGTAGTCGCCGAGCTCCACCTCGGGGCGCACCTGGACGGTCGCGTTGAAGCGCAGGGGCTTGCCCTCGATCGCCTCGACGACCTCGACATCGGCGTTGGTCAGCGGGACGATGCCCTGCTCGATCACGGCGTCGCGGTACGCGACCTGGACCAGCTGCTCCACGGCCTCGTCGAGGACCGCCGTGGGCCCGAGGACGCGCTCGAGGATGGGCCGGGGGGCCTTGCCGGGGCGGAACCCGGCGACGCGCGTGCGTCGCGAGAGCCGCTGGGTGGCCTCGCGCATGGCGCGGTCGAGCCGCTCGGAGGGAACCTCGATCTCGAGGAGGATGGAGCTCTTGGGGGCAGGGGTGGCCGTCACATTCATCGCCCGGCGAGTATAGGGTGGGTCGGCCGTCCGGGCGGCGAGCCTGCGGAGTCCGCGGCGACACGCGTCGCGCGCGCTAGACTCGACGCACGGGCGAGTGGCGAAATGGCAGACGCGCCGGCCTTAGGAGCCGGTGCCGCGTGAGCGGCGTGTCGGTTCGACCCCGACCTCGCCTACCAGCCGTCAGGCCGGATCCTGGTCCTCGCCGGCCGGGGCGGTCTCGGTCTCGGTCTCGATGCCAAGCCGGGCGCGGACGGCTTGAAGCCGGTCGCCGTACTCCTTGGCGTCGGTCGAGAAGACCTGGTCGGCCAGGTGCTTGCTGTAGCGGAGGACCAGTGGACGCAGGAACGCGACCGAGACGATCGTGAAGGCGCCACCCAGGTTGCGGCTCCGGCGAGCCGGTTCCGTGGCCTTCAGGTAGCTGGCGAACTCCCGCTCGATCACCCCGCGGACCCGAGCGCCGTCCGTGCCCAGCGAGCCGAGGGCGGCGTCGATCTCCTTGGGCAGCATGGACGTCGGGAGCGGCTCCTCCGGGCCGCGCACGACCCGCTTGGCACGCCGGAACACCCGCTTGGGCCCGCCGATCGCGAGGAAGCCGGCGCCCGCGGCGAGCCCCGCGGTCTTGCCGGGGTTGCGCTTGATCTTCGCAGGGATGTCGACGGCAGCACGGGCGGACGCCTCGAGGCGGACGAGTTCCTCGTCCAGCGCCTCGCGGGCCGCCAGGACCTGCGCTCGTGCGACTAGGACTTCGGGTCTCGCTGCACTCGTGCCTTCGCCCACTCGATGCTCTCCTTCGTGGTGTCGATGGTGGTCTGCGGGATGAACCGGGCCTTGAGGGCCTCGACGTCGATGCCCTGGCGCCCGACGCGCAGGCCCATGAACGCGATCCAGGCCGCGAGGAAGGTCGCGATGCCGAGCGCGATGCCGACCCGGAGCCCGAAGGTGATGGACAGGAACGCGCCGAGGAGCGCGCCCGCGAGCGCACCGGCGAACAGGCCGCCGACAGCCCCCTTCGGACCACCGGCCCTGGCACCCGTGAACAGCCCGATCAGGGCTCCGAAGACGCCGACGAGGACCACGCCCACCACCAGGGGCAGGACCGCCGGGTCCACGGCCAGGTTCGACGCCTGCCCGATGAGCTTGAACAGCTCGTTGGGCAGGTTGAGACCGAGGATGAGCGCGACGGCCAGGCCGGGCAGCAGGGCGATCGCCGCGTCACGGCCGAGGCCCGGCACGTACAGCGCCACGAGCACGGCGGCCAGCGCCACGGCGATCAGCAGCTCCGCGCCCAGGAGCACGCCCCAGCCGATGGATCCGAAGAGCCACTCGCCGGCGAACAGCATCCCGCCGATCGCGACCAGCAGGGACATGAGGATGAGGCACGCGATCGCCGCGGCAGCAAGGCCACTCGCGCGCCCGATCTCCCGGCCGACGCCCTCCATCTCGGCCTTCGCGAGGTCGATGTGGGCACGCACGAAGCCGAGGAGGGCGATCCTGACGACGCCGATCTGGGCCTTGAGGCCGGGCGGTCGGGCGGGTCGTCGCGGCTTGCCGGGACCGCGAGGAGGGGGCGAGCCGGCGGGGCCGGGAGCCCCAGCGTCGGGCGCAGGTCGCGCGGGTTCGGATGCGGGCTGTTCGGGATCCAGCGGTCGTCCTCCGCGGATGGAGTGGGCGGCCCTCGTGGGACCTCCATCATGATACCAGCGCCGGGTGCTCGGCCCCGGTCACCCGCGGAGTCCACGCCGGACCCGGGAGAACGACCCGGACGCCGGTCTCGCGGTCGCGGTACGCTCGGGGCATGATGGACGAAGCCGGTACCAAGCCCCGCAGGATCCTCACCGCGGAACTCCTGGCGATCGGCTCCGAGCTGACCGTGGGGGAGACCAGCGACACCAACAGCGGTGAGCTGGCCCGCTCGCTCGTTGCCCATGGCGTCGCGGTGTCGCGGATCGCCGACCTTCCCGACGACCTGGACGTCGTCGTGGAGGCGCTGCGCACGGCGCTCTCCCGGGCGGACCTCGTGGTCACGACGGGCGGCCTGGGCCCGACGCCTGACGACCTCACCCGGGAGGCGGTTGCCGCGACCTGCGATGAGACCGTGTCGGTGGACCAGGCGACGCTCGACTGGCTCAAGCGCCTGTGGGCACGACGCGGCCACCCGTTCCCGTCGGTGAACGTGAAGCAGGCATGGGTCATCCCATCGGCCACCTCGCTACCCAATCCCAACGGCACGGCGCCGGGCTGGTGGGTTGACCGGCCGGATGGGCGCGTGATCGTGACCCTGCCCGGGCCGCCGCGCGAGATGCGCCCGATGTGGGCCGAGCACGTGCTGCCCCGCCTCGCGGATCGCGGAGTAGGCGCCGATCTGGTCGTGCGGACGCTGCGCCTCCACGGCATCGGCGAGTCGCAGGTCGCGGAGACGCTCGGCGATGCCCTGCTCCGGGCGACCAACCCGGTCGTCGCCACCTATGCGCGCCACGAGGCAGTCGACGTGCGCATCAGCGCCCGAACGGATGGCCTGCTGACCGCGGACATGCTGGCCGACGAGGCCGAGGCCGCGGTTGCTGCGCTGCTGGGCCGATTCGTGTGGTCGAGGGGCTCGACGACCTGGGCCACAGCCATCGGTGAGGCGCTCGCGACCCGCGGCTGGACGCTGGCCACCAGCGAGCGCGGGACCGGCGGTGCCCTCGTCGCGCTGCTCCGCGGGCTGCCTTCGCTGCAGCGCGCCGAGGTGCTCAACGACGATGGCAGCGACCGGATGCCATCCTCGAGGAGGCCAGACGCGTCCGCACCGCCGCGGGGACAGAGGTCGGGTTCGCGATCCATGCGATCCCCCGCGAGAGCGACACCCGGGTCCTGATCGGCGTGGCGACGCCGAACGACACCCACACCGACGAGCGGCTCGCCTTCCAGCGGGGCGCCCAGGGTGCGGACCGGGCGGCCATCGCCGGCACCGCGGTGCTGCTCGACGTGCTCCGGGCCGCCGGCGGCGATTGAGCGGCCGGCGCGGACTGACCTAGCGGCGCGCCGGCCCGCTGCAGGCCAGGCAGGTCCACGATCACGATCGCGTCGCGATCCATCCTGATCAGGCCGTCCTCGATGAGATAGCCCAGCAGCTTGTTGACGCTCTGGCGGGTGCTGCCCACCATCGCGGCCAGTTCGCTCTGCGTGATCGGCCCTGCAAGGCGGACCTCGCCGCCGGCGCCCTCGCCCCCCTGCTCCTCGGCCATGCGCGCGAGCCGGGCGGCCAGGCGGCCCGCGATGTCCAGGAAGTGGAGCTCCTCGACATGGTTCGTCAGCCTGCGCAGCTCGCCCGCGAGCTCGGCGAACACGTGGTCCCGGACGTCGGGCCGGTCGTTGAGCAGCTGGCGGAATCGGTTGCGCGGCAGGGGCAGCGTCTCGGTCTGTTCGATCGCCGTGGCCGAGGCCGACCGCGGCTCGCCGTCGAGCAGGGCCAGCGACCCGAAGAACTCGCCCGGGCGCAGGGTCGTGAGGATGGCCTCCACGCCGGTCTCCGACGGGCTCGAGATCTTCACCCGGCCGGAGAGGATGATGTGCAGCGCATCGCCCGGATCGCCCTGGTGGAAGATCACCTCGCCCCGCCGGTAGCGGCGGGTCCGCAACCCGGCCGCGAGCGTCGCAAGGTCCTCCTCGGCCAGGTCCCGGAACAGGGGCACGCTCTCCAGGGCCGCGCGCAGGGCATTGGACTCGGCCGACTGCGGAGCGTGGCTCATCGGCGGCTCGTGGCGATCCGGGAGGGACGCACGGTCGATGCCTGTCCGATCCTGGCCTAGATGACCGAGAGCACGGGCACCTGGGACGACTCGGCACGCACGCTCATGCGCGCCGCCACCAGCCCCGCCATGATCTCCATCGCCTGCGCTGCGGGTCCCGGCTCGCGCTGGGCGACCGCTGGAATGCCGGCGTCCCCGCCCTGCCGCACCGTGACGTCAAGCGGCACCTTGCCCAGGAACTCGATGCCGTGCTTCTCGGCGAAGCGCTCGCCTCCGCCGTGACCGAAGATCTCCGTCGAATCACCGCAATGGGGGCACACGAACGCGCTCATGTTCTCCACGAGGCCGATGATCGGCACGTTGAGCCGGCGGAGCATGGACAGCGCCTTGGCAACGTCCGAGAGGGCGACCTCCTGGGGCGTCGTGACGAGGACCGTACCGCTGATCGGCACGGCCTGTGCGAGCGTCAGTTGGGCGTCCGAGGTTCCGGGCGGCAGATCCACGACCAGGTAGTCCAGCTCGCCCCACTCCACGTCACGCAGGAACTGGCTGATGGCGCCACCGATGAGCGGGCCGCGCCACACGATGGGCTGGCCCTCGGGCACGAAGAACTGGATCGAGATCGCCTTCACGCCGTGACGCTCGAGCGGGACGATCTTGTTGTTCTCGCTGGCGGTGGGCTGGCCGTCGATGCCCAGCATCATCGGGATGTTGGGACCGGTGATGTCGGCGTCGAGCAGGCCCACGGAGGCGCCGGCCCTGGCCAGTGCGACTGCCAGGTTGACCGAGATCGTGCTCTTCCCGACGCCGCCCTTGCCGGACGCGACCGCGATGATGTTCTTGACGCCCGGCACCAGCAGCTCGGCGGACCGCGGAGCGGCCCGGCGCACCGCGGCACCCCAGGTGAGCGCCAGCTCGGTCACGCCAACGGGCGTCAGCGCCGTGCGGACCGCGGCCTCGATCTCGTCCTTGAGCGGACAGGCAGGCGTCGTGAGCTCGATGGTGAAGGCCACGGCCGATCCGTCGATCGCGAGGTCCTTGATCATGTTGCGGGTCACGAGGTCCCCGCCCAGCTCGGGTTCCTGGACGGTGCGAAGGGCGGCGAGGACGGAGGCCTCGTTGATGACGCTCATGGGGTGATGACTCGCTCCTGAGGACGGGCGACCCGGGATGATGGACGCGCGGGCTGGCGATATCCTACCCGTGCGGCTTGGACCATGCCGTCCCCGTCGCCCTGTCTGCCGTCCGCTGTCCGCCGTCCGCCGAGGAGGCCGCAATGATCACGATCCCGCCGGGCCAGCGCCACGGCGCTCCCCTCCCCGACCGCTCGGTGGTGCCGCCGGTCTGGGGCCGGATCACGAACCTCATCGTGGACCACGGCGAGGGCAGCTGGCTGGTCACCCCCGAGGGCGACCGGTACCTCGACTACACGTCGGGCATCGGTGTCACGAATACCGGCCATGCCCACCCCCGGGTCGTGGCCGCCGTGCAGGCCCAGGCGGCGAAGCTGCTCCACGGCCAGCAGAACATCGTCTATCACGAGGCCGGGTTGCGTCTCTACGATCGCCTGGCCCATCTCCTGCCGGGCGGACCGTGGAGCGCCTTCCTGTCGAACTCGGGCGCCGAGGCCGTCGAGGCCGCGGTCAAGCTGGCGCGCGTGGCGACCGGGCGACCGGCGATCATCGCGTTCCGCTACTCGTTTCATGGCCGCACCGGCCCAGACGATGGCCCTGACGGCCGCGAAGGACGTCTACCGCGGAGCGTTCGAGCCGCTGCCGGGCTCCGTCTACCACGCCGCCTACCCGTACTGCTACCGGGCGCCTGGCGGGCCGCACGACCCGGCCGACTGCAGCTGCGACTGGGAGGCGCAGCTGGACCTGCTGTTCCACCAGCTCGTGTTCCCGGACAAGGTGGCCGGCAATCATCGTGGAGCCGGTCATCGGCGAGGGCGGCTACCTCGTCCCGCCGCCGGGGTTCCTGCCGCGGCTCCGGGAGATCACCCGGCGGCACGGGATCCTGCTGATCGCCGACGAGGTCCAGACGGGCTTCGCCCGCACCGGTGAGATCTTCGCGGTCCGCCACTGGGACGTGGAGCCGGACATCCTGGTCATGGCCAAGGGCATCGCGTCCGGGCTGCCGCTGTCGGGGATCATCGCCCGCAAGGACCTCATGGACCGGATGCCGGCGGGCTCCCATGGCGGCACCTACGGCGGCAACGTGGTCGCCTGCGCGGCGGCCATGGCCACCCTCGACGTGATCGAGGAGGAGGGCCTGGCGGACAACGCCCGCGAGCGCGGGAGCGCAGCTGCTGGACGGCCTCCGCGCGCTGACCGTGGGCCGGGCATCGGTCGGCGACGTGCGTGGTCTGGGCCTGATGGTCGCGCTGGAGTTCGTGAAGCCAGGAGAAGGCGACGGGCGCGCGCCGAACCCCGAGCTGACCAAGCGGGTGCAGCAGGAGTGCTTCGCGCGGAAGCTGATGCTGCTCACCGCCGGCACCTACGTGAACGTGATCCGGATCATCCCGCCCCTCGTCACCACGGCCGAGTGAGATCGACCAGGCGCTGGGGATCATCGCGGAGGCGCTGGACGCCGCGGGAGCGTAGGGATGAACCAGGGCGAACGTGCCGCACGCGAGCGGGTCGAAGTGGTCTATGCCGCCGTGGACCGGCTGACGCCGGACGACCTGCGGCTCACCCCCATGCCGGTCCGCGACCCGGAGGCGCGCGATCGCCTCGTCGCCCACCTGGAGGAGGCCGCCGTCCGGGCCGGCCGCGCCGACCTGCTGGGCGAGGCCCGTGGATGGCTCCGCGACGCCATCGGCGCCAGGACGCTCGCACGCCAGGCGCCCGAGTCCGGGGTCTGGGGCGTGTCGGCAGGCGGGCAGGTAGCGGACCGGGTCGAGGTGTTCCTGGCGCTCGAGGACGCGGTGTCGGTCGCGGCGACCGAGGATCTTCTCGATTCCGAGGAGGCGGCGGCCCTCGCCGATCCCGGCCGTCAGCTCCTGGGGCTCGAACCCCTGCCGGCGCCCGGCGGCGATCCGTCGCCCGTGAAGCTGGCCTGGGAGCCCAGTGCCTCGGACTGGGCGGCGGCCAGCGACGAGGGCCCGGCGGCGGTGGACTCGGACGAGCCCATGGCCGGCAGCCGGACGATGCAGCGGACATTCTTCGGCGTGGTCGGCGGGTTCGCGGTGGTGGTCGCGCTCGGGATCGGGTTCAGCAACAACCAGCCGCTGCTCGGGATCCTCGGGGCGGGCGCGACGGCGGCGCTCGCGTGGACGTTCGCGACCTGGCGGTCGGTCCGCCGCGGCTGATCCAGGTCTCGTTCCCAGTCAGGTTGCTCACGGGATGACGGCCCCCGGGTCCCCGGGCGCCCGGGCGCCCGCTCAGCGGCCGTCGCTCGCCGGGCGGCCCATCCAGCGTTCGCGATCGCGAAATCGCTCGCCGGGCGACCCAGCCGGGCCTCGGATCACCCCGACTGACCACGGATGACTCGCCCCGCGGGCAGATTGACGCTCACCGTCGCTCGATGGGCCGCCTCGCGGCCCGCGCGCCGCGCCCGGCCGCCGCCGGGGCGCCGTTCCTCAGGGCTCCCCGCGCAGCCGCCGCAGGATCTCCGCGTGCATCACGCCGTTCGTGCCCACGAACGACGGACCGTCGACCGAGCGCACCCCGTTCACATCCGTGACGAGGCCGCCGGCCTCCTCGATCACCACGATCGGCCCGGCCATGTCCCACGACTTGCAGCCGGTCTCGAACATCGCCTCGCCCGCGCCCTCCGCCACCAGGGCGTAGCCCCAGAAGTCGCCGAACCCGCGCTCGCGCCAGGCCGCGGTGATCAGCGCGTCGAAGCCCGGCATGAGGCCGCTCGCGATCGTGTCGCGGCTCGAGCCGTAGAGCAGTTGCGCGTCCTCGATGGCCGAGACCCGGCTCACCTTGATCGGGCGCACCCCGTCGAGCGAGCGGTTCCACGCCCCGCCGCCGCGATGCGCGTACCAGCGCTCGCGCATTGCCGGCGCGGAGATGACGCCCACCTGGAGCTCGCCGTCGTACTCGATGCCCAGCAGCGTCCCGAACAGCGGCACGCCCCGAATGAAGTTGTGGGTGCCATCGATCGGGTCGATGTACCAGCGCGTCCGGGCGTCGCCGTCCTGCGTGCCGTACTCCTCGCCGACGAGCCCGTGGTCCGGGTAGCGCGCGTGGATCCGTTCGCGGATGACCCGCTCGATGCCCTGGTCCGCCACCGTGACGAAGGTCCGGTCCGGCTTGCGCTCGAGATCCAGGTCGCGGCGGAAGTGGGCGAGCGCGATCGCGTCGGCGGCGTCGCACAGCTCGAGAGCAAAGGCGAGCCACTCCCGCAGGGTGGCCTCTGGGGCGCGGGCGAAGGTGGCGGACCATGTAGGTCCGAAGTCGGGCTGGGTCATGACCACATGATGCCGGGTCAGTGGCAGGTGCCGTCGCCCTGGTCCAGCACCGTCCCATCCGTCGCCAGGAACCGGAAGGACCAGCCGCTCGTCCGCAGCGTCAGCTCCAGGACGCCGTATGTGTCGGCGATGCGCACGAGGCTGTTGGGCGCGGTCCGCTCGAAGGGCTTGAGGTCGCCTCCCCCGGTCCCCGCGATGATCTCCGTGATGCCGCCCGTCGCGTCTGCAGCGCCCCCCGGGTCCTGGGGCTCGAACCGCTCGTAGTCGTGCTCGTGGCCGTTGAGCACCAGCTCTGCGCCTGCCTCGTGGAGCGCATCCCAGAAGGCGCCGACGCTGACGCTGTTCCCGTGGTCGCCACTGCTGAAGCGGGGGTGATGCCATAGGGCGATCGTGCAGCGGGCGCCGCTCGCGGCGAGGTCCTCGCGCAGCCAGCGGACCTGGTCCGAGTTCCGACTGCAGCCCACAGGCGCGAAGCCGCAGTTCGAGTCCAGGACGACCACGTGCCAGGCCCCCAGGTCGTCGCTGAACCACGTCCGCCCGTCCCTGGCTCACCGCGTCGCCGAGATACGCCTTCAGCGGCGCCCCGTCGTCCGTCTTGATGTCGTGGTTGCCCATGGCCGCGTAGCGGATCCGGTCCTCCACCGCGCCCCACGATCCGCCGAAGCACTGCGCAAGCTCGGCGGCCGAACCCGCGCTCGTACGCCGTATCGCCGAGGATGGCCACGGTCCCGGGCAGCGACGCGGCGAGCGCGCCCGTCTCGTCATCGCCGGTCGCGTCGCAGCGTCCGACGTCACCGACGGCAATCAGGACCTCCTCGTCGGCGGCGTCCGAGGCGATGGCCGACCCCGAGGGCGTGGCGGTGGGACGGGCGGAGGCGGAGGCGGCAGCGGACGCGCTTGGCGCGATCGCGGCCGGCGATGGCGTGGCTGCCGGCGCAGGGGCCGTCGCGGAACCGCCGGGCGAACAGCCCGCTGCCATGGCACCCGCGATCGCCACGGCAGCCGCAAGCCGGGCCGCGCGGACGCGCGACGGACGAAGACCGGACCGAGGGCGCTGGAGCATGGCGGAGAGCCTACCCGTGTGCCGCTCCTCGCGCCGCGCGGGAACCTGGTCGGCCGACCGCAGCGTGAAGAGACCCCGCCGGAGCGGGGTCTCTTCACGTGTGCGAACCCTGGCTGGAACGCCGGACTACCGCCCGGTGTCACGCCACAGCGGGTCGTCCCGCCGGGCGCGAATGCCCAGCAGCACCAGGGTGCCCGCGAGAATGCCCGCCGCCAGCAGCACGAGAAGCAAGCCGGGCGGGATCGAACCCGAGCCGCCGAGGCTGGCGATGGGGAAAGCCGTGCTGGTCTCGGGTGTCGACGAATCGGCCGGAAGGACACGGAAGCTCTGCACCACCGTCTGCGCCGGACCACGGTTCGCATCTCCGGCCTGTGAGGCCTCGATGCTGCACGTCCCGACACCGACGATGGTCACCGTGGTTCCCGACACAGTGCACACGTCCGGAGTGAGCGACGTGTACGTGACCGGTAGGCCGGAGTCCGTCGTGGCGCCAAGGACGAAGCCGCTGGCGCCCATCTCGACGTTGGGCATGGCGGGGAAGTCGATGGTCTGGGTGGCGGCCGTGATGTCGATGTCGACCGAGCCCGAGTCGGCGAAGTAGTTGCGAGTGACGAACAGCCAGTCGGCGGCGCCGCCCGGGACGTCCGTGAAGGACGCGCCCAGGTCGAGTCCGGCTAGTGGCGTGCCGCCGACGCCAGTGCAGGAGCCCGTGGCGCCATGGGCCTCGCCATCGAATGTGCCGGTGTAGCCGGTGACGTTGCAATCCGCCTGGGCCTTGCCGATGACGAAGGTCGTGGAGTCCGAGCTGCCGGTGTGGTTGGCGTCGCCCGCGAAGGTGGCGCTGGCCGTGGCGGTGCCGGCGTCGGTGTTGTCGGTGTAGACGACGGGGAGGACCTGGTCCAGGCCGCCGGGGCCGGTGACCGAGGCGGTGCACGGCGTCTGGGCCGAGCCCGTGTAGGTGAACGGACCGGCGGCACAGGTGACGACCGTGACCGACGGGGCCGGATCGATGACGAAGGTCGTGGAGTCCGAGCTGCCGGTGTGGTTGGCGTCGCCCGCGAAGGTGGCGCTGGCCGTGGCGGTGCCGGCGTCGGTGTTGTCGGTGTAGACGACGGGGAGGACCTGGTCCAGGCCGCCGGGGCCGGTGACCGAGGCGGTGCACGGCGTCTGGGCCGAGCCCGTGTAGGTGAACGGACCGGCGGCACAGGTGACGACCGTGACCGACGGGGCCGGATCGATGACGAAGGTCGTGGAGTCCGAGCTGCCGGTGTGGTTGGCGTCGCCCGCGAAGGTGGCGCTGGCCGTGGCGGTGCCGGCGTCGGTGTTGTCGGTGTAGACGACGGGGAGGACCTGGTCCAGGCCGCCGGGGCCGGTGACCGAGGCGGTGCACGGCGTCTGGGCCGAGCCCGTGTAGGTGAACGGACCGGCGGCACAGGTGACGACCGTGACCGACGGGGCCGGATCGATGACGAAGGTCGTGGAGTCCGAGCTGCCGGTGTGGTTGGCGTCGCCCGCGAAGGTGGCGCTGGCCGTGGCGGTGCCGGCGTCGGTGTTGTCGGTGTAGACGACGGGGAGGACCTGGTCCAGGCCGCCGGGGCCGGTGACCGAGGCGGTGCACGGCGTCTGGGCCGAGCCCGTGTAGGTGAACGGACCGGCGGCACAGGTGACGACCGTGACCGACGGGGCCGGATCGATGACGAAGGTCGTGGAGTCCGAGCTGCCGGTGTGGTTGGCGTCGCCCGCGAAGGTGGCGCTGGCCGTGGCGGTGCCGGCGTCGGTGTTGTCGGTGTAGACGACGGGGAGGACCTGGTCCAGGCCGCCGGGGCCGGTGACCGAGGCGGTGCACGGCGTCTGGGCCGAGCCCGTGTAGGTGAACGGACCGGCGGCACAGGTGACGACCGTGACCGACGGGGCCGGATCGATGACGAAGGTCGTGGAGTCCGAGCTGCCGGTGTGGTTGGCGTCGCCCGCGAAGGTGGCGCTGGCCGTGGCGGTGCCGGCGTCGGTGTTGTCGGTGTAGACGACGGGGAGGACCTGGTCCAGGCCGCCGGGGCCGGGGGCCGAGGCGGTGCACGGCGTCTGGGCCGAGCCCGTGTAGGTGACGCTGGCCGGGCAGGTGACCGTCGTGGTCGAGGCCGCCTGGTCGATGACGATGCTGTACGCCGCCGAGGTCGTGGCGTTGTAGTTGGCGTCGGCGGCCATGGTGGCCGTGACCGTGCAGGTGCCGGAGCCGACGATCGTCACCGTGGCGCTGCCGCTCGCGGTGCAGACCGCGGGCGTGGTCGAGGTGAACGTCACGGCACCCGTGCCGGAGCCGCCCGAGGTGGTCGGGGCGAACGGGACGTCGCCGTACGTCCTGGTCGCCGGCCCGGTGATCGAGAGCGCGGTCTGGTTGGCGGCCGTGATCGTGAGCAGGGCCGTGGCGGTGGCGTTGAAGGTGTAGTTGGTGGCAGCGCCACCCGAGCAGGTGATCGTGAGCGGGGAGCTCGCGACCGGGGTGGCCGCGGTATAGGTGCTGGTGCACGTCGGGGCCACATAGCCCGCGGCGTTGCCGGCGTTCTCACCCGAGCGGAACCCGGTGACGGTGAACGTGTAGGTCGGGACGGCCTGGCCGAAGGTGCGGCTCTGGGCGTCCGGGGTGACGGTCAGGACACCCTTCTGGACCGTGATGCTGACCGGTGCCGAGGTCGTGGCGTTGTAGTTGGCGTCGGCGGCCCTGGTGGCCGTGACCGTGCAGGTGCCGGTGGACGCGGTGATCGTGAGCACGTTGCCGACCACGGAGCACGCCGTGGAGGCGCCCGTGCTGTACGTGACGGCACCCGTGCCCGAGCCGCCGGACGTGCCCAGTGTCTGGGTCGTGCCGTATCCGGCGGGGCTGCTGGTGCCGGTCACGACGAGTGCGGCCTGGTTGGCCTTGTTCACGGTGATGCTGTATGGCGCCGAGGTCCTCGCGTTGTAGTTGGCATCGGCGGCCTTGGTGGCCGTGACCGTGCAGGTGCCGGTGCCGACGATCGTCACCTGGGCGCTGCCGCTCGCGGTGCAGACCGCGGGGGTGCTCGAGGTGAATGTGAGGGCGCCGGTGCCGGAGCCGCCCGAGGTGCTCGGGGCGAACGGGGCGTCGCCGTACGTCTTGGTCGCGGGTGCCGTGATCGACAGTGCAGCCTGGTTGGTCTTGCTGACGGTGATGGTCGGCTGCGGGGCGGGGATGCTGGTCAGTGTCCCGCCGGGGCCCTTCGACTGGGTCGTGAACACGTAGGTTCCCGCGGCCGGCGCGGTGATCACGTTGGCGAGCGTGTTGCCCCACCTGACCCGGAAGGTGCTTCCGGCCGCACAGGTCACATCGATCGTGATCGTCCAGGGGCCTGAGCCGCTCACGGCCATCTGCGGCGTTCCGGCGGTCGGCAACGCGCATGTCGGGGTGGTCAGGGCCGGGTTCGTCGGATTGATGGCGAGGACACCGGCGGAGTTCCCGATCGTCGGAGGAGTCCAGCCGGCCGGGATCGTGATCGTGACCTGGGAGCCGGCGGGCATGGGCGCCGTCGCGGTGAAGTTGAAGTCGATCAGCTCCAGGGACATGCCCGGCGTGACGGTCGGATCGCCATAGTTGTAGTTGCCCACGGAATCCCAATGGACGGCCACGGTGCCGGTGCCATCGGCGCCGGTGACCGTGTGCGAGGCCGTACCGGAGCTGCCGTTGAACGCCGTGTTGCCGCCGTACGTGGCGGTGAGCGTCTTCACGCCCGCAGTGGACGGGGTGAGCGAGCACGTGGCGGTCGCTGTGCCACCCGAACCGGAGAGCGCGCATGGTGCGCTGGTCACGGTGCCGTCGGACACGGTGACCGTGCCGCCCGGCGTCAGGGATCCGCTCGCCGCCGCCACGCTCACACCGACCGAAACCGCCGCTCCGATGATCGACGGATCCGGGGTGTCCGAGGTGATCGTTGTCGTGGAGTTCGCCTTGTTGACCGTGTGGGCGGCGGTGCCGGAGCTGCCGTTGAACGCCGCATCGCCGCCGTACGTGGCGGTGAGTGTCTTCGCGCCGGAGGTGGAAGGCGTGAGCGAGCAGGTGGCGGCCGCCGTGGCGCCCGAGCCGGAGAGCGTGCAGGGTGCGCTGGTCACGGTGCCGTCGGACACGGTGACCGTGCCGCCCGGCGTCGCGGACCCGCTGGCACGCGTGACGCTGACGCCCACCGAGATCGCTGATCCGGCGACCGACGGATCCGGCGTGTGGGACGTGATCGCCGTCGTGGTGTTCACCTTGAGTGCGGTCACGGTGACGACGGGGCTGGCCGCGATCGGGGCCAAGGCCCCACTGGTTCCGTTCGTCCTGGTGGACGACGTGAACGTGGCCGGGCCGACCGCGGAGTCGGCTGTCGTGCTGTACGTGATGGTGACGGTATCGCCGAGGTTGCAGTTGTTGGTGCCGCCGGAGACCTGGATATTGCGCCCGACAACAGCGATCGACGGGTTGCCCTGGCAGCCTTCGGCGGAGATTGCCACCCGACCGACCCCAGCGGCCGTGGTCGGGGCAGACCAGCCGTTCGGCACGGCAATCTGGAGGTGGACCCCGTTGTTGACCCAATCGGCACCGGTCGTGTAGGTGAAGGTCAGTGTGTTACCGGTGGAGCCGGACACGACGGTGGTGGGGCTAACGGTGACGGACCCGTCACCGTCCGCCGCCAGTGCCGCCATCGGGACACCGAGCGAGGCGAGGAGGATCAGGGCTTGGGCCAGCACCAGGGCACGGACACGAATCTTCGACCTGGTCTTGTCACTGGTCACGCATGTCTCCCCGTCGCTTGTCGGAATGGGTACGGCACAGGTCCATAGACGGGCCGATGCCGGGAATGTCCCCGAAGGATGACCCGTCGCAGGTGGCGCGCTGATGCACCGCTGGTCCCAATGGATTGGCTCATTGGTACTGTCCCGGCGCCCGGATCCCCGGTCCGCTAGACGGATGCCGCCCCGTGCCGGGCCATCAGGCCAGCGGCTCGAAGGCCTCCGGGTAGCGAACCGTGCCGCGCATGGCGTCCGTCCAGGCGGGCAGCAGGCGGGCCATCCACGCGGCATCCGGCCAGGCGGCGGCCGGCGCCTCCAGGCCCACGGCACGTGCGCTCCCGAAGCCAAACCGTGGGTAGTACGCGGGGTGGCCCAGCAGCACCAGGGCCGGCACGGCGCGTGCGATAGCCAGGCCCATGGCCGCGGACATCAGCGCGGAGCCGATCCCCCGTGCCTGGAGCTCCGGCAGCACCGCGACCGGACCGATGGCCAGGACGGTGGCGACCAGACCCCCGTCCGCGTCCTCCACCCGACACGGGGACAGCAGCAACTGGCCCACCACGACGCCGTCGGCTGGACCATCCGGCGCCCCGACGGCGACCAGCGAGTGCCAGCCCGCCGGTGCCTCGCGCCGGATCCGGTCCACGATGTCGGCCTCTTCGGGACCCGTGAACGCCGCGATGTTGACGTGGCGGACCCCCGGCTCGTCGCCGGGGGTCTCGAGGCGGATCCGGACCGGGAAGGGCTCCGGCCCCGGGAGCGCGAACGGCGTGCCGGGGCCGGACGTCATGGCGTCAGCCCGCGGCGGCCTTGAGCGCCTCGGGGATGGGCCGGGAGACGGCGACCGGCTGCACGTACTTGCTGACCATCTCGAGCGAGCCGTCCACACGCAGCTGGGTGAACAGGTAGCCGATCTTGGCGCCCTGGCTGGCGAGGATCTCGTCCTTGGTCTCGAGGTCCCAGAGCTGGCGCTTGAACGGGCCGATGGCCTTCTTGCGGGTGGTGTAGAGGAACTGGTCCTCGGTCTGGCCGTCCTTGCGCTCGTCGGCGGCGTTCACCTTGCACCAGGCGTAGATCTCGTCCATCAGCGCGGACGGGAAGGCGGGGTGCTCGTAGAGCGCGTTCTGGAAGCCGGTCGCGAGGTGGACCTCGGCCGTCTCGGCCTCCGGGAAGCGGTGGAACAGCTCGTCGGGGAGCGTGGAGGCGCCGTGCTGGACGGCGCCGGCGAGGCCGCGCGAGCGGGCGAGCTCGCCGAGCCTGGCCAGGACGTCGAAGTCGAGCTTGACCTCGGCCACGCCGCCGCCGGGCAGCGGCACGCCGCCGTGGCTCGTGCCCGTCTGGACGGAGACCTTTGACAGACCCTTGGCCCCCGGGGCGAGCCTGCCCAGGATCGCCTCGTATCCGTCGAGGTAGGCCTTGAGCTCCTCGACGGTCGAGTTGACCTTGCCGACCTCGCCGATCTCGCCGCCGACGCTGACGGTGACGCCGTCCACCTCGAGCGAGCGGATGAGCGCCGTGAGCTCGGCTGCGCGGGTGTAGTTCTCCTTCTGCTCCTCGTCGAGGTTCGGCTTGGAGAGGTCCACCAGCGTGGAGCTGTCGATGTCGATGTTGCGGTAGCCGGCGTCCATGGCCAGGCGGCACGCGCGGCGGATCTCCTCGGTCATCGCCTCGGGGTCAGCGGCGTACTTCTTGGCGTTGAACTGGTAGTGGTCGCCCTGGACGAAGATCGGGCCCTGCCAGCCGGCGGCGATGGCACCCGCGTACACGGACGTCGCGAAGTCCATCGGACGCTGGAAGGTGTAGGTCTGCTCGCTGCGCGCGATCTCGAGGATGAGCGCGCCGACGTCCTGCCGGGCGGCGGTCTCGTAGATGGTGCGCGCCATGTCGAAGGTCTGGGCGCGCAGGTTCATGGCCGGGACCGAGAAGCCGCTGACCTCGCCACGGGCGCGGGCCATGTACAGCTCCTGGATGGACGCGGAGCGCGCGCCCAGGGCCTGGCTGCCCTCCCACACGAGCCAGCGGGCCGCCTCGGCGGTGGCGTCGTCGGTGGTGAAGGCGGCGGTCCAGGCGAGATCCGCAGCAGCCTCGGCACGGAAGCGGGCCGCATCGTCGATGACGAGCTTGTCCTCGGCCACGTGCGCGATGCCGGAGAGGTGCGACAGCAGGTCGGCGGGAGAGGTGGCGACGTAGGGCATCGGGGTCTGGTTCTCCTGTAGGGGTCAGCGAGATGGTACCGGCGGGACGTCGCGCTGGGTATGGCGACAGGGCCGCTCCTCCGGCTGCCACCCCGAGGATGCCCGACCACAGCGGCCGAATTGAGTGCGGAAGGGCGCTCGCCACCGGGGCCCGTCACGCTTGGACCCGGGTCCAGTGGACCCCGCCGGGGGGCCGGTCGGACGGCCAGGGGTCGGCACGGAGGCGACGGCGTTCATGCGGGCGGGAACGCGACCACCCGCAGGAGCGTTGCGCCCATCGGCACGAGTGAAGCCTCGCGATGGCAGCCGTCGGCGTCCACCACGCCCACGACCAGGGCCCGGCGCTGCCACGCGTGCCGGGCGTCGGCGGCCTCGGTGCCGGCCGGGACCGGCGCAGGTCGCGGGCTCGCGTCGCCCGGCAGGCGCACGTCCGGCTGGGTGAGAGCGGGGTAGACCCGGACGTCGCAGAAGGGCCGCTCCACGCCCGGCACGTTGAACGTCCTGACGACCTCCCGCCGGCCCGGGATCGGGAGCGCGTAGAGCAGCGGTCCGTGGGCAACCAGGCGCACGCCGGCCGACGTCTCGCGGACCTCGGGTGCCGCGTCGAAGCCCGCTTGGATCGTTGTCCAGCCCGACCACGTGCCGCCGATCCTGATGACCGACGGCGCGGTCCGGAGGCGCTTGCCCTGCACGCCCAGCACCTGCCATGCGCTCGCGTAACCGGGCACCCTGAGGACCAGGTCGAAGTCGACGGGCGCTGCGGCCTCAACGGTGAGCCGGACGGTCGTCTCGGCGGGCCACGCGGTCTCCTGGGTGATCGTCACCGGCACACCATGGACCTCGGTCCTCAGCTCCGATGCCCCGTAGAGCAGCGCGATGATCTGCGGCCTGCCGTCCTCCTCGCCGCGCATCCACGCATACCGTGCGTACATCGGCAACATCCGGCCCGCGTTCGGCACGCAGCAGACCGCAGCCTCGCGGTGGACCGCCGAGTACATGTAGCGCGTCTGGGGCACCTCGCCGGTACTCGGCCGGAAACCCTCCACCCCCGTCATGCTCCGCGAGTTGTCCGTCTTGAGGTAGGCGACGCCACCGTCGACCGGGTCGCGCGCCCCCATCCCGACGTTGAACACCAGGGACTCCATCCGGTCGCCCAGTGTCACGTCCCCGGTCGCCTCGACCCGCATCCCGTACCCGTGAAGCAGTTCGCAGGACCGAGCAGTGCTCGTAGCCCGTATCGTCCGCGGTGCCGCGAGCGTGGCAGTACTCGTCCCCGTTCGGGCGCGCCACTGGGCGTGAGCGCCACCTCCAGCTTGCGGACATAGGCCGCCTCGAGCGCCTCCATCGGCAGCCCGACCGCCGTCCCCTCCCCCGCCTCCGCAGGCGACCCCGGCCGCGACGGCGGCCACGGTGAGGGCCCGCCCGTGCTCGTAGGTGTGGACTCCGTGCCCTTCGAAGCCGACGCCGGTCGTCCAGGAGCGCCTCGGCCCTGGGCATCCCCGTCGACGACCGGCGACGTCGCGAACGACCAGTAGAGCCAGGCCGCGTACGCGAGGTACAGGTCGATCGCCCGTCAACCCGGCCAGCTCCCAGAGGACGTCGGTGAACATCAGCCCATGGGTCACGCCGCCGAACGATCGTTCGAGTCCGAACGGGCTGCGACGCCTCGATCGGGTAGCCGGCCATCGTCCGCGCCACGGCCCGTCGAACGGCCTCGAGCACCTGCTCGTCGCCCGTGTGGCCGTGGTACGCCCAGCAGGGCCCTGAGCAGGGCCGTCTGCGCCCACAGCTCGCCGTTCTCCCCGCGCTCGGGGAAGCGCAGGTCGGGGGCGTAGATGCCCAGGTAGCCGTCCGCGTCCTGGGTGGCCAGGATGTGCTCCACCCAGGCCCGCGCGGCATCGTGGTCGGCGGCATCGCCCAACGGCCATGCAATGCCGGAGCCACCCGTCACGCCAGTTGCCCTGGGTCTCGGCGTTCCACCACAGGAACTGCGCGGACCACTCGGTGTCGTCGGACAGCGCGCCAAGGTCCTTGGCCGTCACGCCCGCCGTGAGCCGGTCGGCGCCGAAGATGTCGTCATCGACGAGAAGATCGGGCGCGAGCCGGTCGAGGTGACCGACGAACCCGGTCGCGAGGTCCGTCCGCATCTGGTCTGCGACCCACCCGCCGATGGCGACCTCGCGCTCGGCGAACGGCCGGAACGACGCGGCGCGCGCCGATGTCACGGGCTGGCGGCCGCGGGCGAGCCGTCCGGGCGCACGGATCGGGCGTAGATGACCAGCGCGTCCACGTGCCCGTGGGGCGTGGCGACGGGAATCTCGCAGCCGGCGCCGACGATGTAGCGGCTCCCGGCGTCGCGATGGCAGGCGGCCATGGCGTACCGGATCGCCGCGGGGGTGGACGAGAGCAGCCCGGCCACCGGGTTGAGGTTCCCCAGCAGCACCTGGTCGGGACCGGCGTCGAGGCGCGCCTGGCCCAGCGGGACCGGGTAGTCCAGGTCCACGATGTCGGCGCCGAGGCTCGCCATCGCCCCCACGGAGCGGCGGGTATTGCCGCAGATGTGCAGGCGCACCCGGGCGCCCATCGCGTGGATCGCGTCGACGAGGTGCTGCTCGTGCGGCAACACGACCTCGCGGTAGATCGCCGGGCCCACGAGGCTCGCCGCCGCATCGCCGACGCCGATGATGTCGGCTCCGGCGTCAACCTGCGCCCGTGCGAACGCGATCGCCTGCGCGACCGCGAACCCGAACAGGTCGTCGACGAAGCCGGGGTCGTCGGCGAAGTCCAGCATCAGGGCGCTGATGCCGCGAAGGTCCGCCGCCTCGGCGCAGGGACCCTCGACCCAGCCCTCCACCAGCCGCGTCCTGCCGGCGGTCGCCCGAAGCAGCTCCACGCCGCGGACCCGGTCGGTCATCCGCCCGCCGCCCAGCGGATCGGCCGGTGACCAGCGACGCGAGCACGCGCTTGTCGCCGAGCAGGGCGCGCGTGTCGTCCAGGGCCGGCGGCTGGTCGTCGAACCAGGTGACCGTCGCGCCCAGGTCCACCGCCTCCCGGGCGGGGTCGGAGATGGCCGAGACGTGGTCGAACCCGAAACGCTCGGCGACCAGCGCCTGCGCCCGCGGCGAGCTCCCGGTAGTCCGTGCAGTACTGGCGGTACGGGATCCCGGCGAGGCGCGCGGCGAACATCATCGTGATCGGCATCGCCGGCAGGCGGTCCACCGGGCGGCCGTCGAGGTGGGCGAGGACCAGAGTCCGCGAGTCGACCGATCGCGCAGCCGGTTCGGCATGGGGCGAACGGAGCCTAGAAGGGCTTGGCGACCATCAGGAACATGATCGCCACGACCAGCGCCGACAGGAGCATCCCGCCCATGCGAACGCGGCCCGCGGTCTTGAGGAGCTCGGGCGACGGCCCGGCACCCGGCGCGGGCGGCTACGGAGGTCAGCTCCACCAGCTTGCGCCCGGCCGGCGCCTGGACCGCCATGGCCACGACGACCGCGACCACGTAGAGCAGGATCCCGGCCTCCAGCCAGTGCTTGCCGCCGGTCAGGGCAGGCCAGCCGCGGAGCAGGATCAATGCCACGCCCGTGATCGCGAGGGAGATGGACACCGGGGTGACGAGGCGGCGACCTGCGAGGACCTGGCTCCGGGCATAGAAGTTGGCGTACTGCGGCTCCCTGGCGACCATCGGCCCCACCACCATGGCCGCGAACCCCGGCCCGAACGCGACGATCGCGCCGAGGACGTGCAGGAACAGCATGATCATGAACAGGTCCACGCGGCGACTCCCCTGGGCTGCGGCGCCCTCCCGGCGCCCTGGGTCGGATGCTAGCAGGGGTCGCCCGGGTCGCCGCCCCGCGCCCAGCTGCTCGACGTTCAGCCTTCCCGGCGAGGCGTCCGACAGGGCCGCGGCCCGGCGGGCCTGCTCACGCTCGAGCTCGATTGGTCGCAATGCCCAGGCGGCCGGCGATCTCGGGCAGCACGCCCCACGCGAAGTGATCCCAGCGGCGCGCGCCCTGGTTCCAGGTGGCCAGGATGGCTGGCGCCGGCCGCTGGACATGCCCGTGGGTGTCGAGCGCGACCGGCTGGACGTAGTGCGCGGCGGTCACCCTGCTCGTGCCGGCGTCGTCGGCTACTGCCAGCACGATCCCCAGGCGGGATCGCTCGTCGGGGTCGGTGCCGACCGCAGGAGCATGCAGCGTGTTCAGCGCATCCTCCAGCCCGTCGCCAGCCATCGTCGCGAGCAGCCCGTAACCCAGCGACAGCGCCCGCACGACGATCCTCGCCCGGGCGCCACCGACCCCGCCCTCGGCGCCCAGGCCGCGCACCAGCAGCACGCCGTCGCCAGCCGTGACCGCTCCGCCCACCGAGGGCCCCGTGTCCGGCCGGTCCCGACGCCAGCCCAGCTGCACCGCCTCGGGGAGCCACCCGAAATCGTCGTCGGCCGCGACCTCCACCAGCCGCGAGCCCTCCGGCAACAGGCCGCGAAGCCCGCCGATCACCTCATCGCATACCCCGGGCTCTGCCCCGACGGCGACGACCGGCGTCCGTGCGTCGAGCAGTAGCCAGATGAGGGCTGCCAGTTCCGTGTCGAGCGTGCCTGCCCGCAGGAGGTTCATGAGGGGATGCGTGTCGCTCACGCACGAGAGGCTACCCGAGTCCGCGCCGCGTGCCACCATTGGCCCACCCAGCAGGAGGACCCAGTGACCATCAACCGCATCGATCCCGGCCGGCGGTTCGCCGAGGCCGTCGTCCACGGCGACACCGTCTACCTCGCCGGGCACGTTGGCTCGGACCCGGACCGCCGGCGTCTACGAGCAGACCCGCGACATCCTCGCCCAGATCGACGTCCACCTCGCCGCAGCCGGCACGGACAAGTCGAAGCTGCTCATGGTCAACGTGTGGCTCCTCGACATCGGCACCTTCGACGAGATGAACCGGGCCTGGGACGAGTGGCTGGACGCCGACAACATGCCGGCCCGGGCGACCGTCGAGGCACGGCTGGCGTCACCGGACTACAAGGTGGAGATCGCGGCGATCGCGGCCCGGTAGGAGCTGGGCTCCAGCGGTGACCGCCCGGGCCTACTCGAAGAAGCCGCCCGCGGCATAGCCGTACGGCACGCCGTACAGCGCCTCGATGGACTTGCCGCCGATGCGGTCGATCTTGAGCCACTCATCGCCGCTCGTCCCGCACGCGCCAGCCTCGTAGGAGTCGCCGGTCAGGGTCTCGACCACCCGCACCTTGGTCCCCTTGTTGACGCGGACCAGGAGCTTGTCGTCCTTGGTGGGACCCTCGCGGACGCCGACGCCCGCGCACATGGACGCCATGCGAACCGTCTCCGGGGCGACCGTTGCCTCGGGCTCGGCGGGGGGCTCCTCGATCTGGGGGGCAGGCGAATCGATGGGCGCCTCGGTGGCGGATTCCGCCTCCGCGGAGGGCGACGCCTCGGAGCCGCCACACGCACCAAGCAGGACCAGGAGCATCGCCGCGGTCACGCCGCCAACGACCATCCGACGCATCATTCCCGGTCCTCCTTGCGGTGACGGTGTCGGCTCCCAGCATAGGCTCCCGGGCAACGGTGGAAGCGGCCCTCGAGCGGCCTCGCGTGGCCAGACGGCCCTTGTGCACGCGCTCCGTCGCGGTCGACGCTCGCCGGCAGCAAGGAGGACTCCATGGCAACAGCCAACCCGTTCAGCCTCGAGGACGCCCGCCGGATCGCGGGGATCCTGGGCATCGACTTCGCGACGAGCCCGTTCCCCATCGAGGAGTTCCAGGCCGGTCTCGGCGTCGAGCTGGAGCACGGCCGCCGTGACCCCGAGACGAACGTGACCGGCGACGATCCCGTGATGACCGGCAAGATCGCCCTGGCACACCTGCGCGAGATGCCCGACTACTACACCCGGCTCGCGGCGATGGAGGCCGACGCCGAGGGCTGACGCCCGGCGACGCCGGGCCGGGCCGCTTGGTCGCGCGCAACAGCCTGGGGACCGAGGCGTCTCATCGGTGGCTGAGTGACGAGGCGCTGCGAGCCTCCCACACCCGTCGGACTCGAAGGAGGTCGGCCGTGTCACGCACGATCAGGTGGGCCTCCGGCATCGCCATGGCGCTGCTGGCCGTCGGCCTGCTCCTCTACGCGGTCGCACCCGGCTCGGGCGGTGAAGCCCTGGTGATCGTGGCCCTGACCGCACTCGGGTGCCTCGCGTTCGCGGTCAACGCCATGGCCCGGCGGTCCCCCGGCTGGACCAGGGTCGTGAACCCGGGGGCCGCGCACCGCGAATACCAGGCCGAGCTCGCAGCCCGGAAGCAGCTCGAGAGCGAGTCACAGGTCACAGCAGGTGACGAGCAGGCGAACTGACCGAGGTCGGGCGCCGCCCATGTCGCGAGTGCGGTTGGCATCGTCATCGCGCTGATGGTGGTGGGGCTGTTCATTGCCGTCGCCGGTGCTCCGACCGCTGGCCTCATCGTCTTGTTCGCCAGCATCGTGCTCCTTGGCGTGCTCGTGCTCCCCGCCGCGGCGGTGGCCTGGCGGTCGCCGGGGTGGTCCAGGGCCTACAACCCCGGGGCTGCCCACCGCGAGGCCAAGGCTGAGCGGGACGAAGCCAAGCAGGGAGATCTCGACACTTCGGCCTCGGGGGCCGAGGCAGCCCGACGCCACAGCAGCGCAGCGTGCCGCCGTTCGGGAGGCTGGGACGCGCGGTCCCTGCAACGGCCGCCGCGACCGCGCCGAGCCACTGGCGAGACCGACCCGAAGGGGATGCCGGCGAATGGGGATGCCGGAGGAGGTTCACATGCGTCGAGCGATCGCTGCGCTGTGCTCGGTCGGGTTGCTGCTGACCGTGCTCGCGCCCGGGGCGGCTGCGGGGGGTCCACCCGAGAAGGTGACGATCACGTCGGAGATGGTGAACATTCCCGACGAAGGGAACGTCGGCACGTTCGACGTCGTGGGTACGGCTCCCTTCTGTCACCACGGGGATGTGTACGACATCAACTACGTCTTCGGGGCGCTCATTCCAGGGAAGCTGCGCGAGATTCTGGTCACCAAGGCATTCGTGTGCCCCGGCCAGGAGGACGGCTTCCTCGTGAAGATGCAAGTCCACGAGGACCTGACCGGGGCGGGAAGTGAGACCTTCACCTGGGTGATCTTCAAGGGCTTTGGTGCCCTTGAGAAGCTCCGCGGCCAGGGCAGCGGCTCCACGGACAGCGCCAACTGGGCGACGGGGCCGTGGTTCAACACGTACCAGGGGTTCGTGATCCACTGAACCCGTCATCCTGTCGCTCAAGGCGGTCGCCCTCCGCGACCTCGGCCCCGGGATCCCGCACCCGGTGCTCGGCCCTCTCGCACGATGGGACGCGCACCGGGCGACCGGGGCCGCACTCGTTCCAGGGCTGTTCTCGCAACCTCGCGAGGGCGTTCCCCGCGGCGACCGGGACGTGCCCTCATGATCGGGGCCGTCCTCCTCTCGCGTCCGACATCCCGCGCGGCGATCCTTCACGGCGTTGCGGGAGGCTGAGACACACGGCCCACACCACGACCGCCGGGACCGCGCCGAGCCACTGGCGAGACCGACCCGGAGGGGAGCGCATCCCAGGAGGTCTCCAACCGTGATCCGCAAATTCCTGGTTGCGATCGCGGCAACGGCACTACTGGCGTCCATGTCCATCTCGTCGGTGGCCGCAGCACCCAGCCCGGCGGCCGTGCTCCGCGCCTCGTTCGAGGCCTACAACACACCGGCGGCGTCGGTGCGTCCTACTCCACCTTCGTGCGCGTTGGCAACGGCTGGTACAGGGCGGCGTCCACCGGCACCGACTGGGAGTGCATCGGAGTCAACGGCGCGGCTCGAATCACCATGACCGCGGGCTCGCCGGCTTTCGGCCACGACACGCCAGAGGAGCACTGCTCGAGCAGCCTGTTCGTGGTCTGGGGCATGTGGATCGCGTCCAAGGAGGACTTCGGCGGCCCCATGATGCAGTTCTCGTTCGGCCTCGCCGATGGGCCGCTAACTCCGCTCATGATGCAGCAGACCCCGGTCAAGGCCGTCGTCAACCATCAGGACTGGTTGGGGTTGGGCTCCGACTTCAAGTGGTTCCGGCAGTCGACCGGCGTTCCCGTGTACGGTCGGCTCACGCCGGGCCTGTACCAACTCCGCGTGGTGGCGGGAGCGGGGGTCGACGACACGTGGGACAACTTCGCCCTCATCAACGACTGCTAGGCCAATGGCGTGAGTGCCCGCCCACGGGCGACATACGACCTTCGCAACGTATGACGCCCGGCCCAGCAGGGGCCGGGCGTTCCTGCCGTCCGGCGCGCGCCGCTGACCGTCGGTCTACGCTGCACTGATGGAGATCGTCCCCGCCTCGCGTGATAACTGGCCCGCCCTCGGCGAGCTGTTCGCAGCGGGCGGCGATCCCAAGTGGTGCTGGTGCCAGTTCTGGCGGAAGCCGGGCGCGAACTGGACGAACACGACGCCAGCGGAGAACCGCGCCGACCTCGAGGCGCTCGTCGGCGCGGATCCGGCGCCCGGGCTCGTCGCGCTGCGCGACGGCGTGGCCGTCGGCTGGGTCGGGCTGGGACCGCGCGAGGACTTCCCCAGGCTTGGACGCTCGCGCACGATCCCCCAGCTGCCGGGCGACGCCGTGTGGGTGGTGAACTGCTTCGTGGTGGCCAAGTCCGCGCGGCGGACGGGCGTGGCGACTGCGCTGCTTGAGGCGGCCGTGGCGTACGCCCGCGAGCACGGGGCGGCCATCGTCGAGGGCTACCCGGTCCGCCCGGGGAGCGGATCCCGTCCGCCGTCTACACGGGAACCGCCGGCATGTTCGAGCGGGCGGGCTTCGAGGTCGCGGCGGAGACCACGTCGAAGGCGTCGAGCGGGACACGCGGTGGTCATGCGCCGGACCCTGACGCCGGGCCGTTCCGACACCCGGCGGAGTCCACGCCGGACGTCGCGTAGGTCGAACGGCGGATCGCACCGGGGCGACCCGATCGACGATCGCGGGTAGTCTGGCCAGCGCCCGACGCACCGGCCGAGTCGGGCCCGGTGCGCAGATGCGGTGCACGCGATGGCGTGGTGCGCCTGGGCCGACGCTCGGCGACGTCGCCGGCTCAGCCGCCGAACGTCTCGGCGCAGGGATCCTCGCCGGCGATGATCGGCCGCACCTTGATCCCGAAGGTGGCGCTCGTCGCAGGATCCTGGACCCACTGCGTCTGCTGGCTGGCGCCCTCGAGTGCCGGACGGAGCGTCTCCGCGTCCGTGCCACTGACGATCCCGCACCGGTGGGAGTCCTTGGCGACCGGCGTGCCGAACGTCGAGAGCGGAATCTCCAATGGCCAGTCGACGATCGAGGCGCCAACTGCGGGATCCGGAGCGGGAGCGGGTCCGACGAGCAGGGCGTAGGCGGTCGGGACGAACGGGCTCTCGGCACCAAGCTCCCCTCCGAGCCAGGGCACCGGATCGACGATCTTGCGCCACAGATCCCCGAATGCCTCCGGCGGTCCCCGGGATCGGATCGCAGAGCGGGGGGATGCACAGGAGCTTGGAGTCCGGCTCGCCGACGAGCGTCACCGGCCCACCATCGCCGTGAGCTGCAGTCGCCCGAGGACGCCTCCGGGCAGGGTGATCGGGCTCCTGAAGTCGCGCTTCCTGGCGAGCAGGCCGAGGCGCTCAGCCTCTGACTGGATCGTGGCGCGGCCGGCATCGGAGATCGAGCGCCCCACGAAGACGGGCACGAGCGGCGCAGGCGCCTTGGCATCGACCGGAGCCGCCGTGACGAAGATGCCGTCGGCCGTGATCACCGCGGCCGGCCCGTAGGCGAACTGGCTGACCGGCTGCCCGGTCTTGTATGGCGTGGCGCTTAGCCAGGCCGTTGACGTTTCAGCCTGCGGCGATGGGCGGGGTGACGTGCCGGACCCGCCGGCGCAGGCGGCGACCAGGACGGCGACGGCGGCGAGCATCGGGAGCTTGGGAGACGGGCGCAACGGAACCTCGGTTCGGGGGCACACCACCGACGATGCGCTGCGCACCGGGTGGCCAGTCCATCGTACGCACCCGCGAGGTGGCTCGCGTGTGGCGGCCGCCCGGGGCGGCGGTTGCGCGGTCAGCCCGCGAGGCCGAAGATCTCCGCGCACGGGTTCTCGCCGGCGACGATCGGCCGGACCGTGAGCCCGTACGCGGCGCTGAACTCCGGGTCCTGGGTCCACATCGTCAGCTGGTTGGCCTGCGCCAGGGCCGGCGTGAGCGTCGCGGCGTCCTCGCCCTCCACGAGACCGCAGCGTGCGGAGTTGTTCGCAACCGGCCCACCGAACGTGGCCAGCGGGCGTGTCCAGCGGCCAGTCCATGATGTTGGCCGTCATGCCGTCCTGCGGCGCGGGCGGCTCGCCGACGAGGATCGCGTAGGCGGTGGGCGTGTACGGCTGCTCCGGGCCAAGCTCGCCCGGGAGCGTCTGCGGCAGGCTCGCGATCCGCCGCCAGAGCTCGCCGAAGGCCTCGGGTGAACCCGGCTTCGGATCCGGCGAGGCGGCGTCCGGCAGGCCCCGCAGGGCGACCAGGCGGCCGTCGACCGTCAGCTCGATCTGGCCGGTGATCCCGCCGGGCAGGCTGCCGTCGCCCATGAAGTCGGTCTTGCCCGAGAGCAGGCCGAGCTCGTCGGCCCAGGCCAGGATCTGCGTGCGCCCGGCGTCGCTCACCTGGCGCCCGAACAGCGGCATGACCAGCGGCCCGGGGTAGATCGCCGGCACGGCGCCCTGGACCAGGTACTGCCCATCGCCGGTGATCGTCGCCGTTGGCGGCACGGCGAACAGGTTGACCGGCGGGATCGCCTGGAAGGTCGTCATCCGGAGCCAGTAGGTGCCACCCTCGGCGGGAGACGGCGCCGGGATGACGGGAGTGGGGTTCACGGGCGACGGTGCTGGGCCGGCGTGGGTGACGCGGCGCCGCCGCCGCACGCGGCGACGAGCGCGACGGCGACCAATGGGAGGACAAGCCGGCGGGCGGCGGGGATGGCTGACGGCAGGCGCATGGTGATCTCGGAACCTCTCGTGGTGGGACGCACCGGGCAGACGCCGAGACTCCCGGCCGGTTCCGGCGCCCGCAGAGTCCCGCGCCTGGCCGTGCCACACGCTCGCGGACTTGGGGGTTGACGCCGTCACCGGAGCAGGCGTAGTATCCGCCCCGGTCGAGCAGGTCGCCCGACACGTCCTACACCCGGAGGCGGTACGCCAGATGGTGAAGAACGCAATCTTCTACCCGCGCAAGGCGGCGCTCACCTGCGCTGTCAGCGGGAGAGGTGTGCCCACCACGAGGTAGGACGCGGGGCGTAAGCCCCAGGAGCGACCACCGAGCCGTGGGCCACCGGGCCCCCGGCTCTTTCGTTTATCTGGGCATGTCTCCGCCCTGATGGACCCCGAGCCGCGAGGCCCCCGAACACCGGGCCCGCGGCTCGTCCCATGCCTGGGACCCCGCGGACCGGCTCACCCATCTTCGAGCCAGCTCCACCCATCCAGCAGGAGGGTCCCGTGACCACCACCCTCGCACCCGAACCGAAGACGACCACTCCGACGTCGAGCCCGCTGCCGGCCCGCATCGCCGACCGCGAGCCCGCCGCGCGGATCCCGTCCGCCCGGGGCGAAGGGGGCATGGGCCTCCCCACCCTCGAGCGGTCCGGTCCGCCGGCCCTGCTCGTCGAGCACGTCACCAAGCGCTTCAACGTCGACCGGCGCAAGCCCCCGGTCCTCGCGATCGACGACGTCTCGCTCCGCCTGGAGCGCGGGCACGATCCACGGGGTCCTGGGCGCCAACGGCTCCGGCAAGTCGACCCTCATCCGCCTCATCTCGGGGTTGCTGACCCTGGACGAGGGCCGGGTCGAGGTGTTCGGCCTCGACATCGAGCGCGACGAGCTCGCGGTCAAGCGGCTCATCAACCGGGTGAGCGTCGACGCGGCCTTCTTCAAGAAGCTGAGCCCCATGGAGAACCTGCTGTTCGCCGCCCGCCTCTACGGCCTCAACGCCGGCGAGGCGAAGCGGCAGGCGACGGCGATCCTGGCCCGGCTCGGCATCGCGGAGAGCCGCCTCGGCCGGCCCGTGGAGCAGATGAGCCGGGGGATGCAGCAGAAGGTCGCCATCGCGCGAGCCCTGCTGACGAGCCCGACGCTGCTGCTCCTGGACGAGCCGACCACCGGCCTCGACCCGCGCAGCAAGCTCGACGTCCAGGCGTTCGTCGAGGAGGTCAACGCCGAGCACGGCGCCACGATCGTCCTCACGACGCACGACCTGGTCGAGGCGGAGCGCCTGTGCAGCCGCATCACGATCCTCGATGGGGGTCGCGTGGTCGCCGAGGACACGCCCGAGGGGCTCATGCGCCTCGTCGCCGACGTCCACGGCCAGGAGCCCACGCTCCATGCCGTCTTCATGACCTTCACCGGCCGCTCCCTCGACGAGGACGTCGAGGAGGACGGGCCAGAACCCGACTGAACCACCGAAAGGAGGTGCCGCGATGACCACCCGGTCCGACACGACCACCCGCCATCACTCCACCTTCCGAAAGGACACCCACATGCAGCACATCGAGCTCCGGCTCGCGGACGTCGGGGAGCGCCAGGCGCTCTTCCGGTCGCACCGCGAGGGCGACCGGGTGGGCCACGTGCACACCCGGTCGGTCCGCCACCGGCTCGGCGAGTCGCTCATCCGGCTCGGCCGACGCGTCGGCGGCGACACCGCCACCACTCCCGCGTGGCAGGGATGACCCCGCCGCGCCTGCTCCCCGGGTCCGGGCTCCTCCCGGACCCGGGGGCACACCGCCCGAAAGGACACTCCGTTGGCTCTCGTCGCGCATGAGCTGAAGGCGTCGTACGCCTTCGTCGAGCGCAACTTCTTCCTCACCCGCCGGTACTGGGGGTGGGAGCTCGCCTTCCTCGTCTACTCCGTCGCCGGCGCGCTGTCGATCAGCCTGATCGGCGCCGCGGCGGGCGACCCGCGCCTGCTCCTCACGCTCATCATCGGCGCAGTCTTCTGGAACTACCTGTCTGTCGTCTTCTCGTGGATCGCCGAGACCATCGCCGTCGAGCGCTGGGAAGGCACCCTCGAGTACACGTTCATGGCCCCGGTGCGGCGCTGGACCCAGCTCCTCGGCTCCTGCCTGTACGCCATGGGATACGGCGTCGTCCACACTGCGGCGATGCTCGTGGTCCTGGCGATCTTCTACCGGCAGCTCGACCTGGGCGTGACCAACATGGCCACAGCCGCGGTGTTCGTGCTCCTCGGTTCGTTCAGCTTCGTGGGCATCGGCATGATGGCCGCGATCCTGCCGCTGCTGTACGTGGAGCGCGGGGCCCAGATGACGTTCGTCGTGCAGTCGTGCCTGCTCCTCGTGTCCGGGGTCTACTACCCGGTCGAGGTGCTCCCGGAGTGGATGCAGGTCATCTCGAAGTTCTCGCCGGCGACCTACGTCCTGGACGGCGTCCGGGCAGGGATCCTGGACGGCGTGCCGCTCACGGATCTCGTCCACGACATCGTCCCGTTGATCGTGATGGGCATCGTGCTCATCCCGGCCGGGCTGTGGGCCTTCGGGCGCGCCGAGCGATACGCGAAGCGCACCGGCAAGCTCAAGCGAGTCGGGTGATGGCGGTGCCTACCACTCCCCTCGCCGACCTCGGCTGGGACCCGGGCTGGGCCGCCGCCTTCCTGCCGTTCGAAGCGGTGGGCCGGCGGCCGGCCCGGGTCATCGCCGCCCACCGCGACGCCTGGGTCCTGGCCACGCCCGACGGCGACCGCGACGCCGTCATCTCGGGCCGCCTCCGCCACGAGGCGCTGGGCCCGGTCGACATGCCTGCCGTCGGTGACTGGGTGGCTGCCGGGGGCGGGTCCAACGGCGATGGTCCCGCCGTGATCCACGGCATCCTGCCGCGCCGCACGGTGTTCCGGCGCGGTGCCGAGGAGGGCCACGTCATCGACGACCAGGTGCTGGCCGCCAACGTGGACGTCGCGTTCGTGGTTGCGGGCCTGGACGGCGACTTCAACCTGCGGCGGATCGAGCGCTACCTCGCGGTAGCCTGGTCGGGCGGCGCGATCCCCGTCGTGGTGCTCAACAAGACCGACGTTGCCGCGGATCTCGACGTCCTGCGATCGGCCGCCGAGAGCGTCGCTCCCGGCACGGCCATCCACGCCATCTCCGCCCTCACCGGGGACGGAGTGGCCGACCTCGCCCTGCGCCACCTGCACCCGGGGAGGACGGCCGTCGTGCTGGGCTCGTCGGGCGTCGGCAAGTCCACGCTGGTCAATCTGCTCCTCGGGCGGGACCACCTGCAGACGCGAGCCGTCCGGGAGGACGACTCCCGCGGCCGCCATACGACCACGCACAGGGAGCTCGTCCGCCTGCCGGGTGGTGCGCTCCTGATCGACACCCCGGGCATCCGCAGCCTGGGCGTCGCCGGCGCGGCGGAGGGGCTGGACCCGGCGTTCTCGGACATCATGGATATCGCGGCCGGCTGCCGGTTCACGGACTGCCGGCACGAACGAGAGCCCGGCTGCGCGATCACGGCCGCCCTCGCCGACGGGCGGTTGACGCATGATCGCCTCACGAGCCATCGCAAGCTCGAGAAGGAGGCCGCACACGTCGCGCGCTCGGGCGACCGGCTCCTCCGCGAGGCCGAGCGCAAGCGCTGGAAGGCCATCAGCCAGGCCGCGAGCCGGCACATGCAGCAGAAGTACGGGAGCGAGCGATGACCAACCTCGAGAGCGCCCCGCCGCCGGACGCACCGGCCGGTTCGGGCGCGACCTTCCGCCGCTGGCGGGGCCTCGAGGACATCCCCGGCATGGCAGCGGCGAACGCCCGGCTCCGCGGCCACATCGGGCAGCCGGAGCCGATCGACGTCGACGGCATGCACCACCGCTACACGCACCTCGTGAACTCGGATCCCGCGAGGGACTGCATCCTCGTCGAGCGCGATGGGGCGGTCCGCGGGTACGCCCGGGTGGAGTGGCACGACCTGGCCGACGGCGACCGGGTCTACGACCTGACGTCGGTCCTCGAGCCCTCCGCCTGGGGGCTCGGGCTCATGGAGGCGATGATCGCCTGGGGCGAGCTCCGCGCCTGTGAGATCGCCCTCGAGCACCCCACGGAGCGGCGCTCGCACTTCTCCAACTACGTCCTGGGTGGCGACACCGAGCTGGCCCCAGCCCTCCTGGCCGTCGGCTACACGGCGGTGCGCTGGGACGCCGAGATGCTGCGGCCGAACATGGAGGACCTGCCGGCCGTGGTCGTCCCCGAGGGCTATGTGCTCCGGGCGCCCGAGACCGAGGAGCTGCCGGCGGTCCACGCGATGGCGGTCTCGGCGTTCAGGGGACACTGGGGCGAGTGGGAGGACGCCGAGCACGAGATCGAGGAGTGGATCGAGGATCCCCGCTTCCGTCGCGACCTGGTCGTGGCCGCCTTCCACGGGTGTCAGCCCGTCACCGTCCTCTCGAACACGGTGGAGACGCTCCTGGACGGGTCCGTCCGGGGCATGCTGGAAACCCTCGCCACCCACCCCGACCACCGCCGGCGAGGCCTGGGGCGGGCGGCGATGGCCCGCAGCCTCGAACTCCTGCGTGCCGAGGGCGCTGCCACCGCGTACCTCGGCGTGGACACGGACAACGACAACCGGGCGCTGGCCCTGTACGAGTCGTGCGGCTTCGTCGTGGCCTCGACGAGCATCTCGTACCGCAAGCCGATGTCCGGCCCGGAGGACCGCCCATGACGACGCTTGACGCCGCGCTGCCACTCGCCCCGGTGGGCTCAGGCCTCGGCTTCCGGCGCTGGCAGGGCATCGGGGACCTCGCCGGCATGGCCGCGGCAGCTGCAGCCCTCCGGAGCCGGGTCGGTGTCGTCCAACAGGTCGATGTCGAGGCGATGCGGCACCACTACACGCATCTCGTCAACTCCGACCCGGCGACCGACTGCATCCTGGTGGAGCGGGACGGCATCACGCTGGGCTATGCCCGGGTCGAGTGGCACGACCTGACCGACGGCGACCGCATCTTCGACAGCCCGACGATCGTCGACCCCGCCGCATGGGGCCTGGGCGTCGCCGAGGCGTTCGTTCGCTGGGGCGAGGTCCGGGCGCGGAGGCTCGCACTCGACCATCCGAGCGATCGGACCACGCATCTCTCGAATTACGCGTTCCAGGGCGACGTCGAGCTCGCCGCCGCCCTCGAGGCGCTGGGCTACATCGCGGTCCGCTGGGACGCCGAGATGCTGCGGCCCCACATGGACGACATCCCGGCCGTCGTGGTGGCCGACGGGTACCACCTCCGGGCCCCGGAAGAGGCCGAGCTGCCCGCCGTCCACCAGATGATGGTCGAAGGGTTCGCCGAGCATTGGGGCCAGGTCGAGGCTGATGATCAGCGCATCGAGGACTGGCTCGAGGATCCGCGGTTCCGCCGCGACCTCGTGGTCGTGGCCTGGGCCGGCGAGCAACCTGCGTCCGTGGTGTGCAACATCGTGGAGACGGCTCCGGACGGCACCCGCCGGGGCCTGCTCGATGCCGTCGTGACGCATCCCGACCATCGCCGCCGGGGCCTGGCGCGTACCGCCATCGCCCGCAGCCTCGGGCTCCTCCGAGCCGAGGGAGCCGCCTCGGCCTACCTCGGCGTGGACACGGACAACCACAACCGGGCGCTTGCGCTGTACGAGTCGTGCGGCTTCCGGGTGGCCTCGACCGGCACCTCGTACCGCAGACCCATGCCGGGCACGGAGGACCGCCCATGACGACGCTCGACCCGACCCTTTCCCCCGCCGGCGCCCCGGTGCGGATTGCGGACGCCCCCCGATCCCGGGGCTCTCGTTCCGGCAGGCGACACTGGCCGACTGGGGCGCCATCGCCGACGTCCTCAACCGCGCCCGTCGCGCCGACGGCATCGACGAGGTCCGCAGCGGCGACGACATGGCCGCGGAGTACGCCGAGTCCGAGATCTTCCAGCTCGGGCGCGACCTGCTCCTGGCCGAGATCGACGGGTCTCTCGTGGGGTACGCGATGGGCTATCGCGTGGTCCGCGACGGGGCGCTCGTGGCCGAGACGTTCGGTGCGGTCGCCCCCGAAGTCCGGCGGCGACGCATCGGCAACGCGCTGTATCTCGCCACGCGGGCGCGGCTGGCCGCCGAGTCCGCCGACGACCCGCGACCCGGGCCGCGCGAGCTCCGCTCCTACGCCCTCGAGGCCGAGGCGGCCGACCGCGGCGCTCCTCGCCGAGCACGGCTACGTGCCCGATCCGCTACGGCTTCGAGATGCGCCGGTACCTCACGGGCGCCCTGCCGGACCACCCGCTCCCCGCGGGCCTCGAGATGCGGCCCGTCACCGAGGACCAGTACCGCGCGATCTTCGACGCCGACAACGAGGCCTTCGAGGACCACTGGGGACACCGCGCGCCCGAGGAGGCGGACTTCGAGGCGCGCTTCCACGGTCCCGACATGACCCCGGCGATCTGGTGCGTGGCCTGGGACGGCGACCAGGTGGCGGGCGTCGTGATGAACGCGATCTTCCGGCGACGAGAACGAGGCGCTCGGGATCCGACGGGCCTGGCTCGATCACGTCTCCGTCCGCCGCCCATGGCGAGGCAGGGGTGTGGCCAAGGCGCTGTGCGCCGCGTCGTTCCGGGTCCTGCGCGAGCAGGGCATGGACGAGGCCTGGCTCGGCGTGGACGGCACGAACCCGACCGGCGCGCTCCAGCTCTACGAGGGCCTGGGGTTCGCGTCGGTACGGCGCTGGATGGCGTACGGGCGGCCGCTCGACAGGCCGGCGCCGGAGGGCTGGACTTCGGGGACCGCGGCTGGCCCGGCCCGGGCCTGAACCGCACCTAGAACGGCAGGCGGCCCTGATCGCGGACCAGCTCCATCCACGTCCGTTCACGCCCGATCGTCGTCGCCGCACCGTGCCCTGGGAGCACGCGCAGACCGTCCTCGAGCGTGCTCAGTCGTGCGATCGACGCCACCATGGCCTCGGGGTCGCCGCCCGGGAAGTCGACGCGGCCCCAGCCGCCGGGGAACAGCGTGTCGCCGCTGAACAGCATGCCGTCGTCGGCACCGAGCAGGCAGACGGAGCCCTCGGTGTGGCCCGGGGTGTGCAGGACACGCAGCCGGATCTCACCGAACCGGATCTCGCCGCCCTCGGCCAGCTCGACCGCCGGCACCGAGGGGATGACCTCGAACGGCGCGTACAGCGGCTTCGGCGTGAGCAGCCGGTGGGCGTCCTCCGGGTGGATCGCGATGTCCGCGCCGGTATGGGCCTGCACGGCGGCGTTGTCGCCCATGTGATCCCAGTGGCCGTGCGTGTTGACGATCAGCTTGAGGGTCCACTCGCGCTCGGCCAGGGCTCCTGCGATCCAGTTCAAGCAGGGCGTGGCGGTGTCGATCGCGATCGCCTCGCGGCTCGCGGGATCGGCGAGGACGTAGACGTTGGTCGAGAGCGGCCCGATGACCGCGTGGAGTCGCTCCATGACGGCCCGATCTTCGCACGCCATCCGCCCGGGTGACGAGGCGGTACGTCCGGCTCTGGCAGGTCCGGCCGCCCGCGAGCACAATGAACACCGGAGGTGACCCCGATGACGAGCCCGGTCCACATCAAGGCACGGATCACCCCGTGGGACGACCCGGCCTTCGTGAAGGCGTTCGAGCATGCGCGGGATCACGTCCACGGTGCCGAGAGCAACCTGGACGGCACCGCGTACGGTGCCCGGGTCCAGCACCTGCTCCGCGAAGGCGGCTACCCGAACGCGCGGGTCGAGGTGATCCAGTCGGTGGACGAGAAGCTCGAGCACACGTCCCACTGGGTGGTCACCCGGGACGGCTAGGGCCAGCACCGGGGCTCCTCCGCGCGGGCCTCGCTGATCTAGGGGGCCCCGAGCCGCCCCAGCGTTGCGTCCCGCCGTCCCGCCGCCTGCTCCGGGCCGCCTGCTCCGGGCCGCCTGGCGGCCCATTGGGCGCCCGCGATCGATCGTTCGTCCGCTGCGGGGGACCCTTGGTCCAGCTTCATCCCTCTGGCAGCCGGTATGTCCGGCGAAAGCCACCGACCGTAGAACTTGACCGACATCTGGGCCCCTCGCCGGCCGCCCGGCGGCAATCGACGCCGTGATACCGCGGGGCGGCGTGTCACGTCGTGGGCGCCAATGCCGCCGTGTGATCGGCCGGCTGCGCCCCCGGCATTCCCGCCGGGCGGGCCTCGTCAGGGGGCCCCGAGCCGCTGGGACGCGACCTGGACCGCGCGCAACAGGCGCGTGCCGCCTCCGTCGGGCATGAGCAGGTTCAGTTGCGCCTGCTTCACGATGACCGTCGGATGCAGCGTGACCTGGACGAGGCGCTTGCCGGCGAAGGTCGTCTCGACGAGGAACGCCTCCTGGGTCCGCTCGTCGTGGTTGAGGTCGAACAGCAGGTCCCCCATCGAGTACACGACCAGGCGGTTACCGGAGCGGAGACCGATCGGGCCCGCCCAGTGGGAGTGGTTGCCGAGCACGAGGTCCGCGCCGGCCGCGAGCGCCTCGCGCCCGAACGTCCGTTGCTGGGTAGTGATCCGGTCCGTGTACTCAGCTCCCCAGTGCGGCATCACCGCGATGACGTCGGCCCCGGCCCTGCGCGCGGCCCGGACGTCGGCGCGCATGACCGAGAGCGACAGCGGCGCCGCCCCGGCCCGCGCGGACGAGGCGTTGGGGGCCCGCCCGATGCCGTTGTAGCCCAGGATGGCGAGCCGCATCCCGGCGACCGTGAACCATGCGGGCCGGCGGGCCGCAGCGAGGTCGCGCCCCGCGCCGAAGTGCTTGAGACCCACCTTGTCCAGGTTGCGGAGCGTCTGGAGCACGCCCGACGAGCCGTCGTTGCGAATGTGGTTGTTGGCCAGCGACACCGCGTCGATGCCTGCGCGCTGCACGCCGGCCAGCAGCCTCGGGTCCATGGAGAAGACAAGCCCGAACAGGCGATAGGTGGGATCGTCGGGGGCGGGACCCTCGAGGTTGACCACGGCGATGTCCGCGCGCCGGATCAGAGTCCGCACGACACCGGTCGGTCCGATCCGCTCCGCGCGGATGATGCGCAGCCCCGGCCAGCCACAGCAGAACCGTGAGGTGATCCTGGCGAGGCCGCCGCTCCACGGGTAGTCCACCCCGCGGCCCTCCCTGATCGCCCGCTTGTACACGGAGCGATCCAGCATCACGTCTCCGCCGGCCATCAGCGTCCAGACCGCGCCCGGGTCGAACGTGGACGAACGCGAGCCTGGTGGCTCCGGGACGAGCAGCGGCCAGCCGGCGAGATCCCTGACGCGGTCGCCGCCGAACAGGGTGGCGCCATCGACGTTGAGCGCCCTCACCATGGGCGTGACGTCCTCGGCCCGCAGGACACCGAGTGCCGAAGGCGTCGTCGCCAACTGGGCCCGCACCTCTGACGGCGTCAGCGCCCGGACACTGGGTCCAGGGCGGACGCCGAGCTCGGCGGCGAGGGCGACCAGGTCATCGGCGCTCACGAGGACGCGGCGCGGGCTCGCGCCTGCCCCGGAGAGCGCGATCGCGAGCGCGGACCGCGTGATCGACCGTTCCGTGGACCAGAAGCCGGTGACGGGTACCAGCGGGACGAGGACGGGCTCGGGAGCCGCGGTCGGGCCAGGGGCCGGCGTGGCGGTCGGCTCCGTGGTCGGGATTGCGATGGACGTGGGTTCGGGAGTCGCGGTGGGTTCGGGAGTCGCCTCCGACGCCATCACGGGCGGCGGCGGCGTCGTCGTTCCCCTGCCGGGGGCCGGCACGCCGGTCGCGCCTGCGGCCGCGACGACGAGGGCCAGTAGTGCGACGATGGCCAGAGCCCGCATGCGCCCTGTCTCCCAGCGCGTGGCTTGACGCCCGAGATGGCGTGGGGCGCCGGGCGAACCTACCGCCCGCGCAGAACCCGCGTCAACGTGCCAATCGTCCTGCTGCCGACCCGCACCGGGGCACGCATCCGCACCGGGCCGTCATCCGCACTTGGGCACGCATCCGCTCTTGGATAAGATTCGACCCGGTCACGAGGAGCCCCGTCCCCGAAACTCGAGTTGCGGGGACCCGCCTCGCACAGAGGTATCCGATCTCATCCGTTTCCGGATCTCAGGGTCGCAACAGGCCGCTCGCCACCGAGTTCAAGTACGACGATGGACACGCCATCGACAGCGGCTCCCACGGTTGCCGGTCCGGAGGCGTCGCGCCCGCTCGGTGACGAACGCTGCGGAGCCAACGAGCTCGCCGTGGTCAGCGCCCCGTAGCCACGCTCCACGTCACCACGCCCAGCGATCCGGCCGGCCGCTGCGCCAGCGTCCATCCTCCATCACGGCGGGTGATGTGGTCCGGGAGGATGGCCCGGAAGTGGAGATCCTTGTCGCCTCCCTCGGTGATGAACAGTTGGCGGCGGAGGAACGCGGTGAGCGCGGGCACGGAGTCGAATGTGCGCAGGGAGCGTTCCACCACCTCCACGTGGGGATCCCGCCCGCGCGCGCGCAGCAGCTCCACGAACTCCGGCAGCGCCGGCAGCGCGACGCGCTCCTCCCCGTGGACGAGCGGCCAGAACGGGTCGGCGACCGAGGCCGGACTCCGGTCGGTCATCATGGCGACACAGCGGTCCCGGGTTGCCGCCTCCATGCCGTCGAGGAACGGGCCGATGCTCTCGATGTCGTAGCCCACGTGGGCGATCAGGGCCATGTCCACGGCGGGCAGGTTGCCCAGCTCGTCGAGCGCCTCCGGCCAGGTCCCCGGGATGACCCGGACGTTGCCGATGCCGTGCTCGGCCATGCCGGTCCGGAGCGCCTGCCGCATGCCGCCCGAGGGCTCCACCGCGACGACCTCGCGCACGCGGAGCGCGAGGGGGAGCGCGTAGCGGCCGGCCCCGGCACCGATGTCCAGCCAGGTGGCGTCCGCACGAGCCATCTCGAGGAGCCGGTCCAGGGCCGCCTCGCCCGTCCTGCGTGGGTCGGCGACGAACAGGTTCGTGACGCGCGCGTAGTGATCGTCGGACTGTGACTCGCGGAGGCGCTCCGCCTGGGCGCGGTTCGCGAGCACGCGCCCGGTCCACGCGGTCTCGAGATCGGCGGCGGGGATCGACGGAGTCATCGGACGACCTCACTCGAATGCAGGGTGACCAGATCGTCGGGCGTGTCCACGTCCGGGCTGGCACCCTCGACGGCCACCTCCAAGACCAGCTCGGGCCGGGCGGCGAGGAGCGGTCCAAGGCCGCGGTCGCCGGAAAGACCCGCCGCCATCGCCCATGCCGCGCGGCGGACGAGAACCGGGTTCGGGGCGCCGTCGGCGGCGTGGCGCGCACGGATGAACAGGGCGGGGTTCACCTCTGCGGCTTCGAGGACGCAGCGGATCGTCCCAGGACGCAGCGCGGGCTGATCGCCCAGCACCACGAGGACCGCGTCCATCCCGGCGTCCTCCGCCGCCGCATCGAGGCCGACCCGGAGCGAGCTCGAGAGGCCGTCGCCCGGACGCTCGTTGATCACCCGGCGCTCGTCGCGCCACGCGATGGCCGCCTCGATGGCCTCGTGCTCATCCCCGAGCACCACCACGATGTCGGCGACACCCGCCGCCGCCAGGGCATCGAGCGCGTGCTGGAGGAGCGGCCTGCCGGCGAGCGGCGCGAGCAGCTTGGGCGAGCCGAAGCGCGATGCGGCACCGGCAGCGAGAACGATGGCCACGATCCTCACGAGGTTGCTGCCCCCTGCTCGCGGGCGAGGTCCCGCATCGGACGGCCCCCGCCACCCCGCCGCTCGGCAACGATCTCGGCCAGGATCGCGAGGGCGGTCTCCGCCGGCAGCCGGCCCCCGAGGTCGAGGCCGATGGGTCCGTGGACACGGCCCAGATCGGCCGGCGACACGCCCGCGGCCAGCAAGCGGGACTGCCGCTCGGCCTGGGTCCTGCGCGAACCCACCGCACCCACGTAGCGGCATCCGCGCGCGAGCGCGGCGATGATCGCCGGCTCATCGAACTTCACGTCGTGGGTGAGGATGGCAACCGCGTCGGCCGGCCCGAGTTCGATCTCGTCCATCACCTCATCCGGCCAGCCGAGCACGAGGCGGTCCGCCTCGGGAAACCTGTCCCTGGTTGCGAAGGCAGCACGGCCGTCGATGACGACCGTCTCGTAGCCGAGCTCTCGCGCGAGTCGAACGAGCGTGCGGGCGATCTCGACCGCACCGACGACGACGAGCCGCGCGCGGGCCGGGTACGCCTCGATGAACAGTTGGGTGCCGGCGATCTCCACGGTCCGCGAGTGACCGGCACGCAGGCAGGCGCGCGCAGCCTCGACCAGCGCCTCGTCCGCGTGCACGTCGTCAAGCGTGCCGACGAGCCGGCCGTCGGCGTCGACGGTCAGCGGCTCCGACGGGGTCTCGCCTGGCCCCGGCTTGTGCGGCCCGGGGACCGCGGACGGGGCGTCCGCGGGGAGCCGTGTCACGACGGCCCGTCCCCCACCCCGACCATCGCGGGCGTCACGGGCAGCCGCCTCGGCAGCCGCCGGAACGGCGGGCGAGATCAGCACGTCGATGGTCCCGCCACAGGCCAGGCCCACGTCCCACGCCTGCTCGTCGCTGATGCCATAGCGGATCACGCGCTGCCGGCCATCCTTGCGAGCGGCGAGGACCGCCTCGGCCGCGGCCCCCTCCACGCATCCACCGGACACGGAGCCGGCGATCCGGCCGTCGTCGGTGACGAGCAGGACAGCCCCGGCGGGGCGGGGCGTGCTGCCGAACGTCCGGATGACCACCGCGCGGCCCACGCCCACGCCCGCGGCGCGCCACCCCTCGAGCGTCTCGACCAGCTCCTGCATCGCGTCCTCCGGTGGTTCGTCGGGCCCCGCGCCCGAGGTGGCTAGGTGAGCGGCCGCGCGTGGTCCGCGGCGATTGCGTCGGAATCCAGCGACCGGGGTGGCGTCGCATCGGGCGCGGCGAGGCCAAGGGAGGGGGCGACGCTCGTCGCGTGCGTGACGGCCGATCCCCTGCGGGCAGTTCCCTCCCTGGACCCGGCGAGCACCTCGCCCAGGCGCTCGAGACTCGCCAGCGTCCCCGCGGGCAGGAAGTCGTCGATGAACGGGTACGCCGCCTTCATCCCGGCCGCGAGCGGCTGGTAGCCCGGCGCCGAGGCCAGCGGGTTGAGCCAGACCAGCCGGTGGCAGTTGCGCCGCAGGCGCGCGGTCTCGGCGGCCACGAGCGCCGGGTCGCCGCGGTCCCAGCCGTCGGACACGACGATGACCACCCCGGAGCTGCGCAGTGTCCTGCGCGCCCATTTGTGGTTGAACTCCCGGAAGGACTCCCCGATCCGCGTGCCGCCCGCCCAGTCCGTGACCGTGTCGGCCACGCGCGCCAGCGCCCGATCGCGATCGCGGTCCTTCATCAGCCGCGTGACCCGGGTGAGGCGCGTCCCGAACACGAACGACTCGGTGCGGACCTCGTTGGTGCGGGCCAGCGCCTGGGCGAACCGGAGCAGCAGCCGCGAGTGCCGCTCCATCGACCCCGAGATGTCGCAGATGATCACGAGCTGGCGCGGCTCGCGGATCTGGCGGCGCCAGACCCACTCCGTCAGCTCACCCGTCGCGAGGTTGCGGCGGAACATCGCGCGTGGTGCCAGGCGACGACCGTGGGGATGGAGCTCGTGGCGGCGGGTCCGGCGGCGCTCGAGCCTCGGCCGGAGCAGGTCCACGAACCGCTCCGCGTCGCGCAGCTCCGCGCCCGTCATGCGGTCGAAGTCGCGGTGGCGGAGCAGCTCGCCCCGGGACCAGGCATCGGGCGAGACGGTCTCGCCGTCGATCTCCCCGCCCTCCTCGTCCGCGTCGGTGCTGAGCTGGATGCCCAGCGTGGCGAGCTCGGACAGCGTGGCGCCCGTCCCCTCGGCGGCCCCGTCGGAGACCCCGGGCTCGCCCTCCTCGCGGTCCGCGTCCGGGGTCGCGCCCTCCGGTCGGGCCCCGGGCAGCGATCGCCCCCGGCGGCGCCAGAAGCGGTCGAAGATGCGGTCGTAGACCTCGCGATCATCGCGCCGCCGGACGAAGATCGCCGCCCCTGCGTCGCGCACCTGTGCCCGGACGCCGAGGTCGATGATGGCGAGCGCACGCGCGAAGTCGATCGAGGCGCCAAGGTCCACGGTCAGGCCGGCCGCCCGCAGCGCCCGCCCGAAGCCCACGGCCTCGGCGAGCAGGCGGCGGCCGTCGACGGCCTCGCCGGTGTCGGCGACCAGGATCGGCGGGCGACCAGGAGTCGGCATGGACGGACTGTGCCACGACTTGCGCCCGGGCATCGTGCGCGGTCAGTCGGGCAGGACGCGGAAGCCGAGCGCGCGGGCGTTGTCCCGGACCCGATCGTCAAGGCTCAGGACGTCGAGCTCACCGACGCTGGATCGCACGACCTCGGCTGTCGCCAGGTGGATCGCGTCGAGGGACCGAATCGCGTCATGTGGGAACGGACGTCGGGCGCGCTCGACGACGGCCTGGCTGATGGGCTCGATGCCCCATCCAGCCGTCAGCGCGTCAACTCGTTGGCTGAGCAGATCGGCCGTGGGTCTGTCGAAGGCGCCGACCGCGACGTACCGGTGGAGCGCCCGGTCGATCTCGACCTGCGTCAGCTCGGATGTCACGATCAGGTCGGCGTTCACCAGCAGCTCGGTCACGGCGCCCCCGCGGACCTCGCCCAGCAGCCACGCGAGCACGGCACTGGACTCGACGTATCGCGTCACGCACGGTCCTCGCGCAGGAAGTCGATCATCTCCTGCACCGTAAGGCCGCCGAGGTCGATCTTCACGTTCGGCCGTCGATACAGCTCCGGCGAATTCTGGCGTGTCGGCAGGCGCAGGCCATCACGACGCGCCAGCTCGAGGAGCCCCGGGTGGATCCCGGCGAGGGCCGTGTGGCCCGGCGGGACCAGCTCCGCGACGATGCGCCCGCGGTCCGTGACGATCACCACATCGCCTGCCTCGACCTTGCGGACGTAGAGGCTCAGCTTGTTCTTGAGTTCGCGGATGCCGACCGTTTCCATGCCCCGAACTGTAGCCTCATGTGGCTACATCGGTCAAGAGCCACGAGGCGCGTCTCAGGACCCTGCGCTGGCCTCTGCGAGGAACTGGCGCGCAGTGGCGCCGCGGACCTGCCGGATGTCCTCCTCGTACTTGAGGACCACGCCGAGCGTCTCGTCCACCACGTCCGGGGCGAGTTCCGTGGCGCCCAGCGACAGGAGCGCCGCGGCCCAGTCCAGCGTCTCGGCCACGCCGGGCACCTTCGTGAGGTCCGCCGTGCGCAGCCTGTGGATGAACGCCACCACCTCGCGGGCGAGCTGCTGGGGGACATCCGGCACCCGGGTGGCGACGATCTCGAACTCCTTGGCCGCCGTCGGGTAGTCGATCCAGTGGTAGAGGCAGCGGCGCTTGAGCGCGTCGTGAACCTCGCGCGTCCTGTTCGAGGTCAGGATCACGCGTGGCGGGCGGGCGGCGCGGATCGTGCCGATCTCGGGCACGGTGACCTGGAAGTCCGAGAGGATCTCGAGCAGGTAGGCCTCGAACTCCTCGTCAGCACGGTCGATCTCGTCGATCAGCAGGACCGGGGCGGTACCCGCGTCGTCCTCGAGCGCCTGGAGGAGCGGGCGCTTGAGCAGGAACTCGGCGCTGAAGATGTCGTGGGCCGTGGCCTTGTCGATCTCGCCGCGCGCCTCGAGCAGCCGGATCTCGAGCATCTGGCGCGGGTAGTTCCACTCGTAGACCGCCGTGTTGACGTCCAGGCCCTCGTAGCACTGGAGGCGGATCAGCCGGGTGCCGAGGCTGGTGGCAAGGACCTTCGCCAGCTCCGTCTTGCCGACGCCGGCCTCGCCCTCGAGGAGCAGCGGGCGCCCGAGCTCCAAGGCAAGGAACACCGTTGTAGCGAGCGATCGCTCGGCGATGTAGCCGTGGCTGCGGAACACGTCCGCGATGCCCTCGATGGTGCGGGTCGCCTCGGGGCGCTCCTCGCGGGCGGCGGTGGTGATCGGCTGGTCAACCATGGGACGCGATCCTACACCGAGCGAGCCCGCACCCATCCGTGTGCCGGGGTGGTGCGAATGAGCAATTGATGGAACTCCTGCTCGTCCCCACCCCGGTCCCCGCGTTCCGACCGCGCGAATCCATGTCGGTAAACCGTCGCACGGCGCACAATGGGTATGATCGCGCGCAGTCGATCAAGCCGTTGGCGGAGGAACGTTTGCCGGGACCCGAGGACGACAAGGCCAGGAAGCGCGCAGAGGACGTGGCGCTGCTGGCCCGCATCGTCGACCGGGACGAGCGCGCGGTCGAAGAGCTCTACGCCCGCTACTCCCGCCCCCTCTACTCGCTCGCCTACCAGGTCACGGGCGCGGAGCGTTTCGCGCAGGACGTCGTTCAAGAGGTGTTCATCGCCCTGTGGCGGGACGCGAGCCGGTTCGATCCGGCCCGCGGGGCGGTCGCGCCGTGGCTGTTCTCGCTCGCCCGCCACAAGGCCATCGACCTCGTGCGGCGCGAGGCGAACGTCCGCAAGCGCACGGCCGACGTCGACCTCGAGTTCCACGAGGCCGACGACGACGTCGATCACGAGACCTGGCTCAACTTCCGGCGCGAGAAGGTCCTGGCCGCCATCGAGGAGCTGACCCCGGCCCAGCGCGAGGCCCTGGAGCTCGCCTTCTTCGGCGGCCTGACCCACGTCGAGGTGTCGGACCGGTTGGGGATCCCACTCGGCACGGCCAAGACGCGCATCCGCAGCGCGCTGCTCCGACTGCGCGACATCCTAGGCGATTCCGTCTCCGAGATGCCCGGCGTGGCGGATCTTCGGGGCGCCGACGCATGATCCACGAGGAGCAGCTGCTGCTCGCGGCCGGGGCCGTCCTCGACGATCTTGACCCAGACGAGCGGGCCAGCTACGAGGGTCATCGCGCCTCCTGCACCGACTGTCGCAGCGTGGAGCTCGAGCTCGATCACGTCATGGCCGATCTCTCACTGGTGGCGCCCGAGCGTGTGCCCCCTGCCGACCTGCTCGTCGGAATCCGGCGGGCCATCGCCATCGAGGACGATGCGCCGCGGATCGCGGCCGTCGCTCCCGCCGTCCAGCCGCAGCCCGCGTCCAACGTGGTGCCGTTGCGGCGTCCTTCACGCGGTCCCATGTTCGCCTGGCTGGCCCTCGCGGCCAGCCTTGGGGTCGTAGCCCTCGGCCTCGGTGCCCGGAGCGTGACGCTACAGCAGGACCTGGACTCCACCTCCGCGCAGGTGGCATCGTTGGAGACGAACCTGGCCGGCCAAGGAAGCGCAATGACCGTCGCGCTGAACCCGGCCCACGTCACCGTGGCGCTCCACGGGGATGCGATTGCTCCCGCCGCCGAGGCGGCCGTCGTCTTCGTTCCCGGAGATGCCAGCTCCTACGTGGTGGCACGCAACCTGCCCGCAACGCCCTCCGGGCATGGCTACCAGCTGTGGTACGCGGATGCCGATGGCGTGCATCCCCTCCAGACCGTGAGCTTCGACGGCAACGGCACCTTCGTCGCCCCCGTCGGCGTCGACCTTGCTGACAGCTCGGCCGTGATGATCACCCTCGAGGAGAGTGGCGGCGCACAAGGCGAGCCGGGCCCGCAGGTCGTCTTCGGCGAACTCTGATCCGGCGGACCCGGTCAGGACCAGACGGCGGAGCCGACAGTCCAGAGGATCCCGAACAGCACGGCGAGCATGGCCATGCCGCCCACCCGGATGATCGCAGATCCCGACCGGCCGAACACGGGGACCGTCGTACCCGGCGTTGGACCCGGGCGTGACCACATCGAGCGCATGGTAGGAACGTTCGCCGGCGCGAACAGGACGCCCAGCCACAGGCCTGCGACCAGCCCGCCGATGTGCGCCCAGTTGTCGATCGTGCCACCCATCGCGAAGCCCAGGATCAGGTTCAGGATCACGAGCGCCATCAGCTGCCCCAGGAATGCCCTCGACTGCCGGTCCAGGACGGGCCGGTGGATGTACTGGACGGCGATCAGCAGCCCGAACAGGCCGAAGATCGCGCCAGACGCCCCCACGCCGTACGGCGCATCGCTGAACGCGAACGACGCGAGCGACCCGCCGACCGCCGTCGCGAGGTAGATCAGCAGGAAGGCACCCCGGCCGTACAGCCGCTCGACGAACGGCCCCGCGAGATACAGCGCGTACATGTTGAACAGCAGGTGCAGCGGCATCTGGGTCAAGGGCGCGTGGACGAGCGTGACCGTCGCCAGCCGCCACAGCTCGCCTGCGGCCACGGCCGGCTTGTCGAGCAGGAGCAGGGCACCCAGCTCCTGGCCAGCCTGGCCCGCGAAGTCCACGAACAGCGACACGACCACCGTTGCAGCCAGCAGCCCCATCGCCACCGACGGACCGAGGTCGCCTCGCGCCTTGGCGAAGTACCGCCCGGCCGCGCCCTTGTCCCCGACCTCCTTGGACAGCCAGCCCATCCGCGAGGCGATCTCCGCCTTGTCGTCCCCGGGTGCGCGGCGATCTGCCTCCCGATACGCGGCAAGGGCGCCCTGGAGATCGCCCGCCCGCACCCGCGCGGCCGCGACGTTTCGCCAGGCCGGGTAGGTGTAGGGGTTCTCGGGCAGCTCCGTGGCAGCCTCCCACTGCGCAAGCGCCTGGGGCTCCTCGTCGAGACGATGCAGCGCCTCGCCCAGGCCAACCATCGCCGCGCCGGTGATGGCGGGGTCGTCGAACCCGACGACACGCTGGTAGAGACGGGCGGCGTCGAGGAAGTCCGCCGAGATCATGAAGTCCCTCGCCTGCGCGAGGGCGGCCTGCGCTGCGTCGCGGGTCAGGGGGCCAGACTGGCTCAGCAGTCCCAGGGGGTCGGCGCTCGTAGGATTGGTCACGGCGGGGACTGTACAGGAGGTGGGCGGATCGGCCTCCGCGGGTAGACTGCGGGGACATGTGCGGACGGTTCTCGCAGCAGCGCCCGACCTCGGAGATCGCACGGATCTTCGAGGCGGATGACCTCGCCGAAGACTCCGGTGGGCACTTCAACGTGGCTCCCACGGACGAGGCCGCGGTCGTGGTCCAGCGCGACGAGCGCCGCGCCGTGGTCCGCTACCGCTGGGGCCTCGTCCCCTCCTGGGCGGAGCCGGGACGAGCGTCCAGAGCGTTCAACGCCCGCGCCGAGACCCTCGCGACGAGCGGCATGTTCCGCGACGCGTATCGCCGGCGGAGGTGCCTCGTGCCGGTGGACGGCTTCTACGAGTGGCTACGCGACGGGTCACGGCGCCAGCCGATGCGGATCCATGATCCCGACGATCAGCCGCTGGCGTTGGCCGGCCTCTGGACCGGGCGGAAGGACGAGGCAACCGGGGACTGGCTCCGGACGTTCACGATCGTCACCACGCGCCCCAACGGGTTCATGACCTCCATCCACGACCGGATGCCGGTCGTGGTCCCGCCGGCGTCGTGGGCGACCTGGCTGGACCCGACGCCCCGCCACCCGGGCGAGCTGCGGGCGCTGCTCGAGCCCAGCGACGACATCGGTCTCGCCGCCTACCCGGTGTCCACGCTGGTCAACAACGTCCGCAATGACGGGCCGGAGCTGATCGTGCCGGTGGAACCCGACGGCGCAAAGACGTAGGCCTCTGACGGGAGGCGGGCGAATGGTGGCGCGTTGGGCTACTCGACGAGCCCGACCCCGCTGATCTCCGCGTCGACGCCCGTTTCCCGGAGCACGTTCACGGTCCCGCCGGAGCCGCTGATGTAGAACGTGTCCGCGATGACCTGGTCCATGCTGAAGGTGCTGTCGCTCCCGTTGACCTTGACCTCGCCTAGCGGCACGTACACGATGCCGCGCACCTGGGTCGCCTGGGAGGCGCTGCCGTTGAGAGTGACGGTGGACGACACGGTGCGGTCCTGGAAGATCACCAGGTCAATCGTGCCATCGCCGAACGGGTAGTCATAGGGCATCAGGCTGAGCATGGCACCGCTGCCCCCGAGCCCGATCGGGCCGGCGGCCTCGGTGCCCAGCTTGGAGTTGTAGATGAGGACGCCGCCGCCGCCAGTGCAGAACGATCCCGTCGTGCACACGGCCGCGGCACGGTTCATCTCGCTCTCCACCGAGATCACCGACACGTCGCCGCCAGCCTGGAAGCCGCCCCCCCCGATCCAGTAGATGCCCGGCATCAAGAAGGCAGTCACGCCGCCCTTGAGGTCGAGACCACCGGGATAGAGGCCCGGGCTAAGGATCCAATCGCGGCCGGCCTGCGCGCCTCCCTGACCAAGCACGCACGTGCGGGGGTTGGTCACGGATGGACCTTTCGGCGCGGAGGCGCCCGGGCAGTAGTCCGGAACGTCCACCGGCGCATCCACTACCACCCCGGCGATGACCTCCTTCATGGCCGTTGCGACACCCGGCTGCACCGGTGCTGCCAGCTTGCGTAGCGGATCCGGCAGTGAGAACGAGTTGGGTTGCTTGCTGCACGTCATGTATCCACTGCCCTGGTCCTGGATCTGGCTCGCACTCCGGCAGACCGCGGTCACATCCAGGTTGAGCGTGCCGCCGCCGCTGCGGCTGAACCCGTACGGGTCGCCGTCGCAGTCGGAGCCGTCCGAGTTGGCCTGGATGTTGCTGCCGGAGTTGACCACGCCGGTGCCGGCGACCTGCAGCGCCTTGCACTCCGTCGGGTTGAGGGCCAGCATCCCGAACGTGTAGACCACCCCGTCCTGGTCGCCCGCAACCGCGTACGCCCCAACTGGCCACACTGCCCGGCCGATCACGCCCCCGAAGATGGAGGACCGGGACGCGTTGATGGTGACCTCGAGGAAGCCATCGAACCCAGCGTAGATCCCGTGGACCGGCGGGATGTGCACGAAGACGTCCTCGTCGGCATCAGCGTCGGCAAAGCCGTTGGCGAGCGCGAGATCACATGCCGCCTGCACCGCTGCGTTCCCGCCCCCACCCGAGCACGAACCGGAGTAGTCACCGCTGGCCAGGACGTAACGGGCACCAGCCAGCGCCGCTGCGTCCGCAGCGTTCTGCTGATCGCGGCGCTCGAGCAGCATCATCCCGACGTCGAATGCGAGGGCGGCAACGATCAGCAGCGTGACCAGGGCGCCCGCGAACAGCACGAGGATCTGGCCACGCTGGCCGGTCGGGTCAGTTGTTGACGACAAGAGTGGACTCCGCGGTCACGGTGATGGGCGGCAGGGGAACAATGGGAACGAGGGGGCGATAGGTGTACGTAGCGGTCACGAGGACGCGGTAGCCACGGCTGTTGAAGCCGTCGTCGATGCTGCCGTCCAGGTCGTCCCCGTCCATCCAGTGACGCCCCACCGTGATGTCCGGACCCGGGACCCCGATCGCCGAACTCCGGACCCGCAATTCGACGCGCGTTCCGGACGGGTCGCACGACACGCCCGGTGGCTCGGCCGGACCGGTAGGGCAGATGAGTGAGTTGCTGCCGTTGACGATCGCGTAACGGGCGCCTTCCCGCGTCGCATTGGCCAGTGTCTCGTAGTAGAAGACGAACCGCCCGCCCTCGATGACCCCAAACAGGAGCAGGAAGAAGATCGGCGCGACGAGGGCGAATTCCACCATGGCCTGCCCACGGAGGCCCTGGTGTCGCTTCGCACGACCCAGGCTGCTCACGGATCGAGGTCCAGGTCCGTCATGGGGAAGGTGCTCGTGCGCGCGAAGGTCAGCGAGGACGGCAGGCCGTACTCAACGCCGCCTACATCGATGTTGAGGGGCACGATCAGATCGAAGGTGTAGGCCAGGGTGACGGACAGCCGGCATGGGGGCTCACGCGTCGAGTCGTCGCACGCGAGCGCGACGGAGTACGGGACACAGGTCGCGCCACCGTCACCGGACAGGCAGTAGGAGAACGACGGGTTGCCGCAGCTCTCGTTCGGGCCGACGTAGTCGGGCAGGTCGCTTGACGCGACACACGCCCGGGTCCGCATGTCGTTCTCCGTGAATGGCACGGAGCTGTCAACCCACTTCGCGGACCCGAATGTCCCGTAGTCGGCCGCCTCGCGAGCCGCCGACTCGACGCTCAACATGGTGGTGTAGATGCGTGCCAGATCGACAACCGCAAGCGCCAGAAACAGCATCAGCGGCAGGACGAGCGCGAACTCGACGACGCTCTGACCTGACCCGCTGCGGGAGCGCGAACACGAGACTGACAAGCGAAACATCACCCGCAGGTCCCCGGCGGCAGCGGGACAGAAACTATCGCCGATGCGTTCGCGGGTACCCTGCCGAGTGGCCCATTGGTCCTAGTTCCCGGTGCGATCGCGCACCGGACCTGCTCAGCGTCCCGCCCGTGATGAAGACGGGGTCTCAGGCGGGCTCGGGTGCCTCCGCCCCTGCCCATCCGGACTGGCTCGTGGCGGCCCGGAACGACGCCGCGGGATCGTCGCCCCGGTCCAGCGCCGCCGCGTAGGCGCCGACGAGCGCGGCGAACGCGCCGTCGTCCGCCACGTCGGGTGCGGCAAGCACCGTGGCCCCCGCCGGGAGCCCGTCGGGGAGCGGCCGGCCGGCCGGGACCAGGATCACGAGGTGGGCACCTGTGAACGCGGCGCCATCCACGCACGCGGGAAGAACAACCGCCGGGGCATCGTCGGTCACGACCAGGACGCCGAACGCCGTGAGATACGAGAGCCCAAGGGCGACGTCGGCCTGATCGAGGCGGGGGCCGCGAGGGATCGCCAGACCGATGAGTTCCGGCGCGTCCGCGAGGAGGTCGGCGGAATCCGCATCCGACGGCGGTGCCACGAGCGGGGTCGATATGACCGGATCACGAAGGACCGCGGCGTGACCGACACCGGCCCGTGCGAGGGCAATCAGCAGGGAGTCCCCCACCCGATCGTCGCCCGCGCGGCCCACGACCTCCACGGCGACGCCCCGCGCGGCCGCGGCGAGCGCAATCTCGCACGCCCGACCAGCAGGACCAGCGGGGTCCGCGTCACGCCAGGCCAGGGAACCGACGACGACGATCACCCGCCAAGCCTACCGCCGAGCATGCCGACCGTGTGGCCGACGGGATCAGTCGCTGTGAGCGGTCTCGGTGGGCGACGGCGTGTCGTCAGGATCCGGCGTGTCGGTGGGCTTCGGCGTCTCGGTCTCGTCGGGGTCGTGCGGGTCGTCCGTGGGCGACGTCGTGGGACGTGCCGTGGGTGACGGCTTGCGTGTGGGGTCAGGCGTCCGATCAGGCTCAGCCCCGGAGCTCGAGCCGCCATCGTCGCCCTCGTCCGGACGCTCTGTCTCGGTCGCCTCTGACTCCGTCGGCGCCGGTGACGGTGACGGGGTCGCTGACGGTGACGGAGCCTCGAACGTGGCGTCGGGGGTGTCCGTGGGCACAGGTGTCGCGCTGGGCGGATCCGAGGGGGACGGGGCGGCCACCGACGGCAACGGCGACGGAGAGCCGCGGTCATCGAGGAGCCCCATGGCTCCCGCCGTCGCGAGACCCGAGCCAGCGACCACGCCGGTCACCACGAGGACGAGCACCATGGCCTGGGCCCTGGCCGCAACCGGGAAGCCGCTACCGAATGCCACGCGGAACGAGTCACGGATCGAGGCGAGGAACCCGAGTGCGGCCCCATGCCGCAGCGCGCTTCCGGCGGCGATGACCGGTGCCGGCACGGGCTCCGCGGCGACGGCGCCCATGACCCGGTCCGTGAAGTCGGACGACGGCTTCACGCCGCCCCGCGCGGCAACGCCCTCGAGATCTCGCGCGAGACGAGCCTCGGCGGCGAGCTCATCGGGACGGATCCCCGCCACGCCGTCCAGCTCGTCGGAGCCGAAGGGACGCGGACGCCCAGTCGGCCGGTCGGCGGTCATCGCTCGGCCTCGTCAAGCGCTCGCCGCAGACGCGCCAGGCCCCGGTGGAGATGCGTCTTCACCGTGCCAAGGGGTCGGTCGGTCGCCTCGGCGATCTCGGCCAGGGAGCGTTCCGCGAAGAAGCGGAGCGCCACGACCTCCCGGTACGGCTCATCGAGCGAGGCGACGGCCGCCCGTACCTGCGCGTCGCGCTCCGAGCGGAGCACGCTGTGGGCAGGATCCACGGCATCGGTCGTGTTCATGGTCCGGAAGCGATCCCGGCCGGGCTGATCGGCCTCGGCCGCGAGCGGGTCGAGCCACGTGACCTGCTTGCGCGACTGGGCACGGCGAATGGCAAGGCGGATGGCGATCCGGCTCAGCCAGGCCCCGAACGCGCCGTCAGCGCGCCAGGTCCCGAGCGAGCGGTACGCGATCACGAATGCCTCCTGCGCCACGTCCTCGGCCTCGGCTCGATCGCCAAGGATGCGCGCACAGGCCGAGACGACCGCGGGGCCTTCGCGATCCACGAGGACCCGGTAGGCGTTGCGGTCGCCGGCGAGCACGGTATCGACGATCGTGCGGTCATCGTTCGTGGCTCCGGTGTCCGGGTGTGTGGTCACGATCCGGTCTGCCAGGGTTCCCTCCGTCGTGCGGCGATCCGAGTCTGCCCCAGGGGCGGACCCGGCGGGGGCCGATCCTACGCCCGACGAGATCGTCGAGGATCGGATCGGCTCCCATCGCAGGACCGAGGTCACAGCGCCAGTGGCCGGATCGGACTAGTCGTCGCTGTCGCCGTCGTCGTCCGTCGGCTCGGCGGTTGCCTGATCGTCGTCGTCGGAGTCGTCGTCGGAGTCGTCCGAGTCGTCCGAGTCGGAGTCGTCGGTCGGCTCGGCCGTGGCATCGTCGGCGTCTTCGCCCTGATCGTCGGCGTCTCCGCCCTGATCGTCGTCGTCACCGTCGTCGGCGCGGTCGCCGCCGTCGTCGTCCGTGGCATCCTCGGCCTCGGCGGTCTCGGACGGCTCAGCGGTCTCGGCAGCGTCCTCGGCAGCGGGGGTGCCCGTCGCGCCGGGAGTTCCCGTCGGCTCGGGTGTCTCGGTCGGCTCGGGGGTATCAGTCGGCTCAGCCGTCTCGGTGGCGTCGCTCGCAGTCGAGACCGGCGTGCTGTCGTCCGACCGACCGCCGGCGACGAAGCTGCTGGTCGCGAGCGCCGCACCGGCCACCAGGAACAGGGCCACCGCGGCCGTCCCGACGGATCGGATCATGGTGTTCGTGGATCGCATGTGGGGTTGCTCCGGGCTGGTGCGGCATCGCTCGCTGGTGCCGCTTCACCCCTCCAGAGGCGGTCGCCCGCGCAAAGGTTTCAGTCCCTCGCGTGCAGCTCCGCCACGTGGTGGCGCGCCGAGCCTTCGCCCGCCTCAGGCATCGGCCGGGGGCGCCATCGGATCGGCATCGCGGATGACCTCCACCGGCCCGATGGCCGCCGCATCGAGCGCCTCGCCGAACGCGTCGTGGTCGCCCACGAGGACCACGGCGGCGGCCTCCGGGTGGATGTGCTCGCGCGCGACACGCTGGATGTCCGCGGCGGTCACGGCCTCGATCGACGCGCGGTAGTGCTCCAGCTCGTCATCGGGGAGGTGGTGGACGAACAACCCTGCCAGCGACCCCGCGACGGGACCCGGCGTCTCGAAGCGGAGCGGGAACACGCCGACGAGGTAGTCGCGCGCGGCCCTGAGCTCGGCGTCGGTGACCGGGGCCTCGCGGATCCGGTCGAGCTCGACGAGGAACTCGTGGATCGCCGGGATCGTGACCTCGGTGTTGACGGCGGCCCGGGCGGTGAACGGACCGCAGCCGCGGCGCAGGTCGAAGCCGGCACCGGCGCCGTAGGTGTAGCCCTTCTCCTCGCGCAGGTTCATGTTGAGGCGCGAGTTGAACAGCCCGCCCAGGATGGCGCTCATGACGGCGACCGCGTAGTAGTCCGGATGGAGGCGCGGGAGGCCGCGGTGCCCGATCCGGATCTCGGTCTGCACGGAAGCCGGGCGGTGGACGACGCGCACGAAGCGCGAGGTGACGGCGCCGGTGTCGTCGATGGACTCCCGGGCAGATGCCGCCGGGCCGGACCAGTCACCGAACAGGGACTCGACGAGGCGCACGACCTCGTCCGGGTCCACGTCGCCGGCCAGGACCAGGGCGGCCTGCGACGGTCGATACGCGCGGGCGTGGACCGCGCGCAGCTCGGCGGACGTGAGGCTCTCGACCGTGTCGGCGGCCCCACCGGCGGGCCGGTGATAGGGACTGGACGGCGCGTAGATGGACGAGACGTAGGCCTCGTCCGCCCGGCGGCGCGGGTCCGCCTTCGCCTGGAGCAGGTCGGTGAGGCGCTCGTCGCGGAGGCGCTCGATCTCGGCCTCGGGGAAGCTGGGCCGGCGCACGACCTCCGCGAGCAGCTCGAGGGCGGGGGCCAGGCGGCTGGCCGGAACGTCGAGTCCGGCCGAGGTCGCGTCCCAGCCCGACTCCGCGTGGATCGACGCCCCGAGACGCTCTGCCGCCTCGACGAGGGCGATGGCGTCGCGCACCTCGGTGCCCTCGGTCAGGCCGCGGGCCGCGAGGACCGTCGCTCCGCCGACCTCCGCGGGCTCGTCCACGGCCCCGGCGCGGAGGGCCAGCGACGCGGCGATCAGCTCGCGCCCGGGCATGGGCGTCACGATGACGCGCAGCCCGTTGCCGAGCGTGGTCCGGAACGTGTGGGGGAAGTCGTACGGGCGGGGCTCGCCCGGGACCGGCCGCTGGGCGATCATCTCGCGACCGCCGCTCATGCCGCCTCCTCCCCGTCGGTCTCGCCGTCGGCCGCGTCGACCGCGTCGGCCGTGGACCCCGAGGTCCTGGGCACGTACGTCAGCACCACCCTGTTGTCCGCGCGGAAGATCGCCCGGGCAGCGTCCCGGATCTGCTCCCCGGTCACCGACAGGTACCGCGGCAGCATCGTGTTGATGAGCCCCGGGTCGTCGAACAACGTCGCGTACATCGACAGCCGGTCGGCCCGCTCCTCGACCCTCGCCAGCGAGCCCAGCTCGTCCGCCTCCGTCAGCGCCTTCGCACGGGCGAGCTCGTCCTCGGACGGCGCCTCGGCCGCGAGCTTCTCCAGCTCCTCGAGGTAGATCGCCTCGACCTTCTCGATGTCCACGCCCGGCCGGACCGTCGCCCAGCCGATGCAGGCCGCCGCTCCGCCGACGAAGGGCAGGGTGAACACCGTGACGTCCTGCGCGAGTCGCTCCTCGCGGACGAGCCGCCTGTGAAGCCGGCTCCCCTTCCCGCCGGTGAGGATCTGGCCGGCCAGGTCAATGGCGTCCAGGCGCGTGTCCCCGAACGCGGGGGCGCGGAAGGCCACGTAGACGCGCGCCAGCGGCACCTGGTCCTCGACCGTCTCGCGGAGTTCCTCGCCCAGCAGATCGGGCAGCGACATGTCGGCGAGCGGTGGGATCGCCGGGTTGGGCGCGATCGGTCCGAAGTACTTCTCGGCCCATGCGCGGACCTGGGCCCGGTCGCAGTCGCCCGCCACGGAGAGCACCGCGTTGTTGGGCACGTAGTAGGTCGCGAAGAAAGCCTTCACGTCGTCGAGCGACGCAGCGTCGAGATCGGCCATCGAGCCGATCGTCGAGTGGTGGTACGGGTGGTCCTCCGGGTAGAGGTGACCCAGCATCTTCTCCATCCAGGAGCCGTACGGCCGGTTGTCGTAGCTCCAGCGCTTCTCGTTCTTGACGACGTCGCGCTGGTTGTCGAGGTTCTCCTGCGACAGGGCGCCCAGGAGCGTGCCCATCCGATCCGCCTCGAGCCACAGGGCCAGCTCCAGCTCATGGCTGGGCAGCGTCTCGAAGTAGTTGGTGCGGTCGACCCACGTCGTGCCATTCAGGGTCCCGCCCGCCGCCTGGACAAGCGCCATGTGCTCGGCCTTGCCGACGTTTGCCGAGCCCTGGAACATCACGTGCTCGAACAGGTGGGCGAAGCCCGTCTTGCCGGGAACCTCGTGCTTGGAGCCGACGTTGTACCAGACGTTGACGGCCACCACGGGCGCCAGGTGGTCCTCCGCGACGATCAGGCGCAGGCCGTTGGCCATGCGCTCGTCGCTGAACTCGACGACGGGAACGGGCATGCGCTCAAGGATCCTCGGGCGGAGGTGGGTTGGCGGCGATTGTAGGGCGCCTCGAGGGTATGGGGGCCGCGTCCGTCCCTCCGTGCGGGCTCCCTGCGCTTGACAACGCGCCCAGGCGCTTGACACGCCGCCTGCGATGTTAGATATTCATCTAACACGAGTTCGATGCACAGGAACACCATGGCCACTTCCTCCCGCTCTGCTGCCCCCGTCGTCCCCGCCCGCGCCCCCGTGCGCAGCGTTGGATCCGGTGCTGCCCTGCCCTTGTCGTTCGACGTCCGCACCGCCTTCGACTTCGCCCTGAGCCTCGCGATCGAGGTCGGCGAGCAGGACGAGCTGCCGGCCGCGGACCGCGCCTGGCTGACCGGGGCCCGTACCTCGCTCCCGGCGGTGGACGCGCGCGCCATCGACGACGAGCTGTGCATCTTCGGTGCCGGGCTGCTGGTCGACCGCCCGGAGGTGACGGATGCCGCGGGCTACGTCGCCCTGCTTCGTGAGACCTCCGGCGCGGACTTCGCCGCCATCGTGTTGGCGGACAACCTGCGCGACCCCGCGCAGCGCCAGGACGTTGCGACGGCCCAGGCCGGCGATCCCGAGGCCGCACAGCGGATTCTCGCCTCGTGGCCCGAGCAGAAGCATCCCTGGCTGGCCGGCTTGTTCGGGGACGCGGACGCCCTGGTCGCCTCCGTGGCGGACCGCATGGCGGCCTGGCTGCCGCGCTACCAGGAGATCGAGCCGCGCGTGCGCCAGATCATCGAGCGCGACGTCGCGCTTCGCGCCGACGCGCGCGCCACGCTTGGCCCCGCGGACCTGATCGAGCGCACCACCAGCGGCATTCGCTGGCTGTCCGAGCCGGGCGTCCGGCGCGTGGTCCTGGCTCCGTCGTACCTCGTCCGGCCCTACAACTTCACGTTCACCGGCGGTGACTGGCGGATCTTCGTCTACCCCGTCAGCGACACGGCACTCGAGCCGCATGACCCGCTTGCCCCGCCCCAGGGCGTGCTGCGCCTGCATCGGGCCCTCGGCGATGACACCCGTCTCCGGATCCTGCGCCTCCTGTGCGACCGCGACTGGTATCTCACCGAGATCGCCGAGCGCCTGTCGTTGTCCAAGCCGACGATCAAGCACCACCTCGCGCAGCTCCGGGCCGCCGGCCTCGTGACGCTGACCGAGGAGGGCGGCCTGTCCTACTACAGCCTCCGGCGCGAGCGGCTGGACGACGCCTCGTCCGAGCTCAAGCGCTTCCTCGCCTAGCGACCTTTCCCGTGAACACCTACCCCGCGTCCCACGCGGTCCTCGAGTTAGATGAAGGACTAACAGCAGTGAGATCGTCGCTGACCACCGCCCATCCCGCACACCATCCCGCCAACCGCCGCCACGGAGACAGATCGATGAACGAGCCCCTGCACCTCGCCGGCGTGGACGGCTTCGCCCACGACCGGATCGCGGACCTCCACGCGACCGCCGCCGAGACGCGCGCACCCCGCCGGATCAGCGTCATGCAGGCCGGCCTGCTCACGCGCACGCGGTCGACGCTGGGGCGCCGCCTGATCTCGCTCGGCAGCACCGTGGCCGGCCACAACGCCTGACGGCCGCCGGGCTCAGACCGGGAGGACGATCGCTACGACGGTGGGACCGATCGCGAGCAGGAACGCGTCGCGGACGAGGAGGACGGTGGCGCGCCGGTCGGCCGCGCGCTGGACCGGGTCCACGACGGACCGCCGCGCGGCATCTCCATCGCCGAAGTTGGCCAGGCCGCCCATGGCATACGCAACGCAGAAGTGCCGTCTTGCCTGCAGCCACGAGATCGCGCCACCCCACAGCGGCAGGAGCAGGACGAGCCGCGTCCAGGGCGGGGCGCCGATCGCCACAAGCAGCGCGAACAGCGCCCCCGCACCGATGAACGCCGCGATCGCCGTCGTGCGCCGGCGCCTGATCTCCCACGGCCCGATGTTGCAGGCACCGGCCACGTAGTCGTCGCCGGGTGCCGGGGCGATGGTCCTGATGGGTGTGGGGTTGGACAGGGCTGACATTGATCCTCCAGGGCCGGCGTGGACTGCCGTTGCTCGGTTCTCACCCGTCAATTCGCCTGAGGCGGCGCGCCGGATGCGTGCCGGTGTGCCGCCCCCGGGGCCTTCCACGGCAGGAGCGGCCATCCGCGGGTAGACTCCGGCCCCGTGAGCCATCTCCTGCCCCGTCTCACAGCGCTACCCGCAGCGATCCTGCTGGTCCTGGTCCTCGCCGCGCCGGTGTTCGCCGACGCCGCCCTGGTCGAGGCGAACCCCGACGACAAGGCCGTCCTCGCGACGCCGCCCACGGTGGTGACATTGCGCTTCAACCAGGGAGTGGACGCGGGCAAGAGCTCGTTCCGGCTGAGCGGGCCGGACGGCGAGGTGGGCGTGGGCAAGCCGGCCAAGGACGGCGGGAAGGTCATGACGCTCGGCGACCTGACCCTTGGGCCGGGCGAGTACACGATCAAGTGGACCGTCGGGTCCGAGGACGGCCACCTGGTCCGCGGCAAGCTGGCCTTCACGGTCCTCGAGCCGACGCCTGCGCCGGCCACGCCTTCTCCTCCGCCGGCCGCGACGGCCTCCCCCACCGACGTTCCGGCTGCCTCCGCGCCACCTCCCACGCCGGCGTCAACCGGAGCGTCACCCGCCCCCGAACCGGTTGCCACACCGGCCACCGAGCCGGGTGCGTCCACCGCATCGGCCTCCGGAACCGACGTGCTCATCCCGATCGTGGCAGGCCTGCTCCTGGTCGCAGGGATTGGCGTGGTCGTGCTGCGGCGCAGCCGCGGGGCCTGACGGGTGGGGTTGTCACGTCCCCGGTCCGGCCGCGTGCTGCGCCTCGCGGGAAGCCTCGCCGGGATCGTCGCCGCGGCGGCCGTGATGCTCGGTGGACCGATGGTCGCGCTCGCCCACGGCCTCTCCCCCGCGTACCAGAGCCCGCTGCCGCTCGCCGTCTACCTCGCCGGTGCCGCGGCCACGGTCGCCCTGTCCTTCGCGTTCGTCCTCGCGCGCGACGTGCGCGCAGGGCCCCAGGAGCCCGGCCGAGTCGCCCCGGTACCGGCGGTCGTGCGGCACGGCTTGCGGGTGGTGGGTCTCCTCGGCTGGGCGTGGATCATGGCCCAGGGCATTGCAGGCGGCTCGTCCGAGGCGGCCGTCGCCGGCCTGTTCCTGTGGATCTACGGCTGGGTCGGGGTCGCGATCCTGTCCGCCCTCGTGTTCCCGGTCTGGGAGTGGCTCGACCCGTTCGCGACGCTCCACAACGGCGGGGCATGGATCCTGCGCCGCCTCGGCGTGCGCGGCTGGGAGCCCTCCCCGCTGCCTCGCCGGGCCCGGCTATGGCCCGCGGTGGCCGGGTTCACGTTCATCGTCTGGCTGGAGCTCGCCGCCGTCCCGGGCAACGCGGAGCTGACCGTCGTGCTCGCCGGCTACACGGTCCTGACACTCGCGCTGATGGCCCAGTACGGACGGGACCCGTGGCGCGCCCACGGGGAGACCTTCGCCGTCTGGTTCCGCACCCTCAACCGGCTGTCCGCCATGGGCGTGGCGCCCACCGCCGGACCGGATGTTCCCCCGGACGCCATCGACGCGCGGTCCATCATCCGGCGCCCGTTCGCGTCGGGCCTGCTCGAGGGAACCTGGGAGACGGCGCGGATCGTGCTGGTGGCCATCGGCACCGGCGCGATCGTGTACGACGGCCTGTCGCAGACCGTCGTGTTCGCGACGGCCTTCGGCGCGCCCGCGCTCCTGGCTCGGACGCTGCTCCTGTTCGGATTCCTCGGCCTGATCGTCGCTGGGGCCCTCTTCGTGGCGCGGACCGTGAGCCCCGGGGCGATCGGGGCGGGGCTGCTGCCGATCGCCGTCGGCTATCTCGTCGCCCACTACCTGACGTACCTGCTCATCAGGGGCCAGGACATCGTGATCGCGGTGTCGGATCCGCTCCAGCAGGGCTGGGACCTGTTCGGCACGGCTTTCTACGAGCCGAGTGCCGGCTGGCTCCCACCCGGTCTGGTATGGACCGCGCAGCTGGCGGCCGTCGTGGGCGGGCACATGCTGGGCGCCTGGGCGGGGCACGTGCGGGCGCAGCGCGACATGGAGGCAGTCCCGGTGACGAACGGGAAACCGGGACGTGACCTGCGCCATCGCACGATCCACGACCCGGACCCCCTCCCCGGACCGCGCCGCGACGTGCGTCGGCGCGAGGTCCCGTTGGCCGTGATGATGGTGGCCCTGACGACACTGACGCTGTGGTCGCTTGGCCAGTCCATCGTGATCGAGGAAGAGGCCGCGGCCGACCCCCTCGCGGCGATCGCGCGCCCGGAGTGACCCTCAGCCGGCGGGCGCGACTCCGGGGCCTGGCACCCAGTCGGTGATCGGTCGGACGACCGCGATCCCGTCGACGATCGCGGGGTCCAGCGCCTGGGCAGCTGCGACGCCGGTCTCGATCGACGTGAAGCAGAGGATCCCCTCCGCGATCGTCGCGTGGCGGATGTCGGCGGCATCCCGGACCGCCCCCGAGCGCGGCGTCGGCGTGTTGACCACGAGCCGGACGCTCCCGGATTCGATCAGCTCCAGGATCCCCGTCTCGTCGCCCACAGGATCCGCACCAAGCTTGGCGACGGGGACGAGATCGCCGAACCCCGCCCGCTCCAGTGAGGTGCGGGTGCCACCCGTTGCGGCCAGCCGGTAGCCGGCCCGGACGAGCGCCCTGGCGAGCTCCACGAGTCCACCCTTGTCGCGGTCGGCGATCGACAGGAGCGCCAGCGGCGGCTCCCCGTCGCCCGCGCGCGGCGGGATCAGCGACGCACCCGTCAACGCCTTGGCCATCGCCACCCGCGGATCAACCGCAATGCCGATGACCTCGCCGGTGGACTGCATGAATGGCCCGACGGACGGGTCCACGCCCTTCAGCTTGGCGGTCGAGAACGCCGGCGCCTTCACGGAGACGAACGCCGGGACCGGGCGCAGGCCACCGGTCCAGCCCATCTCCGCCAGGGATCTGCCCAGCGAGATCCGGACCGCCAGCTCGACCATCGGCACGCCGGTCACCTTGGACATGAACGGCACGGTCCGCGACGCGCGTGGGTTGACCTCGATCAGGTACACGCCGTCATCGCGGACGATGAACTGCGCATTGACGAGCCCGCGGGCGCCCAGGGCGAGGCAGATGCGCTCCATGGTGGCCACGACCAGGTCCTGGTCGCCCAGGCTCACGTGCTGGGGCGGGAAGACACCGATCGAGTCGCCGGAGTGGACGCCGGCCCGCTCCACGTGCTCCAGGAGGCCCGGGATGAGCACCTCGGTGCCATCGCACACGGCGTCCACGTCGACCTCGATGCCTTCGAGGAAGCGGTCGATGCGGACCGGGCGATCAGGGTCCACGATCGCGGCCGCCGCCAGGTGCCGGACGAGGTCCTCCGGCGAGTAGGCGAAGTCGATCGCGAGCCCGCCGATCACGAACGACGGCCGCACGATAACCGGGTAGCCGATGCGCTCCGCGAGGGTCAGGGCCTCCTCGATGGACTCGGCCATGCCACCGTCGGGCTGCGGGATACCCAGCCGGTCCAGCAACGCCGAGAACCGGGTCCGCTCCTCCGCCTGGTCGATGGCCTCGAGGTCCGAGCCCAGCAGCGGGATCCCGGCCGCGACCAGGGACGCGGCCAGGTTGAGCGGCGTCTGACCTCCGAACGCCACGACGGCCGGCAGCATGTCGGCAGCGCGAGCGGCATGCTGGCCCGAGGCGCCGCTCTCGAACTCGACGATGCTCCGGACGCTCTCCGGGTCCAGCGGCTCGAAGTAGAGGCGCGTGGACGCGTCGAAGTCCGTCGACACCGTCTCGGGGTTGGAGTTGACCATCACAGCGCTCCAGCCCTCCCGCCGGAGCGTTTCGGCTGCATGGACGGCGCAGTAGTCGAACTCGATCCCCTGCCCGATCCGTACGGGCCCCGAGCCGATGACCAGGGCCGCTGGACGCGCGACCGGGGGCGCCTCGGGCGGCGATCCCGCGGAGGCGTAGGTCGAGTAGAAGTAGGGCGTCTCGGCCGCGAACTCGGCAGCGCACGTGTCCACCATCGCGTACCCGGGCAGGAGTCCCAGCGCCATCCGTGCGCCGCGGACGGCCGCCTCCTGCATCCCGGCGAGCGTGGCGAGGTCCCGGTCCGCGAACGCCGCCCGCTTGGCCGTGGAAAGCAGCGCGGCACCTTCCGGGTCCTCGGGGTCCACCAGGCGCGGGCCCATGGCGCGGACGGCCGCCTCGAGGGCGACGTTGCGGCCCATCTCGGCCAGGAACCAGGCGGAGATCCCGGTCGCCCGCCGGACCACCTCCTGGGGCACGCCCCGCCGCAGCAGGCCGAGGACTCGCCACAGGCGCGAGTCGGAGGGCTGCAGGAACTGGCGGAGAACGATCGGGGCGGCGGATCGCTGGGCGAAGCGGCTGCTCTCGCAGGCCTGGCCACGCTCGTCCGTCCAGCGAATCGGCGCGTCGTCAGCCGGCAGGCCATCGAACCCCTCGCCGCCCTCGTCGGCGTCGACACCCGCGTACACGGCCGCCAGGTAGTCGAAGGTCGGGCTCCATGACGGGTCCTCGCCCATCGGCCCGGCGCCCGCCTGCTCGAGGCCCCGGAGCGCCTTGTTGAGCGCGGCGCCGAAGGTGCGGTCGATCGCCATGACCTCGCCGGTCGCCTTCATCTGCGAACCGAGGCTCCGGTCCGCGCCCGGGAACTTGTCGAACGGGAAGCGCGGCAGCTTGACCACGACGTAGTCCAGCGCGGGCTCGAAGGCCGCGACTGTCGTCCCGGTCACGACGTTGGGGATCTCGGCGAGCGTCCGACCCGCGGCGATCTGGGCCGCCACGCGCGCGATCGGGTAGCCCGTCGCCTTGGAGGCCAGCGCGGACGAGCGCGACACGCGCGGGTTGACCTCGATGACCGCGTACCCGGTCGAGTCCGGCGAGAGCGCGAACTGGACGTTGCAGCCGCCCTCCACGCCCAGCGCCCGGATGATCGCGAGGGCGGCGCTGCGGAGCCGCTGGTGGACGGTGTCGGTGAGCGTCTGCACCGGCGCCACCACGATCGAGTCCCCGGTGTGGACGCCCAGCGGGTCCACGTTCTCCATCGAGCAGACGGCGATGCACGTGTCCTCGGCGTCGCGCATGACCTCGTACTCGATCTCCTGCCAGCCCACGAGACAGCGCTCGATCATGACCTGCCTGATGGGACTGGACCGGAGGCCCGCCTTGACGCGCTCCCAGTACGCCGCCTCGGTCTCCACGATGCCGCCGCCCGTGCCGCCCAGCGTGAACGCGGGCCGGATGATGGCCGGCAGGCCGATCGTCCGCAGCGCCTGCTCGGCGGAGGCGTGCCGGGCCTCGTCGTCGGCGCCGTCCACGATGAATGAGGGCGCATATGGCTGCCCGATCCGGTCCAGCAGGTCGCGGAACGCCTCGCGGTCCTCCGCCATCCGGATCGCCTCGAGCGGCGTGCCCAGGAGGCGGACGTTGTGGCGCTCCAGGACCCCGGCCTCGGCCAGCGCCATCGCGAGGTTGAGCGCGGTCTGGCCGCCGAGGCCCGCCAGCAGGCCCTCGGGCTTCTCCCGGGCGATAACCGCCTCGATCGCCGGCACGGTGAGCGGCTCGAGGTAGACCGCGTCGGCGATCGACGGATCGGTCATGATCGTCGCCGGGTTGGAGTTGACGAGGATCGTGCGGACGCCCTCGGCACGCAGGGCGCGACAGGCCTGGGTGCCGGCGTAGTCGAACTCCGCCGCCTGGCCGATGACCACGGGGCCGGAGCCCAGGATCAGCACAGACGCCGGCCTGGGGCGATGGGCGCGCAGCGGCGGCACCGGCAGGGCGGCCGGCACGAATGCCGCGGCATCGAATGCGGCGGCCGCGGGCACGACGGGCACGTCGTCGGTCACGTCGTCGGTCATCGGCCCCTCACCGGCCGCGCCGGCACGCGTCAGCGAACCGGTCGAACACGGCGAGCGCGTCGAGCGGCCCGGGGGCACCCTCGGGGTGGTACTGGACGGTCTCGATCGGCTTCTCCGCGTGCCGGAGGCCTTCGACGGAACGGTCGTTGAGGTTGAGCTGGCTGACCCTGAAGCCCGAGGCGGCGGGTAGCGTCTCCGCGACGACTCGTACCTCGTGGTTCTGCGCGGTGACCTGCACGTAGCCCGTGTCCAGGTCCTGGACCGGGTGGTTGGCGCCGTGATGCCCGAAGCGGAGGCGACTCGTGTCGGCCCCCGCGGCGCGTCCCACGATCTGGTGGCCGAGGCAGATCCCGAGCAACGGCCGGCCGTCGTCGATGATGATCCGGGCCAGCGCCACGGGACCAGCGAGCCGGGCCGGATCACCGGGGCCGGGGCTCAGGACGACGCCCGCCACGTCCGGCGCCAGGACCTCCTCCGGTGCGGCCGTGTGCGGGAGGACGCGCACGCGCAGGCCGCGCCGGCGCAGCGAGCGGACGATGCTGGCCTTGAGCCCGAAGTCGACGATCGCGACCAGGGGGGCCGCCGGGTCGTCGCCCGTCTCGCTCATGGCCGTCGGGCTCACCTGCGCGACGAAGTCCTGGTCCTCCCAGCGGGGCACCTCGAGGGCCGCCGCGATGGCAACGGCGGGGTCCGTCACGCGCGGGAGCGTGATGACGCCCCGGAGGCAACCCGTCACCCGCAGGTGGCGAGCCAGGGCGCGCGTGTCCACGCCTGCGATCGCCGGGATGCCGTTCGTCCGGAGCAGCGTGGCAAGCTGGCGCGCGTCGTCGAGGACCGCGGCGGTCGCGTTGGCGACGATGAGTCCGCGCAGCCATGGGCGCTCGGACTGGTCCTCGTTCTCCAGGCGGCCGTAGTTGCCGATCAGCGGGTAGGTCATCGCAACGACCTGTCCCGCGTACGAGGGATCCGTCGCGATCTCCTGGTAGCCGGTCTGCGACGTGTTGACCACGAGGTCCCCACCCGAGGCGACGGGCGCGCCGAATGCGATGCCGGGGAACACGGTGCCGTCCTCGAGCGCCAGCAACGCCGGACCGGCATCACCGACACGGGGGTCGACAATCGCGTCGGCGCGTGGAAGCGGCGGCAGTCCGAAGGACGGGGGAATGATCACTCAGGTCCCGGCAGGCAGCGGCGGGCGGGCGCCGCAGACGGGCATGCGCGTGCGCACTTGCTACCTCCTAGCCGGCCTCACGGGACCGGTACGCCGGCCTCACGGGACCGGCTCGCCAAGATGGGCGAAGGGTAGCACGCGGTGACGCGCCGACGGGCAAGCTCACACGGGTAGGCCGCGTGGGACGCCCGCACGCCGGGATCAATCGGCCGGCGGATCGCCAGCAGACGGCGCCGGGCGTCCCGGGTCCGAGCCTGGCTCCCCACTCCGCAGCGGGACCTCCGCGCGGAACACGGCTCCGCCCGCCTCGCCGTTGCGGACGCCGATCCGGCCGCCGTGGCGCTCCACGATCCAGCGCGCGATCGAGAGGCCCAGGCCGGTGCCGCCCGACGGCGCCCCCGGGGCCCGGTAGAACCGGTCGAAGACGTGAGCCATGTCGTCGGGGCGCAGCCCGGGACCCTGGTCCCTGACCTCCAGCGATGCCATGGACCCTTCGGCACGCACCCGGACCGTCACCTCGCCCCCACGGGGGCTGTGCCGGATCGCGTTGTCCACGAGGATCGTGACGAGCTGCCGGAGCCGCACCGGATCACCCGCGATCATTGCGGGCTCCGGGTCCACCACCACGCGTACGCCGCGATCCTCCGCGGTCCGGGCCATCGACGAGGCCGCGTCGGACGCGACATCGCCAAGGTCGAGGCCAACCCGCTCCAGCGGCACGGCGCCCGAATCGGACCGGGCGAGGAGCAGCAGGTCGTCCACCAGCAGCGCCAGGTGCGAGACCTCGGCATCGATGTCATCGAGCGCGTCTGACGAATCGCCCAGCGGCCGGTCGCGATGGCGCGAGAGGTGCTCGACCGACGAGCGGATGACCGTCAGCGGGGTCCGCAGCTCGTGACTGGCGTCCGCGGCAAACTCGCGCTGGCGCCGGAGGGCCGTCCGCTGCGCCTCGAGCGAGTCGCGGATCGGGACCAGGGCCCGCCTGGCATACACGGTGCCGAACGCCACCGCAACGACGGCCGCCACCAGCCCGCCTGCAAGCAGGACCGTCAGGAGCGCGTTGAGGGTCGCGACCTCGGTCGAACGATCCTGGAGCGCCTGCAGGAAGTACGTCCGGCCGTCATCCTGGTACACGACCCGTTGCGTGAGCAGCCGTGCCGGGACGATGCCGGGGCCGATCTCCACGTCCATCGCGCGGACATCACGGCCATCCTCCGCGGCGCGGGCCGCGGCGAGGCTCCCCGGCTCGGGCAGGCCGGGCAGCACGACGACCCGCTCTCGCCCCAGCTGGACCAGCTGCCCGGCATCGTCGAACGCGAACAGGAACGTGTTCCCCTGGCCCGGCTGGAACCCGAACCCGGGATCCTCGTCGCGGCCGACGCGCTCACCCCCCAGGCGGGCAACCCAGGGGTCCACTCGCGCAGCGAGCTGGTCCACACTCGCGCCAGCGAGGGTCCCCGCCACGGCCGCGTACAGGGCAGCTCCCAGGATGACCAGCACGATGAGCGTGGAGATGCCGCTCCACGCCACGAGACGGCGGCGGGTCCGGTGGATCAGCTGCGCTTCCTGCGCGAGGGCGATCCGCTCGGCGTCGTCGTCAGCGGGGTCGACCCGGGGGCCGTCAGCCATCGGCGAGCCGGTATCCGACGCCGCGCACGGTCTCCACCTGCGAGCCAGCTTCGCCCAGCTTGCTCCGCAGGTAGTGGACGTAGGCGTCGACGGCGTTAGGGGTCACCGCGACGCTGAACGGCCAGGCGTGATCCAGGAGCTGGTCGCGGGTCAGCGTCTGGCCGGCGTGGCGCAGGAGGGCCTCGAGCAGCGAGAACTCGCGCGGGCTGAGATCGACGGTGGAGCCGTTGACGGTCACGCGACGAGCCGCCTCGTCGAGCACGATGGCCCCGGCGCGGAGCTTGGGCTCCGGGCGGCGCGGACCGGGTTCGGAGCGCCGCGCGAGCGCCCGCAGGCGCGCGGCAACTTCCGCGTACGCAAAGGGCTTCACGACATAGTCATCGGCGCCGGCATCGAGTCCGCCGACACGATCGTTGACGGTGTCGCGGGCGGTCAGCATGAGGATGCTCGTCTCGATCCCGTCGCCCCGGATCGCCCGCGCAACGTCCAGGCCGGACATGTCGGGCAGGCCGATGTCCAGGATCACGGCGTCGAGGCCGTCGATGGCCCCCGCAAGCTCGATACCGGTACGTCCGTCGGGGGCGTGCTCCACGACGTGGCGGTCCTCCTCGAGGAGGCGGGTGAGGGCGCGGGCGAGGCGCTTGTCGTCCTCGACCAGGAGCAGGTGCATGGGTGTCTCGTGAGCCGTCTAGGGCACGATGGTGATGTCGTCCGCGGTGCCCAGGTTGGTGTTGCCGCTCGCGTCGCGGCTGGGGCGGACGCCGCCGTCGAGCTGGACCTGGATCTTCGTGCCGGTTGTGACGTCCGATGATGCAGCCGGCGCCTCCTGATGGTACGTCGTGCCGTCGTCCAGGCCGACCGTGACCGTCATGCCGGTCTCGGTCTTGATCGTGAGGCTGTCCGGCGTCGCAGCCGTGACGGTGCCCGACACGTCGAGACCGCGCATTCCCTGCCGGCCGGAGCCCGAACCCGGGATCGACCCGTCCACGCCACCGTCCGAGTGGCCGGGCATCCGGCCATTGCCGTTGGGGTCGAAGCTGGCGCCCGGGAGCATTCCGCCTCCCATGGGGCCCAGGCCGCCCTGGTCCATCCGGCCCCCGCCACGACCCTGGCCCTGGCCGCCATTGCCCTGCCCCCTGTCGTCGCGACCCTGCCCCTGACCCTGGCGTCCGCCTGGCTGCCCGCCCTGCTGCCCACCGCCCTGCAATTCCTGGCGGTTCGACGCGTCGCCGGTGGTGTCCGAGACCGGGACGCTCGTGCGACCGGCGGCGAACGCGACGGCCGCGAGGCCCACCAGGACGATCGCTCCCATGGCGATCATGATGGGCTTCGTTGAACCGGAGTTCGTCCGGCCGCCCGACGGCGCCGGTGCCGGTGGAACGTCGGTGACCTGACCCGGACCTGGCTCGGGCTCTACGGGCGTGAACGCGAGATCGGTGGTGATCGGCCCCGTGGACGGCGCGGCGGGCGGTGCGGACTCGAATGCCGGCACGGGTTCCGTGGGACTGGCGTCCGCGGAAGCGTCGCGGCTGGCGGGATCGACGGGAGGCTGGCTCATCGGGCGACTCCGGTGCGGGGTGTGCTGTTGGGTAGCACCCGGTGATGCGGGGCTCCTGCTGGTGATGGTCCTCGCCGACGGTGAGAACCCGCTGAGAGGCGGGACTACGCGCCGCCGGCGCCGCCGGTCGCACGGCTGATGAGGTCGGCGGCCTCCGCGATCGGGATGGCGAAGCCGAGACCCTCGGCGCTTGACGCGACCGCGGTGTTGATGCCAATCACGGCGCCACCCGCATCGAGCAGCGGGCCGCCGCTGTTGCCGGGGTTGATCGCGGCATCCGTCTGGATCAGACCCTCGAGGGTCGTGGGCCGGCCGGTCGCCTCGTCCTGCACGGTCACTGTCCGGCCGAGTCCCGAGACGATGCCCTTGGTGACCGTCTCGGTGTAGGTGCCCAGCGGGCTGCCGATCGCGATCGCGGTCTGGCCAACCTGGATCGATCCGGAGTCGCCGATCCGTGCCGCGGTGAGGCCCGTTGCGTCGACCTTGACGAGCGCCAGGTCCCTGTCGTCCGCCACTTCCACGAGCGTCGCCGGGAGGACCTCGCCGGTCTCGAGCTCGACGGAGAGGCTGGAACTGCCCTCGACGACGTGGCGGTTGGTGAGAATGTAGCCGTCCGCGGTGAGGATCACGCCCGAGCCGATGCCGCTGGTCGGCTGTCCGAAGGGCGAGAAGCCCGACGTGCTCAGCCCATCCGCGGTGATCGTGACGACGGACCGGCGTGCCTGGGCGATGACCTCGGTGAGGTCGGCGTCCTGGACGGTGGTGGAGCCCGTCGTCACCGCGCTGCCCACGCCCAGGAGCGGGGTCGCCGTCGGAGCTGCCGCCAGCTGACGCACGGCAAGCGTCGTCCCGCCCGAGGCGAGGACCGCAGACAGGAGCGCCGCTGCGAGCACCGGTGCGAGCCGGCCGCGAGACCGCACCTGGACGGGACCGCCGACGGTCGGAGCCGCCGGCGATGTCGCCCGCTCATCGGGACCAGGCGCCCAGGCGTACACCGGGTCGGGTCGAGCGGGAGGGTACGGAGAGTTCATGCGGCAGGCTCCAGGACGGCGCTGTGGCTGAGTGCGACCACTGAGACGGTCTTGCGTGAGGCCAGCGTGAGAACCCGGCGTCTCACGCTTCATGGGCCGCGGCACCGAGATCGAGCATCTCGTGCGCCGCCGGGGTCCACACCACGCGGTCGGCGGCCGTGATGCCCACCGCGGCGAACCCGGGCTGGCCGCCCACCCAGCCGATGCCCGGATCACCCATGGCGAAGGCTGCCGTCGCATAGGCATCCGCGAGCACGAGCGTGGGGCCGATCACCGTCACGCTGCGCAGACCGCCGGGGACCCGCCCGGTGTGCGGGTCTCGAATGTGCGCGCCTCGCTCGTACAGGCCGGACGTGGCGACGGCGCGGTCGCGCACACGCAGGACGCCGGCCACACGATCCTCGTGATCCGGATGCCGGATGCCGATGCGCCACGGACGGCCGGGTTCCGGCTCCCCGACGGCGATGAGGTCGCCGCCTGCGACCACCTGGAAGTTGCGGGCGCCCGCCAGCCGGAGGATCGCACCCGCCTCGTCGACGGCCCAGCCCTTCACCACGCCGGTCGGGTCCGGACGGCGGTCGGCGCGGTGACCGCTTGCATCGAAGTAGCCACCGGTCCGCGCTCGCAAATCGTCCGCAAGGGTGAACATCGCCCGCACGTCCGGGCTCGCATCCTCGAGCGTGAGCTCTCCCGATCCCACGCGGGACACCTCGCTGTCGGGGCGGAACGGCGAGAACCGCGCATCGACGTCGTGGAACCACGCGACAGCCGCGTCGACGGCAGCCGGCTCCACCAGCGGCTCGCGCACGTCGATCGAGACCGTCGTGCCCATGACGTGCTCCACCCGGACCAGGCGGGCGAGCGGTCGCGCGGGGCTGGCTCCAGCCACGGCCGTCAGATCCCCGCGCTGTCCAGCGCCGCCTGCAGCGAGCGCGCATAGGCGACGCTCGTGTAGGTCGCCCCGGAGACCCCGTCGATCGCGGCGCTCTGCGCGCTCAGTGCCTGGCTCCGCAGCGTGGGCTCGACGCGGCTCGAGATGCTCGCGGAACGCTGATCGCCGCCGGGCAGCTGGAGCGCGGTCACGTCCGAGAGCTGTCCACCCTCGACTCTGATCTCGACCTGGACGGTGCCCCAGCGCGTGGAGACCACGGGACCAGTGACCGTCTGAGCCTGCGTCTGCGACGGCGGGGCGGTGGCTCCATCTGCCGCGGCGCCGGTCGTTCCGGCGGACCCGGTGACGCCCGGGCGATCGTCGCCGCCGGTGATCGCCGCGATGTCCGCCGGCGTCCGGAAGCCGAGCAGGAGAACCACGGCGAGCATGGTCATGACGAGGGCGAACGCGCCTCTCTTCGGCATCGTGATCTCCTTGCAGCTCAGTACGCGAAGCGTTCGGCGTGGACCTGCGCGTGGGGCACACCGAGCTCCCGCAGGGCCGCCTCGGAGCGCCGCATGAGGTCCACCGGGCCGCACAGGAACACGTCCTGGTCGGCGATGTCGGGAACGAGGCGGGCGATGGTGGCGGCGTTGAAGGGGTCGGCCGGGAGGTCGACGCCGCGGCGTCCGACGAGGTAGTGGACCCGGGCGCCCCGGTGAGCGGCCAGCACGTCGAGCTCGTCGCGGAAGACGAGGTCGCTCGCCGCGCTCGCCCGGTACAGCAGGGTCAGGTCACCGGGCTTCGCGGCCAGCGACTCCAGCAGCGCCCGGAGCGGCGAGATGCCGATGCCTCCGGCGATCAGCGTCACCCTGGGGCGTGCGCGACTGGCGCCGGTGAGGTTCCCGTATGGACCTTCCAGGAACACGCGGGTGCCCACGGCGAGATCCCGGACCCGGGCCGAGTCGTCGCCCAATGCCTTGACCGTGAAGCGGAGCCAGGCGCCGTTCGGCGCCGATGACAGCGAGTACGGATGGGCCCGCCACCATGAGTCGCGGGACAGGAAGCGCACGATGAAGTACTGGCCGGAACGGACCGCCAGCTGCTCCAGGTCTCGACCGGCCACGTACACCGAGACCACGCCCGGGCCCTCGGGTGTGATGGCGGCGACACGCAGCCGGTGCCGGCGGTTGAGGACGAGCGGCTGCCCGAACCGGAACAGGAGCACCAGCGCCGCCGTCAGCGCGTAGAGCGAGATCCAGTAGGCCGCCGCCAGCGGGTCGTGGGTGAAGTCGACCCCCACGAGGAGCTGGTGCAGGAACGCGAGGGCGACGGCGAGGTACGCATAGACATGCATCCAGTACCAGGTCTCGTAGGAGGCGCGACGCCGGGCGACCGCGATCGAGGAGACGCCCACCAGCAGTAGGAGGAGGAACCCGGCAACGCCCCACAGCACGTACGGATAGCCCGTCACGAGGTCCACGAGCTCGGCGACCGGGCTCTGGCCGTCGGAGATGGCCCACCCGGTCAACGTGAAGGCGACGTGGCCGCCGATCAACCAGACCGTCGCGAAGCCCAGCCAGCGGTGCGCCTGGATCAGGCGGTCAGGCCCGAAGGCCTGGTCCAGCCACGGGCTTCGGCCCACGAGCACGATGCCGATCAGCGCGAGGTAGGTGCCCAGCAGGGCCATCAGCTGACCGCCCGCGGTGAGCAGCCCACCCGGTGCCGCCAGCTCGTCGGGGCCACCGTGGCGGACCCACATCAGGACGATGAAGACGCCGTTGGCGACGAGGAGGGCGACGACATCGGCCGGCCTGATCCCCCAGGCCCGCGGCAGCGGGACCGGTCGCCGTCGAGTCATGGGCGCGGTGCTCATGACCGGAGCATCGGGCGGGCCCATGAGAGAGCGCTGAGAAGCGGGTTCCGCGCGCGGCCACGCGGGTTACGGTGTCCAGCTGGACGGGCTTCCGGGAGAGATCAGCCCTTCGTCATCTGGAGCTGGAGCTCCAGCGTGCCGGCCTCCTCCACCGAGAGGACAATCATCGCTTCCGGCTTGGCGATGGCGTAGTCCGCGAACGCGATCGGGAGCGCACCCGCGACCGTCACCACGCCGCCCTGCAGACGTGCCTGGAGTGGGATCTCGACAGCCTTCGTCACCCCGTGGAGCGTCAGGTCCCCGGTGGCGGTGGCTTCGACGGTGGCGCCCTCCACCGGCTCGGACCCGAGGTCCACGGGAGCGGTGAGCTTGAAGCTCGCGGTCGGGAACTGGTCGGTCTCGAGCGCCTGGCGCCGGAGGTAGCCGTCGCGACGATCGTTGTCACTGCGGAGGCCGGTGAGGTCGGCGCTGAACTCGGCGGCCGTGATCGTGGAGCCGTCCACGGTCATCGAACCCGTGACATCAGGCGTACGGCCGACCGCCTCGGTGGCGCCGATGCTGGCCAGGGTCTCCTTGACACGGTAGCCCGCGAAGGAGCTCGAGAAGTCGTCGAACGAGCCCACGGACGGGTCGACGGTCCAGGTGCCGGAGATCCCGCCCCCGACGGCGGTGTCCTGGCTCGAGCCGGGCGCTGCCGGGGTCTCGGCGGCGGAAGGGCCCGCCGTCTCCGGGACGCCGGTCGGCCGCGCGACCGGCGCGGTCACCGTCGGGGCGGCACTGCCCAGCGAGACCGGGGCGGGGCCGGCTGGGCGCAGAAACAGGTACCAGGCGCCGGCGACTGCAGCCACGATGACGGCGATCGCGATGACGGCGATGACGGGACCCCGGCGGGACGAGGCGGGTTGCGTGGTCATGAGCTCTCCGTTGCAGTGGGACGCGGCTCCGCGATCCGGACGGCCCGGTCGCCGGGGCTGCTCAGACAACTATTCGTCGCTGAGACGTTCCTGAGATTGCGGCTAGCCGCCGGCCTTGTACGGGTAGGTCACCCAGTCGTGGACCGTGTCGGCCCAGTGGTCGGGTGCGCCGTCCACCCGGGAGCGGCCGGGCTTGTAATGGATGACGGCCGAGACGGCCGTGCCGCCCGCTGCACGGACCCGTGCCATGACCTCGGTCATCGTCTCGCCCGTCTCCCAGACCTCGTCCACCACCAGGACCCGCTGGCCGGCCAGCAGCGACGCATCCGGGAAGTGCCCGATCACCGGGGCCGGATGGGTCCCTCCCTGCGGCAGGTAGAAGATGGCGCCCGCCACCAGGATCTCGCGCAGGTCCAGGCGATAGGCCAGCATGCCGGCCGGCACGAGACCGCCGCGCGTGATGGCCAGGACCAGATCGTGCTCGCGGCCGACCTTGTCGGCTAGGCGCGCGACGAGGCCGTCGAGGGCCTCCCAGGAGACGATCAGCATGTCGGGCATGGCGACATCATCGCCGATGTTGCTGCGGGCGCGCGGTCCGGAGGTGCGTCGTCGGTGGCGCTCGGGCTCCGCCGAGCCGTCAGCCGCCAGGGCTCGCGGATGGCGCCTCGTCGCCGTCGGGCTCGGGGGAAGCGATGAGGACGGACGGCAGTGGCGTGACGCCGCCGCTCGCACCAGGCTTCGCCGCGATGTCATGGCACAGGGTGCAGGTGCTCTCATCGCGGAGGGCGTGGTCGATGGGCAGGCCTCCCGCCTGCGACGACTGGTGGCACGAGCGGCAGGTCAGGTTCTGCGGGTCCGGGTGGGGCTTGGTGGGCGCCGGCGCCGGGTTCGGCTTGTGGCACAGCCAGCACTCGTCCTGGTTGCGCCCCACCATGCTGGACGGCAGGTGCGCGACGGTGCCGTGGCAGTCCAGACAGGCCTCATGAAGATCCGCGTGGGCCTGCGTGATGGCGGGACCATCAGCGGCGACCTTGTGGCAGTTGAGGCACTCGCTCTCGGAGATCCCGGAGTGACCCGGCGCTTGGCGGCCGAGAGAATCGTTCGTGTGGCAGGTCACGCACGCGGTCCAGCCCTCGAGCTGGTGCCCGATGGCCGGGACGGGCTTGAGATCGGCGGTCCCACCCTGCTCGTGGCACAGCAGGCAGCTGTTGGAGGTCGGGATGTGGGCCAGGCCCATCTGCATGGTCTCGGGCGTGGCCACGGCCGACGGCAGCAGGGACGCCTCCGCCGTGCCCCGCGCCGGGATCACCTTCATCCAGTCCAGCACCATCGTGCCGGCGAGGAGCGCCACGACCACGATGTTCAGGAGGATGAGCAGCCGCAGCGTGCGGTCGATCCGGGATCGCTTCGTCATGCCGTTGCCCCTGCCATTCGTGCGGTGGCGCCACCGCCGGACACGCCGGTTGCCGGGATCACGTCCATCCGGTGGAGCTCGGCCCTGACCGCTTCCATCGCGACCGGGAGCGCGGCAGCCACCCCCGGGCTCATGCCGACCCGGACGTCGACGTCGGCCACCTCGATGCCGACCAGGGCGACGTCCGCTGGCAGCCACCCCAGCAGTCCGGCGACCGCGACCAGCTCGCCCACCGCTCCCGGGGCCGTGTCGCTGCCTGGATCCGCCGCGCCCGCGATCTCCGCGCCGCGAAGCACGGACACGGTCCCCACGGGGCCGCCGAGACGTGCCGCGTCAACGAACACGACCGCGCGCGCGTCCCGGATCGACTGCAGCAGGTCCAGACCGAGCGTGCCCCCATCCACGAGCCGCGTCCCGGCAGGAAGCGCATTCGGGTCGCGATCCACGGCCGTCCGAAGGCGTTCGAGCACGCGGACGCCGATCCCATCGTCGCCCCGGAGCACGTTGCCGACGCCGATCACGGCCAGGTCGAGGGCAGGGCCGGTCATGGCTCCTCCGCCCGGTCGAGCAGCTCCGGGCCGCCATCGCGCGACGCGACCACCTGGTGGCGCGTGGGGAACTTCCAGCCACTCACGATGCTCGAGATCAGGCCGTTGTGCTCGATGTGGTCCACGAGGATGCAACTGTAGACGTGGAACAGCGCGATCGCGAGGATCAGCCACATCGACAGGTGGTGGATCTGCCGGAGGGTCTGCGCCCCGAGGAGCTCGCGCAGCCACGCGAACAGGGTGGCTCCGGGCTCGGCGCCCATCAGCCCGTCGAGGGCAAAGCCGGTGACGGTCTCGATCAGCAGCAGCGCGAACAGCACCAGGTAGGCGCTCGCGGCGAGCTGGTTGTGGCCCAGGACCTCCGGGATCTCCCTGCGGACGAAGCCGTAGAAGCCGGCCTGGCGGAACAGCTCGGTGAACTGGTACCGGTTGGTGGGGATGAACGCCTTCCAGCGGGCGAACCGGTTGCCGGCAAGCAGCCAGTACGTCCTGACCAGACCCGAGACGAGGAACACCAGGGCGGTGACGATGTGGATGAACCGGACCGTGGACATCACGCCCCCGCCGGACGGGATGAGGAAGGGGTCCGCGATGTAGCCGCCGGTAACGCTCAGGACGACGATCGCGCCGGCGGTGACCCAGTGGGTGATCCGGACCGGCACCTGCCAGATGTAGAGCCGGACACGCCGGTTGGGATCGCGGAGCTCATGGGCGCCGTGCCCGCCGCTGCTCTCGCGAACCGCCGGCAGCGGCTCGGCGGCAGGAAGCGCGGTGGCCGCCAGGGGCTCGTCGACGACCGTCATCGGGTGCCCTCCGGGTGCTGGGCGCCGGCCCGGCGCAAACCTGCGTCGCGCGGCTCGAAGACGTGGGCCGCGCAGGCAGCGCACGGCGCGAACGAGTGGATGACGCGGAGCAGCTCGACTGGCCGCGCCGGGTCGGCGACCTCGAGACCCACCAGCGAAGCCTCGATCGGCCCCGGGAGACCCAGGGCATCGCGTGGCGAGGCGTTCCAGGTGGAGCCGTCCACGACCTGGTAGCTGTCCACGATCCTGTCCTTGATCCGCAGCCAGTGGCCCACCGAACCGCGGGGCCCCTCGCCCAGGGACCAGCCCTCGGCCTCGTCCGGCCAGGACGCCGGATCCCAGAGCTCGATGTTCGCAACGGTGACGTCACCCGTTGCCAGGCTGGACTTGAGCTCCCACAGCCACGCGTCGAGCTTGTGGGCGACCACCTCGGCCTCGACGGCGCGCGCCATCATCCGGCCAAGCGCGCCGGTCATGTCAGCCGGCGCGATCTCCGCCGATGTCAGGAGGCGGCCGAGCGCGGACCGGACCTCCGACTGGCCGTTGGCGGCGGCGACGAGCACCCGCGCGAGCGCGCCCGTCTCCATGACCCGCCCCTCGTAACGGGCGGCCTTGATCCACGTGTACTTGGCACCGTCGCTCAGTTGGGCGAGCGGGATCTCGCCGGTCCACTCCGGGACCGTCTCGCCCTCGAAGGGCCGCTTGAGCGCCTCGTCACCATTGCCGTAGGTGTACCAGGCGTGCACGACGGTCTCGCCCACGCCGGCCTCGGACACCGGCTCGGCGCGCTGCAGGTTGCCGTCCAGCAGCCGCCCGCCAGGCAGCAGATGTGTTGCATCTGCACCGTCGTCGAGCGGGAACTCGCCGTAAGCGAGATAGCTGCCCGGGCCGCTCCCGAGGGCCACCCACTCCGGGTAGGCGGCGACCATCATCGAGATGTCGGGCACGAGGACCTGGTCGACGAAGGCTCGGGCGTCGTCCACCAGGCCGCGCATCAGGTCGATGCCCTCGTCGCTCAGCGCGACGGGTGCATTGCGGTCCGGGACCTGCGGGTGCTGCCGCGTCTTCGAGGCCGCCGGGCCGCCCCAGGGCGGCGCCAGGGACATCCCGCCCACCAGGTAGGTCTGCGGGTGGGCCTCCTTGCCCGAGAGCAGCGTCTGGATCCGCGCGAAGTCGGCCTGCCACTCGAACGCCTCGAGCATGTGGGCCACGAGGAGCAGACTCTGCTCGGGCGTCAGACGGTAGGCAGGATGGTCGGGCCACGCCGGGGCGAACGGTCCCGGCTGCTGCGATCTGACGACGGCAGCCACGCGGTCCCGGACATCACGGAAGTACGGGGAGCCGGAGTTCGGCCAGGAGCTGTTCGCCGTCGCGAGTCGCGACGTCGCTACGGGATCGGCCGCCACGGCCGCGTTCATGTCCACCCAGTCCGGGAGGCTCCCCTGGTAGAGCGCCATGACGTGGTCGCGCACGAACAGCGTGCCGGTGAGCACGTTGCGGATCAGGCGGGCGTTGGTCGGAATCCGGATGCCGAGCGCCTGCTCCACGGCGCGCACCGACGCAGCAGCGTGGACGCCATTGCAGGTGCCGCAGATCCGCTGGGCGAGCAACCAGGCATCGCGGGGGTCGCGACCGGGCAGGACCGTCTCCATGCCCCGGAACATCGTGGCCGAGGACCATGCCCCGGTGACACGGCCGCCCGTGATGTCGGCATCGATCCGCAGCTGGCCACCGATGCGGCTGACGGGGTCGATCGTGATCCGGGCCACGTCAGCGCTCCCCGGTCCCGGCAGACGCGTCCGCATCGGGCGCGTCGACGGCGGGCGGGTCGGCGTCGGCGGGTGCGACCGGCTCCGGCACCACCGGAGCCGCTTCGATCGGCGGAGCGTCCGGGGCATCGAGGGACGGCACGGCCTCCACCGGGTCCGCGGCGACCACGCTCGTCACGGCCACGCCCTCGGCCGTCGCGAGCGCCCGACGTCGCTCCTGCCGGGCCCGACGCTGGTAGCGAGTGCCCATGCCCACGGCATGGACGCCGGCCACCGCGGCCACGCCCCCGACGACAGCGGCACCAACCATGTCCGTCGTGAGGTTCGGGAAGAACGGGACCGGCGACGGGAGGCGGCGGAAAGCCGGCCCCATCTGGTCCCAGGAGTCCGTGGCGACGCAGCCGACGCAGCCGACGCCGGCGCGCACGTTCCAGCTGACGCCGGATCCGTATCGGACGGTGGGGCAGTTGCCCATGGACTCAGGCCCCTTGCAACCGACCTTGTACAGGCACCAGCCGCGCTGGGCACCCTCGTCGCCCCAGGACAGGACGAACTCGCCGAACTCGAAGTGCGGACGCCGCTCGCACTGGTTGTGGATCAGGTTGCCGTACGCCGCGAGCGGCCGGTCCATCATGTCGAGGGCCGGCCACTCCCTGAACGTCAGGTAGTGGACGATCACGGCCGTCAGGTTGACGACGTTCATCGGGCAGCCCGGCAGCGTGATGAGCTTCGTGCCACCCACGAGGCCGCGGATTCCCTTGGCGTCGGTCAGGCCCCCACTCGCCGCGGGAGCGCCGCCGTCAGCGGCACACGAGCCTACGGCGATGACGGCAAGGGCACCCGCTGCGACCTCCTGGACGATGTCCGAGACCGGCCGCCCGCCCACGAGGCAGTAGGCGCCGTTGGCGCCGTCCGGGATGGCGCCCTCGACGATCGCCACGTAGCCGTCCGGGTAGCGCTCCATCGCGGTCGTGCGCGCCACATCCAGTCCGGGACCCACGGCCGCCAGCAGCGACTGGTGGTACTCGAGCGAGATCGTGTCGAGCAGCATCGTCTCGATCTTCGGGTCCGGTGAGCGGAGCAGCGACTCCGTGTTGCCGCCGCAGGTCTGGGCTCGGATCCAGACGACCGGGAGGCGCGGCGCGGCTTCGACCGCCTGGGCAATCCGCGGGGCGTAGGAGGCGGGCAGCGCGAGTGCGGCGGCCATCGCGGACGAGAACTTGAGGAACGACCGGCGGGTCATCCCGCGCTGGATCAGCGCGGCATAGAGCCCCTGGTCGTCCATCTGGTCTCACTCTGCTACTGGGCATGGCGGGCGTCGCCGGAGGCGTCGCGAGGCCATGCCAAACACAAGGCGGGGGACGCTGGTACCGATCTTGGCCGACGGCCGTCGGTCCGATAGGTACCAGAGGTCGCGGTGCTGCATGGCGAAGGGCCCCCTCGTACGGGCCCGGATGGAAGGGGACGCAACCTGCCTGACGGCCCGCGGAATTCGGCGGTGGCGGATCAGGGGGCGGATCAGGAGGCGGATCCGGTCCGGGTTACGGGTCCGCACCCTCGGCGAGGTCGACCTCTTCAGGGCTGTCGTCCCGCCGGTACGGGACATCCACCACGACCGTGTGCGGACGGCCCAGCAGGATCGAGCGCAGCCGCTGGGCGGACTGGTTGTAGAGGATCCGCTCCCACCAGTGGCGCGCGACGTACTCCGGGATGACGACGAAGGTGATCGGCTCGGCCTTGTCGGGCGGCCAGGCGCGATCGAGCACGTCGAGGTACGCCATCAATGGGCCGGCGAGCGCCCGGTACGGGCTCTCCACGATGACCAGCGGTACGCCTGGCACCTGGCGATCCCACCGGGTGCGCATGTCCGCCGATTGCTCCGGGTCCTCGCTGATGAAGACGGCGCTCACATCGTCGGTGATGGAGCGGGCGACGTTGAGCGCGCGCACGACAGCGCGGTTCAGGGAGGGAACCGGCACGATCGCCCGTTCCTGCCGGTTCGGCGCCGGAACGATGTAGTCCCCCTGGAGCGCCAGGTGGTTGGCCGACGCCGCGTACTGGCGGTTGATGAACAGCATTCCACCCACGATCGCCGGAATGAGGATCGCGACGATCCAGGCGCCGTGCTCGAACTTCTCGACGAGGACGATGCCCAGCACCACGAACGTCATGATCGCGCCACTGGCGTTGACCATGAGCCGCCAGCGCCAGCCGGCGTCACGGCCCCGGAACCAGTGGACGACCATGCCGGTCTGGCTGAGGGTGAAGCACACGAACACGCCGACGGAGTAGAGCGGGATGAGGCTCGTCGTGTTGCCCTGGAAGGCGACGTACAGGCCGGCTGCGATAGCGGCGAGGAGGATGATCCCCCAGCTGTAGGCGAGGCGGTCGCCGCGGAACGAGAACTGGCGCGGGAAGTACCCGTCCTCGGCGAGGATCGCGGCCAGCCGCGGGAAGGCGTTGAAGCTCGTGTTTGCAGCCAGGAACAGGATCAGCGCGGTCGCGACCTGGAAGATGTAGAACAGCGCGGTGCCGGACCCGAACGCGGTCTGGGCCACGAGGGCGATGACCGTCGGGCCGCCCGACAGCGGCACGGACGGGACGATGTCGTACGCGCGGGCGATGACGGTGACGCCGATGAAGATGACGCCCAGCAGGACCGCCATCGCCAGCATCGTGTTGCCCGCGTTCTTCGCCTCGGGTGGCTTGAACGCCGGGACGCCGTTGGCGATCGCCTCCACGCCGGTCAGGGCGACCGAGCCGCTCGCGAACGCTCGCAGGATCAGCACGATGCCGAGGGTCTCGGTGCCCATGGCCACCGCCTGGGACTGCGGCGGGAACGGGGTCACGGTGCCGGTGACGATGTGGACGAGCCCGGACGCGATGATGACCAGCGCCATGCCGACGAACAGGTAGGTTGGGACCGCGAAGATGTTCCCGGACTCACGCAGGCCGCGCAGGTTGGCGATCGTGATCAGGGCGATCACGGCCACCGCCACCTCGAGCCGGACCAGGTCCAGGCCGGGCAGGATGGAGATCAGCTGGTCCATCGCAGACGACGTGGACACGGCGACCGTCATCACGTAGTCGATGAGCAACGCGGCGGCCGCGACGAGGCCCACGATCGGGCGGAGCTCCTGGCGGGCAACCGCGTACGCGCCTCCGCCGCCCGGGAAGGCGTTGCAGACCTGGCGGTACGAGATCGCGACGACCGCCAGCAGGATCGAGATCGCGATGGCGACCTGGATCGAGACCAGGAGCGCGCCGGCGCCGGCGAGCACCAGCACGCGCAGGATCTCCTCGGTCGCGTAGGCCGATGATGAGATCGCATCCGAGCTGAAGATGGGCAGCGCCAGCCGCTTCGACAGCCGTTCGCCCACCTCCTCGGCGGACGCCAGCGGCCGGCCGATGAGCCAGGACTTCCAGCGCAGGAGCGTTCGCTCGAGCGGGGTCCGCGGCAGTGACGCCTCGCGCTTGGCGACGAGCTGGTTGGGGCCCGTGTAGCGGAAGTACGGCGTGTGGGGGCGTTCGACGCGAACGCGCCGGTCGCCCGGCTTGCGGCCGGTGATTGGCTTGCGACCACCGATCACGGGTGGACCTCGATGGCTGGATGGGACGCTGCAGCGTAACGCGGACCGGCTGTTGGCCGCACCCGCATCAGCGGATGGCCTCGACGACGACGTCGAACCGGTCGCCGCGGGCCGTGGCACGGGCAAGGAGCCGCACCCCGGCCTCGAGGGCAAGGCGGCGGCAGCGGTCGAGGACCAGCTCACCGTGGGCCAGACCCGCGACCATCACGCGGGGAGCGGCCCCGGTCGCCACGAGGAGGATCGCCTCGCGCACGAGACGCTCCTCACCTGCCACGGGGTCGAACGCCCGGGGCGGGAGGACGTCGTGCCGCGGCGCAGGCTGCGTGCTCATGCACACAGCATCCGGCGGTCAACCAAGAGGGTCCGGTTGCAGTTCGGATACGCGCGCCTAAGGTTTCCCTAAAGGCCCGGGTCCGACCCCTCGGGATCGTCGGGCACGTCGCGGATCCGGTAACCAACCCCGGGCTCGGTGGCCACGAGCCCGCTGAGGCGACCCTCCGGGTCGGCGGCGGCCAGCTTGCGGCGCAGCTGGCTGACGTGGACATAGACGTAGCTGTCCTCGTCCTGGTAGGCCTCGCCCCACACCGCGCGCAGGAGGCGGCCCTTGGTGACGACGCGGCCGCGGTGCAGCAGGAGCACCCGCAGGAGCTCGAACTCGCGCGGCGTGAGGTCGACGGGACGAGCGTCGATGCTCACCTCGTGAGCCGCGGCGTCGAGCACCAGGGGGCCGAGGGTGATCCGGCCGGCGGGATCGCTGCCGGGACCTGCCGAGCGACGCAGCGCGACCCGGATCCGTGCCCGCAGCTCGTCCACGCCGAAGGGCTTGGTCACGTAGTCGTCCGCGCCCCGGTCGAGGGCCTCGACCTTCTCCTGCTCCTCGTACCGTCCGGACAGGATCACGATGGGAGTGGCGGCCTCCCGACGCATCGAGCTGACAACGCGCAGGCCGTCCATGTCGGGCAGGCCAAGGTCCAGCAGCACGAGGTCCGGCCGGCGCGACGCCCAGCGCTCGAGGGCGGTGCGGCCGTCGGGAGCCTCGACGACGGCGTAGCCACCGGCGGTCAGCTCGCGCACCAGTGCCGCCCGCGTCTCGGCGTCGTCCTCAACGACCAGGATCGTGGCGCCCGGCCCGGGTCCCGGACTCCGCATCATGCGTCCACCGCCCCTGCGGACTCCGTCACGACCGACACGGGCAGCGGCCGGGCCGGCAGCTCCATGTCGACCGCCAGGCCTCCCAGCGCGCTGCGCCGGGCTGTGACCGCACCGCCCGTGGCCTGCACGAGACCACGCGCGACGGCCAGACCGATCCCGGTCCCCTCGCGCGCCGGCCGACCACCGCGTGGAGCGCGGTAGAACTTCTCGAACAGCCGCGGGAACGCCTCGTCCGCGACACCGGGCCCGTCATCCTCGACCGTCAGGAGGACCCGATCGGGTCGGATATCGGTCGCGGAGATCCGGATCAGTGCGCCATCGGGCGTGTACTTCACGGCATTGTCAAGGACGTTCGCGACCGCCTCGTCGACGAAGACCGGGTCCACCTCGACGGTGGACGCCCGCAGGTCCGCCTCCAGCCGGCGCCCGCCCAGCCTCGCCCGCGTGCTGTCCAGAGCCCGCGTGAGGAGGTCGTCGAGGTCGAACAGCTCGCGCTTGGGACGCAGCGCGCCCGCCTCGATCCTCGACAAGTCCAGGAGGTTGGTGACGAGACGGTCGAGGTACTCGACTTCGCGCTCGATCGCATCGGCCCCGGCCTGGCGGTCCGCGTCGGAGAAGGTGCCGCCGGGCCGCAGGCTGCCGGCGACCGCCCTGATCGTCGCAAGGGGCGTGCGCAGATCGTGCGACACGGACTGGAGCAGGGCGGACTTGAGCGCGTCGCTCTGGCGGGCCACGTCGGCGGCACGTGCCTGCTCGGCGGCCCGATCGAATGTGATGGCCTGGCCCACCTGGTCCGCCGTGGCCGCCAGGAGTCGCGTCTGGACCTCGTCAGGCTCGCCGCGGGACCGGGGCCGCGTCGCCCAGATGGAGCCGAGGGGCTCGCCGCTCGCCTCGATCCGCACCCGGTAGGTATCCTCGAGCGCGGCGGGACGACCGGCGATGCCCGGGCGCTGCACCACGACCCATCGGGCTGGCTCGTCACCCGGCATGCGCTGCAGCACCCGGTACCGGGCGGGCTGCACCGGCGGACGGCCGTCGCCGGTGTCCGCCGCGGGAACCTCCGCCGCCGGATCCGTCCCGATCCCCACCCATGCCCGATCCAGGCCCGCCTCGACCAGGAGCGCGGCGAGGATCCCGCCAAGGGTCTCGCCCATCGAGGTCCGCGTCGCCAGCGAGCGACTGATCGCAAACAGGACCCGAGCCTCGCGCTCATGGGCGGTGGCGATCTCGGCTCGCTGGCGCTGGAGGGCGGCTAGCTGCCCCACGACGATCCCCACGAACAACAGGAGCACCACGCTCAGGAGCACGCCCGAGTCGTGGATGGCGAAGGTGTAGCGCGGCTCGGTGAACAGGAAGTTGTAGAGGGCGGCGGATCCGAAGGCCGTCACGATCGCCCCGCCGGTCCCGACCCGCCACGCGACGAACACGACGGCAACGAGATAGGTCGCGGACGCGTTGGCCACCCCCAGGACCTGCTCGAAGAAGGCCACGGCGCTCGTGGCGATCACGAGCGCTCCGCCGGCCGCGACCACGAGGCGGAGGGCGTTCCCTCGGGCGCTGTTCATCCACGGATCGTAGCCCCCGGGGCATCCGCGGTTGCGACGCCCTTCGCGCGAGCCCCGACCCCGATCGCCCGGGCTACTGCGCCGTGCGGTGGCGCAGGTCGCCGACGACCTCGATGAGGATCAGCGCGAGGCAGGACCCACACAGGATCACGATAAATCGGCCGCCGGGCAAGGTCAGCGCGCCGAAGACCGTGAACCCGATCGCGGCCACCAGCATCACGAGAAGATCCGACGAGATCCTTCGGGCCATTGCGGCCTCCGTGAAGATGCGATCGATGGATGCGTGATCCAGGGGTCGCCCTCGACCCCGCGCTGCCGGCCGATTGTAACGTACGGGACGCCGGATCCGTCCCCCGCCGTGCACCTCACCAGGCAACAGGGCGGGGAGCGGACGGGCGTCGTGCGTCAGCCTGTCGGGACGTCCATGATCGTGGCGTCAACCACGGCCTTGAGCAGCGTGTGGCTCGACCCCGCGCTCCTGTCCGGGTCGATGAACTGGATGAACTCCGCGCCGAGCTTGACCCAATCGCCCGACGGATCCTTGCCTGCTGCGGCAGCCCGGTCCATTGCCCCGTAGCTGTCGAGGAAGTCGATCCCGTAGTACTCGCCGGCGTTCTTCTCGGAACTGAACACCGCAACGTAGATCCCCCCGTACTCGATCCCCGGGGGGTATGACTTCCGCAGTCGCTCCTCGTTCGCCACGAGCCACGCCTGGAACTCGACCTGCCTGTCGAGCCGGATGCAGAATCCCTGGATCTCGACGAACCGCATCGCGTTCCCACCCCTTCAGCTGGTGTTCGCGAGTCCTGCTCGCGACCCCGCGGGGCGTAGCCGGCGAACTCCTCGCGCGGGGGACGATGGGGAGGCGCCTCCCAGATGCTCTCACGCAATGCAAGAGGGGCGGCGATGCCTGAGGGTCTGGACTGATCGTCCTTGTGCGCGGCTGGCGGCGTTTCGTGCGCCGTCGGCGCACCGCCGTCGGTCCGGGACGAGGGCGGGACTGACCGGCGACACCGTGCCCGAGCCCAAACGAAAGCCCCTCTGGCGGACCCGGAGGGGCTTGGCGTGCGCGAGAGTCTGGTGAGCCGGCAGGGACTCGAACCCTGAACCTAGTGATTAAGAGTCACTTGCTCTACCGTTGAGCTACCGGCCCGGACCGGCGGAAGGATAGCGCAAGTGGCGGGGCCGGTGCGCTGAAGGAACGGGGGTGCGAGCGTCAGATCCGCTCCACGGCCATCGCCACGGACCCGCCGCCGCCCAGGCAGAGCGTCGCGAGACCCGTTCGCCCGCCCCGCCTCGCCAGCTCGTGGAGCAGCGTCACGACGATCCGCGCCCCCGACGCCCCGATCGGGTGTCCGAGGGCGATCGCGCCGCCGTTCACGTTGACCCGGCCCCAGTCGAGGCCCAGCTCGCGCCCGTCGGCGAGCACCTGTGCGGCGAAGGCCTCGTTCACCTCGACAAGGTCGAAGTCCGGGGCCGCCAGCCCGGTCATCCGCTCCAGGGCCCGGACGCCCTCGATCGGGGCGAGGAACAGCCACTTGGGCGTGACCTCGGCCTGCGCGTAGGCCACGATGCGGCCGAGGGGGGTCAGCCCGTGTCGCTCGACGGCACGCTCCGACGCGACCACCAGCGCCGCGGCCCCGTCGGTGATGCCGGGTGCGTTGCCGGCGGTGACCGTCCCGACGGTGGCCGCGCCCCGGTCCTCGCCCTCGGGCAGGTCGAACACGGGCGCCAGCCGGGCAAGCGCCTCGAGCGTGGTCTCGCGCCGCGGGCTCTCGTCGGTCGTGACGATCGTCTCCCGGCCCTTCGCGTCGCGCACGGTCACCGGCGCCATCTCGGCATCGAACCGGCCCGCGTCCTGGGCAGCGACCGCCCGACGATGGGACTCCAGCGCAAACGCATCCTGGTCCGTGCGCGACACGCCGGCCTTGATCGCGACCCGTTCCGCGTGGGTGCCCATGTGGCAGTCCTCGACGGCGCACCACAGGCCGTCGATGACCGCCGAGTCGTCGAGCGTCCCCGCTCCCAGCCGGTACCCGAACCGCGCCTTGCGCAGCAGGTAGGGCGCCTGGTTCATGGACTCCATGCCCCCCGCGACGTACACGTCGCCGTCGCCGGCACGGATCGAGGCCGCAGCGAACATGATCGCCTTGAGTCCCGAGCCGCAGACCCGGTTGATGGTCGTCGCCGGGGTCGTGTCGGCGAGGCCCGCGCGCAGGAGTGCCTGGCGGGCGGGCGCCTGGCCGGACCCGGCCGCGAGGACCTGGCCCATGATGACCTCGTCGACGGCCACGCCGTCCGCGAGGCCCGCACGCTCCACGGCGGCGCGGATCGCGGTGGCGCCCAGCTCAACGGCCGGGACCCCGGCCAGGCCGCCCCCGAACTTCCCGATCGGCGTCCGGGCGGCGCTGACGATATAGACCGGCGCGTCGTTCGCGGTCATCGGCCGCCTCCTCTCAGCGTGGGTAGACGTGGAACCCGCGACCCGTCTTCTGGCCCAGGTGGCCCTCCGCGACCAGGCGCACCAGGATCGCCGGCGGCGCGAACTGCTGTTGTCCGAACCCCTCGTGGAGCACGCGCATGATGCCGAGACACACGTCCAGGCCGATGAAGTCGGCCAGTTCCAGGGGGCCCATCGGGTGGTTGAGGCCCACCCGGGCACCCGTGTCGATGTCCTCCGCCGTGCCCAGGCCCTCCTCGAACGCGCGCATCGCCTCGGCAAGGAACGGTATGAGGATGCGGTTGACGATGAACCCGGGCCGGTCCGCGGAGACGATCACCTGCTTGCCCAGCTCCGCCGCCAGCTCGCGGACGGCCGCCTCGGTTGCGTCGCCCGTCGCGGTCCCGCGGATCAGCTCGACCAGGGGCATCACCGGGACCGGGCTGAAGAAGTGCATGCCGACGAAGCGGGTGCGCCTCGCCTCCCCCACCGCAGCGGCCAGGCGATCGATGGCGATCGACGACGTGTTGGACGCGAAGATGGCGCCCGCCGGCGCGATGGCGTCCAGCGCCGCCCACAGGCGCGTCTTGACCTCGACGTCCTCGAACACGGCCTCGATGACGAAGTCGGCGTCGGCGGCTGCGGCCAGATCGGCGGTCGGCACGATGCGGCCGAGGACGGCGTCGCGTTCGTCTGCGGTGATCCGGCCCTTCGCGACCGCCCGGTCCAGGCTGCCCGCGATCCGCGCCAAGCCCGCCTCCGCCCGGGCGAGATCCGGCTCGTAGAGGACGACCTGCTTGCCGATGGCCGCGTGCACCTGGGCGATGCCGTGCCCCATGAGCCCGGCGCCAGCCACGAAGACCCGCTCGATGCTCATCGCTGCTCCTCGTCCGCGGGGCCAAGGGCAGCCAGGAGGCGATCGGCCGCCGCGTACGGGTCCAGCTCATGCCCGGCGACGGCGTCGATCGCCGCTTGCGTCGTGCCCGCCATCCCGGGCGCCGCCAGGCGATCCCAGAGGCGCTCGATCAGCACCGCACGAACCTGGGCACCGGCGCGATTCCGGCGAGCCGCGCGCGTCGCGCCGTCGACGCCATGCGCCCTGTGACGGTCCAGGGCGGCCAGCAGCTCCGGGACGCCGTCGCCCGTGGCGGCGGTCGTGACCAGGACCTCGGGACGCTTGGGGACGGGCCGCGACGGATCGGCGACCTCGCGGGCGGCAGGGGGCACGAGCATCGCCCGCAGCTGCGCCGCCGTCCGCTGCGCACCCGGGCGATCGCCCTTGTTGACCACGACGATGTCCGCGACCTCGAGCAGTCCCGCCTTGATCGCCTGGACCTCGTCTCCCATCTCCGGCGCCTCGAGCACGACGGTCGTGTCGGCGGCCGCGGCCACCTCGACCTCGCTCTGGCCGGTCCCCACGGTCTCGAGCAGCACGATGTCGAAGCCGGCAGCGTCGAACACGGCAGCGGCTGCCGCCGACGTGGAGGCGAGCCCGCCGGCATGGCCACGGGATGCCATCGAGCGGATGAACACGCCGTCGTCGGACGCGTAGGCCTGCATCCGGACCCGGTCGCCCAGCAGCGCGCCGCCGGTGATCGGCGAGGACGGGTCGACGGCCACGACGGCGACGGTCCGGCCCGCCGCGCGCAGCTCCGCGATGAGCGCCGCGACGAGCGTGGACTTGCCGGCGCCCGGCGGTCCCGTGATGCCCACGAGGTGCGCGGCGCCCGCCAGCGGGTACAGGCGTCGCAGGGCGTGCTCGGCGACGAGCGTGTGGTTCTCGACGGCGGTCAACAGCCGGGCGAGCGACCGCCGGTCGCCGGCACGGGCGGCATCGGCGAGGTCCGTGGCGCGCTCGGCGAGGTCCGGCGTCACTCTGCGCGCGGCGTCGCGTTGGCGCGGATGAAGTCGGCGACCTCGCGGATCGTGGTCCCCGGGCCGAACACGCCCGCGACACCCGCCGCCCGCAGGGGCTCGACGTCGTCGTCCGGGATGATCCCGCCCACCGTCACCAGGACGTCGTCCAGGCCGCGTTCCCGCAGCTGCGTGCAGACCCGCGGCACCAGGGTCATGTGGGCGCCGGACAGGATGGACAGGCCGACCACGTCGACGTCCTCCTGGAGCGCCGCGGTCACGATCATCTCGGGCGTCTGCCGGAGGCCGGTGTACACGACCTCGAAGCCCTCGTCGCGGAGGCCCCGGGCGAGCACCTTGGCGCCCCGGTCGTGGCCGTCGAGGCCCGGCTTGGCGATGAGCACCTTGAGCGGTCGGTCGGTCATGGCGCCGATTGTAGTTGCGGCCGCGTCACGCGCGCGCCCCCTTGGGACGAAGGCGCCCGGGGCCGCGGGGGGGCACGGCCCCGGGCAGGAGGAGGCGGAGACAGAGGTCAGGGCCGGATCGCGATCACCTCGCCGTCCCGCGAGGCGGGTTCGCCATTGGCTCGGCGCGACGAAGTGGCGATCCTGGGACGTCTGTCGCGTGTCGGGGCCTCTCGCGGGAATGGCGCGATGCTGACACGTTGCGCCTGGAACCGCTACCGCGGTTTACCGAGGTTCGCCTGCGGGTCGCGCTGCGTTCAGGCGCCGGGGGCCGGCCTCGCGAGGTGGGCGAAGAACTCGGCCCTCGTCTTGTCGTTGCGCCGGAACATCCCCAGCACCGCTGCCGTCGTCATCACCGTGCCCGGCTTGCGCACGCCGCGCATCGACGCGCACAGGTGCGTCGCCTCGAGCACGACGCCGACCCCTTTGGGCGCCAGGCGGTCCATCAGGAAGTCCGCGACCTGCTGGGTCATCCGCTCCTGGACCTGGAGCCGTCGCGCGTACATCTCGACGACGCGCGGGATCTTGGACAGCCCGATGACCCGGCCGTCGGGCACGTAGGCGACGTGCGCCGACCCGAAGAACGGCAGCAGGTGGTGCTCGCAGAGGGAGTAGAACGGAATGTCCTTGACGACCACCATCTCGGAGTAGCCGACCTCGAAGATCGCGTGGTTGATCAGCCGATCCGGATCCACGTGGTAGCCCGCCGTGAGCTCGTGGTACATGCGGTGCATCCGGTCCGGGGTGCCGGCCAGGCCTTCGCGCGTCGGATCCTCGCCGATCTCGAGCAGGATCTGGCGAACGGCGGACTCGATCCCGCCGCTCGACCCGGGGACGGCCACGGGTGCCTGCGCGAACCCGGCCACGTCGTCGTCGCCGATCTCGTTCTCGATCTCGTCCACGATGCGGCGGACGTTCTCGGGCAGGTCGCGGGGCTGGGGTGCGGCTGTCGGTCATGGTTCGGCGATGGTAGCGCGCGACGGGTCAGGATCGCGGCGCAGACCTCCGCCGGCCGATACCGGATCAGGTTGTGGGCGTCGGACGGGAAGCCGGCGACCCGGATCGGACTCCTGCCTGCGGCCGCTCGCGCCGAAGCGGTGCGCCGCAGCTCGGCGAGGCGCGCACCGGTCTCGCCGGACGCCAGCGCGACGAGCGCGGTGACCGGGGCCGTGACCCGGGCCAGCGTCTCGCCGGGCTCGTATTCGAACATCGCCCGGACAACTGCATCGATCACGTGCGGGCGGACCGCCCGGAGCACGTGCCCCGCCGCCGTCGCCACGACGGCATCCCGCGCGGCGCGCTCCTGGTCCGTGTCCAACGTCTCGGGATCGAAGGCGCGTCGGTCCGCGAGGTACGCATCCATCGTGCGCAGGACCTCCGGCGGCTCGTCGAGACCGCGCAGGAAGTCGTCCACATCGTCCCCGGTGGTCTCCTCGAGACGCTCCCAGCCGCCGTCCACCAGGACGACGCCGGCGCAGCGCGGGCCGAGCAGCGCGGCCGCCGCGGCCGCGACCGAGCCCCGAAGCCGTGACCGGCGAGCACAACCGTCCCTCGATCGAGCAGCCCCGAGCCCTCGGCGACCACGAGCACGTCGGCCGCGAGCGTCTCGACGTCGAACCCGCCGGGCGGTGCATCCGAGAGACCGTGGCCGCGCAGATCCGCCACGACCGTGTGGCGCGCGCCGGACAGCCGGCGCGCGACGGGCGACCAGGTCCACGCGGGTCCGAGGAGTCCCGGGACCAGCACCACCCCAGGCTCCCTGCTCTCCCCCACCCGCACGCCCCAGTCGTGGAAGTGGATCCTCGTCCCGTCGTCGGCGAGCACCAGGAAGCCCTCGGGCTCGGCCGCCGGATCGGGCGCCGGCGACGCGGACGCATCAAGCGCGATCGGCAGCAGCGCGATCGGCATGAGGTCGGGGGTCATGACGACTAGGATACGGGCGCCATGACGAAGCGCCGCCGCGGGTCCCGCACATCACCATCGCGTCCCCGCGCGCACCACGACCGCTTCGATCGCCTCGTGGACCGCGCGGTCGCCTCCATCCCGCAGCCGTTCCGCGCCGCGCTCGACGAGATCGCCCTGGTCATCGCCGACGAGCCCACCCCGGAGCAGCTCCGCGAGAACGGCATGGGCCCAGACGAGACCCTCTACGGCCTGTACGAGGGGGTGCCGCTCGACGAATGGGGTGGCGACGGGGTCCCGGTTCCCACGCGCATCCTGCTGTTCCGCCTCCCCCTCGAGGAAGACTACCCCGATCCCCTGGACCTGGCCGACGAGGTGCGGATCACGATCCTCCACGAGCTTGCCCACCACCTGGGCATCGAGGATGAGGACCGCCTGGCCGAGCTCGGGATCGACTAGGACCGGGGCCGCGCTGGGGCCGCCAGGATCCAACGCGACCGCCGATCCTCCTCACGCCGGGAAGGTCAGCACCGCACCCACCAGCGCCAGGATGCCGAGCAGCGCCACGAGCCCGAGGCCCGGCGTCATCTCCGGGTTCCACAGGTGGCGGCCAGCGACGGGCTCGCGGCGACCCAGCTCCAGCCCGTTCGTGTAATGCGTCAGGGCCGCGAACGCGTGCACGGCCGGCGCCGCCGCGATGGCCTCGACGAGGAACGTGAGCGTCCCGACCGCGAACACGAGCATCGCGGCGATCGGCACCACGAGCGGCCGTGGAAAGTCCTCGGTCAGGCCGGTCCCGACGAGGACCCGGGAGACCACGTCCACCCCGATCGACAGCCCGAACAGGACGATGAACTGGCTCAGGACCCCGAACAGCGTGACCACGACGGCCAGTCGCTTTCGGAGGCGGACCAGCCCCACGGAGCGGCGGATCGCCTCCCACGCCCCCACCTCGCCCAGGATGATGCCGGCCGGGACGTACACGAACGGCCAGCTGATCGCGACCGAGATCACCAGCGAGACCCCGAAGGTGAGCACGTCGACCGGCCCGAAGACGACCGCGACGAGGACCTGGCCGAGTGAGCTCGCGATTGCGGCGATGAACCCGATGACCAGCTGGGCGCCCAGCACGGTCCAGAAGCGGCGCCGCGCGATCGCGATCGACTCCCGCAGGCGCAGGGGTCGACCCTCCACCCGCCCGCCGATGACGGCCGTGGCCAGCGCCCGCGCCTCGACGCCGGCGGCGACATAGCCGAGGAAGGCCGGGATGCCGGCGAGGAACAACCATCCCAACCAGGCGAAGGAGCTGCCATCGGGATCGGCCTCGCCGAGGCGGGCCAGGTTCGTGAGCGCCGGCAGCGTGAGGGCGAGCCCGGCGATGACGACGAGCGGCGTCACGGTGACCAGGAGCATGAAGCCGATGTAGAACGACGCGCCGCGCAGTCCGGCGTCGCGTCGCGTCAGGAGGTCCAGTGACTGGCGGACCAGCGCCCGGGTGCCAAGGGGGATGGCCAGGACCGCCTCGCTCACCGGCGCAGGCGGGACCGCGGGCGGGATCGACGGACCGGCGGGCGGCGGAGGCGGCGGGAAGCGGCACCATCCGTGGCGGGGGCGGCGGGCCCTCGCCCCGGGGCTGGTCCATCAGAGAGGTGCGGCGAGCGGGGCGGCCTCAGCGAGCAGGGTGCCGAGGCGGTCGGTGGCCACGTTGCCGCCCGACAGAATGACCGCCACGCGGTCGCCGTTGCGGATCGGGATGGCCCCGGTAAGGACGGCGGCGAGAGCCGCCGCGCCCGCGGGCTCCACGACCTGCTTCAGGCGCTCGATCGAGAACCGGAGGCCCGACAGGATCGTGGCGTCATCGATGACCACGGCCCCCTCGAGATAGCGGCTTGCGACCTCGAGGGCGAGGCGCCCGGCCGATGGGGCGTTGAGCCCGTCGGCGACGCTCGTGGGGGTCAGGCGGACCGGCTCGCCCGCAGCCATGGCCTGGCCGAGCGCATCCGAGCTCCGGGGTTCGACCGCGAAGATCCTCGTCCTCGGCCGGCTCTCGCGGACCGCGACCGCGACCCCGCCGAGCAGCCCACCGCCGCCGACGGCGATCACGAGGACGTCCACGTCGGGCAGGTCCTCGAGGATCTCGAGGCCGCACGACCCGTTGCCCAGCAGGACCTCGGGATCGTCGTAGGGGTGCACCAGCGTGAGGCCGCGCTCCGCGCGGATCTCCTCGAGTCGCTCGAGCGCCTCGCCGACGTGCTCCCCGTGGAGGACGACGTCCGCACCGTACTCGAGGCAGGCGGCCACCTTCGAGGCGACGGCGCCGGCTGGCATCACGACCGTCATCGGGACGCCGGCCTCGCGCGCGGCCCACGCGTACGCCTGGCCCGCGTTGCCGGCCGAGATCGTGATCGCGCCACGTCGGCGTTCCGAGGTCGTGAGCGAGGCGATCCTGGCGAGCGCGGCGCGCGGCTTGAACGAGCCGGTCTTCTGGAGGTGCTCCGCCTTGAGATACAGGCGACCGTCGGCGAGGACGGCGTCCGAGTTGTGGCCCGCAACACGGGCTGCCGTCGCGGATGACAGCATCGGCGTGTGGTGGATGCGCGTGCCCAGCAGGCTGCGGGTCTCGCGGATCGCGGCAAGGGAGACGGGTCCATGGCTCACGAGCGGAGTATGCCCTCCGCACGCAATGCAGACGCATCGGTGAACTGGACACGCCCTGGTCCATTGGACTGTCAACGACCAGCGACAGCCCTGGTCAATCGGACTTGGTCAATCGGACTTGCGTTCTTGCGCAAACAGTGACAGACTAGCCCGTGATCGACACCGTCATCAGCTCGGACGAGGACCGCAACCGCTTCGCAGCGGTTGCACGGGCCCTCGGCGACCCCAAGCGGCTGTGCGTCCTCGAGTCCCTCGCCGACGGCGAGGCCTCCGTGGGCGACCTGGCCGCGAGAGTCAGCTGCCAGGTGCCGAACATGAGCCAGCACCTCGCGGTCCTGCGCTCAGCCGGGCTCGTCACGGCACGCCGGGACGGCAGCACGGTCTATTACCGCCTCGCCGACCCCAAGGTCCTCGAGGCCTACCGGGTTCTTCAAGCCATCGCCCGCTGACCGGGCCGAGACGCACATCCGCCGGCCTGGCGGGAGAAAGGAGCCGCCCCGTGGCGGAGATCAAGGCAGCGACGGACGACACGTTCGAGGCGCTGGTACTCAACAACGACAAGCCGGTGGTAGTCGACTTCTGGGCCGCCTGGTGCGGACCGTGCAAGATGGTCGCCCCCGAGATGGAGAAGCTCGCGGCCAAGTACGACGGTGTCGTCGACGTGGTCAAGGTGGATGTCGATGCCAACCCGCGCCTGTCCCAGGCGTTCGGGATCATGAGCATCCCTACCATCGCGTACTTCAAGCCCGGCGAGCAGCCGCAGGGCGTGGTGGGCTTCCGCCCGCTTGACCAGCTGGAGCAGGCGTTCGGCCTGAACGCGCTGGCCGCCCCGAAGGCCTGACCGGCGGCCCGCCACGCGCAGGCCCCGATACGAGACACGACCCCGGTCATCGACCGGGGTCGTGGCATGTCCGGTGCCGATCCGACTCAGCCTCGAGTCAGGAACGGGCTGCTGACGAGGAGCTCGTGCCCGATTCCGTCGATTCCGGGGTCGAGGCCTGCGGCAAGGGGCCGATTCTGACCCAGCCGAGTCGTCCCCAGGCGAGCTCAGCCCCCGACGGCCCGCCGGTACGCCGACCGGAGCCACGCCTCGGCCCGGTCCAGCGCGAACCGGTCGACGACCTACGGCGTGAACGCGATCCAGCCGGGTCCCCGTCGCGACACGGACGCGCCGGGCGTCTTGAGCGCGGCCTTCGCGACGGCCGGGTCCAGCGCGACTTCCAGGGCGTCCGACGCGAGCACCGCGAAGGCGGCACCCCGAGCCAGGTACGTCACCGCGTCGCCATCGCGCCGGCGCACCACGCCGTCAAGGACCTCGACCACGGCCTCGACCCGCTCGTCGAGGCTCTCGTCCGCCTCCGCCAGCGCCTCGGCGGCGGCGGCCGCCTCGCTCCTCCGCGTCCAGCGGCGAGTCGTCGTCGAGCTCGTCGTCGTCGGCGGGATCGAAGTGCCCGTTGCCCGGCTGGTCGGTCACGAGACGGCGGCCAGGATCGCGACGAGCTCCTTGTCGTGCTCCTCGTAGTGTTCCGTGAGCTCGCCGAAGAAGTACTCCTGGTGCGTCCCATGCTTGATCCAGCGCGACTCGGGCACCACGGTGAGATAGCCGCGCAGCTCGCCGGAGACGGTCCGGAAGCGCTCGCGGACCTCTGCGATGGGCATCGCCCGGAAGCGAGCGAGCCCCTCCTCGTTGATCTGATCGCCGGCCCCAGCGGCCCACGCGGCCACCATGCGGCCCATGGTGGGGCTCGCCTCCCCGACAGCCAGCTCCTTCGCCGTCGCCAGGGCGTCCTCCTGCGCCAGCGTGATGTGGCCCATCAGGTCTCGTCCGGACCAGCCTCCCGCCGCCGCAACAGGAATGTCCAGCTGCTCGTCCGTGAGGGCATCCAGCGCCTCGTACGCACGGAAGGTGTCGCGTTCGTCTTCGAGGAAGGAGAGGGCGTCGGTATACATGACGCGATCGTAGACCGGTGGCGCGCATCACGCGGCACCGGGGTGGGGCCGACGGGGCGGGGCCGACGGTGCTAGAGTCCGGCCCGTGAGCGACGACGTCCCGTTCCGATTGCCCCCGGTCGATCCGTCCACGGCTGCTGACGTTCCGTCCACGTCCCTCTCGCCCGAGCTGCTCGCGGGCCTCCTGGCCGACGGGGACGACGAGCTCGCGGCCTGGACCCTCCGCCACGCCATGGACGAGTCCTCGCGCGTCGAGGTCTATGACGGCTTGCTGCGCGAGGCCATGTACCTCGTCGGCGATCGCTGGGTCACCGGCCGCTGGTCCATCGCAGAGGAGCACCTCGCTTCACGTACGCTCCTGCGCACGCTGGAACGCCTTCGTCCGGACCTGGGCCCGGAAGGGCGCATCGGCCCGCTGGCGGTGCTGGCCGGGGTCGCGGGCGAACACCACATGATCGGGCTCGCCTGCCTGGAGCAGCTCCTGGCCGAGGACGGCTGGTCGGTCGCCAACCTGGGTGCCGATCTCCCAGCTGCGGACCTGGGCGTGTTCGTGACCCGCAACGACGTGGCCCTGGTCGCGCTGTCCGCGATGGACGGCGCACGCGTTGGCGCCCTCGCGGACTCCGTGCTGGCCGTTCGGGACGCCGCCGGTGACCGGCCGATCGGCGTGGTCGTGGGAGGCGGGATCGCGTCGGTGCCGGGCCTCGCGACCACCGTCGAAGCCGACGGCGTGGCGCACTCCCTGGCCGAGGCCGTCGAGCTTGCGCGAGTTCACCAGCCGGGCTGACGCGCCGAAGGCTTCCCTCGTCGCCCGCCCAGTCCGAAGGCGGCTCAGGCCCTCCCCGAAGGCGCCTCAGGCCTGATCCTCAGACCGAGACCGGCTCCCGGTACTCCCCGAAGACCTCGGTCAGCACCCGGCACTGCTCGCCGAGCGTCGCGTACGCCTCCGCGCAGCGGATGAAGTGCGGCATGAGGTTCGTCTCGCTGGTCCCCGGCCGCGACGCCGCCTCCCGCAGGCCCTCGAGCGCCGCTCCGACGGCGGCATTGTCCCGCTCTGCCCGCGTCCGCCCGAGGCGGGCCAGGTGCCGCTCCCGCGACCCCTCGGGCACGGTCAGCACCGGCACCCGGATCGGCTCGGCGTTGACGTAGCGGTTGACGCCGACGATCCCCCGCTCCCCCGCTTCGAACTCGCGCTGGAACCGGTAGGCGCTGTCCGCGATCTCGCGCTGCGGATACCCGTCGGCGATCGCCTTGACCATCCCGCCCCGCCGATCGATCTCGTCGAGGTACCGCCAGACCTCGCGCTCCACGCGGTTCGTCAGGGCCTCCACGAACCACGAGCCGCCAAGCGGATCCACCGTGGACGCGACGCCCGTCTCCTCGAAGATCACCTGCTGCTGACGCAGCGCCAGGAGCGCCGCCTCGGCCGTGGGGACGGCGAGCGCCTCGTCGTAGGCATCGGTGTGGAGTGACTGCGTCCCGCCCAGGATGGCGGCCAGCGCCTGGGTGGCGACCCGCGTCAGGTTGTTGAGCGGCTGCTGGGGCGTCAGGGACACGCCCGCCGTCTGCGTGTGGAAGCGCATCCACGTCGAGCGCTCGTTCCCCGCCCGGTAGCGCTCGTGCATCAGCTTCCACCAGATCCGGCGCGACGCCCGGAACTTGGCGATCTCCTCGAAGAAGTCGGAGTGGCTGTTGAAGAAGAACGAGAGCCGCGGCGCGAAGTCGTCGACTGCGAGACCGCGCTCGAGCGCCGCCTCGACGTAGGCCATCCCGTCGGCGATGGTGAATGCCAGCTCCTGGACGGCCGTCGAGCCCGCCTCGCGGATGTGATAGCCGCTGATCGAGACAGTGTTCCAGCGTGGCATCTCGCGCGTCCCGAACTCGATCGTGTCGACCACCAGGCGCATCGACGGGTCCGGAGGGAACAGGAACTCCTTCTGGGCGACGTACTCCTTGAGGATGTCGTTCTGGATCGTCCCCTCGAGGCCGGCCCGTGGCACGCCGGCCTTCTCGGCCGCGACGATGTACATGGCCCAGATCGGCGCCGCCGGCGCGTTGATCGTCATCGACGTGCTGACACGGTCCAGCGGCAGGCCCGAGAGCAGCACCTCCATGTCCGCGAGGCTGCTGACTGCGACGCCGCACGTCCCGAACTCGCCTTCGGCCTCGGCATCGTCGGTGTCGTAGCCGTACAGCGTGGGCATGTCGTAGGCGACGGAGAGGCCCGTCTGACCGGCGTCGAGCAGCTGGCGGAACCGGGCGTTGGTGTCCTCGGCACTGCCGAAGCCGGCGAACATCCGCATCGTCCACGGGCGCGAGCGGTAGCCGGTGGTGTGGACCCCGCGGGTGAAGGGCGGCTCGCCGGGCATGCCGAGGTCGCGCAGAAGGTCCGCGTCGGCGTAGGGTCCGGAGCGGTCGCGGAGCGGATCGCCGTGGTGATCGACGGCCGTCGGTCCGCCCGGGCCGGGGTGGTCGTACGGATCGGCAGGAGGTGATGGAGCGCCGTCCGGGTCCTGCTCCAGATCCCAGGGCCCGTACAGGCCATCGACCGGGATGTCGCCGAGCGTGACGAACTGCTCCCGGCGCTCGGGAAGCCTGTCGAGCGAGGGCGCGAGGCGTTCGATGCGCCAGGCGCTGCGGCGTGCACCCCAGGCGTCGGGACGGTCGCTCATGGCCGCGACTCTAGCACCGGCTCCGGGGCTCAGCGGCTCCCGAGCGCCTCCAGGATCTCCGCCACGCGCGTGTCACCGAGATCCGCGGCCAGCAGGACCCAGACCGTCCCCGGTTCGTCGCCCGGCCAGGCCACCACCGTCTGGCCGGTCCCGTCCGAGCCCAGGACATCGAGGCGCCTGGCCGGTCTGCCGCCCACGGTGGTGTCGGAGGTCACGGCCTTCTCCGTCCGGCGGGCCTCCAGGGCCCCGGCCTCGTAGAACTCGAGCATGAGCTCCGGGTCCAGGCCCTCCCCCCGGAACACGGCCACGGTCAGGCCGCTCGTCGCGCCAGTCTTCCGGGTCGCGCCGGCGAACCTCACTTCGTCGAGGCCCCGCTCCGCGAGCGTGCCCAGCTTGTCCACCGAGCAGTTGCGGCCCGAGTCCACGCTGTCGGGGGGCGCGCCGTCGAGCTCGCCGGGGAGGAGGGCCTCCAGATCCGGGTAGGCGCCCGGCTGCTGGCCCTCGGCGGGGCACGGTGCGGTCGGGTCGAAGGTCGCGACGGTTGCCGTCGGCCCGCACGCGGTGAGGAGCAGCGAGCCGGCGAGAAGGAGGGCCCACAGCGGGCGACGGTTCGAGGGTCGAGAAGGCATCGCGGCCGAGCGTACCGGGAGCACGCTGATCACGCCGCCACGAAGGCCTGGCCGGCCGTAGGTGACCCTGGGTGACCGGCGATAGGGCAACTTCCCTAGCAGGCCATTCGTCCCGTCGTTGGCGTGCCAATTGGTCCCGGCGGTGCCCGAATGCGCCTGACCTTCGCCCCCGCTCGACCGTGACGCGCGGGCCATTGAGTCTTTGGGATACGGCGCGTACGTTTGTCCTGCGTTCGAAACGCGCCGACCCGCGACGATCCGGGAGCTACCTGGGGCGTCGGCCACGGATCGTAAGGCCGGACGACCTGACCGCCGGGGACGCCTGACGGCACGGGGGTACCGAGCCCCGATCACGAGCCGAATAACTGGGCACCTCGGCCGACAGGCCCGGACGAGAGTGGGCGGCTGCACTGATCAGGCGTCATCCCGCACCCCCGGTCCGTCCATCCGGGGGTGCGTTGCCGTCCGGGGCCAAGCCCGGGAGCGTGTCCCGAGTTCCTGGCGCCCGGTCAGCGGTACGGGTTGGACTGCCAGCCCGGGCGCTGCGTCCGGTGGACTCGCCGGATCCCCCGCCGGTCCAGCTCGGCCACGATGACCCGTGCCGCCATGGCGATCCCGGGTTCGCGCATCACGGTTCCGGCCAGCCAGTCGATGTAGCTCGGCTCGAAGGCCGCGATCTCGCCGAGGGTGTGGCCGTGGAACTTGCCGAAGGTGACCTCGGTCTCCAGCGCGTCATCGAGCTCCGGCGGCTCCGGGATGACATGGCCGCGAAGCATGTCCCGCTCCATCGGGCCTGACGGCTGCGAGGCACGCAACTCCGGAGTGGAGCGGCCGTGGCGCAGGGGAGGCTGGCCGGTGAGCGGCAGGCGAAGCCCGGGCGGCGTCGTGGTCTGGTTCCGAGGATGGACGGTGCCGCTGGTGTCCACGCGACCCGTGACCGGGCGGGTCCTGGGTGGTGGAGGTGGGCCGCCGCGGCGCTGCGTGCCCGCGGTCGTACCGGAAGCGTCGCCGTCACTTGCTGCCGCGCCCTCGGCCGCACGGCGTCGCTGGCTCTCGATGGTCTCGCCGGCGCGAGTCAGCGCGGCATAGGCGGCGTTGATCTCTGCCATGCGCCGGGTGGCCCGCCGCGCGAGTTCGGGATCGTCTCCGGTCAGGTCCGGGTGGTGGCGACGCGCGAGGGCTCGCCAGGCGGCCTTGATCTCGTCGGGCGAGGCGCCGGGCTCGACACCGAGCACGGAATGCGGGTCCTTGTGGGGCACGCGACCGAGTGTATCGCCCGCATCCGCAAGTCCGGCCTAGGCGATCGGCGCGGGATCGCTTGACAGACCCGTGCGGCCGGGGTCCCATTCCCGCATGCCCCCCGCCGACCACGCCCGCCGCGCGGGTCTCGCCGCCGCCATCGCCGCCGTGCCGGTCGCCATGGCATACCGGTTCGCCATCGTCTACCGGGTCCGTGCCGGATATCCGCGACGGCATCCCCCTACCGCCACGCCTGCGTCGGTCGGGCTCGCCTGGGAGGATGTCGAGGTTCCCACTTCGGGCGGCCTGCGGCTGCCCGGCTGGTACATCGCGGCAGGCCGGGCGCACGCTCCTGGCGTTGTGCTGGTCCACGGCTGGGAATCCGCGCGCGACCGGACGCTGCCGCACGCCCAGGTCCTCCACGCCATCGGGTACCACGTGCTGACGATCGACGTCCGCGGCCACGGCACCAACGGCCCGGAGGTGCTTCCCCTGTCGGTCGGCGAGTTCGCGGCGGACGCCCGGGCGGGGGTTGCCTGGCTGCTTGCGCGGCGGGATGTCTCCCGCGTGGCACTCCTGGGCCACTCGATGGGCGCCGCCGGCTCCCTCGTCGCCACGGCCGGGAACCCCGACGTCGCGGCGGTCATCGCGGTCGCGACGCCAGCCGATCCGGCCCGTCTCACCCGCCAGACGTTCCGCCTCGCCAACTTGCCAATCCCGGGCCCCGTCGCGTGGCCTCTCGCCTGGCTCACCACCCTCGTCTACCTGCGCCCGCGAGGACACACGATCGCGTCCGTGAGTGCGACCCGGGCCGCACGGGACATCACGGTGCCCGTGCTGCTCGCGCACGGGTCCGACGACGGCGTCGTCCCGCTGACCGACTTCCATCGACTCGCCGCCGCCCGTCGTGCCGCGCAACCCCGTGCCGTGACCGAGACGATCGTCGTTCCGGGCGGCCGACACTCGTGGCTCTTCGAGTTCCCTGCCTACCGGGCCGCGATCGGCCGGTTCCTGGCGACCAGCCTGGGCGGCCCGCTGTCACCGGACGATGCGGCCGCAACCGCCGCTGCCGTCGATGCCGTCCGCCTGCCAGATCCCGAACGCCTGACGACGCTGGACGAGGAACCTGGCGGGCTCCGGTCGCTCACACGGCTCGTCCGTCGCCACGAGACCCGCGCACCCGATCCCGTCGCGCCCGCCTCCACTCCCTGAGCCCGCCACCCGGGCCGCCTGCCGCGAGGAGTCACCGATGAACGTCTGGGACGCCGTCCGCACCAAGCGCGCGATCCGGAAGTTCGCCGCCCGGCCCATCGAGCCGGTCGACCTCGAGCGCATCGTCCGGTCCGGGACCCGGGCGCACAGCTCCAAGAACCAGCAGCGCTGGGCGTTCGTCGTCGTGGAGGACCGTGAGCATCTCGAGGCGCTCTCGAAGGTCGGCCCGTATGCGGGGCACGTGGCGGGCGCCGCGGCAGGCGTGGCCCTGGTGACGCCCGACCCCCTTGGCCCCGACCAGCCTCTCAGCGTCGTCTGGGACGTGGGCGGAGCGGCGGCCCAGATGATGCTCGTCGCCTGGGAGCTCGGCATCGGCAGCTGCCCGGCGACCGTGTACGAGCAGGCGATGGCGAGAGAACTGCTGGGCTATCCCGACGGGATGTGGTGCGAGTACATCCTCTCGTTCGGCTACCCCGCCGACCCCGCCAGGCTCACCGCACCCAACCGGGCCGGCGGGCGCCGGCCACTGGACGAGGTCGTCTTCCGGGAGCGCTGGCAGGACGCCTGAACGCCCACGCCGGGATCCGCAACTGGACGCTCAGTCTTCCGGAGCCGCGTGGATCGGGTCCGGGCGCTCCCTGCCGCACCCGGCCAGGCCGCAGCGGGACTTGCGGATGTAGTTGTCCGTCACAGCCACCGAGGTGACCATCCCGAACCCTCCGGTGCTCCGGCTGCCGCCGCCCGAGGCCATGGCCGCGAGGCCCGGATCGTTGATCTCGACGAAGGCGTGCGGCCTGCCTGGCTCGGCATGCGACTCAGCGTCGTGACCCCACGGTAGCTGGATCTTCATCGCGGCTCCCTGCGGTTCAGCTCGATGCCTCCATCGTGATCCGACCCAGACAGGTGTCAAGGGTCAGCTGGCGGCCCCGTCGTACTCGGGGTCGTCGGACTCCACGTCCAGCGCATCCAGGACCGAGTCGCCCGGGGCCGCCGGCTTCTCCGGGGCGGGTGCCCCATCGGCCACGTAGCCCTCGATCGCCATGCCCAGGCCCACGTCGCGGCCGGCACGCTCCGACAGGAGCCACTTGTGCTCCAGGATGTCGCAGTAGGTCTGGACGAGGTCCCGGTCCGGGCCGACGAAGGCGACGATCCGCGCCTGCGTGGGACGGTAGACCTCGCGCAGCCAGCGATCGGCGGCCTCGTCGGCGTCCACCGGCCGGCGCTCGTAGAACTCCAGCCAGGCGTGGTACTCGGCGAGGTCGTTGAGCAGGATGCGGGCCTGGCCCTCCAGCGTTCGCAGGCGGGTGCGACGCTCCAGCTCATTCGCGTGATACCGGCGCGTGGTCACCAGCGTGCGCAGGCGGACGGTCCCCGCGGCGCCGATGGGGTCCACCTCGAGGTCGACCGAGAACCCGAGGTCGTTGAGGCGTCGCAGGCGCGACCTGATCGCCCGCCGGTCGCCCGGGATCAGGTCCGGCTGGCCATAGAGCTCGTGCCAGACCGCGTCGTAGCGCACCCGGACGGACTCGGCCGATTCGATCGCGGCGTCCGCCTCCTCGGGCCGGCCCAGGTAGGCAGCGAGGTCCGCGAGACCGAACGCGACGTTCTCGACGAGGATGTCGAGGTCGAACCGGCGCTGCCCGTCCGAGAGGCCGGGGTGGACCTCGCTGGTCTCCGCGTCCACGAGATAGGCCTGGATCCGGTCGCCGTCGCGGCGGAACAGCGTGTTGGCGAGCGAGCAGTCGCCCCAGTAGACCCCGCCGCGGTGGAGGTCCACCAGCAGCAGCGCCATCGCGTCCAGGAGCCCATCGCGGTAGGCGGCGCCTGCGTCCCGCAGCCGCATGAGCAACCGCCGGTACTGCATCGAATGGCGCAGGTACTCCGTGACCAGGATGGCGTCGCCGCGCTCCGGCCGCTCCGCGAGCCCCACGGCGCGAACGGCGGGCAAGCCCGCCTCCTCGAGATGTCGCAGCACCGTGAACTCGCGCTCGGCGACGACCGCGGGAAGCTCCTTGAGCGCGTAGACGAGCCCGTCCGAGACGAGGAACCGCACGAGGTGGCGCGACGGGCCTACGGGCAGCTCGCGGAAGCGGTGGCCGACAGGGTCCCACCGGGCGAGCGACTGTTCCCACGGCAGGTCCAGCAGCGAGGCGACCTCGTCGCGGAGCCGCAGCCTGGGAAAGGTCATCGGGGGACGTCCGGGACCCTGGCGAGGCGACGGGGGCCGGTCAGGGGCGCTTGCGGAGGTAGGCGGCGAGGCCGGCGTCGTAGCCCAGCGACTCGAACAGCTTGCGGGCATCGGGGCGATGGTGCCCGGCCGTGACCTCCAGGAATGCGGCGCCCTCCTCGGCGGCGATGCGCTCAGCCTCGACCATCAGCTGGCGGCCGATGCCGCGGGCGCGGACCCCAGGGTCCACGACCAGGGCGACGATGCGGGCAAACAGCTCGTCCGTCTCGAACCGGGGCAGGACGTGGAAGGCGACGAAGCCGATGACCTCCCCCGACGCCTCCGCGGCGAGGACCCGCGACTCCGCCGTGGAGAAGCGGCCGATCCGGGCGGCGAGGTCCGAGGCACCCGCGGGGTAACCCTCGTCCGTGAGGAGTGACGCGAACCGCTCGGCATCGTCGGCCGTGGCGGCTCTGACCGTGACAGCTGCGGCATCGTTCATTCCGAGATGGTACCCGCCTGCGCGGCTTCGGACACCGGCGTCCGGCCCTCCGTGACGATGACGTGCGGCCCGGCGGGGCTCCCGGCGAGGAGCACCTGGACGCCGAATGGTCCGTCGCGCTGACTGCTGGCGGTGACGCCGCCCTCGCGGGCCGCATCGAGCCAGGCGTCCAGGCCCGCGGCTGGCCGCAGGTACAGCGCACAGGGTCCCTCGCCATCCCGGGCGAGCGAGGCCGCGGTGCGTCCCTCAGTGGACGGCTCGAGCAGCACCATCCACTCGCCGGGCAACCCGGCCCCCTCGCGCAGGAGCACGCGGGCGCCAAGGTGCTCGTCCGCGAGGAACCCGTCCCGGTCGAGCTCGACGCCCGGCGATGGGCGCGAGGGGCGCGGTCCCAGCCACGGATCCAGCTCCAACTCCGCCCGCTCGAGCTCAACCGTGCACCACCCGAGGCCGACCAGCTCCAGCGGCTCCGCTCCGGTGGCCGTCCGCGGCGGCTCCTCGCCGTTGGGTACCGGCTCCAGCACGAGGCGGCCTGCGGCGCGCGGGTCGTCGCCCGGACCCTCCCGGATCCACGGACGGACCTCCAGCTCGGCGTTGCCCAGGCCCAGCCGACGCGCACCCGGCACGAGGCCGCCCAGCACGACCGCGACGGACAGGCGACGTGACAGCTCGCCCGCTGTAGCGGCCGGGTCCTTCGCCTGCCAGGTGAGTCGCGCCCAGAGTGTCATCCGAGCAGCATGTCCGGCGACTCGCCCACGGACGCGAACCCCAGGCGCGTGTACAGCTGCAGGGCGGGCGCGTTGTCCGAGAAGACGCCGAGGTACGTGCGGCCCACCTCGCCGGCCCCCGCGGCCGCCATCGCGTGGCGGGTCGCCAGACCGGCGAGTCCGCGCCCACGGAACGCGTCGCGCGTCCCGATCGACGAGAGGTAGGTGAACCCGTCGAACGTCGTCGCCTTCGCCGAGGCAGCGGGTTCGCCGTCCACCCGCACCAGCACAAGCACGACCCGCGGGTCGTCCAGGGTAAGCCGCAGGTCAGCGGCCAGCAGCTGGGCACGACCCGGGAGCGCCCCGAACGACTCGGCGAGGACCAGGCCCAGCTCATCGCAGTCGGTTGCCCCGGCGTCCGACGGGGTCCGGATCGCGTGGAGGGTGACGCCGTGCCCCTGCTCGCCGGCCCGGACGGGCGGGCTCCCGGCCGGGTCGTCGAGCACCATCACGTGGCCAGCGCCGAAGGCCCGGAACCCATGCGCCTCGAGACGCGCTGCGAGGTCGACCGGCTGGGAGTGCGCCGGAGACGGCCAGACGTGCGGCCGCCGGCCCAGGACGGCGAACAGCGCCAGTGACTCGGTCAGGCGGCGGTCGAAGCCCGCCTGGTCGTCGGGCCATCGGACGCTCGCCATCCGGTTCCAGAACGGGTCCGCGTCCCGAGAGTCGTGGAGGACCACCGCATGGCCGAGGTCCCGCACCTCCCGGCCGGGAATGGCGTGGGCCCGGGTCTCGTGGCGCTCCATGGCGCGCATCGTGGCGTCGTCGACGGCCGTGTGGCGGATCACGGGACCACGATACCGCGCCCCCGCACTCGAACCGGAAGCCCGATCCCTCACATTGGACACAATCCAATGTGAGGTACAATTCAGGCGAGCCCCAGATCCCCCTGCCACCCGATAGGAGTCGTCCGATGACCCTTGCCGCCACCACAACCCGCCACGCCGCCGCTCTCCAGGAGAGCCTGGTCGAGCTGATCGACCTGTCCCTGCAGGCCAAGCACTACCACTGGAACGTCACGGGCCAGGACTTCCGGGGCGTGCATCTCCAGCTCGACGAGATCACGGACCAGGTCCGCCTCTGGTACGACGACGTGGCCGAGCGCATGGCGACCCTCGACGTCGCTCCCGACGGCCGCCTCGCGACGCTCGCCGCGACGTCGCCGCTCCCCGGAGCCGGCGAGGGCTGGCAGCGCGACGTGGATGCCGTGACGGTCATGCGGGACCGCCTCACGGAGATTGCCGCGCGGATCGAGCAGCGCGCCGGCGCCATCGACGACGACCTGGTGACCCAGGGCCTGCTCCTCGAGATCGCGGGTGGCCTCGCCAAGCACGCCTGGATGCTCCGCGTCCAGGCCCGGTGACCGACGCTCCCGGTCGGCTGCGCGCCGCCGGGCTGCGGGTGACGAGCCGGCGCGTCGCCATCCTCGATGCGCTGGCAGCCCTGGGTGGGCACCCGACGGCGGACGAGGTGGCCTCGGCGCTCATGGAGGCCGGCGGCCCGCTCCCCCGGGCAAGCCTGTACCACGCGCTGGGGGCGATGGCCGACGCCGGCGTCCTGCTGGTTGCCGACGCCGGCCCCGGGACGGCCCGGTTCGAGCTGGCCGGCGACTGGCACCACCACCTGGTGTGTCGTGCGTGCGGCGCCATCGTGGACGTGCCGTGCGCGACGGGCAGTCGTCCCTGCCTGGAGGCCGCCCTTCCCGGCGCCGTCGTGGACGAGGCGCAGGTCGTGTTCCGGGGACTCTGCCCCGCCTGCGCCGCGGGGCGACCGGGCGCCTGATCCCGGGATGCGGCGGCGCTACCGGCGCGCGACGATCGCGGTGGCACCCGAGGGCAGGTCGATGAGCTCCGGGGTGGCCACGGCGGCATCCGCGAACCAGCCCAGCGCCTCGGAACGCGTGACCAGCCGCGTGCCGCCGAGGAGCTCGTCCAGCTGGGTGCCCGCGAGCAGCTCGCTGTGGCGGGTCCGGAGCTCCTCTGGATCCGTCGGCAGGTACCAGTCGAGGGCGACCAGCCAGCCACCCGGCTTGAGCGCGGACCAAGCGGAGCGGATCGCCCCGATGGGCTCCGGGAGCTGGTGGAGGGCGTACTGGAAGTAGGCCAGCGTCGCCTCGCCATCGTGACCCACGGCGGTGACGTCGCCCTGCTCGATGGTGACCCGGTCGGCCAGCACCGCCGCATCGACGGCCGCTCGTGCCCGGGCCACGGAGTCAGGCTCGAACTCGATCCCGGTGAGCGTCGTTCCCGGGAAGCGGCGGGCCATCGCGATCAGCCAGCGACCGCCACCGCAATGGATGTCGAGGATACGGGAGCCGGGCTGCAGGTCGATCACGAGCTGCGGAGCCGCCGGCAGCACCTCCTGGAAGAACACGGCGATGTCCTGGATGGTCAGCCGCTCGATGGCCTGCCGGTAGCGATCGGGCCGGGACCGCCTGGGGATGCCCGTCCGGAGGACCTCGGTGAGGTCACCGAAGTCGAGGCTGCCGATGGCCGCGTGGAGGAACTGGCCGCCGAGATACTCGGGCCGGTTCGCGTCGAGCAGGATGCCCGCCACGTCCTCGGGCATCCGGAGCCGGTCGTCCGCGAGCTCGATGAGGTCGTGCGCCCCGGCACCCCAGGCCCAGCGTCCGATCAGGGCGGGCTCCGTGCCGGTCCGTCGGGCCAGCTCGACCGCGGTCATCCCGCCGGATCCGGCCTCGCGCAGCCGTGCGAACAGGCCCAGCTCGAGGCCCGTGACGATGTACCAGGTGCGATGGAAGCCGCCGAGGCTGGCGACCAGGTCGTCGAAGCGATCGTCGAGCAGCATGTCCGCATTGTGGCACGCCGGATTCGGCGGCAACCGGCGCACCTGCGACCGTGATCCGGTGGCGTCTCGGGTGCTAGCATCCGGCCGCCGCCACGATCCGGCGCGCCGCGTGCAACCGGGACGCATCGAACCGGGTTCAGGAAGGTGATGGACGACACCGAGCTCGCTCACCGCCTCTCCCGGGATCTCGACGGGACGTTCGAGAGCCTGGTCCATGCCCACGTGGACCGGTGCCATGCGATCGCCCACCGGATGACCGGCAATCCCCACGACGCCGAGGAGATCACCCAGGACGCGCTCGTCCGCGCCTACCGGGCGCTCGCCACGTACGACACCGAGCGCATCCGGAACCTGCGGATCCGTCCGTGGCTCACCACGATCGTCCTCAACCTGTGCCGAAACCGGGCACGGTCGCGGCACGCCCCCACGACACCGCTTGACGCGCTTGTCGAGGCGGGGCGCGAGCCAGCGGCGGGCGCCGCCTCGGACCCCGCGGGAACGGCGGTGCGGACGGCAGACCGCGAGCGCCTCGCCGCGCGGCTGGCCGCACTCCCGGAGCGGTACCGCGCCCCGGTCGTCCTCCGCCATGTCGACGACCTCTCCTACGCCGAGATCGCGGCGGTCCTCGGGCGCCCCGAGGGCACGCTCAAGGCCCAGGTCCACCGGGGGCTGGCGCTGCTGCGCGCCGCGATGACCGCCACCGAGCTGGAGGAGCTGACACCATGACCCGCACGACCCGCACGACGCACCCCTCCCACGGCTCCGACCCGGTGCCCGGCAACGGCGCCGCCGGATCGCTTTCCGCCCTGGCCACCCCGGCCCCCGCCGGCCTCGCCGACGACGTGCTCGTCGAAGTCGGGCTCGTGGACCGGATGGCACCCTACCCCTCCCCGATCGGCACCCTGTTCATCGCCTGGAACGGGCGCGGCGTGGCCGAGGTGGACCTCGGTCCCGACGGCGACGGATCGCGAGCCCGCCACGAGGCCCGCTCCGGCCGCCGCACGATCCCGGCCGACGCCCTCCCTCCCCAGCTGGCGGACGCGATCGCGCGCCGCCTCGCCGGGGAGCGCCGCGTGCGGATCCCCCTGGACCTCCGCGGCCGCACCGAGTTCGAGGTCGCGGTCTGGACCAAGGCGCTGGAGATCCCGCGCGGCGAGGTCCGGCCGTATGGCTGGATCGCGGCGGAGATCGGTCGGCCGAAGGCGGTCCGGGCCGTGGGCACGGCTCTCGGGCACAACCCGGTGCCGCTCATCGTCCCCTGCCACCGCGTCGTCCGCACCGACGGCACCATCGGCCAGTACAGCCTTGGCGGTCCGGGCAACAAGCGGACGATTCTCGCCGCCGAGGGCCTGGACCCCATCGAGCTCGAGGATGCCGCCCGACGCGGTGAGCGGCTTTCGGGCTCCACGACGACCCGCATCGTGTGCTGGCCAACCTGCCGCCACGCGCGTCGGACCCAGGACCGGTATCGAGTTGCCTTCCGCTCGCTGCGCGAGGCCGGAGCCATGGGCTACCGCCCTTGCAGGGTCTGCCGCCCGACGGCGATCGAGTCGGCGGCGTAGACCGGATCGCAACGCCGTGGGGACGGCCGCAGCTTGGCCTAGCGGACTAGCCCAAACCAACCGTGCCCGGCTACACTCGCGCTTCCCCTCGATACAGGAGCAGCCCCCAGCAATGCGGTCCAGCGCCAGTCCTCTCGCCGTCTGGTCCGGAATCGTGCTCCTGTACTTCGTCTGGGGCTCCACCTACCTCGGCATGAAGCTGGCGATCGACACGCTGCCGCCATCCGTGATGGGCTTCTTCCGCTTCGTCCCGGCCGGCCTCCTGCTCTGCGCGGGAGTACTCATTCACGCCCGTGGCGCCATCGCCAGGCCCACCCTCGTCGAACTCCGGGACGCCTCCATCGTCGGCGCCCTGCTGCTCCTCGGCGGGACGGGCCTCGTGGCGTGGGGCGAACAGACGATCCCGTCCGGGATCGCCGCCCTCCTGATCGGCCTCGTGCCGATGTGGCTGGCGGTCTTCGGCCGGGTGCTGTTCGGCGATCGTGTGCCGCCGCTCGCCGCCGTGGGCATCGGAGTCGGCATTGTCGGCGTGGCGATCCTCGCGTGGCCCACGGGTGGCGTCAACGAGCTGGATCCTGCTGGCCTGCTGGCGCTGATGATCTCGCCGATGCTCTGGTCGCTCGGGACGCTGTACGCCATGAAGCGCGCGGTGCTGCCGGCACCGGCGCTGTTCTCGACCGGCGTGCAGATGCTCACCGCCGGGATCGCCTTTCTCGTCGTCGCGATCGTCACGGGAGACCTGGCAACCGTGGATCCCTCGGCCATCTCGTCGACCAGCTGGTTCGGCGTCACGTACCTGATCGTCATCGGCGGCCTCGTCGCGTACCCCACCTACGCATGGCTGCTCACCGTGGCGCCGATCGGCCGGATCGCGACCTATGCCTACGTCAACCCGGTGGTGGCCGTGTTCCTCGGCTGGCTGATCCTGGGCGAGCCGCTCACGATCCGGACCGTGGTCGCCTCCGTCGTCATCGTGGCCGCCGTGGTGCTAATCGTCACGGCGAGGGGGCGCCCCAGTCGGGTGCCGCGCGAATCCTCCGCCCGGCACGATTCGCTGGCCCCGGCTTCGGGGCCGTCCCAAATCCCCTGACGGCCCCGCCGGGCGTCCGCGCGGAGCCCGGTCCGGGCGCCCGCGAGGCGCCGACACCGAAGCGCCACCGTCGAGCGTTGCGCCGCGGTGGCGCTTCGCTTCTCCTTCGGCACGACGCCCCCGAACCCCTTGCGGTCCCCCCGGCGGGCCCCTAGCGTCACGGGCCAGGGCGGCCGGCTCTCCGGTCCTGGGCCCGGCCCGCCCACAAGGAGGAGGGCTCGCCCGTGCATGCGTGGAGACCCACGTCCCATGTCCCCGCCGACGCCGCCCCTCGCCTGCTCGACGAGCTCCCGCCCGACGCAGAGTCCCCGGTCCTCTCGTTCCTGCGCAGGGCGCATGCTCGTCACCTGGTGAACCGCGACGGCGCGGTCGCCACCTACATCCCGGAGCTCGCCACCGTCGACCCCGAGGCCTTCGGCATCGTCATCGCCACCGTGGACGGCGCGGTCTACGAGATGGGCGACACGCGGACGCCGTTCACCATCCAGTCGATGGCCAAGCCGCTGACCTACGCGACCATCCTGGACCTGCACGGCGCGGCGGCCGTGCGCGAGAGGATCGGCGTCGAGCCCACGGGCGACGCGTTCAACGCCATCTCGCTGGCACCTGCGACCGGTATGCCGCTCAACCCGATGGTCAATGCCGGGGCCATCACGGCGGTCGGCATGGTGCCACCGGCGCGAGCCGCCGGCGAGCCGGGTCGGATTGACCACCTCCTCGCGTCGTTCGGGCGCTTCGCCGGCCGCCGGCTCGACGTGGACGAAGCCGTCTACCGCTCCGAACGGGACACGGGGCACCGCAACCGGGCGATCGCCAACCTGCTCCGTGGGACCGGTGCCATTGACGCCGACCCCGAGGCGGTGCTCGACACCTACTTCCGGCTGTGCGCCGTGAGCGTCGATGCGCGCGATCTCGCGCTGATCGCGGCGACGCTGGCGGCAGGAGGCCTGCACCCTCTCACCGCCGCCGTGGCCGCGAGCGAGGACACGGTTCGCGACGTCCTGAGCGTGATGGCCACCTGCGGCATGTACGACGGGGCCGGCGAGTGGCTGTTCGAGGTCGGCCTGCCGGCCAAGAGCGGCGTGTCGGGCGGGATCATCGCGGTGCTGCCGGGGCAGCTGGGGATCGGCGTGTGGTCGCCTCGGCTGGACGGGCGTGGCAACAGCGTGCGCGGGGTCGCCGTCTGCCGCGACCTCGCCCGCGATCTCGATCTCCACCTCGTGCGGGGCGTACGCCCGATCGGGGCCGTGCGTACCAGCACCTCCGTGGCGCGGCGTCCGTCCAAGCGCGGCAGGAGCATGCCCGAGCGCGAGAGGCTCGCGGTCGAGGCCGGGCGCTCGATGGTGCTCGAGCTCCAGGGCTCGATCGGGTTCGTGGCCGTGGAGACGCTGGCCCGCGAGGCGGTCGCGGGTGACGGCCGGCCGGCCGCGGTGGCGATCGATCTGCGGCGCGCCACGCGGATCGACCCGGCGGTGACGGCGTTGCTCGCGGACCTCGTGGCCGGCCTCGGGATGCGGGGCGCTGCCGTGGCCTGGAGCGCCGTTGGCGGGCACGAGACGGTGCTCGACCGCGTGGACGAGGCCCTGTCTGCACGCCGCCTCGCACCTCCCCGCCGGTTCGCCGAGCTGGACCTGGCCCTCGAGTGGGCCGAGGACGTCGTGCTCAGCCGCGGCGAGGCGTCGGCAGATGTCCGTCCGGAGCGGCGGTTCGTGCCACTCGTCCAGCACCCGGCCATGCGCGGCCTGGACGCGGACGCGATCGAGCGGCTCCGGTCCGCCCTGGAGCGCAGGGACTTCCGCCCGGGCGACGCGCTGGTCCGCCACGGCGAGCCGGCCGAGGAGCTGTTCCTCGTCACCGGTGGCCGGCTGTCCGTCTGGGTTCCGGTGGGATCGGGGGACTCCCGCCGCCTGGCCACCCTCGACGCCGGGGACATGGTCGGCGAGCTGGCATTCCTCGGCCGCGAGGAGCGGACCGCCGACGTCTACGCGGACACCGAGGTCGAGGCGTACGTCCTGTGCCGCGAGGCGTTCGAGGCCCTGGCGGCGGAGGACCCCGCGACGACCACCGTCTTCCTGACGACGCTGCTGAGGATCGTGGCCGGGATCGCCCGGCGGATGACCGACGAGGTCGTGCAGCTGGCGAGCTGAGCAGGAACCGGCCGCTGCCCGGCGCCCACCTCACCCCGGCCGCGAGAACCCATCGGCTGGCCACGGCTCACAGCGCAGCGGCCGATCCTCGCGGTAGCCCAGCGCGTAGTCGGCCTGGATCAGGGTGTGCAGCTGGCTCGTCCCCTCGTAGATCACGGCGGCCTTGGAGTTCCGCAGGTAGCGCTCCACGGGGAACTCGTTGGAGTAGCCGTTGGCGCCGTGGATCTGGATCGCATCCAGCGCCGCCTGGACCGAGTGCTCCGTCGCGTGCCACTTCGCCAGCGACGTCTCGCGGGTGTTGCGCAGGCCCTGGTTCTTGAGCCAGCCCGCCTGCCACACGAGGAGCCGGCCGATCTCGGTGCCCTTGGCCATGTTGGCGATCATCTGCTTGACGAGCTGGTGCTGGCCGATCTCCTGGCCGAAGGTCTCGCGCTCGTGGGCATACTTGACCGACGCGTCGAGGCACGCCTGGGCGAGGCCGACGGCGCCCGCCGCCACCGTGTAGCGCCCCTGGTCGATGGCGCTCATCGCGACGAGGAAGCCCTCGCCCTCCTCGCCGATCCGGTTCTCGACCGGCACGCGGACGTCCTCGAAGTCGATGAGGCCGGTGTTGCCGGCGCGGATCCCCAGCTTGCCGTGGAGGGTCCCGGTGGTCAGCCCGGGCATTCCCCGCTCCACGATGAACGCGGTGATGCCCTTGTGGCGCTTCGCGCGGTCCACCGTGGCGAACACGAGGAAGTGGTCCGCGAGATCGGCTAGCGAAATCCAGATCTTGTGCCCGTTGAGGAGGTAGGAGTCGCCATCGCGTCGCGCGGTGGTCTGCAGGTTGCCCGCGTCCGTCCCCGCCCCGGGCTCGGTCAGCCCGAACGTCGCCAGCTTCTCCCCCCTGGCCTGCGGCACCAGCCAGCGCTGCCGCTGCTCCTCCGTCCCCCACTGGAGCAGCGTGAGGCTGTTGAGGCCCACGTGGACGCTCTGGATCACCCGGAAGGCCGTGTCGGCCCGCTCGAACTCCTCGCACAGCAGCGCGAAGCTGATGTAGTCCATGCCCAGACCGCCGTACCGCTCCGGGATCGGCGCGCCCAGGAAGCCCAGTTCGCCCATCTTCGCGAAGATCTCGGGATGGGCCTCGCCGCCGGCGTCCCACTCCCGGATGTTGGGCAGGATCTCTGCCTCGACGAAGGCGCGGGCGGTGTCGCGGACGAGCCGGTTCTCGTCGGTGAGGGTGAAGTCGATCACGGTGAGGGCCTCGACAAGGGTCCGGGGTGGTCCATGAATCCTACCCCCGGCCCGTTGTCGGCCGGGGACCGGTTCCGGGACGACGCGCTCCCTATACTCGGCTGATGGCTACCAACGACGCCTCCGGCGCCCTCGACCTCGCTGCCCTCGCCGGGCCCAACATGTCGCCGGTCCTGGGCCGGTATATGGATCGCAGCTGGTCCCACGGGATCGGCCACCGCCTGTACGACACGAGCGGCCGCGCCTACCTCGACTTCGCCAACGGCATCGCCGTCACGGCACTGGGGCACGCGCACCCGCGCGTGACCGCGGCGATCCACACCCAGGTGGACCGGCTCATGGGCCCCGTCCACGCCATCGGGTTTGCGGAATCGACCGTCCGCCTGGCCCGGATGCTCGCGGACACGTTCCCCGACCCGCTGGACACCGTCCTGTTTCTCAACTCCGGCTCCGAGGCCATCGACGGCGCCATCAAGCTCGCGCGCCGCGTGACCGGCCGCCCGGCGATCCTCGCGTTCCGGGGCGCGTTCCACGGCAGGACGATCGGGGCCACCAGCGTCACCAGCTCGTCGCTCAACTACCGGCTGGGCTACGAGCCGCTCCTGCCGTCGATCTACCAGCTCCCCTACCCGGCCGCCTACCGCGGTTTCCACGACGACGACGCGGCCGCCACCGAGGCCTGCCTCTCGCACCTCGACGACCTCTTCGCGACCACCGTCGCCCCCTCACAGGTGGCCGCCATCCTCATCGAGCCCGTCCAGGGCGAGGGCGGCTACTACCCGGCCCCGGCGGCCTTCCTCCAGGCCCTGCGCGCCGTCTGCGACCAGCACGGGATCCTGCTCATCGCCGACGAGATCCAGTCCGGCTTTGGCCGCACCGGCGAGATGTGGGCCTTCGAGCACGCCGGGATCGTCCCGGATGTGGTGTGCGTGGCCAAGGCCATCGCCAACGGCCTGCCGCTGTCCGCGATCGTGGCCAGCAGGGACGTCCAGGTGCGCTGGGGACGCGGGGCGCACGGCACGACGTATGGCGGCAATCCCGTGGCCTGTGCCGCCGGCATCGCGGTGCTCGAGACGATCCGCGACGAGAACCTCGTGACCAACGCCCGCTTGCGCGGCGCGGAGTTGACCAGCGGCCTGCGGGAGTTGATGGCGGACCATCCAACCATCGGCGACGTGCGCGGGCCGGGGCTCATGATCGGCGTGGAGTTCGTGAAGGACCGCGCCACGCGCGAGCCCGACGGCGCCACCGCGGAAGCCGTGACCGCGCGGGCCGCAGAGGCAGGGCTGCTCCTTCTCTCCTGCGGGATCCACCACCAGGTGATCCGCTGGATCCCGCCGCTGGACGTCAGCGTGCCGGAGATCGAGGAGGCGCTACGCCTGTTCGAGGGTGCGCTCGAGGGCTAGGACTGGGGCGTCGGCACGGAGCGCCGGTTCGCGGACCGCGGTCCCGGGACGAGTCCGGGTGCGCCCGGGGTGCCCGATCAGCGGTTGCGCGCCAGGAAGGCCATCACGTCGTCGAGACGGAACCGGCGGTCGCCGCGCTTGCAGACCCGGTAGAAGGGCAGCTCGCCGCGATCGCCGAGGCGCTTGACGGTATTCACGTGGAGGTGGAGCATCTCGGCCACTTCGCTCGCCGTGAGCATGGGTCCCAGATCGTTGATTGCCATTGACGCCATGTGGTCGTGCCTCTGTCTCCGGAGCCGGGACGTCCGATGAGGGCACTGCGGTGCGGTCCGGCTCGCTGATGACAGGAGTGTCGGTGTGAGGGGTGGTGACGCCAAGACGTACTCTTGGTCACCCGGTGGTACCACCACGCGAGACGGCACCGGGAATGGGCGTCAGGGAAGAGGGCCCAGCCGGGGCCGGGACCGCGCGAGCGGCGCTTGGGGGCACATCCATGCGTCGATCGATCGCGATCGCCGGCCCCCGGGCGATCGCCACCGGTCCGGCGGACCGGACCGGGACGACGGCGCCATTATTCGCTGCGCAGACCCCCGTTGCACGCTCCAGTCGCAACGTTCCGGTGCGTGGTGACACCGGGGCCGGGGCCGGGGGCGGGTCGCGGACGGCGGATCGCCGCCCGGATCCATCACTCGATGTCGTCGGTCTCGATGCGGTCGTGCTGGCGGCGCTTGCGCGCAGTCGCGTGCTTCACGATCTGCCGCTGCGGGCTGGTGGGCTCCGGCTCCCAGAACTGGCCGTGGCGGTGCGGGCGCTCCGCGGCGATCTTGCCGTCGGGGCGGGCATGGACCGAGACGTGCGTGGAGTGCTGCATCTCACCCACTCATCCGGTTCGACGGCCGGGCGGCCGTCCCATGCCCTGATCCTGGGCCGTGGCGCACGCCGCCGCAATAGGGCGAACGTAACCTAGGGCCGGGCGGAACCTCCCCGGTCTCAGGGAGAGGCCTGGAACCCGACCTCCACCAGCTCCAGCTCGGCGGTGGGCGGAATGCCACGCAGCTCGCTGCAGCCCGGGCACACGGCCTGCGACGGGCCGATCACGTCGTCGTGCTCGAGGGCGCCGTCGAAGCCACAAGGGCAGGAGAGCCGGACGTCGAAGGTCTGGACCTCGAGCGCGGCACCCTCCAGCGGGGTTCCCGGGACCAGCATCTCGAAGGCCTGGCGCAGCACGTCGTCAGGGATCGTGGTGGCCCGCCGGACCCGCACGACGGCCACCGGGCGGCCGCTGGAACGCTCCACGGCGGCGTCCACCAGCTCGGCGACGAGACCGACTTCATGCACGGCGATGTGCCTCCACCACGGTTGCGACGAGATCGGCGGCGCGTGCCACGGCTGGCGCCACGATCTCCGACAGGCTCTCCCCCACCTCGAGCGAGGCCGGGCCGATGCTGACCAGGACCACCGGCGGCGCGGAGCCCCAGAGCTCCCGAGCGAGCCCCACGAGCGCAGACGGATCGAGGTGGTGCGTCCATGCCGTCCCGCCTTCGACGGGCGACGGCTCCAGGCGACGGACCGACACCTCTCCCGGCGCCTCGTCGGTTCCCGCGTCCACGAGGACGAGGAGTGAGGCCTGGCTGGCGTCCGCCGCGAGCTCCGGCGTCAGCTGGTGCTCGCTCCGGATGATCACGCCGGCCAGCCGCGGATCGCCGGCCAGCCGCGCGGCCACCGCCGGTCCCACACCGTCGTCGGACCGGAGCGAGTTGCCGTAGCCCACGACCATGACCGGGCCGTCCGGGGGTCCGGACGGTGCGGCCGCTGGCCCCGCCGCTTCAGGCGGCGACGTTTCGGGCGGGATGCCGGGGGACGCGCCGGCACCGGTCACCGGGCCAGCTCGCCCAGGACCTTCCCGTCCGGGGCCAGGAGCTGGATCTTCAGCGCCATCTGGCCGAGGGCGTGCGTCGAGCAGGACAGGCACGGGTCGTAGCAGCGGATGACCGCTTCCACGCGGTTGAGCATCGGCTCCTCGAGCCGGTCGCCCTTCACGTGCTTGCGCGCGACCTGGAGCACGGCGCGGTTCATCGCCGCGTTGTTGTGCCCCGTGGCGATCACGAGGTTCGCCCACTCGACCAGGCCGTTGTCGTCCACCTTGTAGTGGTGCATCAGGGTCCCGCGAGGTGCCTCGGACACGCCGATGCCCTCATTGCGGTTGATGCCGGCCACGGACCGCGTGTGCTTGCTCAGGATCTCCGGCCCCTTGAGCAGCTCCTCGATCTTCTCGATCGAATGGAGCGTGTCGATGAGCCGCGCGTAGTGATAGTGGAAGGACGAGCCCGCCACCCGACCCACGCGCCAGCGGAATTTCTCCAGCTCCTCGTCCGCGCGGGGGGTGCCACACCGGTCGGCCACGTTGAGCCGGGCCAGCGGCCCGACGCGGTAGATGCCGTCCGGATAGCCCATCGGCTTCCAGTAGGTCGTCTTGAGGTACGACCACGGCTCCACGGCCTCGCCGATGTAGTCGTTGAAGTCCTTCGGGTCGACCTTGTCGGCCAGGAAGTTGCCATCCGCGTCGATCACCCGGAGCCAGCCGCCGTAGTGGTCGACGTGGCCCTGGCGGTCGACCAGGCCCATGAAGGCCGTCCGGAAGTTGCCGAAGGTCGAGGCCTCCTCCTCCCAGCGGATCATGTCCTGCTTGAACCATGCGATGGCCCGCTCGGTGGCCGCGATCGCCTCGGGGACGCCTGCGAGAATCCGGTCCCGGACCTCCGCGGTCAGCTGGAACGCGACACCGCCCGGGACGATGCCCGTCGGGTGGATGCGCTTGCCGCCCAGCCACTCGATGATCTGCTGGCCCCACTTGCGCAGCTCGATACCGTCCCGCGCGAGCTGCGGGTTCTTGCGGGCGACGCCGACGATGTTGCGGATCGCCGGGTCCGCGTCGAACCCGAACAGCAGGTCGGGCGACGAGAGGTGGAAGAACGAGAGCGCGTTGCTCTGGACGATCTGGCCCAGGTTGATGATCCGCCGCAGGTCCGCGCCGGTGGGCGTGGGTTCGACGGCCATGATGTCGTCCACGGCCTTGGCCGACGCGACGAGGTGGCTGACCGGGCAGATCCCGCAGATGCGGGCCATGATCGCGGGCATCTCGTGGACGGGACGGCCCTGGACGATCCGCTCGAAGCCGCGGAACTGGGTGACGTGGAAGTGGGCGTCGACGACCTCGCCGCGGTCATCGAGCTGGATGGTGATCTTGGAGTGGCCCTCGATCCGGGTGACGGGATCGATCGTGATGGTCTTGCTCATCGTCGGCCTCCCTCAGCGCCCGAACCGGGCGCCGGCGACCGCGGGGGTCCGCCCCGACAGCAGGTCGTCGAGCAGCGTGTAGATGATGTCCGCGCTGGGCGGGCAGCCGGGCAGGAAGATGTCCACGTCCACGAACCGGTTGACCGGCTGCGAGGTGGGCAGGAGCTTCGGCACGACCTGGTCGGGCACCATCAGGTTCTGGGTCGCGTTCTCGAGGTAGGCCCGATCCAGCAGCGGCTGGAGGCCAATGGGGTTCCGCATGCCAGGCACGTTGGAGGTCACGGCACAGTCGCCGAAGGCGATCAGCACCTTGGTGCGCTCCCGCACGATGTGGATCCGCTCGAGGTCGTCCTCGCTGGACACGGAGCCCTCCACGAGACAGACGTCGACGTTCTCGGGGTACTCCTTGTAATCCACGAGCGGCCCGTAGACGAGGTCCGCACGCTCGAAGATGTCGAGCAGACGCTCGTCGAGGTCGATCAGCGACATGTGGCAGCCCGAGCAGCCATCGAGCCAGACCGTGGCGACACGCGGCTTGGTCACAGCCCACGCTCCTCGGTGTGAACCCGCATCCACGGCAGGAACGGGCGCTTGGTCTTGCTGCCTGCGGCCACTGGCCGTCCCTTCTCGAACAGGGCCCCCGTCGGGCAGACCTGGACGCACTTGCCGCAGCTCGTGCAGGTTGGCGACTCGCCCCAGGGGATCCCCATGTCCGCCTGGATCCGGGTCTCGAGGCCGCGGTGCATCACGTCCCACGTGTGCGCGCCCTCGATCTCGTCGCAGACGCGAACGCAGCGCAGGCACAGGATGCAGCGGTTGTGGTCGAGGGTGAACAGCCGGTGCGTCGCGTCGACGTCCACCCTGGGGCTGATCCGCGGCAGGTCGAAGTGGTCGAGGCCCATCTCGTCCGCGGTGTCCTGCAGCTCGCAGTGGTTGTTGGCCACGCAGACCGCGCAGACGTGGTTCCGCTCGAGGAACATCATCTCCGTGACGGCGCGCCGGTAGTCCCCGAGCTGCTCGGAATGGGCCGTGACCTCCATGCCTTCAGCGATCTGGGTCACGCAGGCGGCGGACAGCCGGGGCGAGCCCCCGATCTCCACCACGCACATGCGGCAGGCGCCGCGGTCGTGGATGCCCGGCAGGTGGCACAGGCCCGGGATATCGATCCCGTTCTCCTCCGCGACCTCCATGATCGTCTGGCCTTCGTTGCCAGCGACGTCCTTGCCGTCGATCGTCAGGGTGTAGACGGTCATGCCATCACCTCCGCCGGCTGCTCGATCTCGCAGACGCCGGCGGGACACCTCTTGTCCACGATGTGGGCGAGATACTCGTCCCGGAAGTAGCGCAGCGTGCTGAAGATGGGGTTCGGGGCGCCCTGGCCGAGGCCACACAGGCTCATGCGTCGCACGACGCCCGCCAGGCGCTCCAGCTGGGCCAGGTCCACCATGTCGGCCTGGCCGCTGCAGATCTTGTCGAGCAGCATCCAGAGCTGGGTCGTCCCGACCCGGCACGGGACGCACTTGCCGCATGACTCGTCGCGGCAGAAGTCCATGAAGTACCGGGCGACGTCCACCATGCACGAGGTGTCGTCCATGACGATCATGCCGCCCGAACCCATGAACGAGCCGAGCTCGATCAGGGTCTCGTAGCTGACCGGGGTGTCCAGGTGCTCGGCCGGGATGCAGCCGCCGGACGGGCCGCCGGTCTGCACGGCCTTGAACGGTCGCCCGTTGGGGATCCCGCCGCCGATGTCGAAGATGATCTCGCGCAGCGTCATGCCCATCGGGACCTCGACGAGGCCCGTGTTCACGATCCGGCCGGCCAGCGCGAACACCTTGGTGCCCCGGCTCTTGCCGATGCCGATCGATGAGTACCAGTCGGCACCCTTGCGCAGGATCGTCGGGACGCTTGCGAGGCTCTCGACGTTGTTGATGAGCGTGGGACAGCCGAAGAGCCCCGACACCGCCGGGTACGGCGGCCGCGGGCGCGGCGTGCCACGCTTGCCCTCGACCGACTGGATGAGGGCCGTCTCCTCGCCGCACACGAACGCGCCGGCGCCGAGGCGGATCTGGACGTCGAAGGTGAACGAGGTGTCGGCGATGTTCGAGCCCAGGAAGCCGGCTCGCTGCGCGGCCCTGATCGCGGACCGCAGGCGCGCCACGGCCAGCGGGTACTCCGCGCGGCAGTAGATGTAGCCCTCGGAGGCATGGACCGCGAAGGCGGCGATGGCCATGCCTTCGAGCACCCGGAACGGGTCGCTCTCGAGCACGCTGCGATCCATGAATGCGCCCGGGTCACCCTCGTCCGCGTTGCAGATGATGTACTTCTGCTTGCCCTCGGCCTTGGCCACGGTGGTCCACTTGAGGCCGGTCGGATAGCCCGCGCCGCCACGGCCGCGGAGGCCACTCTTGGTGACGACCTCGCGGACCTCGGTCGACGTCATGTCGGAGAGGACCGTCTTGAGCGCCTCGTAGCCTCCGCGCTCGATGTAGTCGTCCAGGCTCTCGGGATCGACGCGACCCATGTTCTCGGTCGCGACCCGGAGCTGCTTCTCGAAAAACGGGCCCTGCGGCTGGCGCTCGTCGGTCTCCTTGACCGCCTTGAGTGCCTCGACGATGTCGCCGACGCCATCCGGCGTGACCGCGCTGAACAGCTGACCGGTCTCGGGGATCTCGACCAGCGGCCCGGCGACGCATAGGCCAAGGCAGCCGACCCGCTTGACGACGACGTCGGTGAGCCCGGCTTCGGCCGTTGCCTCGCCCAGGCGGAGCATGACGTCGTGGGCCTGCGAGGACATGCATGAGGCCGCCTCGCACACGAATGCACGGGCGCGCACCGGTCCCTCGTGGACCTCTTCAGTGATGACGCGGCGACGGATGGGTCGCGCCGCGGCGGGCTGCTCGCTCACATCGCCTCCAACTGGGCGATCAGGTCGCCCGCGCTGACCTTGCCCCTGGCCTCACCGTCGACGACGACGGCCGGCGCAAGGCTGCACGCCCCAAGGCAGCGGGCCGTGAGGAGCGAGATCTTGCCGTCCTCGGTCGTCTGCTTGGGCTTGAGGCCGAACCGCTTGTCAAGGCCGACCATGATGTCCTTCGCGCCGTTGATGTAGCAGGCGGTGCCGGTACAAACGACGCAGGTGTGATCGCCCTGCGGCTTGAGGGTGAAGAAGGAGTAGAAGGTCGCCACGCCGTATACGCGCGAGTGCGGGACGCCGAGCGTGTCACCGACGTAGTGGAGCGCCGGCTCATCCAGGAACCCGAAGGCCTCCTGGGCCGCGTGGAGCGCCTCGATCAGCGCCGCCGGACGGTCGCCCATGCGACGCATCCGTGTCTCGACGATCTTCCAGCGCTTGTCGTCGCTCGGCGGCGCTGGCTTGGTGTACAGAGCGGGCATCCCCACCCTCCGTTGCGATGGCCGAATGGAGCACTCGGGGCGCGACGCGCATCGTCGACCTGGGGCGACGATCCGCGCGAACTGTCTCGGCCATCCTACGCGCATGGTGGGTCGGGATCTGGGGCCGTCCGTCCCGAGACCCCGGGCTGCACCGGGGCGGACCGGGGGCCGCCCGGGCCCGAGTCGCGGGACCATTGGCCCGGCCGCCGGATGACGGAGTCGTTGAGGCAGCCGCTGCCTTGGTCACATTCGATCGGGCCCCGTCGACGTCCTGACTCGTGGAGGGTTCATCCGAGCGGTCCACACGCAGCGGTGGCCACCGGAATCGCACCGATCACTGCCCAACTCCTCGTGCACACCGCTGTGTTGACCCCGTGGCGGATCGCGGACCACCTGGTCAAGGGCTCGCCGGCCGTGGCGCGAGCCGGAAGTGGCGCCCCCGGCAGGACTCGAACCTGCGGCCAACTGCTTAGAAGGCAGCTGCTCTATCCGCTGAGCTACGGGGGCGCGGTGAGATGCTCAGTCTACGCACGAACCCGAGGCATCGACGGCGTTGACCGGCTCGCGTATCCGTAGCACGCCGCTGGACTGGACGACCTCGCAAGGGTGACATCCTCCCTTCTCGCGACGTTCCGCGACTCGTGGTCGGTCGTCGAGCGTTCGATCCACCTCGGCAGGGGGCACCAGCCAGCTCGCAACACCTTGTCCCGTCGGTGCGTCCCACGGACGCTCGCACCGAACGAACTCGCGCCGCGCTCCCCCGGCCTCGCTCCAAGGAGGCCAAGATGAACCGCCTCGGCACCGGCAAGTTCCCTTGCCTCGTGGTGATGATCGTCGTCGCGGCGTGCGGCGCTGCTTCGACCTCCGCGCCCCCCTCTCCGGCCGCGACAACGCCGGATACAGCCTCGCCGCTGGCCACGCTCGCTCCGCGGTCCCGCTCGCCGGCAACACCGACGACCGCCGCAGAGCGGACCGCCGCTCCGACATCGGCGGCCCTCGTTCTCGGCGGGACCTGGGTGACGCCGAAGGCGGGCCTGACGCTGACGTCATACACGACCTCCCTCTCGGCGAGGCCGACGGCCTCCGGACCCGGGGTAACCACGTTCACTAAGGTGGCGTTCTCGGCAACCTGGGCCGGCGCCGAGAAGAAGGCCATGTGCACGGCGACGAAGCCAGGCTCGGGGGGAGCGTGGACATGCAAGGCCAACCTCCTCGCGCTGGAGGTGCCGCCGGGCGCGGTGACGTTCTCGTTCGACGTGTACGGCGAGGGCGTTCCGACCGCCAGCTCGCCCGGTGGGCCGCGGAAGATCACCTACGCGGTCCCGCCGCCCAGGCCGACCGGTGCCGACTTGACCCAGATCGAGCCGCCGGACTTCGACGGCGGGGACAACACGGGGACGTACCGGGTGGACTGGTCGGCACCTGCCGGCTATGCCGACGAGTTCCTTGTCTACTACACCGATGAGTGCCCTCGACCCTCGACGGAGGCGAACGCCGGGAAGCCGTGCTTCGTGGCGGGCACTCCGGTCGACATCTCGCAGCTCGAACTCCTCGCGAAGGCGCCCGGCAACGCCCGTTCGATCGGCGTACATGTCTCAGAAGGCGACTGCCTGGGGATCGAAGGGTCCATCCTGCTCCGTGCTCGCAACGCGTACGGGACGAGCACCTTCGCGATCGTGAAGGCCGCGCCGGTCATCTGGGTAGCGCCCGGCGATGCCTTCTGCTGACGTCTCAGCGACGGCCAGTCGGCGCCCAGCCGGCAGGGCCGGCAAGGGAGGCAATCCGATAACCGTCGTCTCCAACTGAGCAACTAACTGGAGCCCGTCCGCTCCCCTTCCCACGCTCGTAGCACGCCGTACCCGTCCGGTCTCTTAGAAGGCAGCTGCTCTATCCGCTGAGCTACGGGGGCGCGGTTAGGTGCTCAGTCAACGCACGATGCTGGGCCATCGACGGCGCTGACGGCCTCACGCATCCGTAGCACGCCGCAGACATCGATCCCGCCGTCAGGCCCATGCTGTGGCTGTGCGCCCACCCGAGCCTGTCGTGAGCGCAACATCGCACCCCGCGCCGCGTCTCATCGTGCAGAGCGGGAGGCAACGACCCGCAACGAGCGTCCCGGAGGTACAGCGCCGTGCGTTGGCACACCGTGGCCGCACGACTCGCGGCCGGCTTCGCATCGCTGGCGCTTCTGGGCGGCTGCGTCGCCGGCGCAACGCCCTCGCCCGTGCCCACGCCATCGCCCTCGACCGCGTCGGTGGATCCGACCGCCTCTCCGTCGCCGGTGGCTTCCACGAGCCCGAGCCCGGGTCCGACTGATGCCCCCGCATCTGCGGCCGTGCCGTCAACGCCACCCGCGTGGCACACCACCGAGGACATGATCGCGCCCCACGCCTACCACACCGCCACGTTGCTGCCCAATGGCGGAGTGCTCGTTGCTGGCGGTCTGGTCAACGACCGCCTGGACGGCAAGGTCTCCGCCGTCCGCCGAGCTGTTCGATCCGAGCAGCGGGAAGTGGATCGCCACCCGGGCGATGGTGGTGCCGCGCTGGGGTCATACCGCCACCCTGCTGACCGACGGCAAGGTGCTGGTGGCGGGCAGCTACGTCAACAGCAGCGACCCGCTGGCCTCGGCCGAGCTGTATGACCCGAGCACCGGGCGCTGGACCGCCGCCGGGAGCATGACCAGGGGCCGGGGTGGTCACACGGCCACGCTCCTCCTCGACGGCAGGGTCCTCGTGGTGGGCGGCGGTGCCGAGGACACGCAGCTGGAGGGGGGGCCTCGAAGCGCAACCGCGGAGCTGTACGACCCCCGGACCGGGGAATGGACCGCGACCGGGAACATGATCGAGGCCCGCCAGGAGTTCACAGCGACCCTGCTGCCCGACGGCCGGGTGCTCGTCGCCGGCGGCGACGGCGGCTTCACGGCCGCCGAGCTGTACGACCCGGGCACCGACAGATGGACCGCCACCGGGAGCATGGCGGACGGCCGCATCGGCCATACCGCGACCCGCCTGCCCGATGGCACGGTGCTCGTCACGGGCGGTTGCGCGTGCAGCGATCCCGGCGCATGGGCCTCAGCCGAGCTGTACGACCCGGGCACCGGCCGTTGGACCGCCACCGGGAGCATGGATACGGCCCGCATCAACCACACGGCGACCCTCCTGACCGACGGCACCGTGCTCGTGGTTGACGACGGCCTTTACGACACGCCGGCGTCCGCCGAGCTGTACGACCCGCGCAGGTGGCGATGGATCGACACCGCGAGCCCGGCCCTGCCCCGCGTCGGCTACACCACGACGCTGCTACTCGACGGCAGGGCCCTCGTGACGGGCGACTACAGCCACAACAGCCGGACCGCCGAACTGTATGACCCCGGCGTTGGGAGCTGACTGGAGACAGCCGCCGGGAGGCCCACCGGGCACAGCAACTGAGCAACTAACTGGAGCCCGTCCGCTCCTCTGCCCACGCTCATAGCACGCCGTACAAGCCCGATCTCTTAGAAGGCAGCTGCTCTATCCGCTGAGCTACGGGGGCGCGGTTAGGTGCTCAGTCTACGCACGAAGTGGTGTCATCGATGGCGCCAATGGCCTCCAGCACGTAGGGAGGCTCGATCTCGGCGGCCGCCAACAGGGCATGGAGGTCCGCGACCAGCTCTGCGCTGATCCTCGTGTCGTCACCACTCCCGGGGCTCCGGCCGAGTCCCGCACGGTCGTAGGCGGACACGCGCGCGTTGGTGGCCATCTTGGCCTGTGCCGCCCGCCAGTCGGTCGATGCGCCGCCCAACCCGGTCTCGATCACCACCGTGGGCGCCCACAGGGCCGCTTCGCCGATGCAGACGAGATGGAGCGTCCGTCCGCCGATGTCGATGTCGGCCGTCAGGTTGGCCGGGCCGGCGCTCGGCGACGCTGCGGCTACCTATCGCGCGGCGGCACTCGGCGCAACGGTCGCGGAAGACATGGGGGCGGCTGACGGTGCGGCGGTCATCGAGGTGATGTGGTCGTGGTGGCAGCCGGCGCGCCTCCCCCGCAGCCGATGAGGAGGAGCGTGGAGGTCGCCAGGATCGCCTGGCCTGCACGGAACGCCATGGTTCCCCCTCGAGGTTCGGGACGCTCGGGCTTGGAGATCAGCCCTGCCGGGACCGTACGCGGTCGGTCAAGCCCAACCGGGCCGTCGTGACCGCGGGTTGGTGGCCACGGTCCAACTGGTGCCTCCTCGTACTTGCGGGAATATACGGGGCCGCTCGGGGGCCAGGCTGGGCTCGCCGGCATGGCGCCAGCCGGATGACTCGGCAATGCGGCCGATGTTCACTCGGAGTGAACTTCGAGGCCCGGCCGGAGGGTCTACGGCTCGTCAAGGAGGCGACGGGCTACCCGTGAGGCCCTGGAACCGCGCGTCGCCGTGCCGTTCGTGCGTGACAGGGCACGCGCCGGGACCCGGGAGCGGGAAACGCAGTCGCACGAGGGCAATTCGGGATGCGGCGGGCCCCGAAATGCGCGTTGCCGTTCACTGTGAGTGAAATCCGCCGGGGAAAGCACCGGTGGGCGGGCGCGTCCATCCGGTCCCCGGCGCCGGGCCGGGCTCGCGGGCCAACCGCCCATCGCGGGCCAACCGGCCATCGCGGGCCACTCCGGCATGGGTAGATCGTCCCAGTTGCGTGCGCGCAACGCGGTGCTACGCTGGCCGCCCTTCGCGCCGGAGCCCAAGCCGGCGAGGTCCAGTCGAGCCCTCTGAATTGCCCGGCCAGACACCACGATCAAGGCCCATCGCGGCCGGCCAGCTCGCCCTCGAGCTGCCGAGCGCCCTACCCGCGCTGGGGATCGAACCCGAGTGGAAGGACCAGGCCCGTCTGTGGGGCCACAGCCTCCACCCGATGTGCTCGTACCTCGCGAGCTTCCCCGCGTCGCTGGCCCATGCCTTCATCGCGCGCTACTCGCGACCAGGCGACGTCGTCCTCGACCCCTTCAGCGGCCGTGGCACGGCTCCGCTCCAGGCGATCGCCGAGGGACGGATCGGCGTCGGCAACGACCTCAACCCCCTGGCGCACGTGCTGACCGCCGCCAAGCTCGAGCCCGCGACGTCGGCGGAGGCTCGGACTCGCCTCACCGCACTTCGCCTCGCATGGGCCGCCGACGCGCCGGCCTGGCTGGGGCTTGCCGGGCAGGTCAAGACGCACCCCGGCCACCCCTCGGCACTGGTCCCAATGGCCGGCTCCGGCCGCGGTCCGGACGCCCGCATGGAGCCCGTCCCGGACGAGGTCGCGCTCGCGTTCCACCCGCGGACACTGGCGCAGGTCCTGCTCCTGCGCTCGCACCTGCGGGGCGACGAGCATACGGACCGGTTCCTGCTGGGTGCCCTGGCCGGGATCCTGCACGGCAAGACCCCGTCCTACCTGTCCACGATCATGCCCAACACCTTCAGCATGGCCCCCCGCTACGTCTGCGATTTCGTCGCGCGGACGGGTTACGAGCCGCCCGCGCGCGATGCCTTCGACGCCCTCGCGGCCAAGCTGGACCGCCTCTATCGCCAGCCGCTGCCCACCGCCCCCGGGATCGCACTCCACGGTGACGCGCGGACAGCCGGACGAAGGGCCCGGGCTGCTCTCCGTGCCCACGGCCTGCCCGACCGGGCCCGGCTCGTGGTCACCTCGCCGCCCTACCTGCGCGTCCTCAAGTACGGCTACTACAACTGGCTCCGGACCTGGCTCCTGGGCTTCGACGCCGCCGCCATCGACGCGGAGCTCGACGCTGCACATCGCCGCGAGCCGTACCTCGTGTTCCTGCGCGAGGTCCTGGCCGACCTCCGCCCAGCCCTCACCGACGACGGGATCGCGGTCGTGATCATCGGCGACGTGGAGATGGACCGCGGCAAGCCGTCCCCGGAAGGCATCGGGCTCGCGGAGCGGGCCTGGGAGGAGGCGGCGCTACCCGCGGGCTACCGGTTGGCCGGTGTCGTCCGCGACGAGGTGGCGGCGAACCGCAAGATGACCCGTCTGTGGGGCGAGCAGGCCGGCAGGGCGACGAAGACCGACCAGATCCTCGTGCTCGGTGCCGGGGAGGCCGGGCGCCGGCGCGCGCTGTCTACCGCGGACCTGCCCATCGACTGGGAGTGGCCGCCGTCCAGACTCCGCGCACTCTGACGCCTCAGGCGCACCGCGGCCCCCGCGGAGTAGCATCTGGGTCACCCTCATGACTCGCCGGACAACCCCCTTCCAGCACCGCCTCGGCTCCGCAGCAGCCGCCCTGCTGCTGCTGGCCCTGGTCACCGCGCCCGCACTGGCGCTCGACGAGCCGCCGCGCCTCGAGGACCAGGTCACGGACCAGGCCGGGGTCCTGACCCCCGCCGAGGAGGACGAGGTGGCCGCGGCGCTCGAGCAGCTCCGCAACGAGTCCGACGTCCAGCTGTTCACGGCCTACGTCGACACCACCGGCGGCGAGGACGTCACTGCCTTCACCGAGGCCACGGCGGTCGCCAGCTCGCTCGGCGGCAACGATGCCCTGATCCTCGTCGCCGTCGAGGACCGCAGCTACTCGATGTGGGTCGGGCCGTCGCTGGACGAGATCACCGATGAAGAGATCGACTCGATCCTTACCGAAGCCCTGGAACCCTCCCTCGTGGACGGCGAGTTCGCCGCGGCCATGGTCTCGGCTGCCGCCGCCACGGGTCTGGCGGTCCGGACCGACACGGCCACGACCCAAGTTCCCGCGACGCCGGTCGCACCGGCCCCGACCGCCGATGCGGGGTCCGGCTCGGGCTCGGGAACTGAGTCGGGCTCGGGAACCTCCGACGGCGGCATCAGCCTGACCACGATCCTCGCGATCCTCCTCGTCGCAGGAGGGCTGTTCCTCGTTGGCCGGGCGTTCATGCAGCGTCGCTCAAACGCGAAGGCGCAGGCGGCGGCCCTCGACACGCTCAACCGGGACGCGAATTGGGCGCTCCTCGGAGCCGACGAGGCGCTCAAGGACGCAGCCAACGACGTGGAGTTCGCCGCGGCACAGTGGGGCGACCAGGAGGTCGTCCCGTACCGCGAGGCCATCCGCATCGCCAACGAAGAGCTGCGCGCCGCATTCGCGCTGCGCCAGAAGCTGGACGATGCCTACCCGGAGAGGCCCCCCGAGCGCGACGCGATGCTGCGCGAGGTGATCGCGCGCTGCGTCAGGGCGCAGCAGGGGCTCGATGCCCAAGAGCAGCGGTTCGACGACCTCCGCGACCTCGAGGCGTCCGCACCGGCGCAGCTCGCCGCGCTGCACGCCACCATCGAGGCGTTGCGGGCCCGGCGCTCGGCTGCGGACCAGGCCGCCGCACGCCTGCGCTCCCAGTACGCCCCATCCGCGACCGCCTCCGTGGACGGCAATCTCGAGGAGGCCGGGAAGGCGCTCGACGCCGCGGCTGAGGAGGCCGTCCGGGGAGCCGCGGTGGTCGGCACCAAGCCCTCTGACGGCGTGGTTGCGCTCCGCCGGGCGCAGGAGGCGATGGCCCGGGCGACCCAGCTGGTGGAAGCCGTCGAGCGGCTGGCAGCCGGCCTGGACGATGCGGCAGCGCGGCTCCCCGCCGAGCTGGACGCCGCGGCCCAGGACGTGGCCGCGGCCCGTGATGCCGTCGCCCGCCTGGCACAGGTACCCGGGGTGCCGCCCCCGGCGCCCGGGACTTCAACGGCCGTGGATCCGGGCGACGCGCTGCGTGCGGCGGAGGTAGCCCTCGGCGAGGCGCGGCGCGCGGCCGAGGCACGGCCACTCGATCCGCTCGCCGCCCTCCAGCGCGCCGTGGCCGCCAACCAGGCTGCCGATGCGATCGTCGCCCAGGTGGCCGATACCAACGCCCAGGTGGCTCGCCGCCGGCAGGTCGCCGAGGCGGCGATCGCCACGGCGGGAGGGCACGTCAGCAGGGCGATCGACTACATCACGACCCGGCGGCACGGCGTCGGGGAGACCGCGCGCACCCGGGCGGCCGAGGCGGAGATGCGGCTCGAGGAGGCACGGGGGCTAGCCGGGGCCAACCCGGAGGGTGCGACCGCGACGGCCAATCGAGCCATCCAACTCGCTGATGAGGCCTACCGGCTCGCCGCGGGCGAGTTCGAGGGCTGGAACCCCGGGGGCGGTCCGGTGGCCGGGCCGTATCGCCCGCAGGGAGCCGACACGCAGATCATCGGTGCCGTCGTGGGTGGCATCCTCTGGTCCCTGCTCAGCGGAGCGGCGCGCGGTGGGGGGCGCGGCAGCGGTTGGGGTGGCAGCCCGTGGGGAGGCGCGGGCGGTGGGCCCTCGGCCGGTGGCTTCGGCCTGCCGGGCGGAGGCGGTGGCGGACGATCGAGTGGCGGCGGCTTCAGCATGCCGTCGGGCGGCGGCGGGTTTGGAGGTGGAGGCGGAGGTGGCCGCGTCCGCGGAGGGCGCTGGTAGTGCGCACGATCTGGCGGGCTCGACGGATCATCCGTCAGGGCCGAGAATCCCATTGACCTGGACACAAGCGGGAGGACACCATGGCGCAGACCTCGATCCTCGGACGTATCGGGCAGCTCGTCCGCGCGAACGTCAACTCGATGCTCGACGAGGCTGAAGACCCGGAGAAGATGCTGGACCAGCTGATCCGGGACTTCACCAACAACATCGCGGAGGCCGAGGAGGCCGTCGCCCAGACCGTCGGCAACCTCCGCCTGCTGGAGGACGACGCCCGCGAGGCCCGCGAGGCGTCCGCCGAGTGGGGCGCCAAGGCCCTTGCCGCCTCGGACCGCGCCGAAGCCCTCCGTGCCCAGGGCAACACCGCCGAGGCCGATCGCTTCGACGGCCTCGCCAAGCTCGCGCTCCGGCGCCAGATCTCCTTCGAGGAGCAGGTTCGGACCTTCGATATCCAGATCGCGCAGCAGACCGAGCTCACCGACAAGCTCAAGGACGGCCTCAACAAGCTCCGCGTCAAGCGTGAGGAGCTCGTGCAGAAGCGCGACGAGCTCGTCAGCCGCGCGAAGATGGCCCAGGCCCAGATGCAGGTCCAGCAGACGCTCAAGGAAGTGTCGGTCATGGACCCGACCTCGGAGCTCAACCGCTTCGAGGAGCGCATCCGTCGCCAGGAGGCCCAGGCGCGCGGGATGGAAGAGGTCGCGGCCTCCTCGCTGGAGAACCAGTTCGCCGAGCTCGAGAGCGGCGAGGAGGAGCTCGAGGTCGAGGTGCGCCTCGCCGAGCTCAAGGGCAGGTCGCTGGGCTCGGGGGCGCCGGCGCTCGGATCGGGCGACGTCGGGGCCTGAGACCCACCGGCAGCCAAGGTGGAAGGGGTCGCGTATGCGGCCCCTTCTTCATGCCCGAATGGATGCCCGACTGGCGCGCGCGCCCGTTTGCGCCCTCCGGCCCGGTCGCGCTTCGGCTAGCATGACCAACCGATGAAGCAGATGTATCCCCCGTCCGACCTCGCCTCGATGGATCCCCTGGTCCTGATGAAGAACCTGGACCACGTCCGGATGACGAGCCGCCGTCTGTCCTACATCCTCCAGCAGCAGGTCCACCTCTACACGCCCGAGGCCAACCAGCTGCGCGACCAGATTGACCGGTACGTGGAGGCCGAGCGCCAGATCGAGGGCGAGATGGCCCGGCGCCGAATTCGCGCCTGAGGGCTGGTCCAGAGTCCGGCGCGCCGCAGGATCTGCGAGGGCGGCGCCTCAGGCGGCCGCGGTGCCCACCCGGACGAGAGCTGCCTCCTCAGGACGCGCCTGCTCCATCGCCGCCGCACGAGCCGCCCGGCGGGCCGCCGCCTCCTCTGCGGCAACCCGCGTGACCAGCGCCGCCAGGCGGGGCGTCTCGAACAGGCTGAAGCCGACGCCGACCTCGGCCAGGGCATCGGTGCCCATGCCCCGGAACAGCCCGCGTGCCGCCACGGCACACATCTCGTCGTACAGCTCGGGCCAGCCGGTGCGGCGTCGCTGGTAGCAGAACCGGACGAAGGCCTCGGCCTCGGGCGTGGACTGGATGGCTGGGCCGGCAGGCAGCATCGAAACGGGTCCTCCACAACCCTCGGGCGCGTGGGCATTCGGCCGGCGGGCGGGCGGGGTGTTCCCGGCCGTCGGCGGCAATCGGTCATGATCCCGCCCTGCCCCTCCTCGTTGTCCCGGGCCTGACGGTCTGCCCATCGTACGGCCGGGGCGATGCCACGGTAAGGGGCTTCTCCACGACGTTGTGCACCAACTTGTCCACACGCGATCGGCATGCGTGGACAGGTCCCCGCGACCCCCACAAACCTGTGGATGCGCCGCCGCCCAGACCCGCTAGGCGGACCGCCTCAGGGCCGCGCGTCGTCGCGCAACTGGAGGCCGAGGCCAGGCCGGTCGGCCAGCCGCCATCGCTTGTCCGGCCCGATCTCGAGACCCGTCACCGGGTCGTCCGCCAGGAGCAGGCAGCCGTCCAGGTCCACCCACTCCGCGAGGGGCGAGACCGCAGCGGACGCCGCGATGCCGATCGAGGTCTCCTCCATGCAGCCGAGGAACGTGCGGAAGCCGAGCTCCCTGGCCCGCTCCAGCATCCTGCGCGCAGGGCCCAACCCACCGCACTTCGCGAGCTTCACGTTGACGCCCGCGACGACGCCGACGAGCGAGTCGAGGTCCTCGATCGTCACCGCGCTCTCGTCCGCGACGATCGGCACGGAGGAGCGTTCCTGCAGCGCGCGCAGCTGGTCCAGCCGCCGGGCCGGGAACGGCTGCTCGATGAGCTCGACGCCCAGGCGCTCGAGATCCGGGAGGAGCGTCAGTGCGACCTCCGGTGTCCATCCCGTGTTGGCGTCAACGCGGATGGGGCCGGCGAACACGGCCCGGACGGCCTCGAGCGTCTCGATGTCGGACGGCCCGCCCATCTTGATCTTGAGGGCCGGGAAACCGGCGGCGCGACGGGCCCGCTCGGCGACGACGGCCGGGGTGTCGATGCCGAGCGTGAAGTCCGTGGGCGGGATCGCGCCCGGCAGGGCAATCAGATCGCGCACGGGCAGGCCCAGCCGCTTGCCGGCCAGGTCGTGGAGGGCGATGTCGATGGCGCACTTGATCGCGCCGTGGTGGCCGATGGCGGAAGTCATCAGCCCCTCGGCGTCCTCCAGCGCTGCCCGGACGTCGTCCACCCCTCCGCGGAGGTCCGACTCGATGACGGCGAGTGCCTCGAGGAGCAGCGGTGCCACGGCGGCCATCGTCGCCGGCGTGTCTCCGTAGTACTCGTCGGGGTATCCCTCACCCAGGCCGACATGCCCGTCGGGGCCATCTGCCTCGTCGCGAAGTTCCGCCACGACGGTCGTGATCCACCGTCCCTCGCCCGGCTGGGCGCGCGCGATGACGAACGGGTCGCGGAGCGGCAGCTCGAGCGTTCGCAGCCGCAGCGCGAGCGTCATTGCGCAGCCCCCGGCTCGGCCGGCACGACCCACGGCAGCGCATCGACGGCGGCCTCGATCTCGCCCCACAGGGCATCCCCGCCGAAGCGGACAGGATCCTCCACGGGGAGCCCGGTCTCCGCCGAGGTCGCCTCGATCATGCGCCGGGCGTCGTCCTCGTTGGGGAGCAGGGACGTGTTGAGGGCGACGGCGACGACCTTCGACGGAGCAACCAGGCCCGCGATCTCCTCGTGGATGCGGATGAAGCCGGGCAGCTCCGCCATGGGGAACCTCCGCTCCGGGAGGTGGTCGAAGTCGTGGTCGGCCATGCCGGGCTTGTGGACGAGGATCATCGCGTGTGGCGTCGTCCCGTGGATCAACCCCAGCGTCACGCTGCTGTACGCGGGGTGGTCGAGCGAACCCTGACCCTCCACGAGCACCCAGTCCCCGCGCCGCTCGCCCTCCTCGACGAGCCACTCGGCCGTGCCCTGGACAAAGTCGGCCACGACCCGGTCGATGGCCACGCCCCAGCCCTCGATCATCATCCCTGTCTGGCCCGTGGGCACGAACGAGGCTGACCGGCCCGCCGCCAGGGCCGCGCGGCGCAGCTCAAGCGCCACGGACATCTTGCCGATCGCGCAGTCCGTGGCGACGGTGAGGATCACGCGCTTGCCGGGTTCATGGAGCCGCCCGACAGCCGTCTCCATCCGCTCCGGCGGACGGCGGTAGTCCACGAGCCGGACGCCGGAGGAGCGCGCCGCGTCCACGAACTCCGGGTCGTCGCCCAGGAACGTGTGGAGCCCGGACAGGATGTCCAGGCCGGACCGGATCGCGGCGAGGATCATCGCCCGCCAATCGTCGGGCAGCTTGCCGCCGGTCGGGGCAATGCCGATCAGCAGCGCGTCGGCCCGGGGCAGGAACCCGAGGGCGGCGTTGAGCGAGTCCACGATGGGGATGTCGTACCTGCCCGAGTCCCCCAGCCACTCGCGGACGTTGCGGCCAGCCTGGGTGGAGTCGATGACGGCGACGACCTTGTCTGTGCCGAAGCGGATCACGCCCATCGCCGTCTTGCCGTGGTGGAAGCCGAAGTTCCCCTCGGCCAGGATCACGAGGCGGCGGTCCGGTGCAACAGGCATCAACCCATCCCTGGTCGCGACGAAAGCGGAGCCCCCGGGGCGAGTCTAGCGCGACCACGACACATGGAAACGCCCCCGGTGAACCGGAGGCGTGTCATCGATCGGGTTGGTACCGCATACCGGATTCGAACCGGTGGTCTCCGCCTTGAGAGGGCGGTGTCCTGGGCCTCTAGACGAATGCGGCAGGAGCCGGACGCCGAGCGTCCGACGGCGATGGAGGATAACAGGGTCGCCGCAGGGCTCGCAACCGTGCCGGGCTGCGTCATGCCGGAGGCAACGCCCCTGACACGCCTCCGCGTCAATTCGAGGTGCGGCACGCGGAGGTGAGCAGCGATTCGTGCGATTCCAGGCACCAGGTCCCAGGCAGACCACGGGATCTGAACCGGGGGCGAGTCAAGGGCCATGCCTGACCCGGCACCGGGTCAAGGGCCAGGTCAAACTCGGCACCGGGTCAAGGGCCAGCCGAAGCGCAGCCGGACCTACAGGCGGTTCGCCTCCAGGAATGCCCGCAGCGTCTCCACGACCTGGAGGTAGCTCTCCTCGCCCAGCACCAGGCCGTAGTGCGAGTGCGCCCCGAACGGCTCGTACGGAGCGTCCAGCCACTCCGCCAGGCGCTCGACCTCCGGCTCCGGAACCTGCAGGTCCAGGCCGCCGCCGATGACCAGCCTCGGCACGTCGGGCAGCGCCGCCCGATCCACCGGCACGCCGGACAGTGTCTGGCGCTTGGCGCGCCCTGACTCGAACGGCTTCTGGCCCATGAGGTGCTGGATCCGCAGCACGTCGTTGAGGGTCAGGTCGCGGTGCTCGCGCGTCAGCTTCTCGGGGAGGGTCTCCCAGCCCAGCTCGGCGCGGCCGTACGCGTCCGGGATGTCCCGGACCATGTGGGGTCGGGCCGGCTCGCGCAGCTCCCTGGGCGTCTCGGGAGCGATCAGCACATAGGCGGCGACCGGGACCCGCTCGATGGCCTTGAGCACGAGCAGCCCACCCATCCCATGGCCCACGGCGACGGCGTTGGGCCCGAGCCGCTCCATCGCCGCGACGACATCCTCCGTGTAGGACTCGATGTCGAGGGTGGCCGGATCCGCCGTCTGCGACCAGTAGTGGTTGCGCAGGTTGAGGGCGTGCCCCTCCCACCCGCGGCCGGCGACATGGTGCAGGAACCGCTCCCAGACCCACGAGCCGCCGAGCTCGCCGTGGACGAACAGGATCGGCTTGCGTCGCGAGCGCCGCTCCGGGAGCCAGGACTCCACGTAGAGGCCGCGCTCGGCCAGCTCGATCTCGTCCTTGCGGACCGGTCGGCCGCTGGTCGCGGTTCGGGGGAGGAGGCGGTCGGAGGTGGGGTCGGTCATCTTCTGCAGTGGTCGCCCTACCACTCGTGCGGGTTGAGCACGAGCCCGGTCAGGGCCTTGGGATAGAAGTAGGTCGACTTCTGGGGCATGACGTCGCCGTCGCGGGCGACAGCCAGGATGGACGCCACGGGCGTGGGCTCCAGCAGGAAGGCGGCGTCCGCGCCGTCGGAGCGCCCCGCAACAAGCGCCGCGGCTTCGGTCGCGGACTTGACATAGGCGATTCGCTCGCCGGCGGCGACCGCGGCCGCGTCGATCGCCGCAAGAGCGTCCAGCGCCACGCCCAGGAGGGACACGTCCAGGGCCTGCACGGCGGCCCCGCCAGGGCTCGGCAGCGCGGCGAAGGCCTCCCGCCTCGCCTCGAGCTGCCATGCGCCCAGTCGCGTGACGAATCCGAACCGGCCAGCGCCGCCGGCCAGTTCGCCCGCCGCCTCGAACCGGCCCACGACCGTCGCGGCGGCCTCCGGGATCATGACGAACAGCTCGGGGAGGCGCTCGACCAGCGCGGCCGTCCCCTCGTCGCCCAGGCCGCGCGCCACGCGGTGGGTCGGCAGGACGGTCAGCTGGTCCGCGGCGTCGAGGAACAGCATGAGCAGGAAGTCGAACGCCGGGTCCTGCTCGGTCGAGGCCGTGCGGCGCTCGTCCCGGTAGCGCACCGCGGTCTCGTACCGGTGATGGCCGTCGGCGATGAAGACGGGGCCGGCCGCGGCGGCCGCGATGAGCACGCGCGCCGGGGATCCCTCGCCCTCGTCCACCACGACCCACAGACGGTGGCGCACGCCGTCATCGTCCGTGATGTCCGTGACGGGGCCGTCCGCGGTGATGGCGGCCAGCGCCGCAGTCGCGGTTCCCGTGGCGTCCTCATAGAGGCCGACGACCGGCGAGGTGTTGATGCCCGTGGCTCGCAACAGGCGGTAGCGGTCCTCCCTCGGGCCCGACAGCGTCCGTTCGTGCGGGAGCACCGAGCTCCCGGACCCGAACGGCTCGAGGCGCAACCGGGCGAAGAACCCGCGCTGCGTCCGCTCGACATTCGTACCCGGCACGCGGTAGGTCTGCTGGCAGACGTACACCGACGGGCGCGGGTCCTTGCGCAGCGTGCCGTCCGACCGCCAGGCGGTCAGGGTCCGCGCTGCCCGCCGGTAGCGCTCGTCGGGGTCCTCGCCGGGCTCACCCGCCGGAAGGTCGAGCCGCACGGCGTTGCGCGGGTGGCGGGCCAGCAGCGCCCGGTGGAGGTCCGCGCCGATCACGTCGTAGGGTGGGGCGACGACCTGTCCCGCGTCGCCGACCGTCTCGAGGTCGTAACGGAGGGCGCGGAAGGGTCTGATGTCGGGCACGGAGTCCTCTGGGCGCGTGGACGGTCCGATGACACCGCGCTGCTTGGGGGCGCCAACGGACCCGGGGGCTCGTGCATCGTACGATAGGCGCGGTCGGACGGCCACCGGAGGGGCCTGCTGACCGCGGATGGGGCCGCGAGTGCAACTTTCTCTGGCCTCCGGGCGTCATGGGTCAGACTCCGTCCCAGCCCGAGATCGAGGAGCCCGAGTGCCGCTGCCCCACCTCCCCCGTGCCGCGCGTGCCGTCCTGGCGCTCGCGGTTGCCGGCCTGCTCCTGCTGGGCGCCGTGTCGCCGGGCATCGTGAGCGTCGCGGCGGCGGTGGGCGACAAGCCCGTGATGACGGCCCGGGCCCTCCTCCAGGGCCACGTCCGCCAGGGCTCGTGGTTCGCGATCGCGGTGGACCTCGAGAATGCGGGCCCCGCGGTGACCGGTGAGCTGCGGGTCGGCGGCGGGGCCGACTCCAAGACGCGGTTCGGGACCCCGGTCGAGCTGGCGACCGGCTCACGCAAGACCTATCTCCTGTACGCGCAGCCGCCGGCCTTCGGGGACAAGATGAAGGTGCAGCTGGTCAGTGGCGACGAGGTGGTCTCGGAGGCCCAGGTCGCCATCGCCCTGCACGACCAGAACCAGCTCGTCGTCGGGGTCGTGTCCGAGAACCCGGCGAAGCTCGTCGGTGAGCTCAAGCTCCTGCCCAGCCAGTCGGGCGCCGCGCCAACGATCGCGACGCTCACCCCTGCCGACCTGCCCGAGCGCATCCAGGCCTGGGCGGCCCTCGACCGGCTCGTGTGGCAGGACGTGGACGCCTCGGCCCTCACGCCCGCACAGCTCGCCGCTCTGCGGACCTGGATCGCAGGCGGCGGGCGCCTCGTGATCGTGGGCGGCACCGCCGGCGCGGACAGCCTCACCGGCTTCCCGGACGAGCTGCTGCCCTACCGGCCGGACGGCATCCTCGACATCGACCCGGCGGTCCTGCGGCCCATCCTCGGAGGGGCGCCTGCGGGCGCCACCACGCTGACCGCGTATGCGGGCGAGGCCGGTGCCGGGCGGGTCCTTGCGACCTCCGGCGGCCGCGTGATCGCCGCGGACCAGAAGATCGGCAGCGGGTCCGTGACGCTGCTGGGCTTCGACCCCACGACGTCCTGGCTGGCTGCGGGGGAGACCTGGGACACCCCGCTGTGGAGGCGCCTCCTGCCGCCGCGAACCCCGGGGGGAATGACGCTGGTTGACGACTCGACCATCGTCTCGGCCGTGATGAACCTGCCCAGCCTGGCACTGCCGCCCATCGGCGGGCTCATCGTCCTGCTGTTCGGCTACATCCTCCTGGTGGGTCCGGTGAACTATCTCGTCCTGCGGCGACTGGACCGGCGCGAGTGGGCGTGGATCACCGTGCCCGTGCTCATTCTCGTCTTCACGGTCGGCTCGTTCGGCATCGGCGGCCTGCTGCGCGGCTCGGACGTGATCATCCACGAGGTTGGGATCGTGCGTGGCGCACCCGGGACCACCGCCGCCACCGTCCAGTCCTACCTCGGGATCTTCAGCCCCTCGCGGACGACCTACCAGGTCCGGGTCCCGGGCGATGCCCTCCTGTCCGCGCCAATGAACGGTGACATCTTCGGCACGGGCACGACGACCGCGCTGGACGTCCTCCAGGGCGATCCATCGCGCGTTCGCGACCTCGCCGTCGGGTTCGGCGCCATCCGCACGATCCGCGCGGAGGCCAGCGCCACGGGACCCGAGGTCGTCGCCGACCTGCGGCTGGTCGACGGCCGTCTCCAGGGCACGCTGACCAATCGCTCCGCGAAGGCTCTCGAGGCCGCCGCCATCGTCGTCGGCTCGGCGGCGGTCCGGCTCAACGACATCGCACCCGGCGCCACTGCGACCGTCGACCTCCCGGTCGCCGCCAACCAGGTCAACTGGAACGCGATGTCGGAGCGCATCTTCGGCCCGATGAACTGGGACGGGTCGGCGCAGGACGAGGCCGGCCAGCGGACGATGGTGCGGCGCTCGGTCATCGACCAGATCTCGGTGGATCCGTTCACCGGCTTCCCGAACGCGATCCCCTCCGACAGCGCCACCCTGCTCGCATGGGGAACGGAGCCGGTGGTCCCGATGGAACTCGATGACCAGACCGTCCAGCGCATGGCCAACGTCCTGTACCAGGTGCCGCTCCCCTACTCGATCAGCGGCAAGACGATCTTCGCCAATGACCTGGTCCGCTCGTCGGTTCTCGAAGTGGGTGCCAACTTCTTCTCCAAGGATCCGACAGCGCTCAGCCTCGGCCCCGGCACCGCCCGCATCTCGTACCGGCCGATCCCGTTCGAGGGGACGTTCACCCCCAGCCGGCTGATCGTGACGCTGACGTTCGGCGGCGACGTGGGGCCGCCCGCGATCAACCCCAGGACCCTCGCGGAGAAGGAGCGCTGCGAGCCGGGCACCGAGGGCTGCGTCGTGCCCCAGGACGGTCTGCCGGACATCGAGGTCCTCGACCTGCGCAGCGGCGCGTGGGTCCAGTTCGCACACATGCTCCAGAACACGCCCTACGAGCTCGCGGACGCCTCGCGCTGGGTGGACCCGGCGAGCGGCGAGATCCAGGTCAGGTTCGTCAACGAGCGGCAGGACCAGGTCTACTTCCAGTTCCCGGTCCGCATCGAGGGAACGATCCGATGACCGGCATCGTGCGGGCCACCGGCCTCGTGAAGCGATACGACAAGACCGTCGCCGTGGCCGGGCTTGACCTCGACGTGGCCCAGGGCGAGATCTTCGGCCTCGTGGGTCCCAATGGCGCCGGCAAGACGACGACGCTGCGGATCCTGGCCACGCTGCTCGTCCCGGACCGGGGCGATGCCGAGATCGCGGGGGCCTCCGTCCGGAGGAACCCCAACGACGTGCGGCGCGTCCTCGGGTACATGCCGGACTCGTTCGGGGTCTATGACGACATGAAGGTCTGGGAGTACCTGGACTTCTTCGCGCGCTGCTACGGGATCCCGGCCGACCGCCGCCGGCGCATGATCGGCGACCTCCTCGAATTGGTGGACCTGGGGTCCAAGCGCGACGTGTACGTCCAGGGTCTGTCGCGGGGCATGCAGCAGCGCCTGTGTCTCGCCCACACGCTCGTCCACGACCCGCTGGTGCTGCTGCTCGACGAGCCGGCCTCGGGTCTCGATCCACGGGCCCGCGTGGAACTCAGGGAGCTGCTCCGCGAGCTTCGCAACCTGGGCAAGACGATCATCGTCTCCTCCCACATCCTGCCCGAGCTGGAGGAGCTGTGCACCTCGGTCGCGATCATCGACCGGGGGCAGGTCCTCGCCCATGGACGCGTGGCCGAGATCGAGCGGCGGCTGCGGATCGGGGCCGTCCTGCGTGTGCGCGTCCTGGGCGACGGCGGCGAACACGATGCTGCCCGGGCCTGGTTCTCCGCCCAGCCGGACGTGGTCACGGCGGACCTGCTGGCCGACGGCACGATCGAGATCGGCTTCCATGGAGATGACGAGGGGTCTGCCCGGCTGCTGGCCCACGCGGTCGGCGCCGATCTGCGGGTCGCCTCCTACGCCCGTGCGGCCAGCGACCTCGAGGAGCTGTTCCTCCAGGTCACGGCTCCGGACCCGGTGCCCGCGGAGGCTTCCGCATGAGCGCGCCCGTTGCCGCCACGGAGGGCCGCCGCCGCTTCAGTGCGATCCGGGACCTCGGGGCCGGGATGGCCGCCGTGGGTGTCAAGGAACTGCGTGGCCGCATGCGCGGCAAGCGCGCGTTCGTGATCCTGACGCTGTACCTGCTGCTGGTGGCAGGGTTCGCCTGGATGATCGAGTCGCTGGCGGAGCGCTCGTACAGCGGGGGCTTCAACTCGTCGTTCTCGGCGTCGTCGGAGATCGGGCGGCAGATGTTCGCGGCGATCATCTTCCTGCTCACGCTCGTGACGCTGATCCTGGCCCCCGCCTCCACCGCCGGCGCCATCAGCATGGAACGCGAGAAGCAGACCATGGACCTCCTCGCGGTGACGCCGATCTCCTCGTTGGCAATCGTGCTGGGCAAGCTCCTCTCGGCGCTGTCCTGGATCCTGCTGCTGCTGCTCGCCTCGATCCCGATCGTGGCCCTCGTGTTCACCTTCGGCGGCGTGAGCCCGGATGACGTGGTTCGGGCGTACGTGGTCCTGCTGGCGACTGCGTTCGCCTTCGGCGCGATCGGCGTGTTCGTTTCCGCGCTGGTCCGCCGCACCCAGGCGGCGACGGTGATCAACCTCGTGGCGGTGATCTTCCTGACCGCCGGCACGGCGTTCATCTTCATCTTCTGGACCGCGATGGCGGGCAACTCGGGGTTCCTCCCAGATCAGCCGGTCGCACGGGAGAACCCGGTCCAGGCGCTGACCCGCCGACCCCCGGAGGCGCTGATGTGGTTCGACCCCTTCGTGGCCCAGTTGGACGTCATGTGCGGCACCGAGACCGGCTTCGGCGGGACGTGCCAGGTCATCGCCGGGGTCACGAACCAGAACGCGGCCTTCCAGGGCGACGTCCAGGGCGAGTTCGGCGTCAAGCGCGACAGCTACTGGCCACGCAGCGTCGCTGCGATGGTGATCGGGGCGCTCATCCTCATCGTCCTGTCCGTCCAGCTCGTGTCTCCGACCCGCCGCTGGCGCCTCCGCGTGCCGCGGCCGCGCCGCCGTCCCGCAGGGGGTGAAGGGTGATGTCGAGGTTCCGCAAGCCCCGGTCGGAGGCACGCCCGGGCACGGTGGCGCCGGCGCCCGGCTACATCCCGGCCGACCCGGCCTCGCTCGGCATGGTGCTGGATCCGGCGCTCCTGGAGATCCGGGCTGGTCTCGCCGCCCATCGTCGCCGGCTCTGGCTGCGGCGCTCCGTCCGGCGTGCGTGGTACGTCGCTGCGGCCGTGGCCGTGGCCCTGCTCCTGCTCGCGATCGCCCAGCGGCTGCTCCCCCTCGAGCAGGCGCCGCTCGTCGCCCTCGCCCTCCCCGTGGTGGGCCTCCTGGTGCTCCTCGTTCTCGTGGTGCGGGCGCGACCGACGCTCGGCGAGACAGCCCTGGCCGTCGATGCCGAGGGCGGCGCAGGGGATGCCGTGGCATCTGCCCTGGCCTTCGCGAGCGCGATACCGGCGGTCGCCGGGCCCGCGGTGGGCGCCGAGGACGAAACGATCGCGGTGGATGGCACGTTCGACATCGCCGAGGCGGAGGCGCGGTTCGTGCGCCGCCAGCGGCGCGACGCGGGGGCGCGCCTGCGAGCCATGGATCCGGGCCTGTTCCGCCCACGGGTCGCGCGGCGGCCGGCCCTGGCCGCGCTCATCGCGACCGCGCTGGTGCTGCCCGCGATCCTCCTGCCGAACCCGATGGACCTCGTGATCGTGCAGAACCGCGAGATCCGCGAGGAGGCGGACCGCCAGGCCGAGCGCATCGACGAGATCGCCGAGGACCTGGAGGGCAAGGGTGCCCGAGCGGGTGATCCGCGCACGGACCTGGCGGAGGAGTTGCGGGCGCTCGCCGAGCGGCTCCGAGACAACCCGGGCGACCTGGACAGGAACCTCGCCCAGCTGGGCTCCGTCGAGGACGACGTCCGCGCCCAGCTCGATCCTGCCAACGAGCAGAAGGCGGCATCGATCGCGGCCCTCTCGCGGGCACTCTCGCGCACCTCGACCGGAAACCCACAGGCCAACCCGGGCGGCGACCCGAAGAAGACCGGGGAGGACCTCGCGGAGCTGGGTGACAAGGTCGACGAGATGACCAAGGCCGAGCGCGACGAGCTTGCCCGCGAGCTGGCCGAGCTCCAGGGCCAGGCCAGCCAGGCCGACGGCGCGGCGGGTCAGGCACTCCGCGACGCAGCCGCCAGCCTGTCGCAGGGCGACAGCGCAGGCGCCAAGGCCGCGCTCGACCGGCTCGGGGAGGCCCTCCAGGGAGCGAGCACGCGCGTGCAGGTCAACCGCGACCTCGCGACGGCCGCCTCGGGCCTGCAGGACGCGCGACGTGACCTCGCCAATGCCGGCGGACAACAGGGCGGCCAGCCGGGCCAGGCCGGCCAGCCGGGCCAGGGCGGCCAGCAGGGCCAGGGCCAGCAGGGCAGCCCCAACCCGAGCGCCTCACCCGGCAACGGCCAGGGCGGCACCGGGAGTCCGAACCCCAGCGCTTCCCCGGGCAGCGGTCAGGGGCAGGGGCAGGGGCAGGGGCAGGGGCAGGGGCAGGGGCAGGGGCAGGGCCAGGGTCAGGGGCAAGGCCAGGGGCAGGGGCAGGGTCAGGGATCCCTCGGTGGCGGCGGCTCGAACGCCGCGCATCTCGGCACCGGCCAGTCCAACGGCCGCCCCGGAGGGCCTGTCAACCCGAACCGTCCCAGCGAGCTCGGCGGCGACCTGGGCCAGGTGTTCGCCCCCTTCGACCGCCTCGGCAAGCCGGGCGACCCCTCGTATGTCGCTGGCACGGGGGGCGATGGCCAGACCCAGCAGGGCAGCCAGCAGGGTCAGGGCAGCAACAACGGCTCGTACGTCCCGTACGACTCCGTCTACAGCGACTTCTACGACTACGCGCTGACAACGCTCGACCGCTCGTACGTCCCGATCTCGGTCAAGGACTACGTGCGGGACTACTTCAGCTCGCTGGATCCGAGCAACTAGCCGCGGGGCCCTTGCGGCCGATCCGCCACCGGAGGACCCATGGACGCATCCACTGCACCGGCCGCGACGCACGCGGCCGCCGCCGAGCCGCACCGCATCGCGCCCGAGGCGTTCGCCGAGCGCGCCCGTGCGATCGAGACCGAGGTCGGCAAGGTGATCGTCGGCCAGCAGGAGCTGGTGCGCCACACGCTCGTCGGGCTCCTCGCGAACAGCCACGTCCTCCTCGAGGGCGTCCCGGGCCTGGGCAAGACCCTGCTCGTGCGGACGATCGCCGACGTCATCGACTGCACGTTCAGCCGCATCCAGTTCACCCCGGACCTGATGCCCGCCGACATCACGGGCACCAACATCCTCATCGAGGAGGGCGGCTCGCGCGTCTTCCGCTTCCAGCCCGGCCCGATCTTCGCCAACCTCGTGCTGGCCGACGAGATCAACCGCGCCACGCCCAAGACCCAGTCCTCGCTGCTCGAGGCGATGCAGGAGCACCAGGTCACCGTCGCGCGCAACCGCTACCCGCTCGACCCGCCGTTCTTCGTCCTCGCCACGCAGAACCCGCTCGAGATGGAGGGCACCTACCCCCTGCCCGAGGCCCAGCTGGACCGGTTCCTGCTCAAGGTCATGGTCCCGTTCCCGTCCGAGGCGGACCTGATCGCGATCATCGAGCGCACGACCGGTGCGGACGCGCCGACAGCGCAACACGTGGCCAGCGCCGCCGAGATCGTGGAGATGCAGCGGCTCGCGCGTGCCGTCCCGATCGCGCCGCACATCACGGCGTACGCGGTCTCCGTCCTCGCGGCGACCCATCCCGACAACGGTCGGGCCCCGTCGATCGTGCGCCAGTACGTGCGCTACGGCGGTTCGCCGCGTGGCGCCCAAGCCCTGGTGACCGCGGGCAAGATCCTGGCGCTCATGGACGGCCGGTACAACGTCTCCGTGGACGACGTCAGGGCCGCCGCCCTTCCATCGCTGCGCCATCGCGTGATCCTCAACTTCGAGGGCGAGGCGGAGGGCATCACCACCGAGGCCGTGGTCCGCACCATCCTGGACGAGGTGGCGCCGCCCTCGGTCGAGTAGGCGACGCGCGCGACCATGGCCCTCTCCCCCACCCCGCCGCAGGACCCGGGCGCGGACCGGGTGCCCGACGCCGCCCCGCCGGCGGCCGAGGCGCCCTCGAAGCCCATCGGCGTCCGGGCGTTCCTGCCCAACGAGCTGGATCCCACTGTCTTCGACGAGGGGTTCCTGCGCCAGCTCGAGCGGCTGGGCGTGCTCATGAAGCAGCCCGTGCGAGGCGGCCTCAAGGGCGGGCGGCGGAGCGTGAAGCGCGGCCAGTCAGTGGAGTTCGCCGACTACCGCGACTACTCCCTGGGCGACGACCTGCGGCAGCTCGACTGGAACGTCTACGCGCGCCTCGAGAAGCTGTTCGTGAAGCTGTTCATCGAGGAGGAGGACGTCACCATCACCTTCCTCCTCGACGCCAGCCCGTCCATGGCCTTCGGCCGGCCGCAGAAACTCCTGTTCGCCAAGCGCGCCGCCGCGGCCCTCGGGTACATCGCCCTGGCCGGCGAGGACCGCGTCGTGACGACAGCCCTGTCCGGGCGGACGGCGCGCCGGCACAGCGGCCTGCGCGGCTCCGGGCGGGTCTTCCGGCTCCTGGGCAACCTGTCAGGGATCCAGCCCGCCGAGGGCCCCACCGACCTGCTTCTCGCCGCGCGCCATGCCGCCGCGATGCTCTCCGGCCGCGGGGTCGTGGTGCTGCTCTCGGACCTGCTCGACCCCGCCGCGGACCGGGTGATCCGCGAGCTTGCCGCCACGGGCTCGGAGCTGATCGTCCTCCACACCCTCTCGCCCGAGGAGCTGGACCCGCCGCTCGAGGGTGACCTCAAGCTCGTGGACGCCGAGACCGGCGAGGGCATCGACGTCACGGTGGACCTCGCGGCGCTCGACGACTACAAGGCACGCCTCCTCGCCTGGCAGGAGGATCTCGAGGACCTTGCCCGGAAGCGCCGGGCCTCGTACGTGCCGATCGCCACCGACACCCCGCTGACGGATCTCGTGTTCGCCGAGCTCCGCCGCCGCCGGGTGGTGGGCTGACATGAGCTTCCTCTCCCCGCTGGCGCTGGCCGGCCTGCTGTTCCTGCCGGTCGTGGTGGCGATGTACCTGCTCAAGCTGAGGCGGGACGAGGCGAAGGTGCCGTCGACGCTCTTGTGGCAGCGGCTGGTATCGGACGTGGAGGCGAACGCCCCGTGGCAGCGGCTCCGTCGCAGCCTGCTGCTGCTCCTCCAACTGCTCCTGGTCCTGATCCTCGCCTTCCTCGCCGCGCGCCCGTTCATCGAGCGGCCGGCCGGTCTCGCCGGCGACGTGGTGCTCGTCATCGACACCTCCGCCTCCATGCAGGCCACCGATGCCGTCCCGACCCGGCTGGACGCCGCCAAGGCAGCGGCCATCGACGCGCTCAGGGAGCTCCCTGGCGGGGCCAAGGTCAGCGTCATCGCGGCGGGACGGACGGCCCGGGTCATCGCCAACGGCACCAGCGACCTGGGCAACGTGAAGCAGGCGATCAACGCCATCCCGCCCACCTCCGATGTCGGCGACCTGGGCGATGCGTTGCGCCTGGCCTCCGCGCTGGCGGCGCGTTCCGGTGACGCGGAGATCCTGGTCGCGACCGATGCCGCGCTCGCGACGCCGCCGTCCGGGACGCTCGAGGCGCCGGTCCGCGTGCTCCAGGTGGGCCGCGAGGCGAAGAACGAGGCGATCGTGGCGCTGGCCGTGCGCACGGCGCCCAGCGGGCTCTCGCACTCGGCGTTCATCTCCATCGCCAACCTGGGCCTCCAGATGGCCGAGCGGCGGGTCCAGCTGTACGCGGACGGCGTGCTGCGCGACTCGCGTGTCCTGGTGCTGGACCCGCAGCGTCAGACCGACATCTCTATCGACGACATTGACGACCCGGACAACCCGGCGTCGGTGATCGAGGTCCGCCTGGTCGCCCGCGACGAGACGAGCACAGCCGCGCCGGACGCGCTGGCCGTGGACGACCGCGCGTGGGCCATCGTGCCGCCGATGGCTCCCCGCCAGATCCTCCTCGCGGGTGAACCAGACCCTTACCTCGAGACCGCCCTCACCTACCTGCCAGATACGGAGCTCTACTACCAGGCCGGCAGCGACTGGGACACTCTCACTGGCCTGGCCGAATTCGAGCTCGTCATCTTCAATCGCTTCCTGCCTGACGAGCTGCCTTCGAATCCGATCCTCGCGATCGCGCCGCCGTCTACCTCTCCGCTGGGCACCGTGACCGGGACGCTGACGAACCCGGGCATCGGCAGCCTGGACACCACCGACCCGATCCTGCGCTACGTGGACCTCACGACGGTCCACGTCGGCGAGGCGCAGAAGATGGAGCTGCCTGCGTGGGCGCGGCCGGTGATCCCGGGGCCCGGCACCGCGCCGCTCCTCTACGCGGGGACGCTCGCCGGCCGCCCGGCGGCGGTGATGGCCTTCGAGCCGCGGCGCTCGGACCTGCCGCTCCAGGTGGCGTTCCCGGTCCTGCTCGCGAATCTCGCGGGTGAGCTGTTGGGCGGCTCCGAGACGCCCCTCGAGGTCATCGCGCCCGGCGCACCAGTCACCCTGGCCATCCCCGACGGCGCGATCGGCGTGCGGGTCATGCGTCCTGACGGCACGACAGACGACCTCGTGGCTCCCACCGGCAGCGCGGGATCCGTGACCTTTGCCCGCACCGACCTCCTGGGTGTCTACAACGTGACCCCCATCGCGGATCCCGACGCGACGCCCGCACCATCATCGAGCCCCGGCGCATCGCCTTCCACCGTCCCGTCCGCCGCCCCGGCATCGGCCGGTGCGACGCCAACGTTCCGCCCCGCCGATCCGGATGCTCCGGTGCGCTTCGCGGTGGGGCTTCTCGACGTCGATGAGTCCCGGATTGCACCCGGCGACCCCGCCCGGCTCCGGGCGTTGGGCCAGGTGGCGGCGAGTCCGAATCCCGGGACCGGAGCCGGCGCGGCCGCCGAGACCCGACCGAATGCCCGTGACGAGATCTGGATCCCCCTGGTGCTGGTCGCCCTGCTCGTCCTGACGCTCGAGTGGCTCGTCTACGAGCGCGACACGCTCGCGAGGCTGCGGCGCGGACTGGCCGGACGGTTCCGCGGGTCCCGACCGGCGGGCAGGGGCGCCTGATGGGCATCAGCTTCGACGTACCGCTGGCGCTGCTGCTGCTCCCGCTGCTCATCGGCGTGGTGATCGCGCTCCACGCGGCGTCCCGTCGGCGGCTGGGTGTGGGGCGGCGTCGGGCGGCGCTGGCCATCCGCATCGCGCTGCTCTCCGCGCTCGTGTTCGCCCTCGCCGGGTTCCAACTCGTGCTGCCGGTGGACCGCCTGGCCGTGGTGTACGTCGTCGACCTGTCCGACTCGGTGGGGACGGCGGGCCGCGAGGAGGCACTCGCATACCTGCGGGAGAGCCTCGCGGCGAAGGAGGACGAGGACGTCGCGGGGATCGTCGCCTTCGGCGGGGACGCACTCGTGGAGCGGCTCCCGTCCGACCTGGCCGAGCTCGACCGGATCGCCTCCACCCCCGTCCGCGAGGCGACCGACATCGGTGCTGCGCTCCGGCTGGCCGGGGCCCTGTTCCCGGACGACGCCCAGAAGCGCATCGTCCTCCTCTCGGACGGCAATGACACGACTGGCTCCGGGCAGACGGAGGCGGCCCTGGCGGCCGCGCGTGGAATCCAGGTCCAGACGCACCTCACGGGGCTGGCTGGGGCCGAGGAGGTCCTCGTCGAGCGCCTCACCTCGCCGTCCACGGCGCGACTGGGCGAGAAGGTCCAGGTCAGCGCAGATGTAACCTCCACGGTCGCGCAGCCCGCCACAGCGCGCCTGTTCGTCAACGGGGAGCTGGCCGGGACGCAGCCCGTGGATCTCGAGGTTGGTGCCAACCGGATCGATTTCCTGTTCACGACGAAGGAGGCCGGGTTCCTGCGCTTCCGGATCGTCATGGAGGCCGCCCGGGACACGTTCAACCAGAACGACCGGGCGGATGCCAACACCATCGTCAAGGGCGAGCCCCGCGTGCTGGTGGTGAAGGGCGACGAGGACGTCGCCGCGCAGCTGGTCGCCGCGCTCGAGACCGAGCGCCAGACGGTCGATACGGTGATCCCGGAGGCCCTCCCCGCGGACCTCGCCGGGCTCGCTGACTACGACTCGGTCGTCCTGGTGGACGTGCCGCGGCTCCGCCTCACCGACGCCGCGCTGGCGGCGCTCCAGGTCTATGTGCGGGACCTCGGCCGCGGCCTCGTCGTGGTGGGCGGCCCGCGCGCCTACGGTGCGGGCGGCTACACCGACACGCCGCTCGAGGAGGCACTCCCGGTCGACATGGGCGTCCGCGACCGGCAGAAGCAGCCGGACGTGGCACTGGTCGTCGTCATCGACAAGTCCGGGTCGATGGACGCGTGCCACTGCAACAGCTTCGGCGGCGGCATGGGCGGCGGGACCGGGATCGCGGGGGTCAAGAAGGTCGACATCGGCAAGGAGGCGATCCTCCGTGCGGCATCCGCGCTGACCGAGCGCGACGAGCTGGGCGTGGTCGCCTTCGACGAGCAGGCGCACTGGGTGGTCAAGACCGCGCCTCTGGGCGGCATCACGGACCTCCAGGGCGCGATCTCGGGGATCGCACCGCTGGGCCAGACGAACATCTACGCCGGCCTGGACCAGGCGGTGGAGTCGCTCAAGACCGCGACGGCCACGCGCCGCCACATCATCCTGCTGACCGACGGATGGTCGAGCAGCGGCCAGTACGACGAGATCCTCGGGCGCATGAAGTCCGCCGGAATCACGCTCTCCGCGGTGGGCGCGGGCGGTGGAGCCAACGAGGAGCGACTCCTCCAGCAGCTCGCCGCGAACGGCGGCGGCCGCTACTACTCCGCCCCAAACGCCGCCGCCATCCCTGACATCTTCCTGAAGGAGACCCAGCAGGTCTCCGGGCAGCAGATCGTGGAGGAGAGGTTCTTCCCGATCCTGACCTCGTCGTCACCGATCCTGCGCGGCATCGAGGGTGGGCTTCCGTCGCTGCTGGGCTACAACGGGACGACGGCGAAGCCGGCCGCCCAGACGGTCCTCGTCACCGCTCGCGACGATCCGCTCCTCGTGCAGTGGCAGTACGGCCTCGGCCGGGCCGTCGCCTGGACCTCCGACACGACGGGTCGCTGGGCGAAGAGCTGGATCGGCTGGAAGGGCTTCTCGCAGTTCGCCAGCCAGATGGTGGGCTGGACGTTCCCGGGTGAGGAGAGCGGCGGCATCGAGGCGGCGTTCGTCGATCGAGGCGGGCGCACCTACCTGCGCGTGGAGAGCGTCAATGCCGACGGTTCGCCGCGTGACTTCTACGCCACCAGCGTTGCCCTGGTGGGACCGGATCTCGACCCCGCGGCCGTGAACCTCTCGCAGGTGGCGCCGGGCGTGTACGAATCGCCGGTCGCGTCGCTCCAGAGCGGCGCCTATGCGGTGCGCGTGACGCAGACCAGGCCGGGGGCGGCGGCCCTGGGCCGGACGCTCGGGCTCGTCGCGCCGACCGCGGCCGAGTACCGGCTCCTGGGCGCTAACGAGCCGCTCCTGGCCGCGATGAGGGCGGCGACCGGTGGCGAGCAGGTCGAGCTGCCTGCGGACGTCTGGGTGCACGACCTGCAGACGACGAGCCTCTACACGGACATGTGGCCCTGGCTCCTGGTCGTCGCGCTGTTGCTGTGGCCGCTGGACATCGCACTGCGGCGCGTCTCGCTGGGTCGCCGGGAGCTCGCCGACGGCCGACGCTGGGTCTCCGGCAGGCTCGACGGCCGGCGTGTCGCGGCGCGCACGCAGGCGTCCGAGAGCATGCTGGCGGCCCGGGAGCGCGCCGGATCCGCGGGCGCGCGCAGCGCGATCCTGCGCGAGGCCACTGACCGGGCCGCGGGTTCCGGTGCGGACACGGGTTCCGGTGCGGACACGGGTTCCGGTGCGGATACGACGGCATCGCCGGCTGTGACCCCGACGCCTGCAGCCACGCCGCCACCCGCTGCCTCGCCACCCCCGGCCCCGCCCGCAGCGCCGCCGTCCTCGCCCGGCGCGTCCGACGAGACCCTGGCGCGGCTGCGCGACGCCAAGCGCCGCAACCGCTCCTGAGGGCCCAGGCGGCGGCAGGAGCGTCCCGGTGCTAGCCTCGGACGCGTGACCAGCATCTCTGCCGGCGGACGGCAATTCCGGCGTCCTGTCCCGCTCTTCGGGGTGATCCTGGTGCTTGCCGGCTGCGGGACGATCTCATCCTCGCCGCCCCCGGCGACGCCGACGGACTTCCCGGGCCTCGCTGGCCGCCTGAACGCCGCTGGGATCGAGGCAACGGACTGGATCTCGGGTGAATCCGGGTGCGCCGACGAGGAACTCCGCAAGACGGCCATCCGCTTCGAGGCAGCCGGCCTCGACCAGGCCGAGCCGGTCACGCTCTACCTGTACGTCTTCCGCAACCGGGCGGCGTTCGAGCGGAACCGCGCGAGCATCGGCCCGTGTGCGGCGGCGTACGTCACGAACGCCGACACGTTCGAGCAGGTGGAGCAATCACCGTACGTGGTCGCCGGCCAGGGACCGTGGGCGCCGGAGTTCGAGGCCGCCCTCCGCCGCACGCTTGAGCTGGCTGCCGGCACCGGCGGCTGACGTCGCGCGCGCGCACCGGGTCCCACCACGGTCCGGGCCAGCGCACCGCACCCAGGGGCACCGCACCTCGCATCGGGGGTCATGCTCGAGTACTGGGCCGGACCCCACGCGACCGCACTCGACCGCACCGGTACCGTGACCGCCCTCCCATGCACGGCGTGACGACCGGGCCGTCGATGCGCCAGCGGGTGCCGGAGATCCTCGGGGCATGGATGTCTCGACCCGCACCCGACGCGCCATCTCAACATTCCTCGCGGTCATCCTGGCCGTCGAAGCCGTCTCGGTCGTAGCCGCCGCCGCGGCCACGCGAACCGTCACGCACGAGCTCCCGGCGGTCCCACCCGTCGCGCAGGTCCTGGCCGCGGAGGCGATCGCGGCGCCCGCCGGTGGTCCGGTTGGCACGGCCGCCGTCGCGTTCTCCGCTCCGGCGAGCGCCCTTCGTGTCGTCGAGCCCGAGTCGGGTACGAGCGCCGCGCAGGGGTCGACCACTCGGCCCACGCCGGATGTCATCGCGGCTGCCGTCGCGAAGGCGGCGGCGGCTGAGGCTGCGGCGAAGGCGAGACACGCCGCTGAGGCTGCGGCGAAGGCAAAGGTCGCCGCTGCGGCGAAGGCAAAGGTCGCGGCTGCGGCGAAGGCGAAGGCGAAGGCCGCCGCAAAGGCGAGGAGCACCGCAAAGGCGAAGGCCGCCGCAAAGGCGAGGAGCGCCTCCTCGGACGCATCGAGCACCTCCTACTCGGGGAGGAACCACGTCTGGATCCCGTCGCTGGGCATCAGCAGGTCGGTGCGATGGTTCCCGTGCGAGCGCAGCCGTCCACCCGACAACTACATGTACCGCTGGGGCTGCGCCGGCTCCAACAACGTCTACCTGATGGGCCACGCCTCCGGCGTCATGAACGCACTGCACGACGCCTACGTCGGCGGACGGCTGTCCGAGGGCATGAAAGCCTGGTACGCCAACCCCGATGGCACCTTGCGCCAGTACGCCGTCAAGTGGTGGAAGCTCACCCGACCAACCACCGATGCCGCCTGGGCCTGGGCTTCGCAGTCCGTTCCCTCGATGACGCTCCAGACCTGCGTCGGCCGCAACAACGAGTACCGGCTGATGGTCCGCCTCGTCGTCGTGGACGGGTAGACGGCTCGGCGGGGCCGAGCCCGGCCCCGGCATTCGCGGCCGGTTCTCGCCAGCCTCTGCGACGCATGTCCGAGCCAGCCGTCCCGCAGTCCACCTCGCACGCCAACGGAAACGGCAACGGGAGCGGGATCGCCGCGTCCACGTTGCGACGCGCGATCCTGCTGCACCTGCGCCGCGCAGGTCCCTCCGTGCCGGACGCGATCTCGGCCGCCATCGGCGCGAGCCGGAGCGGTGTGGCGCAACAGCTGCGGGCGCTGGACACCGCGGGACTCGTGACCCGAACGTCGGTGCGGCACGGCGTCGGGCGGCCACGGCACCTCTACGACATCACCCCTGATGCCCAGGGCTTGTTCCCGTCCAACTACGACGGGCTGGCGACAGGGCTGCTCGCCGCGATCCTCGAGGTCGGTGGCGACGACGCTGGTCGAGGACGTCTTCGCGGCCCGCCGCCGCCAGGCCGAGGCACGGCTCCGCCAGCAGATGGACGCCTCGCTCCCGTCCGACGCTCCTCTCGAGGATCGCGTTCGGGAGCTGGCGCGGCTGCAGGACGAGCTGGGCTATGTCGCCGAGGCGCGCGTCGACGCAGCCGGCATTCGCCTGCTGGAGCACAACTGCGCCGTCCTCGATGTTGCCCGAGGGATGCCCGTTGCGTGCCGCGCGGAGCTCGAGCTGTTCCGCGAGGTCCTCGGCGTGAAACTCGTCCGCGAGCGGCACATCGCCGCCGGTGATCGCTGCTGCGAGTACCGCATCTGACGACGCCGACGGCCTGAACCCGGCGCCCGTTCCTGGACGCTAGCCCTCCTCGCGCTCCACGACCTTGCGGCGCGCGGGCTCGAGGACGGGGCTGGCCACGTCGGACACGTTGGGGACAAAGGACGCCGCCAGCGACGTCGCGGCGATCTGCTCCTGCTCGGCGAGCGAAAGGATCCCGAGGCGGCCCAGGGTGGCGAGCTCGTCGCGGATGTACGTCTTGAGCATCTCCGGACCGTCCGTATTGATCGTGTAGCGGACCCCGTTGCGGTGAAACTGGTCGAAGATCCAGCGGAACTCGTCCCAGCCCGAGACGACCCCCGTATTGAGGTTCGACGTGGGGCAGATCTCGAGCACGATCCCGCGCTCGCGGATCATCGCCATCGTGCGCGGGTCGTAGGCCGCCTTGACGCCGTGGCCGATGCGGTCCGGCTCGAGGAGCTCGACGACCCGGGCGATCTCGTCGGCGGGTCCGGACTCGCCGGTATGGATCGTGATGCCCAGGCCGTACTGGCGGGCCCGGCGGAAGAGCCGGCGGTAGTCCGCGACGCGGAAGGTCGCCGACTCGGGCCCGGCGATGTCGATGCCGACGACGCCGCGATCGCGCCAGGCGATCGCCTTCTCCGCGATGATCTCGTTGAGCTCGAAGGGGAAGGCGCGGTCCAGGCAGAACAGGAGCCCGGGCTTGACCGGGTACTCGAGCGTCGCCCGGTCCATGCCCGCGGACCGCGGCCGCGATGATGTGGTCGAGGTCCTGCTCGCCCCCGCGGTTCCGCTTCATCGGGTTGAAGCGGAGCTCCATCGTCGTGACGTTGTTCTTGCGGTACGCCCCGCCGATCACCTCGTAGACCGGCACGTTCGACGGCGATCGGGGTGGACTGGATGAGCTCCGTCCAGTGGAACAGCTGGAGGTAGCCGTCGAAGCTCTCGGCCGGCGCGGGTGGACACGGTGATGAGGTCGCGGAACTCCCAGTAGTCGCTGGTCGGGAGCTTGATCCCCTGGGCGTGCGCGATGCACCACATGATGGCCGGCGTGACGGCCGCGCCCAGGTGGCAGTGGAGCTCGGCGAGCGGGACCTTGCGGCTGAGGGAGGAGGCCATCGCCCTAAGGATAGCGGAGGGGGTCGTCGACACCTTGCCGGGATCAGGGCCGGGTGTCCCGTGTCGCTGTTCGCTCGCCGGTAGGCACCGCATCCCGCCCTGGACCTGGCGCCCGGGTCGTCTGGCCTCGCTGTGATCGTGATCTGGATCGGGTTCGCCATGGCCGCGAGGGGCTCGCGCAGCCAAGGTCGGCTTTCGGGTCCCGAGCCCCTCGTGGAAGGGCCGGTCCTGATCCAGATGGCGATCAGGAACCACGGACGCCACCCTCCGGGCGGTCCACATGCGGTCGGCAGGCAGCGGACGGGGTCGTCGACACCCTGCCGGTGAGGGGCCGGGTTCTGTCGGCGGCGGGTTCAGCCGGTGGCAGCCCCAGGCACGACGCGACCCTCGGCATCCAACGTTGCCTGGCGGCGCAGGTTCCGCAGCTCCGCGCCGGGCACCTGGTCCCGGGCGTCGTAGCTCGACCGGACCAGCGGCGCGGACTCGACGTGCCTGAAGCCGAGCGCCAGGGCCTCCTGCTTCATGTCCGCGAACTCGTCGGGGGTGTAGTAGCGCTCGAGGGTGAGGTGTTCGGTCGTCGGCCGCAGGTACTGGCCGATCGTGAGGATGTCACAGTCCACCGCGCGTAGCGCCTCGAAGGCCTCCGTCATCTCCTCGCGGGTCTCGCCCAGGCCCACCATGAGGCTGCTTTTGGTGTGCGCCTCCTTGCCGTATTCGGCGGCGTAGACCTTGGCCCGCTCCAGCACGGACAGCGTGCGGTCCCAGCGCGCACGCCTGCGGACGGGCTGCTGGAGTCGCTTCACCATGCTCCAATGGGTACATGGAAATCCTGCTCACGGTGAGCCGCATCTACTACGCGAACTTCAAGTACCTCGAGCTGCTGCTCGTGGCCGCATTCTGGTACCTCGTGCTGACCGCCGTGATCACGGCGCTCCAGCACGTCCTCGAGCGCCGTTTCCCGGCGAGGTGATGTGATGACTGAACGCAAGCTCAAGATGGAGTCCGCCCACGTCTACAAGTCGTTCGGCGAGGTGAAGGTCCTCCACGACGTGTCGGTCAAGGTGCACGAGGGCGAGGTCGTCGCGCTGATCGGCCCGTCCGGCGCCGGGAAGTCGACGTTCCTGCGGTGCGTCAACAACCTGCAGCCGATCGACTCGGGCACCGTGGAGATCGACGGCGAGCTGATCGGCTACAAGAAGGTCGGCGACCAGCTCGAGGAGCTCCCCGACAAGGTCGCCTCCGCGCAGCGGGCCAAGGTCGGCATGGTGTTCCAGAACTTCAACCTGTTCCGGCACATGACCGCGCTCGGCAACGTCTCGTACGGCCAGATCGAGGTGCTCGGCCGCTCGCGCAAGGCGGCCGACGAGGTCTCACCGCGACCTCCTCGACAAGGTCGGCCTCAAGGGCAGGGAGGACCGGTACCCGGTGCAGCTGTCCGGCGGGCAGCAGCAGCGCGTGGCGATCGCCCGGGCCCTCGCGATGGACCCCGCGATGATCCTGCTCGACGAGCCCACGAGCGCACTCGACCCCGAGCTGCGCGTCGAGGTCGCCCAGGTCATCAAGGACATGGCCGCCAGCGGCCGCACGATGCTCATGGCGACGCACGACATCCCGCTCGTGCGCGACATCTCGGACTACATCATCTTCATGGTGGACGGCCGGATCGTCGAGCAGGGGCCGGCGCAGAAGCTCCTGCACGACCCCGACAACGAGCGCACGAAGTCCTTCCTCAACAAGATGGGCGAGTGACAGCCGCGACCGACCTGTCCCGGGGTGGCCGCCTCGCAACGAGCGAGGGGGTCACCCCCGGCCGCGTCGGCCTCTACGCGTTGATGACGACGATCTGGGGATCGAGCTTCTTCTTCACGGCGATCGCGCTGCGCGCCTTCAACCCGTTCCTGCTCGTGCAGCTGCGGATGGTGCTCGCCGACGATCGTGCTCGGCATCTTCGTCGCGGCGACGCGCCGTCGCCTGCCGACGTCGGGCCGCATCTGGATGCACTTCGTCGTGCTCGGGTTCGTCAGCATCGCCTTCCCGTACGCGCTGCTCACCTGGGCGCAGGTGTGGGTGGACTCGTCGACGGCGATCGTGCTGTCGAGCACCACGCCGATCTTCGTCTTCCTGTTCGCCACCTTCGTCACGCGGACGGAGCGGTTCGAGGTGCTGCGGCTCGTCGGGATCGTCGTCGCGTTCGCGGGCGTGATCCTGCTCACCTCGGGGGCGGCGGCTCGTCGGGCTGGTTCTGGCCGATGGTCATCGTGTTCACGTCGGCGGTGTACGCGGTCGCGAACATCTACACGCGCACGTTCGTCTCGTCGGTCGACCCGATGGTCACGGCGCTCCTGCAGCTCGGATTCGGCAGCCTGTGGCTCGCGCCCGTGACGACGCTGACGGGGAGCTGGCACGTCGAGGATCCCGGCATCCTGCCGATCCTCGCCGTGCTCGAGCTGGGACTCCTCGGCTCGGCGTTCGCGTACGTGCTGTTCTTCTTCTTCATCAAGACGTGGGGCTCGACCGCCACGAGCATCAACACCTATCTGCAGCCCGTGGTCGGCGTGCTCCTGGGCGTCGTCGTCCTCGGCGAGCGCCCGACGCCGCTGGGCGGCGTCGCGCTGGCGGTCATCGTCGTGGGCGTCGCGCTGTTCGGATGGTCGGGGATCCGCCGGCTCAGATCCGCGGGAAAGATGGATTGACTTCCGTATACAGAGATGCATACGGTAAGATGGACACCGTTCCGACGACCGTCTAAGGAGACGCATGTATTACTTCGGCTACTGCACGTACCTGCTCGACGAAGAGCGCGTGAAGTACATCCCTGAGGCCAAGACGATCACGAAGGCGAAGGCGCCCAACCACGAGATCCAGTTCCGCTCCGCCGGCGACCGCGAGGACCGCGGCTGGTGCCACCTCGCCGACCGCGGCTCCGCGTACGGCAAGGTCGCGCAGGGCATGGTCTACGAGGTGAACGACGACCGCGTCAACGACGACTTCGACGACTTCGACATCGTCTTCCTCACCGTGCACGGCGACGACGGCAAGGCCTACGACTGCTTCACCTACGTGCTGCAGCGGCCCGGCAAGCGCATGCGTCCGCCGCGGTTCTACTGGGAGCGCGTGCCCAACGGCTTCCGCCAGCAGGAGTTCCCCGAGGAGTACGTCCAGTCGATCGAGAAGACGTTCGAGGAGGCGGCCGAGTGCCCCGACTTCGAGCGCCCGATGCCGTCGGCGACGCCCGGTCGTTCGGCCGACAGCCGCTGAGCCGCCACGAAGACGCGCACGCGTCCCTCTCCGGAGGGCGCGTGCGCGTCTTCGTCTCCGCGGTCGGCGAGGCTGCGGGTCAGCGGCTGACGCGGGGCTCCAGGCCGAGCGAGCGGGCGACGATCGTCGCGGTGCGCTCGACGTGCTGGCGGGCGAGGCGGCCGGCCTCGTCGGCGTCGCCGGCGGTCAGCGCGGCCAGCAGGGCGCGGTGCTCGGCGTCGACCCGGGCGATGTCGGCATCCGAGAAGAGCACCGGCCGCGAGAAGTTCCAGTAGTTGATGTCGGTGCTCCGGGTGAAGGCCGCGAGCACCCCGTTGGACGCCGCCTCGCCGATGAGCGCGTGGAACCTGCTGTTGAGGGCGTTGACGTCCTGGCGGTCATCGGTGCGCTCCATCTCCTCGATCAGTCCCTCGAGCTCGCGCAGCGTCGCCTCGTCGATGCGGGTCGCCGCGAGCCGGGCCGTGGCGCCTTCCAGTTCGGCACGCGCCTCGAGGAACTCCAGGACCTCGGAGGGGCGATGGTCACGGACCATCCAGCCCTTCTGCCTCACGACGAGGCCCTCCTGGCGCAGGCGCAGGAGCGCCTCGCGCACCGGCGTGCGGCTCACGCCGAGCTCGGCGGCGAGCTCCTCCTCGATGAGCCGCTGATTCGGCCGCAAGTCGCCGCTGAGGATCGCATCGCGCAGCCTCGAGTGGCTGAAGTCCGCAGACGTCTCGGTTCCAGCGTCGACCTTCATTGGCACGGCATCCTTCCGGTTCACTCGAAGTGTAGGGGACATGCGGCCGGTCGCGTCAGCGGCGAGCACGCAGGGCGAGCACGCCTCCGATCACGAGACACGCCGCGAGCGGGATGCCGCCGGAGACCGCCATGCCCACGCGCGGACCCGCGTGCTCGACGATCCAGCCCAGCAGGAGCCCTCCGAACGCCTGCCCGCCGACGGCGATGAGGAGGTAGAGGGACATCACCCGACCGCGGATCCTGCGGTTGGACGAGAACTGCAGCAGCGTGTTGGCCGCCGTCCACATCAGGATGCTGCCGGCCGCGGCGAGCGCGAGGAGCACGACGAACGAGATCGGCTCGGGCGCGAACGACGACGCCAGCTTGAGCGTCATGAACAGGGCCGTGGCGAGGTAGACGCTGCGCAGGCTCACGGTCTGCCGGCGCAGCGAGAGCAGGGCTCCCAGGAGTGCGCCCGCACCGACCATCGAGGTGTACAGGCCGTAGCCGGCGGCGCCCGAGAAGAAGACGCGATCGGCCATGCCGGTGAGGAGCACCGGCCAGTTGAGCCCGACGAGCGAGACGAAGACCAAGAGCAGCAGCGTCCAGAAGATCGCGGGCTTGCGGCGGCAGTAGCGCAGCGCCTCGGCGATCTGGCCCTTTCGCACGCGGTGCGCGCTCGCGGGGGAGGAGGGCGGCGCGCGGGATGGCGGCCAGTGCGACCAGCGCGACGATCGACAGCACGCCCGAGGCGAGGAAGGCCCACTGCGCGCCGAGCGGCAGGAGCAGTCCGCCCAGCGCGGGGCCCGCCATGCGTGCCGACCTGGAACGTCGTCGAGTTGAGGCTGATCGCGTTCGGCAGCTGGGCCGGGCCCACCAGCTCGGCTGACGTAAGATCTGCCGCGCCGGCTGGTCCAGGGGCGACAGCAGCCCGACGACGGCGACGGCCGCGAAGATCGCGATCGCCGACAGCCCGTCGGCGAAGGCGAACGCCGCCAGGGCGAGGCTCACCGCGAGCGCCCCGCTCTGGGTGAGGAAGAGGATGCGCCGCGTCGCGTGACGGTCGACGATCACGCCGCCCCACATGCCGAACAGCAGCATGGGGCCGAACTGGAACAGCACGAGCGCGCCGACCATCGCGACGCTGCCGGTGAGCTCGAGGACCATCCAGTCCTGCGCGATGCGCTGGATCCAGACCGCCATCGTCGAGGCGAGCTGGCCGCCGACGTAGACGCGGAAGGCGGGCACGCCGAGCGCGTGGAAGAGACCGCGGCCCCCGGGACGCCGATCCGGGACCGGCAGGGCCTCGGTCGGTGTCCCCTCGACCATCAGCTCTTCCGGATCTCCAGGATGGTCCCCGCGCCCTCCCGGGTGTCGAAGTAGCAGAACCCGGTGCCGTTCTCGCGCACGCCGCGGGAGATGACCCCGAGTCCGAGCGCGCGACCGAGGTCCGTGCCGGCGGAGAGGTCGTCGACGTCGAAATCGCCGCGATTGACATGAACCCAACCCTCCTCGCCCTCGAAGCGGCAGCCCTGCTTGTTGGGGTTGTCGGAGTTGGTGAAGCTCATCCGCAGGCCGCTGGCCCAGCGGTACTCCATCTGCCAGGCGATCCACGTATCGGTCATTCCGCCCTCGGGCAGCACGCCCGTGCCCTCGACCTCAAACGGCTTTTGAAATATCTCGGGCATCCCCAACCGGCGATGTCCAGGTGGTGACGCCCCAGTTCGTGATGAAGCCCTCGCAGTAGTGCGAGATCATGTACATCGCCAGCCACTCGCACCGCTTCGCGTCGAACGGGAACATCGGGGCGGGACCGGTCCACATGTCGTAGTCGAATCCCTCGGGCGGATCGCACGGCGAGCTCGACGTCGTAGGCCATGCCGCCCGTGATGCCGACGAGAACCGTGTGGACCTTACCCAGGTAGCCCGCCCGAGCCAACTCGCAGGCGTGGCGGAACTGCCAAGTGCTGCGTTGCTGGGTGCCGGTCTGGAACACGCGGCCGTACTCGCCGCACGGCCTTACAGACGGCGTCTCCCTGGGCGATCCATCGAGTCACCGGCTTTTCGCCGTACATGTTCTTGCCCGCCTCGAGTACGCGATTGTAGAGCACGCCGTGCCAGTGGTCGGGCACGGTGCCCCAGACGGCGTCGATGTCCGGCCGGGCCAGCAGTTCGCGGAAGTCGTGATAGGCGTCGCACGCCTTGTACGTCGCCTTGTTGTGCGTTGGCGTACCTGGCGTTCACCTGGCCTTGGGTCCAGAGGCGGCGTTCGAGTCGCGGGTCGGCGATGGCGACGACCTGGGCATCGGGTAGCGGGTACAGGGCGTCGATAGAACTGTTGCCGCGATTGCCGACCCCCAGCACGCCGATAGTGATTCGATCGCCGGCCGGCGCGGCGCCGTCCTTGCCCATGCCACCTGGCACCAGCCACGGCGACGCCGCCGCGGCAGCAGTGCCGGCCAAAATATGCCGACGGGTCAGCCGGCCGGCGGTACGCTCGCCATGCGAACGGGGGATATTCATGGTGGGGGCTCCTTCTCATCTGCCTTTGCGCCGGGTCAACGCGAATTCGACTTCATCGCGGCCGTCGATGATCGTCGCCTTGAGGGTGCCGATTCGTTGAACTGGATGGGCACGATTTCCTGCGATGGGGCCCATCTGCGGATCGCGGACCTTGCGGCCGGTCTTGCGAAAGCCCTGGATCGTGACCTGGTATTCGCCGGGCATGAGGCCCTTTTCGGCGGGCACCTCGAACCGGCCGTCGGTGATGCCGGCGCCGAACTGGCGGCCTTATTGCCCGGGGCGGCGGAAGTTGATCGTCCCGCTCTCCAGAGCGCCGTGTCGACGGTGACCGAGCCGACGACGCCCTGCCGTCCGTCGCCGCCGCAACCGGAGAACAAGACGCCGGTGCGGCGAGGGCAAGCATTGCCGTGACGCGAAGAAGACTCGGACACATCATGGGCACTCGCCCTTTCGGCCGGGGTGGGGCAGGAACGTCGGGCGCGATGATGGGATACTCGGGGTGGGGGCGCGGCTGACGGCATTGCTCCGTCCCGGACAAAACGTCCCCGAGTGCTATCCCCGATTATAGCGACTCCCCCAAGGGAAGAAAGAGGTGGGGATATCGCAAAACTATTACAAAATGTGGTAGATGGGGCTTGAGGCGTGAGGCGTGAGGGCAGCACCGACTTGCCACCACGGCCCTTCCGGATATGCCACCGAGGATTCGAGATCAACCATCAACCCCGTGCTGCTCACCTCTCACCCCTCAAGCCTCAAGCCTCAAGCCTCAAGCCTCAAGCCTCAAGCCTACCCAAGCCTCAAGCCTCACCAGCCTCAAGCCTCAATGTCCAAGACTCGCCAAGTCGCCTTGATCATGAAGTCGTCGCAACGCTACGACCGGCGGATCGTCCGCGGCGTGGCGGCCCGGGTACATGAGACCGGCAATTGGAGCCTCTACGTCGGAGGAGGACCCCCAGTTGCGGATCCCGGAGTTGAAATCCTGGCGGTTCGACGGCATCATCGCCGACTTCGACGATCGCAAGACGGCCGAAACGGTCGGCGAAGTTGTCCATTCCCGTCGTCGGCATCGGCGGCGGCTTCGGCTGGTACGACGACGACTCGGGCATCCCCTACGTCACGACCGACAACGAGGCGATCGGCACGCTCGGCGCCGAACACCTCTTGGACCGCGGCTTCACCCGATTCGCCTACTGCGGCTTCCCCCCGAACCGGATCAACGGCTGGTCGGCGATGCGCGGCCGAGCGTTCCGGCGCCGGGTCAAGGTCGCCGGGTTCTCCTGTTCGACGTTCGCCGGCCGAAAGCGAACCGCCCGGCAATGGGGCCAACTCCAGGGCGAACTGTCCGGCATGGCTCGCCTCGCTCGACACGCCCGTCGGACTAATGACCTGCAACGACATCCGCGCCCGGCACGTGCTCGAGGCCTGCCGCCACCTCGGCGTTCGCGTGCCCGACGACGTGGCCGTCGTCGGCGTGGACAACGACGAGGTCATGTGCGAGTTGACCAAGCCGCCCTTGACGAGCATCGAGCAGGGTTCCCGCCAGATCGGCTACGAGGCCGCCTTGCTGTTGGAAAGGCTCATCGACGGAGAAGACCGTCGCTGGCCGCCGGACCCTGCTGGAGCCCGAGGGCGTCGTCGTTCGCCAGTCGACCGACATCCTGGCCATCGAGGACGACGCGGTCGCCCGGGCGGTTGCCTTCATCCGCCGGTACGCGTGCGATCCGATCCAGGTCTCGGACGTTGCTGCGGCTCCTGGACGTGTCGCGTTCGACGTTGGACAAGAGAGTTCCGCGCCACCCTGGGCCGCACGGTCCACGCCGAGATGCAGCGAGTGCGGATCGACGAGGCGAAGCGGCTGTTGGCCACCACCGAAATGCCGATCCGGGAGATCGCCCCGCGCCGCTCGGCTACCTTCAGTACTTCACGACGGTTTCCCGCCGGCGGGACTCGCAGCTCGCCGCACGGCGGCTGGGGCTCTCCCGTCGCCGGCGATGCGACGCGACAGCGGGCCCGCGCTCGACGTCGCGCCGGCCGGCGGCACGGTCCGCGCCAGTACCGCCGCGACTGCCGCCGCTGCAGCGTCGGCCGGTCCGCCCGCTCGACATATACCGTCCAAACCGCGATGCTTGCCGACATATCTCCACTTGACGCTCCTCCGGGCGTCGCCTCGCGGCCACACTCCAAAGCATCGCAACGTCGCGACGCATCGGTCGGCGAAGTTGCGCCGAATGCCGACGCGGCGGCCGTGCCACGGGCACATATCCCTGACCGTTTCGCGCGTTCGGCAGTTCGAGCGATCACGATGGGCCCAACGCCGTGAAGGCGTCCCGGCAGTCCCCGATCGGGACCCAATCAGCCCGACGCGACAACGCGGTTTTACGCTCGTCGAACTGTTGGTGGTCATCGCCATCATCGGCATTCTGATCGCCCTGCTGTTGCCGGCGGTGCAGGCGGCGCGCGAGGCGGCGCGCCGGGCCCAATGCACCAACAACGTCAAGCAGGTCGGCCTGTCGCTGCACATGTATCACGACATCAACAAGCAGTTTCCGCCCGGCTACGGCTACATGAAGGGCGAGCCCGGCTACGGCGGCACGAAAGCCTCGGGCCCCGAGTGGCCCTGGATCATGCGGCTGTTCCCCTACATCGAGCAGGACGCCGTGGTCGACGCGATCGACTGGACGTGGAACCCGGGCGTGAGTTACGCCGGCGTTCCGCCGGGCAATCTTCAGGCGATCGGGGCCCAGGTGGAGACGTTGCAGTGCCCCTCCGACCCCACGGTCTCCACGCGGTTCGATAGCCAGGGAACGTGCTCCTATCTGAAGCCGCCGCCGAAGGGGCGAACCTCCTACGCCGGCAACTTCGGCCGGGGGCAAATGGAGGCCGTCGGCCGGCTGCCGGGCGTGTTCGGCTTCAACCATGGCGCCCGGATCGGCGACGTTAGCGACGGGACGAGCCACACGCTGTTGACCTCGGAGTTGATTCCCGGCGGGACGTGCTCGATCCGCGGCGCGATCAGCTACGACGAGGGGCCGGTCTTCATGGTCGACTACACGCCGAACGATCCCACTCCCGACCTGGTCCGCTGGTGCGACGCCGGCGACGGCGGCAGCGCGGCCCGATCGCCGTGCGTCTATAGTTCCGGCACGCTCGGCGGCGGCGTCTTGGGCAACACCCTGAACATGATCCTCCAGACCTCTCGCAGCATGCACCCCGGCGGCGTCAACTCCGGGCTGTGCGACGGCAGCGTCCGCTTCTTCAGCGACGACATCTCGCTGGACGTCTGGCACTGGCTTGGGAACCCCCAACGGCGGCGAGATGTTCGCGCTCGATTGATCGCCGACGGGCCCCTCGTTATCGCTAGGCGTCAGGACTCGCGAGAGAACGACTGGTCGGATTACCGCGAGAGGCGACGGCTGAATTTCTGACGGCCGGTCGCAGGCGACCGGGCTAACAACGATCCCCGCCACCGTTAGCCCGGTCGCCTGCGACCGGCTCGTCGGCACCGCCCGCACCTGACTCCCTTCACGCTCGATTGATCGCCGTCGGACCGCTCGTTACGCTGGCCGTTAGGACTCGCGAAGCACGACGGGCTGGATTTCTACGGTCCGGTCGCAGGCGCATTCACCGGGCTAACATCGATCCCCGCCACCGTTAGCCCGGTCGCCTGCGACCGGCCCCGTGTGCGGCCCAACCGCCTCCCCTTCCTCACACTGCCCGGAGAATACCCATGCGACGAAACAACCGCGGCCGTTTTGCCTGCTGGCTGACAGCAATCATCCTTCCGGGCATGGGGACCACCGTCGCCGCGGCCTCCGAACTGCTCGTCGGCGCGAGCACGATCAGCATCACGCCCGATCGGCCGGTCAACCTGGCGGGCCAGTTTCACGCCCGGATCGCGCGCTCGGTCGAGAGCCCCTGCACGGCGACCGCCGTGGCGTTGGAGTCGCGCGACGGCGAGCGGGTGCTCGATCAGGCGATCATGGTCTCCTGCGACCTGGTGGCCATCCGCGGCGACATTCAGGACCAGTTCCGCGAGAAGGTCGCCCCGCGGCTGCCGGGCGTCGACCTGAAGAAGATGTTCCTCAGCGCCACGCACACGCACACCGGCCCGACCATGCTCGAAGGCGTCTACGAGATCCCCAAGGACGTCATGCAGCCGACCGAGTACGTCGATTTCCTGCTCGAACGGCTCGAGCGATCTCGTGGTCCAGGCGTGGGAGAGCCGCAAGCCGGGCGGCGTGAGCTGGGGGCTCGGGCACGCCGTCGTGGCCAACAATCGACGCGCGGTCTACGCCGACGGCTCGGCCAAGATGTACGGCAAGACCGACCGGCCCGACTTCCGCGCCGTCGAAGGGCCCGAGGACCACGGCGTCGAGGTCCTCTTCTTCTGGGACCAGGACCAGCGGCTCGTGGCCACGGCGGTCAACGTCGCCTGCCCCGCCCAGGAGGTCGAGAACCGCTCGGCCGTCAACGCCGACTTCTGGCACGACGTCCGCGATCGCACTGGGCAAGCAGTACGGCGAGGATCTCTGCGTGCTCGGCTGGACCGGCGCGGCGGGCGACCAATCGCCGCACCTGCTGTGGCGCAAGGCGGCCGAAGAGCGGATGCGCGAGAAGCGCGGGCTGACGCGGATGCAGGAGATCGCCCGGCGGATCGCCCAAGCGGTGGCCGAGGCGCACGAAGTGGCCGAGAAGGACATCCGCTACGACGCGCCGTTGGTCCACGTGGTCGAGGACCTGAAGCTGCCGGCCCGGCTGGTGACCGACAAGGAATTCGCCGAGCAGACGGCGCTGGCCGAAGCGCTGAAGAAGAAGGAGAAGCCCGGCGGGCGACTTGCGGCGTCTCGCGCTGGTACCAGGCGGTCGTGGACCGCTACGAGTCGCAGAAGACCAATCCGTTTTACGAGATGGAGTTGCACGTCGTGCGGCTGGGCGACGTGGCGATCGCGACCAACCCGTTCGAGCTGTACACCGACTACGGCATCCAGATGAAGGCCCGGAGCAAGGCCCAGCAGACGTTCGTCATCCAGTTGGCCTGCACCAGCGGCTCCTACCTGCCCACGCCGAGGCGGTCCGCGGCGGCGGCTACAGCGCCGAGGTGAACAGCAACCTCGTCGGCCCCGAGGGCGGCCAGGTCCTCGTCGACCGCACCGTCGAGCGGATCAACGCCCTATGGCCTGATGAATCCCCGCGTTAGGGTGGTATTCAATGCGTCTTCGCCTGCATCGACGCAACCGAGACGATCGGCTATCCTAACTTGTGCCTTTCGTCGTAGGGCGGACTTTAGTCCACCGGGACGACAGGCGGTGGACTAAAGTCCACCAGACGATTGCCCGTCACGGGAGAATGCGTCGCCATGGACCATCGCCACGCTCACGACGGTAGGGTTTCCGTCGCCGCGCGCCTCGGCGGCCGACGGGGTTTACGCTCGTCGAACTGCTGGTGGTGATCGCCATCATCGGCATTCTGATCGCGTTGTTGCTGCCGGCGGTGCAGGCGGCGCGCGAGGCGGCCCGGCGAATGCAGTGCTCGACCAACCTCAAGCAGGTCGGCCTGGCGATTCTGAACTACGAAAACACGCACAAGATGCTCCCCATCGGGATGAACATCGCCCTGCCCGTGTTCAAGGCGCACTCGGCTCTTGCCGCGCTGTTGCCCTACGTCGAACAGGAGGACCTCTACGAGAAGTACGATTTTGAGAAGCGGATCTACGACGCGGTCAACCTGCGGGTGACGTGCATGCACATTCCCGCCTACCTCTGCCCGAGCGACAACGCCGCCGGCCGCATCATGAACGGCAGTTTTGCGCGTTCCAACATCGTGGTTTGCTTCGGCAGCGGCACGGTGGGGAAATCCGCCACGGACTGGAGCACGGACGGCGCCTTTCAGAGGGACATCTGCAAGAAGCTCTCGGACTTCACGGACGGCACTTCCTCGACCGCCGTGGCCAGCGAGGTGCTCGCCGGGCGCGATGACAACTACAGCGACGACCATAATTTCGACGCGCGGGGCGTCTGGTCCGAAGGCTCCAGCATGGGGGCATGCGCCTACACGCACCTGAACACCCCGAATTCCAGCGTGGGCGACGCTCTGTTCATCATGCCGGGCCAGAGGAACTGCGTCCCCGACATCAAGATGCCCTGCAGCGATTCGGCCGGAAACACGTACTGGGACGAGTACGCCGCCGCGCGCAGCCGCCATCCCGGCGGCGTCAACGTCGCCTTCGCCGACGGGCACGTGAGTTTCTACACCGACACGGTCGACTGGCAAGCGTGGCGTGCCCTGAGCACCATCTCCGGCGGCGAGACGATCGAAGCCGAGGGACAATGAGCCCATGGCCGGGCCCACGGTTTTGCGTCGGTCGGGCTAATCCGTGGGCGATCCGCTCACGCCGGCAGGATCCGCACGCGCCGGCCTTCGACCCGCACGCGGCCGGCGGCCAACAGACGCAGCACCTCCGGATACGCCTCGCATTCGGCCGCAAACACCCGCGCGGCCAGCGTGTCGGCGGTGTCGTCGTCCAGGACGGGCACGGCCTTCTGCATGATGACCGGGCCGTGGTCGTACTGGTTGTCGGCGAAGTGGACCGTGCAGCCGCTGACCTTCGCCCCGTATTCCAGCACCGCCTCGTGGACGTGGTGGCCGTAGAAACCCACGCCGCAGAACGAGGGCATCAGCGCCGGATGGATGTTCACCACGCGGTTGACGAAATCGTCCGGCACGGTGATCCGCTTCAAGAAGCCGCCCAGGACGACCAGCTCGACGCCCGCCGCGCGGCAACGGTCGAAGATCGCCCGGCTGAAGGCGTCCTGGCTGGGGTAGTCGCGGGTCTCGATCGACGGCCAGCGGGATGGCGGCCTTCTCGGCGTACTGCATCCCCCGGGCACGCGGGCTGCTGGAGATGACCACCTTGATCCGGACGTTGAGCTCGCCCGCGTCGATCTTCTCGATCAGATTGCGCAGCGTCGTCCCCCCGCCCGAGATCAACACGGCAATCGGCATCGGCGGTTTCGATTCGGGCGTTGTCACGTCGGAGGTCCTCACAGCGTGATGTTCTTCGAGGAACACTGATTCACGCTGATCGACACTGATGAAGCGTATGAGCGAAGATTAGCGGAGATTAGTGTTCCTTCTTCTGTCCTGACCGGTCTTCCTTGTCGACCGTGACGTAGAGCGTCACCGCGAAGCCGGCGACGTCGAGTTCGGCGGGCTCGGCGCCGGCGATCGGCTCGAAGCCGAACCGGACTGGCCAGCGTTTCGCCGCGGATGTAGTCCTCGAACTGCTCGGCCGCCGCGCGAAGTTCCGGCGAATCGGTCACGATGCCCACCGCGATCCGGTCGGTGTACTCGCAGCCGATCTCTTTGCGCCGGTCCTGGATCGCGCGGACGAGTTCCCGGGCGTAGCCCTTCGGCGATGAGTTCGTCGGTCAACTCGGTGGCCAGGACGACGACGCAGTGTTTGCCCTGGGCGGCGGCCCAGCCTTCCTTGGCCTGGAGGCGGATCTGGATGTCGTCGCGGTCGAGCGAGACCTCGCCCGCCGGGCAGCGCGAACGTCGATCTTGCCCTCGGCCTCCAGTTCGACGAGCAACTTGCCGCCGTCGGCCCCGGCGAGCGTCTTGCGAAGCGCCGGCAGGTTTCTTGCCCAGCCGCGGGCCGAGCCGCTTCAGGTTCGGCAGCACCGTGTACGTGATGTACTGCTCGGGTCCTCGGCGATCTCCGCCTGTTTGACGTTCAGTTCGTCGCAGATCAGCGACTCGTGCCGCTCGAGCCACTCGTGGTAGCGTGCGATCGGCGAGAATCATCTCGACCCGGGCCAGCGGCTGGCGGACCTTCAGCTTCGCGCCCATCCGCGCGCTGCGGCCCAGCGAGACGATCTCGCGCACCAGGGCCATCTGCTCGGAAAGCGTCTCGTCGATCGCCGCCGCGTCGGCCTGCGGGATAGTCGCAAAGGTGGACGCTTTCCCGCGCCCGGTCGCCGAACGGCTCGGCCACGAGGTTCTGCCACAGGGCTTCGGCCAGAAACGGCGTGAACGGGGCGATCAGCTTCGTCGTCGTCACGAGGCACTCGTAGAGCGTCCAGTAGGCGTCGGCCTTGTCCCGGGTCATCTCGCCCGACCAGAAGCGGTCGCGGCAGCTTCGCACGTACCAGTTGCTCAGGGCGTCGACGAACTCGTTCAGCCGGCCGCAGGCGCCGTAGTTGTCGTAGGCGTCCATCGCCTCGGTCACCGCGGCGGCCGTGCGGTGCGACTCGCCGAGGATCCACCGGTCGATCTCCGCCCGCTCGGCGATCGGGCCGATAGCCCTTCGCGCCGGCCAAGTCGCCGGGCGTCAAGTTGGTCCGCGTCGCCCGCCGATCGCCGCGGCCGGGTCGAACTTGTCGATGTTGGCGTAGATCGCGAAGAAGCTGTAGCAGTTCCACAGCCGCAGGAGGAACTCGGGGATGCACTCGCGGATGGCCTGCTCGCTGTAGCGGATCGACGTCCACGGCGGCTGGTTCGCGAAGAGGTACCACCGCAGGGCGTCGGCGCCGTAGCGGTCGAAGATCTCGCGCGGCTCGCGGTAGTTCCGCTTGCTCTTCGACATCTTCTGCCCGTCCTCGCCCAGCATCAGCCCCAGCACGATGCAGTTGCGGAACGGATGCGGATAGGCGACCGGCCGGTGTCGTCCGCGCCTTCCGCGCTCGCCCCTCGTCCTGTCGCTGAACAACAGCGTGCTGATCGCCAGCAGGCTGTAGAACCATCCCCGGGTCTGGTCGAGGGCCTCGCTGATGAAGTCGGCGGGAAACTGCGCGGTGAACTGTTCTGCGCGAGCCTTCCGGTGCGGATAGCCCCACTGGGCAAACGGCATCGCCCCCGAGTCGAACCAGCAGTCGATCACCTCGGTCACCCGGCGCATCCGCGCGCCCGGCGACTTGGGCGAATCGTAGGTGATCTGCGTCGATGTAGGGCTTGTGGACCTTCAGATCGTCGGGCAAGCCGGGGTTGGCCTGCTTGGCCGCGTCCCACGCCTCGGTGCCCTCGACGCCCGGCTTGGCCAGAAGTTCCGCGTAGCTCGCCACGGCCTCGGCGTGGCCCGTCTTCTCGCAGACCCAGATCGGCAGCGGCGTGCCCCAGTAGCGTTCGCGCGACAGCGCCCAATCGACGTTCGTCTCGAGGAAATTGCCCATCCGGCCGTCGCGGATGTGCTCGGGCAGCCAGTGGATCCGGCCGTTGTTGGCCAGCATCTTGTCCTCGAACTGCGTCGTGCGGATGAACCAGCTCTTGCGGGGATACTGGATCAACGGATCCTCTTCGGCCCGCCAACAGAACGGATAATCGTGCAGGTACTGATCCTGAAGGAAGCAGCGTGCCCTCGTCGCGCAAGCTGCGCGGCAGATGTCGCGGTCGGCGTCCTTGACCCAGCGGCCCTGGTACTCGGGCGTTTCCTCGGTGAACTTGCCGTCCGGGCCGACCGAGCAGATCAACGGCGGGCCTTGGCCGTCGGCGAATCGGGCCTGCTCGGCTTGAAGCACGTCGAAGTCGACTTCGCCGAACGCCGGGGCCTGGTGGACCACGCCCGTGCCGCTGTCGGTCGTGACGAAGTCGGCCGCCACGACCCGCCAGGCGACGTGCTCGCGGCCGCCGGCCTTGAGCTTGCCCGCGGGTCTGGCCCTGCCGCTGGTAGTAGTAGTCGAACGGCGGCACGTACCGCAGGCCGAGCAGACTCGCTGCCGGCCACGGTCGACTCGACCGTCGAACTCCTTCTTCAGCCTTCGCCGCGATGCGTCTCGACCAGAGCCGAGGCCATGATCAGCCGTGCGCGGCTCGCCCTCGACCGCGACGACCGAGTACTCCAGGTCCGGCTGGACCGCCGCGAACTGGTTGCTCGGCAGCGTCCACGGCGTCGTGGTCCAGACCAACAGATCGGTGTCGGCCAGTGCCTCGGCGGATCGACCAGCGGGAAGCGGACGTAGACGCTCGGGTCGGCCACCTCGCGGTAGCCCTGGCCCACCTCGCCGCTGGACAGGGCCGTGCCGCCCTGGGCCCACCACCAGACGATCTTGTGCCCCTGGTACAAGAGCCCCCGGTCGAACAGGTTCTTCAGCGCCCACCAGACGCTCTCGACGTAGCTCTGGTGGTAGGTGACGTAGGCATCGTCCAGGTGGATCCAGAAGCCCAGCCGCTCGGTCATCTCCTCCCACTGTCGGGTGTAGCGGAAGACGCTCTCGACGCACTTGTGGATGAACGGCTCGACGCCGAACGCCTCGATCTCCTCCTTGCTGTGGATGCCCAGTTCCTTGCAGACCTCGACCTCGACGGGCAGGCCGTGCGTGTCCCAGCCGGCCTTGCGCCGGCAGAGCTAGCCCGCGCATCGTCCGGTAGCGGGGAAACAGGTCCTTGATCGCCCGGGTCAGGCAGTGGCCCGGATGGGGCAGACCGTTGGCCGTCGGCGGGCCTTCGTAGAAGACGAACTCGGGCAGCCCTCGCGGGCGGCGAGCGATTTCTCGTAGATCCGCCGATCTTTCCAGAAGCCGAGGATGCGCTGTTCGAGTTCGGGAAACGAAACGGAACCGTCGACGGTGGGAAACATGGGAGTGGATGGGAGAACTTCATCGAGGGCCGGCCGAGACAAAACTATCAATAGACCACGCAAAGTCAGCCAAGACAAGTAGGTCGGGCAGCCGGTAAGCACGTGCCACGAACCACTTACCACTAACCACTAACCAAAAAAAGGGCCCGGTGGGCTGTGCGGGCAGCCGACCGGGCCCTTGGACCGTGAAAAACCGGTTGTTCCCGAGAACGGACGAGACGCTGCTGGGCGATGGTTACCTTAGATTCACGGCTCTTGTCAGTGAAGCATGGCCCGGGCGGCAGGAAAGCCCGAAGCCGCTTCGGGTCGAGGATGACCCACTCACGTCTCTCTCCCCGAATGCACTCGACGTGCCAAAACCGCGAATTCCGCGGGAAGCGGCCTGCGGTTTAATGTGTAAGTCGTTGACAAATAAAAGACTTATGAATGACTGCATCTGGAACGCCTCGGACGCAGCCGGGGCCGGTGCTTTGTAAGGCCTACAAAAACGCGGCCCCGGGTCAATCCTCGAGGTCCCGCCGCCGGATATTCACCACCAGACTGGTGGTTACCGCCCGCAGAACCTGGTGGATCTCGGTGAATTCGCGGTCTTCGGCCTGGAGAAGATCGAGAGGTGTCCATATTCCCCCGAGCGTGCGGACCGCCGCGGTGTTGGTCAGGTCGAGGTAGTAGAAGTTCAGGTCGTAGCCGATCAACTCCTGGTCGGCCACGACATCCAGACTTCCTCGACTTCCAGGTCCGCGTATTCCGTCCGCATCGTTTCGACGGCGGCTTCGGCCAGCCGAACGGGGTCCAACTCGCGCGGGTGGATCGAGACGGCCCAGAACGAGCCGCCGGGGCTGAAGATGCTCACCGACCGGCATCCCGCCAACGCCGCGGCCTCGCTGAGCGTCCAGTTGTCCGGATATTGAAACCGGATCCCTAGCTTGTCGAACTCGGAAGGCATCGATGGGTTCCCTTTGGCATGGTCCGAAGCCGACGCATTCTACCTGCGCTACGGCCGCCGAAGTGAATCCGGTCGGCGGTCGGCCGTCGCCGGTCGGCGGTTGGATGGACGGGGTTGGATGGACGGGGACTTGATTGGGGCAACGGCCGCTTTATAGGATGCAGCGTCGGTCGCTCCCACAGCCTGGGCCAGCGTGCTCGGTCCACCATCTTGGTGCGTGCCGGAGCGAACCCCGGGGGCGTCCACTTACCGCGGAGGCGTTCGATGTTGCACAAGGCGTTGATCCTGGCGGCGTTGGCGGCGGTTCTCGCGCGGGGTGGCTCGGCGGCGGAGAATACCGATTGGTTCCACGACGCGAAGTGGGGCGTGATACCCATTACCTCGGCGCCGTGCCGAGTTCCGCCGGCGGAGCGGAACTGACGGCGAGAAGTGGAACGCCCAGGTCGATGCGTTCGACGTGCCGGGCCTGGTCCTGGCAGCTTGCCTCGACCGGGCCAAGTACCATCTCTTCACCATCGGCCAGAACTCGGGCCACTACTCCGTGCGGCCGAACGCCACCTACGACCGTTCGTGGGCATCAAGCCGAGCAAATGCTCGCGCGCGACCTGGTGGCCGATCTGGCCACGGCCTCGCCCGCACGGTATCCGGCTGATGGTCTACTTCTGCCCAGCGGCGCCGGCCGCCGACCCCGTGGCCGCTCGAGCGGCTCGGGTGGCGCTGGGGTCGCGAGGCGGCTGGCCGCTCGCCGGGCGAGCCACCGACGGAGCCTCTGGCCGAGTTTCAGCGCCGACTGGGAGCCGGTCATCCGCGAGTGGTCGCTCCGCTGGGGCACGGACGTGTCGCCGGCTGGTGGATCGACGGCTGCTACTTCGCCGACGACATGTACCGCGGACGACGACGAGCCGAACTTCGCCAGCTTCGCCGCCGCCCTCAAGGCTGGTAACCCCGAGGCCCATCGTGGCCTTCAACCCCGGCGTCGAGGTGCCCGTCATCTGCCGCACCACGCAATACGAGGACTACACGGCCGGCGAGGTGGGCCTCGAACAGATGCCCGGGCGATCGAGACGTGCCGGCGGCGGGTCGAACGCGACGGCAACCGAGCGCAATACCACATTCTCACGTTCCTGGGAGACGTGGTGTGGCGGAGATAAGCCCCAATTGCCCGACGCCGTGGTGATCGACTACGTCCGCCGGCTTAGTGCCGTACATGCTGTGGTTACGTTCGACGTGCCGATCCTGCCCGGCGGCCTGATCCCCGAGCCGTTCGTTGCGTAGTTCGGGCAATCGGACGATCGGTAGACGGCAGACGGCAGTAGCCGCGATTCGCGACTGACAACTGACAACTCACAACTGACAACTGACAACCGACAACTGACAACCGACAACTACTCCGTTCCCAACAATCCGCGGATCGCCGCCTTCACCAGCGGCTCGGAGCCGGGGGCCACTTCGGTAGCCTGTGGTTTGTAGCCGCCTTCGGTGAAGGCACGCTCGGTGCAGATGTAGCCGGTCGTCGTCCCCGTAACCGGCCACCGCGACGAAGTCGTTCGGAAGCTGCTTCTTCTCCGCGTAAAGCTGATACTCGACCATCGGCTCGCCGGGCAAGTGGACGATGTGGACCGAGCCGATCGCGAGCGAGCCAGGTTGGATCGGCGGCATGGGCTTGCCGTCCGGCCGGGCGACCTTCGGCGAGAGAACCAGCTGACGTTGCGCGATGCGTATCGGCGCGATCGGCACGAATTGCGTCGACGCGACCGACGCCTCCATGCCGGCGAACAAACGCTCGGCCAAAGCGGCCCGGGCTTCCGGCGTGCCGTTGTTGTACTTCCCCGCGGCGACGTCGCCGTGCAGTCCGGTGAAGTAGATCTGGAAGACGCCTTCCTTCTCTTGCAGCCGCTGCCGGGCCATGCCGACGAAGTCGTAGCTTGCGCGGCTGTTGCGGTAGTAGGTCTGCGGATGCGTGGCGTAATAGTGCAACCGGGCGATCGGCCGCTCGCCTTGGGCGAAAGTGATCGTCTTGAGAAACGGGTCGATGAAGCCTTCCGCGGCTTGGAGTTCCGCTTCGGTGGCGGTGCGGCTGAATCGCGTTTGGACCTTTCCGTCGGGCAACGGGATTCGCCGCGAGGAGGCCACCCGCTCGACCTTGGCCTGGCCGGTGCCGATCCGGTCGACGGGCCGTAGATTGCAACTTGCCGCGAATCGCCTTGCCCAGCCGGTTGCCGGTTTCGGTGATGAAGCCCGGATCGGAGGCCTCGGGCGGGTCCTTGTCTTCTGCCGGGCCGCTTCCCAGCCGTCGCCGTCGAAGACCGGGGCGGTGTGCTGGTGGACGGTCTGGACCATCACGCGGCCGACGTCCGTGCCGGCGGCTTCGGCGAGTTGCTTTCGCAGCGGCAGATGCGTCGAACCGGCCAACACGCACCAGTCCATCGCCACGAGCACGTACTCGCCTTGCCGTCATCCAGCACGATGCCCTTGGCCAACAACGGGTGCTCGACGGTCTCCAGCGGCTCGGTGTACAACCAGGAACCTAGCGGCGGCGTCGCGTCGCACTCGAACGTCGCGACGCGAAGCGGCGCGGCTCGGCGGCCTCGGCCGAGTGCGGAAGAGGCATGATGCAAGAGCGAGAATGGTCGCCAGCACGCGCTGCGGCATGGCGAGTTTCTCCTGAATGACGACCCTTCTGTGGCGGCCCCTGGCATGACCGCCACTATAGTCGGTGGGAGAATTGCCGTCAAACGGATGTGGGTGGCACGTCCGGCCACCAGGCGTGGTGAACCACGAAACCACGCCCTTGGCTGCTCAGGGCGTGCCACCCGATTGCGGATGGGCCCTATCGCGAGTAGACCGGCCGGCGTGGCGGAAGTTGGCGTCGCGAAGTGCCGTTGGTGGTCAAAGATGCGCTCGCCTTGGCCAGATCGTTGAGCCTGAACACGGCCCGCGACCCGCCTTGCCCTTGCTGCCCTCCTCCATGCCGAACGGAACAGTACGCGTAGTCGACGTCGAGATGTTCCAGCGCCAGCCGTTCACAGACTTTGGAAAAAGCTCGTCGATAGGGAATCGTCACCAAGAGCACGTCCGCAACCTCGTAGCGGGCGTTGATTCTGTCCAAGACTTCGGTTGCAGCTTTGAAATCGTCCGGCACCATGCGAAGCGTACCCCGCTCGCCCGCGTTCATCACCGAAAGTGCCACATAGTTGACCTTCTCCTTGTTCAAGGCGGACAGCACGTCGGCAAAGCTGACGGGTTCTTCACCAGGGTCACGGAAAGCTGCTTGGAAGTTTGCATCTGGCTCCTCCCTTTCTTTCTCTCTTCGGGACGAAGAAACACGGCGCCGTATCGCACCATGGATGCCGGCCTCGTGTTGCGAATCCCTCTATCTACAAGGATAATATCCACGGCTCCCGCCGAGTCAAACCAACTATCAGACGCGCGGTCCGGCACAAAGGTTCCAGGCTGCCCCGTCCCCCTAACCTTACTGGACACCTCGTGCCGGTCTGTGCGACGCGCACCCCCTGGAATGCCCCCTTATCGGGTCGATCGCGGAACTTTTCGGACACTCGTCTCGTCGTAATCCCCGGTGGCCGGTTTTCCGGGTTGTGTCAGGTCTGGAGCCCCCTTGCTCATTTCAGAAGGAGGCTCGCTGATGTCGCTGGATTTCTTTCCGCTGGATTTCTCGGTGGCTCGCCCCGGTGGTCTTTCTGGTGCCCGCGATGGTCGCGGCCCAGGGCGT
>CAVWFY010000016.1:0-176783 GCA_963754485.1 uncultured Chloroflexia bacterium | reverse complement strand
CGTGGGCTCCGTGACCCGCCCCGATCCCGAGGACGAGGGGCGTGCCCGTGCCGTCGCGATCCGGGTCCGGGAGCGGTGGCGGGGGCGCCCGGGCTACCCGCACGTGCGCGCGGCCGGGACCTGGATCATGGCGAAGGGCCTCCTCCCAGCCCTGTCCGTGGAGGCCGCGAACGCGGATGAGCTCCTCGGGGCGGCGATGACGCAACTGGACGACGGCGCGGACCTCGTGAAGCTCTACCTGGACGGACCCGATGCGGACGTCAGCCCGTGGTCGCCGGACGAGCTTCGCCGCGTCGTCGATGCCGTGCATGCACGCGGAGCCCGGGTGACGGCCCACAGCGGGTACCTGGCCGGCGCCCGCGCCGGTGCGGAGGCCGGTGTCGACTCCCTGGAGCACGGCTTCGAGCTTGATCACGCCACGGCGCAGGTCATGGCCGCGAACCGCGTCCGCCTCGTGTCCACCCTGTGCGTCCTGGACTCGTGGCGGACGTTCGGGCGGACGACGACGCTCCCGCGCTTCGCATCGGACGAGGGGCGCGCGAAGGTCGAAGCCCGCCGGGAGCGGGCGATCGACAGCGTCCGCATCGCGCACGCCGCCGGTGTGGCGATCTCAACCGGGACCGACTTCGGCGGCGGCTCGACGCGGGCCAACCAGCTGGCCTGGGAGGTCGAGCAGCTGGTCGAGGCTGGACTGGAGCCGTGGGAGGCCTTGGCGTCCGCGACATGGCGCGGAGGCGAGCTCCTCGGCGAGCCGGACGCCGGCGTGATCCGCGAGGGCGGGCCGGGCGACCTCGTGCTCGTCCACGGTGATCCCGTGTCGGACCCGACGGCGCTGTGGCGGGCCTGGCACGTGAGCTGGGCCTAGGCAGGAGCGGGACTCGTACAGTCCACCCGGGCCTCCGCAACGGACCGGCGTCAGGCGGGGCTAGGGTTCGGTGCGCGGACGCGGGCGTCGCTCCACTCCCTGCGCCGTTTGCTGGTGGCCCTCCCACCGAATGGAGGAGAGCGTCGCGCGGTGCTGCTGATCGCCTACCGGACCGTACAGCCGCTGCGGGCCGGGTGGCGGGCAGTCCGAGACGCAATGCGTGGCCGCGACGGCCCGGGCCTGGGACTCCAGACCGCGCCGGGCCCTCAGCGGGCGGGTACCTCGAACGTCTCCCCCGGCGCCACGATCCGGACGGGCACGTCCGGCGCCAGCCTGGCCGCGGCCTCCAGGAACGCCTGGCCGGGTGTCTCGAACGGGACAGGGACCACCCGTCGCAGGCCCGCCGGGTAGAAGGTCCCCCAGTGGATCGGAACGGCGAGCCGCGGCCGGAGCACGGCGGCGGCCTGCGCCGCCCGCTCGGGATTCATGTGCCCCTTGCCAATCGTCGGCCCCCAGCCCCACACGGGCAGCAGCGCGAGGTCCAGGCGCCCGGCCAGGTCGCTCATGCCCGGGAACAGGTCCGTGTCGCCCGGGAAGTACACGGACCGGGAGCCCTCCACGACGCACCCGATCGCGGGCCCGGTAGGCCCGAAGGGCTCGCGCTTCCCGCTGTGCAGCGCATGGACGACCGTGAATTGGACGCGGTCGATCGTCAGCCGGTCGCCGGGCTCCACCTCCTCGACGGGACCCAGGTCCGCCTTGCGGGCGATGCCTGCGAACCCGCGGGGCACGATGACCGTGGGCCGGCCGGGGATCTGGCGCAGGGACGCCAGGTCGAGGTGATCGTGGTGGCCGTGGCTGATGAACACGGCGTCGAGGTCCGCGAACAGCTCGGGCAGGATCGACCGCACCTGGCGCCGGACCGGGCCCAGGCCGTTCCGCAGCACCGGGTCCATCAGGATCCGCAGGTCATCAACCTCGATGAGGACCGTGGAGTGGCCGAGGAACGTGATCCGGCCGTGCTCGCGGCCGGCGGCGTGGGCCGGATCGGCGGCGCGGATGGCCCGCCATTCCTGGTCGACGGCGGCGAGGCGGTGCGGCATGGCGCCATGGTGCCCCGGATCGACCCTTCGTGCTCCCCGCTGCCGGCGAGGCCGCAGCCTCGGCAACATGCCCCGCGGCAGCGTCCTCCGTGCCGTACGGCCCATCGGTCCCGGTCAATCCGTGACCCCGGAGCCACCGCGACGGGACCGATCGCCTGCTCGTTTGCGAGTCGAGAGGAGCACACTTGTCGAGGCCTCGCAGGTCCCTGTCCTGCCGGGCCCGTCCCCGTCGCCACCAGGAGTCCGGGTGGCATGCGCCACCCGAAAGGATGCAGACACCGATGAGTCAGAACTGGGAGTGCCTCGACGGCAACGAGGCAGCCGCGCGCGTCGCGTATGCGATGAGCGAGGTGATCTCGATCTATCCGATCACGCCGGCCTCGCCGATGGCCGAGTACTGCGACGACTGGTCGGCCGCGCACAAGCCGAACCTGTGGGGCACGGTCCCGTCCGTCGTCGAGATGCAGTCCGAGGCGGGCGCGGCGGGCGCGGTCCACGGGTCGCTGCAGAAGGGTGCGCTGACGACGACGTTCACGGCGTCGCAGGGCCTCCTGCTGATGATCCCGAACATGTTCAAGATCGCCGGCGAGCTCACGCCCGCGGTCATCCACGTGGCGGCGCGCACGCTCGCGACCCACGCGCTCTCGATCTTCGGCGACCACAGCGACGTCATGCACGCCCGGGCGACGGGCTGGGCGATGCTGGCCGCCGGGTCGGTCCAGGAGGCGCACGACTTCGCCGCGGTGGCCCACGCCGCCACGCTGCGGGCCCGGGTGCCGTTCCTCCACTTCTTCGACGGCTTCCGGACGAGCCACGAGGTCAACAAGATCTCCGTGCTCGAGCCTGACGACCTGCGCGCGCTGATCCGCGAGGACGACGTGCTCGCCTTCCGCCGCCGCGGCCTGACCTCGGAGACCCCGGTGGTCCGGGGCACGGCGCAGAACCCGGACGTGTTCTTCCAGGCCCGCGAGGCCTGCAACCCCTACCACGACGCCGTCCCGGGCATCGTGCAGGAGGTCATGGACGAATTCGCCGCGCAGACGGGACGTCGCTACTCGCTCGTGGAATACAAGGGCGCGCCCGACGCCGAGCGCGTGATCGTGGTCATGGGCTCCGGGACCGGCGCCGTCGAAGAGACCGTCGAGACGATGGTCGCCGCCGGCGAGAAGGTCGGCATGATCGTCGTCCGCCTGTTCCAGCCGTTCCCTGCCGCGCAGCTGATGGCCGCCCTGCCCAAGACGGTCAAGCAGATCGCGGCCCTCGATCGCACCAAGGAGCCGGGCGCCGTCGGCGAGCCGCTCTACCAGGCGATCGTCACCGCCTTCGTCGAAGCCCAGGACAGCGACACGCCCCCGTTCGCGGTCGCGCCCAAGGTCTTCGGCGGCCGCTACGGCCTCTCCTCCAAGGAGTTCACGCCGTCGATGGTCAAGCCGATCTTCGACGAGCTGCTCGCGGCCAGGCCGAAGCGCCACTTCACCGTCGGCATCTACGACGACGTCACCAACCTGTCCCTGCCGATCTCCTCGACCTTCAGCCACCCCCGGCCGGCCGGCGAGGTCCAGGCGCTGTTCTTCGGCCTCGGCTCGGACGGCACCGTCGGCGCGAACAAGTCGTCGGTCAAGATCATCGGCGAGGGCACGGACCTGTTCGCCCAGGGCTACTTCGTCTACGACAGCAAGAAGTCCGGCTCGGTCACCTCGTCGCACCTGCGGTTCGGACCGCAGCAGATCCGCTCCACGTACCTCGTGGACAACGCGGACTTCGTCGCCTGCCACCAGTTCGGCCTGCTGGAGAGCGTCCGGATGCTGGACCGGGCCAAGCACGGCGCGACCTTCCTGCTCAACAGCCCCTACGGCCCGGACGAGGTCTGGGAGCAGCTCCCGGCCCACGTCCAGCAGCAGCTCGTCGACAAGCAGATCGAGCTGTGGGTGATCGACGCGATGGCGGTTGCTGCCGAGACCGGCATGGGCAACCGCATCAACACGATCATGCAGCCCTGCTTCTTCCACCTCTCCGGCGTGCTGCCGGCCGAGGAGGCGATCAGCCGGATCAAGGACTTCGTCAAGAAGTCGTACGGCAAGCGCGGCGACGCGGTGGTCCAGCGCAACTACGCGGCCATCGACGCCTCCATCGCGCGCCTGGGCAAGGTCACGCTGGGCCAGGTGAGTGGCGCGGCCGCCATGCGGGCGCTGATCCCCGACAGCGCACCGGACTTCATCAGGGACGTCACCGCCCGGCTGATGGCCGGCGACGGCGACCTGCTGCCGGTCAGCGCGCTGCCGGTCGACGGGACCTTCCCGACGGGCACCACCAAGTACGAGAAGCGGGCCATCGCCATCCAGATCCCGGTCTGGGACGAGACGATCTGCATCGACTGCGGCAAGTGCGCCATGGTCTGCCCGCACGCGGCCATCCGGATGAAGGTCTACCCGGAGGCGAATGTCCCGGTCCTCGCCGGGTTCGTGTCCAAGGAGTTCAAGTCCCGCGACCTGCCGGGCCACCGCCTCACGATCCAGGTCGCCCCGGACGACTGCACCGGGTGCGGCGTGTGCGTGGACGTCTGCCCCGCCAAGAGCAAGACGGACGTCGGCCACAAGTCCATCAACATGGAGGCCTACCTCGACCACCGCGACGTCGAGCGCGAGCGCTGGGATGCCTTCCTGTCCATCCCGCCGCTCGACCGGTCCGCGATCCCGCACGACACCGTGAAGGGCGCGAGCCAGCTCGAGCCGCTGTTCGAGTTCAGCGGCGCCTGCGCCGGCTGCGGCGAGACGCCGTACCTGCGCCTGGTCACCCAGCTCTTCGGCGACCGGATGATCGTGGCCAACGCCACCGGTTGCTCCAGCATCTACGGCGCCAACCTGCCGACCACCCCGTACACCGTCAACGCCGAGGGCCGCGGTCCCGCATGGGCCAACAGCCTGTTCGAGGACAACGCGGAGTTCGGTCTGGGCATGCGGCTCGGCCTCGACGCGCAGGCCGGCTACGCCGCGCTGCTCGTCGGCAAGCTCACGCCGGTCATCGGCGAGGCGCTCGCTGCCGAGCTGCTCGACAGCCCGCAGGACACCGAGCCCGAGATCGTCGCGCAGCGCGAGCGGGTGGCGAAGCTGCGGGAGATCCTCGACGGCGTCACGGGCGAGCACGCGGAGGACGCGCGCCAGCTCCTGGCCCTGTCCACGGATCTCGTGAAGCAGGGGGTCTGGATCGTCGGTGGCGACGGCTGGGCCTACGACATCGGCTTCGGCGGGCTGGACCAGGTCCTCTCGTCCGGCCAGAACGTGAACATCCTCGTCCTCGACACCGAGGTCTACTCCAACACCGGCGGCCAGGCCTCCAAGGCCACCCCGCGTGGCGCCGTCGCGAAGTTCGCGGCCGCCGGCAAGTCGACCGGCAAGAAGGACCTGGGCGCGATCGCCCGGGCCTACGGCAACGTCTTCGTGGCCCAGATCTCGCTGGGCGCCAACGACGCCCAGTCGATCAAGGCGCTCATCGAGGCCGAGGCCTGGCCCGGGCCGAGCCTGGTCATCGCCTACTCGACCTGCATCGCGCACGGCATCGACATGAGCCGGTCCATGACGCACCAGAAGGACGCGGTGAAGTCCGGCTACTGGCCGCTCTACCGCTTCCAGCCTTCCGAGATCGAGGACGGGACGCCGTTCAAGCTCGACAGCGCCAAGCCGTCGATGCCGATCAAGGACTTCGTGGCGAGCGAGACGCGGTTCGCGATCCTCGAGCGCACCGACCCGGAGCGGGCCGCCGAGCTGGCGGAGCTGATCCAGGCCGACGCGGACGAGCGCTGGCGCTACTACGAGCAGCTGGCCGGCATGCACCGGAGCGTTCCGCATCTGCACGTGGCGGAGGAGGACACGGTCCCCGTGGCCGAGCTTGCCCCCGCACCGACCAACGGTTCCAACGGCGCCGGCGAGAAGGGAGCTGAGGCGTGACCCCCGATCTGCGAACCCGCTATCTCGGGCTCGACCTGCGGTCCCCGCTCGTCGCGTCCTCCACGCCGCTCACGGGCGACCCGTCGTTCGTGAAGCAGCTCGAGGACGCCGGCGTCGGGGCGGTCGTCCTGCCCTCGCTGTTCGAGGAGGAGATCCTCAACGACGAGATCGAGCTGTCGCGGGGCCTGGACCAGGGCACCGAGCAGTTCGCCGAAGCCCTGGGCTACTTCCCGGCCCAGACCGAGTTCCAGGGCGTCGGCGACCAGTACCTCACCCGGCTCGAGAAGACGAAGAAGGCGGTCTCCATCCCGGTGATCGCCAGCCTCAACGCCGACTCGACCGGCGGCTGGGTGCGCTATGCCAGGCTGATCCAGGACGCCGGGGCCGACGCCCTCGAGCTCAACCTGTACCACGTGGCCGCGGACCCCCAGCTGGGGTCGTCGTACCGGGAGCAGGCGGACATCGACCTCGTGGCCGAGGTCCGCGCCGCGATCACCATCCCGTTCGCCGTCAAGCTCAGCCCCTACTACGCGGCCATGGCGAACTTCGCGGGGCGGGTCGTGGGCGCCGGAGCCGACGGCCTCGTCCTGTTCAACCGCTTCTACCAACCCGACCTCGATCTCGACACCTTCGACGTCGTCACCAAGGTCTCGCTGAGCCACCCCTCGGAGCTGCGGATGCCGCTCCGCTGGATCGCGATCCTGCGGCCGCAGCTGGGTGTCGGGACGGGCCTCGCGGCCACGACCGGGGTCCACGGCGCGACCGACGCGGTCAAGGCGCTCGCCGTGGGCGCCGACGTCGTGATGATGGCGTCGGCGATCCTGCGCCACGGCGCGGGTCACGTCGGCACCGTCACCCGGGAGCTGATCGACTGGATGGAGGAGCGGGAGTACGAGTCCGTCTCCCAGCTCCGTGGGTCAGCCACCGCGGCGACCGTCGCCGACCCGACGGCCTTCGAGCGGGCGAACTACCTCAAGACGCTGCACTCCTGGAGTGCGCCGTCGGAGCTGGCCGGGGTCTAGGCTCCGGGGCTTCTCCAGGGTTCCACGCGGGCGCTCGGCTTCGGCCGGCGCCCGCTTCGTTCGTCCGGGGACCGCGGGCGGGCGGGTCAGCCCTCGGCGCGCCAGTCCCCGACGGTCGTATCCAGGGACCCGATCACGCTGCGGTAGTAGCGGCCGCTTGCGTACGGATCCATGAGCGCGGTCGCACTTGGCGTGCGGACCGACGTGAAGGCGAAGTTGTAGGTCCCGGTCCGGCTCGGGTCGGTCCAGAAGACCTCGTCCAGCGTCGTGCCGGCCGTGCTCTGGAACAGGCCGCGCAGGACGTAGCCCACGTCGGTGATCCCGCTTGCGTAGACCGCCTTCGCCCCCGCGCGGAGGAAGCCGTAGCCGTAGTTGTCCACCCGCTTGATCGCGGTCGCCTTCGTCGGGTTCCCCGCCCCCCACTCGTTGTTGCCGGAGGCGTAGCACAGGCGGTTGAGGACCACGACGGCGTTCTCCGCCAGGGCCAGCTTCGCCATGTAGTACTCGCCGAAGTACCTGGTGTTCGAGTTGCCGCTGCCCGCGCTCCGGTTGAGGCCCATGCCGTCCTTGGACTTGATGTCGAAGGGGGCGTAGGTGCTGGGCCAGCCGTTCCCGTGACCGAGGTAGATCAGCAGGTTGGCGCCCTTGGCGGCCTCGTAGACGCGCGACCACGTGGCGTTGGGGGTGTAGACCTTGGTGACCGAGGCGCCATAGCTGCGAGCCTGATCGGCGAGCTTGTTGGCGCCGCTCTTGTAGGACGCGGTGGCCCCCCCAACGGGACCGACGACGATGACCACCTTGCGGGTCGCCGCCTGGGCCTCCGGGGCCGTGGCGGTCGTCGCGGTTGCGAGGAACAGTGCGGCGAGGACCGCGGTCAACAGCGACCGGATCCTCCTGGTGGACGCCCTCTGGGCGCCGCTATTGTGCTCGGGCAATCGTCTTGCCTCCTCTCTGCCGGAACACCACGGATGGGCCCGTGGAGACGGTGGGAGTGATGGCCGTCGACGGCGAGACGAAGGAGCGGCGGGGCACGCGCATCCGTCGGGAGAGCGGATCGGAGCGGCCGCAGGCGGCCGCAGGGTGCCGGGCGGCGAACCACCCGAGGAGGACAGGATGCCTGCCGTGACGACGGCTCTTCGGTTGTTGGCCTGTCTGCGATCGGATGGTCGACCTGGGGGTCGGGTCGAGTATCGCAGATGGGCGCTGGACCGTCCCTGTGCCGTTCGGCCCATGCCGCGACCCACACGATGGGTCCTTCGATACCGGCGCCGGCGTGCGCGCCGGAGATCGGCGGCCGGGGCCCGGGCGCGCCGATCAGACCCGGCGCGCCACCGGGGCGACCGACCCGCCCACGAGCGCGACGAGGTCCCCGGTCGCCAGCTCGATCTCGAGGCCGCGCCTCCCAGCCGAGACGTGGATCGTGGGCCACGACTCCGCCGACACGTCCACGACCGTCGGCACCGGCCGCCGCGTGCCCAGGGGCGAGATCCCGCCGAGGACGTAGCCCGTCGCCTTCTCCGCCTCGGCGGGCAGGGCGACGACCGCCTTTCGGCCCCCGAGCGCGTCGGCCACGGCCTTGAGGTCCACCTCGGAATCGGCCGGCACCACGGCCAGTCCCAGGCGACCGTCCACCGCCACGACGATCGTCTTGAACACCCGTCCGGCATCGATCCCCAGCGCCTCGACGGCCTCGAGCGCATAGCCGCGACCGCCTTCCCGCAGCGACGTGCGGGCGGCGTGCGCATATTCATGCACTGCATACGGAATGCCGGCCCGTCGCGCGGCGTCGATGGCACGCGTGCCCTGGGAACCCATGCCCCCATTTTCGCGTATGCTCGGCCCGTTCGGCAGTCGACGCGGCCCACGCCGCAGGCGAGGGCGCCGCGCCGGACGACGACATCAGGTGGCCGCCGCCCATGCGGCCCGGACCGGAGAACACGAGACACCTTGCGATTCGAAGAGCTGGGGCTCTCCTCGGACCTCCTGCGCACCGTCGTCGAGGAGGGTTACACGGAGCCGACGCCCGTCCAGGAACGGGCCATCCCCCTGATCCTTGCCGGAAGGGACGTCCTTGCCGCCGCCCAGACGGGCACCGGCAAGACGGCCGCGTTCACGCTCCCCATCCTCGACCGGCTTCGCCCGTATGCGAACACCTCGTTCTCGCCCGCGCGCCACCCGGTCCGCTGCCTCGTCCTGACACCGACGCGCGAGCTGGCCGTCCAGGTCTCGGAAGCCATCAAGACCTACGGTCGCAAGGTCCCGCTGCGGGCGTCCGTCGTCTATGGCGGCGTCCCGCTCGACCCGCAGATCAAGGAGCTCCTCGCCGGCGTCGAGATCCTCGTCGCAACCCCGGGCCGGCTCCTGGATCTCGTCGGCCAGCGCGCCGCGAACCTGACCCAGGTGGAGATCCTCGTCCTGGACGAGGCGGACCGGATGCTGGACATGGGCTTCATGCCCGACATCCGCCGGATCCTGGACCTGCTGCCCAACCGCAAGCAGAACCTGCTGTTCTCGGCGACGTTCTCCGACGACATCAAGCGCCTCGCAGGTTCGATCCTCACGGACCCGGAGACGATCGAGGTCGCCCGCCACGGCACCGCCGCCGAGGCCGTCCGCCAGCTCGTCTACCCGGTCGATCGCGACCGCAAGGAGGAGCTGCTGGCGCACCTCATCGTCGAGGGCGACTGGCGCCAGGTTCTCGTGTTCACGCGGACGAAGCTCGCGGCATCACGCCTCGCATCGTGGCTGGACCGGCACGGCGTCGCGGCGACAGCCATCCACAGCGACCGCGCGCAGTCCGACCGCACCAAGGCCCTCGAAGCGTTCAAGGCAGGTGAGATCCGGGTCCTCGTGGGCACCGACGTCGCGGCCCGCGGCCTCGACATCGACAACCTGCCCCACGTGGTCAACTTCGAGCTGCCGTGGAACCCCGAGGACTACGTCCACCGCATCGGCCGCACCGGCCGGGCGGGAGCCACCGGCGACGCGATCAGCCTGGTCACGATCGACGAGGCGGACCTCCTGCGTGGCGTCCAGCGCCTGCTCCAGGTCGCGATCCCGTGGGAGATCGCAGAGGGCTTCACCCCGCGCCGGGACCAGGAGGCGCAGCCGCTGCGCGCGCCCCGGGGCGCCGGCGGATCATCGAGCGGTGGACGGGGGCGATCAGCCGGATCCCGACGCTGACGGCTCCCCGGAGGCGGACGCGCTCGCCGCCGGGAGCGGCGGCAGAACCACCTTGAGCAGCGACTCGGCGATCTTCGTCGGGTCCTTGACGCTCTGGTTGGTGAGGACCGCGATCGTGACGCCTTCCTCGGGCAGGTAGCGCACGACGTTCCGGAAGCCCAGGAAGCGGCCCGAATGCCCGAGGGCGTAGCGGCCCGCGATCGGCAGCGACTGGATGCCCAGGCCGTACGGGATCCGCGATTTGAGGACCGCCGTGCGCGCGACGTCGGCCAGCATCTCGCGCTGCATCGCCGGCGTCAGCACGTCGCCGCCAGCGAAGGCCCGCATCCAGCGGGCCGCGTCCACGGCCGTGGCCGCCAGGGAGCCCGCACCGCCGGCCGCCGTGACCACGGAACGGAACGGCATGACATCGCTCTTGCGCGCCACCGGAACGGCACGGACGCCGCCGCCGGATGCCGCGACCAGCCGGTAGGCGAGCGTGCCCGTGGCCCGCGGCTCCTCCTCCGCCTGGAACCAGGCGCTCTCGAGGCCCAGCGGGCCCAGTAACCGCTCCCGGACCTCGACGGCCAGCGGGCGTCCGGTCACCGCCTTCACGAGCTCGCCCAGAAGCAGGTAGTTCGAGTTCGAGTAGATCCAGAACCTGCCGGGCTTGGGCCGCTTGTCCGGCACGTAGGCCCACGTCTGCTCCGCGGTCCAGGCGGCGCTCTTGGCCTTGCGGAGCTGGCGGTCGATCTTGGCGTTCAGGAAGAAGTCGGGCAGGCCGCTCGTGTGGTCCAGCAGCTGGCGGACGGTGATCTTCGGGTTCATGTCGAAGGCCGGTAGCAAGGTCGCGACCTGCTGGTCCAGCGACAGCTTCCCCTCCTCGACGAGCTGGAGCACCACGGCGGCCGTCGCCGTCTTCGATACCGAGGCGAGCGCGAAGGCGGTGCCGGTGGTCATCGGGTCTCCGGCGGCCACGTCGCGCATGCCCGAGGCGCCGAGCCACCGGCGCCCGTCGTCCCAGAGGATCGCCACCGAGGTGCCGGGGATCTGCAACTTCTTCCGAATCTTGTCGAGACGCGCCTGGAGCGCAGCGGCCGGGACGCCGTCCGTTGACGAGAGCGAGGGCGAACCGGACGGGCTGGGCGGCGGCGTGGCCGCCGGGCTCGGCGTAGTCGACGAAGTCGGGTCGGCGACCGGCGAGGTCGAGGATGTCGGGCTGGTCGAGGTGGCCGGGCTCGCCGAGCCTGCGGGCGCCGCCGACGCCACCGCCACGGTCGTCATCGAGGCGGACGGGCTGGCCGCCGCCGCGCCGCCGGCCGATCCTGACGCGCCGCCGACGAACGCCCCGACGGCGATCACACCCGCGAGCGCCACCACCACGAGCGCGCCGATGCCCCCCGGCGTGCGGGCGAACCCGGCCAGGCGCGCGCCGGGCGTGCGTGTGGGGCGCGGGCCCTGCCCGACGGGTGCGTGGTCCATGATGGTGAGACGATACGCTGAGACACGCCAAGGCACCGCCGGGCCATCATCGTCCGGCCTCCCTCCCCGACCCGCGAGCCAGAGGCCCATGCCCGACGATCGAAGCGCCCCCGACCTGATCCGCTCCGTCGGCCTCATGGCAGACGGCCCCGTACCGTGGGGGCGGCCCGTCAGGCACTCCGCGCCCGGCGTCTTCGTGGTGGAACTCCCGGCTCGGCTGCCGTCGGCGCCCCTGGACCTGGCGCTCGTCGGCAAGTGGCTCGAGCGGGTCCCGGAACTGCGGCTGGACGGCGCCCGGCCGGTGTCGAAGGACCTGCTCCACCGCCTCGGGGCCTTCTGGCTGCCGAGCCAGCAGGTGGTGCTCATCGGCAGCACCCAGGGTTCCGTGGCGGGACGGCTGTCCTCCATGGCGAAGACGGTGCCGGGCGACCGGAAGCCGGCCTGGACCGGGTTCTGGCTCCACTTCCTGCGGAACCTGTCCGATCTCCACGTCTGGTGGGCATCGACCGACGCGCCCGAGGAGTACGAGGACGCATTGATCGACGCCTTCGCCGCCGGCGTGGCAGAAGCCGAGAAGGCGCGGCTGCCCGGGGACGCGATGGCGATGCCCTGGGCCGTGTTGCGGGCCCCATCCGGGATCCGGAAGCCGACAGGGATCACGAACCCGCTGCTGCCCGAGGTCAAGGCGCCCCAGCCCAAGGCGGTGACGCGGATCGTGCACCTCCCCCCCGGCGAGGCCGACGGCGCCCGGGACGAGGCGAAGCGGGCACGCCGCCCCGCCCCCGGGAGAGGAACCGGCAGGATCGCGTCCGCGGCGGCCTACGCGGCCCAGGGCTCGCCCCGGAAGCCGGCTCCGGAGCCCGTGGTGCTCTCCCCCGAGGGGCTCGAGCGGCTCCAGGCGGAGCTGGACGGCCTGACGGCCCAGCGGCCCGACGTCATCAGGCGGATCGCCACGGCGCGGGAGCACGGCGACCTCAAGGAGAACGCCGAGTACCACGCCGCGCGCGAGGAGCAGGGGTTCCTGGAGGGCCGGATCAAGTCGATCGAGGCCAAGCTCAAGGTCGCCGTCGTCGTCGCGCCCACGGTCCGCGGCGCCATCGTGGAGCTGGGCTCCAAGGTGCGCATCTCCGAGGACGGCGAGGAGACGATCATGCACGTCGTGTCGTCCGCCGAGGCGAACTCGCGCGAGGGCCGCATCTCGTCCGTGTCACCCGTGGGTGCGGCGCTGATGGGCCGAAAGGTGGGCGACGCGGTGACGATCGTGACCCCGGGCGGCCAGATCCACTACGAGATCCTCGAGATCTCCTAGCGTCCCGTACCGCTGTTCGCTCGACGGTTGGCACCCGGTCGCGCTCTGGACCGGACGCCCGGGTCGACCCGGGCTCGTCGTGATCGCGAAATGGATCAGATCTGTCGTGCCCACACGGGGATCGGACGACCAAACCCGGGTTCAGGGTCTCCGGCCCTGCGTGGGAGGGCCGATCCTGATCCAGATGGCGATCAGGGCTCCGCGGACGGCGCCCGGATCCCGGGTTCTCGACTGGCGGTCAGCAATCAGCGGGTCGGGACATCAGGCCCCGGTTCCAGGTCCGGCCTTGCGCCTGCTCCCGCCGAAGAAGCTCAGGACGACGAGCAGCACGCCCAGGCCGATCAGCGCGTAGGGCAGGACCTCGTCCAGGTTCGCGATCGGGGTCCCCGAGAGGCCCAGCACGCCCTCGAAGAAGAGCATGAAGCCGAGGAACAGGCCGATGCCCACGAGGGTGGTCCGAAGGCCGTCCCGGGCCAGTTCGCCGTCACGCTGGACCAGGCCGTACAGCAGCATCCCGAGGCCGGGAGCGGTCGGGGCGACGAGCGCCCACGCGTAGGCCCACGTCGCATACAGGCCGTAGGCCTCCTGGACCCACAGGATCAGTCCGACCATCGTCACGATGGCGCCGGGGATCGCGAGACCCAGGCCCCCGCGCGGCGGGATGAAGAACGAGCCCACGAGCATCGCGACGCCCGGGACCACGATCCACAGCGGCCACGTGGCGCCACCGAACGAGAGGTCCACCACGCGGGTCACGAGCACCGCCGCGCCGATGATCACGAGGATCATGCCCGCGATCAGGCCGGGCGGCGTGGAGCGGGCCGGCTCGGCGACGGGCGGAATGCCCCCCGGAGGTTCGCCCGGGGGTGCGCTCAGCGCCGCGCTTGGCGCCGCGCTTGGCATCGGGGCGGCGGGCGGCCACGGCGCAGCCTCGGGGTCGTAGGCGGACGTGGCGTCGTCGGGAACCGGGTCGGAGCCCGGGACGAGGTCGGGCGTGGTCATTCGGGCGTCTCCCTGTGGTCGCCAGATCGTACGCCCGGCCGGGCCTCCCGGGGTAGAGTTGGGATGATCGAGCCCCGGTCGGGGGCGAGGCAACCGGGAGGCTCATGCTCGAGATCCGGCGGCTCACGAAGCGCTACGGGCCCGTCACGGCGCTCGACGACGCCTCGTTCACGGCGCGCCGTGGCCGGCTGGTCGGCTTCCTGGGTCCGAACGGGGCCGGCAAGACGACCACCATGCGCTGCGTGTTCGGCCTGGCCACCCCGGATGGCGGTGACGTGCGCTGGGACGGCGTCGCCGTCGATGCGAAGGCGCGCCTCCGCTTCGGCTACATGCCCGAGCAGCGCGGCCTGTACCCCCGGATGCGCGTGGCGGAGCAGCTCGCATACTTCGGCCAGCACCATGGGCTCAGCGGGCGCGACGCGCGCACCCGCAGCGCTGCCTGGCTGGAGCGGTTCGGGCTGGCGGATCGGGCCAAGTCCAAGCTGGAAGACCTCTCCCACGGCAATCAGCAGCGCGTGCAGCTCGCCGCCGCGCTGGTCCACGACCCCGAGCTCCTGGTTCTCGACGAGCCCTTCTCGGGCCTCGACCCCATCGGGATCGCCACCATGTCCGAGGTCCTCCATGAGCGGGCGGCAGCCGGCGTTGGCGTGGTCTTCAGCTCGCACCAGCTGGACCTCGTCGAGGAGGTGTGCGAGGACGTCGTGATCATCAGCCGCGGCCGGGTCGTGGCCGAGGGCGGCATCGAGGAACTCAAGGCCTCATCCGGGCGGCGGCACCTCGAGGTGGAGGTCGCCGGGTCGGGTGGGGCGTGGCTGGACGGCCTTGCCGGCCTGGACCGGGACGCGATCCTCGAGCGCGGCGGCGACCGGGTCAAGCTCCTCGTGGACGAGGGCGCTGACCTCGAGGGGCTGCTCGCCGCGGCGCAGGCGGCGGGCGAGGTACGCCGGTTCAGCTACGAGCCTCCGAGGCTCTCGGAGCTGTTCATGGAGGCGGTCACGGCTCCCCAGCCGTCCGCGGCGGAGGGCACGCGGTGAGCCGCTGGCGCGCCGTCCGGCTCGTGGCCATGCGCGAGATCCTCGAGCGAGGCCGGAGCCGCGGCTACGTGCTGTCGCTGGCGTTCACCCTGCTCCTCCTGGTGGGCGGGTTCGTGCTGCCCCAGCTGCTCCTCGCCGACCAGGCGACCCGGCTCGCGCTGGTGGAGCAGGTGCCGGCAGGTCTCGAGACAGCGGTCCAGGCGGGTGCCGCGGCCTACGACCTGGACCTCGTCATCTCCTCCGTCCCCGATCGGGCGGCGGCGGTGGCGGCGCTGGAGGAGGGGACCATCAACGCCGCCCTGGCCGTCCCCGCCGACCTGTCGGCGCCGGGCGAGCTGATCGTCCTGGAGCGTGCGAGCGATCCGCTCCAGGCGGTCGCCGCTGCGGCCGTCGTCGCTCTTCGGGCGGCCGACCAGGCGCCACTCCTCGTCCCGCCGACGATCACGGCCCTGCAACCGCCGACGGAGGAGGACATCACCGCGCTCATCTTCGCCAACGCCGGGATCATCCTGATGTTCATCGGCATCTTCTCGTACGGCACGTGGGTGCTGACCGGCGTCGTCGAGGAGAAGCAGAGCCGGGTGGTCGAGGTGGTGCTGTCCACCGTGCGGCCGCGGGACCTGCTCGTTGGCAAGGTCATCGGGATCGGTCTGCTGGCACTCGCCCAGATCGTGATCCTGGTGGCTGCCGGCCTCGCGGCGGCCCAGCTCAGCGGGCGCATGACCCTGCCCCCGACCACGGCCGGCGCCGTGGTCCAGCTGCTGGTGTGGTTCATCCTGGGGTTCGCGCTGTACTCCACGGCGATGGGGTTCCTGGGCTCGCTCGCGTCGCGCGTCGAGGAGGCGTCCAATGCCTCGATGCCGGTGACGATGACCGCGACGGCGTGCTACCTGGCGTCGATCCTCCTCGTCACCCAGGACCCCGATGGCGTCCTGGCCATGGCGATGACGTTCTTCCCGCCGGCCGCGCCGATGGTCGTTCCGCTGCGGGCCGCCCTGGGGGCGATCGAGCCGTGGGAGACGGCGCTGTCCATCGCCCTGATGCTGGCCGCGATCTGGGTCATGTTCGTCGTGGGGGCCCGCGTCTACGCCGGCGCCATCCTCCAGACCGGCAGCCGCATCCGGATCCGCGACGCCTGGCGCGCCCGCAGCTGAGCCGCGGCCGTCAACCGGCCTGGACCTCCGACCACCGGAAGCACGCCGTCTCGTGGTCGTTCACGAGACCCGCGGACTGCATCAGCGCGTAGCAGATCGTCGGGCCCACGAAGCGGAAACCACGCGCACGCAGGTCACGGCTCATGGCGCGGGAGGCGTCGGTCTCGGACGGGATCTCCGCGAGGGCCTTGAAGCTGTTGACCACCGGCACCCCGTCAACGAACGACCAGCAGGTGCTCGACGAGCGTTGTCCCGCCCGCGTGGAGCTCCAGCGTGGCCCTGGCGTTGCCGATCGCGGCACCGACCTTCGCGCGGTTGCGCACGATGCCTGCGTCGCCGAGCAGACGCGCAACGTCGGCCTCGCCGAACGCGGCCACCGCCGCGATGTCGAACCCGGCGAAGGCGCGCCGATAGCCCTCGCGCTTGTGCAGGATCGTGGACCACGACAGGCCGGCCTGGGCGCCCTCGAGGATCAGCAGCTCGAACAGGCGGCGCTCGTCGCGAATTGGCACGCCCCACTCCGTGTCGTGGTAGGCGCGATACGCGGGGTCGGGGCCGGCGCCCCAGGCACAGCGATGGTCGTTCCGTCGGTCGTTCATGGCGTCACATTCTCGCCGACGTCGCTCATCGGCCGCTTACATCCCCTTGCGCGGATCTCGTATGCTCGCCGAGACCAGCCCCGATGTCCCAGTGGAGAGCGGCCATGGCGGAGCGCGATCCATACGCGGTGGTCGGCGTCCCCGTCCACGCGAGCACCGATGCCGTCGCGGCGGCCTGCCGTGATCTCGCGCGTCGCCATCACCCCGACGTCTCGACCGAACCCGATGCCCAGGCCCACATGGCCGCGATCAACGACGCCTGCTCGATCCTGCGCAATCCCGTGCGGAGGGCGGCGTGGGACCGGATCAACCTGCGCATCCTGGACCGGCCCGGTGGCCAGCCAGCGGCCGGCGCGACCACCCCGAGGTCCGATGACGTCCGACCCGGCGCTCCATCTGCGAGCACAGGGCCTGTCGCCTGGCGGCGCGGGCCCTTCGGCGAGGGTGCGGCCGGCCCGCCGCCCGGTCCGAGGCGTGGATCGGTGCTCCCGTTCGGCCGCCACATCGGGTGGTCCCTGGGCGAGATCGCACGCGTGGACCCCGGCTACCTCGTGTGGCTCCGTGACCGGCAGGAGGGCGAGCCCTACCGGGTCGAGATCGCCCAGGTGCTCCGGACCATGTACTCGACCCCGACGGAGGAGCAGGCGCCGGCCCATCACCGTCGCTTCCCGTTCGGCTGAGCTGCCCCGGGGCGGTCCGCACGGGCCCAGTGACCGCCACTCGCCTCAGCCTCCTGTCGTCACCTCCACCTCCGTGAGGAAGGCGGCGATCCGGTCGAGGACGGCCTCGCGGACCGGAAGCAGCCCGTGGCCCAGCCTCGGCCACGTCTCGAGCCGGCCCAGCGCCAGCATGGGCATCGCGTCCTCGAGGAGATCCAGCCGCGCGAACGGGTCCGACGTCCCCGAGCACAGCAGCGCCGGCACCGCGATCCGGGGCCAGTGGGCGGTCCGGGCTCCTGCCGTCTCGGGAGCGCCCGGGCGATGGAGCGGGTAGGAGAGGCAGACGATCCCCGCGTAGCGGCGCCCATGCTCCCCTTCCGTGCGACCCATCCCGGCCGCCGACAGCGACGCGACCCGCCCGCCGAACGAGTGCCCGCCGACGACCACACCAGGCTCGTCCGGTACCTGTGCCTCGAACGCGGCGATCGCGTCCTCCGCCTTCCTGCGCGGCAGGGCCAGCGCATGCGCCTCATGCCCGCGGGCGCGCAGGCCGTCGACCCACGGAGCCATCGTGGCGGCGCTGCCGGCCGCGCCGTGACCGAGGTAGATCCGCAACACGCCCGCCACGGTACCGCGCCGACATGGCATGCTGGTACCCCGGTCGTCCGGGGCGAGGTAGCCCCCTCGACCCATGGCCGGTGTGAGCCCCCACCCCCAGACTCGGGAGCATGGCAATCGCCAGAATCGGGATCCGGGCCTCCGGACGCGACCGAACCATCCGCTGGCTGACCGCGGCCCTCATCGCCACGTCGATCCTCGGGGTCGCCGTGGTGCCCGCGTTCGCCGTGGATCCGTCGCCCAGCCCGTTTCCCGAGCCGACGGCCACCCCCTCGCCCACCCCCTCGCCCACGCCCCTCGCCGGAGCCGACGGCCACCCCCTCGCCCACCCCCTCGCCGGAGCCGACGGCCACCCCCACCCCGTGGCCCAAGCCCTCGTGGCCCACGACCATCACCACTCTCGGCAGCAGCGTGAAGTTCTATGGCCTGGGCTACGGCCACGGTGTCGGCATGAGCCAGTACGGCGCCAAGGGCCGCGCGCTGGCCGGCCAGACGGCGGAGCAGATCCTGGCCGCGTACTTCAAGGGCGCGACCCTGTCCACGACCAGCCCCACCCGGCTGGTGCGCGTCAGCGTGCTCAGCGGATTTGCCGCCCCATCCACGGCGCCGCTCGTCCTCGTCGGCCGCGGCGGCACATGGGGCTTCACGGGGACCGAGACGGTCTTCCCGGCCGACGCCCAGCTCCGGGCCTGGCGCGGGACCACGAGCACCGGCGCGGGCTCCACGACAACCTGGCAGGTCAGGGTGCTGGCGCCGGACGGGACGACGGTTCTCCACTCGGCCGTCGTCAGCGGCGCCCCGGTCATGCGGCCCCTTGATCCATCGACCTCGCTCCAGGTCACTTCGAGGCCGTCGATCTACAACTCGTACCGCGGCTCCCTCGTCCTCGTGCTCGGCACGAGCTCCGTGAGCGTGGTGAACCACGTCGAGCTGGACCAGTACCTGCGCGGCGTCGTGCCAGCCGAGATGCCGACGTCCTGGCCCCGCGAGGCGCTGCGGGCCCAGGTGCTCGCCGCGCGCAGCTACGCGGTGAGGGAGCTCAACCCTGCTACTGGCACCTATGACATGGTCGACGACACCCGGTCGCAGATCTATCGCGGCATCCTGGGCGAGCGTCCCGTCACCGATGCGCTGATTGCCGCGGAGCCCGGCGCCGTCATCCGGTCAGGCACCACGGTCGTCAAGGCCTTCTTCTTCTCGACCGGTGGCGGGGCGACCGAGAACAACGAGTACGTCTTCGTGTCCTCCAAGGGGACGCCCGGCACGTCGCGCGTGGCCTACCTGCGCGGGATCACGGATCGCTCGCCGGACGGAGTCCCGTACGACCTCGACGCCCCCTACTACGACTGGACCACCTCGAGTCTGTCGCGGGCCACCCTCTCGACGATGTTCGCCAAGGACCCGCGGACGGACGTGGGCAGCGTGACGCAGGTGGATCTCCGCCGACGCGGGGTGTCCGGTCGCCTGTACCAGGTGGTGCTGTACGGCTCGAAGGGCACGAAGACGGTCTCTGCCGACACGTTCCGCTCCGTCTACAACGCGACGAAGCCGTCCTCCGCGAAGACACTGCGGTCGAACCTGTTCGACACGAAGCCCATCCCGCTGCCGTAGGCCACGGCGCGATCCCGGGCGCGACCACTCGAGGTGACGCTGCTCAGAGCTCGCGGCGCCGGAACAGGGCGATGCCGGCCAGCAGCACCAGCGCGACCCAGGCGACGGCCCACGCCGTGAACGCGAGGGGCGGGGGCGCGTCGGCGAAGAACGGGTTCGCGCGCATCGCCTCGGCGTTACGGGCGGCGGACATCAGCAGCACGACCGGGGGCTCGAGGCCGTAGACCACGCCGCGCCACAGGCCGTCGGTGGGGATCAGCACCCGCACGACGTCACCCAGCCCGGCGAGCGGCGTGGCGTCGAACGCGACCGCGATGCTGCCCAGGACCCCCGCGAACCAGCCGAGGCCGAACAGGACGACGGTGATGGCCCCCGCGGCGATGGACGGCAGGCGCGTGCCCAGCGCCAGGGCGAGCGTCAGGACCGCCACCGACTGGAATGCGAGGTACCCGACGGCCACCCAGGGCGATGGCGGCATGTGCCCGCTCGTGAGCCCCACGACGCCGATGGCCAGGAGACCCGAGGTGACCGCATACCCGGCGACGACGAACGACAGACCCAGCCAGCGGCCCACCACCAGCTCGGCGCGGCGCAGCGGCCGTGCCAGCATCGCGTGCACGGTGCCGGTCTCCACGTCGGACGCGATCGCGGGCGCGGCCAGGAACGCCGCCGACATCGCGAGCACGAAGCTGAACATGAACGCGATCAGGATCAGGACCTGGCTCACGCCGATGCGAATCTGGAGCTCCTCCACGTCCTGCTCACGGGCCAGCACGACCAGGCGGTCCACGCCCCAGCCCACGAGCACCACGCTGGCCACGGACAGCGCCAGCAACACCCACAGGATCCGGCGACGAGCGATCTCGCGAAGCGTGAGGCCGGCGATGACGAGGACGAGGCGCAGGCTCACGCGACGGGTACCTCGTTGGCGGGGGCCGTCTCGCCGGGCCCGCTCGCCGTCCCGGACCAGGCCCAGGAACAGGGCTTCCAGCGATCGGCGCGCGGGATCCACGGCGTGCACCCGGCCGCCGGCCGCCACCACGGCACCCACCAGGTCCGGGATGCGCTCGGGGTCCACCGGGCGGATCACGAGCCAGTCCTCGTCGTCCGTCGAGACGGAGCCGAAGGCTGCCAGCGCAGCGAGACCCTCGGCCGGAAGGTCCGTCACCCGGAGCCGCACGGCCTGCTCGCCCAGGAGCTCGGCCAGCGAGCCCGCGGCGACCACGCGTCCCCTGTTGACGATCGCGACGCGGTCGCACAGCCGCTCCACCTCGCCCAGGAGGTGGGAGTTGAGAAGGACGGCCGAACCCCGGTCACGGGCCTCGCGGATGATCGCGCGGACGTCGTCGCGGCCCACGGGGTCCAGCGCGGACGTCGGCTCGTCGAGGATCACCAGCGCCGGGTCGCCGAGGAGCGCAGTGGCCAGTCCAAGCCGCTGCTGCATGCCCTTCGAGAAGCCGCCGGTCCGGTCGCGATCCCTCCCGGCCAGCCCGACCAGCGCCAGCACCCTGTCCACCTCGGCGCGTCGCCGGGCGGAGGGCAGGCCCGCGAGACTCGCATGCAGGTCCAGCACCTCGCGGGCAGTGAGCCAGGCCTGGTAGCGGAACAGCTCCGGCAGGTACCCGATCCGCCGGCGTGCGTCCCGGTCGCCCAGCGGGCGGCCGAGCACGGTCCCGCCCCCGCCCGAGGGCCGCGTCAGGCCGAGCAGCAGCTTGACGGCCGTCGTCTTGCCGGCGCCGTTGGGACCCAGGAAGCCGAACACCTCGCCCGCCGCAACGCGGATATCGAGCGCGTCGAGGGCGACGGTGGACCCGTAGGCCTTGCGCAGGCCACGGGTCTCGATGGCGGAGTCGGTCATGGCGCCATTCTCGGGCGAACGGGGGAATCCGGCTCAGGGCGTGACAGCCTAGGTGGCACGGACGGGGTGGAGGCTACCCGCATGACGACCTCGCCCACGCTCCAGCTCAACCCGGAGTCCGGCCCGATGCTGTTCGCGGACTGCCCCTTCTGCCTCCAGCCGGTCCCGCTCGACGCCGCCACCGGCACGATGGAGTGCCGGGACTGTGCGGTCCGACTCGTGCTCGCGGCCGAGCCAGGCCCGCGCGTTGAGCTCGCCCCGGCTGCCTGACCCTTCGGCATCGGTCCGGCCGCGTGCACGGGTGACGCGCTCAAGGTGCTTGGAGCAGACGGATGGCGGAAGGACCGCCCCCCAGAGCCGATACCGTCCGCGCGCGCGACGGTCAACTCCAGCGGAGACGGGCCAGATAGCGTCCGCTGCGTGGACAATCGGCGGGAAGCAGCGGGCGGGAAGCGGGCCGGGGGCGGGCAGGATGGTGCCCGGCGCGACCGAGACGCCGTCCAGGTCAGCGCGGCTGTCGGTCGTCCATCAAGCCTCCTCGGCCAGCCAGCACGCGGCCTGGTGCCCTTCCCCGACCTCGACCAGCCGCGGCTCGTCGACCCTGCACCGGTCGAACGCGAGCGGGCAGCGCGGGTGGAAGCGGCAGCCCGGCGGCACGTGGGCCGCATCCGGCGTCTCGCCGACGAGGATCGTCCGCTTCGCCCGCTCGCCGGCTTCGGGCGGGTCGGGTGAGGGCGACACGGACACCAGCGCCTGCGTGTACGGGTTGCGCGGATGGCGGATCACCTGCTCCGCGGGACCGATCTCCATGATCCGCCCGAGGTACATCACGGCGATCCGGTCCGCGATGACCCACGCCACGGCCAGGTCGTGCGTGATGAACAGGTACGTCAGGCCACGCTCGCGGCGCAGGTCCAGCATGAGTCGCAGGAGCTCGGTGCGGATGGACACGTCCAGCATGGACACCGGCTCGTCGGCGACCATCAGCTCCGGGTCCATCACGAGTGCCCCGGCGATGACGGCCCGCTGCCGCTGGCCGCCCGAGAGCTCGTGGGGGTAGCGCGCGGCGAAGTCCGGCGCCGGCCGCAGGCCAGCCGCTTCGAGCGCCGCATGGGTCCGCTGCTCGCGCTCCTGGCGGGACATCCGCTCGCCGGACACCACCAGGGGCTCCGCCACGAAGTCCCCGACGGTGTGCCTGGGGTTCATCGTCTCGTACGGATCCTGGAAGATCAGCTGGACCCGTTGCCGGTAGGCCCGCAGCTTGCGGGTGCCCCACAGCGTGGACACGTCCTCACCGTCGAAGACGATCCGGCCGGCGGTCTGCCGGGTCAGCTTCACCACGACGCGCCCGGTGGTGGTCTTGCCGGACCCGGACTCCCCCACGAGCGCGAGGATCTCGCCCCGGCGGATGTCCAGGTCGATCCCGTCCACCGCGCGCACGCTGTTGGCAGGCTCGCGGGTGAGCGTGGCCGTCAGGCTGCGCCGCACCGGGAAGTGGACCTGCAGAGCCCTCCAGGCGGAGCAGCTCCGCGCCGTCGCGGCGGCTCACGCGGCGCCCTCCACGGCAGCCCGGGCGGACGGCGGAACCCACACGGGCGGCGTCGGCAGCGCCACGGCGTCGCCGCCCGGGGGGTGCAGGTGACAGGCGACGCGGACGCCATCCGGGAAGCGGACCTCGACGGGGATCTCCTGGCGGCAGACGTCCATCGCATCCGCGCAGCGCGGCGCGAACCGGCAGCCCGGTGGCGGCGTGCGGAGATCCGGCGGCGAGCCCGGGATCACGTCCAGCGTCCGGCGGTCGGCGTGGATGTTCGGGTAGGCCGACAGCAGGCTGCGGGTATACGGGTGCCGGGGGGCGGTGAACACCCGGCGCACCGGACCCTCCTCGGCGACCCGCCCGGCGTACATCACCATCACACGGTCGCAGGTCTCCGCGATCACCGAGAGGTCGTGCGTGATGAGCATCAGCGACAGTCCCAGGTCACGTCGAAGCTGCTCCAGCAGCTGGAGGATCTGGGCCTGGACCATCACGTCAAGGGCCGTGGTGGGCTCGTCGCCGATGACCAGGGCCGGGTCGCAGGCAAGCGCCATCGCAATCATCGCCCGCTGGCGCATGCCGCCCGACAGCTCGTGCGGGTAGGCCGACGCACGCTTCTTCGGGATGCCCACCAGCTCCAGCAGCTCACCGGCGCGTGCCTGGGACGCCTCGCGGGTCTGGCCGAGCCGGACCTCGACCGGCTCCGCGATCTGGTAGCCGATCGTCTTCACCGGGTTGAGCGCGTTCATCGCGCCCTGGAAGACGATGGCGATCTCCCGCCAGCGGTAGCGGATGAGCTGCTGCTCCGTCTTGGGCACGAGGTCGATGCCGAACAGCTCCACCTTGCCGGAGCGGATACGCCCGTTCGCCGGCAGAAGCCCGACCAGCGAGAGCGCGGTGGTGGTCTTGCCGCACCCGGACTCGCCGGCGATGCCCAGCGCCTCGCCGTCGTCCAGGCGGAAGCTCACGCCGTCCACCGCCTTCACGCTGCCGACCGGCATCCTGAACCGGACCGCGAGGTCTTCCACGACGAGCAGGGGCGCCCCGGAGACGGCCTGCTTGGGGAGCGGCCACTGGCGCCGGCCCCGGACGGTGGCCTGGAGCTCGCTCACCGCCGGTCCCTGCCCTTGGGGTTGAGCATGTCGTCGAGCGCATTGCCGACCAGGGTGAACGCGAGCACGACGAGCACGACGCACGCCGCCGGAGGGACGATGTACCACCAGGCTCCGAGACCCGGCGCACCGGCCTGCTGTGCGTTGTTGAGGATCTGGCCCCAGGAGGGGGCGGACGGGTCGCCCAGGCCGATGAACGCGAGGGTCGTCTCCGTGAACACCGCGGCCGCGAACGTCAGGACGGCCTGGGCCACGATCAGGTTCACGACGTTGGGCAGGATGTGGTGACCCATGATGTGGCCCGCCCCGGAGCCCACCACGCGTGCCCGGTCGACGAACATCCGCTCCTTGAGCGACAGCACCTGGGACCGGATCACGCGTGCCGTGGCGGCCCAGCTGGTGAGGCCGATGACCACGACCACGACCACGAGCGTGGCCCGGATGCCGGCGAACTCCGCACCGGCACCGATCACGTCCAGCATCACCGGCGCCAGGATCAGCGCCAGGACCACGGTCGGCAGGACCAGGAAGAAGTCCGCGATCCGCATCAGGAGCGCGTCCAGCTTCCCGCCCACGAAACCAGACACGATCCCCATCGCCGCACCCAGGAACACGGTGATCAGGGTGGCGAGCAGGCCGATGAGCATCGTGATCCGAGCGCCATGGACCGTGAGATTGAGCATGTCGCGTCCCAGCTCGTCCGTGCCCAGCAGGTGCTCGCTGGACGGCGGAGCCAGGGGCGCGCCGGTGGCGCTCACAACGGACTCCAGTGGCCCGACGAACAGCGCCGGTGCGATCGCCACGACCGAGAACACCAGGAGGATGCCGAGCCCCAGCGCTCCGTCGCGGCGCGCGAGGAACCGGCGCAGCGTGTCGAAGCGGCGGGCCGCGGGGACGTGCGGCGAGCGGCGTCGTGACGTCGGCGGCGGTCACGCGCGCACCCGCGGGTCGAGGAGCCCGTAGACGATGTCGGCGGCGAAGTTGGCCATGACCACGGACACGGCGATCAGCAGGAAGATGCCCTGCAGGAGCGGGTAGTCCCGGGAGTCGAGCGCGAGCACCGTCAGCGTCCCGATGCCCGGCCAGTTGAACACGATCTCCGCGGTGATCGCGCCGGCCACCACGTAGCCCACGTTGAGCGCGATCAGGGTCACCATCGGCAGCAGCGCGTTGGGGAACGCGTGCTCCTTGAGGATCCGGCTGTCGGCGAGACCTTTCGCGCGGGCCGTCGTGATGTAGTCCTCGTTCCGCGTCTCGATGATCGCGGAGCGCATCAGGATGGAGTACCCGCCGATCAGGCCCAGCGAGACGGCGGCCAGCGGCAGCACCAGGTGCCGGGCCAGGTCCAGCAGCGCTTCCAGGCCATCCTTCTCGCCGCCGGGCGTCGTCATGCCCGACGTTGGGAACCAGCCCAGCCCGGCGGCGAAGATGATGATCATTGGCATGCCGATCACGAAGTAGGGCATCGAGTACAGGATGAGGGCGAGGCCCCCGCCCACCCTGTCCAGCGGCCCCCCGCGTTTCCAGCCCGACCGGGCGCCCAGGCCCAGACCCACGATGATCGCGATGATCTCCGCAAGCCCGATCAGCAGGATGGTGGGGCCCGCGGCTCCCGCGATGACCTCCGTGACCGGCTGTCCGCGGTACTTGATCGAGTAGCCCAGGTCACCCGACATCGTGGACTGGATGTAGGCCGCCAGCTGGTCGGGGACGACCGGCTTGTCCAGGCCCCAGCGCGCGCGGGCCGCGGCGACCTGTGCCGGGGTCAGGTTCGGGTTCTTGATTGCCCGCTCCGGCGAGCCCGGCATCATCCGGAACAGGACGAACATGAGCAGGACGATCGCGACGATCGTGAACACGGCCTGCCCGAACTTGCGCAGGACGTAGCGGGCGCTCATGCGCGGTCGGCTTCAGCCCGGACGCGCCGGACGGCGCCCCCGGGCGTGGCCATGTACCTGGGCGGGCCGCAACGGCTCACTCGTCGTCGACGGGCGTTCCCTTCTGCCGCCGGGACAGGAAGACCCCGACGATCACGACCGCCACCACCGCGATGACGGCGACCAGGATGAGGGCGGTCTGATCACCGCCGCCCGATGTTGTGCCTCCGTCGGCGCTTGCCGCCGGAGTGGCCGGGGCCTCGCTGGCGGGTGCCGCCGAGGCGGGGGCCTCCGTCGCAGCGGCGGGCGTGGGGCTCGGCTGCGCCGTCGCATCGGAGAGCAGCGTGTACTGGAGCGTGCCGTAGGTGAACAGCGGGGTGCCGTCGGCAGGCATGTTCTGCCAGCCGGCGAAGCGGTCGTTGCGGTACGCGTCCAGGTTGGCGTCGTAGAACAGGACGTCGTACGGCGCCTCGTCGTAGATCAGGTTCTGCATTTCGGCGAGCGTCTTCGCCCGCTCCTCCCCCGCCTGGGTCAGCTGCAGCTCGTAGAGCTTGTCGTACTCCGGGTTGCAGTACTGGCTGTCGGACGTGTTCCCGATCTGCTCGCAGCGGAAGATGTCGAGCAGCGCGCTCGGGTCCGGGTTGCCGGCCCAGCCCCAGATCTCCATGTCGTAGTCGGCCTTGTACTCGTCGCCCGCCTCCGGCGGCAGGACCCGGTCGCCGACCACGGCGGAGTCCAGGATCTCGGTCGTGACGCCGATGCCCAGCTCGCCGTACCAGCTCTCGACGAACTGGGCGGACTTGGCGTAGGTGTCGTCGGTGTTGGGCAGCACGAGCCGGAGCGAGATCGGCTTGCCGTCCTTGTCCAGGCGCTTGCCGTTCGCATCCAGGGTGTAGCCGGCCGCCTCGAGCTTCTGCTTGGCGAGCTCGAGGTCGAACGTTCGGGGCGTGTTGGGCGTGACGTGCCACTCGGACAGGATCGGCGGGATGATCGTGTCGCCCGCATCGCCGAACCCGCCCAGGACGCGGTCCACGAGCGCCTTCTTGTCGATCGCGTACCCGAGCGCGTCGCGGAACTTCGGGTCCAGCAGCGCGGTCGTGGACGGACCGCCGTCCTTGATGGTCTTGCCGGTTCCCGTGCCGTAGGTGTTGAACGCGATCTGGGTCCAGCCGTTCGCCTTGCCGGCGACCGTCGTGAAGGCCGGGTCCGCCTGGAGCTGCTTGAGCTGGTCCGCGTTGACGCTGCGGGCGTAGTCGAGCTCACCGGACTTGAGCGCCTGGACCATGGTGTCCGCGTTCTGGAAGAACTGGATCACCACCTCGTCCGCGTGGCCCTGCGGGCCCCAGTACTCCGGGTTGCGGGTGAACCGCGCGTACTGGCCGGTCTTCCATTCCTGGAGGATGTACGGCCCCGTGCCCACCAGCGGCGGGTCGAACGTGTCCTCGGCGATCTCCTTGTAATCCTTGTCCTTGTAGATGTGGGCCGGGAGGATGGGGACGTAGATCTGGAAGATGCGGTCTGACTGGTCCGTGGTGTAGGCGATGAAGGTGTTGTCGTCCGGGCACTCCACCTTGGTCACGCCGGCGTCCTTGACCCCCGGGTCCAGGTAGCCCTCGCCGATGTTGGCCTCCGCGGCGATGGCCTCCACGGCCAGGCCCCACGAGTAGCACGCGTCCTTGGACGTGGCCGGGGTCCCGTCGGACCACTTCATCCCCTCGCGGATCTTGAACACCACCTTGTCCGGCTGGCGCTCCCAGCTCTCGGCGAATCCCGGGGCCGGCTTGGCGTCCTTGTCGAAGTCGACCAGCAGGTTGTAGGTCAGCTGGAAGACCTCGTAGCCCGAGACGAGCAGGGTGTTGAACGGGTTGGACGCGTCGAGGTCCTGCGTCGTGCCCACGCGCAGGACCACGGGATCCGCTGCCGCGGCGGGCGCGGCTGCAGGCAGCAACACCGCCGCGGCCAGCGCGACCGCACCGACGAGGCGCGCCACTCTCGCGCGCTGAGGCTTGGACATCCGGGTCTCCTCCTGAAGTCCTGGCTGCCGGCCGCCCCTGGAGCGGCCGGTCTCGAACGCCGACCCCGACGGCAGTCGGGCGGAGCGTTGCACAGCGGCAGCCTGCTCGCAACTGCCAATGGATACAGCCCACAGGGCGGGACGGTTCACTCACTCGGGGTGCTCCCGAAGCAGGGCATATCGCGTGATGGCAGCGATCGTCAGGACGTCGTGGATGGTGCCGGAATCGATGTCGGCCAGGATCTCGTCGAGGGTCGCCCAGCGGATGGCGAGGTCCTCGCTGGGCTCCGGGCTGGCCACCCCCGGTCGGAGCCCGGTCGCGACGAACAGGACGCCCACTTCGTCCGTGACCGAGTTGGACAGCGAGCAGCGGCACAGCTCCCGCCAGGTCCCGGCCTCGAAGCCCGTCTCCTCCGCCAGCTCTCGACGGGCGCCGGCCTCCGGCGACTCGTCCGGCCCGGCCCCGCCCTCGGGGATCTCCCAGCTGTAGGCGTCCAGCGTGTAGCGGTGCTGGCCGACGAGCAGGATCCGGCCGTCGTCCGCCACGGCCACGACCCCAACCGCCTGGTTCCGGAAGTGGACGACCCCGTAGATCCCCGGGCTGCCGTCAGGCCGGACCACCTCGTCGTGGAGCACCTCGATCCAGGGGTTCGCATAGACGAGCTCACGCGAGCGCCTGAGCCAGGGGCCCACGACGGTCGGCGGCATCACGGGGTCGGTCATCTGCAACAACGTACCGCCTGCGACGTCACTACGGACAGCACTGGCGGACGATCCGATCGTGGCGCAGGTTCACGAGGTCTCGCCTGGGCGGCGTTGAGGGGTAGGCCATCATGAGCGCGAGTGAGGCTCGTTCGTCCCGCCGGAAGTGGGTGCTGACGGGGCTGGCGGTGGTCGCCGTTCTTGCGCTCCTGCTCTATGGAGCCGCCTCCTTCTTCGTGTACGACCAGGTCGGCAAGGCGCCGCAGGCCTGCTGGCCGAACGACGCCGGAAACACCCCGGCCAGTTTCCCGATCCCGGCGCCCTTCCCACTGGACAAGGTGGCCGAGTACCAGATGCCGGCCGCGCAGGACGTCACGTTCCCGTCGCGAGACTCGCAGATCCCGGATGCGAAGCTGGCCGGCTGGTGGATCCCCGGCGCCGACGCACAGGGACCCGCCGTCATCCTCGTGCACGGCGTCCAGTCCTGCCGCCGCGAGCCGGCCGTACTCCTGGCGGCGAGCATGCTCCATCGTGCGGGCATCTCCGTCTTCCTCATGGACCTGCGCGACCACGGCGATTCCCAGGGAGACGACGCCCGGTTTGCGGGCGGCAGCGAGGAGTACATGGACGTCCTCGGCGGCTGGGACTGGGTCAGGGCGCAGGGCGTCCCCGCCGCGAAGATCGGCCTCGCCGGCTTCTCGTTCGGATCGATCAGCTCCATCGTGGCCGGGAGCCAGGAGCCACAGGTGGCCGCGGTGTTCGCCGACTCGTCGACGACGAGAATGGGCGAGGGCATCGGCCTGTTCGTGGCCGACCAGCTGAAGGACGGGACGGGGCTGTCGAAGATCCTGGTCCCGGGCGCCGTGGTCTGGGCGAAGCTCATCGCGAATGACGACCTCACGAAGTTCGACCCGATCGACGAGGTTGCTGCCTACAACGGCCGGCACATTGCCTTCGTCCACGGTGCACTGGACAAGGTGCTGCCCGCGTCGATGGCGATCGAGCTCCACGACGCGGCCACGGCCGCCGGCGCCGTCACGCCGGAAGCGTGGATCGTCCCGGAAGCCGGGCACACCCAGGGGATCTACTACGACCCCACGGGGTACGAGCAGCGCCTGGTCTCGTTCTTCACGACGGCGCTCGGCGCCCCGTGAGTACCTGCGGAGCCTAGACTCCGCTCCATGGGATCGTCCGACCGCCCGACCGACGCCAGCGGACCCCGCTACGAGTGCGAGGTCCGCTGGGATGTCCGCATCCCGGTGCGCGACGGCCTCGAGCTGTCCGCGAACGTGTGGCTCCCGGTGGCGACGGCTGGGGCCGGGCAGGAGCGGTTCCCGGTCATCCTGGAGATGATCCCCTACGGCAAGGACAACTGGCGGCGCAACGCGGACACCGCGCGCGGCGAGTGGCTGGCGGCCCGCGGGTTCGCCCTGTGTCGACTCGACGTCCGCGGCACGGGCTCCTCGCCGGGTGTCGCCCTCGACGAGTACACGGAGGCCGAGACCCAGGACGGGTACGACGCCGTTGAGTGGCTTGCGGCCCAGCCGTGGTGCACCGGCAGCGTCGGCATGTGGGGCATCAGCTACGGCGGCTTCACGGCAATCCAGGTGGCGAAGCTGCGCCCGCCCCACCTCCGGGCCATCCTCCCGATGTACGCCACCGACGACCGCTATCGCGACGATGTCCACATCCGCGGTGGCTGCGTGACGGCGAGCGAGAAGTGCCAGTACGCGGTCAGCCAGCTGGGCATGAACGCCATGCCGCCCCACCCGCCGTTCCGGGGCGACGGCTGGCGGGAGGAGTGGCTGGCCCGGCTGGAGCAGACGCCACCGTGGCTCATGGCCTGGATCCGGGAGCAGACGGACGGCCCGTACTGGCGGCGAGGCTCCCTCGCCCCAGACTACGGAGCCCTCGACTGCGCGGTCTTCCAGGTCGCGGGCTGGACGGATGCGTATCCGGACGCCGCCTTCCGGATCCAGGAGCGCTGCGTTGACGCCGCGTCGGTCCGGACCCTCGTCGGCAACTGGGTCCACTCCTATCCCGACGACGCCTACCCCGGCCCGAACCTGGACTGGCTCCGCGAGATGGTCCGCTTCTTCGACCGGTACCTGAAGGGCGTCGAGAACGGATGGGAGCACGAGCCGGCGCTGGTCTGGTACGAGCGCGAGTACGCCGAGCCGGAGCCTTTCCCCGCGAGCTGGCCGGGCCGGTGGCGGGCAGGAGCTGCGTTCCCGGTGCCCGGCTCCGTGGCCCATGAGCTGCGGCTGGGGGCCGGGAGCCTTGGCCAGGCGCCCGGGGGAGACCGGGTCGATCCGCTCCCCCACCGCGCCACCGTCGGTACGTCGGGGGCACTGTCCTGGGGCGCCGGCGGGTCCCCCAACGGCCTCGCCCGCGACCTGCGCCCGGACGAGCTGCGCGGGCTGACCTACACATCCGAGCCGCTCGTGGAGGGGCTCTCGGTCATCGGGCAGCCGGAGGCGATCCTCCACGTCACGGCGTCGATGGCGGTTGCGACCTGCGTCGTCCGGCTGTCCGAGGTCTCGCCCGCGGGCGTGTCGTCCCTCGTCGCCACCGGGGTGCTCAACCTGACCCACCGCCTCTCGGACGTGGACCCCTCGCCGATGCCGACCCGCGCCCGGGCGACCGAGGAAGTCCGCATCCCGCTCCGCGTCAGCGGCTACCGGTTCTCGCCCGGCCATCGCATCCGGCTGACGGTGTTGACCTCGTACTGGCCGGTGCTGTGGCCATCCCCGTTGCCGGGCGAGATCCGGGTCCACCACGGACCGGCGGCCCCGTCCCGCCTGCTCCTGCCGGTGCTGCCGGACGATGTCGTGACACCCGACGTCCCGGCCTACCGCACGGATCCCGTGGTGATGCGCGACGTCGGCAGCTACGAGGAGGATGCCCCGGAGTGGCGGATCGAGGAGGACGTCCTGCGCGGCACGGTGGCCGTCACCATCTTCGACGGCGGCAGGAGCACCCAGGAGGACGGCTCCCGGCTCTACAGCTCCGAGCGGCTGGTGCTCACGGCGTCCGACGCGGACCCGGCGCACGCCCGCCTCGAGAGCGACGTCGTCTACCGCTGGTCGGGCTTCGGGGCGGAGGCGGACATCTCCGCTCGAGGGCTGATCGCCTCGGACGAGGGTGTGTTCGACGTGACGGTGACCCTGGAGGTGCGCCTGGACGGCGGGCCGTTCTTCAGCCGGACGTGGAACGAGCGGATCCCGCGCAACCTGGTCTGAGCCCTATTGCAGGGTCCCCAGCGCGGCCTTGGCGATGATGGCGCTGGCCAGTGCGACGGACACGCTGGCCAGCGTGCCGAGGAGGTAGTACTCGGCGAAGCCCCGGTCGTCGAGCTGCTTGAACCGGGCGATGGTCTTGGCCGCGATGACGAAGCCCACGGCCGCCTCCGCTCCGACCAGGACGAACGCGACGATCAGGAGCCGCTCCAGGGCGCCGATCGTGGCCCCGATGCGGGCCGGAGCCCCGGTGGGGACGGAGGACCTGGGTTTGACCGAGGGCTCCGCAGAGGGCACGGACGCGGCCGGCGAGGTGGCGGCTGCCACGGAAGATGGGGCGGTCTCGACCGGCTCGGCCGGGGGTGCGGGGGTGGCGGTGGCGACCCCGGGCTCCACCGTGGCGACCAGCGGTCCGACGCGCACCGTGTAGCCGGAGGGTGCGGACGCCGGCATCGCGGACGGTGCTGTCGCCGCCTCCGGCGCACGCACTACGGGGTCGGCGGCAGCCCCACGCGGGGACACCAGCGCGAGCACGAAGTAGTACGCGGCCCGGGTGTTGACAAGGAACAGCGAGACCAGGATGACGGTGGTCAGGACAACGGCGTTGACCGTCGCCCGGTCCCAATCGCGCAGGATCGCGTTCACGACATCCACGAAGCCCTGCTGCAGGGGCACTCCCTCGAGGATGACGAGCCAGGCAACGATCGCGATCGTCAGGTGCAGGACCTGGTCCGCGACGAACAGCATCCCGGGCCACGGGGTCCAGGCGCTGCCCAGCCCCGAGTCCGGGGCGTCGCCGGTGGCGGCCAACCGCGTGCGGGCGGCGTCCTGGGCGCTTCGCTCGGCCCGGCGCGTGGCCCTCACCTTCCAGCGGTCCACCAGCATGTGGGTGATCACGACCAGCGCGACGTAGACGATGCCGGGCACACCGAAGGCGAACATCACGGGAACCAGGCACAGCCCGACGTGGAACCCGTGCGTCCCCAGCGCCGCCCAGCCCGTGCGGCTGCCAGCGCCCTTGTTGATCGCGATCCAGTCGTTCTGGAGGACGAAGTCGGCGACCAGGTGGGCGAGCACCAGCCAGGCGATGACGAGGACGGTGTCGGTCACGCGGCGCTCCCCACCCCGTGGCGCGTCCCGTCGGGGACGTCCCCGATGAGCGCGTCGGCGCGGATGGCACCGTCGCGGAAGATGGTCCAGAGGCCGGCAGCGAGGCCCTGCAGGTGGCGGATCCGGCCGCGGTCGGCGATGACGGAGACCGTGGCGCGGCTGACCCCCAGGCGTCCGGCGGCCTCGGCCTGTCGGAGCCCGTCCACGACGAGCAGCCTCCCGACCTCGCGCTGACGGACGGTGAGCTCTCCGAGCAGGGCGGGCAGGAGCGGCCCGAGATCCGCGAGCAGCTCGTCCGCGGCGGGATCGCCGGTCATCGCCGCCAGCCCCTCGCGGTGGGTCTTCGCTCGCTCCAGCAGACTCCGGGCAGCGCGGAACGCCGGCCCGGTCCGCTCGGTGGCGGGTCCCGTGCCAGGCTCCACCAGGCCGGCGACCACGGCCCAGCGCAGGCCACGGGCGTCCGGGTGGAGCGCGGCGCGGAGCAGGATCCGGAACGGGTCGGCGCCCGACGCGAGGAGGACCTGGATCTCGTCACCCTGGGTGAACCCGGCCGGCGCGAGTCGCTCGTTGACGGTGCTCGCATCCAGCTCATCGCGCAGCAAGCGCAGGAACGCGGAGGCGCCGGGGTCGCGGCGCGAGTCCACGACGTCGCCGAACAGCACCGTGGCCGGGATCAAGGTCGTCACACGCGGGAGCCTACCGCACGACTGGTTAGTCGTAAACGGCTACGCGTACCGTAAATAACTCAATACGACGAACACGTTGCCTGTCAATCCCCCGACACGCCGGGGGACGACGACGTCACGACCCGGCCGGCACCACCGCGATCAGCCGCGCGACCGCGTCGGCGAGCGCCGCCCGGTGCCCCTCGGTCGCGAAGTCCAGGAGCGGCTCGGGCGGGAGGGGATGCTCGGACAGCGCCCCGTCGCGACGCACGTAGGCAACGGGGTAGAGGCCGCCCTGGCCGTCGCTCTCGATGGTCATGGCCACGGCGTCATCGGTCATCGCGTCGAGGACGTGAGCCAGCGGCAGGATGCCGGCGTCGCGGAGCGTGCCATCCGGCGCAGCCGTCACCACCCGGGCGAGGTACGCCTTCTGGTGCCACAGCTCGGGCGCGAGGGTCGCCTCCCGCAGCAGGTAGCCGACCAGGTCGCCGGGTGCCACGACGGGCCGCTCCTCGATCAGCCCGAACCAGCGCTCCGCGATGTGGCGGGCGAGCACGAGGCTGTTGTAGCGATGGCCGTGGACGGCGCCCGAGTTGGCCGGGACGCCGTGCTTGCGCAGCCCCGGTGCGGCCTGGCTGATCGTCCCGGCGAAGTAGATACCGGGCACGGTGGTGCTCTCCCAGAACGGGGACACGACGGGCAGCCGGCTGGCGCCGAAGGTCGCGACACCCAGCTCCGGCAGGTCCTGCAGCGGGCAGGTGAAGCCGGTCGCGGCGATCACCTCGTCGGCCTCGACGCACATCGGATCCCCGGTGTCCGTGCGCTGGAGGTCCACGCGGATCCCGCCGTCGACCGCCGTGAGGCCGGTGATCTTCGCGTCGAGGATCCGCACGCCGAGTCCCAGGAACGCATCCTCGAACGGCTGCACGTAGCGGGCCCGGACCCCCATGAGCGACTTCGTCTGGACGCTGGTCTTGGCCGGCGACGGCGAGCAGACGGTGATCGACGACGCCCACGAGGCGAGCCCCGTGGCGAGCTCGAAGCCGCTGTTCTGCTTGCCGATGATGAACACGCGCTTGCCGGCATACGACGACGCGTCTCTGGTCTCCGCGTAGTGGCGGGCGAGCTCGATCCCGGGCGTCGGAGGGCTGGACGGCTGGGCGATGCCAACGGCCAGCACCAGGATCCGGCAGCGGTACTCCCCGTCGCTGGTCTCGACGACGAAGGTCGTCCCGTCAGGACCCTCCTCGCGCCGGGTCCGCTCCCAGCGGGTGCCATAGCGGACGGTGATCCCGGCCCGCTCCGCGAAGGCCTCCAGGTTCTGCTGCATCGCGGGGCGCGACGGGAAGTAGCTCGTCGCATCGAGGAACTCGGCCTGGATCGAGCCGGCCCCGGGCTCGTCCGCGAGGAGGCTGTTCCAGTCGTAGCGCTGGTACTCGCGGGTGCCCATCGCGGCCGGCGCGTGGGGCTTGGTCCACGAGAGCAGGCGCTGGAAGAACGGCCAGCGCAGGAACATCCCGCCCGGGCCATCGTCGGCCGACAGGACGGCGTGCTCCACGCCGTGACGGCGCAGACCATAGGAGAGCTGCAGCCCGCCAGGCCCCGAGCCGATGACGACGACGGGGTACTCGCCGGGCGGAAACGGGCGCTCGACGGCCTCCACGCTCAGCTCCGCCACCGGTTGGCGTTGCGCAGGCGACGGGCCTGTGCCTGCATCATCCTGAACATCACGGGGGGATGGGCGAGCAGGAACGGCTTGACCGCCGCCGGCCCGAGCACGAGGAGGCTGAGCGACGAGGTCGCGACCACATCGGCCGTGGGCGGCTCGCCCAGGAGGATGGACACCTCGCCGAAGAAGTCGCCGCGGTGCAGGGTGCCACGGGTGGTGCCGTCGATGCAGACGTCGGCCGTCCCGTCGAGGATGACGTAGAAGCCGGACCCGGTGAGGCCCTGGCGCAGGACGCGCTCTCCGTCCGCGACGGCCGCCTCCTCGAACAGCCCCGCCACGCTGAGCAGCTGGGGCGAGCCGAGGTCCGCGAACAGCGCGAACCCGGCGAGTGTGTCGGCGAGCTCCTCCCGGGTTGCCACGATCCCTCCTCGTCTCCCCTGACCGGTGCGGCGGTGGTGTCGCCGCCGCGGGCATGGTCCCACAATCCGGGCCATCGCGGGTGCCGGGACGTTCGTCGCGGCGTACGATGGCGCCCCGCCATCGTCAGGAGGACCCATGCCCCTCGCCACGTCCCATCGAGAAGAGCTGATCGCCGCATGCCCCCTGTTCGCCGGGCTCGACGCCGGCGGCATGGCCGCGGTGGCGAAGGCTGCCGTCGAGGTCGAGTTCCCCGCCGACCGGACGATCGCCCGCCAGGGCGAGGTCGGCAGCGGCCTGTTCATCGTGGCGGAAGGATCGGTTCGCGTGGTGCGCGACGGTGAGACCATCGCCCGCGTCGGACCCGGCGAGTTCTTCGGTGAGCTCTCGGTCCTCGACGGCAGGCCCCGCAACGCCTCCGTGATCGCGGACGGGCCCACGACCTGCCTGGCGCTCGCCACATGGGACGCGGAACGGGTGCTGCGCGAACAGCCGGGCGTGGCGCTGGCGGTCCTGCGGGTCCTCGCGGCGCGCCTCCGTGAGGCCACGGAGGACCACCGGACGTAGCCTCGATGGGGCGGGTCCGTGCCCTGCCCGAGGACCGGGCCACGGCGTAGGATGGTATGCATGCCGGCCGGCGACGCCGCGCGCTCCCCGGGGCGGTCGCGACTCCGCCCGCCCAACCTGCGCCCACTGATCGAAGGTCCCCGAATGTCCGACCACGTCCGTCCTCGCCTGCTCGGCCCGCCGCCGGGCCGGTCCGCGGCGCTCGCGGCAGCGTGAGCGGCCGGGGCCCGCTCGGGCCGATCGCCTTCCGCGCTTACGGGCGGTTCAACCGCGACGCGCGGCTGATCCTCGTCACCAGCCTGGTGACGGGCGCTGTCGTCAGCCTGTGGTGGATCGACTTCAACCTGTACCTGGTCGCGCTGGGCTACTCCACGGCGACGATCGGTCTGGTGGCGACCCTCGCGTCGGTCGCCGGGGGGATCATCGCGTTCCCCGCCAGCGCGGCGTCGGACCGGGTGGGACGGCGCGCGATCTTCTTCGCGGGCCTCATCGCCGGGTGCATCGCCCTCGTGGCGCTCCTGGCGTCCGAGGCGCTGATCGTGATCATCCTTGCGGCGGCGCTGTGGTCGATGGGCTTCCAGGCGTTCCAGGTGGTGATCTCGCCGTACATGACGGAGCACAGCGAGCCCGATCACCGCAACGAGCTGTTCGCCGTCCAGTTCGCGATCCAGAACGTCACCAACATCGCGGCCGCGATCCTGGGCGGGATCGTGGCGACCTGGCTGGCCGGCGTCATGGGGTTCGATCCCGGGGGCCCCGGGGTCTACAGGATCATCCTCGTGATCATGCTCGGCCTGTCCGCGCTGGGCCTGGTGACGGTGGCGCGCCTGACCGACGATCGTCCGTCCCGGACCGAGGCGGCGCGGATGCGGGAGCTCGGCGAGCCGGCGGCCTTCCCGGGGGACCCGCGACGCTCCCGGATGCTCATGGGCATCACGATCCGCGACCGGGAACGGTTCTTCAAGCTCGTCTTCCCGGGTTTCCTGATCTCGATCGGGGCCGGGCAGGTCATCCCGTTCCTCAACCTGTTCGTGCAGGGCAAGTTCGGGCTGGACCTGACCCAGCTCAACGCGGTGTTCGCCCTCACCTCGCTGGGTACCGTGCTGGCGATCCTTGCGCAGCCCTGGCTGGCGCGGAGGTTCGGGCAGATCAAGTCCGTGGTGCTCGTCCAGGGGGCGTCCATCCCGTTCCTGGTCGTCCTCGGGTTCTCGCCGATCCTGTGGACGGTGATCGCCGCAATGATGGTCCGCAACTCCCTGATGAACGCAGGCAATCCGATCTTCAACGCGTTCGCGATGGAGCAGGTGACGCCCGTGGAACGTGCCTCGCTGTCTGCGTCCATGAGCGTGCTGTGGCAGATCGGCTGGGTGATCGGCGGGACGTGGTATGCGCTGCTCCAGGCGACGCTGGGCTTCACCGGGGGCTACACCGTCAACTTCATCACGATCATCGTCCTGTACTCGATCGCCACCGTGCTCTACTGGGTCTGGTTCCGGGAGGCGGACCGGCGCGCGCTGGCGGCGCGCACCGCGGTGGCCTGAGGCGAGGCGGCTGGGTCCTCGGGGCGGGCACCCGGGCCGGCGAGTACCCGCTCGCCGCCGCCCGCCGGTAGACTGCGCGCCATGGCAGAGGCGCCCGTCCCCGCTCGCACGAAGAGCACGATCCCCAAGAACCCCGGCCGCCACGAGCTGGGCATGAAGGCCGTGCTCCTGTTCCCCAACCGCGAGATCGTCGAGCAGTACTACGTGCCGCTCGTCTACACCGCATGCCGGACCTGCTACTCGGAGCTCGAGCCCCAGGAGATCTTCCGGCGGGCGGTCGCGGGCGAGGTCGCTCCGGCCTCGATGCAGCGTCTGATCTCCAACGTCATCGAGTCCGGTCACGGCTCGACCATCGAGCACATCGTGTTCACCTTCGCGCTGTCGGGCGTGTCGCGGACGCTGTCCCACCAGCTCGTGCGCCATCGCGCGGGCGTCGCTTTCGACCAGCAGAGCCAGCGCTACGTCAAGTACAAGGGCGCGGCCACGATGCTGCCAGCGACGATCGCCGAGGGAGATGCCGGACTCCGCACCCGATACGAGGAGCAGGTCGATGGCGCGCTGGGCCTGTACGCGGACCTGGTCGAGGCCGGGGTGCCCGGCGAGGACGCGCGCTTCGTGTTCCCCAACGCGACCCGCACCAACCTGGTCATGACGACGAACCTGCGGGCCCTCATCCACATGTCCGGGCTCCGCCTGTGCACGATGGCCCAGTGGGAGATCCGGCGGCTGTTCCAGCTGATCCGCCACGAGGTGTTCGGCGTGTCGCCGTTCCTGGGCTCGTTCCTGGCCCCCAAGTGCGTGCCCCTGGGCTACTGCGACGAGTTCAACAACCGCGACGAGCACTGCCCGATCCGGCCGCACAAGGACAACGTCCTCGCGGCATGGGCCCAGAAACGCGAGACGGCGCGCGCGGCGGGCCGCGACCTGCCGGTCACCTGACCGATACTGTCATCCCGTCGCCGCTGCCCGGCGTCATCGAGATCGCCCAGTGCCCGGAAGGGCGCGGCAAGAAGGAGCCTGTAGCGTGAAGCCCACCAAGACCGTGACCTCCATCGGGGTCGTCGCTTTCATCATCGCCGCCATCATCACCGGGGCGGCGGGAATTTCGGGCACGGCCTGGTCCGGCTTCGACCACATGATCGTGCTGTTCTGTGCGGTCTTCTTCGGGGTCATCGTCCTGGGCTTGCTCCTGGACCGCGCCGCGCGCAACGCCGTCAGCGGCGGCCGCTAGCCAGCGGCCCCCAAACCGGACCCGAACGCCCGGACTACCTGGCCCGGACTACCTGGCCCTCGTCGAGTCCGGCGACGAAGCGCCGGATCACCCGGGCGAGGCGCGGGCCAGCCTTGGCGCCCGCCTCAAGCACCTCCTCGTGCGCCAGCGGCACGCCGCTGTACCCGGCGCCGGCGTTGGTCACGAGGGAGACACCGCACACCTCGAGCCCGATCCAGCGCGCCGCGACCGCCTCGAGCACGGTTGACATGCCGACGGCGTCCGCGCCAAGGGTGTGGAGCATGCGGACCTCGGCCGGCGTCTCGTAGCTGGGGCCGATCAGTCCGGCGTACACGCCCTCCTCGAGATCGACGCCCTCGGCCTCGCCCGCTGCCCGAAGCGCCGCCCGGTGGGCGGGCGCCCAGACGTCCGTCATATCGGCGAAGCGCGGGCCGAGCTCATCCGCGTTCTGGCCCAGGAGCGGCGTCATGCCGGTGAGGTTGATGTGGTCGCTGATGATCATCAGCGTGCCGGGGCCGTAGGCCGGGTTTGCGCCCCCGGCGGCGTTGGTCAGGATCACGAGACCGGCCCCCAGCTGCTGGAACAGGAGGACCGGCTGGACCACGAGGCCTGGGGCGTTGCCCTCGTACAGGTGGAAGCGCCCCTGGAGCACCGCGACGGGGACACCCGCGAGGCGCCCCAGCAGCAGCCGGCCCGCGTGCCCGGGCGCAGTGGCCACGGGCCAGCCCGGCAGTTCCTCGAAGGGGATCGAGACCGGGTCGTCGAGGTCGTCGGCGAGGCTGCCGAGACCGGAGCCCAGCACCATGCCGACCCTCGGCACCAGGTCCGTCCTGGCGCGAACGGCGGCGACAAGCGCAGCGAGGCGGGGCGGCTGCTCGGACGGGGGGATCGGACGGGAGCGGTCGACGTCGGTCATGCGCTGAGCATACGGCCGGAGGGCACCGCCGACGGCAGGATGTCGGTCGTCAGGAGTGCTCGATCGGCGCGCTCGACCCGGAGTCGGCACTGGGCCGGAAACTTCGACGCCCGGCAGGAGTACCGACACCGGGATGCCGGTCACGTCCTTCCGGGCGCCCAACCGGGCCGCCCTCGCGGGCTGCCCTGCGCTGGTGAACGAAGCGCCCGGGGGAACCATGGAGCGGCGGACGTTGATGCGATCGCCGTCCGTGCCGCCAGCCTGGCCTTGAGGTGATCTCAGCCTGACCGGGTGGAGCGGGTTTGAGGCAATCACCTCCGCTCCGGGCCTCCGTCAGCCCCCTCGGGCAAGAGCAACGTTATGGGGCCGGCGCCCGGTGTCCAACGGGGTTGTCCACGAATGTGCGCGACGCATGGCCTCGGAAGTCCACCACTTCTGCACCGGTGTGGACGACCTGTGGACGACCTCGTGGGGCCGTGCGCAGCGACACACGACCGGCAAGGGCGGCCTCAGCCTCCGAGGGCGAACATCTCCACCTTCGGCAGCCGCTCCGTGGCTGCGCTCCGCAGCTCCGAGTAGCGGTCGGCACGCGGGGACCACACCGCGCGGATCCGGTCCGCCAGCTCCGTGTCCCCTTCCCCGTCCCGCAGCGGGCTCTTGAGATCCGTGCCGTGGACCGCGAACAGGCATGTGTACAGGTGCCCCTCCGCCGAGAGCCGGGCCCGGGTGCAGTCGCCGCAGAACGGGCGCGTCACCGACGCGATGACGCCGATCTCCCCTCCCCCATCCCGGTACCGGTACCGGCCGGCCACCTCGCCCCGGTAGTTGGCGACCACGGGCTCCAGCGGCAGCTCGTCATCGATCGTGGCAAGGATCTCGTCCGCCGGCACCACGTCGTCCAGCCGCCAGCCGTTCGCCGTCCCGACGTCCATGTACTCGATGTAGCGCAGCACGAGACCCTCGTCTCGCGCCCAGCGCGCGAGCGGCAGGATCGACGCCTCGTTGAGCCCTCGCCGGACCACGGCGTTGATCTTGATCGGCGCCAGGCCCGCAGACCGCGCAGCCGCGATCCCATCCAGGACGCGTGCAACCGGGAAGTCGACGCCGTTCATCTGGGCCGAGACGGCATCATCGAGCGAGTCGAGGCTGACGGTGATCCGCTGCAGCCCCGCCCCGCGCAGGGCACCCGCCAGCGGCCGCAGCGCGGACCCATTGGTGGTCAGGGTGAGGTCGACTGGGCCGCCATCCGGCGTCCGGAGCGATGCCAGCTCCGCGACCAGCACCGGCAGGTCGCGGCGTACCAGCGGCTCCCCGCCCGTGATCCGCAGCTTGCCCACGCCCAGGTCCACGAAGATCCCGGCCAGCCGGGTGATCTCCTCGAACGTCAGCATCTCGTCGCGCGGCAGGAATGCGAAGTCCCGCCCAAACAGCTCGGCGGGCATGCAGTACGGGCAGCGGAAGTTGCACCGGTCGGTCACCGAGATCCGCAGGTCCCGCAGCGCCCGTCCGAAGCGGTCCGGCAGGCCGGGCCGGCCATCGAAATCATCGTCGCGGGTGGCGTTCGACGACCCGGTGACGCTCGATGACCCAGCCGGCGACCCGGGCGAGGGGGCGGGTCCAGGACGCGGGGTGGGCTCCACCGGTCCATTGTCGCATCCGCGGCGCCTTGGGCCTATCGGCGGGACGACTGCGGCCACGGTGTGCGGCGGCTGCGGCCACGGTGCCTGCCGGGCCGGCGGGACGAAGGGGTGGTGCGTCCCGGTACCACCGGAACGACCCGCTGGTACCTCCGGCGACTGCACCACAGCCCACCTCGCCGCCTATGGTGCACGCAAGCCCCGGCGCTGCCCGCCGTTCACGAGGAAGAGTGCCCGACTCATGGCTACCACGGATACCCGAACCGGCTTCCGCCTCCCCTGGAGCTCCGATCGCAACCAGGACGCCAGCGCCTCCGACGAGGCGGCTCCGACCGCTGACGAGGCGATCGGCGACGCCGTGCCGTCGGACGGTGCGAGCGACCAGGCTGAGCCCATGTCAGACGCCGGGGATCCCGATCTCTCCAATGCCATCGCCCCGACCGTCGCCCAGGAGCCCGCAATGATCGCCTTCGACCCGTCACCGGCTCCGGCGCCTGCGGCACCGAGGAAGCCCTCGAAGCTGATGGTCGACCTCGGCGCCGCCATCCGGGCCACGGCCGAGGCGGCCCGCGACCAGGCCCTGGCCCAGGTCGACGCGGACGTCGCGCAGGTCGTCGAGGTGATCCGCAGCGGATCCCGGGAGGGCGAGGACGCCTTGCGGGTTCGCTCCGACGAGGATGTCGCCCAGATCCGGGAGTGGTCTCGAGCCGAGATCGCCCGGATCAAGGAGGAGACCGAGGGCCGGATCGCCGCGCGCAAGCACGGCCTTGACGAGGAGCTCGCCGCGCACGCCGCCGCCATCGAGCAGCGCGTGGGCCAGGTGGAGAGCACAGCGGCCGCCTACCGCGACTCGATGCGTGCCTACGCCGACAGCCTGGGCAGCGAGGACGACCCGTCCCGGCTGGCCACGCTGGCCGAGTCGATGCCCGAGCCGCCCGAGCTCGAGGCCTGGGCCGACGTGCAGGACCTGTCGCTCGCCCCCGAGGTCGTCGAGGTCGCGCCGGACGGCAACGTGGTCGAGACGTACGCGACGGACGAGCCGGTCGAGGCCGTCGCCGCGACCTACGAGACGGACGAGCCGGCCGAGATCCCGTTCGAGAACATCGTGGCGGCACTCGGGGGCGACCCGAGCATGCCGGAGTCCGAGGCCGTGGCCGAGGTGCCTGCCACCGTGGTCGTGCCGTCATGGGGCGACAGCCCCGAGCTGACGATGAACGACATGCCGCGGACCACCGCCGACGAGGACGCCGACGAAGGTCAGGCTGCCGACCGTTCCATGGACCGTGGCGCCATCCTCACCGCACTCGAGGCCGCCGCCGAGGCCGTTGTGGCCGCCGAGTCCGCTGCCGAGTCCGCCGACCAGGCCGAGACCGCCGACCAGGCCGAGACCGCTGAGACCGCCGCGGAGCTGCGCACGGGTCGTGAGGACCCGGACGACCAGATGGATCCCGCCGCCGCGGCCGCGATGTCCGCCCGCATGGATGCCGGCGGGTTCGAGGAGTCCTTCGCCGACCGCCTGGCCTTCCTCATGCCGAGCCACGGCGAGCCTGACGCCGACGGCGAGCCGCGCACCACCCAGGTCATCGTGTCGGGCCTCGTCTCCGTCGCCAGCATCGCGAGCTTCAAGCGCCATCTCGGCCGCCTTCCCGGCGTGCAGGGCGTGGCCGTCGCATCCGGTCCCGCGGGTGAGTTCGTGTTCAACGTGACCCATCGACCGGACGTCTCGTTCCGGGATGCCGTCCCGACCATGCCCGGCTTCGCCGCCCGCGTGACGAACACCGCCGACGGTGTCGTGCACGTCACGGCTCGCGATCCCGAGGCGGAGGGCTGACCGGAATGTCCACCTCGCACGGCCGACCGGTCGTCGTGCTCCTGCTGCCGAAGGCGGAGCGTGACCCCGTCGTCGCCGAGCTCCAAGCCGGTGGCTTCAACCCGATCGCGCTCGACGGGGTTCGCGAGCTCGCGGCCCTGCTGGCGACCCGCGGCGACGTGGCCATCGGGATCATCGATGCCGAGGTCGAGGCGGACCTGGTCGACGATGCCTGGACGCTGCTCCACTCTGGCGGCCGCTCGATCCCGGCGCTCCTGATCGTCAACCCTACGAACCTCGACGCCCTGAACTTCATGGGCGAGGGCCACGAGGACGACGAGTACCTGACCCGCCCGTACTCCGCCGAGTCCATCCGGTGGCGCGTGGAGGCCATGTGCATCCGGTCCGTGGCCGTTGACGACGGCTCGGGGCCGGTCCTGCAGGGCGAGCTCGAGGCGTCGGACTGGAGTCGCCGCGGCCAGCTGATCGCGTTGTTCAACCCCAAGGGTGGCGTCGGCAAGACGATGATCGCCACCAACCTGTCGGCGATGCTGGTCCACAAGGGCCACCGGGTCCTGCTCATCGACGCCGACACGGTCACCGGTCACGTCGGCATCTCGCTCGGGATGGACGGCGTGCCGACCGTGGTGGACACGTGGCGCGACGAGCTCGATGGCGGGCCGGTCGTGCCGTTCTTCGACCTCTCCTCGGCCCACCCCTCGGGGTTGCGCGTCCTCCCGCTGTCGTCCAGCCCCATCCAGACGGAGATCCTGGACCCGGACCGGGTGGCCAAGGCCATCACGGTCGCGCGCCGATCCGTGGACTTCGTGGTCGTGGACCTCCACCCGTCGTACAGCGCGCTCAACCGCGCCGTGCTCGACAAGGCGGAGCGGATCCTCGTCCCGGTGACCCCGGACCTGCCGGCGATCCGTGCGGTGATGAAGCTGCGCGACGTGGCCGCCGAGCTGGGCATGCGCGATCGGATGTCGCTGGTCGTCAACCGGTTCAACAGCGGCGTCCCCACCGAGGACATCGAGAAGTCCGTGGGCATCGCGGCCTACGCCCAGATCCGGTCGGCGGGCCCGGTGATCGTGAAGGCCGCCAACGAGGGTCGCACGCTCGTGGAGCTCGCGCCCAGGGACCCGATCACCAACGACTTCGAGATCCTTGCGGACCGGCTGCTCGGCCTCGAGGCGGCGCAACCCGCCAAGGCGGGCTTCAAGCTCTTCGGGCGCACCATGGCCGCCCGGACCTGATCCGGGCGCCGTCCGCGGAGCCCTGATCGCCATCTGGATCAGGATCGGCCCTCCCACGCTGGGCCGGAGACCCTGAACCCGGGTTTGGTCGTCCGATCCCCGTGTGGGCACGACAGATCTGATCCATTTCGCGATCACGACGAGCCCGGGTCGAGACGGGCGTCCGGTCCAGAGCGCGACCGGGTGCCAACCGTCGAGCGAACAGCGGTACGGGACGATCTAGCTCCGGTCCTGCCAGCTGATGCCGCCCAGCGGCGAACCCGGCAGCTTCCGGTGCGGCTCCCCGGTCCGCTTGTCCACCTGCGTCACGCCACGCAGGTAGAAGCGGTTCACGAGGATGACCTCAACCTCGGGGTCGGTCACCTCGACGTCGCCCAGGCGCGCGGTGGCCTCCGCGACCGGGACGAACATCTCGGTCGAACGCTCCAGGAGCCGGTCCGGCTCCGACCCCGGGTGCAGGTACACGGTGCCGATGACCCGGAACGGTGGGACCTCGAGCGCAACGTCGTAGGCCACCTTGTGGACCTTGAGGGCGGCACGCTCGGCCTCGGTGAGGGGCGGCAGGCTGTCCTCGCCTGCCGTGACAAGGATCAGGTCGTAGGGATCCACGCTGCGGAGACCCGGAGCAGGCTCCAGCGCCGTGGAATCCGGCGGCCCCCAGGTCACGTCCGTGATCGCGATCGCATCGCGCTTGTTGAGCGCATCGGAGAGCCGGCCGCTGATCTCCATGCCACCGTGCAGGCGCCAGTCCTCGGTGAGGGCCGTGAAGGCGACGCCTCGCACCTGGCCGCCGCGCAGGCGCGCGGGATCTGCGGCCGACGTGCCGCCCGGCGAACCGGACGCGACGGCTGGGTCTTCGGGCTTCTGGCGCTTCAGGAAACCGAACGGCACCCGCTCACTCCTCCTCGGCCCTGCCGGTGTTGTCACGAATGGTGTCGACGACGGTGGCGTCCGCGAGCGTCGTCACGTCGCCGAGGGGCCGGCCCTCCGCGATGTCACGCAGGAGCCTGCGCATGATCTTGCCCGACCGCGTCTTGGGCAGGTCCGGGACGAACATCAGGTACCTGGGCCGCGCGATCGGCCCGATCACGTAGGCGACGTGCTCGCGCAGCTGGATGGACAGGGTGTCCGACGGCTCCTGGCCCGACTTGAGGATCACGTAGGCGAAGATGGCCTGGCCCGAGATGGCGTCGCTCTTGCCCACCACGGCCGCTTCGGCCACGGACCGGTGGTCGACCAGGGCGGACTCGACTTCCGCGGTGCTGATGCGGTGGCCGGCGATGTTCATGACATCGTCGACGCGGCCCAGCAGCCAGATGTAGCCCTCCTCGTCACGCTTGGCACCGTCGCCGGCGAAGTACATCCCCGGGAACCGGCTCCAGTAGGTCTTCCGGTACCGCTCCGGGTCCCCGTAGATGCCGCGCATCATCCCGGGCCACGGCCGCTTGAGCACGAGGTACCCGCCGCCGCCGAACGGAACGGACCGGCCCTCGGCGTCCACGACGTCAGCCTCGATGCCCGGCATGGCAAACGTCGCCGAGCCGGGCTTGGTCGTCGTGACGCCCGGCAGCGGACTGATGAGGATCTGCCCGGTCTCGGTCTGCCACCACGTGTCGACGACGGGCGTGCGGTCGCCGCCGATGACGTCGCGGTACCAGCGCCATGCCTCGGGGTTGATCGGCTCGCCCACGGAGCCCAGGACCCGCAGCGACGTCAGGTCGTGGCTGCGCGGGATCTCCTCGCCCTGCTTCATGAAGGCGCGGATGGCGGTCGGGGCGCAGTACAGGATGCTGACCCTGTACTGCTCGACGATCTCCCACCAGCGGTCCCACGTCGGGGCATCGGGGGCGCCCTCGTACAGGACTCCCGTCGTGGCGTTCGCGAGGGGTCCGTACACGATGTAGCTGTGCCCGGTGACCCAGCCGATGTCGGCAGCGCACCAGTAGACGTCGTCGGGCTTGATGTCGAACACGGCCCAGTGCGTGAAGGCAGCGCCCAGGAGGTAGCCCGCGGACGTGTGCAGGATCCCCTTCGGCTTCGCCGTCGTCCCCGACGTGTAGAGCAGGTAGAGCATGTGCTCGCTGTCCACGGGGACCGGGGCGCAGACCTCGTCCTGGCGGTCCACGATGTCGTGCCACCAGTAGTCACGCCGGGGGACCATGTGCACGCCGTCGCCGAAGCGGTCCACGACGATCACGTGCTCGATCGTGGGCGTGTCCGCGATCGCCGCGTCCACGTGGTGCTTGAGGCCCACCTTCTTGCCCCGACGCCAGCCGCCGTCCGCCGTGATCAGGACCTTGGCACCGCAGTCGTTGATGCGGCCGGACAGCGAATCCGCGGAGAACCCGCCGAAGACCACGGTGTGGGGCGCGCCGATCCGGGCGCAGGCCAGCATCGCGATCGGCAGCTCGGGGATCATTGGCATGTAGATCGCCACGCGGTCGCCCTTGCGGACGCCCAGCTCCAGGAGCGCGTTGGCCGCCTTGGAGCTCTCGCGCATCAGGTCCGCGTACGTGAGCGTCCGGGTGTCGCCGGGCTCGCCGATCCAGTGGTAGGCCACCTTGTCGCCCAGGCCGCGTTCCACGTGGCGGTCCACGCAGTTGTAGGCGATGTTGAGCTCGCCGCCCGTGAACCACCTCGCGTCCGGGAGGCTCCACTCCAGGGTCCGGTCATAGGGCGTGAACCAGGACAGCCGGTCCCGGGCCTGGCGGTCCCAGAAGCCCACGTAGTCCGCGGCCGCCTCGTCGTACAGCGCCGCGCTGGCGTTGGCCTGGGCGGCGAAGGCCGGGTCGGGCGGAAACGTCCGCCTCTCCGAGAGGAGGCTCTCGATCTCAGGCCCGTCCTGGGCCTGGGGGTCGACGGTCACGGGTTCCTCCGGCAGCACGCGTGGGTCGGGCCATTCTACGCGCCCGCCCGGGGTGCCTCGCCACGGAACCCGGGGCGCGGCACGGAGCGGGCCGCGGCTGAACTAGTCCGAGTCCAGCGACAGGTCGTCCTGCGTCGGGCCCTCCGGCGTGCCGCCGCCAGCCGCGAACGGGTCGATGTCCGGGGTGCGGGCGAGGACCACGCGCTGCGGCCGCGGGATCTCGATGCCGTGGGTCGCGAAGGCCGCGAGGAGCCGCTTGCGGAGCTCTCCACTGGCCGCCCACTGCTCGGTGGCGCGGACCAGGCCCAGGATCTTGATCGTGATCCCGTACTCGCCGAGGGCCTCCACGCGTTCCACGTGGGGCGGCTCCATGACGCGCCGGCGCCAGTCGGGGTCCAGCGCCATCTCACGGCCCACGTCGTCCACGACCTGGGTCGCCCGCTCGACGTCCGTGCCGTAGGCGATCGTGACGTCGAGGTTGATGCGCCTCCAGACGCGGGTCCGGTTCGAGGCCACCTTGATCTCGCCGTTGGGCACCGTGTGGACCACGCCGTCGAGATCCCGCAGCGTCGTGCGCCGGAGGCTGAAGTCCTCGACCGTCCCGCTCACCCCCGCGATCGAGACGACGTCGCCCTTGCTGAACTGGTTCTCGATCAGGATCAGCGCGCCGGTGAAGTAGTCCCGCACGATGCTCTGGGTCCCGAAGCCCACCGCGATGCCCACGACGCCGAGGCCGGCCACCGCCGGCCCGATGTTGAGGTTGAGCTCGCCCAGGATCATCACGCCCGCGATGACGATCACGAACAGCCGGACGACGGTCGCACCGAGGCTCTCGAGCGTGTCCATCCGCTTCCTGACCTCGACGGCGGACAGCTCCTGGGCGGTGCCCTCGGACGTCTCGCGGTCCAGCAGCGTCCGGACCACGGCGTGAACCGCCCCACCCGCGAGCCAGATGACGACCGCCGAGATGCCGACGATGAGCAGGATCGGCAGGATCACGTCCTGCGCGAGCGCGATCAGCTGATCCTTGAGGGCCCCGGAGATCTCCATACCTCCCTAGCCTAGATCAGCCCCGGCTCGCCCGCCCCGGCTCGCAGCACATGGGCCGGGGCGACGGCAGCCGTCAGGCCGCCGTTCCTCCGAGGCGCACCGAGACGGCCGCCGCCGATTCGCGGACCTGCTGGACCAGCTCCGGCACCCGCTGTGGGGTGATCCGGAAGGACGGACCCCAGATGTCGACCGCGGCCGTCACCTGTCCCCGCGCATCGTGCACGGGGGCCGCGATGCCATTGAGGCCGGCGTCGAACTCGCCGAACGCCGTCGCGTAACCGCGACGGCGGATGCGCGCCAGCTCCTCCAGGAGGGGCTCCAGCTGGGTGATCGTGCGGTCCGTGAACCGGTCCAGGCCCCGGCGGACCAGCTTGAGGATCTCGCGTTCCGGCATGGCCGCCAGCAGCACCTTGCCGGCGGCGACCGAGTGGATCGGCACGCCGCGCCCGGTCCAGTCGCCCAGTGCCACCAGGTTGGGGCCGTCGGCCTGGGCGACGGTCAGGAACTGGTCCCCGTCGGCGATCCCGAGGCCCGTCGTCTCGCACGTCGCGCGGGCGAGACGGTCCAGCTCCGGCATCGCGATCGCCCGCAGGTCGAGCGTCCGCTCCGCCTTCTCGGCGAGGCGGATGACGACGAGGCCCAGCCGGTACCGGCCGGTCTCGCCGTCCTGCTCAACCAGGCCGCGCTTCTCCAGCGTGGCGAGGAGCCGCGATGCCGTGGACTTGTGCAGGCCCAGTCGTCGGGCCAGCTCCGTGACTCCCGCCTCGCCGTGGCTGTCACCCAGGGCGAGGAGCAGGGCCGCCGCCCGGTCGACCGACCGGACGGCATTGCCGTCGAGCACCATCCGGACCCTCCTCCGGGCTCAGTGGGCCGCGGAGCTCAGCTCGCCGCGTGCGCGAGCCTCCAGGGCCGCGTCGAGCGACTGGCCGAAGATCGTGACGACCTTGTCCACCGTGTCGCCCTTGGCGTGCGCCTCGCAGATGAACCAGGGCTCGCGGCTGTCGGGCTCGGGCATGGCGCCCCGGGCGTGCATCCCGACCGCGATCGCGTCGTACAGCTCGTGGTCCGTGTTCGCCCAGTCGCGGTACTCGCTCGCGACGGTCTCCGTGAACATGATCCCGAACATCGAGGGGTGTCCGGTGATGTTGTAGGCGAGGCCCTTCGCGTCCAGCAGCTGCCGGAGGCCGGCCTGGATCCGCTCGCCGGTGGCATGGATGGTGGCCAGGGCGTCCGTGTCGCGGATGATCTCGAGGGTCTTGGTCGCGGCTGCCGCAGCGACGCGATTGCCGGCGTACGTCCCGCCGTGGCTCACCTTGGAAGGCAGCATGTCCATGATCTCGTCGCGCCCGCCGAAGGCTGCGGCCGGGTAGCCGTTGCCCATCGCCTTGGCGTAGGTCGCGATGTCGGGCGTGATGCCGAAGTACTCGGCCGCGCCGCCCCTCGCGAACCGGAAACCGGTCTTGACCTCGTCGAAGATCAGCAGGACGCCGAACTCCTCGGTCAGGGCCCGCATCGCCTGGTGGAAGCCCGGCTTGGGCATGATCCCCTGGGCGTTGCCCAGCACCGGCTCCACGATGATCGCCGCGATCTCCTCGCCCTGGCGCTCGAACAGCGCACGCAGGCGCTCGATGTTGTTGTAGCGCGCCGGGATGATCGTCTTGGCGATCTCGGCCGGGATGCCGCGTCCCCAGGCCAGGCCCACGGGGTTGTTCTCGTCGCCCAGGTCGGCCACGTTGGCGGGCAGGACGCTGATCAGGGCGTAGTCGTGGACGCCGTGGTACTGGCCCTCGAACTTCACGATCTTGGTGCGGCCCGTGTAGGCCCGCGCGATGCGCATCGCGTGCATCGTGGCCTCGGTGCCCGACACCGTCATCCGGGCCTTGCCGATCCACGGGTTGAGCTCCTTGATGAGCTCGATCGTGCGGATCTCGTCCTCGCTGGTCAGCGAGAAGCTGACGCCCTTGCGCATCCGCTCGTTGACGTAGTCGTCCACGCGGTCGTCGCCATGGCCCAGGATCACCGGGCCGTAGCCCATCCGCAGGTCGACGTACTCGTTGCCGTCCTGGTCCCAGACCGTGGCTCCCTTGCCCCGATCGACGTAGATCGTGTCCTCGCCCCACGCGCGGAAGTTGGAGTCCACGCCGCCGGGCAGCGACTCGCAGGCCTGCCGGTACATCGCGAGCTGGCGATCACGGCGGAGGACGGGCGTCGGGCTGGGAGAGGGTTCGGCGGTCATGGTGCCTCCAGGTGTGTACCCCGCCCAGACCCGGTCGGGCACCCGTCGCGGGACACGGACGACGTGCGGGGCGCTCGCTCCGCCCCAGGTGCACCCACCGGGACACGCGTTGCGAGCCGCGCAACAACTGGGCCGGATCGTGCCACAGGGTTCACTGGCCCGTCAAGACGGAAATCGTCCGCAGCGTGCTTCGCGTCCACGAATATCGCACTCTCGTTCGCTACGGATGCGCCGATCCGCGCGCATCAGGGGATGTCGAATCAGCGGGCACAGCTGGGGCGCCTGCCGTTCACCAGGCGGTGGATTGCCGGGCAACGTGGCGTGAGGCGCCACGCCAGCCATCGGAGGCCGCCGGCGGGTGACGCTCAGCCGGCTGGCGTCACCCACGTGGGCAGCTCGCGCGCCAGCGTCGCGAGCGGCAGCGAGCCGTGCCCGATCAGCTCGTCGTGGAAGCGCTTGATGTCGAACGCGGCGCCGTCGCGCGCCTCGAGCTCGCGCCGGAGCCTGCGGATCTCGCGCATCCCGGTCATGTAGCTCAGCGCCTGGCCCGGCCACACGATGTAGCGATCGGTCTCGATGACCGCGTCCGTCTCCGACAGGCCCGTCTGCAGCAGCCAGTCGATGGACTCCTGGCGCGACCAGCCCAGGCCGTGCATGCCGGAGTCCACGATCAGCCGCGACGCCCGCCACGCCTGCGCGTCGAGCATGCCCAGGCGCTCCGCCTGGTTGCGGTACAGGCCCAGCTCGTCGGCGAGCCGCTCCGAGTAGAGGCCCCAGCCCTCGACGTAGGCCGCGCCCGTCAGCCGCGAGCCCAGGCGCCGGAACACGTTGAGCGACGGGTGCTCCATCTCCAGGCTGATCTGGAAGTGATGACCCGGGATCGCTTCGTGGTAGGTCGTGGACGCCAGATTGGAGTACGTGCGGCTCGGCAGGTCGTACGTGTTGACGTAGTAGATGGCTGAGCGCGAGCCGTCGAGGGACGGCGGATAGTAGTACGCAGCCGGGGCGTCCTTCTCCTTGAACGCCTCCACCGGGCGGACCTCGCAGGCGGCACGCGGGAGGCGGCCGAAGACCCGTGGCGCGACCTCGCCGGCCCGCGCGATGTCCTCCGTCGCGCGCGCGACGAGCTCCTCCTGGGTCGCGGCCTGGTTGGCGGGATCGGTGGCCAGGGCCAGGCGATAGGCGTCCACGTCGTCACCGAAACCCTCGTCGCGCGCGATCACACGGCGCTCGGTGTCGATCTGGGCCAGCTCGTCGAGACCCACCTGGTGGACGTCCCGCGGATCCATGTCCAGCGTCGTCCAGGAGCGGATCGCGTAGCGGTACAGCGCCTCGCCATTCGGCGCGGAGAGCAGGCCCGGCACCTCGCGCGTGGACGGGAGGTACTCGTCGCGGAGCATGTCCAGGAACCGCTGGTCCGCCGGGCGGACGACGTCGCGCACCGCGGCCAGGACCTGCTCCCGGCCGGCGTCGTCCGCGACCTGCGACATCACCACGACCGGTGACTCCTCGACGGGCTGGGCGAGGAGCCCCTCGAGCTGGCGGATCGTCCGCTCCGCCACGATCCGCGCCGACGTCCGGCCCGACGCCATGCCGTCGCGCAGGATGGCGATGTTGGCGTCCAGGTGCGGACCGTAGCCGCGGAGGCGGGCGAGCCAGTTGTCGAGCCGCTCCGGGGTGTCGGCCGCCTGGAAGACCGCGAGCTGCGCGAGCAGGGTCTGGGCGCCGTCGATGTGGCTCAACGTGCGGAGCTCGTGGAAGGCGAGGTCGTCCCCCTCGATCGTGAGGTCCGCCACGATCCCCAGCATGTCGCGGGTGATCCGGTCCTCGACCGACAGGCCCTCCGGGGGCACCTCGCCGGCCTCGCGGCGAACCCGCTCTGCCAGCCCGCGCGCGGCGGCGCGACCCGCGGGACCCGGATCGTCGAGCCGGTCGTCGTAGCGGTTGTCGCCGTAGACGGTCGCGGTGGTCGGCGCCAGCCCCAGGAAGTCCTCCCAGAAGCGGGCGGCGATCTCGTCGATGCGGGTGGGCTCGGTCACGGTTCAACCCCGATTCGGACAGGCTCATGACGCGGCGCGAGGCCGCCGGAGACGGCGGGTACGGTCGGGCTAGCGTACCGCCCGGAACGGAGCGGCGAGCGGGCTCCGCCTGTCAGCCCGTGAACAGCGACAGCTGGTCGCCGGTGCGCTCCACGGCCGGGTCCAGGCCGAGCAGCGGCTCCAGGTCCGCCAGCGCCACCTGCTCGCGGGCCGCCCAGTCGCGGACGTGGTTGGCCTTGACGAGGTGCCAGCCACCGGCGTCGAGCCCCTCGCGGAGGAGCGGCGACCGGTCCAGCTTGTGGCGGACCAGCTCCACCCGCTCCGGAAGGACGACGAGGAACCGGACGAGGCGCTCGTCCGTGGGGATGCGGGCGTGATGCCGCAGGACCGTGTCGGACAGCATGGCCGTCCACTCCACCTCGAAGGCCATCGCCATCTTCCCGCGGACGTACCAGACGACGTCCACGTCCTCGAGGTCGCGGGCCGCGATCCTGCCCAGGCTCGGTGGTCCCGACAGCTCCCGCTGCTCGAGGTAGTCGGCGAGCGTGTAGCCGCCGACGCGACGCGGCTGCTGCCGCTCCCCGACCCAGCAGCTGAACCCGAGACGGTGGCCGAGGTCCACGAGGTTCGCGATCAGCCGGCTGTGCTCCTTGCTGCGCCGGGCCAGGTCGTCGGGGGTGGACAGGCGGTCCGGCGTGCTCGCGATGCTGCGATACGACTCCAGGCAGGCCCGCACGAGCGCCTCGTCCGGCAGATCGGGACCCGTGAACAGGCCCGCCACGCGGTCGAGGAACGCGGCCTCGGACAGCGGGCCGGCGGTGGACAGGAGGCTGAAGACGGCCCATTCGACGCGGTCGGCGAGCGGGACGGCCGCCAGCTCGAGATCAGCCTTCTCCCGGAGCCACCAGCGATCGTCGCCCACCTTGAGGAGCCGTCTGCCCTCCGCCCTCGCGAGCGCGGTTCGGACGAGCGTGAGCAGGCGATCGACGTGGTCGGTGGTGGGAGCCGGGACGACGGGTGCCGGGGCGGGTTCCGGGGCGGGCTGGTGCCTGGAACCAGGCCGCCCGGATGCGGGCTCGCCCTCCTCCGGCTGCGGATGCGCGGGTGCCGGCGGGCGCACGAGGCGCCGGAGATGACCGGTGCGATCGAGCCCGACGAGGATCTCGCCCAGGAGCCCCTCGAAGGTCGCCGGCTCGCCCCGCAGCTTGAGCACGTCCACCGCGGCATCGACGACGGCCGACTCGGCGTCCTCGGCGGAGAACGGGACATTGGCCCCGCGCTCGGTCGGCGCGAACACCCGGTCGGACGGGCCGAGGTCCGGGTCGCCGGCGCCGCCGGGAAGCGGGACGAGGGCCTGGTTGGCGCGCGTCCGGGGACCTCGGGGCACCGCCCCGGACCCGGGCGGCACCAGCTCGACCACGCCGCCCGTCTCCCGGCCGGCCTCCGGGAGCCGTCCGCCGGCCATGCGGTAGCCGGCGGTCACGCCGCCCAGGGTGCAGGCGACAAGCGACTCCGGGCCATCACCCTCGAGCAGGAGGACGACGCGCGCGTCACGGGCCATCACCGGCTCGGCGGCCCGCAGCGCCCGGGTGATCGCCGCCGCCTGCCAGCCCCACGTCGGGCGGACCACCGGCCCGAACAGCGGCTCCAGCGGGAGCGTCGCCGCGGCCTCGCGGCCCAGGACCCACGCCGTCCCGTGGTACGCCCACGCGAGGCGCTCCGCGACAGGGCGCAGGGGCGGCGTGCCCAGGGCGAGCCGGACGCGCGGCCGCACGCCCATGCCGGCCCCGTGGCGTGCCTCGATCCCCAGTGCGTCGAGCGCCGCGGGCGTGCCCTGCTTGACGACGGCGGTCGCGGCACCCTCGGCGAGGCTGCGGAGGTCGTCGCCGAAGCGCGCAGGGACCGGGCCCCAGGTCCCGCTCTCCAGGCGCTGGATGAAGCCCCGCACGACCCTGACCCCGTCCTCGAAGGCGAGCCACGGGTTCCGCTCGCGCCACTGCGCGTTGCCGGGCAGCTTGACGTGGCCGCCGGAGATCTTGAGCGGCGCCACCCGTCCGGCCGACGTCGCGAGTCGGCTCGCCGGGGCGATCGCGTGCAGCAGGGCGAGACGCATGGCGGCGCCGATCGAGGCGGCACGGAGATCGCCCTCGGCCCGCTCCAGGATCGCGGCCAGCGCAACCAGCTGGCGGGTCGTATGGAGGTCGAGCAGCTCGTCGACGAGCGCCTCACCGCCGTCGAGCGTGGGGAACCGGTCGCGGAGCTCGTAGCGGACCTCGGCACCGTCCGGGTCCATCGCACGCTCGATGTCGGCGGCGTCCACGGGGGCCTGGCGGTTCTCGCCGCCGCCCAGCTGGTCGCGGCAGACCGGGCAGCGATAGTGCTTGCGGATCGGGCGCGGGCCGGCGGGCCGGCCGTCCTCGTCCGTCGACTCCGCGACCCAGGTCACCTCGTCCAGGATCACCGCCCGGTCGCAGGTGGCGCACCGGCTGGCGTAGCGGTCCGTGATCGACGCCTTGAGGCTGGACTCGCGGCGGGCGGAGGCGGCCAGCGACTGGATCGCGGCGTCCAGGTGGCGGAGGTCCGGCGGGCGCAGGACGACCTCGGCCAGGAGCCGGTCCAGGGCGCTGGACTCGAGGCTGACCGCCTTGCGCTGGCTGTCGATCGCCGAGCGGGCAACCCAGCCACCGCGCCCGAAGAGGTCCAGGACGATGTCGCCGGGCGCGGACGACGCCTCGAGTCGCGCGGCGACGAGGGCGGGTGGCGGGGGCGGCGCGAATCGCTCGTACGCCGGCAGGCTGAAGCCCGGTTCGACGCGGAGGAGCAGGGCACGGCCAGCCATGGGTTCAGATTGTCGCAGACGATGGGCGCGGAGTCGTGCAGCGGCACCGCGCGGTTATCGACGGTGGCACGGGCCGCGCCCGGTGCGGTTACGCCTCGTCGAGCTCGTCCGTCTCCTCGACGAACGCCTCGTCCGTGGTCTCCTCCGGCGGCAGCACCCGGTCGAGGTTCTCGATCTCCTCGTCCTCGATGTCGTCCTCGAGGTCCTCCTCGAGCTCCTCGTCCTCGCGGACCAGGGTGCCCTTGGTGTACGGGCGCAGGTCGGTGGACTTCGCCGCGGTCGGGAAGCTGACCTTCCCGTAGTTGCGCGGGTCCTGGTACACCTCGCGGATGATCAGGCGGACATCACGATCGCCCAGCGAGGTGACGCCGGCGAGGTACTTGTTGCCGTCGGCCATGAGCTTGAGCAGCCGGGCGGCGACCCGGGGCTCGACGATCCCGATGCGGATGCCGTTGCTGATCGCCGCGAGGCGGTTGCCCTCGGGGATGAGCTCGACCGCGTCGCCCGGGTTGACCTGGGCGAGCTCGGCGGGGCGGGCGAGGCTGGTCAGGTGGGCGAACCCGGTCTTGCCCGTCTCCTCGACGAAGATGCTGACCGGGGCCTTGGAGCCCTCCTTCGCCGGCACGGTCTTCTCGCCGGCCTCGACGAGCAGCATCTTGAGGCGGTCGATGTTGCGCTCGGCGATGCGGTTGGTCGGGTCGAGCGCGAGGGCCTTCTGATAGTGCTCGCGCGCGATCGCCAGCTCGCCCATCTCCCAGTGCGCCTTGGCGAGACGGTTCTCCGCCTCGGAGTCCGCCGCGAGCTCGAGCAGGCGGCGGTTCGTCTCCGCGGCCTCCGGCCACCGCGCGGCGGTGGCTTGCGCGATGGCCTGCTCGGCCAGCTGCCGCTTCAGGCGCGTCTGGCCTGCGGGCGTCTGGGCGGCGGCGTCGATCTCGGGGAAGGTCACGTGGAGGTCGTCCTTTCGGTGCATCGGGAGCGTCGCGCCGGGGCGTGTCGAAGGCATGGCACGCCGAACCGGCCAACAGTCGCGGGCACGTGTTTCTAACACCCTCCGCCCCGCGCGTCAAACGAGACGGGCGTCAAGGGCGGGGGCGGTCCGCGACGGGGGCGGTCCGCGACGGCGGTGCCCCTTCATTTCACTCGGAGTGAACACCAGGCGCCTGATTGGCGCGATCGGGCGCGTGATGTTGCCGAGAATCGATGCGGACCCCTCCTGTGGGCTGGCCGTGGTCTCATCTGGCACCTGGGACGCCAGCAGGGGAACCGCTGGGCCTGAACCTCTCTCGGACCCGGGGAGTCTGTTCACTCGGAGTGAAATCGTGCCGGCCTGACGCTGGGCCCGGGGCAGGCGGGCCGCCGCCCCGCGCGTCAAACGAGACGGCTCGGGACGGCGTCAGACGCGGAGCCGCAGGTTCCAGGCGACCACCACGACCGCGAGCACGGCGAGGAGGATCGTCTCCCACAGGAAGCGCGGCTCGCGACGCCTGGCGGGCGCGGTGGCGTGGAGCGCGTCCCACAGGTAGAAGACCAGCGTGAGCGCGGCGGGACCGACGAGCCTCGGCACGTCCATGGCGCGGATCGCGCCGGCCGCCACGGCGATGACGATCGCGTAGGTCAGCGCCGAGCGCATCGCGTCCCGCCGGCTTCCGTAGCGCACGGACGCGACGCGGTAGCCCAGGACCAGGGCCACGAGCGCATCGCCCAGGGCCAGGACGAGCAGCCAGCCCTCGGACAGGCCGGTGTCGATAGCGGTGGACCCGGGCTCCGGGAGCCCGCCCGGGACCAGCGCCGCGACGCCCGTGAAGGCGATGAACGCCGTGACCATCGCCCCGCCGAGGATCCGTGCCCGGTCGGCGTCGGTGACGCCAGTCGACTGCGCGAGCAGCCGGATCTCCAGGGCGAGGATCCGGTCCAGGCCGAACGCGAAGGCCGCCAGCGCCGGGACGAGGCCCAGGCCAGCCGGGACGAGCTGCAGCGCGGCCGCAGTTCCGCCGGTGAGCACCGCGGGGACCAGCAGGGACTCGATGGGCCGGCCGGGTCGCTCGTCCGCGCGGAGGATCGCCGACCCGGCGAGCACGATCACGACCGGCAGCAGGATCACGACCAGGAACGCGTCCGACCGTTCCACGAGGCATGCGAACGCCACGAGGATCACCGCCACGAGCACGAGCTCGCGGCGGGCCAGGGTCACGTCGACGGGCGTGGCTGTCATCGCGGGCGATGGTACGTCGCGGGGCTCAGACCCGGCCGGGCTTCCCCGCGACCCAGGCGAGCAGCTCGGCCCGCGGTCGCGTGTTGAGCACGTGGCGGGGCTCCACCCACGCCCGTCGCGCCTGGTCGACGCCCCAGCGCACGTAGTCCAGCTCGCTCGGTCCGGTGGGCGTCGGAGTCGATCGCCAGGATGCAGCCCATCTCGACCGCGCGGCGGGCTCGCTCCGGCGCGAGGTCCAGGCGGTGCGGCGAGCCGTTGACCTCGAGGGCGGTGCCGGTCGCCGCGGCGGCCTCGAATACCGCGTCCCAGTCCAGGTCCAGGTCGTCCCGCGACTGGATCATCCGGCCGGCCGGATGGGCGATCACGTCCACGTGGGGGCTCCGGATGGCGGCGAGCGTGCGACGGGTCAGCTGCTCCCGGGGCTGCTGCCGGGCGACATGGACCGACGCCACGACGAGGTCGAAGCGGGCGAGGAGATCGTCCTCGTAGTCCAGCGTCGCGTCCGCGCGGACCTCGAGCTCGCAGCCGTGGAGCAGGCGGAAGCCGTCGGGATCGGCGCCCTCGGGGAGGTCCCCCGCGGACTCCTCCGCCGCGAAGCGGGCGTTGAGGGCGGCGATGATCGACCGCTGCTGCTCCACGCGGTCCGGGTCGAGGCCGTGCGCGATCCCCAGGCCCTGCGAGTGGTCCGTGAGCACCTGGTAGGCGTACCCGCGCCGCCGCGCCGCCTCCGCCATGACCTCGATGGCGTGGACGCCGTCGCTCCACTCGGAGTGGCTGTGGAGGTCGCCCCGCAGGTCGTCGAGGGTGATCAGCGCCGGCAGGCGGCCCTCGCGGGCGGCGGCAACCTCGCCGCGGTCCTCGCGCAGCTCGGGCGGCACCCACGCCAGGTCCAGGAACGCGGTACACGCCCTCCTCGTCGGGGAAGGTCCGGAGCTCCGCGGCGTCGCCCTCCATCGGCTGCCCGTCGGCGTCGAGGCGCAGGAAGCCCTTCTCGGACAGGCTCCAGCCGCGGTCGCGGGCGATGCCCCGCAGGCGGACGTTGTGCGCGGCGGAACCCGTGAAGTGCACGAGATACGTGCCCGCCTCGCCCGGCGGCATGACCATCAGGTCCACCTGCGGCCCGCGGAGCAGCGTGACGGCGGCCTTCGCGCGGCCGGCGCCCAGGACCCGGTCCACGGCTCCCAGCTGCGTGAAGCGCTCCACGACGGCCTCGGGCCGGTCCGTCTCCACGAGCAGGTCGAGATCCCCCACCGTCTCGCGGCGGCGGCGCAGGGAGCCCGCCTGGACGATGCGGGTCACGCCCGCGGTGCCCTCGAGCTGCGCCACGAGGTCGTCGGACAGCCGCTGGGCCTCGTCGAGGAGCAGGCGCTGCGGCCGCGACTCCAGCTGGGCGATCCCCTCGAGGATCCGCTGTTCCGTTCCGGCGCCGATGCCCTTCAGGCCACGAAGGTCGCCGACCTCGGCGGCACGGCGCAGGTCGTCGAGCGTCTCGATGCCCAGCGCGTCGTGGACCACGCGCACCGTCCTTGGGCCGACGCCAGGGATCCGGAGCAGCTCCACGAGGCTGGCCGGGATCTCGGCGCGGAGCCGGTCATGGAAGGCCATGTGGCCGGTCGTGGCGAGCTCCGCGATCTTGTCGCTGATCGCCTTGCCCACCCCGGGGATCGGGCGCCGGTCGCCGGACCCGTAAGCCGCAGCGACGTCGAACGGGGCGCGGGCGATGGCGTCGGCGGCGCGATGGTAGGCCACGGTCTTGAACACGACCTCGCCCTTGACCTCGAGGATGTCGCCGATCTCGTGGAAGATGCGGGCCAGGTCGCCGTTGGTGAGGGGCGTGTCGCCACCGGTGAGGGGCATGTGCCCCATGGTAGGGCGTACGCTACGCAGCGACCACCCGGTCCCGCCCGCCGCGCTTCGCGCGGTACAGCGCGCGGTCCGCCTCGTCGATCACGACGTCCAGCGACACGTCCGGGTCGTCGGCCACCGCGACACCAACCGAGACGGACACGCCCGGCACGCCCAGGCGGCGCAGATCGAGGGAGGACACCGCGCGCCGGACCCGCTCCCCCACGTCGAGCGCGACCCTGGCCGTGGGATTCTTGAGCAGGACCGCGAACTCCTCGCCGCCGAACCGGGCGGGGACGTCGTCGTCGCGGACGGCGGACGCGATCGCCTGGGCCACCTCGCGCAGGACGTGGTCGCCGACCGCGTGCCCGAACGTGTCGTTGAGCCGCTTGAACCGGTCGATGTCGACCATCAGCACCCCGACCCGGTCCTCGGCCCGGCGCCTGCGCCCGAGCAGGCCCAGGTACTCGTCGAAGTAGCGGCGGTTGGGCAGGCCCGTGAGCGCGTCCGTGGAGGCCCGCGTCTCCGCGTCGCGGATCGAGGCCACGCGCGCGAGCGCGGCCGACACCTCGACCGCCGCGGCCTCGAGGAACCGGTGGGTGCTCTCGGGCCACTCCGCGTTGACCCGCCGGGAGAGGATGACCGCCCCCTCCACGCGCCCGTTGACGCGCAGCGGGGCGGCCAGCAGGTTGCGCAGCCCGTAGGCGTCCCGCAGGCGCCCGGCGATGCGGTCGGCGATGCGCTGGTCCGCCCCATCGCGTGCGTCCGTCGCCTGCGACGGGCGCCGGGCACCCGGAGGCAGGGCCGCAGTCGCCGTCGACGGTCGCTGTTGCCGTCGCCGCGCGCTCGGCCCCCGCCAGGAGCGCCGAGCCGTCGGGCGAACCGGGCCGCTCCCGGGCCGGGCGCCGCCCGCCGAGCCCGAGCGGCACGAGGTCCGGGTCGCCTTCCGGGTCCGGCTCGATCGGCACCGCTGTCAAGCGACGGCCACGCGAGGCCGCGATCGCGAACGCCGCGGCCGCCTGGTCCAGGGCCGGATCCTCGAGCTCGCGCAGCGACATCGTGGTGCGCGAGGCCGGAGCCCCGGGCCGGGTCGGCGACAGGATCGCCTCGAGGTTGTGCGTGTCGGGGCGGCGGCGGACCACCGCCACGTGGTCGGCACCGGTCCCGATCCCCAGCTCCTCGACGATTGCGTCCACGATGGCATCGGGGGACACCGAGCGGGACAGGCCGCGCAGGATCCGGGCGAACGACTCGGCCTCGGTCCGCCGGGCGCCCTCGCCTTCCACCACGCTGCCACGCTCGCGGGCCGCCGCCAGCGTCACCACGCCGATGAGGATGAGCACGACGAGATCCAGGCTGCGGGGGTCGAGGGCGAAGCGCACGGTCTCGACCGCGCCCAGGACCAGGAGCGACAGCAGCAGGGGGCGCCGGGTCAGGGCCCGCACGTTCGCGCGAAGCCCGCCATCGACCGTGGAAATGCGGCGGAATCTCACCCTCGCCCAAGGATGGGGCCCGATGGCGGCGCGGGCAAGGAGGTCGGCCCGTACTGTCGGCGGCCGCGTCCCGGTACTTCCGTACTGCCTCAGCGCTCCCCGGACCCCACCCCAGCGCCCGCGAGCGACTCGTCGACTGCCGGTCCGCGTTGACCGCGGCTGGCGGATCGGGTGTGCATCGGGCCTGCCGCCGCCCCCGCCGCGCCGGCGCCGTCGACCGGCAGCGTGTCGCGAGCCCGGACCTGGTTGCCGCCACCGTCCTTGGCGTCGTACAGCCCGAGATCCGCGATGGCGATCAGCTCCGTCGCCGACCTGCCGTCCGCCGGATGGGTAGCGATGCCGATCGAGGCACCGATCGGGAACGCCATGCGCCCCTCGGCGGCGAAGGGCGACTGCCGGAACGCCTCGAGGATGCGGCCGGCCACGAGAACCGCCTCGTCGCGGTCGGTCTCGGGCAGGATCACGGCGAACTCGTCGCCACCGTACCGCGCCGCCACGTCGGACGCCCGCAGGGTCCCGCGGATCAGCGCCGCCACGTGGACGAGCACCCGGTCGCCGTAGAGGTGCCCGAACGAGTCGTTGACCAGCTTGAAGTCGTCGAGGTCCAGCATCACCACGCTCAGCGGGCGGCGGGTACGGGTGGCGCGGACCACCTCCTCGGCCAGGCGCTCGTGGAGGTACCGGTGGTTGAAGAACCCCGTCAACGTGTCGCGGTCGGCGAGATTGCGGGCGGTCTCGTAGAGCCGCGCGTTCTCGAGCGCCATCGCGGCCTCGTGCGCCATGGTGCGGGCCAGCGTGATCAGCCCGGGGTCGTTGGCCGGGCGGCCGGCGAAGACCAGCTCGACGAGGCCCACGCCGGTGTCCTTGGCGACCAGCGGCAGCATGATCAGGCCGCGCGTTCCCTCGGCGAGCAGGAGGGCCACCTCCGCGGGATCGGCGTCGGGGTCGTCGGCGTCCACCACCTCGATCACACGGTCCTGGAGGACGCGGCGGCTCAGCGGGTACCCCCCGAGGTCGTAGTAGTCGTCCAGCACCGAGCGCGTGGCCGCCGGATAACAGCCCAGCGTGCGCAGCCGGTCACCGAGGAGGTCCCACTCGCTGATCTGGGCCTGCTGGGCACCGACGGCGCGCGCCAGGTGCTCCGCCATGAGGTCCGCCACCGCCCGCGGGTCCAGCGACCGGGACAGCGCGCTGCTCATGTCCAGCAGCTGGCGCAGCTCTGCGGCGAGGCGGCGCGCCTCGGCGAGATGGCGGGCGCTGGTGAATGCCGTCGCGGCCTGGTCCGCGAGGATCGACAGCAGCCGCACGTCCTCCTCGTCGAACTGGTGGAGCCCCAGCTTGGACAGCGTGATGACGCCCACCAGGATGTCGTCGTACTGCATGGGCACGACGACCATCGACTCGTCCACGTCATCCGTGCCCGGGATCGTCACCCCGCGCGGGTCGGCCAGGACGTCGCCCACGCACAGGGGAGTCCGATGCTCGGCCACCCACCCGGTAAATCCCTCCCCCATCTTCGTCCGCAGGATCTCCAGGTCCACCTTCTCGTAGGCGCCCACGCGCCCCTCGAACGCCACCGGCACCAGGTCATCCGGGGGCTGGAGCAGGTAGACGCGCGCGTTGTGGTAGTCGATGACCCGGCGGGTCTCCTCGACCACGGCCCGGCCCACGTCCTCGCTGGTCAGGCTCGCGCTCATCCGGTGCGCGGCGTGCTGCAGGACGCCCAGCTGGCCGGTACGGCGGACTTCCGCAGCACGCGCCCGGCCGACCAGGGCGGCCGTGCACAGGATCGTGCCGCCGATCGTGAGGTCCAGGACGAGCAGCGCGTCCTCGAACGTCTCGGGACCCCCGTTGAGCGTCCAGCCCACCACGCCCAGCACGAGGATCAGCAGGCCGCCCCCGAAGACGATCGAGTGGATCCGACCCGACAGGGGACGCGCGTGCGGGTGATCGTTGCGGCGGGGCATGGCGAGAAGGCGCTGCACGGTCCGCATGCTGACAGCGCAGGGTGTCCGGGGGCACCAACCGAAGGTACCGAGCGGGCCCGACGGACGGCGTTCGACGCCATCCATGCGATCCATGCCAGGAGCCATGTGGCAAACTCACACCGGTCGTCGCCAGGGCGGACCGTAGCGGCGTGCGCAGCACAGGGGCCGCGAGAGCGCGGCCCGGGCGCGCGCGCCGGAACGGGGGGCGGTTGACCCGCGCATGCCCGGTACGGGATTCGGACCGCTCGGAGAAGGCGTTGGACGAGTGGGGCAGGGACGAGCAGGAGCTCGTCCGGAGGTGCAAGGAGGGCTCGGAGGCGGCCTACGCCGTCCTCGTGCGACTCCACCGACCGCGCCTCTACGCGCTCGCCTACCGCCTGTTGCTCGACCGCGAGTCCGCCGAGGACGTGGTCCAGGAGACGTTCATCTCCGCCTTCCGCCAGATGGAGCGCTTCGAGCCCCGCCCATCGCTCTCCGCGTGGCTGAACACAATCGTCCTGCGCACGGCCGGCCGGGCCGCCGCCCACCGGCGCGCCCGCCCGGATACGTCGATCGACACGTCGGCCTTCCGGGACGACGGGCACGATGCGACCGCCGGCAGCGAGTGGCCCGGAGACGGCCTGGCGCTCGCGGACGCCGACCCCACCGCCGACCCCCAGGCCGCGGCGGAGGCTGCCGCTCTGCGCGGGGAGATCGCCGCCGCCATCGCGGGGCTGCCCTTCAAGTACCGCGCCGCCGTCGTGGTCCGCCACGTGATGGGCCTCGACTACGAGGAGGCCGCCCGGACGCTGGACGTGCCGCTCAACACGTTCAAGAGCAACCTGCTGCGGGGCACGAAGATGCTCCGCGAATCCCTTGCGGGCCAGCTCGACCGGGCAGCCGAGACCGGCCGATGGACCGCCGAGCGAGCGACGGTCGAACGCCAGGCACCCGAGCAACCGACGCCTGAGAGCATCGCCCGCGGCTGACCGACAACGCCCGCGGCAGCTGGCCCCGCCACGCCCCCTGCAACTTTCTTGGCCCTCCCCGCCATGTATAGGTTGTGATCAACCCGCCGGTCGGCCGCAAGCCCCTCGAGCACGCCCACGCGCGCCGTCTCATCGACGCGTTTCTCGTGGACGACCTCCTCGCACCTGACGCGGCCCGTCTGGCGGCCCACGTCAAGGGCTGCCCGGCCTGTGCCGCCGAGTTGGGCGGGACGACACGGCTCCTGGCCCTCCTGGGCAGCCTGCCCACGCCCCCGCCGGCGCCCGACCTGGATGAGCGGATCCTCATCGCCGCCCTACGGGACCGCGAGCGCCGCCACGACCACCGCTTCTGGCTGATGGGCCTGCCGACGCAGGTCTTCCGGGGCGCGGTCCGCACCACCGGGACCCTCGTCGCGACCATCGCGACCGTCGCCGTCCTGGGCGGCACCCTCGTGCTGGCGGCCGGGTTCGTCAGCCAGGCAGCGTGGGCACCCCCGCGTGCTACCCTTGTGCCCGACATGACGCCGACGCCCGCGCCGATGCTGATTCAGGTCGCGCCCCAGACCCAGCACCCGGTGGTCACGACCCGGCCGACGGGCGCACCCACCCCGAAGCCCGCCGTCGCCCCGACCGACGCCCCCGAACCCGTGCCGGCCGTGGCCCCCACCCTAGAGCCCACCCCGGCCCCGACGCCTGTCGCGACCGCGGAGCCCACCCCGGCCCCGACGCCTGTCGCGACCGCGGAGCCCACCCCGGCCCCGACGCCTGTCGCGACCGCGGAGCCCACCCCCACGCCATCTCCCACCCCGGTCCCGACGGAAAAGCCGCGGCGGACTCCTCCGCCTTCGGCCACCCCGTCGCCGACCCCCACCCAGGCGCCCACCGAGGCGCCGTCCCCGATATTGCCGTAGCAACGGGGCGGGCAGGGCCCGTCTCGTCGTTTCGGGCCTTGCGCAAGGCGTAGGAAACGGAACAGACAGCCGGATCGGAGGCACGCGAAAGGAGCAGAGGGACCGATCCGAACCCCGGGAGCCGATAGCCCCGGTCCCCGAACCAGTCCACTAATCCCATTGGGAGGAAATCACTTGTCTATCTGGAGGAAGTCGATCAGCGCGGTCACGAGTGCCGCGCTTCTCGCTTCGATTCTCGTCACGGCCGCGGCACCCGCCGCGCTCGCGACGACGCACGTCACCGGTGCCGGGTCGGTCGCTCGTGGCCAGACCTCGACAACTGCGGCGTCGTTCCTGTTCACCGAGGCTGACGTCGCGCTCGCGACCGTCGGCAACTTCGACGTCTACATCTTCGACAGCGGCGCCAGCTGCGCGGACTCCATTGCGGCTAACGCAGCCTTCGCCACCGTCCACTTCGTCGGGCCGGCCACGATCTCTGCACCGGGCTCGCTCGATGCCAGCGTGACCCTCGCCGACAACCACTTCAACGTCGACATCGCCGCCGCTGACAACTTCAACGTCGAGACCATTCTCATCGGCGGCCTGAAGATCAAGGCAGACGCGGGTGCCGCTGACGGGCGCGATCAAGGCCTGTGTCTACAACGACACCGGCGTGTATCGCGACTGCGTTCGCGACCGGGACCACAACGGCAACCGGCACGCTCGCCCAGTCGTACGGCGTCGGCACGACGTCGTTCCCGTCGCCAACGACGTCGGCCCTGCTTGCTTCGGCCCCGAACACCGTCACGTTGGTAGCGAAACCGCTACGACATCGCTGTCTGCCGCCGTGGACACGCCCGGCGCCGGCCAGCGACGATCACGTCCGCACATCAACGGCCAGCCACGTCACCAGCGAGGTGGTCTCGCAGACCGTAGGCAACTGCGCGTGACGACTCTCGGCTCGCCGGGCACCGTCACTGACAGCCTCATCTACAACCCGACGACCGGGCAGACCCGCGTCAACCCGGGCGAGACCAATCAGCCCGTGATCGATCTGAGCGCGACCGAGCGCGACCGCAGGGTTCCTCACGGCGGGCAAGACGCTCACCCTGACGATCGCCACCGCCGGCGTGACGTTCTCGTCGGCCCCGAATGCCGACGTGACCGGCGGCGACATCATCCTCACCGGTGTTTCGACCGGTAGCTCGAACATCTACGGAGTGCTCTCCGGGGACTCCAAGAGCGTCACGTGGACCGTCAACACGAAGTCGACCGTCGCCTCGACGATCGTCTTCGACGGCATCTCCTACGACGTGGCCTCCACGGTCGCTTTCGGCACGTCGGTCGACGTCACGCTCGCCACGAGCGCCGGCGCCGTCCAGCCGACCTCGCGCAGCAATGCCGTCATCGGGCGTGTCCTGGCCGTCACGGCGACGACTCCTAACGTCTACATCGGCGAGAACAACCAGACCGCTGGTCAGGTGACGATCGTCGAGTCCGGCCCCGGCTTCTTCATCGCCGGCGCGGGCAACAAGAACACGTTCGCCGTCTGCCTCGGCGACCCGACCCAGCCGCAGCGGTTTGCCAGCGCCCCGTGGGCGAAGGTCACCGCTGGCGACCTCGTCCTCCGCGAGGGCGACGTTGCCTCGACGGACAAGGTTGTCCAGGGCAAGGTTGTCACGCCAGGGCGGACCTGACATCTTCGAGTGCTACTACTGGACCGTCTGGACCGCCAGCACCGTTGCCTCCACCGTCGTCATCAGTGGCGACGAAGCCGGCACGATGGGCGTCAAGATCAACGTCCCCGCTGGGCTCTCGCCCGGACCTGTCGAAGCTCGGGCTCCGCACCGGCGACTCCAGACCCGGCTTCTTCAACAACACGCTCGAGGCTCGCGTGAGCATCGGGAACCGTGTCTTCCGCAACCAGGTTCTCGTCACCGCGCTCAGCCAGCCGGTCATCCCGGCCGGTGCGGGCAACGCCCTCGCAGGCGACATCCAGATCGAGGAGACGGCGTCCGGCCAGTTGAAGGACGGCCAGTTCGTCTGCGTCGAGGTCCTTCCGAGGGCTTCGAACAACTTCATCCAGGACACGTTCCTCAAGGGCCTGACGACTGCCGATCAGCCGGTCGCAACTGCGTCCGGTGGCGTGGTTGTCAGCGCCATCAATCTGTCGAACAAGCGCTGCTGCGAGCAGAGGAACCCTGCCGGTCTCAGCTGCTCCGTGTCGTTCAGCTTCCGCATCAACCAGCAGTCGAACACGGGCACGGGCAAGATCGTCATCAGCAACATCCACTACGGGACCACTGCTGATGCTCCGGCCGGCCCCGTTCTCGTGAACGTCTGGGCGACAGGCGCCGCCAACACGCTGGTGGACCTCCAGGGCGTGGTCTCCAACGCGAAGATCGGCGTGAAGGCGGCCATCGTCATCAGCTCGACCTCCGCGCTGGGCCTCATGCCGAACCAGGGTCCGTGGTCCGACCTCGACCAAGGTCGCTGCAGCCAACAGGTACGTCACCTGGCGCTTCCAGGGCGGCATGCTGGCGCTCGCCGGGAAGCTCGTCCAGATCCAGGTCGCTGCCAAGAACTCCAACGGCGGCTGGGGGCCCTTCATCGCGCTGACGTCCCGCCTCTTCGACGCCTCGGGGACCGCCTACTTCCAGTGGCGCCAGACCACCGGCCTGGTGGCTCTCCGTCCGCGCCTACTACCCCGGTGACATCTCTGTCGCCGAGTCCTGGTCGCCTGCCCGCCAGGCCCGCTGGAGGTAACCCTCAAGTAACCCTCAGTAGTGCGGTGGAGGGACTCGTAAGGGTCCCTTCGCCCAACCAATCGAACGGCCGGGGCAGTACGTCCCGGCCGTTCGGCGTCCCAGGGGTATGCTCTTGACCATGTCGAAGCCAGGGTTCGCTCGCAGGCTCGCAGCGGCGACGTTCACGGGAGCGCTCGTGATCGGCCTAGCCTGGACTCCCCCCGCGAGTGCTGCCGATCTGTCGGACGATCCATCGGACATCCCCGGAATCCCGTTGCCCGGCCCGGTCGCGACGGGGCGACTCGGGGGTCCGATCTACGACGTGGTCTATCGGCTCACGGTGCCACCCGGTTCCGTGATCGTGGCCGGCCTGACCGGCTCAGCCGGGACGGACTTCGACCTCCACCTGTTCGATGCGTCGGCCACGACCGTCCTCTCGGACGTCGGGCTGGTTGCGAAGTCCACGGGGCCCGCAAGCGCAGAGTCGATCTCGGCGCCGTCGCCGTTCGGCGGGACGTACTACCTGGACCTCAACGGCGCCACCGATGTCGAGGGCGACTACCGGCTGACGGCCCAGGTGGTCCCGGACCAGACCCCGCCCTCCGTCTCCATGGTGCTCGCGGGTGGTCGTTCGTTCACGAATGAACTGACCGTGGCAACGACCCTTGAAGCATATGACGACCTCTCGGGCGTTGCCGAGATGGCGCTCAGCGCGGATGGGACGACCTACACGGATTGGACGCCGTACCGGCGATCCACCACCTGGACCTTCGCGCCCGGTGACGGCCTCCGGACCCTGTGGGCGAAGGTTCGGAACGGCGCTGGAGTCGAGTCTCCCTCGACCACGGCGACCGTGACGATCGACACGGTCCAGCCGTCGGCCGACGAGCTGATCCCGGCGCCCGGCTCGACGGTGGTCGGCCTCCGGCCGACGTTCGCGGTGACCTTCGACGAGCCGATGGCTCCGGCTTCCTGGACCGACCTCGGCCTGATCGTCCAGGCGGCCACCGGCGACCTCATCGCGGGCGACTACACCTACGATGTCGCCCGGCGCACCGGAATGTTCGTGCCCTCCTCCGCCCTGCATCCGGGGGCCACGTACGTCGTGACCATCGGCAACGTCACGGACGTCGCGGGCAACCGGCCGGCCCCGAGGGGCTCGTGGACGGTCACCCCGCTCGCGCCGGCGTCGCTCGAAGCCCGGACGGTTCCGTCCGTCATCACGTTCGGAGGATCGTCGACGATCGAGCTTGTCCTGGCCGGCACGCCTGCGCCGGCCGTTGTCACCGTCCAGGCACGCCCCAGCTCCTCGACCACCTTCACATCGCTGGCGCCCCTTGCCGTCGCCGACGGGCGGGCGATGCTGAGCGTCACACCCGATCGGAACACCGTGTACCGATTCACGTACGCGGGCGACAACCGCACGGCGTCGGCGCAGGCCGAGGCGCTGGTCCAGGTCCGACGCACGGTGACGTTCGTGGGGGCGGGCGGCTCGAGCGTACCGCGGGTCCGGGTGGGGAGGTCGGTGCGGATCGTCGCCGACGTGCGCCCCGTAACCCCCGTCGCGGCCGTCTCGTTCCGCCTCTACCGCTACAACACCGTTCGGCGCCAATGGGTCTATGCCGGAAGCCGGGGACGGGGCACGGACGCCGCCGGGCGCGCCTCCCTCACGTGGACGCCGACATCGCCCGGTGCCTACTACTGGCGAGTGGCAATCGCCGCCACGGTCGACCACGCGGCGAGCGTCAGCGCCGTCTACCGCTGGTCGGTGACCCGCTGAGGGGCGGGCTCGGCGGCCTTCGCGAACGCGAACAGCGCCGATTCCGGCCGCGCCAGCCAGTCCGCAAGCGTGCCCGCGGCCGCGTCCTTGGGCGACAGCTGACGGCCCAGACACCGGCCACGCGATCCCCAGCGCCGGGTCGTCCCAGCGGATGCCGGACTCGCAACTCGGGTTGTAGGCCGCCGTGCAGAAGTACTCGATCTCCGTAACGTCCGCGAGGGCGCAGAACCCGCGCGCGAACGATGCCGGCGCCCAGAACAGGACCGGCTCGTCCTCGGAGCCCTCGACGGTGACGACCTGCCCCAGCGTCGGCGAGCCGGGACGGATGTCCACCGCCACCATGAACGCCCGGCCGCGGACCACCCGCATGAGCTTGGCCTGGGGCGGGTCCCACTGGAAGTGCAGGCCGCGGATGACGCCCCGTGCGGACCGCGACTGGTTGACCTGGACGAACGACGTCGGCAGCCCCAGTCCCAGCTCCGCGAACGCGTCGGCCTGGAGGACCTCGGTGAACCAGCCCCGCTCGTCGCCGAACAGGCGGGGCCGGACGATGAGGACCTCCGGGATCGCGGTCGCCTCGACGGTGAACGGCACCGCTACATCATCACCAGGCCGCCGTCGACGGCGAGGACCTGGCCCGTGATGTAGCCCGCCTCGTCCGAGGCCAGGAAGGCCACGGCGTTGGCGATGTCGTCCACGGTCCCGAAGTGGCCCAGCGGCGTCTGCTTCCGGATCTGGTCCTGCAGCTCCTCGGGGAGGTCCTGGGTCAGCTCGGTGACGATGAAGCCCGGCGCCACGGCATTGGCGGTGATCCCGCGGCTGGCGACCTCGCGGGCGACGGCCTTGGTCAGGCCGATCAGCCCGGCCTTGGACGAGGAGTAGTTGGCCTGGCCCGCCTGGCCCGCCTGGCCCGAGACGCTGGACATGTTGATGATCCGTCCGGCGCGCGCCTTGAGCATCGGCCGGAGGACGGCCTTGGTGCAGTAGAAGGCACCGAACAGGTTGACCTCGAGGACCATCTTCCACTCGTCGATGCCCATCCGCATGACGAGGTCGTCACGCGTGATGCCGGCGTTGTTGACGAGGATGTCGACCTTGCCGAAGGCCTCGATGGCGGCCTGGACGAAGGCCGTGCAGGCCGCCGGGTCGGTCACGTCGCCGGCGAAGAAGATGGCCCGCCGGCCGATCGCCTCGACGTCGGCCTTCGTCTGGGCCGCGGTCTCGGGGGCGCCCCGGTCCATGAACGCGATGTCGGCGCCCTGCTGGGCGAGGCGGAGCACGATGGCCCGGCCGATCCCGCGCGAGCCGCCGGTGACAAGAGCGGTCTTGCCGGTCAGGTCGATCATGTGGTGCGTCCTCCTCGTGGTGGGTCCCGGCGTCGGTCGGACGGGTTCAGCGGATGGGGGCGTGGTGGGCGTGGTTGGCGTGCTCCGGCTCGCCGGGCACGACGTCGGACAGGTCCATGTGCCCTGGCAGCGGCCGGGCGAGGACCTCCGCCAGCGCGGCCGGGATCGGGTCCACGGAGTCCCAGTCCAGGGGCAGCCGGACGGTGACGTCCTCGGGCGCGGACGGCCGCGTCGGCGGTCCGGCCCCGGGCCGGGTCGGCGGTCCACTCCATGGCCACGGCGCCCGGAGGTGAAGCCCGCCCCGAACGCGACGAAGACCAGCTTGTCGCCGACCTCCAGGCGGCCCTCGTTCACGGCCTCCGCGAGCGCGATCGGCACCGATGCGGCCGAGGTGTTGCCGTAGCGGTCGAGGTTGACGTAGATCTTGTCCATCGAGATGTCCAGGCCCTTGGCCACGGCCTCGATGATCCGGATGTTGGCCTGGTGCGGGACGATCAGGTCCACGTCGTCCTGGGTCCAGCCGGCCTTGCCGACGGCGGCGAGCGCGGTGGAGGCGAGGGTCCGCGTGGCGAACCGGTAGGTCTCCTTGCCCTCCATCCGGATCCGGTGCTCGCCGCGGGCGACCGTCTCGGCGGACGGCGGGCTCTTGGACCCGCCGGCGGGCAGCCAGATCATGTAGGCGCCCTGGGGCTCGGTGGTCATCTCGATGCCGATGGGCGTGCCCGGCTCGTCGCTGGCGGAGAGCACGACCGCCCCGGCCCCGTCTCCGAACAGGATGCAGGTGCCCCGGTCCGAGTAGTCCAGGAACCGGGTCAGGAGCTCCGCGCCGATGACCAGCGCATGCTTCGCCATGCCGGCGGCGATGTAGGCGGTCGCGGTCGCGTACGCGTACACGAAGCCGGAGCACGCCGCCGAGACGTCGAACGCCGGCGCCTTCGTGTTGCCGATGGCCTCCTTGACCAGAGCCGCCGTGGAGGGCATCCAGTAGTCCGGCGTGAGCGTCGCGAGGACGATCAGGTCGATGTCCTCGGGGACCAGCCCCGCGGTGTGGATCGCGCGCAAGGCTGCGACCGCCGCCATGGACGCCGTGGTCTCGTTCGCCGCGGCGACCCGCCGCTCACGGATGCCGGTGCGGGAGACGATCCACTCGTCCGAGGTGTCCACCATCCGCTCGAGGTCGGCGTTGGTGAGCACCTGGGCGGGAGCGTATCGGCCCCAGCCCGTGAGCCTGACGGAGGCGGGCGCGGGGGACGTCATGCGGGCTCCACCTCGATGAGCGGCTGCTTGGCCTTGACGAGCGCGCCGTTGTCGGCGCAGACGCGGACCACCCGCCCCGCGAGGTCGCTCTTGATCTCGTTGAACAGCTTCATGGCCTCGATGAGGCCGATGATCTGGCCGACCGCCACGTGGTCGCCCACTGCCACGTAGGCCGTGGCACCGGGCGACGGGGCGCCGTAGAAGATGCCGGTCAGCGGCGCCTTGACGGACGGCTTGACGGCGGCCGCCTGGGGTGCCGTGGTCGCGCCGGGGGCGGGTGCCGCGCCGGTCGCGGACTGGGCGCCGGGTGCGGGGGCATCGCCTGGGGCCGCACCGGGGTCGGCGGCAGGCGCGGCGACGAGCGAACGGGCGCTCGATCGCCGACGGCGAGCGCAGGATGATCGTGGTCCCGCCGGACGCCACCTCGAGCTCGCCGAGGTCGCTCTTCTCGAGGATCGCGGTGAGCTTGTCGACGAGGGCCAGGAGCGACGCGTCGGCCGGGTCCGGGGCCGCGGACGCCTGGGCGACGGGCACCGGTGCGGACACCTCGGGATCGCCGGGGCCGACGGGCACGCGTTCCACGAGTCTCGAGGGTCTCGGTCATCGGCGCCTCCTCCACGGACTCACCGGGATCGTCAGGCTGCTGCTCGTCGCTCACCCCTCCCACCTCCGGAAGACCAGGGCCGTGTTCTGGCCGCCGAACCCGAACGAGTTGGACATCGCGACCCGCAGCTCGCGCCGGGTCGCGGCGTTCGGCGTCAGGTCCAGTCCCTCGGCGTGCTCGTCGGCATCGTCCAGGTTGATCGTCGGCGGGACGATCCCCTCGCGCAGGGCCGTGATCGTGACGATCGATTCGATGGCGCCCGCCGCCCCCAGCGTGTGGCCGATCATCGACTTGTTGGCGGTCACGGCCACCCGCGGCGCGTGGTCGCCGAAGATCGTGCGGATCGCCAGGAGCTCCGCCTTGTCGCCCTCGGGGGTGGAGGTGGCGTGGGCGTTCACGTGGTCGACCTCGGCCGGGTCGAGGCCCGCCTTCTCGAGCGCGCGCCGGGCCGCCCGGACCGCGCCCGATGCCGCCGGGCGCCGGCAGCGTGATGTGCGACGCATCCGCGGTGGCGCCGTAGCCGACCAGCTCCGCCAGCGGCGTCGCGCCGCGGGCCTCGGCGTGCTCCAGGGCCTCGAGGATGAGCACCCCGCCACCCTCGCCGATGACGAAGCCGTCCCGGCCCCGGTCGAACGGCCGCGAGGCCCGCTCCGGATCGTCGTTCCGGGTCGAGAGCGCCTTCATCGAGGCGAAGCCGCCGACGCGTGGCCTCGTGGATGCTGGCCTCGACGCCGCCCGCGATCATCATGTCGGCGTCGCCGCGGCGGATCGTCTCCCAGGCCTCGCCCAGCGCATGGCCGCCCGTCGCGCACGCGGACACCGTCGCGAAGTTGGGGCCGAGGGCCCCGGTGGCGATGGCGATCTGTCCGGCGGCGACGTTCGCGATCCCCATGGGGATGAAGAACGGCGAGATGCGGTCCGGGCCCCGCTCCCCCATCAGCAGCACGTTGTCGAACAGGGTGGCGACGCCGCCCAGGCCCGAGCCCACGATCACGCCCGTCCGGGCGGCCATGGCCTCGTCGAGGCGGCCGGGCAGCCCGGCATGGTCCAGGGCCTGGCGCGCGGTGACCAGCGCGAACTGGATGTAGCGGTCCGTCCGCCGCATCTCCTTGCGGTCGAGCACGCCCGACGGGTCGAAGTCCTTGACCTCGGCCGCGATCTTCACGCTGACGCGCGACGCGTCGAACTGGGTGATGGGCGCGACGCCCGACCGCCCCGCGACCAGGCCGTCCCAGGTGGACGCCACGTCCTGGCCCAGGGCGGTCACCGCACCCATGCCGGTGACGACGACCCGCCGCGGCCGCTCCGGCCAGCTCCAGGTCATCGGACGAGCTTGCCCGTGCGCACCGTGGCAGCGCGGTAGACGTCGCCGGGAAGGCCACGCTCGCTGATCGCGTTGGCGACCGCCAGCACGTCGTACTCGGTCCGGCGGATCTCCGCGGAGACATCCGTCCCGTCCACCGTCACCATCGCCCACGAAGCCGTCGGATCGCCGTCGAAGGCGAAGCCCGCGGACCCGTCGTTGACGATGACCTTGAAGCCCAGGTCCCGGACCTCGGGGATGTGGGTGTGGCCCACGCAGATGATCCGGGCATCGGTGGCCGCTGCCCGCTCGAAGATGACGTTCGCGTCCAGGGCCTGGTCGAAGCCGCGCGTCTGCGAGCCGGGCGAGGCATGCACGACCAGGACCAGCTGGTCGTCGCCGGCCCGGATGCGGCGCTCGGCCGGGAGCCTGCGCAGCCAGGCCAGCTGGTCGTCGCCCAGCTCGTCGTGGGCCCACTCGGCGGCCTCGGTGACCGTCTCCGGCACGCCGTCCTGGTACTGCGGGAACGCCGCGCCGTAGTCGAAGTCGCCGACCGCGATGTCGGTGTTGCCCGACACGATGAGCCCGCCGTCCGCCTCGAGGGCGCGCAGGACGTCGATCGTGCCGTTGGGATCGGGCCCGTTCATCACGAGGTCGCCCGCGACGAGCACCCAGTCCGGCAGGTCGCGCTTGATCTCCGCGAGCACGGCCTCGAGGGCGACCCGATTGCCGTGGATGTCCGAGAGAACGGCGATGCGCGTCAACGGAGCACGCCTGCGGGCGGGATCACGAAGGACAGCAGGCCTTCGCAGGCCACCTCGCCGTCCACGGTCGCCACGCCCCGGCCCTTGCCGAAGCGGCTGCCCAGCTTCTCCATCGTGATCTCGAGCCGGAGGGTGTCGCCGGGCGCCACGACGCGCTTGAAGCGCACCTCGTCGATGCCCGCGAACAGCCCGAGCCGGTCGCCGAAGCCCGGCTGCTTGGCCACGTAGATCCCCATCGTCTGGGCCAGCGCCTCGACCTGGAGGACGCCGGGCATCACGGGCAGGCCCGGGAAGTGGCCCTGGAAGAACCACTCGGTGGCGGTGACGGCCTTGATGCCGACGATCCGCTTCGCCTCGGGGTCGTACTCCACGATGCGGTCGACGAGCAGGAAGGGCCAGCGGTGCGGGATCAGGCCCTGGATCTCGGCGACCGTGTGCACGATGGCCGGCTTGTCGGGGATGGTCTCGGGCGTCGGGGTGGCGTCGGTCACGGGGCAGCTCCAGCAGGGATCAGCGGGAAGGGTAGTCCGGGGTCACGAGGCTCGCTCCTCGCCCGCGAGGAACGCGGCGCTGCCGATCCGGTCGAGGAGGTTGGTGGTGAACCGGCCCGCGAGGAACGGCTCGGACGCGAGCAGCGCCCGGTGGATCGCGGTGTTGGTGACGACGCCCTCGATCACGAGCTCATCGAGGGCGGCGCGGCCGCGGGCGATGGCGGCCTCGCGCGTGGGGCCCCAGACGACGAGCTTGCCCAGGAGCGAGTCGTAGTACGGCGGGACCTCGTAGCCCGCGTAGGCGTGGGAGTCGAAGCGGACCCCGGGGCCGCCCGGCGCGTTGTAGCGCTCGATGGTCCCGGCACCGGGCCGGAAGTCGTGCAGCGCGTCCTCCGCGTTGATCCGGAACTCGATGGCGTGGCCGCGCTGCGGGATGTCCGCCTGGGTGAGGCCCAGGGGCTCGCCGGCGGCGATCCGGATCTGCAGCGCCACGAGGTCGAGGCCGGTGATCATCTCCGTGACCGGGTGCTCCACCTGGATCCGGCAGTTGATCTCGATGAAGTAGGCGTTGCCCTCGGCATCCACGAGGAACTCGAGCGTGCCCATGTTCTCGTAGCCCGCTGCGACGACAGCCTTGAGCGCGCGTTCGGCCAGCTCCCGGCGCCCGGTCGCGGTCATGGCCGGGGACGGCGACTCCTCGAGGATCTTCTGGTGCCTGCGCTGGACGGAGCAGTCGCGCTCCCACAGGTGCACCCCGACGCCGAAGCGGTCCACGGCGACCTGGATCTCCACGTGGCGGTTGTCCTCCAGCCACTTCTCCAGGTACAGCGCGTCGTCACCGAAGGCCGCCTTGGCCTCGGAGCGGCAGATGGGCAGGACCGCGGCCAGCTCGCGCGGCGAGCGGACCATCCGCATGCCCTTGCCGCCCCCGCCCGCGGAGGGCTTGATCAGGACCGGGTAGCCGATCCGCTCCGCCTCGTCGAGCGCCTGCTGCTCGTCCGCGAGCAACCCGGAGCCCGGGATCGTGGGCAGGCCGTACGCGGCCAGCAGCCGGCGGGTCTCCTCCTTGGACGCGAAGCGCTCGAGGACCGGCGCCGACGGCCCGATGAACGTGAGACCGTGCGCCCGCACGGCGTCGGCGAACGCGTCGTCCTCGGACAGGAACCCGTAGCCCGGGTGGATGGCGTCGCAGCCCGTGACCATGGCCGCGGAGATGATCGCGGGGGCCGAGAGGTAGGAGCGCTTCGCGTCGGCGGGCCCGATGCAGATCGCCTCGTCGGCGAGCATGGCCGGCAGCGAGGTGCGGTCCGCCTCGGAGTAGGCCACCACGGCCTCGATGCCCATCGTCCGGCAGGCGCGCAGGATCCGCAGGGCGATCTCGCCCCGGTTGGCGATGAGGACGCGGCTGATCATGTCAGGCCTCCCCGCCGGCGGGCCCGTCCGCGGCGCTGCCCTCGTTGACCACCGGTTCGGCGACCACGGGCTCCGCGACCACGGCGACCTCCTCGCCGTACTCCACGGCGTCACCGGTGCTGGCGAGGACCTCCACGAGCAGTCCATCGATCGGCGCTACCACGTCCTGCGCGATGCCCAGGAGATCCACGACGGCGATCCGGTCGCCTTGCCGGACCCGGCTGCCGACCGGCGCGATGGCGCGGAAGGTGCCGACGGCCGGCGAGGTTGCCGCGGCACGATGTGGGTCGCGCGGCGCCGAGGAAGCCTGTGGCTGAGACGCCGGCCGGGGGGCCGCGTGGCCGCCGGACCGGGGGCGCTCACGGCGGACGGCTGCGCCTGCGCCGGCCGGGCGGCGGAGCCGGATCTTCCAGTCGCCCTCGCGGACCTCCAGCTCCCCCAGACCGGAGCCGTTGAGCTTCTGGACGAGCGCCGTCACCAGCGTCTCGGACAGGCGGGCAAGGCCGGCATGGTCGGCCTGCCGCTGCGCGGCGGTTCGTTCGCTCGGGCGGTGCGGTTCGGGCATCGGCTAGTCGTCCTCGCGGGCGGGTGGTTCCTGGCGACGCCCGACGGTCAGGGGCGCCGGGATCGCGCGCTGGCCGGCTTCGAGGAGCCCGCGGAGGCGGTCCGCGAGGCCCTGCCGGGGCGGCACGGGCGGGATGGGTTCCGGCGCGACGATCTCGCCGTACGGCCCGAGGTCACGGTACCGGCGATAGCGCTGCTCGACCAGCGTGTCGATGGGAAGGGCCGTCAGGCGGTCCAGCTCGCGGACGATGACCGCCTTCAGGCGGCGCCCGGTGTCGGCGGCATCGGTGTGGGCGCCCTCGGGCGGCTCGTCGATGACCTCGTCGATGATGCCCAGCTCGTGCTGGTCCTGGGCGCTCATCCGCATCGCGAGGGCCGCGGTGGCGGCCTCGTCCGTCGTACGCCACAGGATGCTGGCACACCCCTCGGGGCTGATCACCGAGTACACGGCGTTCTCGAGGGCCAGCACGACGTCACCGACCGCGATCGCGAGCGCCCCGCCCGAGCCGCCCTCGCCGGTGATCACGGTGACGATCGGCGTCCGGAGGCGGGTCATCAGGCCGACCGACCGGGCGATTGCCTCCGCGATGCCGCGCTCCTCCGACTCGGGCCCCGGGTGAGCGCCCGGGACGTCCACGAAGGTGACGACCGGCAGGCCGGAGCGCTCGGCGAGCTCCATGATCCGCATCGCCTTGCGGTAGCCCTCGGGGTGCGGCATGCCGAAGCTGCGCCGCACGTTCTCCTCGGTGTCCGCGCCCTTCTGCTGGCCCACGACCGCGACGCGGTAGCCGCCGATGATGGCGAAGCCCGCGACGATCGCCTCGTCGTCGCCGAACAGCCGGTCGCCGTGGAGCTCCACGAACTCGTCGGCCATGGCCGCGAGGAGCTCCAGGGTCCGCGGGCGGCGCAGGTTGCGGGCCATCTGGACGCGGCCCCAGACGACGGCCTTGCGGTCAGCCGGGGTCGCGGCGTCGGGCGCGGGGCTCTCCGTGGCCGGCGCTGTCCCTGCCGCGGTTGAGGAAGCGGTCAACCACGGCCCGTCTCCACCGGCTGCGGGGCCAGGTAGCGGAGGAGCTGGGCGAGCTCCCCGCGCAGGTCGGGCCGGGCCACGATGCGGTCCAGGAACCCGTGGCGGAACAGGAACTCGGAGCGCTGGAAGCCCGGCGGCAGCTCCACGCCGATGGTCCCGGCGCCGACGCGGGCGCCCGCGAAGCCGATGAGCGCGTTGGGTTCGGCCAGGTTGACGTCGCCCATGGCCGCGAAGGAGGCGAACACGCCGCCCGTCGTGGGGTCGCTCATGATGGACACGAACGGCACGTGCCCGGCGCGCAGGCGCTCCAGGGCGGCCATCGTCTTGACCAGCTGCATCAGGGCCATCGTCCCCTCCTGCATCCGGGCCCCACCCGACGCGGACACGATGACCAGCGGCACGCGCTCGGCGAGGGCGCCCTCGGCGGCCCGGGCCACCTTCTCGCCCACCACGGCGCCCATGGAGCCGCCCATGAACCCGAAGTCCATGACCAGGATCGCGATGCGCTGCCCCTCGATCCTGCCGTAGCCCCATACGGCGGCATCACGAAGGCCGGTGGCGACCTGCGCGGCGGCGACCCGGTCCGGGTAGGGCTTCTGGTCCACGAAGCCAAGCGGGTCCTGCGAGATCAGGCCCGTGTCCCGCTCCTCGAACGTGTTCTCGTCGAGCAGCTGGCCCAGTCGGACCGGTGCCGACAGCCGGAAGTGGTGACCGCACGAGGGGCACACGCTCATCGCCTTCTCGAGCTGCTTGTTGAACAGCTGCTCCTCGCACGAAGGGCAGCGGGTCCACATCTTCTCGGGGAAGGCGTCCTTGCGGGGTCGGAACTGGGGGAACTTGACGGGCATCAGGCGTGGCCTCCGAGGCCGGCACGGCCAGTTGGTCGTGATGCGCGCCACGCAACGATGGCGACGCCGACGATGGAGATGGCGGCCGACGTGATGGCCGCGCCGCCGACGATCATCGGACGCCGGTCCACGGGACCCGCCGCGGCGCGCTGGGTGGCGGCCACATCGGTGGGGTCCAGGTCGCCGCGCAGGATGGCGTCCAGGAGCGGGTCCGAGGACGCGGACGCGGGCAGCCCGGCGACCGGAAACTGGATCATGGTTCCGCCACCCGCGGCCGCCAGGGCGGACCCGGACTGCGCGGCGGCGAGGTCCGCGAGGCGGGTGGCCAGCCGTTCCTCGAAGCGGAACGAGGGATGGACGCGAACCAGGGAGCGGCGGAGCACGCGGGCCGCGTACCGGAGGTCCGGGGCCAGGGCGGCGTCGGCGGGTGCGTCGTCTGCGTGGCGGTCACCGGCGGCGAGCAGGGCATCGAGGTAGCGGTCCGCCACCAGCGCGTCCACCTGGGCTGCGTCGCGGTCCGCCAGGCGCGGGGCCGTCACGTGCGTGCGCCCCGATCGTGACCGCGGTCATGGCCCAGCTCGCGGGCGACCGCGCCCAGGGCGCGGTGGATGAGGACGCGGACGGCCCCCTCTGACTTGCCCAGCACAGCCCGCGATCTCCGCGGTGCTCATCTCGTCCACGAACCGCAGCACCAGCGCGCGGCGCCGGTCGTCGGGGAGACACCTGCAGCGCGCGCAGAGCCCCGGCGGCCTCGTCGCGGGTCACCGCCTGGGCCTCGATGTCGGTCGTGTCCGGGATCGCGAGACCCGCGCCGAGCGCCACATCGAGGGAGTCCGCCGACCGGCGGCGCCGGGTCCGGCGCTCGTTGGCCACGACGTTGCGGGCGATGCGGAACAGCCAGACACGGAACGTCGAGGCCTCCGGGCCGTCCTCGGGGCGAGCCTGCTCGCGGAAGCGCGGGAGCGCGGCAAGGGCGCGCAGGAAGGTCCGCTCCGTCGCGTCCTCGGCGGCGTGATGGTCTGAGAGCTCATAGAGGGCGAAGGCGTACACCTGGGCGAGGTACTTCCGGTACAGCGCGTCGAACTGGGCAGGGTCCCGGCGGGCCGCCTCGACGAGCGAGCGGTCGCGGTCGAGCACGACGACGGTTGCCGTCGCCCGCTCAAGCCTTCCAAACACCGGTCGGACCATGTCGTTACACCCCGTGCGGCGCGAGCCGCACCTGCGGCGCGAGCCGCACGCGGATGACCTCGCCTGCGACGACGCGGCGTTCGCCGCCCTCGGCCGCATCGTCCTCGAGGACCAGCGCACCCGTGGACGCGTCCACGCCCAGGGCGAGCAGGGGCTCGGTGGCGGACCCGTCGCCCGACTCCAGGGTCACGAGGCGCCCGGTGGTCGCCTGGCGCCCGGTCCAGTCCGCGATGTCGAAGTAGCCGGCCCGGAGGGCGTCGATCCGGGCGGTGAGGTGGTCGATGAACGACGCCAGGAGCGCCTCGCGATCGATGGGGCGGCCACCGGAGGCCTCCCGGAGGCTGGTCATGGCGGAGGCGATGTCGGGCGGGAAGTCGTCGCGCGCCCAGTCGGCGTTGATCCCGATGCCCACCACCACGCGCGGGTCGTCCGTCCCAAGACCGTCGCTCTCGCCGAGCACGCCGGCCAGCTTGCGCAGCTCCAGCGGTGCCGCGAGGCGGGCACGGGCCGCGTCGGGCGTGAGGTCGCCGGCCAGGATCGCCCTCGGTCCGCCGGTCTCGACGACCAGGTCGTTGGGCCACTTCATGCGCACCGCGCCCACCGGCAGACCCGCCGTCTCCTCGGCCGCATCGCACATCGCCAGCGCCGCCGTGCCCCCGAGACGCCAGGCGCGATCCGGTGCCAGCCAGGTCGGCCGGAACCCCAGCGAGAGCAGCAACGCGGCCCCCGGGGGCGCGGACCAGGTCCGGCCGTGGCGGCCCCGCCCCTCGACCTGCTCGTCCGCGACGGCCAGGCAGACCTCCGGTGTGGCGTCCAGCAGCCAGGCCCGGACGATGTCGTTCGTGCTGCCGACGGTCGCGAACCGCTCGAAGCGGCTGAGCTGGCCCCGCGCGGGGACGGCGCCGGTCACCGGGCCGGTCAGCCCGCGCCGGTGCCGGCCGCCTGGACGGTCGTCTCGACGGTCTCCGGCTGCTCGAGCTCGAACGCGGCGTGGAGCGACCGGACGGCCTCCTCCACGCGATCCTCGGAGATGATGGTCGTGATCCGGATCTCCGAGGTTGAGATCATCTCGATGTTGATCCCGGCGTCGGCCAGCGTCCCGAACATGCGGGCCGCGTAGCCCGGCGCGTTGTGGATGCCGGCCCCCACGATCGACACCTTGGCCACCGCGGAGTCCGTGGTCATGTCCCGGAACCCGAGGTCCCGGACCAGCGGATCCAGGATGCGCTTGGCCTTGGCCAACTCAACGCGTGGGATGGTGAACGACAGGTCCGTGGCACCGCCGTGGCCCACGTTCTGGACGATCATGTCCACGTTGATGCCGTTCTCGGCGAGCGGCCCGAACACGCTTCGGGCGACGCCCGGCTTGTCCGGGACATCGACGAGCGTGATCTTGGCGACGTTCCGGTCGTGGGCGATCCCCCGGACCTTGTTCCGCTGCTCCACGAGCGGGTCCTCCCTGATCTGCGTTCCGGGCGCGTCCTCGAACGAGCTGAGGACCTCGATGACGACGTCGTTGACCCAGCCGAGCTCGACGGCCCGGACCTGCATCACCTGGGCGCCCTGGTGGGCGAGCTCCATCATCTCCTCGTAACCGACGACGGGGAGCTGGCGCGCGTCCGGGGCGATCCGCGGGTCCGCGGTGTAGATGCCCGTGACGTCCGTGAAGATCTGGCAGCGATCGGCCTTGAGCTGGGCCGCCAGTGCCACCGCCGTGGTGTCCGAGCCGCCGCGGCCGAGGGTCGTGATCTCGGCGGCGTGGACGTCGCTGGCCGAGGGCGTGTCCTCCAGGGTGTCCAGGGGCTTCGTGCTCATGCCCTGGAACCCCGCGACGATGACGACCTTGCCGGCCGCGAGCTCCGCGCGGACACGCCGGGGATCGATGCCCGCGATCCGCGCCCTGCCGTAGCGGCCGTCCGTGGTGATTCCCGCCTGCGGCCCGGTCAGGCTGATGGCCGGGACGCCGAGCGAGTGCAGGGCCATCGACATCAGCGTGGCGCTCTGGTGCTCGCCGGTGGCGAGGAGGACGTCCAGCTCGCGGGCATCGGGCTCATCCGTGATGGCGGCGGCCAGCGCCAGGAGCTCGTCCGTGGTGTCGCCCATCGCGGAGACGACGACGACGAGCTGGGAGCCGTTCTCGCGCTCGCGGACGATGCGCCGGGCGACGCGCCGGATCCGTTCCGCGCCCGCGACCGACGAGCCGCCGAACTTCATCACGACGAGGGGGCTGGGCATGGCGGGCATTCTACCCGAGGGGCCGGAGAACCCCGAGGGGCCGCGAAGCCCGGCCGTAGCCCGTTCGGCCCGGCCAGCCGGGTGCCGTCCGCCCCCGCTCCACCGGATGCACGCCCAGTGAGCACTATTCCGCGGAGCAACGCGGGCTGCCACCGATTGCACACCCCGTGCCCCGTAACGCCTCCCGCACTTAGTTCCAGCCCCAGGTGCACACCTCCTGTGCGCTAGCCGGGACGACGCCGGCTACGGCACACGTGGTGTGTGTGCGGTGGCGAGCCGGCTCCGGTCGGGTGGCTCGGCGCGAGGTTCGTTCAGTCCGGCGAGCCCTCCATCCTCGGGACCCCGGGGCGGGACCCGTACCCGGTGGCGGCGAACGCCCATGGCGCTCATCCCCTGTGCATTCGGTATGAACCACACGCCGGCCACCACCGGCCCGACCGGGTCCCGCAGCCAGGCGAGGATCTCGCGACTGCCGGCCGGGAGCGCGGTCCGCACCGACGCCGCGTGCGCCGCCAGCCGCCGCCGGTTCGTGGTCGTATCCCAAGCCACCAGCACGCGCGCGGCCGCATCGGCATCCCAGCCCCGTTCTCGCGCGATCGCCGGCCCAAGCCGCGCCTTGCGGTCGATCCCGGACAGCATCGCCTGCATGTCGGGCGTCACGGACTTGACCTCGATGACCACCAGGGCCCGGCGACCCGGATGCCAGGCCATGACGTCGATCGACCCGCGCTCCCCATAGCGCGAGAACGAGACCTCGACGGCCACGACCCATCCGAGCGAGGCCAGGCGCCTCACGACCTCGTCCACCAGCCGCGCGTGTCCCTCGTCCAGGAGGCGGTCCAGGCCCTCGCCTTCCCAGCGCAGGACCAGGTCGATCGAGGCACCGAGTGCGGCCGCCAGCGCGTCCAGGGTGTCGATCGTGATCCCCGGCCGCCGGCCGCGCTCCACGCGCCAGACCACCGAGCGCGAGACTCCGACGGCCCGGCCCAGATCCTCCTGGCGCCAGCTCCGGCGCATCCGCAGCGTGCGGATCGCGCGGCCCAGCTTCTTGAGATCCATCGCCGGAACGATGACCGGCGCCGCTTATCGCCCCGTTACGCGACAATCACCGCCACCACGCCCTCGTCCCGGAGATGCCCGCCATGTGCTTCGACCACGACTCCCGGCCGCCGATTGCGCCCATCACGGGCGGCTCGCTCGACGCCGCGGAGATCGTGCTCGCGGGGACGGACGGCAACCGGTTCTCGGCCTACCTGGCCCGCGCCGCGGAGCCCAGCGGTGCAGGGATGGTGGTGCTGCCGGACGTGCGCGGCCTCCACGCCTACTACCGGGACCTCGCGCTCCGGCTCGCGGAGCATGGCGTCGACGCCATCGGCATCGACTACTTCGGGCGGACCGCGGGGATCGGCGACCGCGGGCCCGGCTTCGACTGGGCCCAGCACGTCCCGCAGACCACGTACCAGGGACTGCGCGCGGACGTGACCGCCGCGGTCGAGCACCTGCGCACCACGACGGGCGCGAGCCGCATCTTCACGATGGGCTTCTGCATGGGCGGGCGACTCGCCTTCCTGACCGACGGGTTCGGGCTGGGCCTCGCTGGCGTGATCGGGTTCTACGGGTGGCCGGTCGGGCCGTCGCGCAACGGGACGCCGGCGCCGGCCGAGGTTGCGGACACGTTCGAGGCCCCGGTCCTCGCGATCTTCGGGAGTGCGGACGAGGGGATCGACGCCGACGCCGTCGCGGCCTTCGAGCATGCGCTGGGCGCGGCCGGCGTCGAGCACCGCGTCGTCACCTACCCGGGGGCCCCGCACTCCTTCTTCGACCGCAAGCACGAGGCGTTCGCGGAGGTCTCGGCTGCCGCCTGGGACGAGGTGCTGGCATTCACCGGCGTCAGCGCGGAGTCCGTGTGATGTCGTTTCTCAAGCGCCTGTTCGGGGGCGGCGAGTCCCCCGCGACCCCGTCGACGGACGATGCCCCGTCGGCCGCGGACGAGGCCGCGCGAGAGCGCGAGTTGCTCCTGGCAGAGGCCCACCGCCTGGATGACGACCTGATCCAGCGCCAGATGCGGTACGCGGATCGCTCGTGGACGCCACCGCCGCAGGGCGGCGAGCGCCGGGCCGACGACGAAGAGGCACAGTCCGAGGGCTGACCCGGACGCCGGCGCGAACCCGGACGCCGGCGTGGCCGTCCCGGCACCTACCCGCGCACGCGGATCGCCGCCCACGCCGCCGCCCCGCACGCGAAGGCCATCACCGCGGTCCCCATCATCGCCGCCTGCAGCCCGATGACGTCGGACAGGAACCCGATCGCCGGCGGGTAGATCACAACACCCACGACCGCCGCGAAGACCAGCGTCCCGGTCACCGTCGCAGACTCGCCCGGCATGCGGGCCCCGGCAGCCGCGACCATCAGCGGGAAGATCGGCCCGAAGGCCAGGCCCACCGCCCCGAACAGGAGCGGGGACGCGGGTGAGATCGGCAGCACCAGCGCGACCGCCAGCATCGCGCCGCCGACAACGGCAAGCACGGCCGCGCTCCGCTGGGGTTCCAGCCGGTTCCCGATCCGGGCGAAGACCAGCCGCCCGAACGCGATCCCGGCCCAGAAGAGCGTGAGGGCGAGGCTGGCCTGGGTGATCGGCAGGGCATCGAGGTAGCGGACGAGCCAGTCGGACACGCCCGCCTCCGCCGCGACGTAGCAGGTGATCGACACCGCCATCACCAGCAGGAACAGGGGCAGGCGGCGGCCACGCGCCGCGATCTCGGCGACCCGCCCCGCCTCGCCGTGCGCGGTCGAGGCGTGCAGGACCGGATCGGGCGGGACCGTGAGGGCCAGGCCCACGGCGGCGATGGCCATCGCGATGCCGCTCCCGGTCATCAGCCATTGCCAGGGAACGCCGAGTGCCACCAGCGCCGCGAGCAGGAGCGGTGCCATGAGTGCCCCGACCCCGTAGGTGACGTGGAGCAGGTTGAGGGCTCGGCTCCGGGTCTGCGGGAAGAGATCAAGAACCAGTGCCTGGATCCCGACGTCCGCCGAGGACGCGCCGATGCTCGTGAACACTCCCGCCAGCGCAAACACGATCCACGCGCCGGTGAACCCCTGGATCAGCAGCCCGATCGCCATCAGGGCCGCCGCCGAGGGAAGGATCAGGTGGGCGCCGAAGCGGCGAATGAGACGGCCCCCGAACAGCGCGCCCACGCCGTAGGCCAGCGCCGTCGCGAGGTAGTAGGCGCCCATCCCGGCGTCCGCCTGGCCGAAGGCCGGCGCCACGAACAGGATGAGCGACGGGATGAGGAGCGCACGCCAGCCGACCAGGGTGTAGGCGACGCCCGCGACGAGTCCGGCCCGCAGGGCGTGATCGGGAACCCGGGCGGCGCCTGGGAAGCCGGACGCCGGCTGGGGGGCGGTCATGGGTTCGATGGTATCGGGGCCTGCCGGTTCGAGGGGTGTCCGGTGGGCGGTGGAGCCTCAGCGTCGGACGAGCCTCAGCGCCTGATGATCCACCACAGGATCACGATGACCAGCGCGATCCCGAGGACGGGCAGGGCTCCGGCGGGCAGCGCCGTGAACAGGGCGTCCCCGATCCCTGACAGCGCCTGGCCGATGGCCGCGAGAGCACCGCCCACGAGGCCGGTGATCCCGTCGCCGATCGAGCGCGCAAGGCCATCCATGGGTGAAGTGTCCGGGGCGACGTCAAGCCGCGCCGCGCGGCTTGGGCTCCCGCCATCCGGCGACGCGCGTACGCTGTCGCTGTCCATCCACTCGCCACACCAACGAGGGCTCGATGAAGGAACGGCTCATCGGCGACGACCAGCTCCTCGTCACCGCCGACACCACCATGGGCGATCCGCTGTGGGACTGGGTCGCCGCGGACGCGGCCCGCCGCGCACCGGACGGCTGGCGCATCGCGAACATCGGGGCCGTGTCCACCGGCCAGGGCGTCCCGAACGCCGCGTATGGCTACGCGGCGCCGCCCACCGGCGTCACGCTCTGGATCCTGTACCGACGGTGAGCCCGGATCCTGGCCCCCACGCTGTCGAGTACCCGGACGCAGACGGCACACCCGACCCGGCGAGCCCGCCGACGGACCGTACGCGGGTCCGGCGGCTGCCGAAGCGTGGCCAATATGACCGCACCACCATCGAGGCCATCCTGGACGAGGCGATCGTGGGCCACGTGGCCTGGATCCTCGACGGCCAGCCGTATGCGACGCCCACCAACGTGTGGCGCCAGGGCGACCGTCTCTTCTGGCATGGCTCCGCGGCCAGCCGGATGCTCCGGACGACCGACGGGCAGCCCGTCTGCATACACGATCACGCACCTGGACGGCTTCGTGCTCGCCCGTTCGGGCTTCAACCACTCCGTCAACTACCGGTCCGTGATGATCCTGGGCAGCGCCCATCTCGTGACGGACGAAGCGGAGGTGGACGCCGCTCTCGACGCCTTCATCGATCACCTCTTCCCGGGTCGCGCGGCCACCCTGCGCCCCATGACCGCCAAGGAGCGCAAGGCCACGTCCGTCATGTGGATCGACCTCGCCGAGGCCTCGGCCAAGGTGCGCTCGGATGTCAACCATGACGACGAGGACGATGAGACCTGGCCGGTCTGGGGCGGAGTCGTGCCGGTGCGCATGGTCCGCGGGGCTCCCGAGCCGGACGAGTTCGTGGCGGACGGGATGGCACCGCCCGAGGTCCGCCTGCCCTAGCCGGGTCCTGCTCCCGCGACGATCTCCGGCCCCGTGTTCCGCGGCGCCACGATCGTGGTGCGACCGGCGAGGTCCACCGCCGCGGCGGCCTCCGCCAGCGCTGCCTCGACCGGCGCCGCATCCGCGCCCGGCGCGACGAACGCGAGCACCGTGGACCCGGCTCCGGAGAGGAACGCGCCCAGCGCGCCCGCCGCCCGCGCCGCCCCGGTCAGGCGCGGCAGCTGGGGGTAGGCCACCGACCGGTACGGCTCGTGGATCCGGTCCACGGTGAGGTCGGCCAGGAGCTCGAAGCGTCCAGACGCGATCCCGGCCACGCCGATGGCGATCCGGCTCATGTTGCTGACGGCGTCGCGCAGCGGGACCTCGGCCGGGAGGACGCGGCGCATGTCCGCGGTCGACAGCCGCCGGTCCGGGATGAACAGCACGGCCCGCAGCCCATCGCGGGGCGTCGAAGCGCACCGCCTCCACCCGCCCGTCGAGGTGGGCCGATACCACGAAGCCGCCCAGCAGCGCCGCCGACGCGTTGTCCGGGTGACCCTCGAGCGCCGTGGCCAGCTGGAGCTGCTGCCGCTCGGTGAGCCTCCGGCCGCCCAGCACGTGCCCGGCGAACACCCCACCCACGGATGCCGCCGCGGACGAGCCCATGCCGCGCGCCAGCGGGATCCGGTTGTGCATCACGATCCGCCAGCCGATCGACGCCGGCCGCGGCCCGATCGAGGCCTCCAGGGCGTTCTCGAGCCCGGCGACGAACCGGTTGGACCGCGACCGGGGGCAGCTCGCCCTCACCCTCGCCCGTCACCGTCAGCTCGATCCCGCCGTCACCATCGACAGCCTCGCACGGCCACGGTGTTGCAGACATCGAGCGCGAGGCCCAGGCAGTCGTAACCGGCACCCAGGTTCGCGGTGGACGCCGGGACGTCGATGACCAGCCGCCGGCCCACCAGCGCCGCCCAGGCCGCCTCGTCCAGCGGGGCGTCCGGTAGCGGCGGCGGGTTGGCGATCGGGACCTTGCCCGGCGGTGTCACCACCAGCCGAGGGCCGTGCTGACGCCGGCGATCGTGGGCTCGGCCTCGAGGACCTCCACGGAGAGCCCGGACTCCGCGGTGGTGGGGTCCTTGAGCCCGTTGCCGGTCAGGACGCAGACCACGAGCGCGTCCGGGTCGACCTCGCCCGCCGCCGCCGCCGCGATCACGCCCGCCACGGAGGCCGCCGACGACGGCTCGCAGAACACGCCCTCGAGACGCGTCAGCTCGCGGTAGGCGTGCAGGATCTGCTCGTCGGTCACGGCCGAGATGCGACCGCCCGAGTCGTCGCGCGCGCCGATCGCCAGGTCCCAGGAGGCCGGGTTGCCGATGCGGATCGCGGTGGCGATCGTCTCCGGCGCCTCAACGGGATGGCCAAGGACCAGGGGTGCAGCCCCGGCGGCCTGGAAGCCCCACATCCGCGGCGTGGTCGGGACCCGCCCGGCGTCACGGTACTCGCGGAAGCCGCGCCAGTAGGCGCTGATGTTGCCGGCGTTGCCGACGGGGATCGCCAGGATGTCCGGCGCGCGGCCGAGGTCGTCGCAGACCTCGAAGGCGGCCGTCTTCTGGCCCTCGAGCCGGAACGGGTTGACGGAGTTGACGAGCGTGATCGGATGGTCGTCCTGCTCCGAGAGCGCCCGGACGACCCGCAGCGCCTCGTCGAAGTTGCCGCTGACCGACACCACCCGGGCGCCGAAGACCAGCGCCTGGAGCAGCTTGCCCAGCGCGATCTTGCCGGCCGGCAGCACGACGACGCACTCCAGGCCCGCGGCGGCGGCGTAGGCGGCGGCCGATGCCGACGTGTTGCCGGTCGACGCGCAGATGACGCTCCGGGCCCCCTCCTCGATCGCCTTCGCGACGGCCAGCACCATGCCCCGGTCCTTGAACGAGCCGGTGGGGTTCTGGCCCTCGATCTTGAGGTGGAGGTTCGGGACGCCGATGGCGGTACCGAGCCTGCGGGCGGCCACGAGCGGCGTCGCGCCCTCGCCCAGGGACACCACCGGGGTCGCGTCCGTGATCGGGAGGAACTCGCGGTACTTCTCGACGAGGCGGGGGCGTGCCGGCAGCGTCGTCATCGCCGTCAGTCCCCGACGGGGTAGCAGGCGCCCGAGGGTGCCGCCGACGCACTCGCCGGCAACCGGCCGCACCTCCAGGCGATGGACAGCTCCGTGGCGGCCGGCGAGCCGGCCCACGTGGAGCCCAGGCCGCGCGCGATCGAGACGAGGTCGCCCAGGACGGCGGCGCCCGCGGCGGCACCACCCGCGCCGGGACCCTCGAAGGCCACGCGGCCCACCGGGGTCGCATCCACCTCGACCCGGTTGAGCACGCCGTCGCAGCGCCCGAAGGGAGAGTCGGCCGGGACCGCGGTCGGGACGACGGAGGCCTCGATGGCGCCGTCCTCGGCGAGGCGGGTCGTGGCGATGAGGCGCAGGACCCGGCCCTCCCGGGCCAGGGCCGCCACGTCCTCCGCGGTGACGCCGGTGATGCCGGGCAGGCCCAGGACCCCGGAGGTGGTACCGGGCCGATTGCCGACGACGGCCGGGTCGATCCACTCGCCGAACGCGAGCCGGGCGAGGATCACCAGCTTGTTGAGCGCGTCCAGGCCCTCGACGTCCGCGGTGGGGTCGGCCTCGGCGTAGCCCTTGGCCTGGGCCTCCGCGAGGACCTCCGCGTAGTCGCGGCCCTCGCGGGTCATGGCCGTGAGCATGTAGTTGGTGGTCCCGTTGACGATGCCGCGCACCCGGGAGATGCGGTTCGCCGCCAGGTCCTGCGCGATCGGGCCCAGCAGCGGGATCCCGCCGCCGACCGCCGCCTCGAAGCGGAACGTCGCGCCGGACGCGCGTGCGAGGCGCTCCAGCTCCGGGCCGTAGTTGGCCACGATGTGCTTGTTGGCCGTGACCACGCTCTTGCCGGCGGCCAGGGCGGCGGCCACGAGCGTGTGGGCCGGCTCGGCGCCGCCCATCACCTCCACGATGATGTCCACCTCGTCGCTCGCGACGAGGTGCGCCGGGGCGTCCGTGAGCAGCTCGGCCGGGATCCCGCCGGCGATCGCGCGCTCCGTGAACTTCTCGGCAACCGCGGTGAGCACGAGCGGGGTGCCGTCGGCGGGCGACAGGCGCGGGGACCGCTCGAGGAAGGCGCGCACGACCTCGCGGCCGACGGTGCCGGCGCCGATGACGCCGACGCGGAGGGGCTGAACGCTCACGGTGGGATCTCGCAGCTGGGGAGGGATGTGGGCGCGATGGTAGCGAACGTGACGCCGCGGGGGTGCATCGGGCCGGGGTCCCCCTCCGATACACTGCCTCGCGATGACCGTCGAGCTCGTTCCTGCCCCGGCGCCCAGCGCGGCACCCGCCCCTCGCCCGCGCATCTTCTCCGGCATCCAGCCGTCCGGGATCGTCCACCTGGGCAACGACCTGGGCGCGGTCCGCAACTACGTGATGCTGCAGTACGAGTACGAGGCGATCTACTGCATCGTCGACTATCACGCGCTCACCAGCACCCACGACGCGCAGCTCCTGCGGACACGCACCCGGGAGATGGCCGCCAGCCTGCTCGCGCTGGGGCTGGACCCGGAGCACTGCACCCTGTTCGTCCAGAGCCACCGCCCCGAGCATGCCGAGCTCATGTGGCTCCTGGCCACCGTCACCCCGGTCAGCTGGCTGGAGCGGACGCCCACCTACAAGGACAAGATCGCGAACCAGCCCGACGACGTGAACCACGGGCTGCTCACGTACCCGGTCCTCCAGGCCGCCGACATCGTCATCTACAAGGCGTCGATGGTGCCGGTCGGCAAGGACCAGGCCGCGCATCTCGAGCTGTCGCGCGAGATCGTGCGCGCCTTCAACTACCGCTACGGCGAGACGTTTCCGGAGCCCCAGGCGGTCTATACCAGCGCCCCGGTGGTCCTGGGCACGGACGGCGTCAAGAAGATGTCCAAGTCGGTGGGCAACACCATCGACATCCTGGGCTCGCCCGACGAGATCCGGCGCCAGGTCATGAGCATGGTCACCGACACGAAACGGATCCTGCGCACCGACCCCGGCCGCCCGGAGGTCTGCAACGTCTGCGGGCTCCACCAGTTCTTCGGCGACGACTGGGAGGAGATCCAGGACGGCGAGCGAACGGCCCGCACCGGCTGCGTGGACACGAAGAAGCTCCTGGTCCAGCGGATCATCGACCACTACGCCGGTGCCCGCGAGCGCTACGCGGAGCTGATGGCCAACCCGGGCGAGGTCGACGGGATCCTCGAGGCCGGCGCCGACCGCCTCAAGCCGATGGCCGAGGCGACGATGGCCGAGGTCCACGCGAAGATGGGCCTGCGCTAGGGCCCGTGCCCGGAGCGCTCCCGCCGTCGTAGGCTGTGCACATGCCCAACGATCTCCTCACCGAACGCCAGCGCCGCCTGATCGACGCGGCCCTGGTTCTCGCGGTCATCGCCCTCGGGTTCATCGTCGTCAACGACGTCGCGACGGTCTTCTACGCCTTCTTCGACATCCTGCTGCTGTTCTTCCTGGCCTGGCTGCTCTCGTTCGCGCTGGCGCCGCTGATCAACGCGGTTGCCAGGGTTCCCAAGGTGCCGCAGGGGGCGGCGGTGATCGTGGTCTACCTCGCGATCGTGGCGGTGCTCCTGGGGATCATCATCCAGGCCTCGGCCACCCTGGTCACGTCGATCAGCGAGTTCGTCCGGGACGCGCCCCAGTTCGAGACCCAGCTGGCGAGCGTCCTCGCGGACCTCGAGACGCGGCTCGCGACCTTCGGGCTGGCCGTGGACCTCGTGAGCCAGGCCGGGGACATCGTGCGCAATCTCCAGCAGCTGGCCCTCGAGCTCATCGACCCGCTGCAGTCCGTCGCCGTGGCCAGCTTCGGCATCTTCGGCAACGTCCTGATCCTCGTGATCCTCTCGATCTACATCGCCCTCGATCGCGAGGACATCCTGGCCTTCTTCTACCGCCTCGTGCCGCCGTCGTTCGTGCCGCAGGCACGCGTCCTCCAGGTCAGCGTGTCCAGGTCCTTCGGGGGCTTCCTCCGCAGCCAGCTGGTCATGGGCGTCGTGTTCGGCCTGTTCACCGCCGGGGTCAACATCGTCTTCGGCCTGCAGTACGCGGCGCTCACGACCGTCGCGGCCGGCGTGCTCCAGATGATCCCGTTCTTCGGGCCGTTCGTGTCGTGGATGCCGCCCGTGCTCGTGGCGATGCTCATGCCGAACGGGCCGGTGCTGCCCGTGGCGATCCTCATGGGCATCGCCTGGTTCGTGACCATGAACATCCTCCAGCCACGACTGATGGCCGGCTCCGTGGGGATCCACCCGATCGTCGTGCTTGGGTCGGTGGTCGTCGGCGCCAAGATTGCGGGGATCGCCGGCGCCATCTTCGGCATCCCGATCGCGGCCGTGATCTCGGCCCTGTTCTTCCACTGGGTGGCGCGGTCGCGCGAGCGTGGGACCGTCGCTGATCGGGCGACGCAGCGCGTGGCGACCCGCGAGGGACGGGAGATCCGGCGGCCACGCGAGCCCGTGCCGGGCGTGGACGCCGACGTGGCCGAGGTGATCGAGGCCAAGGTCCTGCAGGCGCACCCGACGGCGACCACCGCTGAGATCACGGAGGCCATCAACCCGACGGACGTCTCGTCCTCGTCCGGAGGCGAGGCTCCGGTATGAGCGACGAGCCTCGCGAGGACGCGCCTGCCACCGACGAGGCGACAGCCCAGGCCCCCGAAATGACGCGGGAACGCGCCCGTTCCGAGCGTCGCGACCTGGACAAGGAACGCGGCGAGCCCGTCGCCGGACCACGGGGCAAGCCGCGCTCGATCAAGCGCATCGGGCGGCCGCTGGGCAGCTGGACCAGCCGGCCGCGGATCCTGGTCACCAACGACGACGGCATCGAGTCACGCGGGCTGCTCGCGCTCAAGCTGGCGCTTGACCCCATCGGCGAGGTAACCGTGGTGGCGCCGGACCTGAACCAGTCCGCCGTAGGCCACACAAAGACCCTGATGCGGCCGCTGCGCGTGCGGGAGCGGACGCTCGCGGACGGCTCCACCGGCTACTCCGTGGATGGCTCCCCCACCGACTGCGTCTCGCTGTCGTTCCTGGGCTTCTTCGAAGAGCGCTTCGACCTCGTCGCGTCCGGCATCAACTACGGGGCCAACCTGGGCGACGACATCACGTATTCCGGCACGGTTTCGGCGGCGATGGAGGCCGTCATCAACAACTGCCCGGCGTTCGCGATCAGCCAGGAGTACGAGGAGCACATCGACTTCGCACTCGCCGCGAAGGCGGCGGCGGTCGTGGCGCGCAACGTCCTGGAGCACGGCCTGCGGCGCGGCGAGCTCCTGTCCGTCAACGTGCCCGCCGTGCCCATCGAGGCGCTGCGGCGGGTTCGAGATGACGCGCGTCGGCCGTCGGGTCTACTCGGACGAGCTGATCTCCCGGTTCGACCCGCGCGGGCTCCCCTACTACTGGATCGGTGGGCCGCCGCCATCCGGGATCCGGGTGCCCGGCACGGACTTCGACGCGGTGGTGAACCGGCGGATCTCGGTCACGCCGATCCACCTCGACCTCACGGGCCGACGCCTGCTCCGCCAGCTGCGGGAGTGGGACTGGACGCTCGAGGGCGTGGCCGCGGGCGAGGGCGAGGTGCCGGTTTCCAGCCAGGCTGAGGAGGAGCGGCTCGCCGACGAGGCACGCCTCGACCGGCGGTAGGTCCGCGCAGGCCGGGCCCGACCTCAGCCCCGAGGAGGACCTGCGGCTGCCCTCGCGAACAGGTCCTCGGTGGAGCCGCGCCAGCCGTGGAGCATCTCCAGCCACCACGTCGCGCCGGCTTCGGCCCATGGGCGCACGATCGCGGCCCCGTCCTCGCCCGGGCCCGGCGTCTCGCCGTGGATGCCGACGACGAACCGGGCATCCGGTGTGATGCCGGCCGCCAACCGCTCCGTTCTGATCTCGACCAGCGCCGCCCGCACGTCGTCCGGCGTGAGGCACGGCCGGCCCTCGTCGTCCACGGTGACCGGGATCCAGCCGTCGTGACGTGCCGCCCGGCGGCGCGCGCCCCGACTCCCACCGCCAACCCAGACGGGGATCCGCGCCTGGACCGGCAGGGGTGCCAGGGTGACGTCGTCCACGACCAGCGCTTGGCCCCGGTGGGTGACCGTCTCGCCGGCCAGCAGCGCCCGGACCACGTCCAGCATCTCGTCCGTCAAGGCGGCGCGCTCGCGCGCGTCCACCGGCTCGCCGGCCTTGCGGTACTCATCCGGCGCGCCGCCGATCCCGACCCCGAGGACCAGGCGCCCACCGGACAGCCGGTCGATCGTCGTGAGCTGCCTGGCGAAGGGCATCGGCCGCTCGCGCGCGATCACCGAGACGTCCGTCCCGACCAGCAGCCGATCCGTGGCGAGCGCGGCGGCCGTCACCAGCGTCCATGGGTCGCCCGACGGCGTCCCCCAGACGAATCCGAGATGGTCCCAGACGAGCAGCGCGTCCCACCCGGCGTCCTCGGCCACCCGCGCCAGATCGGCCACCCGGCGGGCCTCCGCGAAGTCGTCGAAGTTCGCGAGCGACAGCCCGAACCGGAGCGGCTCGGCCGGGACGCCCTCCGCCTGAGTCACGAGGCCCTCCTGCGCCGCCGGGCCGGGGACCGGGCGGCGAGCGCGACTACCTGCGGCTACTTGCGCCGCTTCTTGCGGTCCGCGATCACCTCGCGCGCGGCGTTGCGTCCCGGGGCCGCGGTCACCCCACCACCAGGATGCGCGCCGGAGCCGGCCAGGTACAACCCGTCCACCGGCATCCGGTAGCGGGACCAGCCCAGCAGCGGCCGCCACAGGAAGAACGAGTCCAGGGCCGGCTCCGCGTGGAGCGGGTGGCCGCCGCTGAGGCCGTACTCGCCCTCGAGGTCCGCCGGAGTCAGCACCTGGCGCGCCGTCACCCGCGAACCCAGCCCCGGGGCGACGGTCTCGAGCGTCCTGACGGCCAGGTCCCCGACCTCGTCGCGGCGCTCCGCCCAGGCCCCGGCGGAGAGGGTCGGCGGCATCCACTGCATGAGCACGCTCATCACCTGCGTGCCATCGGGCGCGCCGGCGACCAGCGACGGGTCCACGAGCGACGGGATCGTCGCCTCGAGCACCGGCGAGGCCGGCAGCAGGCCGTACTTGGAGGCGTCGAAGGCGCGCTCCACGTCGTCGATGGACGTCGTGCCCACCTGGATCCGGCCACGGAGCTTCTTCGCGTCACCCTCGGCGGCCGGGAACTCCGGCAGCCCGTCCAGGACGAGGTTGACCTTGGCCACCGTGCCTGGCGTCCGGATGTTGCCGGCTCGCCAGCGCATGGACGGACCGACCGTCACGGGGTCCACGAGGGACGTCAGCAGCTGCTTGGGATCAAGGCCGGACACCACGGCCGGGGCCGCGATCTCCTCGCCGGACGCGAGCGCGACACCGGTCACGGCGCCGTCACGGGTGGTCACGGCGACCACCTTCGCCCCGGTGCGGATCTCGGCGCCCGCGGCGCGCGCGGCGGACGCCAACGCGTCAGACACGGCGGACGGGCCGCCCTTGGCATAGACCGTCTCGCCCGCGGCCCCACCGTCGTTGCCGGCAGCATCGGCGAGCAGCACGGCGGTGGTACCGGCGGACCAGGGACCCATGGCCGTGTAGCGGACACCGCGCCAGGCGACCGTCGCGCGGATGGGCTCGCTCTCGAACGACTCGGTCACGAAGTCCGCGGCCGCCATCGCGAGCACACGCAGGATCGTGCGGCCGTCGTGCTTGCCGAGACCGCGGAACGCCCTGCCCAGGCGCAGGCCCAGGAGCGCGTCGCCGAAACCCGGTCCAGCGACGTCCGGCGGCGCCTCGTCGCCGAGATCCGCGAGGAACCGCGACAGCGAGCGGACGCGCCGGTCGTACTCCACGAAGGCGGTGGCGTCGTCCTCCGAGAACTGGCGCAGGGCCTCGACGCTCCGGGAGAGGTCGGTGTACAGGGTCACGGCGCGGCCGTCGGACTGGGGCGCGAAGACCCGCACCTCCGGGGCGACGAGGGCGAGCCCGTGGCTCCCCAGGTCGAGCTCCCGCACGACAGCGGGCTTGAGCCGACCCACGGTGTGAGCGAGCGACGGCACCCGGGCGCCGCCCAGGTCCTCGGTGACGGCGGCGCCGCCCACGATCCCACGGGCCTCGAGGACCAGGACCTGGAGGCCCGCCCTGGCCATGTACGCAGCGGCAGTCAGGCCGTTGTGGCCGGCCCCGACGACGATCGCGTCGTACGTGTTCATCGTGTCAGTCATCGTCAGGCCACCTTCCGGCCGCGGGACTTGAGGACCTCGAGCGCGGCCAGGCGGCCGTTGGCGCCCATCAGGCCGCCGCCCGGGTGGGTCGACGAACCCGAGAGCCAGAGGTCCTGCACGGGCGTCTTGAAGCGGGCGTAGCCCGGGACCGGCCGGTTGAAGAACAGCTGCTCCAGGCTGAGCTCGCCCTGGAAGATGTTCCCCTCCGTCAGGCCCATCGTCCGCTCGATATCGAGCGGGGTGAGGACCTGGCGGCCGATGATGATGTCCTTGATGTTTGGCGCGAACTCGCTGATGCGGTTGATGACCGCGTCGCCGAACGCCTCCCGGTTGTCGTCCCACGTCCCCAGCCCGGGCGCCAGCTTGTACGGCGCGTACTGGACGAAGCAGCTGATGACGTGCTTGCCGGGAGGTGCCATCCCCGGGTCCACCAGGGTCGGGATGATCATGTCGATGTACGGCTTGTTGCTCCAGTGGCCGTACTTCGCGTCGTCGTAGGCCTGCTCCATCTCGCGCGTCGTCGGGCTGAACGAGATTGCGCCGCGCAGGTGCTCGCCCTCGCCGGGCAGGCAGGTGAAGTCGGGCAGCCGGTCGACGGCGAGGTTGACCTTGCCCGAGCTGCCCCGGAACTTGAAGCGGCGGATCTCCTGCTCGAACTCGGGGTCCAGGCTGCCCGGCTCCAGCAGGTCGAGGAAGGTGACCTTCGCGTCGGTGGACGCCAGGACGACCGATGCCTCGATCTCCTCGCCCGACTCGAGCGCGACACCGGTGGCGCGGCCGTTCTTGACGATGATCCGGGCGACGGGCGCCTCGGTGCGGATCTCGGCGCCCAGCGCTTGCGCGGCGCGGGCGATCGAGTAGGACACGCCGCCGGTGCCGCCCTTGGGGATGCCCCAGGCCCGGAAGGCGCCGTCGATCTCACCCATGTAGTGGTGGAGCAGGACGTAGGCCGTCCCGGGCGAGCGGATGCCCTGGTAGGTCCCGATGATGCCGGACGCCGACATCGTGGCCTTGAGGGGATCGGTCTCGAACCACTGGTCCAGGAAGTCCTTGGCCGACATCGTCATCAGCTGGACGAAGACCGCCTGCTGGCGCTCCGGCAGCTGGGCGAAGCGACGGGCGAGGCTGGCCAGCGGCATCAGCGGGCGTGGGTCGTTGTCGGTGGGGTCCGCGGGCACGATTCCGAGGATCGGCTTGATGAAACGGGCCATCTCCACCATGAGCTGGCCGTACTCCTCGTAGGCCTCCGCGTCGCTCTTGCTCCAGCGGCGCAGCTCCCGGACGGTCCGGCCGTGGTCGTTGACGCGCCACAGGTAGTCGCCGCCGCCGCCCTTGGGGCCTTCGCCGGGGCGGAGCGGCGTGAATGTGCCGTCGAGCGGCAGGATGTCCAGGCCGTACTTGGGCAGGTCCAGGTCCCGGATGATCTCGGGCCGCAGCAGGCTCACGACGTAGCTGGCGACCGAGAAGCGGAAGCCCGGGACGATCTCCTCGGTGACCGCCGCGCCGCCCAGGACGTACCGGCGTTCCAGGACCAGCGTCTTGAGCCCGGCGCGTGCCAGGTACGCGGCGGAGATGAGGCCGTTGTGCCCCCCGCCGATGATCACCGCGTCGTAGCGTTGCGGCACGCCCACCCTCCAGTCGGGACCTGCGCGACCACCGGTGGCGGCCGCTATCCAGCCTGCATCGAATTGATGCAGTCTAGCCGACGGTCGGGCTGGGTGGCGTGTGTGCTATCGTGTGTGCCGAGACTTTCACATTGGAGTGCACACGATGGCGCTGGTGCGGACGAACATCACCATCCCCGAGGAGGTCCTCGCACTGGTGGACGAGGTGGCGGGGCCACGGGGTCGCAGCGCGTACATCTCGGACGTCGTCGCCAAGCAGGTCCGCCGGGACAACGCGATCAGGGTCATCCGGGAGACGGCGGGCGCCCTCAAGGGCTCGAAGACCTGGGGCGAGACGCCGGAGGAGACGGATCGCATCCTGCGCGAGCTGCGCGACAGCTCGGAACGGGATCGCATGCTCTACGGAGAAGACTGGTAGCCCGTGATGCGCTATCTCCTCGACACGACCGTCCTCATCGATCATGCGCTGAGCCGCTTCGGGGCGGATCAACTTCTCCTCGATCTCTTCGGCGAGACCGGGGACATCTACACCTGCGACGCCGCAGTCGTCGAGGCGCTCTCGAGCGGCTCGGGCGATGAACTGGCCGTGATCGAGCGACTGGTCCAGGCGCTCGAATACGTCTCGACGACTCCAGAGGCGGCGCGATGGGCAGCGGAGTTCCGTCGTCGGCGCGGACGGACGAGCCGCCGTCATCTCGGCGACGCCATCATCGCCGGTGTCGCGTGGAGCCTCGACGCGACCATCGTTACGCGCAACCCGCGCGACTTCGAGGGCCAGGGCGTCCCGGTCCTTGCCTACGGGCAGACGGCTGCCTGAGGCGCGGCTCCGGCGGGCACCGCCTGGCACCGCTGCGCCGGTTGTCATCACGGCCTCCCGTCGTCATACTCGAGGGCGATCTTCCTATGTGAGGCGTTCCGTATGACAAACGTCGTGGGCGAGCGGTACCAGATCACGATCGACAAGGCCGTCAGGGATGAGCTGGGGATCAAGCCAGGCGACCGGGCGATCGAGCGCGCGGAGGGCGGGCGCCTCGTGGTCGACTTCATGCCGGCCCCACACCGGGAATCCATGCTCGGGATCTTCCGCAGGCCCGATCTGCCCCCGATCACGGACTGGCAGGAGGTCAAGGACCGCGCCTGGGCGGCCCGAGTCGAGGAGATCATGGAGGTCCTCGCCGAGGACAGCCTTCGTCACGCCGGGGACCGCTGATGCCGTCCCGGGTCTACTGCGATACGAGCGTCCTCATCCGCTACTTCGCCGAGGATGACCCGCCGCGGGCGCTGGCGGCAGCACGCCTCTTCGACAGCGACGCGAGGCTGGTCGTCTCGACGACCGCGCTGCTGGAGCTTGTCCACGTCCTGCGGACGACCTATGGCGTCACGAACCCGCGGCTGGGCGAGGGCCTGATCAGCTTCCTGACCCGCGACCGCGTCGAGCTGGTCGACGCCGACCAGGGCGCAACCGTGGCCGCCATCCGCTGGTCACTCCGCGCCTCTGCCCGCCGCATCCCGGACGCCATCATCGCCGCCGCGGCCGAGCATGCGCGGTGCGACGCCATCGCCACCTTCGACGAGCGCATGGAGTCCCCCACGGTTCCAGTCCGGCTGCTCTGAGACGTGCGGGGCGGGTCGGGGCGGCGTGATCGCGGGAGCGTTACGGCTGGGCCCCCGCCGGCGACGTTGCCTGCTACCGTGCCGTCGTGACCCCAACAGGCGTTCGGGGTGCAGGAGGGTCGGTCGATGGAGTTCCGTGAGCTGGTCAGGACGAGGTACAGCGCGCGGGCGTACGACCCGGCACCGGTCGACGAGGCGGCCTTGGCACGGATCCTCGAGGCGGTGCGGCTGGCACCGACCGCCGCCAACCGCCAGGCATTCCGCGTGATCGTGCTCGCAACCGAGGGCCGGGAGGCCGAGCTCCGCCAGGTCTACGACCGCGGCTGGTTCGTCCAGGCGCCGCTCGTCCTCGCCGTGTGCGCCGTCCCGGCCGAGGGCTGGGTCCGCGCCTCTGACGGCTGGTCGGCGGCCGGGGTGGACGCGACGATCGCAATGACGCACCTCATCCTGGCGGCGGCCGACGAAGGGCTCGGCACCTGCTGGGTCGCCGCCTTCGATCCGGCTGCCGCCCGCGAGGTCCTCGGCCTGCCGCAGGACGTCGTCCCCTGGGCGTTCACGCCCCTGGGCCACCCCGCCGACGCGCCGTCGGCCAAGGAGCGCAGGGCCCTCGCGGAGCTTGTCCTGGACCAGCGCGCCTGACGCGTGGCAGGTCAAGCCGCGTCTCCGCTTGCGCACCCGGGGTCCCTCGCGTACGGTCCCATCCCATGAGCAACAAGCAGGCGCGACGCGCCGCCAGCGCGCCGGTCGCCAAGACGCCGGCCCCCACCTTGGCGTTCAACTCGACCGACACCGTCGGCCGCCGCCTGCGGGGGGGCACGGGCGCCCTCATCGTTGGCGGCGCGGTCGCGGCCGTCGGAACGCTGTTCCCCTGGTTTGACGTGGCCGGCGGCACGACCGTCGCGGGCGTGGCGTCGACGGCCGGGATCGTCACCCTCGTGCTCTCGGTGATCGCCGTTGCCATCGGCTTCTTCATCCTGCTCCGCCCGGACCATCCCAGGGCGCGCCCGGCGGCGTGGGGAGGCCTGTTCGCCGTCCTGGGGATCAGCACGCTGGGCGCCATCGCGGCGGTGACCACGGGGAGTGGCGAGGGCATGACGACGGCGGCCGGACTCCTGGTCTCGTTCGCCGGCGGTGTGGTCGCCGCGACGGGGTGTCGCGCGCTTGTGACCCGCAGCTGACGCGATCTGGGCTGCCATCCAGCCTGCATACATCTCATGCATACTCAGGCGGTCACCACCAGGAGGAGCCCCGTGAGCGTCGGCACCGCGTTCCATCCCCGCACTGCGCCCCTGAACCGGAAGATGCAGTGGCGGGAGTGGGCGGGCTACTTCGCCTCGTCCGTGTACGCCGACTTCCACGACATCGAGTACAACGCGATCCGGGAAGCCGCCGCCGTCATCGACGTCAGCCCGCTGTACAAGTACCGCGTCACCGGGCCGGACGCGCTCCGCCTGGCCGACCGCGTCATCACCCGCGACGCGACGCGGATGAAGGTGGGGCAGGTCTACTACACGCCCTGGTGCGACGAGCACGGCAAGGTCATCGACGACGGCACCGTGCACCGCGTCGGCGAGGAGGAGCTCCGCTGGACCGCGGCCGACCCGCAGTACCGCTGGCTCACCCAGAACGCCGCCGGGCTCGACGTGGAGATCGAGGACGTGACGGAGTCAGTCGCGGCGCTCGCCCTCCAGGGCCCGTACAGCCGGGCCGTCCTTGAGGCGGCCACCGGCGAGAGCTTCGCGGACCTCGGCTACTTCCGCCGTCGCGCGAGCCAGGTCGGCGGGGTGGCGATCGACGTCAGCCGCACCGGCTACACCGGCGATCTGGGGTACGAGCTGTGGATCCCGGCCGAGGCCGCCACGGACGCCTGGGACGCGCTGTTCGCGGCTGGCAAGGCCTACGCCATCCGGCCAGCGGGCATCCAGGCCCTCGACGTCGTCCGACTCGAGGCCGGGATGGTCATGCTCGAGGTGGACTACACGTCCGCGCGCCACGCCATGAACCCGGACCAGAACTACAGCCCGTTCGAGATCGGTCTCGGGAAGCTCGTCAGCTTCGACAAGGGCGACTATGTCGGCCGCCGCGCCCTCCAGGCCGAGGTCGCCGCGGGCGGCCCGGCCCGCCGCCTGGTCGGGCTCCTGCTCGACTGGTACGACATCGAGGGCATGTTCGACGCCCAGGGCCTGCCGCCGGCCATCAGCCCCTACGTGGACCGCTCGCCGGTCCCGGTCTTCGCCGACGGGCGCCAGGTGGGCAAGGCGACCTCTCACGGCTGGAGCCCGATCCTGAAGCAGGCGCTCGCCCTGGCGTTCGTGCCGGCCCGCTACGAGCGCGTGGGCACGAAGCTCCAGGTGGAGTGGTCGGTCGAGGGCCGCCGTGGTCGCGTCACCGCCCGCGTCGTGGAGCTGCCGTTCCTCGACCTCCCACGCAAGCGCGAGTGAGCGGCGGCGGCCCGTACCCCGGCGCCGTCCCCGCCGCCGGAATGGGCCGCTTCTCCGCCGGGATGGGCAACTTCGAGGACGCGTTCGCACGCCCGACCCGGGTCTGAAGGTTCCCTGACGCCCGGAGGGGCGTGCGACCGGCGGTCAGCCGCCCTGGACGGTCGCGCCGGACGTCGTCGCGACGTCAACGGTCGCGGGCTTGCTCGTGAGGATGACCGTAGAGCCGCCATCGGCCACGCCGGTCAGCGAGGTCACAACGTTGAGCTCCGCCGTCGCCCCGTCGTTGATCGAGATCTCCGCGACCTGCGCGACGAGTTCGCCCAGCTTCGCGTGCGCCCCGGTCGTGGCGGTCAGCCGCAGATCGGGGGTGGTGCCGATGCCCGTGACCTCGGCCCCGCCCGAGACGTCGAGCTTCAGCTCGCCGCCGGTGTGCTCGACGTACCCGACCGAGCCCGCGGAGAGGGCGACCGACTCGAGCACCGGGATCTCGACGGTGAGCGACATCGGCTTGGTGGTGGTGACACCGCCCTCCGCCTTCAGCGTGACGATGAGCTGGCCCTCGACGACCTCGGTCCTGATCGCCGGGAGCACGTTGGACTGGGCGGCAACCTTGACCTGCTGCTCGGCGTTCGCGCCGATGATGACCCTCATACCGGCGGCCACACTCACGCGGGTGAACGGCGGCAGGTCGCGGATCTCGGTCTGGACGTCGCCCTCGCCCACGAGGCCCGCGGCCTCGGACGCGCCAGGCAGGGCGCCGCAGCCGGCAAGGACCGGGGAGAGCACGAGCGCCGCCACGGCGGCGGACAGGAGGCGGGCTAGGGCGCGACTGGGCGCGCGAGAAGGCATGTCAGGACTCCGTGCGATGGACGCACCCCGAGGATGCCCCGGGCAACCGTCCGGGCCGGAGGGCCGGACGGGGCCGCTTCGATGGGCCGGTGGTCGCCGGGTCGGGGGCCGGTCGGCGGCGGCACCCGGCGTCACGTCCGGCCGGTGCCCTCAGGACCCGGGCCCCAGGGTGCGGTCGAGGAACGCCTCGAGACCCGCGAGCGCGACCGGGAGGTCGGATCGCCCGAAGCCGAGGCGGAAGTTGTTGCCGGGGTGGCCGAAGATCGAGGCGGGCGCGATCAGGACGCCCTCGGCCTCCAGCAGGCCCTGGGCGAAGCGGTCCACGGGCGTGGCGGCGGTGAGCCGCGGGAAGCCGACCGGACCCCCGCGCGGACGAACCCACGAGACCTGGCCGGCACGCCGCTCGAAGAAGGCGTCGAGCAGGGCGAGGTTCCCCTCGACGATCGCGCGGGAGCGTGCCAGGACCCGTTCTCGGGCCCGCAACGCGATCAGCGACAGGATCTCGGCCGGCGCCGAGGCGCAGATCGTCGTGTAGTCCTTGAACCTGGTGGCGCGATCCAGCAGCGAAGCGTTGTGCGTGGCCAGCCAGCCGATGCGCAGGCCGGCCAGCGCGAACGACTTGCTCATCACGCCGAGGCTGACGCCGTGGGGACCGAGATCCGCGCCGGCCGTGAGGCGGTCGACCCCGTCGTGCTCGAGGAATCGGTACACCTCGTCGCACAGGAGCGTGGCACCGCAATCGGCGGCGATGTCGGCGACGGCCCGGTACGTGGCGGCATCCGGGACGTAGCCCGTAGGGTTGTTGGGAACGTTGAGGACGATGAGCTTCGTCCGGGGCGTGACCTGGGAGCGGAGGACGTCCACGTCGATGGCCCAGCGGTTCTGCTCCCGGAAGCTCGTGCAGGGTCACCGACGCGCCGGTCGCGCGGGCTACCTCGTGGAGGCTCTGGTAGGCCGGCCAGGCGACGATCGCGTGGTCGCCGGGTCCCAGCAGGACGTTGGCCGTGACGAAGATCGCCTCCTCTGCACCGCTGAAGACGAGGACCTCGTCGGGGGCGATCGTGTCGTACAGCGTCGCGACCTCGGCGCGCAGGAGCGGGTGGCCGGGCGCCTCCGTGTAGCCCAGGCGGAGATCCCGCCATAGGGCGGCGGTCTCCGGGTCCGCGAGCGCCAGCAGGTCGGCCATCGGCCAGCCCTCGACGTCCGATGCGCACAGGAGGTGGCGCACCGCGAACTCGTACCGCGCAAAGAACCGCTCGAGCTCGAAGTCATCGATCCGCATACGCTCATTCTCGCCCGGTGCGGCGCTGGGCGCTACGGTCGGTCGGGCACACGTCGGTGCGATGGACAGATCCAGCGGCCGAACTCGGCGAGCGCGGTGGCGGATGCCACCGCCGTGCCCAGTCGGCGCACTGCCGCCGGACCCGCCCGCCAGCCCCACTCAGCCCCCGTTGACGCCGGCTGCCAACCGCACGAGCGCCGGCTCCACGCCGAACGTCTCGCGGATCCGCTCGTCGGTCAGGACCTCGGCCGGCGGGCCGTCCGCGATGATCCGGCCGTGCTCGATGATCACGAGCCTCGGGAAGAAGTGGGCGGCCAGGCCCAGGTCGTGGAGGACGGCGACGAGCGCCGTGCCGTCGCGCTCGTTGAGGTCGCACAGGAGCTCCATCGCCTCCACCTGGTGGCGCAGGTCGAGGTGGACCGTGGGCTCGTCGAGGAGCAGGACCGGTGCCGCCTGGGCGACCGCGAGCGCCAGGAGCACCAGCTGGCGCTCACCCAGCGAGAGCTCGCGCGCGTCGCGGCCCATCAGGTGACCCAGGCCTACCCGGTCGATCGCCGCCGCCACGGCCGCGCGGTCCGACGGCCTGGCGCCCCGCAGGGCGGCCTCGTGGGGAAGACGGCCCAGGGCGACGACCTCCTCGACCCGCATCGAGAACGGCAGCGCTGTCTGCTGCGGGACCACCGCGAGTCGTTTCGCGACCTCCGACCGGTCGAACGTGGCGATCGGCGCGTCGTCGAGCAGGACGCGTCCAGCCGCCGGCCTCAGGATCCCGGCCAGCACGCGCAGCAGCGTCGACTTGCCCGCCCCGTTGGGGCCGATGAGGGCCACGCGCTCGCCGTGTTCGAGGCTGAACGAGACGTCGCGCAGGATCGCCCGCTGGCGTGCCTCCACCGTCACGCCGTCGGCGAACAGTGCGGGCGCCGCTCACAGCTCGTACCCCGTGCGGGCGCGCCGCAGCAGCAGCAGGAAGAAGGGCGCTCCGATGATCGCCGTGACCACGCCCACGGGCACTCCGCCGAGCATCCGCGCGACCACGTCGGCCGCGGCCAGCAGGCGGCCCCGAACAGCGCCGAGATCGGCAGCACCAGGCGGGCGTTGGGGCCCACGAGCATGCGCACGAAGTGCGGCACCACGAGCCCGACGAACCCGATGAGCCCGGCGATCGCGACGCCGGCCGCCGTGACCAGCGAGGCGAGCCCGATCAGGATCACCCGCTCCCGCTTGACGTCCACGCCCAGGTGGGCCGCCGCCTCCTCGCCCAGGAGGAACCCATTCAGCGAGCGCGCGCGGAGCAGGATCGCGAGCGTCCCCCCGATGATCAGCGGCGCCGCCACCGCCAGCCGGTCCCAGGACGTCCCGTCGAAGCCACCGAGGAGGAAGCTGAAGATCTGGCGCAGGCCTGTGCCCGAGAGGTACATCGCCATCGCGAGCCCAGCCGACAGCAGGGATCCGACCGCATAGCCGGTGAGCAGGAGCGACGTCAACGGGGAGAGCGAACTCTTGCGCGAGAGCTTGTACACGACGGTGACCGACAGCAGCGCCCCGGCGAAGGCCAGGATGTTGACCAGGCCGAACTGGAGGAACAGCGTGCGGACCGGGATGAGGACGGCGATCGCGGCCCCCAGCGCCGCCCCGGACGCGGTGCCCAGCACGTAGGGGTCCGCGAGGGGGTTGCGCAGCAGGGCCTGGAACGTCGCCCCGGCCACGGCCAGCCCGGTCCCGACGACCATCGCCGTCAGCACACGCGGCAGCCGCAGGTCGATCACGATCGCCTCGGCGGTGGCGGCCCAGGTGAGGCCGAGGTCCAGGCCGAGGAACCGCTTGGCGAGGATCGCGACCGTCGTTGACGGCGCCAGGTCCACGGATCCCAGGACAATCCCGCCCACGAGCACGACCAACAGCGAGATGACCCCCGCCACCGCGAGCCAGCCCGCACGCCCGAGGCGCGTTGGGGCGGCGATGACCGCCCGGTGCCGGGCGCCCGCGGGGACGGGGGTGGTCGTCATGGGTGGCGGCGGCTACGGCGCCGGTGAGGGGAGGACGAGGCCGGGGTTGATCGCGACGGCGAGCGCCCGGATGCCCTCGGCGAGGCGAGGACCTGGCCGCGTGACGATGACGTCGTCGATCGGCCGGACGTCGCCGTTCTTGACCGCCGTCAGCGTGTCCCAGCCGGGGCGCGCCCCGACCTGCTCGGGAGTGACGCCGTAGGCCGCATCGCCGAGCAGGATGACCTCCGGGTCGAAGGCCAGGATCTGCTCCGCCCCGATCTGGTACACGCCGTTCGTGCCACTGGTCAGCGGCTCGCCGCCGGCGACCTCGATCATCTCGGTGCCGAAGTAGTCCGGCGCCGGGCCGAAGTAGCCCGACGACGCATCGAGCTCGTAGTAGGTGCGGACGGGCGCCTGGTCCGCTGTCGCCGTGGCGACGTCGTCGAACGCCTGCTGGATGGACGCATTCATCGCGGCCGCCTCGTCGGGCCTGCCCACGGCGCGGCCGATCAGCTCGATGTCCTTCTTCGCGCCGGCGACATCGGGCGCGAAGACGACCAGGACCGGGACACCCAGGTCGCGCAGCTGCTTGATGGACTCGGGCGGGTTGAAGTTGTTGCCGCCGGCGATCACGAGGTCCGCGCCCAGGGAGACGATCTTCTCGACGTCGACCGAGCCGAACCTGGCGACGTCAGGGACGGCGGCAGCAGCCTCGGGGTACGGGGTGAAGTCCTCCACCTTGCCGACGATGCGGTCGCCCACGCCGAGCTCGAACAGCGTCTCGGTCGCGGCGGGGGTGAGGGACACGATCTTCATGGGCTCGGCCGGGATGGTGGCGGAACCGCCCTCGTCGTCGGCCAGCTCGACCGGGAAGAGGGGTGTCGCGGTTGGCGCCGCCGTGGGAGCCTCCGTGGAGACCACGTTGGCGGGGACCGCCGACGGGATGGGGCTGGCGGGCGCCGGGGTGAGGGTCGCGGCGGGGGCTGCCGAGCAGGCGGCGAGCACGACGGCCAGCAGCAGGCCGGCCATGACAAGGAAGGGGCGGGTGGGGCGTGCGTCCACGGGAACTCCGACTCGGGTTGAAAACAGTAGACCCCTCGCTTCGGGGCACGAAGCAGGGGTCAGGCGGTGGATCGCACGGTTGCGCCTGACCTTTCTCTCGAAGGTTCGAGCGGCGACGGCAGGTCGGCGACCGGACTTCCGCCCCAGGGGGCGGTCACCGTAGCGGGACTGTGCCGGAATCACACCGGCTTCGCGACCAAACCGCGTCGGTTCTGCAGGGACCCGAGGGTCCTGTTGACTGCGGCAGCGTAGCACCCGGTCCCATGTAAGCGGCGGGTAATTGGTCACGGTCACCATGGCCACCTCGCCCTCCTCCCGCCAACCGACAACCCCGCCGGAGGAGGTACATGCTCATGGAGTCGCTGCGATGGCTGAGACTCGTTCCCCTGGTGGTGGTGATCGCGGCCGGTGCCCTTGGCCCGGGCCGGGCGGTGTCCGGCGCGGGCGCTAGCCCGGCGTGGGACCCTCCCCCGTGCACCGAGGCGGACACGGGCGGACCGCCCGGGTTGGGCGCCTGGTATCGACTGGACCCCGTGCTCGATCGCGCGGGCACGCTGGCGGCACAACGCCTCACGGCGGGCATCGCCGGGCGGCCGTCACGGCACCTGGACCTGGCGCCGGAGTCGTTCGCCTCGGGGCCGGTGGGCGGCCTCGTCCTGGCGGGCGAGGACGACGGTTCGGTCTCGCGGCTGCGCCTGCTGGACCCGGCCCATGGCTGTGCGACGGCCGTGGCCGATGAGCCGGCCGTGATCAGGAGCGCCGTCCTGGACCCGGACGGGCGCTCGATCGTCGAGCACCGCGTGGACCGGGCTACCCGGGCAGACCTCGGGATCTGGCGGCGGACGATCGGCGGGCCGGCGGTCCGCGTGCTTGACGGACTGGGACCGGACCGGGAGCTGGGTCCCACGTTCGCCACGGACCTGGTGGTCGCGGCGGACGGGCGGCTCGTCGTGTCGTCGTGTGCGATGGACGTATGCCGTGTCCGGGTGCTCGATCCCTCGACCGGCAAGATCGACCACGTTCGAGGCACCGGCCCGGCGCTCGGCGTGACGGGCGACAGCCTCGTGGTCCGCGCGGCCTGTCCGGGGCTTCCCTGCCCGGTCGATGCCATCGACCTCGTCACCGGCCGGCGGACGATGCTGGCCGAGGATGCCGGCCCGGCCGTTCTCGGCGGTCCCGCGGAGGCGAACCTCATCTACGAGGCCGCCGGTGATCGCGTCGCGGTCCTCGGGGTCGCAACGGGCTGGCAGGTCGCCGCCCAGGAGGCCGGTGGAGCCCCGCTGCGCGCGGGCTCGACGGCAACGGCCGGTGCGGAGGCACCGCCGGGACGCGTGGCGCTTGCGCCACGAGGGCGCCCGGCCCCAACCACGATGCGTGCATTCGATCCGATCAGCGGCTCGTCCGCGGACCTGGCGGAGGCTTCACGATGACCAGTCGGTTCTCCTCGATCGCCGCGTTCGTCCTTGCGCTCGTCGTCACCCTCGGTGGCGTGGTGCCGGCCCTCGCGGCCACACCGGACCCGTTCATGGGCGGTCCCTTCAACCAGAACCAGGTGCTGGCGTACCGCTGGGGCGCCGCTGCCGTGCCGACGACCGCGATCAAGACCGCGATCAACGCCGCCGCCGCCGACGCCAACGCCTCGCGCAAGAGCATGGCGCCCACCTTCGCCTACAACGCGGGCGGGTCGAACTCGATCTCGTACGGCGTCGACGTCCCGTGCGGCGTCAATGGCCTGGCCTGCTTCCGGCGGGATGCCCCGAACTGGTTCGCGATCTATCTCCGGGAGAACGGCCACCGCTTCGATTGGGGCACGCTGCGCTGGTGCGAGGCCACGGACCGCCCCAACGGCTGCTTCGACGCCGGGAACATCACCCTCGACGAGCTGGGCCACGTCCTGGGGCTGGACCACCACGTCAACCTTCCCGATGACAGCGACTACGGCGACGCCGTGGTCCAGACGTACTCCCGGGCCAAGCCCAGGGAGTTCTACAACGCCCATGTCTTCGGGCGCTGCGACATCGCGACGCTCCAGCAGGTCTACGACGTCCCGAGCTCCAGCACCCTCTACAGCACCTGCCTGGACGTTCCAACGCACCTTTCGATGACGGCGACGCGGACCTCGGTCGTGGCCGGGTCGGTGGTGACGTTCACGGCGACGCTGGGCAGCGCCGGGACCGGGAAGCTGTCGAACAACGCGGTCAGCGGACGGACGGTCGTCCTGCAGCAGCGGACGGGATCGGTCTGGACCGATGTCCTGACGATGGTCCCGGGCTCGACCGCGGGCACGTACTCGGCCGGCCTCGTGATGCGCACGACGTCGGACCTCCGGGCGCTGTTCCGGAAGCCATCCTCGGAGGGGCTGCGCAGCTCATCGTCGGCGGCCATCTCCGTGACCGTCAGCGCGGCCTGCACCACGGGCATCTGTCCCCAGTCCATCCCCGTTCCCGCTCAGTGAGCACCCACTCGTAGCAGGAGGTCGTCCCGTGTCGTCGCAGCCCGTCCCCGTGCCCTGCGTCCGTCGCAGGTTTGGATCTGTCCCGTGCCTTGGGTTGCTCGTGGCAGTCCTGGTGGCGGGCTGCACGAGCGGCCTCCCCGCCTCCCCCACGCCCGCCGCCTCAGCAGACCCGTCGACTCCCATCCCCGCCCTCACGATCGTGCCCACCGTCACGGCCGCGCCGGCCGGGGCCACCACGCCGCGGCCGACGGAGATCCCCGGTCCCCCGGCGGCGACGCTCACGCCAATCGGCAGGGTTTCGATCCCGGGCGAGCTCGGCAGCTTCTCCTGGCAGGGCATGGGCTCGGACGCGCCGTGGCTGGTGCCGCCGGCCGGCAAGGCGGTCAGCGACGCCGGTCCGTACTCGGTGACGTTCGCCCCGCCGGTGCTCGTCGAGAGCTGGACGGCACGTTGGGCGCCCATCAAGGACGGCACCGCCGGCGCCGTCGCCGGGTTCGAACAGGGTGACGCCGGGCCAGTGGTGCTGGAGGGTCCCGACCAGCCGGGTACCTGGAGCCTGCAGGTGGACACCCGGTTCACCGGCGGCGATCGATGCGCCTACTACTGGCGTCTCGAGGTCGCTCCGTGAAGGCTGGAATCCGCGATGCCGCCGGCGGCCGGCGGCATCGTGATGAACCGTGTCGGGGCCCCGTCGGGGCAGCGGTCCTCAGGCCAGGGCGCCCACCGCCGTGGCGTTGAAGATCGAGACCTGCGCCTCCTCGGAGAGCATCACGCCGAAGATCTTCTGCAGCGCGAGCAGGTGGACACAGGAACCCCAGCTCTCGAAGTAGTGGCAGGTGCAATGCCACTGGCCGGCATCGAGGCTGACGTGATGGGTGTCATTGTCACCGCGGAACGTCAGGGCGACACGCTCGAGGGAGATGCGGTCCAGCTCACGAGCGTAGCGATTCGCCTTCTCGACCTTGCCGATGAGAGAGGAGTGCATCGCCGATCTACCTCCAGTCGCCCGTCGCGGGCGTCCACGAGGGCCGCCGTCCGGCCGGAACCGCTGGCCGGTGATGGCGGTCGCTGCCCCTGAAGCCTACACCCCCGGGTCCCGGCGGTCAGCCCCGCAAATCGTCCCGTTTCGCGCGAATCTCAGCCGCCGCGGACCACCCGCTCGCCGGTGAGGACCAGCTCGTCCCGGAGACCCGGCGAGCTGGCCTCCGTGTAGACCCGGACCAGCGGCTCGGTGCCGCTCGCTCGGACCAGGAGCCACGACCCGTCGGCGAGGAACCACTTGAAGCCGTCGTTCGTGGACAGGACCTGCGTCCGGACGATGGCCTCGCCCGCGAGGTCTGCGGGCGGCTGGTCCCGGAGCTCGCCCAGCACGCGCGCCTTGACGGCGTCGTACGTGGGCCGGTCGAAGTGGACGTCGATGCGGCGGTAGAACGACGGCCCGGCCAGCTCGTGGAACAGCTCAACCGCACGCGAGACCGGCCAGTTGCCGCGCGCTCGCTCCTTGAGGAACAGGTCCAGGAGCAGCAGGTCCGCGTAGATCCCGTCACGCTCGGGCAGGTGCATCCCGAAGCCGTAGCCACCGGACTCCTCGGCGCCCATCATCGCGCCCGTCTCGATCATCCGCGGGCCGATGAACTTGAAACCGACCGGGACCTCGTGGGTCTCGATGCCGTAGTGCTGCCCGAGATGCGCCGCCGTCGACGTGTTGTTGACCGAGACGACGACCGGCTCGCGCAGGCCGCGGTGCTCGGCCAGGTAGTACATCAGCAGCCCCGTGACCTCCAGCTGGTGGAGGAACGTGCCCCGCTCGTCGGCCGCGCCGGCCCGATCCGCGTCGCCGTCGAGCAACAGGCCGAGGTCGTAGCCACCGGCCGCGATCTTCGCGAGCGCCTCGTCCACGTGTGGGCGGATCGGCTCCGGGTTCACCCCGCCGAAGTACGGGTTGCGCTCGTTGTGGATCTCGGTGACGCGGATCCGGCCTCCGGAAAGGAGCCTGGGGATCCAGCCGGAGCCGGACCCGTAGAGCGGCTCGACCAGGATGGAGGCGTCCGCGGCCCGGAGCTCGTCAAGGTCGAGCGTCCCCCGCACGAACCGCTCGTAGCCGTCGAACGGATCGAACCACTCGACGAGACCGGCAGCCTCGGCATCCGCGAATGGCCGCCGCTCGATGGCCGTGCCGGCGTTGGCGGCGATTCCCGCCTCCACGACTGAGAGGATGTCAGCCCCGGCCGCGGCTCCTGACGGCGCCTTGATCTTGAACCCGTTGTCCGTCCAGGGGTTGTGCGAGGCGGTGATGACGACGCCGGCCGCGGCACCCCGCTGGATCACCTCGTAGGAGCTCATCTGGGTCGGGACGGCGGTCTTGCTGATCGCCACGGGAATGTCGTGCGCAAGCAGGACTTCGGCCGCGGCGGCGGCGAAGTGCTCCGAGGCGAACCGCCGGTCATAGGCGAGGACGACACCCTTCGCCTGCGCGCCCATGCCCACCACGTAGCGCGCAACCCCGTCGGCACAGCGGCGCACGTTCTCGAACGTGTACTCGTCCGCGACCCGGGCCCGCCAGCCGTCGGTACCGAACACGATGTTGGTGGGGGTGAGCGCCTCCGCCGGCTTCGTCACGTGCGAGTCTCCGCTGCTGCACACCGGTCAAGGAGGGCCTGCACGAGCGGTCGTGCGGCGCGGGCTCGGCGCAGGTGGGCGATGGGGTCGAGGGCGACCATCTTACCTACCCCCTCGCGGACGACCAGCCCGTCGCGACCCCGTTCGACGAGCAGGTCCCCGGCAATCGCATCGATCGTCTCGCCCGCCTCGACGACGGCGCCGTCCACGCCCGGCGCGCCGAGCACCTCGAGCAGCGCCGGCCAGGTCCCGATGTCGCTCCAGCCGACGTCGAGGCCGGCCATCACGACCTCTCCCGCCGCGCCCGCCGGCTCCATCACGGCGTAGTCGATCGAGCGCGAGGGCAGTCGCGGGTAGGCCGCCGCGAGGTCGCCCGAGGCAAGCCCGTCCGCGACACCTGCGAGCACATCGGCCGCGTGACGCTCCAGGGCCGCGCGGATCGCCCGCCGCCGCCACAGGAACATGCCCGCGTTCCAGGCCACGCCGGGCGAGGCCACCAGGGCCTCCGCGTCCGCCGGGCCGGGCTTCTCACGGAATGCGGCCAGCGGGTAGGCGCGAAGGCCCGCCACGTCCTCGCCGGCCTCCACCCGCGGCACCAGGTAGCCGTACTGCGTGGAGGGGTGCGTGGGCCGGATGCCCAGGGTGACGAGCGGCGACTCCAGGCCGAAGGCTCCCGTCGCCAGCCCATCGGCAGCCGCACGCAGCACGGAGCGGAACAGGCTCTCCCGCTGCGGGTCGATCCGGTGGTCGGCCGGCAGGACCACCATGACGTCGCCGTCGTCGCGTTCCACGGCGAGGGTCGCCAGCGCGATCGCGGCGGCCGTGTTGCGACCCTCCGGCTCCACGACCACGGCGATCCCCGGGACCTGGCGACGGACGAGTGTCTCGTAGGCTGCCGACGCCACCACGCAGATGTCGGCGTCCGACAGGTCCAGCTCCGGCCCGCGCAGGCGTGCGACGGTCCGCTCGAGCAGGGTTTCGCCCGTCGGGAGGAGGGGGAGGAATGGCTTGGGCCGGGCCGCAGTGCTGAGCGGGCGGAGCCGGGTCCCACCACCACCGGCCATGATCACGACGTACATCGGGGCATTGTAGGGGCCCGGGATGGCCGAACCGGCGATCTGCCGATGCGGTGAACCTGCGGTGCGGTGACCGGCGGTGTTTGTCGCCGCGTCGCTCGGGGTCAGCCCAGGTTCGGTTCGGGCAGGCCTGCGTCCGCGGCGAGGGCGGCGGCCCGGTCGGTCCGCTCCCACGGCAGGTCGAGGTCGTCGCGGCCGAAGTGGCCGTACGAGGCGGTCTGCCGGTAGATGGGCCGGAGCAGGTTCAGCGCCCGGATGATCGCGGCGGGGCGCAGGTCGAAGTGATGCTTCACGAGCGCCAGGATGCGGGCGTCGTCCACCCTGCCCGTCCCGAACGAGTCCACGGACAGCGACAGCGGATCGGCGATGCCGATGCCGTACGCGATCTCCAGCTCAAAGCGGTCCGCCAGGCCCGCCGCCACGACGTTCTTGGCCACCCAGCGCGCGGCATACGCGGCGGAGCGATCCACCTTCGTCGGGTCCTTGCCGGAGAAGGCGCCGCCGCCGTGGCGGGCCATCCCGCCGTAGGTGTCCACGATGATCTTGCGGCCGGTCAGGCCGGCGTCACCCATCGGCCCACCCGTCACGAACCGCCCCGTGGGGTTGACGTGCATGACCGGGTCCACGCTGCGCAGCGCCTCGGGGATCACGGGCAGGATCACGTTGCCGATGATGTCGTCGCGGATGCGCTTCTCGGTCCCCTCGTCCTGCTGGGACGACACGACGACCGTGCGCACCTGCTTCGGCACGCCGCGCTCGTACTCCACCGTCACCTGCGTCTTGCCGTCCGGGCGCAGGTACGGGAGCGTGCCGTCCTTGCGCACCTCGGCCAGCCGGCGGGCCATGCGATGCGCGAGGGCGATGGGCAGCGGCATGAGCTCCGGGGTCTCGCGGCAAGCGAACCCGAACATCATCCCCTGGTCGCCGGCACCGAGCTCCTCGGCCCGGTCCACGCCCTGGGCGATGTCCCGGCTCTGCGCCTTGACGCTGACGATCGTGCCGCAGGTCTCGTAGTCGAACCCGTACTCGGCCTTCGTGTAGCCGATGTCGCAGACGGTGTCGCGGACGATGTTCTGGAACTCGACGTACGTGGACGTGGTGATCTCACCGAACACGAGGACGAGACCGGTGGTCGTGGCGGTCTCGCAGGCAACGCGGGCCTCGGGGTCCTTGTCGAGGATGCTGTCGAGGATGGCGTCCGAGATCTGGTCGCACATCTTGTCCGGGTGGCCTTCGGTCACCGACTCGGACGTGAACAGATACTGCGACGCGTCGAGGATGCTCATGCGGACTCCGGTCTGGACGATACGGGCGCGGAACGCCCCGAGCGTATCACCGGGCCGCGGAGGGCTCTCGCGTCCCGCCTGTCGGTGTCAGTCCAGCCCCGGGACGTCCAGCGGCTCGATCCCGTCGGCCGGCGTGAACCCGAAGACCCGCGCCAGGAACCCGAGCTCGGCGCGGTACGTGGCGCGCTTCGTCTCGGCGCGCCGGAACCCGTGGCCCTCGCCCTCGAACGTCATCGCCACATGAGGGACGCCCTGGGCGGTGAACGCCTTCACCATCGCGTCCAGCTGGGACGGCGGCACGACCCGGTCGTCCAGACCCTGGAAGACGAGGACGGGCACCTGCACCCGGTCCAGGAAGTGGATCGGTGAGCGCTCGCGGAACACCGTGCGGCCCTCGTCGGTCCACGGGGCAACCAGGCCCTCGTCGTAGCGCGACTCGAACTTGTGACCATCCACGTGGATCAGCTCGAGGTCCGCGATGCCGTAGTGGCTGATCCCGGCTGCGAAGACCTCCGGCCGGAACGTGAGCGCGGCCAGGGTCGTGTAGCCGCCGGCGCTTCCGCCGCGGATCGCGAGGCGCGCGGGGTCCACGGACCCGCGGTCGACGAGGAAGCGGGCCGCCGCGACGCAGTCCTCCACGTCCGCGATCCCCCACTGGCCCCGGAGCGCGTCGCGGTACGGTCGTCCGTACCCGGAGGAGCCACGGTAGTCCACGTCCACGACGGCGATCCCCCGGGACGTGAAGAACGCGCGATCGAGTGACAGCGCCGAGGTGGCCGAGCTGGTCGGACCGCCGTGCGAGAGCACCAGGAGCGGCGGCAGCTCGCCATCGGGGGCGCGGTACGCGGCGTTCGACGGGGCGAAGAAGAGGGCCCGCGCCACGACTCCGTCGCCCGTGCGAAACGTGATCGGCTCGGCCTCCGGCAGCACCGACGGTTTCAGCGGGACGGTCAACGAGCGCGCGAGGACCCCGGCAGGCTCGGCCGTCACCGCGTCCATGCGCAGGACGACGCCTCCGTCGTGAGGGCCGGCCACGATCGCCATCGCCGTGTCGCCGGACGCGCGCAACCCCTCAAACTCCGTGAACGGCGTCTCGAGCGGCGTGGCGGACCCATCGGCATCGAGGCGCAGGAGGCGGTCGGTGCCGTCGCGGCGCGCGACAGCGAGGATGGAGCCGTCGGGACCGAACGCGTACGACGACCGCCCGAAGACCCAGGCCGGATCGCCACACTCGGCGTCCATCGGCGCGAGGTTGCGGGCCGCGCCCGCGATCCCGTCGGGGCCGTCGAACGCATACAGGTTCCACCAGCCCGTCTCGTCCGAGACGGCGTGCAGGACGCCCATCGGGCTCCACGCCGCCTGGGTCACGCTGATGCCCGGGCCGCCGGCCACGGTGCGGGTACCGCCGAGCGAGCCGTCGTCGCGGACCTCCGCCACCCGGAGCCGCACGGAGTCCCAGGGCATGTCCGGCAGGTCCCACTCCAGCCAGGCGAGCGTCCGTCCGTCCGGCGAAGGACGAGCGCCCGCGACGAAGTCCGGCCCACTCACGAGGACCCGGCCCGGGCCGTCGGAGCCGTCCAGGGCCAGCGCCACGACCTCGTTGGCCACGAGAGCCGGGTCGTTGGGCCGGTCGGCATCATGCGTCTCGCGGACCGCGTACAGGCGCGGAAAGCGGGGGTCGAACCAGATGTCCGCGTAGCGCCACGTGCCCTCCGGCGTGATCGCCTCGGGCTCCGCAAGCGCATCGGGGTCCAGCCGGTACAGGCGGCCGTCGGCGTGTGACGACGCCACCACCAGCCCGCCATCGACGGCGTATGAGCCGCCGCCGTACTCGTGGACGCGGTTGCCGACCCTGAACGGCAGCGGCGTCAGCTCCGCCGTCCGCCCGTCGAGGCCATGGCGGAGCAGCGTCTTCCGCCCGCCCTCGGATGAGCGGCTCTCCAGCCAGTAGGCGTCGTCCACGTCGAGCCACGGCTCGGAGAGGCCGACTGCGGTACCGGCGACCAGCTCCTCATCGATAGGCGAGTGCCAGCTGCCATACGGCGCGACCAGCGACTCGGCCGAGCCCTCGATCCCCCGCCGCTCCCCGTGGCTCACAGCCTAGGTCCCGTGCCGCCAGGAGGAGACGTACTCCAGCTGCTCCGGCGTCATCGCGTCCAGGGTGATGCCCAGCGCCGCCAGCTTGAGGCGCGCGACCTCGGCGTCGATGGCCTCGGGCACGACGTAGACCTTCGCCTCGAGCTCCCCGTGGTGCTGCGCGACGTACTCCGCCGCCAGCGCCTGGTTGGCGAAGCTCATGTCCATGACCGCCGCCGGGTGACCCTCGGCCGCGCCGAGGTTGACGAGCCGCCCCTCCGCGATGAGGTTGATCCGCTTGCCGCCGAGGTCGAACTCCTGGACGTTGGGGCGGACCTCGCGGACGTGGCCCTCGGCCATCTCGCGCAGGGCCGGCAGGTCCAGCTCGGCATCGAAGTGGCCGGAGTTGGCCATGATCGCGCCGTCCTTCATGGATGCGAAGTGCTCACGCCGGAAGACGTTGACGTTGCCGGTCGCGGTCACGAACAACTCGCCCCAGCCCGCCGCCTCGCCGACGGTCATCACCTGGAACCCGTCCATCAGCGCCTCGATGGCCCGGACCGGGTTGACCTCCACCACGGCGACGTGCGCACCGTGGCCGGACATCCGCGATGCGATCCCCTTGCCCACCCAGCCATACCCGGCGACGACCACGTTGCGCCCGGCGATGAGGATGTTGGTCGCGCGCAGGATCCCGTCGAGGGTCGACTGGCCCGTCCCGTAGCGGTTGTCGAACAGGTGCTTGGTCTCGGCCTCATTGACCGCCACCACCGGGAAGGTGAGCGCGCCGTCCGCGGCCATCGCGCGGAGCCGGATGACGCCGGTCGTGGTCTCCTCGGTCCCAGCCAGGATCTCGGAGAGCTGGTCGCGACGCTCCTTGTGGAGCAGCGTGACCAGGTCGCAGCCGTCGTCCATCGTGATCTGGGGATGGGTGTCCGCCACGGTGCGCAGGTGCGCGTAGTAGGTGTCGTTGGCCTCGCCGCGCCGGGCGTAGGTGGAGATCCCGTACGCGGCGACGAGAGCGGCTGCCGTGGTGTCCTGCGTGGACAGCGGGTTTGACGCCGCGAGGTGCACCTCGGCGCCGCCGGCCGCGAGGGTCCGCATCAGGTTGGCGGTCTCGGTCGTGACATGGAGGCACGCCCCGATGCGCAGGCCTGCGAGGGGCTTCTCACGCTCGAAGCGCTCGCGGATCAGGCGCAGGACGGGCATCTCGCGCTCGGCCCACTCGATGCGGCGGACCCCCTCCTCGGCGAGCGAGAGGTCGGTGACGTCGTGCGGGACGTGGTTGGCGGCATCGGTCATGGGAGCTCCTCGGTGGGCGTGCCGGCACCGGGTGGTGCGGGCGGCGGTTCGGACGGGACTGGCGGGATCGGCTGCACGGGGTGGGCCTGGTCCAGGAGCGGCGGCTCCGCGGGTCTGGGATGAAAGCCGGCGAACAGGCGCCGGAACGGGGCGATGAAGTCCGGCCACGCGGGGCTGGTCCGGCGGACGAGGCGCTCCTCGAACCGGCAGTGCTCCTGGTACCCCAGGCGGCGATAGGCGGCGATGGCGGGCGGGTTGTCGGCGCGCACGTTGAGCACGACCTGGTCACAGTACCGGAGCAGCTCGGCGGTCACGGCGCTGGTCGTGGCCTTGGCGTAGCCGCGGCCCCGGTGATCGGCGTGGGTGAGCACGTTGCCGACGGCCGCCAGGCCGGCCTCGCGGCTGACGACGTGCGTACCGGCCGCGGCGACCAGCCGGCCGTTGACACGGATGCCGTAGTACACGCCCTCCGCAACGGCCGAGGACGGCAGCCATGCCGCAAAGCCCAGCTGGTAGAGGCGGTTGAGGTCGTTGACCTCCACGGGCAGCAGGTGGTCCACGCGGGCCATCACCGGCTGGAAGCTGCCCCGGTCCACCCACATCCGGACCATCTCCGGGCCGGGCTCCACCCGGTAGTGCTGGGCGACCGCCGGCAGCGACTCCGCCTTCGCCGCCACGTACGCGGCCCGCGGACGCACCACGTCCCGCAGGATCGCGGCGATGCCGGCAGGCTCGCCGATCACCACCATCGGCTGCGGCGTGAGGCCGCTGTACTCCATGCCCACGGCAATCGGCTCGTCGCCCGCCATGGCGATGCCCCAGCGGGTACGCGAGAACTCGCGGTCGCCCAGGTCGCAGATGGCGTACGCGGCAAACAGCCGGTCGCGCTCCAGGAACTCGCGCAGGAGGACGCGGTCCGTCGTGCTGCGGGCGACGGCGGCGGTGCGCGTGCCGATCGTGGCGGTTGCCATCAGGCCCCGGCCTCCCGTGGCGGGTTGCGGAGGGTGGCGACGTCCACCGGGGCCCGCGCGGGGGCGACCTCGAGCAGGCCCGCGTCCGCGTGAGCCGCCACGACGGCCTCGCGCCGGGCGAGCAGGGCGGCGAACCCGGGAGCCGTCGACCGCTGCGCCGACGCCGTCGCCGCAGCCGCCGCAAGCGCGGGACCAAGAGGAGCCTGGAGGACACCCGTCTCGGTCACGATCGAGGTCACCAGGCCAGCGGGCACCAGGTCCTGGAGCGGGTTGCGCACCTGGGTGCCCTCGGGCGCGACGCGCGTCCCCCCGGCACGAAGAACGAGCGTGGGCCGGCCTTCCTCACGCGTGGCCTCGGCGCCTCCGGCCGTCGCGATGTCAACAGACGTGGTCGCCGCGCACACGATGAACGCGGTGCCGGCCGTGGCGCAGGCGAGGGCCAGCGGGTAGGCGCCGGTGGTCGCGACCACGTCGCCGTTCGCGCAGATCCGGTCGGCGCCCACGAGCACGGCCTGCACCTCGCCGGCGGCGATGATCCCGGGCGCCGCGGCGTCGGTCACCACCGTGTGGGGCACACCTGCCTGGCGCAGCTCCCAGGCGGCCACGCGCGAGCCCTCGAGGCCGGGGCGGCCCTCCGGCACGAGCGCATGGACCGGGCGTCCCGCGTGGTGGAGCGCCTGGACCGCCGAGAGCGCAGTCCCGAACTGCCCACTGCCCATCGCTCCTGTGCTCCCCGCCACCAGCACGCGCAGCGGGTCATCCGCTCCACCCGGCAGCGCGGAGATCAGGTGACCAACCAGCGCCCCGTGGTCGTCGGTCGTTTCGCCGATGATCCGCGCCGCCTCTGCGTGGAGCGCGGCGGCGACCTCGGCGCCGGGCGTCTCGAGCCCAGCCTCATCGAGCAGCGCCAGCATGCGGTCCACGGCGGCCGCCATCGCCGCGGAACCCGGGCGCGTGCGGCGCAGGGCGTTGGCAGCCCCGCGGATCGTGGCCCGCCGGGCAAACGCCCGGGAGCCGGCCGCCTTCGCGGCCACCATGGCCAGCGTCACCGCGGCCACCTGGGCCTGCGCGGCGGAGCCTGCCAGCGCGCCGTCGCTGATCGCGCCGACCGTGTCGGCGGACCCGCGCAGCTCCAGATCCACGAGCACGTCCGGGAGACGTCGCTGGTCCACGATCCGGCACACGTCGCCATCCCAGCGGAAGGGTGCCCTCCAGCCCGCCGTGGAGGCATCCAGCTCGACGCCCGCGATCGCGTACGAGGACGGGCCGCCCGCCCGGCTCACTGCGGTCGTCTGCGTCGTGGTCACCGGCGGGCCGCCCAGCAGCTCGCGGGCCGCCTCCGCGGAATGCTCCTGGAGGGTCTGGGCGGCGCCCATCATCGATCCGACGGACGTGACCACCTCGCCGGCGAACTGCCGGAAGAAGCGCCGACGGTCGGGATCGGGGGGCTGGACGGGTTCGCTCACGTGCGGTCGAGGAGCCCGGGACGCGTGCTACCGCGCCTCACCGGATCAGTAGCTGATGACGCTGGTGACCTTGCGACCCTCGAGGCGTTCACGGCCCTTGAGGAAGTCGAGCTCCACGAGGAAGGCCAGGCCCACCACCTCGCCCTTGAGCCGCTCGACAAGCTCGATCGTCCCGCGGACCGTGCCGCCGGTCGCGAGCAGGTCGTCCACGATCAGCACCCGCTGGCCGGGGGCGATGGCGTCGCGATGGACCTCCAGGGTGTTGGACCCGTACTCGAGCGCGTATTCGACGGTCAGGGTCTCGGCCGGGAGCTTGCCCAGCTTGCGGACCGGGACCAGGCCCGTGCCCAGCTGGTAGGCCATGGGCGCCGAGAAGATGAACCCGCGCGACTCCATGCCGACGACGATGTCCACGCGCTCGTCCATGTAGGGCTCGAGCATCAGGTCGATGGCCTCCTTGTAGGAGGCCGGATCCTTGAGCAGCGTGGTGATGTCGTAGAACAGGATGCCGGGCTTCGGGAAGTCGGGGATCTCGCGGATCTTCGAGCGAAGCGTCTCGGCGGACATTGGGGTTCGGAGACCTCCGGGTACTGGCGCGGTGGGCGGCGCCGACGGCGTACGGACAGGCAGGATCGCTAGTCTACCGCAGCCAATCCCCGGTCCTCGGGTGCAGCAAAGGTCCCGACCCGGCCGGACGCGAGCACGCCCAGCACCCCAGCCCCGATCGACAGCACGAAGACCGCCGCGAGCGCCGGACCGAGACCCTGCGACCCCGTGCGCGTCCCTGCCGCGATCAGGGCGCCGGCGACCCCGGCCCCCAGCGTCGTGCCCAGGATGTCGCTCAGCTGCAGCGACGAGGACGCGCTCCCCTGCTCGCTGCCCGTCACGCCGCGCAGGACCACGAGCGTGACCGCCGAGTACATGAACCCCATCCCGATCCCGGGGATGGCCCAGGTCAGGATCGTGAGCTCCGGTGGCGCTCCGGCCACGACCACGGGCAGGGTGAGCAGGCCACCGATCGCGATGCAGGCGAAGCCGAGAGCCACGAAGCGGCGCGGCCCGTAGCGGTCGATCCGCCGCGCCTGCGTCCACGTGCCCAGCGTCCAGGCGATGGTCGTCACCGTGAACACGATTCCGGTGAGCGCGAGGGGCGTTCCGCGCCATGTCTGGAGCAGGAGCGCGATGTAGGCGTCGGCGGCGAAGAACGAGAACGTCATCAGGCCCCGCAGGAAGACGGCGGCCGGCACGCCCGTGGCGAGGCGCAGCGTCCCCGGCGGGGTGAGCCAGCGGTACGACGGCACAAGGATCGCGATGCCGAGAATCGCCCCGGCAGCCAGCACCAGCGGGTCGGGCGCTCCCAGGCCGGCGACGAGCAGGCCCGCACCCGCGGCCGCGGCGAGCGCGGCGCCGAGGCGGCGCAGGTCGCTCCTCGGACGCGGCTCGTCGCCCGCGGCGGGCTGTGCCGCGGCCGGCACGTGGCGCAGCGCGTTGAGGGCCAGCCCGCCGGCCAGGGCAAGGAGGGGAAGGAGGCCCAGGAATACCCAGCGCCACCCAGCCAACCCGCCCACCACAGCCGCCAGCGACGGGCCGAGGATCCCGGGCACCACCCAGGCCGTGGAGAGCATGGCGAACATGCGCGCCTGCAGCCGCTCAGGGAGGCAGCGACCGATCGCGACGTACGCCGTCGGGGTCAGGGCGCCCCCGCCGAGGCCCTGGAGGAAGCGGGCGGCAATGAGCACCGGCATCGACGGGGCGAGACCGCCGATCATCAGGCCGAGGCCGAAGAGTCCGAGCCCGACCGCGAAGGGCCGCTGGAGGGGCATCCGGTCCAGGACGCCGCCCGCCAGCACGATGCCGATCATGCTGCCCAGGAAGAAGGCCGTGTAGACCCAGCCGAAGAGCGGGAGATCGCCCAGCTCCTTCGCCACATCCGGCATGACCGTGCCGATCGCGAGTGACTCCAGTGCGACCAGGGTGATCGTGGAGACGAGGCCGATCGTCAGGCCGCGCAGGCCCGGAGCGAAGAGGTCCGCCGTGCGCGCCGGGGCGGCGGGGGCACTGACGGTGGCGGTCACGCCAGCCATTCTGCCCGAGGCGGGGTCGACCGGCGAGGGACCGTTCGGGCCGTTGCCGGCCCGGCTCCGCTCAGTAGTTGCGGTCGAGGGCTACGCGCGCCAGCTTCACGGCAATGCTGCCACCGGGAACGAGGAGCCCGACCGTGTCGGCGCCGATGTCGAACAACGCGTCCCGGCTGACCATTCGAGTGAACTGGCTGACCTTGAGCGCGCTGGCAGTCCGGGCCTCGCCCGTCAGGGCATCGACCTCCACCACGCCCCGCTTGTCCTTCGCCGGCAGGTGGTACTCGAACGCCCACACCGGCCGGTAGAAGAGCTCGAGGTGCTCGACGGCCAGCGACTCCTCGAAGACCGTGTCCGCCTGGAGCGGCCGCAGCACCTTGGCCAGCAGCTGGCGGACGATCGCCGATGCCCGCTGCTCCGGCGGCACGACCATGGTCTCGTCGGCGGCGAGCACCAGCGGATCCTGCACCTCCGTGCGAGGGCCGGCGATGAGCGCAGGGCCGGTGTTCATGGCGCTGCCGGTCAGGCCATCGACGAACAGCTCGTCCCGCACATCCTCGGAGCAATGCTCGAGGGCTTCCACGGCGAACGCGGCCGGACCCTTGCCCGACGGAACGACCGCGAAGTCCGAACCCAGGAGCGTCACGCTGCGGACGTCGGTCGCGCTCGCGGGCACCGTGTACATGCGGCTCCGGTCGTACACGTAGTGCGCCGTGCAGGCCACGTGCCAGAACGGCTCGACGCGGCGCTGGCTCGCGGCGAGGACGACGTCCTCCGCCTTCGGCCGCTGCAGCAGCCCGCCGAAGCCGGATCCCAGGGCGCTCACCTTCTTGTCGTCAGCGCGACGGCGCAGCTCCTCGATCGGCAGACGCGGCTCGAGGCCGTAGATGCGCGGTTCCCCAAGCGAGATGTCCATGTGCGAACGATAGTCGAGCCCGAGCGCGGGGGTACGGACAGTCGTGCCCGACTGCGGGCGGCCCTCAGGCGCAGTCAGTCGGGATCGACGACATCAGCGCGAGCTTCCAGGCATGGTCGACCCGATGCCAGATCAGCGTCGTGGGCGACACGACCCAGCAGCTGGCTTCGTCGAGGTCGTAGACCTGGTGCAGCGTGAAGGTCTCCACCTGGATGTCGCCCCAGCGCATCACGTGGACGTCCTCCGCGGTCGATTGGATGTCGGTCACGCGGGTGAAGAGCTCCCGCAGGGCGGCCCCGATCGGAAGCCGGCCCCGCACCCACTGGCGGGTGAGCTCATCCACGACCTGGGCGTCCTCCGCCAGCAGGTCGAAGATTCCCGCCTCGTCCTTGGCCTCCAGCAGCCGGAGGTACCCGGTCCCCAGCATCGGGGGGATGGTGGCGACGGTCATGGCAGCGCTCCTTCTCGGCACAGCGTCGGCGGGTCCAGCGGCGACGCCTAGTGCCGCTGGTCGCGACCGTCGTCGAGGTCTGGCAGGTGGCGGAAACCCGGGTCCAGCTCCAGGAACACCTCGTCCGGGCCCTCGGGGTGGACCACCCCCGGATCCCTGCGCAAGAACCAGACGTGCGGGCCGCCGCCGGGCGCGTCGCCCTCTGCGAAGACCTCGAACCCGTGCCGGCGGTACAGGGCCAGGTTCGAAGGCACGGCTGTCTCCAGGAGCAGCGGCAGGGCGTCGGCCCTCGCCATCTCGATCGCATGCCGGATCAGGGCCCCGCCGATGCCGTGCCCCTGCGCGTCGGGTTCCACCGCGAGCTGGTCCAGGAGCCAGTGCGGCTCGTCCGGGAGCATCGACCAGGTCCAGGCCCAGAAGCGCTCGTAGCGCCCGCCGCCATCCGGGGACAGCGCCGCGATCGCAGGCGCCGTGGCCGCCGCGAGCTCCTCCTCGCGGGCCGAGCTCCAGGGCGGCAGCAGCGTCATGACCCCCAGGCCGTCGGCTGCATCGAACATCCAGCCTTCCGCGGCGTACGGGGTGTCCACCGCCTCGAACATCGCGCGGATGCGGGCGGGCAGGTCGTCGATGGTGATGAGCGGCCAGGTCACCATCGGGTCGCGGGCAAAGGCACGTGCGAGGACGCCGGCCAGCGCCGGGACCGCCTCCGGCCGAGCAGGCACCACCACGATCCGCTCCGGCGGGACATCGAGCCGCATCACGACCCGGAAGCGCTCGGCGGTGACAAGCGTCTCGTCCGTGATCGTGAACGACGGGTCGCCAAGGCGCGCACGAAGGTCATCGACGTAGCCATTCCAGAATCGCTCGTGTGTCTCCCGGAACGCGGCGGCGTCGGCGTAGCCCTCGCCCTCATCGATCGCGTGCGCGTCGTCGACGTCGACGAGCCGGACCACGCGGCACGCAACGGTCTCGATGATCGCGATGGGCCGCTCAGCGGAATCGAGCAGGACCGACCGCTCCCCGGGCTCGGGGACGGCCTCACCGTCGAGATCCATCTCGGCGAGGAGCCCGGTCGTCGCCGTCTTCGTGCCGGCCAGCGCGAGCGCCGTCAGCTCGTCGCGGATGGGGCCCGGGAAGGCGAAACCCCAGCGGGGAAGCGCGGCGGAGGCATCGTCCATGGAGCGCATCCTAGTCCGGGTGTGGACCGCTGGGTGACGCCCGCGCCGTCGATCGGCGACACTTCCCCCATGGAGCCGACAACGCCGCCCGACCGGGTCCCCACCCGCGACCTGGACCAGCACCTCGACCACGTCCTGGCATCGCCCCGTGACGCTGCCCCGCTGGAGCTGATCGTGGCCAGGCCTGGCCCCGGAGAACGGACCATCCTCGAGGAGGCTGTCCTCGACGCGGAGGAGGGCCTCGTCGGCGACACGTGGCTCGCGCGGGGAAGCCGCTCCACGCCGGACCACTCGGCCCTCCCGGCCGCCCAGCTCACCCTCATGAGCACGCGCGTGCTGGCCGCTATCGAGCCCGACCGGTCGCGCTGGCCCCTCGCCGGAGACCAGCTCCACCTGGACCTGGATCTCTCCGAGGAGAACCTGCCCGCCGGCACACGGTTGACGATCGGGACGGTCGAGCTCGAGGTGACCGACCTCCCCCACACCGGCTGCGCCCAGTTCAGCGCCCGGTTCGGAGCGGATGCCCTGCGCTGGATCAGCACACCGGTGGGCCGGGCGAACCGGATGCGCGGGATGTATGTGCGGATCGTGACCGGCGGAACCGTGCGGCTGGGCGACATCGTCCGCAAGGCCTGACCGTCGCCCGGGGGCTCGATCGGCGCCTCGCCGGGATCCCTACCAGGCGTCGCCGGCGCGCCACTCGCAGCTGAGCGCCTCGCTGCCCGTGAGCGGCGGCGTCCGCGGCGTGCGCAGGATCATGATCCCGGCGTCCTCGTCCCCGGTCCGCACCGGGCCGCCGTCCGTGCGCACGTACGTGAGCCCGTGCCAGCGCTCCCAGCCGGCCCGCGCATACACGCCATGCAGATCGGTGGACAGGGCGCCAAGATCGAAGGTCGCGGCGATGTGGTCGTTCGCCAGGCCCACCAGGCGGCTCGCGATGCCGCGCCGGCGCCAGTCCGGGTGGGTGGCCACCGCCTCGACATAGCCCGTCGTCATCGGCAGGCCGCCGGCCTCCAGCAGGCGGGGCACCACGCTCGCGTGACCCACGATCCGACCCCGGGCCTCGGCCAGCCAGTGCACGCCGCCCATCGCGTGGGCGATGTCGTCGGTCGAGAGCTCGGCCGCCGGCCAGCATGCATGGAACAGGTCCAGCAGCTGGGCGAGGTCCTCCGCGGTGAGGTCCGGCGTGCGGACGCGGCGCACGGTGATGGGCTCGGCGATGGGCGGGGTCATCGGCGCTCCGGCGGCTGGGCGGCAACCACGATGATCGCCGATCATGGGTACGGACGCGGGTTCAGCGCCCGTGGACGGCGACCCCAGGGCCAAGGAGGCGGCAACGTGACGGACGACCTGCGCGACACCCTGTGGCGGCTGGAGCGCGCGCTGGCCTCGGCGGACCCTTCCGGTGTCGACGGCGGCCTCGAAGGCCTGATCGCGGACGGGTTCCTGGAGTTCGGGGCCAGCGGGCGGACGTGGGACAAGGCGTCGATGCGCCAGACGCTCGCGGGCGCGATGCCCACGCCGCCCGTGGACCTCGAGGACTTCGCGGTGGAGGCGCTCGCGGACGACGTCGCGCTGGTCACCTACCGCCTGGGGCCGCCGCGGCCGTCGAACCGATCGTCGGTCTGGGTCCGGCGTGACGGGCGCTGGCAGGTCCGCTTCCACCAGGGAACGCTGGCACCCGAGTAGCGGCCGGCTGCGGTCAGGTCTGTGCTGCCGCTGCCTCGGTCTCGCCGAGGCGGATCCGCACGATGCGCCCGATCAGGTCCAGCGGCAGCGGCTCGCTGGCCGGGAACTGGAGCGTGCCCCGGCCCTTCACGTGCGGGGCAACCTCCGCCCCCAGCGTGTCGATCACCACCTGGCTCGCCGGGAACATGCTGTAGTGACGCTTGAACGCCGCGAACGAGACCACGAACCTCCCGTGCAGCCGGTACGCGGGCATGTCGTAGGCGATGCACTCCTCCGCCTGCGGGACGGCGGCCGTCACGGTACGGCGGAGGTCCTCAAGACCGGCCCGGCGGTCTTCTGGGGCGGCGGCGATGTAGGTCTCGACAGTGGCGACCTTGGACATGCTCGGGCTCCTTGGGCTGGGACGCGGACCGGGCGATGATCCCACATCGGGCGATCAGGGCTGCTGGGCCGCCCCGGTGCCGGTCCCGCCCCGGTGCGAGAGGACGTTGAGCGTCGTGTGCGCCGCGTACAGGACGCCGAAGGCGACCCACAGCCGGCGGTCGACCCACCACAGCGGGATCCAGAACGCCAGCAGTGCGGCGATCAGCAGCAGCGCGTAGGGCACCAGGATCGAGAGGCGCGGCGGGTCACGCCACGGAATCGGATGGATGAGGTCCAGCCAGGCGCCCAGGGCCGCCCACGCCGCGTACAGGGCGAGCGCGAGGGCCCACGGCCAGGCTGGACCGGCCACCAAAAGGACGACCGCGAGCAGGGCCGCCGGGATGCCCAGCCCGTAGACGAGCCGGCCCAGCGCCCACTCGCGGGCGGGCCACCAGCGGTGCGCCGCGAAGAACGCCAGCAGCGCCAGCTGGCAGACGAACCCGAAGACGATCGCAATCTCCATCGCCACCTCGCGTCCGGCAGCGTGGCGCAGGCGATCGTCGATGCCAAGGGCCACCCGGTGGCCGTGGGTGCGACCTCAGGACCCGGTCTGGGTCTCCGTGAGCCGCCCATCCTTCCAGGCGAAGTCCCAGGCGTCGATGGCCGGGGGCTCGATGCCCAGGGAGGTGAGCGCGGTACAGACCTGGCTCCGGTGATCGGTCCCGTGGTGGATCACCTGGGCGAGCCGGATCGTGAGCGGGGCGCCGCTCTCGGTCCCGTCGTCACGGTGGCGCACGACGAAGCCTGTCAGGATCAAGGTCGCCCGCGAGGTAGGCCGCCCAGGCGGGTCCGTTCGCGGTCATGACCTCGCGGAGCGCCGGCAGGTCCATCGTCGCCTCGTCGACCTCCGGGAGCGCGCCGCCGGTGAGCGACCCACAGGTAGGACCGGTCCGCGCCCACGGTGTGGCGCAGGGTCTCGAGGATGGACCCGAACGTGCCGGGCACCGCCGTCTCCAGCTGGCCCGCGTCCAGCTCCAGGCAGGCATCGATCAGCGTCACCGTCGCCCACACGTGGTGGCCGAACGCGTCCTTGAGCAGCGATCCGTTCATCGTCGAACCCTAACACCTGGGCTGCCGCTACCCCGTCGCCACGATCTTCCAGTACGAGTCCTTCTTCACGACCATGCCGTTGCGAAAGACCCACAGATCGCAGCCTCGGACTTCGATCCGCTGCCCCTCGGTCGTCGTTCCGGACAGGGTCCACTCGGATGCGCCGCGGTCACCGTCGACGAAGTGCTCATCCTGCTGATACCGGATGTCGGGAATGCCGGAGAAGCGGGCGGCGAAGGCCTCGCGGATCTCCTCCCGGCCAACGAACCTGGTACCCCAGGGGTCCGATCCCCGCGGCCCTTCGAAGACGGCATCGGCGGCGAAGTGGACCATGATCCCCTCGAGGTCGTGCTCATCGAACGCCGTCGCGATGGCCCTGAGCATCAGCATCGCGTCGTCGTGGTCCACGACACGCCTCCTGCTCGGTTCGACGCCGGTGATAGTACGCCCGCGTCGGCCAGCGTCACCTCACTCGGCCCGCACCTCCGCCGCCGCGACCAGCCGCGACACCACCGCCTGCGTCAGCACCCAGCCCTTGAGCGCGTCCTTGGGCAGCCGGATGCGGACCTGGTTGCTCGCAAACGTCATGTCGCCCGCCCGCACACCCGGCAGCGGCGCCCCGGACGACGGCGAGAGCAGCTGCATTGCCGTCGCGCGCGAGAGCCCAGCCCCGAATCGCACGACGAGCCAGCCTTCCTCGCGCGCCAGGGAGGCCACACCGGCGCCCTCGGCGGCCAGCCGCAGCTCCGCCACCTCGACGAGCCGCAGGACGGGCGCCGGCATCGGGCCGTAGCGATCCGTGACCTCCTGGCGGAAGGCGGCCAGGTCGCCGGCCGGAGCGCGCCCGGGCCAGCCGCCGGTAGAGCTCCAGCTTCTGGGCTTCCTCGGGCACGTACGTGTCCGGCAGGTGCGCCTCGACCGGCAGGTCCACCACGGCCTGCGGCACCTCGCGCACCGGCTCGCGGTCCTCGCGCCGCGCCTTGGCCTCCTCGACGGCGTCCGCCAGCAGGCGGGAGTACAGGTCGAAGCCCACCGACGCCATGAACCCGGACTGCTCGCCGCCGAGGATGTTCCCGGCGCCGCGGATCTCGAGGTCGGCGAGCGCGATCTGGAACCCGGCGCCCAGCTCCGACGCGTTGAAGATCGCCTGGAGCCGCTTGCGGGCCTCCTCGCTCATGCGCTCGCGCCGGCGGTAGAGCAGGTAGGCGTATGCGCGCCGCGACGAGCGACCCACCCGCCCCCGCAGCTGGTACAGCTGGGCCAGGCCCAGGGTGTCCGCGCGGTCGATGATGATGGTGTTCGCGTTGGGGATGTCCAGGCCGGACTCGATGATCGTGGTGCAGACGAGGACGTCGGCCGCGCCGTCGGCGAACGTCAGCATCACCTTCTCGAGCGCGCCCTCGCCCATCTGCCCGTGACCGACGACGATCCGGGCGCCGGGCAGGAGCCGCCGCAGCTGCTCGGCCTGGGCCTCGATCGTCTCGACCCGGTTGTGGACGTAGAACACCTGGCCGCCGCGGTCGAGCTCGCGCAGGATGGCGTCCCGCACCAGCCCGGCCGACGCCTCGGCGACCCGCGTCTGGATCGGGAGCCGGTCCTCGGGGGGCGTCTCGATGACCGACAGGTCGCGGATACCCGCCAGCGCCAGGTTGAGCGTCCGCGGGATCGGCGTGGCGGAGAGCGTCAGCACGTCCACGGCGGATCGCAGCTGCTTGAGCCGCTCCTTGGCGGCGACCCCGAACCGCTGCTCCTCGTCCACCACCACCAGGCCCAGGTCCTTGAACGCGACGTCCTTCGACAGCAGCCGGTGCGTGCCGATGACGATGTCCACGCCCCCGCTCGCCAGCCCCGCGACGGTCGTCTCCTGCGCCTTCGCGCCCACGAACCGCGACAGCAGCTTGACCGTGATCGGGAATGCCGCGAAACGCTGTGTGAACGTGGTGAAGTGCTGCCCTGCTAACACGGTAGTGGGGACGAGCACCGCGACCTGCTTGCCGTCCTGCGTGGCCTTGAACGCGGCCCGCAACGCCACCTCCGTCTTGCCGTAGCCCACGTCACCCACGACCAGGCGGTCCATCGGCTTGCGGGCCTCCATGTCCACCTTGACCTCGATGGCGGCCCGGAGCTGGTCCGGCGTCTCCTCGTACGGGAACGAGGCCTCCATCTCCGCCTGCCAGGGCGTATCGGCCGCGAAGGCAAACCCCGCAGCCGCCTCGCGCCTCGCATACAGGTTGAGCAGCTCCTCCGCGAGGTCGTTGACGGCCTTGCGGACCCGCTGCTTGGTCCGCAGCCAGTCGGTGCCGCCCAGCCGCGACAACTGCGGGTTGTCGCCACCGGAGTAGCGGCTGACCCGGTTGATCTGCTCGACCGGGACGAAGATCCGATCCCCCGCCGCGAAGCTGAGCTCCAGGTAGTCGCGCTCCTGGCCCGCCTCGCCGCGCCGGAGCATCTGCTCGTAGCGCGCGATGCCGTGGTCGATGTGGACCACCATGTCCCCGGTCGCCAGGCGCTCGAGGATGTCGCGGGGCACGACACGGCGCATCGCCTTCGGCCGCCGGACCCGCACGCTCCCGAACAGCTCGCGGTCGGTGACCACCGCCAGTCCGTCCGGGCCTCCCTCGAAGCCGCCGTTGAGGCTCCGCTCGACCAGCGCGATGGCCCCGGGCGGCGGCGCCTCCGCGACGCGGCTGACGATCCCGACGGGGTGCCCGACCTCGCCCAGGAGCTCGGCAAGGCGCGGCGCCTGGTCCGACACGAGCACGACGCGCGCCCGCTCGGCCAGCCAGTGCTCGACGCCGTCGACCAGGCGCTCCGTCCGGCCCGGGGGCAGCACGGGCTCCCGCCAGCCGAAGAGGTCGCCCGACGTCAGGCCCTTCGAAGCGTAGGCCATCCCCTCCGCCTCGCCCGCCTCGGACTGCCAGGTGAGCTCCAGGGTCCGCGCGCCGTGGAGCCGCGCCTTCCAGTCACGCGGCGGGAGGAATGACTGCGGCCAGTCCCGGGGCAGCTCGCCCTGCTCCACCAGCTCGCCGTGGCGCTCCTCGGCCTGGCGCCACAGGAAGTCGGCAGCCTCCGCGAGGTCACCGGGCTCGTCGAGGACGAACAGGGTGGCGGGGTCGAGGTGATCGAGGCCCGTGGACGGGGCGATGAGCCGCGCCCACACCTCGGCGCCATCGCCCGTGGGCAGCGCGCGCCCCGCTGGGTGGGCCGCAGGCCGCTCGGGTGAGGCCTCGCCGGCGAACCGGGCAAGGTCCAGCGCGAGGCGCTCTGGCAGCCGTCCCGCCAGCCGGCCGAGGCGCGCGCGGATCGCGTCCGCCCCTCCGTCGGGCAGGAGGAACTCGGTCGCCGGCAGCAGCGTGACCTCGCCGACGGGCTGCACGGACCGCTGGTCGGTCGGATCGAAGGCGCGCAGCGAGTCGATCTCGTCCCCGAAGAACTCCATCCGGACCGGCAGCGGCGCCGACGGCGGGAACACGTCCACGATCCCGCCGCGCCGGGCGAACTCGCCCCGGCCAGCCACCTCCAGGACCGGCGTGTAGCCGCGGTCGAACAGCTCGGCCAGCAGCGGCTCCAGCCCGATCCGTGTCCCCGGCCGCAAGGTCCGGAGCGTGGCGGGCAGGTCGTCCGGCGCGAGGGTGGCCTGGAGCAGCGCCTGGACGCTGGCCACCAGCACCTTCGCCGAGCCGTCCCGCCACGATGCCAGCGCGGCCACCCGCGCGGCCGTCTCGTCGGGCACCAGCTCCGAGCGCTCGTAGGCGAGCGACGTCCGCGGCTCCAGGACGGCGACCAGCGCCGGGTCGCCCAGCCACGCCCCCAGCTCCTCCGCGACGCGGTCGCCGATCTCCGCGTCACGGGCCACCCAGCAGACCCGCTCGGCGACCGTGTCGAGCGCGAGCGCCGCGGCGAGGAAGGACTTCGCCCCGTGCGGGACCGCTGTCAGCCCGACGTGCCGGCCGTGCATTGCCGGCGCCGCGACCGGACCGAGCCGCTCGCGGAGGGTCGCGAAGGAGCCCGTCGCGTGGAGCAGGCGTGGCAACGCTGCCAGGTCGGGGACACGTCGTCCCGCCCCCCGCCCGGACGCCCCGCGATCGCCCGCCCCGGCCGCCGGGGCGCCGCGCGCCTTCCGGCGCGCCCGCGAGGCGCCGTCCGCGGCGCCCTCGTCAGGCCGTGCCGCCGGGTCCAGCAGCTCCACCTCCGCCTCGGCCGAGGCCCGGTCCAGGTCGACCTGTTGCTCGCCCACCTCAGCGGCGGCGCGCCGTTCGGCCCACTCGCGCGCCACGCGGTCGGCAACGTTGCGCTGGCGGGTGGTGCGCCCGCGGTACCGGTCGCTCAACGCCGGCTCCGCCCGCCCTCGTCGTCAGCCGGACCGCCGCGCCCGTCGCCGCCGACACCGCCGTCGGCCCCACCGTCACCACCCAGGATCCGGCGCCAGCCCGTCCTGGTCCGGCGCACCCCGGACTCGTCTGCGGGACCGCCGACCTCGCCCGGCTTCGGGGCCGTGGGATCGCTTTCGCCTGGCGCCGCCGGCGCCTGCAGCTCGAAGCTGTTGAACCGGTTCGCGGCTTTCGACGTCCCCTCCCGGGCCCATGCCTCCACCGCGTCGGCGGCGGCGTCCAGCAGGATCGGCAGGCGCGTCCGCTCGTCCGGCGCGAACTTCGAGAGGACGTGGTCCACCGCCCCGCGCCCCGGTTCACCGATCCCGACGCGGAGCCGCGCGTACTTCTCGGTACCCAGCTCGTCGATGATGGAGCGCAGCCCGTTGTGCCCGCCGTGCGAGCCGGACTCGCGGAATCGGAGCTTGCCGAACGGCAACGCGAAGTCGTCAGCGATGACCAGCATCTCGCCGAGCGGCACCCGGTCCCGCGCCAGGAGCTTGCGCACCGCGACACCTGAGTCGTTCATGTAGGTCTGGGGCTTGGCCAGGATCAGCTCCAGGCCCCCGGTCCGCAGCTCGATCGTCGAAGACGCGTCGCGCTGACGACCGCGACCAGACCGCCCGTGCCGGTCCGCGAGACGGTCGAGCACCATCCAGCCGATGTTGTGGCGCGTCTCCACGTACTGGTTGCCCGGGTTGCCCAAGCCGACGACGAGCTTCACGATGCGGGTCCGGACCTCCTGAACACACGGCGAACGGCCCCGGGACGACGTCCGACGGGGCTTGCCGCCATGGTATCGCGCTCCCGGCACCGGGCCGCGCGATCCGCCACGCGACCGCTGCGGAGCGGGTGTCACGGGCGACCAGCCCGGCGCGTCTCACCCGCGGTCGAAGGGACGGCCAGCATGGCCGCCGCGACCGGGGAGCGGAACGATGAGCGGCGGCATGCGGCGTCCGTCCACCAGGCAGGGTCTCGTGGAAGGGCGGGCCGGCGCGATCCCGGTGCTCCTCGTGGCCATCGCCCTCGTCGCGGGCTGCGCGAGCCCGAGCCCGTCCGCTCCGATCTCGGGGAGCGAAACATCGGGCCAGGCTGCGACGGCATCGCCCGGCGCATCGACTCCGACGCCAATCGAGACGTCCGGCGCTTCACCCGGCGTGACGGTCCTGCCGACGGATCCCCCGACATCGCCCACGACCGGCTGGACGAAGCTCGACGTGCCCGCCAGCCCCGAGATTGCGCGGCTGGCGGCGACGCGGGCTGGCGAGACCAGCGTCGCACTCTCGACGGCATTCCGGTTGCGCAGCCTGACCGATACGCCCGTCCGGGCGCTCGCCGACCGCCTCGTGGTCTCTCCGGCCCTCAAGCTGCGCGTGGCCAAGGTCGAGGGACGCGACGCCGTCCTCCGGCCGGCCGCCCCGCTGCGCCCCGCCCAGATCTACCGCTTCGAGCTCCGGCGCGCCGATGGAAGCACCGAGGCCGCATGGGCCGTGCAGGCCGCGTGGCCGCTGAACGTGGCCCATACCCTGCCCGGCGACTCCAGCTCCGGCGTGCCCCGCGACACCGGCATCGAGATCATCTTCGACCAGCCCGGAGTCCGCCTCACCGACGTCCGCACACACGTCACGATCTCGCCGCGCGTCGCCGGCCGCTGGGAGCAGCACGACGCCACGTTCGCCTACGTCCCGACCAAGCCACTCGCCCGGAACACCCTGTACACGGTCACCGTTCGCCGCGGACTGCCCATCGCCGAGACCGGCATGACGCTCGAAGCGACGCAGGTGATCCGCTTCGAGACCACGGGCGCCAAGGTCTCGGCCGTCCACGTGACCTTCACCCAGTCGCTGTTCGACGCCGCACCCGGCGAGCGCGCCGCACTCGGCCTGAACCTCGACACCGAAGACGGAACCACGAAGTCGCTCAAGCAGGTAGGCGTGAAGGTCCACCGGCTGCCGGGACTCACGGCGGCCGTCGACGCCTGGCGCCGGGTAGACGCCGCGCCCGACTGGACGGTCCGGAGCAGCACCACGCCGGTCAGGACGTCGGCCCTCCCGGAGGTCCTCGAGGGCTCCGTGGTGGTCCGTCACCAGACCGACGACTGGCGTGCCTGGTTCCGGCTGCCAAGGACGCTGCCGGCCGGGTGGTACGTCGTGACCGTGACCCACGCTGGCATCTCCCGACAGGCGATCCTCCAGGTCACGAACGTGGCGGCGTACTCGACGGTCACCTCCACCCGCAGCCTGGTGTGGGTCAACGACCTGCGGACGAACCGGGCGCTGTCCGGGGCACGGGTGACGATGGCTGGCAAGGGGTTGGGCACGACGGACGGCGACGGCCTGCTCGTCGCGCGGACTCCCGGGGCGCTGCTGGCCGACGCCGAGGAGGGGGTCACCTCCGTCGCCGTGGTGCGATCCCGCGGGCGGGAGATGTTCCTGCCCCTGGTGGGGGACTACTACTGCCGCTATTGCGCCCGGGAGGGCAACGACGCCTGGTGGAACCTGCTGACCCTCGACCGTGACCAGTACCGGACGTCGGACACCGTCAACGTCTGGGGTGTGGTGCGAAACCGGCAGAGCGGCACCGTGCCCCGGGCGGTCAGCGTGACGCTCGCGGCGACGTCGGATGGCAGCTTCGCAGCGCAGCCCGCGATCGCACGCAAGACACTCGACCCGGACCCGGCGGGCGCCTATCTCGCGAACCTGTCGTTCGCGGACCTGCCCCCCGGGGAGTACCAGGTCACTACGCGGGTCGACAACGCCGAAGTCGGGAGCAGGACGCTCTTCGTCGGCCCCATCGCGAAGCCGGCGTGGAAGCTGGAGCTCGACGTTCCGAAGCGTGCTGTCCTGACCGGGGGCGCCATCACCGTCAACGCGGAGGCGGCCTTCTTCGAGGGGACGCCGGTGGCCGGCTCGGATCTCCGCTTCTCCGCCGATGACGAGGGCGACTCCGAAGGCAACGCCGTCACCCCGATCAGCTCAGCCACGGACGCCGCGGGCCGTGCCACCGCGAGCGTGCCCGTCCGCGTGGGCGGCGACGGGCCCGAGGATGGCCAGTGGTCGGTCCAGTCCATCCATGTCCGTCCCAATGATCCCGAGGAAGGTGACATCTACGCGGACGCGCCGGTGGTCGTCTTCCGCTCCACCGCCGTTCTCGACGTCAAGCCCGTTCTCAAGGGCACCACGCTGACGATCACAGGTGCCGTGCACGCGGTGGACTTCGCCCGCTACGACGAGGATCCGGCGGCAGATCCGTGGGAGATCGACCCGCGGGGCACCCCGCTCGCGGGCCGGCGGGTCGAGATCAGGATCAGCGAGCAGACACAGGTCATCCGCCAGACGGGCACCCGGTACGACTTCATCGCCAAGCGCACCGTCCCCGTCTACGAGTCATCAACCCGGACGAAGGTGCTGCCGGCGCAGGCCGCCACGACCAGCGCGAATGGCACGTTCCGGCTGGTCGTCACCGTCAGGGGAGGCGATCGCTCGTACGAGGTGAGGGGCACACACGCGGATACCGCGGGTCGGACGGTCGAGGCGCAGGAATGGGCCTGGGACGAGGGGGCAGGCGACGACCAGGGCGCAAGCCTGGTCCGGACCGGCAGCGACGAGGGCTGGGGCACCTACGGCGTCGGCGACGCGGTGAAGGTCCGATTCGCGAACGGGATCACGAAACCCCAGGTGTCGCGCTACCTGTTCACGGTGCTGTCCCGCGGACTGCGCACTGCCGCCGTTCAGGGCTCACCGTCGTTCTCAACCCGCTTCACGTCCGCCCTCGTTCCCAACGCCCACATCATGGCCGTCCGGTTCACCGGCACCGGGTACGAGACCGGTGGCGAGTTCTATGCCTACCTCCGGGTCGAGGACCGCGCTTTGGACGTCACGTTGGCCACGGACCGGGACCGCTACCAGCCGGGCGAGCAGGTGACGCTCACCGTCAGCACGCGGATCGCGAACGGTCAACCGACTTCGGCCTCCGTCTTCGTGCGCGCCGTGGACGAGAAGCTGTTCGCCATGGGTGCCGCGAGCATGGACGACCCGCTGGAGGAGCTTTACGCCTCCATCGACAGCGGGCTGCTCGCGAACGGCCGGTCCCACGGGAGCCCGCTCGGGGACGACGGCGGCGCGGACACGATGGGTGGCGGTGGCGACACCACCGGCGGCGGCCGGGAGGACTTCCGCGACTGGCTGGTGGCCAAACTGGTCACGACCGGCGCGGATGGCCGGGGCACGGTCACGTTCGATCTCTCCGACGATCTCACCTCGTGGCGGGTCGTCGGATCGGCCATCACGGCTGGGCTGCAGGCAGGGGTCGGCCACGTCCATGTCCCCGTGGGGCTCCCGTTCTTCGCAGAGGTCGTCGTGGCGCCGGTGTACCTGGCGGCCGACCGTCCCGCGGTCCGGCTCCGGGCCTACGGATCTGCCTTGCGCGATGGAGACCCGGTCCGGTTCACGGTCACGTCGGGCACTGTTCCGCTTGCGGCGGTGACGGCCGACGCAACGGCGTTCGAGGCAGTCGAGGTGGAGCTCCCGAACATGCCGGTGGGCACGCACCGCCTGCGGGTCACGGCGACGACCCCGGGGCGCACACCGGCCCTCAGCGACACCATCACCAGGAACTTCGAGGTGGTGAAGACGCGGGCCATCCGTTCCCACGTCACCTCCGTCCCGCTCACCCCGGGCACCACCGTGGGAGGCGGCGACGGGCTCACGCAGGTGACGCTCGTCGATGCCGGCCGCGGCCGCGTCGTTCCGATGCTGCTCGAGACCGCCCAGTCCGAGCCCTACCGAGCGGACGTCGCCATCGCGGCGGCGATGGCGCGGGACCTGCTGGCCGACGGGTTCGGCATCCCGGACAGCCCGGGTCTGCCCGAGCCCGACCTGCTGGCTTTCCAGGACTACGGCGGCATCGGCGTCGTGCCCTGGGCGTCGGCCGACCTGGAGCTCTCGGCCCTGGCCGCGCTCTCCGGGGACCGCCGGGTCAACCGGGACGCGCTCCGGAGCTACTTCTCGCAGGTGCCAGACGAGACCGAGGGCCGGCTGCCGCTCACCCGCGAGCTGTACCTGCTGCTCGGGCGTGCGTCGCTCGGCGATGCGTCCATCGGTGAAGTCACGCTCGCGGCGACGCGCAAGGACCTGACGATCGAACAGCAGGTCACGGTGGCGCTCGCCGCCCTGGCCGTGGGCGACGAGACCCTGGCCCGCCGGCTCTACCGCGACATCCTCGCCGACCACGGCGAGCGGCTGGGCCCGTGGGTCCGGATCAAGGCGAAGACCGCCGAGACGACGGCCGTGTCCACGGCCCGACTCGCGATCATCGCCGCGGCACTGGGCGATCCGCTCGCGGCGGACATGGACGCGGAGATCACGGCACATCCGCCCAAGGACACTGTCCTGGACCTGGAGCGGGTGATCGCCGCATCACGCTGGGCAAGCAGCATGCCCAAGGCCGATGCGACGGGCGCCGTCACCATCGACGGCGTCCGGACGGTCGTCACCGTCACCGGCGATGAGCCGGTGCAGCTCGAGGTGACCCCGGCGCAGCGCACAGACCCTGCGGATCGATCCTGTCAGCGGCTCGCTGATCGTCGCGGCCAGCTGGGATGGCCCGGTGGCCGAGGGCGACCTTGCTGCACCCGCGGGCATGTCCGTCAAGCGCACCGTCACGCCGGCGGGGCGGATCGGGCCGACCGATACCGTCGTCGTGTCCTTCGCGGTCACCCTTGGGCCAAACGCCGACGATGCCTGCTGGCAGATGACAGACCTCGCCCCGTCAGGCCTCTCGCCCATCGCCAGCTCGGGCCGCCGGGATGAGGAGGTCAACGAGGAAGGGGGCGTCGTCCGGAGGGCTCATGAGCGCCCGTGGCGGGTCGTGGGGCAGCGGGTGGACTTCTGCGTGTCACCCGACCCGAAGGCCCCAACGCAGACGCTGCGCTACCTGGCGCGAGTCGTCACGTCCGGCGACTACCGTTGGGAGCCCGCCGTCCTGCAGTCCTCGATCGTCCCCGAGCAGGGCGTGGTCCTGCCGCAGTTCGAGGTGACGATCGGAGGTCTGGGCTCGTAGCCGGCGACCTCGCCTATGCCCCGTGCAGGCTCCGCTCCTGCGCGCGCATTACCGCTTCCTCTTCGGGCTCGGCATGGTCCCAGCCACAGACGTGGAGCACGCCGTGGGTCACCAGCAGGCGGAGCTCGTCGCGGGCGTCCCAACGGATGTCACCCGTCTGGCCGCCGCGGCCCGCCGCGGCCTGGTCCACCGCCCGCTCCACGGACACCACGATGTCGCCCAGGTTGGTCCGGATGCCGGGCGGCAGCGCGAAGGCTTCGCCGGTCAGGACCGCTTCGTCCACGGCCTTGCCGGCGTGCGGCGGAAAGGCGTCCGGAGGCAACAGCGGGAACGAGAGGACATCCGTCGGGCCGTGCTTGCCCATGTGGGTCTCGTTCAGCTCCGCAAGTTCCGCGTCGCCCGACAGGATCAGGCCGATGCTGGCGGGGCGGGGGGCGCCGGCGACGTCGAGGGCAGCTGCAGCCGCGCGCGCGAGCCGCGCCTCGGGGAGGAGCCGCGCGACCCCGTCACGCCACTCGACGTCGATCCGCCACGGGCCAAGGTAGTGACTGCCCACGCCGTGATCCTATCCGGCGGGCGTCACGGACGGGCGTTGCGGGCGCGCATTGCGGGCGGGCGTTGCGCTGAAGCGCTGACCGAGCGGGTTACTTGTCCCCGGCGGCGCGGCGCGACTCCAGCTCCACGATCTTGTTCTGCGGGTACGCGACGCGCTGGTGGTACATGCCCAGGAGCTGCTCCACGAACGCCTCGCGGATCATCTCGATGTCGCGCAGGGTGAGGTCGCACTCGTCGAACTGGTCGTCGCTGATGCGCTCCTCGAAGATCCGCGCGACCATCGCCCGGATCGCCGGCTCGTCACGTGACGAGAGGGACCGCACGGATGCCTCCACCGAATCGGCGAGCATGATGATGGCGGCCTCGCGCGACTGCGGCTTGGGGCCGCCGTGGCGGTACTTGCGCACGTCCACGCCGTCGGCCGCCTTGCGGCCCTCGGTCGTCTCGAGTCCGCCGTACGGCGCCGCCGCCTGCTCCCTGGCCCGTGCGAAGAAGTAGGACATCACCGCCGTCCCGTGGTGCTGCGGGATGAACGCGATGAGGGCCTTGGGCAGACCGGACTTGTAGGCGATGTCGATGCCCGCGCTGATATGGCTCTTGAGGAGCTGCGCGGACGTCTCGGGATCCAGCTCGTCGTGGATGTTGTCGCCACCCGCCTGGTTCTCGATGAACGCGGCCGGGTTCGAGAGCTTGCCGACATCGTGGTAATACGCAGCCACGCGGGCAAGGAGCGGGTCACCGCCGATGGACTCGGCGGCACGCTCGGCGAGGTTGCCCACCATCAACGAGTGGTGGTAGGTGCCGGGCGTCTCCACGAGGAGCCGGCGCAGGAGCGGCTGTGATGGGTTCGCCAGCTCGAGGAGCTGGAACACGGTCACGATCCCGAACACGGACCCGATGACCGCGAAGCTCCCCACGGCGGCGACGGTGGCTCCGCCCGCCGACACCGCCGCGGCGCCCACGAGCTCCAGTACCCCGCGGACGTCCTGGTCTCCCAGCAGCGCGAACGTTACGACGACCAGCGCCTGGACGACGAACACGCCAACGCCGGCCTGGACGAACACGGACAGCTTGTCCCCGCGGCGCACGCCGACGATACCCGCCATGCCACCGAGCATCACGTATGCCGCCAGCTCGAGGCCCGCGCCGTTGACGGCCGCAGCCAGGATCGCGATCAGCGCCGTCATCACCATCGCGACGCCGGCGTCGAGCAGCACCGTGACCAGCATCCCGACGGCCGCCAGCGGCAGCGCATACGGAACCCAGGCCCGCTCGGCGGTCAGCTTGAGCGCGAACACCGAGAACAGGAGCAGGAGGCTGAGCAGCAGGAGGACGTTGTTGCGATGCCAGAATTCACGACGGAACCGCCAGGTCCAGGTCAGCAGCAGCGCGATGACCAGGATCGAGAGCACGACGAACCCGACCAGCCGCGCGACGTCCAGGCCACCCTCGTTGAGGCCGAAGCGGTCGATGGCCTCGAAGGCGACCTCGTCCACGCGGTCTCCACTACGGACGATGGTCTCCCCTCGCTGCCAGGACTTCACCACGTCCGCGACACCTTCGGCGGCGCGGGTCCGGGCCTGCTCGGTGAGCACGGCGGAGAACGATGAGTTGGGGACGATCAGGGGCTGGATCAGGGCCGCCGCGAGCGCGGCCTCCGGCCCGGTCAGGTCGCCCGCGAATTGGCCCTGGATCCCGTCGCGGATTGGCGCCAGCTCGGTGTCCCGGAGCTCCGAGCGCTCGACCGTGTCCAGGATTTGTGCTGCCTCGGCCCGCAGGGCCTCCCAGCGGACGGCATCCAGGGCGAGCAGGGTCGCCCTGTCGTCCGTGCCGAGGTCGCCCGCCAGGGTGTCCGCGAGGATCGCCGCGCGGTCCTCCGGAGCCACCCCCTCGGCGAATGCGGCGTCGATCGGGGCGACCTTGCGGTCCAGCTCGCGCAGCTGCTGCGCCGCGACCGAAGCGCCCCGGGCGATGGTGAAGTCGTACTGGGGTTCGACGGCTTCTCGCGCAGCCTGGCGCTCGCGCTCCGTGAGGACGTCGCTGACGTACTGCGCGGCTCGCGGAGCCGCGACGTTGGCGGGGGCGGGCTTCCCTTCCTCCAGCAGCGTCTGGGCTGGCAGCACGTCCAGGCCCAGGATCACCGACATGGCCGCAATGAGCAGGATGGACGCCAGGATCAGGCGGCCCGCGTCGCGTCGGGTGAAGTGGTTCGCGTGCTCTGCGGGTCTGGCGAGCATGGTCATGCCCCTCCGACGAAGGAGGTCAGTGCTCCGTGTCGTGCGCGGCCAGGTCTGCTCCGGCCAGCGCCTGCGCGACGAGGCCGGAGACGACCTTGCCATCGGCCCGGCCCCGGACGCGCGGCGAGAGCCAGCCCATGACCCTGCCCAGATCGCGCGCGGAGGTGGCGCCCGACTCGGCGATGCCCTTGGCAACGAGGGAACGCAGCTCGTCCTCGGTGAGCGGCTCCGGGAGGTACTCGGCGAGGATGGCGATCTCTGCCTCCTCCTTCGCGGCGAGATCCTCGCGGCCGCCCTTGCGGAAGGCCTCGACGCTCTCGCGACGGGTCTTGGTCTCGCGCGTGATCACGGCGAGGATGTCGTCATCCGTCAGCGTGATCTTCCTGGCCTTCTCGGTGTTGTAGACGGCGTTCTGGACCATCCGCAGCGTGTCGCGACGCAGCGCGTCACCCGACCGCATCGCAGCGATCGTGTCGTCATGCAGGCGTTCGCGAAGGGTCACCGGATGGCTCCTCGGGCGTCACGGCGTCGTCGTTGTGCCCCGACGTGGTGCCGTGCCCGCGAGCTGCGCCGCCGATGGGTTCCGGGACGGGTTCCCGGGTCGACGCTGTGGGGATGGCCATGGGGACCGCGGCGGGATCACCTGTTGTCGGTGGCCGCCGCGGCGCCCGGGCTCAGCCCTGGCTCGCGCGCGCGTTCTTCTTGCGCTTCGCTTCCTTCCGCTTCCGCTTCACCGACGGCTTCTCGTAGTGCTCACGACGACGAGCCTCGGCGAGGATCCCGCTCTGCTGGATCTTCTTGTTGAAGCGACGGAGGGCGCTCTCGAACGTCTCGTTCTCACCCACTCGGACTTCGGCCAAATCCGGTTCACCTCCTCGGGCAGGAGTCTCGTACCCGCCATCCGCGCGCGATGCCCGACGGCGCGGGGGCGTCCCGGTGGGCGACGTGCTGGGCACGCCAAGCCTGCCGGCAGGCCGCCGGAGTGTACGCGTGGTCCCGGGAGGGGTCAAACACGGCACCTGCCCTATCGAGGGGCCACTGCACCGTTCGACGTCACGCGGCCAGGCTGTCGCGGAGCTTGAGGCGTGCCCGGCTCATCATCGTGCGGGTCGCGGTGTCCGAGCGGCCGATCGTCGCCGCGATCTCCGACCCGGGGTACCCACTCGCCGCGAGCACCAGTGCGGTGCGGGTGGCCTCGGGCAGGGTCCCCAGCGCTGCGGCCAGTGCGGTACGGGCCTCAAGATCCAGCACGATCGCCTCAGGGGTGGCCGGCTCGTCGCGGCGTACGAGCGCGCCCGCGTAGCGGCGGCTGACCGTCGACCGCCGGCCCAGCGAGATGGCGAGGTTCGCGATCACCCGGTGCAGCCACGCCCGCACGTTGTCGGGCGAACCCTTCGTATCGATCTCGACCATCAGCCGCAGGAGCGCCTCCTGGACCAGGTCCTCCGCCGTGTCCGGGTCGCGGCAGACACGCAGCGCGGCACGCAAGAACTCGTCGTGATGACGCTCGAACATCGCTGTCGCGATGTCGCGCGCCATGGGGCCGGCCGGTCGGGTGACAGGGGATCCGCAAGCCGGGAGCGGGAAGGTGGCCGCGGTCATGGGAGTCGCCTTCGTGCGGGTCGTTGACACCCGCACCATGCGCGCCGACCCCTTCGGAGCCACCACGGCCCGACTGCGGTGATCCTGCGGTGTTCAGAGCCCCAGGCGCGCGAGGCCGGCGGCCGCCGGTGCGGCACCCGTCCGGCGCCCGCACCAGGGCCTCCCGGAAGGCGGCGGCGGCCGACATCCGGTCCCCGCTCGCCTCGTAGGCCTCCCCCAGCGCGGTGACGAGGTCGACGAACCGGCTCCGGAGAAGGACACGCCGCTCCTCGACGAAGACGCTGTCGCCGTAGTAGGGGCAGTCGTCGAGGTATTCGCCGCGAACGAGCCGGCGGGCCTCCTCGAGGAGCCGCGTCCTGGCAGGGCCGTCAGCGGCCGCAGCGGCATCGAGCGTCGCGAGGAAGACATCAACGTCCGACCAGGCGACGACGGACCCCTCGAGCCGGTAGCGATCGTTGGCGAAGTGAACGGCCGCTCCCCCACCCCGTCGCTTGTCGGGGTCGAGGGTCGCGCGCAGGCCCGCCATCGTCCGGTGGAACGCGAGGTCCGCCCGCTCGAGGTCGACGTCGGGCCAGATCGAGCTCCAGCACCTCGTCCTTGGCAACACCACGCTCGCCGCGATCGTAGAGGAACGCGAACATGCCCTGCGCCTGTCGGCTGCCCGCCTTGTCGCCACCCCAGTGCTCGATCCGTGTCCCGCCGCGCTCCATCCGCAGCGGACCGAGTGCGAAGACATGCAGGCCCGGGGCCGCGTCGCTTCGCCGGACGAGGGCGCTGTGGAGGGTCTCCGCGCGGGCATCGACGGCGGCGCGCGCCTCCGCCAGGTGGGCGAGCTCGGTGGCCTGCTCATCCTCCCGGCGCCCGGTCCGCAGCGCGCTGGCGATGTAGGACGCGGACAGGTCCAGGAGCCGCCGGTCGCGGGTATCCATTGGGGCGCCGGAGGCGGTCTCGCCGACACGCATCTCTCCGACCAGCTCGCCACCGTCCCTGAGCGGCATGGACACGACCGAGCCCGAGACCGGCGGCGCACCCTCGGACGCGATCAGTGACCCGTCCAGCCCCGTCACGGTGAGCCCGGTCACGTCGAGCACGCGCATCACGTGAGCAAGCGCAGGCTTGACGCCCGCGGCGGCCGGACTGACCGCAAGCTCCCGCTCCCCGAGGACGCGCAGCAGCCGATCGCGTGCGACCGCCCGTGAGCCGCCACCGATCGACCTCCTCCGGATGCGCGAGGCGAGAGGACCGTAGAGGGCGGCGATGACGACGAACCCCAGCACGGGGAAGTACGGGCTATCGAGGCCCAGGACGTTCGAGCTCAGGACCTCGATCCCGACCAGCACGACGATCAGCGCGCCAACGGTCGCGCCTCCGATGACGGTCGTCCGGAAGGCGCGCGCCGCCACCGCGGGGCCGAAGAAGATGCCGGCCGCGAAGACCGCGTAGGACGCGCACACCACGGCCAGCGTGATGAACGAGGTGCCGATCCAGCGGTCCGCGTCCCCGATCACGGGCAGGAAGCGAAGGCTCGCACCGAGCCCGGCCATCCCGATCGTGGCCAACGCCGCCTTGAGCTGGCGCCGCCGGAGTGGGCCGATATCCCGCGCGCGCATGGCCCGGAGCAGCCAGAAGGCACCCAGGGCGATCGCGGCGAGGCGCGCGGCAACCCACCCCCAGAAGAGCACCGCACCCGGGATGGGACCCAGGGAGAAGTGAGGCGGGCTGAGGTTCACGACCGTCTCGAACTGGAGGATGGTCGGGAGCGCGAACGCCATGAGGATCGTGTAGTTCACGGCGACCACGCCCAGCTGCCGGCGCGAGGGGTGGCCGTCGGTCGCGACCACCAGCGCGAAGTGGGTCAGCCCCCCGATGGCCAGCGCGGCCGCGACGTCCTCGATGGATCGTCCGACAGCTGTGGCGTCGGCCGACGCGTCCAGCCGCTGCAGGATGATGCAGCTGCTCCACGTCGCGACCACGAGCGCGAGGAACGTGAACACGCGGGCGACCGGCAGGCTGGAGCGGGTCGCGACAGTGAGCCCGAGCCAGACGGCCAGCAGCGCGGACAGGGCCTGCGCTCCCACCTCGAGCCAGTCCGCCACGTTCATGGGCGTCCCTCGCATCCCCGCACGGTCGGCACCAGCTGACGATCGGCGCCGCGGCGATTGGCTGCGCCCAGACGGTACGCCTTTCGTGGGCTCGTGGATGGGCGGTTCCGCCCGGCGCCACGGGGCGCTGCCGGCCCCTGACCGGCGGCACTTCCCAGCCCGTGGTAGCGCGGGTACGATCGCGGCGCCATGGAGACCCTGCTCGATCTCCTGGAGGAGAGCGCCGGACGGTACGGGGACCGCAACGCGCTGGGCCTCCGCCGTGACGACGGCACCACGTTTCACTGGAGCTACGCGGAGGTGCTGCGCCGCAGCCGCCTCGCGGCCTGGCGTCTGCGCGCCCTGGGACTCGCACCCGGCGACCGTGTCCTGACCTGGTCGCCGTCCACGCCCGCCCTTCCGGCGGTCTACTTCGGTTCGATGATCGCGCGGCTGGTCTACGTGCCGCTCGACTCGCGCATGAGCACGGACGCCATCGCCAACATCATCAAGGCGTCGGGCGCGGTCCGCCTCCTGCTCGGCAGCGGCCGGGATGCCCCGGACCCGCGCGAGGTTGGCCTGGAGCGGTTCCCGACCACCATCGTGGACAGCCTGTCCGAGGACCCGGACGACGCGTTCCCGTCAGACTGGGAAGCCCGGCTCGACGCCTGGGAGCGCCCGAAGCCGGAGGACGTGTACCAGCTCGTCTTCACCAGTGGCACTACCGGCAGCCCCAAGGGCGTGATGCTCGCCCACTCCAACTCGCTCGCCGGCGCGATGTCCTTCCACGGGATCCTCAAGCCGATGGAGCACCGGCTGGTCTCGCTGCTCCCCCTCTCGCACAGCCTCGAGCAGCAGGTCTCCCTGTTCTACGGGATGAACGTCGGGGCGGACATCCTCTACGTCCGCAGCCGGAACCCGCGGGTCATCTTCGACAGCCTGCGCGAGCACCGTGTCACCTCGATGCTCCTCGTCCCGCAGGTGGTCGACCTGTTCTGGAGCGCCATCGAGCGCGAGGTCGAGAAGCAGGGCAGGACCGCGACGTTCACCCGGATGCGCGGCATCGCGCGGCACCTGCCGTTCGGGGCCAGGCGCCGGATCTTCAAGAGCGTCCACGCGCAGCTGGGCGGCGGCCTGCGGCTGTTCGCCACGTCGGGGGCGTTCCTGCCGCCGGCACTCCAGCAGGCCTGGGAGGACATCGGCGTCATCGTCATCCAGGGCTATGGTGCGACGGAGACCGGGGCCGGCTGCGCGACCACGATGGACGACCACCCGCTGGGCTGCGTCGGCGTCCCCCCGAAGCCCGTGGAGATGCGGGTCGCGGACGACGGCGAGATCCAGTTCCGGGGCCCCACCCTGTTCAAGGGCTATTGGAACAACCCGGACGCGACAGCCGCCGCCTACACCGAGGACGGCTGGTACAAGTCGGGCGACCTGGGCCAACGCGACGAGCAGGGCAGGCTGCACCTGCACGGCCGGAAGAAGGACATCATCGTCCTGCCCAACGGCTTCAACGTGTACCCCGAGGACATCGAGAACGCCCTGCGCGTGGCCGGCATCCGGGACTCCGTGGCCGTGGAGGCGCGGCCGGGGCGGATCGAGGTGGTGGTCCTGGCGCCCGGCACCCACGGCGACCCGGCCGACAAGCGCGCCACGTCGGCGATCGAGGGCTCCACGCCGGATGATCTCCGGCGCCAGATCGAGGTGGCGGTGAAGGCGGCCAACGCCAGCCTGGGCCCCAACCAGCGCATCTCGGGCTGGCGGCTGTGGCCGGAGGTGGACTTCCCGCGGACCCACACGTTCAAGGTCAAGCGCGACCGGGTGCGCACGTGGGCGGCCGTCGACACGCCGCTCCCGGTGGACGAGGACGGAGACGCCTCGGGTCGCCGGGGCTAGGGTCCCGTGCCGCTGATCGCTCGCCAGTAGGCACCGCATCCCGCCCTGGACCTGGCGCCCGGGTCGTCTGGTCTCGCTGTGATCGCGATCTGGATCGGATTCGCCATGGCCACGAGAGGCTCACGCAACCAAGGTCGGCTTCCGGGTCCCGAGCCCCTCGTGGAAGGGCCGGTCCCGATCCAGATGGCGATCAGGGAGCCAGGGACACCGGGTGGCAACGCCATCCCGGGTCGCCGGGGCTAGCGGATGCGCGGGCAGCGAGGGCTAGCGGACGCGGCCCTCGCGCATGAGGGCGATCGCCTTGTGGACCCGGCGGGCCTTCGTCTCGGGGTTGCTCGTGCCCTCGACGCTCAGCGTGAACACGCGCCGGTTGCTATAGGAGAGGCCGTCGAAGAAGGCCCTGGCAACAGGGTCCGCGTTGAGGGCCGCGGCCAGCTCCGGGGGGATCTCGAGCTCTCGCGGGGCCGTGTCCAGCTCCAGGGTGACCTGGACCTCGTCGCCGGCCTTGAGGCCTGACGCCGCGCGGTGATCTGAGTTGACGCCCACCCACCACTCGCCGCCCATCGGCGCGATCGTGGAGCGGTAGGTGTAGTGATCGAGGGTGATGACGACGGCCGGGCGCTTGCTCCCACCCAGTGCCTCCACGACGACCTCGGGGACCTGGATGCCGCAGGCGGTCTTGCCCGATTGGATGATGGTGGCGCGGAATGTCTCGCTCATGGCCGGGGAGTCTAGCGGCGTCACAGGCCCCGGTGCACGCGGGTCACACGCGCATGCGATGGCTTGCGAAGATCGTGGGGCTCACGCTGGTGATCACGCTCGTCACCGTGATGCTGGCCGCATCGCTGCGCGAGGGACCCCCGTCCCCCGTCGACCAGCAGGCCGTCGCGAACCGCCTGGAGCCCGTCTCCCTGCTCATCGCAGATCTGGGCGTAGGGATCTGGCTGGACGACCGCGACTGCCGGACGCTCATGCTCGATCTGGACGGAGAGCACGCAGACCCCCAATCGTGCGCCATGGACGGAAGGCCCTTCACGCCTGGTGCCCGGGCGGCCTTCGACCGCGTTGCCGGAGCCGTGGCCGGGGTTGTGCCCGGCGGGCGCGTAAGGATCGTCTCCGTCGCGAAGGACCACACGGAAGCCGCAGACGGAGGACCCGTGCGCCGGAGCGTCACCTTCGAGGTGGCGCCGCAGGTGCTCGGCGCCTTCGACTCACCCGTGGACACCTGGGAGTGGACCTGGAGCGAAGACCCGCGACCCGGCGAGACCGGCAACCTGTCCGACCACTGGCGGTTCACGGAGCGTCGTCGGAACGACGGGTAGCACGCCGTCAGTCGCCGATGACCGAGTCCCCACCGTCTCGAGTGCCGCGGCCATCTCGGCGATCCGTGTGTCGGGCGACGCCTCGGCCGACCAGGGGAAGAAGACCAGCGTCTGGCCCACGCGCCGGATGACGAACTGCGTGTCGCGGGGGTACTGGATGGCGCCGGTTCCGCCCCCGAGGTATGTCCTGAGGTCGCGGCCCACGCGATCCGCCTCGTTCGCGCTGGGTAGCTCGTAGACCACGACGTACCCGCCGAGGGGCTCCTCCGGCAGGATCGCCTGGACCAGGCGGCGCGGGACGTCGACCAGGTCGGGGCTCTCGCCGGGCCGGTAGCCGGCCCTGGGGTCCTGCACCTGGAAGGCGGCGTCCTGCAGCGCCTTCACGACGAGCGCATGGGTGACCTCCGCCGCCTGCCCGGTGGGTGCGATGGTGGGCGTGGCGACACGGACGCCGACGCCGATGCCCAGCACCTGGAGGGCCAGCAGCAGCACCGCCACGACCAGGCTGCCGACGGCGACGATCGTGAACCACAGCGGCGGGCCGCCGCGTTTCCGCCCGCCGGCGTCCTGCGGCGTCGTCATCGTCATCCGGGCGGCCAGGTCATCGCACGGCCGCCGAGCAGGTGGACGTGCAGGTGTGCGACGGACTGGCCGCCGTCCGGCCCGACATTGCTCACGAGTCGCCAGCCGCCGTCCAGGCCCTCGCTGCGCGCGAGCGCGGCAGCGACCGAGAACAGCCGTCCCAGCAGGGGCGCATCGGCATCCGTCAGGTCGGCCGCCGAGGGAACGTGCGCCAGCGGCATGACCAGGACGTGGGTCGGGGCCCGCGGGTTGACGTCCCGGATCGCGAACACGAGGTCGTCCTCGTGGACCTTCGTCGCCGGGATCTCGCCCGCGGCGATCCGGCAGAACAGGCAGTCAGCGGGCATGCGCCCCTCCGTTCGACATCGACAGCACTGGCACCCTCGCCCGCAGCGTACGCGAGGCGGAGTCCACCGCGAGGATCTCGCCCGTCACGCGCTCCGCGGTCTCCCCGTCAACCGCGGTCCGGCGCACGGTCAGGATCGCGTTCTCGAGATCATTGGGGTCGCCGGGTCGCGGAGTCACCGCGACGAGCACGTGGTCCTCCGCATGGCCGACCCAGCGGCCGTCGGGTAGGCGGGACTCCACGAGGACGCGTGTCGTTGTGCCCAGGCTCCTCCGTGCGAAGGCGACCTTCGCCTCGACGCCGATGGCCAGCAGCGTCGCTGCCCGCTGCTTCTTCGTCCGCTCCGGGACCTGGTGTGCCATGCGCGTGGCGGGCGTCCCGGGTCGGGCGCTGTAGCGGAAGACGTGGAGGCCGGCCGGGTCCAGGCCGCGGATGAAGGCGACGGAGCGGTCGAAGGCGTCGTCGTCCTCCGTCGGGAAGCCCGCGATCACGTCGGCATGGACGGCAACACCCGGGATCGCGGCCCGGACGCGCTCGACGAGGCGGGCGTAGTCGTCGGCGACGTATCGACGGCCCATGCGGCGGAGCACGCCGTCGTCGCCACTCTGGAGCGGGAGGTGGACGTGTGGCAGGGTGCGCGGCGCGGCGTCCACCCAGGTGGCGAGCAGCTCGTCGTCCACGTGCTGGGGCTCGATGGAGCTGAGTCGGATCCGCTCGACAGGCGTCTCGTCCAGGATCCTGAGGACCAGCCCGGCGAGCGTCAGGGCGCTGTTGAGGTGCGAGCCGCGCGCGCCACGCTCGGACCAGCCGCCGTCGTACGTGCCGATGTTGATGCCCGTCAGCACGATCTCGCGGTGGCCTGCGGCAAGCGCCCGCCGCACGTCGGCCAGGACGACATCGGGCGCCAGCGAGCGCTCGTCGCCGCGAGCTCGCGGGATGATGCAGTACGTGCAATGGAACGAACAGCCGTCCTGGACCTTCACGAACGCCCGCGTCCGCTCGACCGAGGCGCGGTCGTCCGCAGCGCCTTCGATGTCGCCCGCCGTGACCGCCTCCACGCCCGAGAGCGTCGGCAGGGCCCCGTCCAGCGGCGCATGCGGCGCGTCGTCTGCGGCTCCCGCAGGGACGTCGTCGATCCGCAGGAGAACCTCCAGCTCCGCGAGGAACGCGGCCTTGTCGTCGTTGCCCACGAGTCGCGCCCCGGCATCGAGCGCCGCGAAGACCCCGGGGTCCACCTGGACGGAGCAGCCCGTGACGACGACCTGCGCATCCGGGTTGGCCCGGCGGGCGCGGCGCACCGCGGCGCGGGACTTCTCGTCGGCAGTCGAGGTCACGGTGCAGGTGTTGACGAGGTAGAGGTCCGCAACCCTCGAAGGCTCGACGAGCGGAATCCCGGCCTCGCGCAGGAGCCGGGCGGCAGCCTCCATCTCCGACTGGTTGACCTTGCAGCCGAGGTTGACGATGGCGGCCGAGCGGGGTCGCGCGGGTGCGTCTGCACCTGCTCCTGCGCCTGTCTCGAGGGTCACCACAGCACCGGTTTGGTCGACATCAGGAAGGCGATCAGCCCGACAGCGGTGGTGACGCCGTACGCGATGTAGCGCTGGCGGCGCGCGCGGTCGCGCCAGGCATCGCGGTCCGTGTCGGTCTCGATGCCTTCGCGCCTGACGAGCCCGCGCAGCGCGGGCCTCTGGATCGCGAACACGACGATCGCGGTCACCGCGTAGGTCCCGAGGCTGATGAGGAGCCAGGGCTGCTCGAGCATCCGCGGCCCGAGGACTGCGATCATCGCGATCCCGGTCAGCGCGAGCCCGATCCCGATGGCGAGGGTGCCATGCGCCTGGATCCAGAGCAGGCCGCGCACGAATCGTCCGGGAGCAGGCGCGTCGTAGCCTGGGCTGACGAGGCGGTTGCGGAGCGTGAAGGGCAGCAGCAGGCTGGGCACGAACAGCGAGATCGCGAGCGTGATGTGCGTCGCGAGGATGAGCGGGAAGAGCGAGGACAGGTCGGGCATCTGGTCCGGGGGATCGTAGCGCAGGGTCGGAAAGGTGCCTGTCCGGGGCGCTGATCCGGAGGTCAGGGGGCCAGATGCCCCTGCGAGTCCGGTAGCACGATGACGGGGTGGCCCTCCGCGCGGGCCGCGCCGACGAGAGCGGCATCGGCCGTCGCGAGTGGCTCGCGGTTGACCATCGCTGTCGCCAGCGCCATGCAGTCTGCGAGTGAGACCGGGCGACTGTCGCGGTTCCAGTGCCGGGCTCGCAGGAGACCTGCAAGGCGTCCGATCTCCTCATCGACCGGGACGACCTCGAGCCCGCCGGAATAGAGGAGCTGGAGCTGCGCATCGCAGTGCTCGACGCGGTGGTGACGCCCCCGGACCAGGGCGTCCATGGTCTCCGCGACGGTGGCGGCAGACATCATCGGAATCGAGTCACGGTCGTGCAGGATGCGCGAGACCTCGGGCATCGCGGGCTCGGCGGTGAGACCCGCAACGATAGCCTGCGCGTCGAGAACGGTCACAGCCACCCCTTCCGCTCGTAGACCAGGAGCTCGTCGGCACGCGCTTCCTCCCGGAGCTCGTCGGTGGTAGGACCCGGCCCGGCAAGGGATCCCATCGCGGCCGCGATCGGGTCATCGGGGAGTGGCCGGATCACAAGCGTGTCGCCGCGCTCCATGATGACGACCCGGCGGACGCCCCAGCGATGGCGGATCTCCGCGGGAATCGACACCTGGCCGCCTCTTGAGATCGTGGCAATCCTCATGCGCGTGATCGTATCTCATGCGTCAACTCGTTCCGCATGCGATCACTCGATTCGCATGTGCACGCCCGTTCAGGCGGGGCGACAGGCCTCCAGCGCGACCCAGTCGCCTTCGGTCCAGCGCCGCGCGATCACCAGGCCGCGCGCCTCGAAGGCAGCGACGACGTCCGCCTCGCGGTTCGCGAAGATCCCGGATGCCAGCAGCGTGCCTCCCGGGCGCGTGTCCTCCAGCAGGCCGTCGACCAGCGCGATCAGGAGAGACGCGATGAGGTTCGCGAGCACCACGTCGAACGGACCCTCGCCACTGGGCGCGCTCCCCTCGCGGGACCGGATCACCCTGGCGAGGCGGTTGCGCCTTGCGTTCGCAGCCGATGCATCGACCGCGATCGGGTCCACGTCCACCGCGAGCACCTCGCAGGCCCCGAGCTTCGCCGCCGCGATCGACAGGATCCCGGACCCGGATCCCACGTCGAGGACCCGCGCCGGTCCGCCGTCCAGCGCGCCCGACCCGAGCATGCCGCGGTCCGCTAGCGACTCGAGGGCCGCGAGGCACAGGCGCGTCGTCGGGTGCAGCCCGGTCCCGAAGGCCATGCCCGGATCCAGAGCGAGCACCACGTCGTCCGGCTCGCGGCGGTGGCGCCGCCAGGTCGGCCGGATCACGATCCGGCGCCCGACCCGGAGCACCGGGAAGTGCTGTTTCCAGGCGTTGGCCCAGTCCTCCTCGTGGACGACGCGGGCCGTCAGATCGCCAATTGGCCGCAGGCCGAACGCCTGGAGGTGGCCGAGATCCCGCTCCGCCCGGGCGACGGATTCACGGACCGCCACGGGATCGAGGATCGGGAGGTGCGCCCGGACCATCGCCGGCCGGGCCAGGTCCACGCGGGCCGCCAGGCCCTCCTCGACAAGCTCGAAGGCGGGCTCCACGCTGGTCCCGCCGGGGGCGGCGCGGGCCAGGATCTCCGACACGGCCTCGACCGCCTCGTGATCGGCGGCGACGGAGAGCTCCAGCCAGGCACCCGGCGTCGCGACCGCCGCGGTGAGGTCGATGTCCGCGAGCGGCCCGGAGACGGGCTCGGCGACCGGATCCGGCCCCGGACCCGTCACAAGCCCAGCTTCTCGCGCAGCCCTGCCCCGGAGACCGTCTCGCCCGTCTCCTTCGCGAACGCCTCGAGCAGCTCGCGCTGGCGCTTTGAGAGCTTCGTGGGAACGCTGACGTTGGCGATGACGTGGAGATCGCCTCGGACGGAGTGCCGGCGCAGGTGCGGCACGCCGCGGCCCCGAAGCTTGATCTCCGTCCCGGGCTGGGTCCCGGGCTTGATCTCCACCTCGGCATCCTCACCGTCGACCGTCGGCACCCGGAGCTTCGTGCCCAGGGCAGCCTGCGCGATGGACAGGTCGGCCTCGTAGTAGAGCTCCGTACCCTCGCGTGTCAGCGTGGGGTGGTCGGCAACGTGGATGGCGACGTAGAGGCTCCCCGGCGCACCGCCGCGGGGCCCGACCTCGCCCTCGTTCGTCAGCCGGATCTGGTGACCCTCGTCGATGCCAGCGGGGATCGAGACCCGGAGGCTCCGGCGCCGCTCGGTGCGCCCTTCGCCCTTGCAGTCCGCGCACGGGTTCTCGACCACCTTGCCCTCGCCGCGGCAGCGCGGGCAGGCGGCGACGTTGACCATCTGCCCGAGCATGGTCTGGCGCACGGACCGGACCTCGCCGCGCCCGTTGCACTGCGGGCACTGGACCGGCGTGGAGCCGGCCTTGGCCCCGGAGCCGGCGCAGGTGTCACAGCGGCCGAGGACCGGAAACTCGATCTCCTTCTCGGCGCCCAGGACCGCTTCCTCGAACGAGATCCGGAGGTCGTACCGCAGGTCCGAACCCTGGCTGGGTCGCGCACGCCGGGCGGCACCCGCCGCCGAACCGCCGAAGAAGGCATCGAAGATGTCACCGAAGCCGCCGAAACCGGCCGCTCCGCCGGCGCCGAACGGTCCGCCGGGTCCGCCGGGTCCGCCGCCCGCGCCGCCGTTGACCCCGGCCCGGCCGAACATGTCGTAGGCCTGGCGGCGCTGGGGGTCGGAGAGGACCTGGTAGGCCTCGTTGACCTCCTTGAACCGCTCCTGGGCCTTCGGATCCGTGTTGACGTCCGGGTGCCACTGCTGGGCGAGCTTGCGGAAGGCACGCTTGATATCGGCGTCACCGGCGGTGCGGTCGACGCCCAGCACCTCGTAGAAGTCGCGTTCGGCGGTCATGGGCGGAGATGAGTCTATCGGCTATGAACGTAACGGCTCTCGCCGGGGCGTGGAACTGTGGGACCTGGCCAGCTACCGATGCGGTGCGTCGTGCGGTGCGTGCCGGCCATCGGACGAGGGCTTCGGACTCCAGGTGGGCGCCCGCACCGTCACGCGAGCGTCCCTGCGCACCACCGACCCTGCCAAGTACCGATGACGCGCGTCCTCGGCCAGGTGCAGTTGGCCAATCACGCGCCACGTCGGTTGGTGGCCGGGAGCCAGGCCCGATGCAACGTGCAGCACGCACCTCATCGGTGACTGGCCGCCTCGCCGTCGGGTGGCCGGGATACAACGCACCTGGTCGGTTCATGGCCGGGTAGTGGCGCCATGGCCCTCAGCCGATGCCCAGGGCGCCCGCGAGCTCCGGGATGAGGATGGCGTAGCCCACGGCGGTACCGACGACGAGGATCGTCCGGCCAACCAGGAGGAATGAGCGTGACGGCGTGTCACGCCCGGTGAGGCGGTACGCCCACCACACGAGCGTGACCGACCCTGCGGCCAGCACCGTCACGCCGAGCGGCCGAGACTCCCCACTGCTCAACGACTGGAGGAGGAGCAGCGACCCGAGGGCAAGGCCGATCACCGCCAGGACCGTGTAGACGATGCCCGCCGGGGACGCGACCGCGGGGGCATGCGGCATCCGGCGGTCGAGCCAGCCGTCGGTGACGGCCATGGCGGGAGCCGTGACGGCGACGAGGGCGAGGAGAGTGGCCACGACGACGGGGTCGTGGCGCAGGACGACGAAGTCCGGGTTGCCGGCGTTGACCAGGCCGAATGCGGCGAGTGCGACGGCGATGGGCATCGCGACCAGGCCCCGGACGACGCCCCGACCAGGCAACCACGGCGAGATCGCCACCCAGATCACAGCGAGGAAGATGGTTGCCGCCAGGCCGGCGAAAACGATCAGCCCAAGGCTCCCCGCGAGGGTGATCTCGCCGATCCTGTTGCCGTTCTCCGTGAACGCCCCGTCCGCGGACGGCACGAGGAGGGCGGCGAGGCGCATGACCAGGCGACCGCCGACACCAGCGACCAGGATGCCGACCACGAGCCCGGCAAGCCCGCCGCGGGTGATGTCGCGCAAGATCTCTCCACCCGGCCAAGTGGCTCGGTTCATGGGACGCTGCTCCGATGTCGGGCCGCTATATCGTCTAGCGATACAGTATCGGCGGTGTCAACGGGTCAGGCGCGGGCCAGCTCCACGGCACGAGCGAACACGGCCTCCAACATCGTCGCCGTGAGGCGACCGGTGAACGTGTTCTGCTGGCTCGGGTGGTAGGTGCCGACCAGGTCGTAGGGCCCGATCCGGGTCTCCGCCCCGTGCCCGAACCTCGGTTTCGGCGTGGGCGCGTCGTAGCCGAGGGTCGCCAGCGACCGGAGCGTCGCGTCCCAGCCGATGCCGCCGAGCGGCACGATGACCTTCAGCCGATCCAGCAGCGCCAGCTCCCGGACAAGGTAGGGCCGGCACGCGGCCTGCTCCTCGGGGCTCGGCTTGTTGGCCGGTGGTGCGCAGCGGACGGCGGCCAGAACGCGGACCCCGTTGAGCGTGAGCCCGTCGCTGGCCCGGCGACCCACGGGCCGGTCCGCGAGGCCCACCGCGTGGAGCGCGCGCCACAGGAAATCACCCGAGGCGTCGCCGGTGAAGACGCGTCCCGTCCGGTTGGCGCCGTGGGCACCAGGCGCAAGGCCCACGAGGAGAATTCGCGCCTCGGGGTCGCCGAAGCCCGGGACGGCACGTCCCCAGTAGGTCTCGTCGCGAAAGCGGGCCACCTTGACGCGGGCCTGCTCCTCGCGCCACGCGACCAGTCGGGGGCAGGCGGCGCAGTTGCTGATGGCAGCGTCCAGGGCGGGCAGGTCGCGTGCCGCGCGCGCGGCGGCGCTGGGGTCGGTGGCGGGCATCGCGGCGATCGTAGCGGGGGTCGCCGGAACGGGCCGCCGTTGCCGCAGGCGGACCTACTTGAGCAGCAGCCGGTCGAGGCGCCGCCCCACGACCGCGAGGCCGGCCAGCCCCATCACGCCCAGGTAGAGGACGTGCCACAGGATCGACGCGTCCACGTAGCCGGTCGTGAGCGCCCGGATCATGTCGGTCCCCTGCCACAGCGGCGTCAGGCGGACGAAGAGCTGCAGGGGCTCCGGGTAGGCCGTGATCGGGTAGAAGGTGCCGCTGAACAGGAACAGGGGCAGCACCACCAGGTTGATCAGGTCGAAGTCCTGCCAGCTGCGCATGAACGTCGTCGCCGCCATCCCGACCGCGGCAAAAGCGAACGCGAGGAGCATGGCGGCCGGCACGGCGAACACCGCCCACGGCGAGGCGACGAGGCCCATGACCGTGATCACCACCATGAAGCCGAGCGCGTACAGCGTGGCCCGGATCACGGACCAGCCGATCTCGCCCAGGGCCACGTCGCCCGGGTTCATGGGCGTCACGAGGATCGCGTCGTATGTCTTCTGGTAGTTGAGCTTGAAGAACACGTTGAACGTGGATTCGGCGATGGCCCCGTTCATCGACGCCGTGGCAAGGAGCGCCGGGGCCACGAACATCGCGTACGGGATGGGTGTTCCGTCGGGGCCCGCGACGTCGCCCACCATGCCCCCGATCCCGAGGCCGATCGAGAGCAGGTAGAACAGCGGCTCGAAGAAGCCGGACAGGATGACCAGCCAGCCGTTGCGATAGACGAACAGGTTGCGCTCGATGAGCAGCAGCGCCCGGCGTCCGCCGAAGCCGAACGGAAGGACGCGCTGCAGCGCGAGGAAGGCGCTCACCGCGTCACTGCTCCAGCTGCCGTCGGAACATCACGAAGGTCGCGATCACGCCGGTCGTGGCCATCACGGACAGGATCACGAGGTGCGCCAGCTGCAGCAGCGGGTCCTCCCAGAGCGTGCCTAGCGCCAGCGCCCGCCCCAGGTCCACCCCGTGCCAGAGCGGCAGGAGCCAGGCGATCACCCGCAGCGGCTCGGGCAGCGCCGTGATCGGGAAGAACGTGCCCGAGAACAGGAACAGCGGCGTGATCCCGAACCGCCAGATCGAGTTGAACGACGAGGTGTCCCGCTGGGTGGACATGTACGCGGCGATCGGCCCCGCGAACGCGAGCGCGGTCAGCGTCCCGACCGGCACGGCGAGCACGATGCCCGGCGTCGCGGCCGCTCCGAACAGGACGATCACCACCATGAAGATCGCGCCAACGAGCGTGGCATGGGTCACGATCCAGGCGAGGAGGCCGGCGGCGATCGAGTACGGGGAGATCGGTGTCGCGTACATCGCGTGGAACCGGCGGACCCAGTGGAACCCGGAGAGGACCGGGAACGTGGCCTCGAACACCGAGCCCTGCATCACCGAGGACACGAGCAGGGCCGGCGCCAGCCACTGGAGGTACGACACGCCACCGAGCGCCTGCGCGCCGCTGCCGGCATCGACATAGGCCCCGAGACCGATCCCCATCGCCACCAGGAACAGCGCCGGCTGGGCGAAGTTGCCGAAGATCGAACCACGCCAGGTTCGGACGTACAGGAGCCACTGGTGCTCGTAGACGGCGCGCGCGCCTGCCAGCGACGAACGGCGGCGCAGACCCGCTCCGGACGAGGACGGTCCGAGCGGCGCCTCGGCGACCGCCATCATTCCACCAGGCTGCGGCCGGTCAGCCGCAGGAACACGTCCTCCAGCGAGCTCCGCCGGACCAGGACCGTCTCGGGCTCGAGGCCTCGCTGGTGGGCGGCGACCGCGGCCGCCTCGCCATCGTCGGAGTAGACGAGCACGCGGTCCGGGAGTAGCTCGACGCGCTCCCCGAGACCGTCCAGCTGCGTCTCGATGGTCTCCTGGACGCCGACGGGGAAGCGCATCTCCGTGACCTCCCGGGTCGCGTAGCGGTCGATGAGCTGGCGGGGCGATCCCGTGGCGACGATCCGTGCCTTGTCCATGACCACCAGCCGGTCGCAGAGCTGCTCCGCCTCGTCCATGTAGTGGGTCGTCAGGACGAGCGTCACACCGCGCTGCTTGAGCCGGTAGAGGCGCTCCCAGAGCAGGTGCCGGGCCTGCGGGTCGAGGCCGGTCGTGGGTTCGTCGAGCAGCAGGATCGACGGCTCGTTGATCAGGGCGCGGGCGATGGTGAGGCGCCGCTTCATGCCGCCCGAGAGCGGTTCGACCTTGTCGTTCGCACGCTCGGTGAGCTGTGCGAACTCGAGGAGGCCGTCGGCGCGGCTTCCGCTCTCGGCCCGCGTCAACCCGAAGTACCGCCCGTAGATCACCAGGTTGTCGCGAACCGACAGTTCCGTGTCGAGCGTGTCCTGCTGGGGCACCACGCCGAGGCGTCCGCGGATCTGCGGTCCGTCAAGCGCGGGATCCAGGTCCAGGATCCGGAGCGTCCCCGCCGAGACGGGGGACACGCAGGCGATCATGCGCATGGTGCTGGTCTTGCCCGCGCCGTTGGGCCCCAGGAAGCCGAAGCTCTCGCCCACCGCGACGTCGAAGTCGATGCCGTCCACCGCCGTGAAGACCCCGAAGCGCTTGGTCAGCCCGCGGGCATGGATGAGCGGCAGGGCAACGGTCTGATCGGGCATCGGTCCCGGATGGTAGCGCAGGCCGACGGCCGGGCCGAGGTCGTCAGGCGTCCGGTGCAGGCACGTCGCGGATGGCGACCACAGTGATCCCTGCCGCCGCAGCCGCCCGCAGCTGGTCGCGGTCTACGCTGACGAGAGTCGCCCCGTTCCGTCTCGCTGTTTCGATGTAGGCAGCGTCCGGGACGCGAATGCCGCTGTCGAGTGCGAACGAGTACGAGGCGGCCGCAAACCCATGCGGGTCACCCTCGTCGATGGCCACACGCGAGAGGGCTGCGAGCACACCGTCGGCTGTTTGGCGATCGATCCTGCCGCTCCGGAATCCGACCACGAGCGCAGCCGCGACCTCGAGCAGGAAGTGGGGAGGCCCGGAAGCCGTGAGGTGCCCGCTGGTGAGCGCGACTGCCAGTCTCGTCGCGCCGTCGCGATCCGCCTCGTCCTGGAACGCCCAGCGCAACACGACGCTGGCATCGAGCACGACGTGGTTCACGCGTCTTCCCCAGGGGGTGGCGGGAGGTACTGCAGGAGGCGCTGCCCGAACTCATCCCGGACCTGGTTCAGCATCGCATCCACGGTGTCGTGTGGCCCGCTCGGCGGCTTCGTCAGCTTGCTCAGGCGCTCCAGTTCGGCGAAGGCCTGCCGCCGCCGCTCCAGCATCCGCTCCCAGGAGTCCGGCCAGTGCTCCCGGTTCCAGCGCCGGATGTACTCCTCGTCAGACTCGCGCGCCGTGTCATAGGAGACCGCAGCCTCGCGGGCCGCCGTCGGCATCCGTGCCTGCGGTGGTTCCAGCGCCGAAGCCGGGATGCGCACGGCGCCGCCGATCTTGAGGCTCGGGAGGGAACCATCCGCGATCCGCCGTCGCACCGTCCGCAGGCTGATCCCGAGGCGCTCCGCCGTCTCCCTCGCCGAGAGGTACGTCTGCTCGTCCATACGGGCATCCTAGCAGAAATGGCCACACGACGTCAATAGGTGTCATTTAATGCCACATTCCCTGCGTGGGCGATCTTCGGGAACTGGCGCCAGAGGACGATCACCAGGACTGCCGAACCGACGAACCCGAACCAGAACGGCGCCGTGATCCCAAGCTCCCGCGCCAGCAGGCCGCCGATCGGGGTACCGACGACCACCCCAGCGAACCCGGCCACGGTGTACACCCCCGTCACCCGCCCCAGCAGGGCATCGGGCACGGCGCGCTGGCGGACCACCGTGGACGTCGTGCCCCACACGAACGCATGCGCCCCGAACACAACGAAGGTGAGCAGTGCGACCGCCGCCGACGTGGTCAGCGCCAGCACGAGGTGCGTCGCGGTCTCGATCAGCAGGCCGACCCGCATGATGTCGCCCAGCGAGAATCGCCGCTCCAGGCGCCCATAGGACGCGGTTCCGATGATCCCGCCGACCGCCATTGCGGTGGTCAGCAGGCCGAAGCCCACGGCGGTCATGCCGAGCCGGTCCTCCGCGTACAGGACGAGCACAGACCACGCCGCCCCGAACGTGACGTTGAACAGGAAGATCGTGAGGGCCAGGGTCCGCATCGGCGGGTGGGCAAGGAGCCAGCGGAGGCCCTCGGCCATGTCCGACCGGATGCTCGACCGCTTCGCCGTCGGCTCCGTCTCCGGCTGCTCGCTTGGCCGGTCGCCCGGCCGCAGGACGATCCGCGACACGAGCAGCGCACCCAGCGCGAAGCACGCAGCATTGGTCGCGAACGGGAGCGCCATGCCCGCCGCGAACAGGAACGCGCCGATCGGGGGCGCGATGAGCTGGTTGGTGAGCAGGAACGCGCTCTGCAGGCGCGCATTCGCGATGCCGAGGTCCTCGCGAGGAACCAGGCGGGGGAGCAGGCTGCTGCTGCCCACGTCCGCGAACGTCTCCGCGATGCCCAGGGCGAGCAGCGCACCCAGGACGGCGGCGATGCTCACCGAGCCGGTGACGATGGTGACCGCGAGCACGGCGAGCACGGCGGCCCGGACAAGGTTCACACCCGCCACGATCCGCCGTCGGTCGTGACGGTCCGCAACGGCACCGGCCGGAACGCCGAACAACAGCTGCGGCAGGACCTGGGCCAGGAGTGCCATCGAGACCAGCAGGGGGTCGCGGGTCAGCGAGGCGACGAGCAGCGGCCCGGCGGCGAGCGCGACACCATCGCCGGCGTTGGTGATGACGGACGACGCGAGAAGCCAGCGGAAGCTCCGGCCGAGCCTCGCCGGCGCGACGGTCTCGGCAGCGAGCGCGAACGGGTTGGCCACGCACCGCAGGATACCGAGTCGGCGCGAGCGTTCAGCGGCGGCGGCCGCCTCCAGGGCCACCCGCCCAGGCGCGCCCCGCGTAGATGGTCAGGCGAGGACGAGCCGATCCCTGCCGCTGTCCTTCGCCTCGTACAGGGCACGGTCCGCGAGGGCGACCAGCGCGTCCGGCGTCTCGACGGTATCGCGGAAGGTCGTGGCGCCCACGCTCACGGTCACGCTCAGGCGGCTGGCCCCGTCCTCGACGGTGGTCTCGGACACCGCGCGCCGGATCCGCTCCCCGATCTGGAGGACGTCGTCCCGGCCGGCACCCGGCAGGAGGACCAGGAACTCCTCGCCACCGTAGCGGACCAGGACGTCACCCTCACGGACGACGCGCCGGCAGGCGCCCGCGACCGCTCGCAGGACCCGGTCGCCGACGAGGTGGCCGTAGGTGTCGTTGACGGCCTTGAAGTGATCGATGTCCACCATCAGGATGCCGAACGGGGCCTCGGCCCGGACAGCCCGCGAGTACTCCTCGCGCAGGCGGCCCAGCCCGAAGCGCCGGTTGTAGGCGTCGGTCAGCGGGTCGATGGCGGCCAGGCGCTCCAGGCGGTCGTGGGCGAGGGCGTTGTTCACGGCGAGGCCGAGATCCACCCGGAGGTGGTCGACCAGCTCGATGTCGTCCCGCTCGAAGGTGCCTGTCGTCGCGAGGACGATCACCCCCAGCGGGATGCTCTTGAACGCGACCGGGACGACGAGGATCTCCCGGGCGGCGGCGCCCACCAGGACCGAGTCCACGATCAGCTCCGGTGCTCCGACCCGCAGGCGCTCGATCCGGCCGAGGCGGATCACGCGCCGTACGTGATCGTTGGCGGCGAGGCCCTCGGGAGCGCGGATGCCGTGGCTCGCCAGCGGGACCAGCTCGTCCTCGCGGACGACGAGCATGGCCCCGGCGTCGGATGCCGTGTGCCGGAGCAGGCCGTCGAGCGCCGCCGAGCCCAGCCCCTCGAGCTCGAACTCCCGCGACAGGACACCGCTGAAGTCGTGCATCGCGGTCTCCACCGCGTGGCTCTTGGCGAGCGTCCGGATCAGGCTGTTGAACGCCTGGGCCGTGGCGCCGGCCTCGTCGTCGGAGTCGACCGCGAGCGCGCATCGCTCCGGATCGCAGCCGCTCCAGTCCTGCGTATACACGGCGGAGGCCAGCTGCGACTCGACGCTGGTCATCGCCGTCGCGAGAGCGCGGAAGCGGCGCCCGACCACGAGCCGGGCCAGGGCGAAGTTCACCGCCCCAACGGCCAGGCCCGCCGACAGGGTCGCCGCGTAGAACATCGGCGTCAGCACGGATGCGGCAGGCAGGCCGAGCAGGAGACAGAACGGCGGGAAGACGAGGCCGATGGCGAGACCGAACCCGGTCATCCAGATCGCCAGGTCGGTGAAGACACGGTTGGTGAGGCGCGGCACGGTCTTTGCTCCAGGCAGGAACGGACGCTTCGACGGCCACGATGCGCGGTGGGCCACTCCGGCCGCTAGGGCGCAGAGGTCCGGTGGGGTCTGGTACGGTCGGCGGGGTCCCAGTGCGAGGCGCCCTCCCACCGGCGGTGCGGGGTGCCGGTGCGGCAGCGGTGCGGCAGCGGTGCGGCAGCTGCCCTCGGCGGCTGCCCGCGGCGGTGCCCGGCAGTGCCCTCAGCGACCCGGGACCGTTCCCTCGTGCAGCGTCACGATCCCGCCGGTCAGGCCCTGCCAGGTCACGTCCACGAGGCCCGCCTCGCCCATGATCTCCGCGATCCGCTCGGGTGACGGGTAGGCCTGCACGCTCTTGACGAGGTAGCCGTAGGCCGAGCCCTGGCCGGCGATCCTGCCGATGACGGGGACGATCCGGTCGAACCACCAGCGCATGAACCGGGCGAGCCGGGACCGCGGCCGGGCGATCTCCAGGCACAGCACCTTGCCGCCCGGCCGGACGGAGCGGGCCATCTCCGCGAACCCGCGCCGGTAGTCGGGCAGGTTGCGCATGCCGAAGGCGATGGTGGCCGCGTCGAAGGCCCCGTCCCCGGTCGGGAGGTCGAGCGCGTCACCCACCGTGTACGAGAGGCCCTCGCGACCCGCGTACCGCTGCTGCGCCACGGCGGTCATCCCGGGCGACAGGTCCACGCCGAGCACCCGCCCGCCGGGCTGGACCCTGGCGTGCAGGTCCGCCGCCACCTTGCCCGTCCCGGAAGCGACGTCCAGCGCGGAGCCGCCCGGCCGCAGCGCCGCGTGGGTCACCAGCCGCTTCCGCCAGCGCGGCTCCTGGAACGCGGAGATCAGCAGGTTCATGAGGTCGTAGCGGGGCGCGATCCGGTCGAACATGACCTGGACCTCGGGCGGCGCGGCGGCGTTGCCCTCGCCGGTGGAGGCACCGGACGGGGTGTGGTCGGGCGGGAGGGGGGCGGTCATGCGGTGGGCTCCAGGCAGGCTCGTGCGGCGGCGGCCACGATGCCCGGCTGCGTGATGGGCGAGGGGTGCGTGCAGCCCTCGAGGGTATCCCGACGGGCCCCGGGAATGCGGGCGGCGAGGGCGTCGGCGAGGGGAGCGTAGAACGGCTCGCTCGCACCGCCCGTGAGGATCGCGACCGGTGCGCTGATGCGGGCCAGGCCGTCGGGATCGAGGCCCGCCATTCCGGCGTCGGCCAGGGCACCGTCTCCCTCACGCTCGAGGAACGTCCGGGCCCGGGGCGAGAGGCGGTTCCAGGCGGCGTCCCCGGCGACGGCGCGCAGGAACGTCCCGGCGGCCGCGGAGGCGCCGCCCGTCCGGTGGGCCTCCGCCACGGCCACGGCGAGCTTGGCGAACGCGGCCCGGGTCGCCGTGTCCGCGACGGGCCCGTACGGCGGCTCGTAGGCGACCACGGCGGCAACGCGGTCCGGGTGGCGGGCGGCGAGCTCCAACCCCAGCGCGCCCCCGAAGCTCACGCCCACGACGGACGCCCGGTCGATCCCGCGGGCGTCGAGATAGGCGACGAGGTCGCCCACGTGGACGGCGACGTCGAGCGGGCGCGGATGCACGAGGCGGCTCGAGCCGCTGCCGCGGCGGTCCAGGGCATGGACGGTCACGTCGCCTGGCCGGGCGAGGGCGGCGGCAAGGCGGTCCAGCTGCGCGGCGGTCGAGAGCGTGCCGTGGAGGAGGAGGACCTGGCGCGGCCCCGAGCCCGTGACCCGCCAGCCGATGGCGTCGCCGCCGGGCCGCCCGAACTCACCGGCCCGCTCGCCAGCGAGGAGCGCGCGCACGGCATCGCGGCGCAGCTTGCCCGCTGCGGTGCGGGGCAGGGCATCGAGGCGAACGAAGCGCGCAGGAACCTTGAAACCGGCGAGGGACGCCCGGACATGGGCAGCCAGCGAATCGTCGCCGGGATCCCGCACACCGGGCAGCAGGATTACGGCGGCCACCGGGACCTGGCCGAGGACGGCGTCCGGGCACGCGACCACGGCGGCGGCGCCGATCGCCGGGTGCTCGAGGAGGACCGCCTCCACCTCGGCCGGGCTGACGTTCTCGCCGCCGCGGACGATACGGTCGAGGCGGCGGTCGACGACGAAGAGCCGACCCGCCGCATCGAGGCGGCCGAGGTCGCCGGTCAGGACGGGAGCGTCGATTGGCGCGGGTTCCCCTGGCTCGCCGAGGTAGGCGGAGAACCGGGCGGCGGTCTCGACGACGATCTCCCCCACCCCGTCCCGGTCCTCGCCGGCGATCGTGACGCGCATGCCGGGGAGCGCGCCGCCGGCCGAGCCAGGGTGGTCCCATGCGTCCCGCGTCGCGAGCGCCGTGACCCCTGATCCAGTCTCGGACAGGCCGTAGGTCGGCACGACCGGCCAGCCGGCGCGGAGCGCGCGGGTGACGAGCGCGGGAGGGATGGGTCCGCCGCCGAGCAGGACGGCGCGCAGGGTCGCGGGCGGTGGGACGTCACCGGCGGCATCCAGGATCCGGGCGAGCTGGGCCGGCACGAGCGACGCATGGCTGATCGCCGGTGACGCCTGGCTGATCGCCGCCAGGAAGTCCGCCGGGTCGCGCGCGGGCAGGATCCGCACCGGGACCCGCCCGCGAATCGACCGCCAGACGATCCCGAGGCCAGCCACGTGACCGAGGCCCAGGGGCATGGCCCAGCCGGTCGCGGGCGGCAGCGCGGTCAGCCATGCATCGGCGCTCGCGGCCATGGCACGGGACGAGAGCACGACTCCCTTCGGCCGGCCGGTGGTGCCGGAGGTCAGGACGACGACGGCCGGCGCCTCGGGGTCCCGGTCCGGCGTCGGGAACGGCTCGTCCGTGGCGGTGACCCCAGCGAGGCGCAGGACGAGTGATGGCTCCAGCACCCCGAGCGCGACGGCGACCTCGCGAGTTGTCAGCCCTGCCGGGACCGGGGCCGCGACGGCGCCCGCGCGCAGGATGCCGATGAGGGCCGTGACGGCATCCGCGTCGGCCGATCCGATCAGGGCCACGCGATCTCCCGCCGCGATCCCGGCCCCGGCCAGGGACGCGGCAACCGCGGATGCCCGGGCATCGAGCTCCGCCCATGTCAGGCCGCGGCCGCCAACGACCAGCGCGATCTCGCCACCGGCGTCGCGCGCGTGCAGCGCCAGGAGCGCGTCGGGGAACCAGGTCACGCCTCGGGGACCTCGTACCAGTGGACGACGGACTCGTCGACGGTGACCCCGAGGGCACCGCTCCGCGGGCCGCCGGGAGCCCGCATCCGCCCGGCCTTCACGAGGAGTCGGGCGGACAGCAGGTCATCGCGCAGCAGGTCTGCCGTGGCGAGCCCGTGGTCCCGGTCGGCGGCCGGCCAACCGGGCACGTCAGGCAGCGCTGCGGCACACGCGAGACCCAGCGCCAGCCCCACGCCCGTCTCGAACAGCGAGCTGATCACCACCGGCACGCCCCTGTCCGCGGCGAGCGTGGCGATCTCCGCCACTGCCACGGGGCCACCGACGCGCGACAGCTTCACGACCAGGACATCGGCCGCCTTAGCGTCGAGCACCGCGCGGGCCGCCGCCACGGACGTGACCGCCTCGTCGGCCGCGATCGGGATGCCGACCCGATCCCGGAGTGCCGTCGCCTTGGCCAGCGCCCCCGGGTCCAGCGGCTGTTCCACGTACTCCAGCGCGAACCCGGCCAGCGCCCGCAGGCTCCTGGCCGCCGCCTCCAGCCCCCACGTGCCGTTGGCGTCCAGCCGCAGCGCGACGTCGTCGCCAACCGCGGCACGCACGGCTCCCACGCGCTCCACGAGCGACAGGGTCGTGTCCGCCTTGGCGGCCTTGAGCTTCAGCGTCCGGAACCCGGCCACGACGGCCAGCTCGGCGGCCTCGACCGTCGCGGCCGTCGCCCCTGCCGGGATCGTGGCGTTGACCCCGACGGCCGGCAGGCTCGTGGCCCGCTGCCCGCGCCCGGGACCCGCCATGTCGAAGCGCGCGCCGTCGAGCGCGGAGCAGAACGCGCGCCCGGCGGCGCCGGCCCGGTCCACAAGCGCGGGCGACGGCGCAAGCCCGGTGGCAGCCAGCTCGTCGAACAGCGCCGTGAGCACCAGGCGGTCGGCCCGCTCTTCGAGCACGGCCTCACCCCAGCCCAGTCTCCCGTCCTCGGCGGCCAGTCGCAGGAGCCACGACTCGCGAATCTCCCACGTCCCGGCCGCCGTACGGAACGGCACCCGGAACGGGACGCGGACCCGGTGGACGCGGGCGGACCAGGTCACGAGCCACCTCCAGGCACGAATCCGCTGAGCGCGAGGCCCAGGGCGAACAGCAGCGAGAAGGCCAGCGACAGCCGGGCCGTCCCCTGGAGCACGAGGTTGAGCTCCCGAGGCTCCCCGAAGCCGCGCACCGTCCGCATCAGCGGCGTCGTCATCGGCAGGGTGAGGATCGGCAGCAGCACGAACGGCGTCAGTGGGGCCGCGCCGCCCGACGGGGTCCAGCCCGCGAGCCAGGCCAGAAACAGCATCGCCGGCACGAAGTACGAAACCCCCAGGAGCGCCCCGAACTCCCCCTGCGTCCGGCGCCTGCCGAGCACCACGGCGAGCGTCCGCTTGCCGGCGGCAGTGTCGGTGCGGATGTCGCGCAGGTTGTTGACCACGAGGATCGCGGTGATCAGCGCACCCGGCGGGATCGCCGCTACCAGGAACAGCGCGTCGAACCGGAGAGCCTGCAGATACGCGGTCCCGGCCACGGCCACGAGCCCGAAGAACACGAACACGAAGACCTCGCCCAGCGCCCGGTAGCCGTACGGGAACGGCCCGCCGGTGTAGGCGAGCGCGGCGACGATCGCCAGCGCGCCCAGCGCGAGCAGGACCCAGCCTCCCACGGCGACGAGCCACAGCCCCACGAGACCCGCGAGGCCGATGGTGATCGCGATGGCGACCTCCAGCTGGCGCTCGGTCACGAGGCCGGCCGCGGCCACGCGCACGGGTCCCTGGCGATCGGGTGTGTCGGCGCCACGCCGGAAGTCCGACAGGTCGTTGGCGAAGTTGGCCACGATCTGGAGCAGCAGCGCGACCAGGACGCAGCCTACGGCCGTGTCCACCCGGAACGGCGCCCCGACCGCCAGCCCGGCACCCAGCCCGACGGCCACGCCGGCAACCGCCGCGGGGAGCGTGTTCGGCCGGGCGGCATGGACCCAGATCGAGAGGGCAGAAGGGTGCGCGGCCACGGGGGGGTCGACGGCGCGGGGGTCGACGGCGGGGGCGTCGGACATCAGGGGCGCCGCGGGTACTTGCGGTAGTCGGCGGGCCGCTTCTCGAGGAAGGCGGTCGAGCCCTCGTGAGCCTCGTCGGTCGTGTAGTAGAGACCCGTGGCGTTGCCCGCAAACTCCTGGAGGCCGGCCAGGCCGTCCGTCGCGACCAGGAACGCGGACTTGAGGAACCGGATCGCCGTGGGGCTCATGTCGAGAACCTCGTTCGCCCACTGCACACCCTCGGCCTCCAGGTCGGCGAGCGGCACGACCTTGTTGACGAGGTTCATCGCCAACGCCTCCTCGGCCGTGTACTGGCGGCACAGGAACCAGATCTCCTTGGCCTTCTTGTCGCCGACGAGCCGGGCCAGCAGGCCGACCCCGAAGCCCGCATCGAAGCTGCCGACCCGCGGACCCACCTGGCCGAAGATCGCATTGTCGGATGCGATCGACATGTCGCACACGATGTGGAGCACGTGCCCGCCGCCGATGGCGTAGCCGTTGACGAGCGCGATGACCGGGATCGGCAGGGAGCGGATCTGGCGCTGGAGGTCCAGGACGTTGAGGCGGGCGACGCCGTCCGTGTCGAGGTAGCCGCCGCCGTGGCTCTTGTACGTCTGGTCGCCGCCGGAGCAGAAGGCCTTGTCGCCCTCGCCGGTGAGCAGGACGCAGCCGATGGACGCGTCGTCGCGGATCCGGGCGAAGGCGTCGATGAGCTCCCGCACCGTCTGCGGGCGGAAGGCGTTGCGGACCTCGGGGCGGTTGATGGTGACCCTGGCGATGCCGGTGCCCGAGTGCTCGTAACGGATGTCCCGGTACTCGAGGACGGGCGTCCAGGCGACGGGCGTGGTCATGCGGCGGGAACCTCCTGCAGGAACGCCGTGACGAGACGGCGGAAGACGCTGCTACGTTCGAGGTGGGGGGTGTGGCCGGCGCTGTCGATGAGCTCGAGACGGGCGCCGGGGATGCCGCGGGCGACCCGCTCCGCGCGGGGCCTGCCGATGGCATCCTGGGCGCCAGCGATCACGAGGGTCGGGGCGGTGATGCCGGCGAGGTGGTCGTGGAGCGGCTCCATCGCCCCGTGGCCGGCGCCGCGCAGGCTGGCCGCGAGACCGTGCGGGTCGTTGCGCAGGCGGATCGAGCGCTGGTGCGCAGCGGCGGCCGGGGCCAGGCCAGCCTGCGTGGCGAAGACCGGACTGCGCTCCCACTCGTCCACGAACGCCTCGATGCCGTCGCGCTCGATGCGGGCGGCAAGCGCCTCGTCGGCAGCGCGGCGGGCCCGGCGTTCCCGGTCGGTCTCCAGGCCCGCGGAGGGACTCTCGAGGACGAGGCGTGCGACGGCCGCCGGGTGGGCGACGGCCAGGCGGAGCGCGATACGGGCACCCAGCGAGTAGCCGAGGACGTCCGCGGGGGCGGCCGCCAGGCGTCGCAGGATCGCCGCCAGGTCGTCCGCGGTGCGCTCCACGGTCATGCGCCCGGGATCGGCCGTACCGGATCGGCCGTGGCCCGGGAGGTCGACGGTGATCACCCGGCCCTGCTTCGCGAACGCGGTCGCATGGGCGCCCCACGAGGTGCCGCGGCCGGTGAAGCCGTGCAGGAGCAGGAGCGGGCGGCCTTTCCCCCGTGCGCGGACATCCCAGCGCAGGCCGTCGACGACCATCCCGCTCATGGCACCAGCCCGACGAGCGCCCGGGCGACGACGTCGGCCACGTCCTGGTGCAGCTCGAGGTTCCGTGCACGATCGGTGCGCAGCTCGAGGACCCGGACGCCCGGGCGGGCGACGGAGTCGCGGATCGCCGTCGTCCAGTGAACCGGCTGTCGCCGACCACCCGGTGCTCCCCGCCGAGCGCCGTAACGATCGGCCCGACATCGATCCCGTGGGGCGTCCCGAACAGCTCCTCGTAGTGCTCCGGGAGGCCGGACCCGGGCACGGCAGCTCCGGCCTGGGCCTGGGGCAGGAACGAGAAGATGCCTCCGCCGTCGTTGTTGACCAGCACGATCGTGGCCGACAAGCCATGGAGCCGCGCGGCGACAAGGGCGTTGAGGTCGTGGAGGAAGGCGATGTCGCCGACGACCAGGGCCACCGGCCCGTCGGCCACGGCGGCGGAGCCGAGTGCGGTCGAGACGACGCCGTCGATCCCGTTTGCGCCGCGGTTGGAGCGCACCGTGATTGCACGGTCGGTGGAGGGAAGCCAGGCGTCCATGTCGCGGACCGGCATGGAGCTCGACGCCCAGAGGACGGCCCCGTCGGGAAGTGCCTCGGCCAGCAGGGGCCACGGCACGCCCTCGAAGGGCTCATCCAATCCCGCGAGCCAGGCGTCCATCGCCTCCGTCGCGGTTCGCTCGGCTGCGAGCCAGTCGGCGGCCCATGCCGCGTCACCTGCCCGGCCGGCCGACTCGCCCGCCCGGGCGGCGAATCGCGCTGCGAGCGCCTCGAGGGTCGCCGCGGGATCGGCGTGCACGAACGTCGCCGGCAGCAGCGAAGCCTCGCGCCAGCCCGCGTCCCCGTCCAGCACGAGCAGTTCCGGGCGGGTTCGCTCCAGCAGCCCCGTCAGCGGCTTGGATGTCGGCATCGCGCCCGTGCGGATCACCAGGTCCGGCACGTGGGCATCGATCCAGGGTCCGGGGCGCACGAGTTGGTCCGCCCTGACCACGACCAGGCTCCGGTCATGCGGCCCGGTGCGGAGGCCGGAGAGCGGGTCGGCGAGAATCGGGAAGCCCGTGACCGCTGCCAGCGCCACGAGAGCCTGGGGCAGCAGCGAATCATCGTCCGGTCCGGCCACGATGAGGCCCCGCTCGGCCCGGGCCAGCCGGTCTGCAAGCATGTCGATGGTGCGGTCGTCGAGGGATCGGCGCCCCGTGACGACGTCCACGAACGGCGTCGGCCAGCTCGGGGCTCCGCCGCCGTGCGCCAGCGGCCCATCGGGCAGCAACGGCTCCCGGAACGGCACGTTGACCTGCACCGGACCAGCTGGACCCGCCGCCGCCACGGCCACCGCGCGACCCGCGACCCAGCGCCAGTGCGCCAGCGTGGCGTCCGCCCTGTCGAGCAAAGGCAGCTCTGTGAACCACTTCGCCGCCCGCCCGTAGAGGTGCGCCTGATCGATCGTCTGCGGCGCGCCGCGATCCCGCAGCTCCGCCGGCCGGTCGGCCGTGAGCACCACGAGGGGGACGCGCGAGAGCTGCGCCTCCACCACGGCGGGCGAGAACTCCACCACCGCCGTCCCCGAGGTCGCGAGCAGCACCACGGGTCGCTGCGATGTCCGCGCCATCCCGAGCGCGAAGAAGCCCGCCGCCCGCTCGTCGTACAGCACCCGCACCCGGAGGCCCGGCGCCGTGCGCAGGGCCAACGCCAGCGGCGTGGACCGTGATCCGGGGCACACCACCGCCTCGCGGACGCCGGCCGCGACCAGCTCCTCGACGAAGGCCCGCAGGCCCGCCGCGTCGCTCATCGCTCGTCAGCCGGGATGCCAAGGGCGCTGACCACAGCCCGGAGCTTGATCCGGGACTCCTCCCACTCGAGGTCCGGGTCGGAGTCCGCGACGATGCCGCAGCCGGCGAACAGCGTGGCGTTGGTCCGGTCCACGATCCCGCAGCGGAGCGCCACGCACAGCTCGCCGTCGCCGTCGGCGCCCAGCCAGCCCACCGGCCCCGCGTACCAGCCCCGGTCGAAGCCCTCGTGCTCGTCGAGCAGCGCGAGCGCCACGTCGCGCGGCTCGCCGCCCACGGCCGGAGTGGGGTGGAGTCGATCGCCCAGGGCGAGCAACCCGTGCGCATCGGGCACCGTCCCCGAGATCTCCGTCACCAGGTGCTGGACGAAGCGCAGCGTCATGACCCCGGGCTCCGGGGCCACCGTCAAGCTGTCGGCGACCGGACGCAACAGGTCCCGAATCGACGAGACGACGACGGCGTGCTCCTCGCGGTCCTTCTCGGATGCCAGCAGGGCGCGACCCAGCAGCTCGTCCTCGGCGGGATCGGCCCCGCGGCGGATCGTGCCGGCCACGGCAACCGTCCGGAAGGTTCGGCCCTCGGTGCGGACGAGACGCTCGGGCGTGGCGCCCAGGAACGTGCGCCCGCCGCGCCGGAACGCGTAGGTCGTGCTCTCGGGGGCGCTGGCGGCAAGGCGCCGCAGGGCATTGGGGACGTCCAGCTCCACCGGCGAACGCATGCTCACGCGACGCGCGAGCACCACCTTGTCGATCCGTCCGCGCCCGACGGCGCCGGAGAACATGCCGACCAGCCGGCGCCAGTGGTCATGGGTGGGCTGCTCGTCGACGGTGGCGAGGGGCGCGAACACCGGCATCGCGACCATGCCGTTGGGGTTCGGCGCCAGCGCGAGGGCGCGGGTCGCGAGACGCTCCCAGCGGCGCTCGAGCCCCCGGACGTCCGCGGGGGTGGCCGGGCCGGCCAACGAACCGGTGAGGCTCGCCCCATCGGGCGTGACGGCCAGGAGCAGCTCCGGGAGGACCAGCGAACTCGCCCCGAACGGGCTCCACGGATCGTCCGCGGCCGGCACCCTCCCGGTGAACCCGAGCGCACCCAGCAGGACGGGGCCGGACCCGGGCGCCTCCGACTCCCCCCGGTCGATGCGCGCACCGTCCATCACCTGGCGCCACGCCACCTCGGCCTGGCGGAAGCGGTCCGGGCCGGCGGGCGACGTGGCCCAGGCACGTCCGACGCCCACGAAGGCCATCCCCTCCCACGGGCGGAGCCAGAGCGCGACCTCGAGATCCGCCTCGACCGCTGCGGCAACCAGGGAGATCGGGTCGATCGACGGAGCCGGCACCGTTGCGGATACCAGGGTGGCGTCGGCGACACCGGCGTCCAGCAGCCCGGCCAGTCGCTCGCCCAGGCCCGCCGCCACGTCCCCGGGGGCCGGGGAGGCACCGCCCGAACCCGGCGGGTGCACGGCGGTCACCGGGTGGGCTCCGGGAAGTCCCAGCCTTCCTGCGGGAGCGGGACCTGGCCGATGCGCTCGGCCGACACGCCCGCGCTCCGGAGCAGCGCGGCCCGCAGGGCGGGGTAGGCATCCTCCAGGCGACCCGGCTGCTCGGCCAGCAGCCATTGCCCGACGACCTCGTTGATCGCCCCGAACCAGGCGATGCTGGTGATCCGTGTATCCATCGGCGGGCACGCGCCGGCGGCGACCGCCTCGTCCAGATAGCCCTGGATCAGCCGGGCGAAACGCTCGTGGAGGGCGTTCGCCTCCGTCTGGAACACACGCCCGGCGCCGACCGTGTCGAGGAACAGCAACCGGGCCATCGTCCGGTGGCCCGAGAACACGGCGAGCACCGTGTGGATCGCCGCCTCGGCGCGCGCGACGGGCTCCGTCTCGAGGGCCACGGCCCGCTCCACCTTGGCCACCAGCTTGTCCGCGGTGGTCGACATGAGCTCGCGGAAGATGGCTTCCTTGGTCGGGAAGTGGAAGTAGATGCCGCCCTTGGACGTCTCCGCGGCGCCGGCGATGTCGTCCACGGCCGTCTCGCGGTAGCCGCGGCTCGCGAACGTGGAGAACGCGGCGTCCAGGATCCGCTCGCGGCGGCTGCGGCTCTGTTCAGCGGGATCGGGCTTGCCCATCGTCTCGTGTCTTATCGGCACCGACCGACCGGTCGGTCGGTTCTTCATCGACATCGTAATGCAGCCGCCGCCAACGCGGGCCGGCGACGAGGATTCAGCCCGCCAGCTCCTCGAGCCTGTCGTCCCTGCCGATGAGGATCAGTTCGTCGTCGGCGCGGATGACCTCGGTGGGGTGCGGGTTGATCGTCACGCCGTCACCGCGGCGGAGCGCCACGGGCGTCAGCTGCAGCCGGGCCACGAGGTCCAGGTCCTTCAGCGAGCGCCCGGTCCATGCGTCGGGCGGCCGGACCTTCACGATCCCGATGCGCGGCGCGACGTCCAGGTAGTCGACGACCTCGCGGACCGCGAACGAGTGCGCGACCCGCTCACCCATCTCGCGCTCGGCGAACACCACCCGGTCCGCACCGACCCGCTCCAGGATCGCGCCGTGGAGCCCGCTGCCGGCCTTGGCGACGACGTTGCCCACGCCCAGATTCTTGAGGACCATCGTGGCGAAGATGCTGGCCTCCACGCCGCTCGAGATGGCCACGATCGCGTGGTCGAACTCGGCCGCGCCGATCGCGCGCAGCGCCCCCTCGTCCGCCGCGTCGAGCTGGACCGCGTGGGTCACCTCCGGCGCGATCTCGTTGACGATCGACTCATTGCTGTCCACCGCGAGCACCTCGTGACCGAGACGCATCAGCTCGCGCGCGGCCGATGCCCCGAACCGGCCGAGCCCGATGACGAGGACCGAGGTCTTCATGCGTCTCCTTCCGGCCGTTCAGCCGATGCGGATCGTCTCGACGGCGGGCCGGTACGGGACCGGCTTCGCGCGCGCCGAGAGGGCGAGGACGAGGGTGAGCGGACCGAGCCGCCCGACGAACATGGCGACGACGAGGACGATGAGTGACGGGTCGCCGAGGCCGGGCGTGATCCCGGTGGTGTGTCCGACGGTGCCGAACGCGGAGACCGTCTCGAACGCGATCTGGATGAAGGTCCCCTGCGCGCCCGTGATCTCCAGGGCCAGGGCGCCGGCAAAGACGACCGCCACGGCGAGGAGCGCGACAGACAGGGCCCGCGCCACGACCTCGGCGGTGACCCGGCGCCCGAACGCCTCGGTGAAGGAGCGGCCCCGGACCGTGGAGATGATCGTGAACAGCAGGATGGCGAAGGTCGTGACCTTGATGCCGCCCGCCGTGGACCCTGACGCGCCGCCGATGAACATCAGGGCGATGGCGCTGATGAGCGACGAGTCGGTCAGCTCACCGATCGGGATCGTGCTCATACCTGCCGTCCGGAAGGAGACGGACTCGAACAGGGCGTTGAGCGGACGCAGGGGCGGCGGCAGCGCACCGAGCGTCGCCGGGTTGGACCACTCGAAGGCGAGAAGCGCCGTCGCGCCCGCGAGCAGCAGCACCGCCGTCGTCGCGAGGACGAGCTTCGTCTCCAGGGCCATGCGCGACCAGCGGCGCTTGCCCAGGACGTCACCGACGATCGCGACCCCCAGGCCGCCCAGGAAGATCAGGACGCCGAGCGGGACGAAGACGAATGGGTCGTCGGCGAACCCGTTGAGGCTCGCGAAGCCGCCCATCAGGTCGAAGCCTGCGTTGTTGAACGCCGATACCGAGTGGAACACGCCATGCCACGCGGCCTTCGTGACGTCCCCGTAGCGGACCAGGAACGCGATCCCGAGCACCAGCGCGCCGACGCCCTCCGCCACGATCGAGAACACGGCGACCCGCCGCAGGACCAGCCGGACGGAGCCGAGATCACGCGCCCCGGCGGACTCCTGGGCCCGGATCCGGTCCGTGAGCGCGGTGCGCCGCCCCACGAGGAGCAGGAGCAGCAGCGTCGAACCGGTCATGAACCCGAACCCGCCGACCTGGATGAGGCCGAGGATCACGAACTGCCCGAACGGGCTCCAGTACGTGGCCGTGTCCACGACCACGAGGCCGGTCACGCACACCGCCGATGTCGCGGTGAACAGCGCGGTCACCGGCGTGGTCCACTCGCCGGACACCGCCGACAGCGGGAGGGCCAGCAGGCCGGTCCCGATGGCGATCAGGACGAGGAACCCGAGGGCGAGGACCAGCGCCGGCTGCCGGGGCGGGCGGCGAATGGCCCGTGCCACGTCCACGCGGATCGCCAGCGGGGCCGTGCGCTGCACGCGCACCCGACGGTCGCCCGGGCGTGTCCCCTGCCGTATCGCCATCGCCGGAGTCTACCCGCGGCGCACGGCCGTTCGGGGTCGGGGTGCGGGTCGCCGTTCGGGGCCGGATCGCTCGGCGCCCACCCGTGCTGGGGCGGGCTGGCTAGGCGCGCTGGTACGCGACCGCGACGGCGCCGAGCAGTCCGCTCCATGCCCTGCAGACACTCCAGCTGGCGAGGGATCGAGGGCCGCGGGGCGCAGACCGAGGCGCGTGCGGCCGTCGGTCCGCGGTCCGCCTTCGGCATAGACCAGCACAACATCGGCCCCGAGCGTCTCCTCCGTCTCCTGGACGAGCTCGAGCGCCTTGCCGTCCAGGCTTGCCCACTTCCAGATCGTCTCGGTCATCCGTTCCTCCTGTGCACGTGTCCCCCGATTATGGTGCGCGACGCAAGAGCCGGCCATTGACGCAGGGGCTCGTGGCGGGGACTCGATGGCGGGGCCGGAGCCTCGCGCGGTCCCGGGCTCGCCCGGGTGAAGGGCCTGCATCGGGGCTACGGTCCGGTCATCGAACGCGAGCACCGCCTCAGGGCAGGGTCCGTTCGGCGGGAGGCCCGCGAGCCGACGGAGGAGGGCCCGCGCCGGCGGCAGTAACCGGTGATCGGACCGTAGCACCACCACAGGCCGGGTCCGGGCGATCACGGCCACAACGGCGTCTGCGGGCACGAAACGGCCCGCCGGCGATGGCCGGCGGGCCGCGGAAGGTGTGTGGTTCGGGACCCGTCGCCCGGGAGACTAGACCTCCTTGAACTCGCCCTCGACGGTCTCGTCGCCGGCGTCGGCCGTGGGACCGGCGTCCGGGCCCGGCGTCTCGGCGCCATCGTCGGGGGCAGCCCCGCCCGCCTCGGAGGCGGAGGCCTGGTAGGCGG
>CAVWFY010000015.1:0-14271 GCA_963754485.1 uncultured Chloroflexia bacterium | reverse complement strand
ACGGCGCCGAGCGCCACGAACGCGGTGCCGGCCAGCCAGCCGGCGAGCACGTCGGTGGGCCAGTGGGCGCCGAGCGCGATGCGCGACAGGCCGACCAGGATCGGGACGACGATCCCGATCAGGACCGCGACCCTCCGGAACCCGAGCGACAGCCGGCTGCGCCACGCGATGACCGCGAGCAGCCCGTAGGTCGCCGTGCTGTTGAGCGTGTGACCCGACGGGAAGCTGTAGCCGTTGGTGCCGGTGATCGGGTCCGGCGGCCGCTGCCGCATCACGAGATCCTTCCCGGCGTCGGTGAGGAGCGCCGACCCGATCAGGACGACCGCGATGATCAGCACCAGCCGGTACCTCCGGGAGACCAGGGCGGCGAGCCCCATCGCGAGCCCGATCGCGATCAGGATCGCGCCGCCGAGGAAGGTGCAGGCCTCCCAGAACCAGGCCGGGACCGGAAGGCCGCGAAGCCATGCCGAGAACGGCTCGTCGAAGGCCAGGCCGCCGCGACGGACCACGAGGGTCGCGAGCACGATGAACGCGATCGCACACCCCAGGCCCACCCAGGTCCATGGATCGCGGCGCAGGCTTCGGTCGGCCATCGCGGGGCAGCATACTGGCCCGGTCCTTGAGCGAGAGAAGGAGCAGGGGTGCGCCTCCCACACCAGGCGACCAACCCGCGGCAGGCCCGATGAACCGGCGGGACGTCGCCCTGCTGTTCACGGCCCGCTGCATCCGGATGTTCGGCTACGGGCTGCTGGCGGTCGTGGTCGTCCTCTACCTCGACGCCGTGGGCCTGTCGGGCGCCGAGATCGGCCTGCTGCTGACGCTCACGCTGCTCGGTGACGCGGCGATCTCCCTGTGGCTGACCACGCACGCCGATCGCCTCGGACGGCGGCGCGTCCTCCTCGTGGGCGCCGTCCTGCTGCTGGCCGGCGGACTCGCCTTCGCGGCCACGCCGGTGTTCGCGGTGCTCCTGGTGGCGGCCACGATCGGGGTCATCAGCCCCAGCGGCAACGAGGTCGGGCCGTTCCTCGCCGTGGAGCAGGCGTCGCTGACCCAGCTGGTGGACCCGGCCCGCCGGACGCACCTGTTCACGCGCTACCAGCTCGCCGGCTCCCTGGCGACGGCGTTCGGCGCCCTGACCGCGGGTGCGGTGGTCCAGTTCGCCGCGGGGCGTGTGGTGGAACCGGCCGACGCCTACCGCGCCGTGATCGTCGGCTATGCCCTCGTGGGCGTGGTCCTGGCGGTGGTGTTCTGGCGCGTCTCCCCGGCCGTCGAGGTCCCCCCTGCCGAGGTCGTGGACCCGACGATCCGGACCCGCCTCGGGCTCCACCAGTCCCAGGGCGTGGTGATGCGCCTGTCCGCCCTGTTCGCGCTGGATGCGTTCGCCGGCGGGTTCGTGATGCAGAGCTTCATCGCCTTCTGGTTCAGCGAGCGGTTCGGGGTGGATCCCGCCGTGCTGGGCGTGATCCTGTTCGGGGCGAACATCCTGGCGGCCGTCTCGGCCCTCGCCGCCGGTCCCCTGGCCGCGCGCTTCGGGCTCGTCCGGACCATGGTGTTCACGCACCTTCCGTCGAACGTCCTGCTCATCCTGGTGCCCCTGATGCCGACGCTGCCGCTGGCCGTGCTCGTGCTGCTCGTGCGGTTCAGCATCAGCCAGATGGACGTGCCCACGCGCCAGTCCTACACCATGGCGATCGTGGCCCCCGACGAGCGGTCCTCGGCCGCCGGAGTCACGGGGATCGCGCGCAGCCTCGGGGTCGCGGCGTCGCCGCTCATCGCCGCGCCGCTGCTCATCGGGTCCGCGTACATCGGGGCCCCATTCGTGATCGCCGGGTCGCTCAAGATCGTCTACGACCTGCTGCTCTACCGCCGGTTCCAGGCCGTTCGCCCGCCCGAGGAGCGCGAGTAGCGTCACGAAGCCGTGCCTCCCGAGCTGGATGCCCGATACTGAGCCCACTCACCCCGCCGAAGGCGCGCAGGAAGGAAACGACGCATGGCAGACCAGCTGACCGACGTCCTCGTCGCGGGGTACCCCGACGTCGAGCTGGCGACGAAGGAGTTCGACGACCTCGTCGCCGCCGTGAAGGCGAAGACGGTCAGGATCGAAGGCGCCATCCTCATCAGCCATGACAAGGACGACAACGTCGTCGTCCAGCAGACCGGCGACCACCTCGGGCGCAAGGGCCTGGGTTACGGCGGCTCGGTCGGCTTCCTCGTGGGCCTGGCCGCTCCTCCGCTCCTTGCGGCGACGGTCGTTGGGGCCGCGGCGGGCGGGATCGCCGGCCGCTTCGCGAAGCACAAGATGGAGACCGGCCTCCACGACAAGATCGGCGAGGCGCTCAAGCCGGGGACGGCCGCCATCCTGGCCATGTTCGAGGAGGACCAGGCGCTCGCGGTCCAGCAGATCCTGGGCGGGGCACTGGCGCGCTCCGTGGTCCAGACGGAGAAGTCGGGCACCGCTGCCCTGAAGGACTCGCTCGCGGAGGCGATGGGCAAGTTCAGCCAGGACCGGACGGTCCTGCCGATCCCGGACCGCACCTTTGGCGGCGTGGCCGGACGGACGATGGACACGGCCGTGGGCGACTGGTCGATGATCCCCGGCCCCAAACCGCCCGACGGCGCCCCGAACGTCCTGCTCGTGCTCATCGACGACGCCGGCTTCGGCGGCCCCGACACGTTCGGGGGCGAGATCCGGACGCCGAACCTGACGCGCGTCCAGCAGGCGGGGCTGACCTACAACCGCTTCCACGTCACCGCGGTCTGCTCGCCGACGCGCGCCGCCATGCTCACCGGGCGCAACCACCACCGGGTTGGCATGGGCGGCGTCGCGGAGTTCCCCGGCCCGTTCCCGGGCTACACGGGGACGCGGCCGCGCAGCTGCACGGCCCTGCCCAGGATCCTCAAGGAGAACGGGTACATCACGGGCGGCTTCGGCAAGTGGCACATGACGCCGGGACGCGAGATGGGTCCCGCGGGGCCGTTCGAGCACTGGCCGCAGGCCTGGGGCTTCGACCACTGGTGGGGGTTCCTGACCGGTGCGGCCGGCCAGTACGACCCGATCATCACCCAGGACAACTCGGTCCTCGGCGTGCCCGAGGGCGAGGACGGGAAGCTGTACTACTTCCCCGACGACATCACGGACAAGTCGGTCGAGTGGCTGCACGCGGTCCGCGCCCACGACGCCGCCAAGCCCTGGTTCCTGTACTACTCGACCGGCGCGACGCACGCGCCGCACCACGTCGCCAGCGAGTGGGCGGACAGGTACAAGGGCCAGTTCGACGACGGCTGGGACGCCTACCGGGAGCGGACGATCGAGCGTCAGAAGAAGCTCGGGATCGTGCCGCCGGACACCGACCTGGCGCCGCGGCCCGAGGCGTACCCCGCCTGGGACACCCTGGGCGACGCCGAGAGGAAGCTGTATGCCCGCCAGATGGAGGTGTTCGCCGGCTTCTCGGAGAACACCGACTGGAACGTCGGCCGCCTGCTCGACGCGGTCGAGGAGATGGGCGAGCTCGACAACACCCTGGTCATCTACATCTGGGGCGACAACGGCGCGTCCATGGAGGGCACGATCACCGGGTCCTTCAACGAGACGACGTTCTTCAACGGGCTCGTCCTGGACGCCGAACAGCAGCTGGCGCTGATCGAGAAGTTCGGCGGGCTCGAGGGCCTCGGGGGCTTCCACAGCGCTCCCCACTTCGCCGCGGCCTGGGCACACGCCCAGAACACGCCCTTCCAGTGGGGCAAGCAGATGGCGAGCCACCTCGGTGGCGCGCGCGACCCGATGGTCATCGCGTGGCCGGGGCACATCAAGAGCGGGGGCGCTGTCCGGTCGCAGTTCACCCACTGCATCGACATCGCGCCGACGATCCTCGACCTGGTCGGGATCCCGGAGCCCACGATGGTGGACGGGATCGAGCAGGAGCCGATGGACGGCACGCCGTTCAGCTACACGCTCGAGGACCCGGCCGCCGCGGAACGGCACACGGTCCAGTACTTCGAGATGTACGGCAGCCGCGCCATCTACAAGGACGGCTGGTGGGCCTGTGCACGGCTGGACAAGCTGCCGTGGGACTTCTCGCCGGCGACCCTTGCCCGGTTCAAGCCGGGCAGCGGCTACGACCCGGACCAGGACAAGTGGGAGCTCTACTACCTTCCCGATGACTTCTCGCAGGCGCACGACCTCGCGGCCGACCGCCCCGAGAAGCTCGCGGAGCTCAGGGAGCTCTTCTGGCAGGAGGCCGCCCGGAACCGCGCCCTGCCGCTGCTCGGCGGCATGGCCGTGTTCTTCGGGGTGTTGCCGCCCATGCCCACGACCACGCGCCACACCTTCGCGGGCGACGTCCAGAACGTGTCGACCACGGTGATCCCGCGGGTCTACGGGCGGTCGTACTCGATCGAGGCCGACATCCACGTGCCCGAGGACGGCGCCGAAGGTGTCCTGTGCGCCTTCGCCGACTTCATCGGCGGGTTCTCGCTGTGGGTGGACGATCGTGGCCACCTCAACCACACGTACCAGTTCCTGGGAGTGGAGACCTACAAGCAGACATCGACCGAGCCGATCCCGACCGGCGACGTCCTGGTCAAGATGCTGTTCGAGATCGACGAGCCCAAGCCCGGAGCCGGCGGCAACGTCACGCTCCTGGCCAACGGGAAGCCGATCGGCGAGGGCCGCCTGGACCACACCTGCTCGATGCTGTTCACGACCTATGCCGGCATGGACATGGGGCGCGACAACGGCGGCGTCGTCGACGATGCGTACGAGGACAAGGCCCCGTACGCGTTTACCGGGACGCTGCGCAACGTCGTGTTCGATCTCAAGCCGATGGCTCTCGAGGCCGAGCAGGCACTGCACGAGGCCGCGTCGACTGCCGGCGTGGCGAGCGGCGCGGGCGGCTGAACGCCAGGCCGAGGGGATCGGCCCGGCGGCTACTCAGCCGGCGGCTTCGGTCCGGCGCTCAGCCGGCGGCGATCGGCGGCTCGAACAGCAGCAGGTTGTGGCGCGCCTTGCGCGTGTCGAGGGCGACCATGGCCCGCCCGTTCTGGGTGAAGGCGAGCCCCTCCGGCTTGCCGTCCAGGTCGCCGAGCCGCCAGATCTCGAGCGCGGTGGCCTCGCCTCCGGGAGCCCGGAGATCCGACAGCCGTGCGATCGATTCGGACTTGTCGCTGAGCACGTAGAGGTGACCATCCGGGCCGACTTCGAGGTCGCTGAAGTCGGCGCACGCCATGCGCAGCGCCTTGTCCGGCCACCAGGTCGCCAGGGCCTCGTAGCGGTGGTCGCCGGGCTCGACCTCCCAAGGGGCACCGTGCGGCAGTCCCCCGCCCCGCACCAGCCCGACCGGTTCCGCGCCCGCGGGCCCGAACTCGATGAAGACGGATGGGTCCTTCTCCTTGGCCACGAGCAGGTGTCCACCCGGCAGGAGCACTGCGCCCTCGCCGCGTGAACCGTCCGGATCGGCCCACGCCCGCGCGAGGTCGCCATCGCCCGGGATCTCGAGGTCGATGGAGGCGAGGACGATGCGGGCCAGCGGGTCGATGAGCTCGGCCCGCGGCGGCGTCTCCCGGAGCAGGACGACTCGTCCCGCGCCGTCGGCGCAGACCGCCTCGACGTCGGGGTCTTCCTGGGGCAGGTGCGTGCCCTCGAGCCGGGCGACGCTGGCGGTGTGCCAGTCGAGCGACGCGAGGTCATCGCCCGGTTGCACGAACCAGGCCGCCACCGCGACCCGGTCGCCGATCGCCACGAGCGACAGCTCGCCGGCCGGACCCCGCCGCAGGCAGATGCCGGATACCTCCTCGAGCGGGACATCCACGACACGGTGGACCTTGAGCCGTTTGCCTGCCTTCACGATTGGATCTCCTGGACGGGCGTGCGGAGGACGCCTCGAGTCTACGGCGGCCCGATGGCAGCGGCCCGATGGCAGCGGCCCGATCTCGATCTCGCTCAGACGCGAATCACCCGGAGCGAAGGGACGTCCGCGTAGCCGTCGTCCTGCGTCACCAGCGGAACGTCGAGCGCGATCGCGGTCGCTGCGATCCACGAGTCGTTGACACCCATCCGCCGGCCGAGATCCCTGAGGTCGACGCGGAGGCGAGCCCAGGCCGCGGCGACGTCCTCGTCCACGGGCACCGGATCCAGGGCGAGGACGGCCGTGAGGGTGGCGAGGCGCCGGTCACGCGTCGCGAGGTCCGCGGCCGAGAGGACACCGGCCCGGAGCTCGCCCACCGTGATCACCGAGACGGCGAGCCGGTCGGGCAGCAGGTCTGACCGCAGGGAGCGACCGCTCTCGTGGGCGATGAAGATGCTGGTGTCGGCGAGGCCATCGGTCACGGGATCGGCTCATCGTCGGTGGTGCCCGGGGCCAGGGCACGGAGCTCCGCGCGGAGTCCCGCGTCGGCCGGGTGGCGGAGGACGAGCCGGACGAAGTCGTCCCGCGCGATCCACCGGGGCCGGTCGAACGAGGGTGCGTCACGCGGGAGGCCGCGGGCGTCGTCGGCAAGCATGGCGGGAGCCTCGCCGGCCCGGTGGCGGGCCATCACCGCATCGACGCCGTCACGGATCAGGCGGGCCTCGCTGCGACCCTCCGCTGCCGCAGCGCTCGCGAGGTCCGCCTTCTGCTGGCGCGTGAGGTAGACGGTCGTTTTCTCCATGCCACCCATTCTGCCCTATATGGCTGGCACCTGCCGCTACCCCGGGCTCAACCGCCCACTGGTGCTAGCCCCACCCCGAAGATGCCCGCTGCCCGGCTGGGCGCCGGGGACCCCGCGCCGTAGCGTCGACGTCGACAGCAAGTCATCCAGTGAGGCCGGGGTCACCCGGACGGGGCAGGCCCAACGCGGCCCCGGCCGGCTCCCGGTCATCGAAAGGGGTATTCCAAGTGCGGCGCCTGTCCCTGGTCGCGACGTCGGTCGTGATCCTTCTCGCTCTCTTCGCTCCCGCGGCCCTCGCGGCCGGTCCGGTCACCTCGACCGGGAGCGTCATCGTCTCCGTCCAGGGCACCGTCGACGTGCCGGCCGGCTCGAACCCGGAAGCCGTCGTCGTGGTGGACGGCACGGTCACCATCAGCGGCGATGCCGACACGGTGGTCGTCGCCGGCGGGACCGCCACCCTCACGGGCGCAACGGTCGACAGCCTGGTCGTCATCGACGGCCGAGCAGACCTGCAGGCGGGCACGACCGTCGGGCGCGTGAGCACCCTGGGCGGCAGCACGGTCACCCAGGCGGCCGGCGCCGAGATCACGGGGCGGATGGCCTCGTTCGACGTCGATCTCGCGGCCCTCGCGCTGCTCCTGATCCCGCTGGCCCTCGCGCTCGCGGTGGGCTTCGCCATCGCCGGCCTTGTCGCCGCCCTGCTGGTGGCCGCGTTCGGGGCCCGCCAGGTCCGCGACGTGGAGGCCCAGATCTCCGAGCGACCCGGGCACGTGCTCGTGGCGGGCATCCTCGGCAGCATCGTCCTGCCGCTGGTCGCCATCCTGCTGATCTTCACGGTCATCGGGGCGCCGATCGGGTTCGCCCTGCTGTTCGCGGTCCTGCCCGTCCTCCTGTTCCTGGCCTGGCTGGTCGCCGCGATCTGGGTCGGCGACTGGCTCGTGGCCCGCAGCCGCGGCGAGCGCGAGCCCGGCCGGCCCTACCGCGCCGCGGTGCTGGGGGTCATCGTCCTGGCCCTGGCCTCGGTCCTCCCGTTCGTCTCGGGGATCGCCACGGTGTTCGGCCTCGGAGCGCTGCTCCTGGCCGGGTGGCGCGTCCTGAAGCCCGAGCAGCCCGGGCAGCCCGCGGCCGACCCGATGGGCCCGATGCAGGTGGCGCCCAGCGCGAGCTGAGCCCACCCGCGCGACCACCGGCGCCCGGACCATCACCGTCCGGGCGCCTCTTCGCGCGCCCGGATGATCGCTAGTCGCCGGCCTGGCCGATCTCGTAGGACGAGAGCCGGCGGACGGCGACGACCGCCGCCACGGCGATGGCCACGACGGACAGCACAAGTGCCACCCGGGCGTCGAGAAGGCCCGGATCAGCCGCCCCGGGAGTGGCGATCGCCGCCGAGATCGCCAGCGCGTACTGGCGGACGCTGAGGGTCCCAACGCCCTCGAGAAGGCTGGCCAGGACACCCTCCCACACGAGGACATAGACGAGGCCGATGGCGAGCGCCCGCGAGGTGACGAGGCTGAGCGCGAAGAAGACGGTCGCATAGACGGTGGCTCCGACCGCCGTCCCCACGGCGGCCCCGACCGCCCCGGACAGACTGGTACCACCGGGCTGGAGAATGGCGCCTGCCAGGAACGAGGCCGGCGCGACGAGGGCGATCGACAGGCCCACCGCCACGATCAGCTTCGCAACCACGATCCGCCAGCGGTCGATGGGCTTGACCAGCAGGAAGACGGCGGTCCCATCCTCGAGCTCCGCGCCGATGGCCGCCGTACCGAAGACGAGCCCGACGATCGGCAGCAGGGTCGTGACGAGGAGCCGGTCCATGATCGCGGTCGCCACCTCCTCGCTGGCGGCTCCCTCCCGGCCCGACAGCCTCACGAGGATCGCCGCCGCGACGGGGAGCAGGGCGAGCAGCACGAGGAGCAGGCTCCGCCGCCGGCCCAGGAGGCTGCGCGCGGTCAGCGCGGCGATCGTGACGATGACGGATCCCGGGCTCGCCGCAGGCCCGTTCGCGCTCCTTCCCGTCATCGCTGCACCAGGTAGCCGAAGACGCTCTCGAGGTCCTCGTCGGTCGGCCGGAGCTCCAGGATCGAGACGCCGCCGGCGCGTGCGAGCACCGGGAGCGCACGGGCGAAGCCGGCGTAGTCCGACGTCCGCACTGCGAGCCGCCCCCCGTCGAGCTGGACGCCGAAGACGGACGGGTGGCCCACGAGGGCCGCCGCCAGCCGCCGGTCGTCCGACGAGCGCAGCGTGAAGGTATGGGGGCGATCCGTCATCAGCCGCCGGATCTCGCGGAAGTCCCCGGACGCGGCGAGGCGGCCGCTGACGATCACCAGGACGTTCTGGGCGAGCCGCTCGACCTCCTCGAGGATGTGCGAGCTGAACAGGATCACCCGGCCCTCGTCCGCCATCCGGCCGAGCAGCTCCATCATCTGGAGACGCTGGCGCGGATCCATCCCGTTGAACGGCTCGTCGAGGAGCAGGATCGAGGGCTCGTGGACCAGGGCGCCGGCGATCTTGACCCGCTGGCGCATGCCCTTGGAGTACGTGCCGACCGCGCGATCCGCGGCGTCCTCGAGGCCGACCGTCGCGATCGCCCGGCGCGCCGCGCCGTCGGGATCCGGCAGACGCTGCAGCCGCGCGTTGAGCCGGGCGAACTCGAACCCGGTCAGGAACGTGTGGACCGATTCGCGCTCCGGGACAAGGCCGATGTCGCGGTAGACGGCCGGGTTCCGCCAGGCCGGTGTCCCGTGGATCGCGACGACGCCGTCCGAGGGCCGGAGGAGCCCGGCGAGCATGTGCAGGATCGTCGACTTGCCCGCCCCATTTGGCCCGAGGAGGCCGGTCACGCCTGGTCCGAGCACGAACGAGATGTCGTTGACAGCCACCACGTTGCCGTACCAGCGCGAGACGCCGAGGAGCTCCACGGCCGCCCCGGGGGTGAGCTGGCGCGGGGCGGGCGCAGGACCGGCGGTGCCGGCGGTACCCGCCGCGGCCGATCCCCACCCCGCCGGGACCTCGCGCGTCTTCATGCGGCGATCGTCCGGTAGCGCTGGACGAGGATCGCGCTGGTCGCGAGCGCGATCACGATCGAGGCGATCAGGCCCAGCGAGACGGGCAGGTCCGTCATCGTCCAGATGCCGGCCGACGGGCTCACCCCGAAGAACCACGCGTTGGCCGCATCGAGCACCGTGCCCACGTCGACCAGCACCGCATAGCGGGAGGCAGGCCCGAGCTCGAGCGCGAGGATCACGGCGACGATGATCGCGGGCACGAGGAAGATGCCGAAGATGGTGACCGTCGCATACGCCCGGCGCGCGACGAACGCCGCGATCACGAGCGCCACCCCCGCCGTGGCCACGGCCGTCACGACGATCGACCCGATGATCGCCGGCCAGTAGCCCGCCTCACGACCGAGCGCACCGAGCAGGTCGGGCGTGAGGAGCGCCGCCCCGATCGTCAGGATGACGTGGGGCAGGAGGAGCATGACCAGGACCGCCGTGGTCAGGGCTGCCAGCTTGGCCAGCGCGTAGTCCTCCCGGAGGAGCGCCCGCGAGAAGTAGAGGCTGAGCACGCGGTAGCGGACGTCGCGCCCGAGCAGCTCCGGCGCCTGGACCGCGACGAGGATCGTGGCGAAGACACCGACCGCGCCGGCCATGTCGGGATGGCCCGGGAGCACCCCGAGGTCGCTGATGCCGAAGCGGGATGCGAACGCGTTGAGCGCCACGATGATCACGGCGGTGAGCACGGGCAGGGCGATGCAGAACGCCGGCACGATCTTCGCCCGACCGGACCGGCCGAGCCCGAAGGTGGCCCGAAGACCGCCCACGAAGAGCGTGGCGAACGCGTGGCGACGACCCAGTCGCGGTCCGTCATAGCCCCGGTAGCCGATGTCGTAGATGCTGCCGGTCGGTCCGGTCGGCCCTTCCGGACCGATCGACCCGGTCGGCCCGGTCGGCGGAGGCGGGGGCGGAGGCGGAGGCGGCGCCATCATGCGATCGTCGGCCGCCATCATGAACGCACCCCCGGTCCCGGACCGGCGGTCGTGGCGTCCTCGGGCACGTCGTCGCGGAACAGGTCCTCCAGGGAGTGCCTGCCGCGCTCCAGTCGGACGAGGGGCAGGCCCAGTTCCGCAACCGTGTCGCGGACGATGTCGAGCGGCGCGCCTCCGTCGAGCGCGATCCTGACCGTCCGGTCCGCGGGGTCTGACCCGGACAGGATCCGCAAGCCACGATCCGCCAGTGCCACCGCCAGCGCGTCGCGACCTTCCTCGACCTCGACCGTCAGGATCCCGGTCTCGGCGGTGAACTCCGCCATCGGGGCGGCACGGAGGAGACGCCCGCCGTCGATCGCCACGAGGTGGTCGCAGACCGCCTCGATCTCGCCCAGCAGGTGGCTGGCCAGGACGATCGCGATCCCGAACTCGGTCCCGGTCCGCCGGATGAGCTCGAGCATCTCGTCGCGACCCGCCGGATCGAGCCCGTTCGTGGGCTCGTCGAGGAGGAGAAGCCGGGGGTCGTGGACGATCGCCTGGGCCAGCTGGACCCGCTGGCGCATCCCGGTGGAGTAGCCGCCGATCGGCCGGTATCGCTCCTCCGCGAGCCCCACGTGACGGAGGACGTCGGCCGTTCGCTCCCGGGCGGCCTTGGCCGGCAGGCCGGACAGCTGGCCAGCCTGGGCCACGAACTCGGTGGCGCTGATGTCCGGTGGGAGCGCGGGGTGCTCGGGCATGTAGCCCACGTAGCGCCGGAGCCGGGTCCCCTGCGTCCACGGCACGTAGCCCATGACCTCCACCCGGCCGCTCGTCGGTGCCAGCAGGCCGAGGAGGATCTTGATGAGGGTGCTCTTGCCGGCCCCATTGGCCCCCACCAGGCCCACGACGCCCGGCGCGAGGTCGAGGGTCAATCCATCGAGCGCGACGACGCCGGGGAACCGCCTGGTCAGCGCATCGAGGCGGATCAGCGGCTCAGGTGTCCCTGGAGTGGGCTCAAGCATGGACCTCAATGGTAACGCTGTGCGCAGCATGGGAGAGCCACTGCGAGCGCGAGTCGCCGGCTGTTCATCCGCTCAGGTGAAGGCGTTCACGGCCCGCGCCAGGATCAGGCCGACCACCACGAACGAGATCAGGGCCTGCGAGCCCATCGCGACCTTGGCCCAGTGCACCATCGGCATCGTGTCGGTGGGGCTGAAGGCGTTGGCCGTCGTGAACCCGATGTAGAGGTAGTCGAGGAACTGCGGCCGCCAGCCCGGCGGCGCCAGCTCCGGGTTGAGCTGCTGGGGGAAGGCGAGGTCGGGGTAGCGCGGCAGGCCGTGCGCGCGAACGGCCGGGCCCCCGCCGTCGAACTCCCAGTACAGGAACGCGAAGGCCACGTTGTTGCCGAGCCATACCTTCGCGCCGGCGAGCAGCACCTGGTCGGCCTGGCTGGTGAGCGGCGAGCCAGTGACCAGGTCGTAGACGAGCAGCGCCGTCGAACCGAGGGTGCTGACCAGGATCACGACGACGAGCGCGATCGAGGCCCGCCGCTGCCAGGGTCCGGTCCGGTCGATGCGGCCGGGATCGCCCAGGATGATCGCGATCAGCAGGAGCCCCTCGACCGACGCGAGCAGCCAGCCGGGCATGACCGAGAGCCGGGGTGGCGCGATGAGGGCCGCGGCCATCAGGACGAGGACCGCGATCGCCATGGGCCAGCGGGACTCGCCGACCACGGGACCGACAGGCGCGGGCTCGGCGGGCGCCGACTCAACCGGCGTGGCGGGGCCATCCTCGGGTCGGATCTCGATCTCCTCGGGCTGCAGCGCGAGCGTCCGTGGAAGCATGCCACCCATGGTGCGCAGTGGTGCGGCCGCCCCACGGCCAGCCGGCTCCTGCGTCGACATCGTCCAAGGCGTGACCGCGCTCGCCCGTTCTGTGGGATGCACGTCGCGGCGCAGCGTGGTTGACTAGGCGGGCCACGTCGACCGTCGGCCGGGAGAGAGCGCCCCGACACGCCGTCCAGGCCGGCGACGGATCCACGGAAAGGGTTTCCCAGATGACCGACCTCAGTCCCAAGCGGATCGCCGAGTTCATCGAGCCGTTCCGGGTTGAGCCCGGCCGACGGGTTCGCCTGCCGAACGACTTCGACACCTCCGGCCACCGGAAGCGCACCAAGACCGAGGCCAAGGAGATCCTGGCGGATGCCACCGAGCTGCTGGCCGAGTACCAGATGCGCCTCGCGGCCCAGGACACGTACGGCGTGGTCATGGTCCTCCAGGCCATGGACGCCGCGGGCAAGGACGGCACGATCCGCCACGTCATGAGCGGCGTGAACCCCCAGGGCGTCCAGGTCAGCAGCTTCAAGGTCCCGTCGTCCGAGGACCTCAACCACGACTACCTCTGGCGCTACGCGAAGAAGCTGCCGGAGCGCGGCAGCATCGGCATCTTCAACCGCTCCTACTACGAGGAGGTCCTCGTCGTCCGGGTCCATCCCCAGATCCTCGCGGCCCAGAAGCTCCCGGCCAAGCTCAAGGACCGCGGCATCTGGAACCGGCGCTTCCGCGAGATCAACGACTGGGAGCACTACCTCACCGACCAGGGCTACCGCTTCGTCAAGCTGTTCCTGAACGTCAGCAAGGAGGAGCAGCGCTACCGCTTCCTGTCGCGCATCGACGAGGGCGAGAAGAACTGGAAGTTCAGCGCCAACGATTCCAAGGAGCGCGCCTACTGGGACGACTACCAGAAGGCGTTCAGCGAGATCCTCTCGAAGACCAGCACGCCGTGGGCGCCCTGGTACGTGATCCCGGCCGACGACAAGCCGTTCGCCCGCGTCGCCGCGGCCGGCGTTCTGGCCCACACCCTGATCGACATCGACCCGCGCTACCCCACGGTCTCGAAGGAGGCGCGCGACGCCCTCCAGACCCAGAAGCTCGCGCTCGAGGCCGAGGCACCCGCCGGCGCAGCGCCGGATCCGTACGCGGCCGAAGTCGCAGAGAAGGCCGCCGAGAAGGCGGGCGGCAAGAAGGCCGAGAAGGCCGGCAAGAAGGGGAAGAAGGCATGACCGCGGCTTCGTCGACCACGGCGGCGAAACCCGCCCCTGTAGCTGACGCCACCGCCTGGTACGCCCTCAGCCCCGAGGACGCGCTGCGTCAGCAGGGCGTCACCGTCGATGCCGGCTTGACCTCGGCCGAGGCCGACGCACGCCGGGCGAAGGTCGGCCCGAACAAGTTCGCCGCGGCCAAGAAGACGTCGCGCGCGACGCTGTTCATCCGCCAGTACGCCGACCCGATGCAGGTCGTGCTGCTCATCGCGGGCGTCATCTGCCTGTTCCTGCCCGGGCAGTTCTTCACCGGTCTCATGCTCATCCTGCTCACGCTGGGCAACGCGGTGATGGGCATGAACCAGGAGGGCAAGGCGTCTGCCGCCGCCGACGCCCTGAGCTCGACGCTGTCCGTCAAGGCCAAGACCCGCCGCAACGGCGAGCTCGTCGACCTCCCGATGGACCAGCTGGTCCCGGGCGACATCGTCAACATCGAGGCCGGTGACCTCGTCCCGGCCAATTCGCGGATCCTCACCTCGGCGACCCTCGAGATCGACGAGTCGGCCCTTACGGGCGAGAGCGTGCCCACCCCGAAGCAGGTCGAGGCCGTCGCGGCCGA
>CAVWFY010000014.1:0-28924 GCA_963754485.1 uncultured Chloroflexia bacterium | reverse complement strand
GGCCGGGTCAAGACCAAGCTGGAGGAGATCGAGGGCGACTTCGAGGCGGCCTTCGGCCGCAGCTACGGCGGCCAGATCGAGGAGTACCGGACCGAAGACGCCGACATCGTGCTGGTGACGAGCGGGAGCGCCGTGGGGACGGCTCGGACCGTCATCGACGCCAAGCGCGACGAGGGTATTAAGGTCGGCCTGGTGAAACTCCGGCTCTACCGCCCGTTCCCCACTCAGCGGCTGAGCGCGGCCCTCAAAGGCAGGAAGGCCATCGGGGTGCTGGACCGGGAGCATCTGCTTCGGCTGGGACTGCGGGCCACTCTATATGGAGACGCGGGCGCTGACCCCGGAGATCGGCATCGTGCCTATGCTCAGCTTCATCGACGGCTTGGCCAACATGGACATAACCCAGGAGCACATTGCCGGGATGATCGACGATATCCAGGCGGCCTCCCAAGGGCGCCCCTACCAGCAAGTGACGTGGTTACCATGAGGCAGACCGGGAGCGGCGCGGCGGCCGCCGGGCGGGCCGCGAAACAGGCGAGGGTGTGACATGGCGAACAACGGAAGAGACAACCCAAGGTCTGCGACTACTACGTCAGCGAGGACAACTTCTCGCCCGGAGTGGCTTTCTGCTCCGGCTGTACCCTCGAGCTCAACTTGAGGCTGATCTCCCAGTTTTGGGCAAGGACATCATCTTTGTGGAAAACGCCGTCGTGCTCGGCGCCCGTGCTACACGGGCAGAACACGGCTGCCTGGCACAAGCACGCCTACTACGCCTGCACGATGACCGGCGTGGCCTCCAGCGCCGCTGGTCTCAGCCGCTACTACCAGCACGCCGGCATCGACGCCACGGTCGTGTGCCACACGGGCGACGGCTGCGCCCAGGATGTGGGCTTTCAGACTCTCAGCGGCGCCGCGGAGCGCAACGAGAAGATGATCTACATCACGTACGACAACGAAGGGTACATGAACACCGGTATCCAGCAGAGCAGCGCGACACCGTTCGGCGCCTCCACCAGTACGACGCCGACGGGCAAGGCCGGCAAAGGCAAGACCACCGGTTCCAAGAACATGCCGCTGGTGATGGCCATGCACGATATCCCCTACGTGGCCACCGCTACCCTCAGCCATCTTGAGGACTACGCCAAGAAGCTGGTGAAGGCCAAGGAGGCCGCCAAGGAGGGCTTCGCCTACATCCACGTCTTCTGCCCGTGCGTGGTGGGGTGGAAGATCCCGGTGGACGCTTCAATCCAGGTCTGTCGCGACGCCGTGAAGACCAACTACTTCCCGCTCTGGGAGATGGAAGACGGCGTCTACCGGATCACACAGAAGGTGAAAGACCCCAAGCTGGTGGGCGAACTCACGTCCACGCTCGGCAAGTTCCGCCACCTCAAGCCGGAGGAACTCGCCATCCTGCAGGCGCAGGTGGACCACCGCTTCCGGGTGCTGCAGGCGCTGTGCGCGGGCTCGGCTGAGGAAGCGCCGGCCGAGTAGCGGGCTCCGCCCGGCCCTTGGCCGAGGCCGTGCGTCAGCGCAGGGCGGTCTAGAACACCTTCGCCGGTCAGTCCTGTTTCTCTGCGCGGGTGTACGCCGCGCCGGTGCCTGTCGTAAAGAAGATGAAGGGCCGGTCGACACGGTGTACCACCAGCGGGCAGTGCGGTACGCCCGCAGGGACGAACACCGCGCATGACCTGGCGAGCATCCGCTTTTCGTCGCCCACCCAGAGCTCCACCTCGCCGTGCAGGTCGAAATGGTCGTCGGGATCGGTCCCGAGGAAGACCAGATATTCGTCGAAATCGTGGCTGTGGGGCTTCTGGAGATCCGGCGTGGACCCGGTGCGGAGGATCATGCAGGTCTCCAGGTAGAACGCGCCTGGCACTTTGCCATCCAACTCGTTCGAGATGTACAGCGTGTCGCACCAGGGGACGTCGCTGTCCCGCTCCCGGCTCTGCGGGTGGTCCGGGTGCCGGGGGGTGTCGGTGATGAAGTACTTGCCGTAGTCGTCCTTTTCCACGATGTCCTCCTTGCGTCCCCTTCATGGCAAGAGAAGACCCCCTCCCTATCGCGGGAGGGGGTCTTCCTCAGTCTGTCATCGTCGCGATCCGCTCGGCCAGTATCCCTGGCTTAACCGGTCTCAGCGATGAGAGTGGTCGTTACCTCTGGTCCCAGGGCTTGAACGTCTCTGTCGGTCCGACGGAGAGCTCCTTCGGGGCCCTCAGGTTACGATCGCCGCCGATCCACTGAAAACCAAGCAAGGGGATCTCGGATATACCCTGGTCGTTATACGTGATGTCCCCCATCGTGGTGCCGGGGAACGTGCCGCCGAATACTTCGTCACGGACCTTGCCAGGCTCGAGTTCGCCGGCCCGCTCGATAGCCGTGAATAGGATCTGGAACCCCGGCGTAGGACAGGCCACGCTCACCGAGGTGCCGGCGCTGATGCGTGCCTTCGTGGCCTGCGGCTGGTTCGGCATCCAGACCTGGATCGGCGGCACGGCGCTGTTCGCCGTGGTCGGGGCGCTGCTCCTGACGCTGACGGGTGACGCTTCGGGCTGGACGGGGGCGCCTGGGATCGCCCTCGGCTTCGGCGATGCGCCCGCCCATCCGTGGACGCTGTGGCTGTGCTTCGCCATCTTCTGGGCCCTCAACATCATGATCATCCTGTGGGGCATGGAGGCGATCAAGAAGTTCGAGAACTGGGCCGCTCCATTCCTGATCGTCGTCTTCCTGGCCCTCATGATCTGGATGGTCGCCCAGGCCGGCGGCCTCGGCCCGATCCTCGAGGAGTCCGGCAGCCTCGGTTGGGGTCCCGACTTCTGGAAGATCTTCCCGATCTCCCTCATGGGCATGATCGCGTTCTGGTCCACCCTGTCCCTCAACATGCCCGACTTCACCCGGTTCGGCCGCAGCCAGCGTGACCAGACCATCGGCCAGGCCCTCGGCCTGCCGACCACCATGACGCTGTTCCCGCTGGTCGGCGTCATCACCACGTCGGCCACCGTCATCGTGTTTGGCGAGGCGATCTGGGACCCGGTCGCCCTGACCGGCAGGCTCGACAACCCCTTCGCCCTGATCATCATGCTGGCCGCCCTCGCGCTCGCCACCCTGACCACCAACGTGGCCGCCAACGTCGTGAGCCCGTCGTACGACTTCTCCAACGCCTGGCCGAAGCGCATCAGCTTCCGGACCGGCGGCATCATCACGGGCATCATCGGCGTCCTGATCATGCCCTGGCAGCTGCTGGCCGATCCCGACCAGTACATCTGCACGTGGCTGGGCACCTATGGCGGCGCCACCGGCCCCATCGCCGGCGTCCTGATCGCCGACTACTGGTGGGTCCGCCGCAAGGACCTCAAGCTCGCCGACCTGTACCGGGCCGACGGCGTCTACAAGTACGCCAAGGGCTGGAACTGGATCGCCGTCGTGTCGCTGGTCATCGGGATCGTCATCGCCATCGGCGGCGCCTACTCCCAGACCGACATGAAGCCGTTCCCGGCCGACGGCATCATCCCGTTCCTCAAGCCGTTCTACGACTACAGCTGGGCTGTCGGCCTTGCGGTGGCCTTCGTGATCTACGGTGGGCTGACGCTCACCGTGGGCAAGAAGCACATCGCGGCACAGACCGAAGGCTGACCCATCGGCCGGCACCGCCGGCCCACCCCACCCGCGCGGCAACCCGAGGCCCCTCCACCGGAGGGGCTTCGCCGCGTCAGGCGAGGTAGCGCAGCCAGAGGTACGCGGTCGAGATGACCAGCGACGCGAGGACCACGACGGACCCGTAGCGGAAGAACTCGACGAACCGGATCGGGTGGCCGGCCCGCTGTGCCACGTTCGACACCACCACGTTGGCGGACGCGCCGACGATCGTCAGGTTGCCGCCCAGGCAGGCACCCAGCGCGAGCGCCCACCACAGCGGCTCGACGGCGATGCCGGTCTCGGCCAGCCGCTGGACGACCGGGATCGCGGTCGCCGTGTACGGGATGTTGTCGATGATCGCCGACGCGATCGCCGAGAACCACAGGAGGCCGAGCGTGGCGACGGCCGGCTGCCCCTGGGTCGCCTCGGCGAGCCGGTCGGCGATGCCGCCCACGATCCCGACCTGCACGATCGCCTCGACGAGGATGAACAGGCCCACGAAGAAGAACAGCGTGGACCACTCGATCTCGCGCAGGGTCTTGTGGGCGTCCAGGCCCGCGACGAGGATCAGCACCATCGCGCCGAGGAGGGCGATGGTCGCGGGCTCGACGCCGATCGCCGAGTGCGACCAGGAACCCGACGATCGTGGCGCCGGCGACGACCAGGGCCTTGATCATCAGCGGCTTGTCCTTGATCGCGTTCTCCTCGGTCCGCTCGAGAGCGGCCTCGCGGCGCTCGTCGGGCACCTGGAGGTGCCCCCGGAACGCCACCCGAACGATCACGAGGAAGGCGATGAACACGAGCACCGTGACGGGCGCGAGGTTGACGAGGAAGTCGTCGAAGCCGAGCCCGGCCGCCGAGCCGATGAGGATGTTGGGCGGGTCGCCGATGAGGGTCGCCGTGCCGCCGATGTTCGAGGCGAGGATCAGCGAGATCAGGTACGGCACCGGAGAGACGCCCAGGCGGTGCGCGACGGAGAGGATGACGGGGGTCATCAGGACGACCGTCGTCACGTTGTCGAGGAACGCCGAAAGGACCGCGGTGACGGTGGCGAGGATGAGCAGCAGCCGGATCGGGTGACCCTTCGAGAGGATCACCGAGCGGATCGCCAGCCAGTCGAAGAAGCCGGTCCGAGCGAGGATCGAGGCGATCACCATCATCCCGGCGAGCAGGAAGATGACGTTGAGGTCGATGGCGGCGAACGCCTCGTGCTGGTCGATGACCCCGAGGACGACGACGAGCAGGCCGCCGATCATCGCGACGACCGTGCGGTCCCAGCGCTCGATGGCGATCAGGACATAGGCCACAACGAAGACCGCCGCGGCGATCCAGGCGTCCATGGTCATGGGCGGATCCGCCCGGGCCGACGCGGGCGGAACGGGCGAGCGGTCCGGCTGCGGACCGCACCTTCACGACGTCGCGTCAGCAACCCGGCCCGTCGCTGGCCGCCACCACCAGCGACGCGGGCCCGCAGGGGATCGCGTTCATCGTCTCGGTCGTCGTCACCGACCCAGCATAGCGGGGAGGTCGCAGGTCGACCGCCGCGATCCGCGAGGCCGGATGTCCATGGCGATGCGCTGGGCGCCGCCTCAGGAGAGGTAGCGGACCCACATGTAGGCCGTGCAGACGACCATCGACGCCAGCACCACCGCGGATCCGTACTTGAGGAACTGGCCGAACCGGATGGGGTAGCCCGCCCGGTCCGACACGTTCGCGACCACCACGTTTGCCGACGCGCCGACGATCGTCAGGTTGCCGCCCAGGCAGGCCCCCAGCGCGAGCGCCCACCACAGCGGCTCGGCCGGGATGCCGGTCGCGGCGAGGTACTGGACGATCGGGATCGCGGTCGCGGTGTAGGGGATGTTGTCGATGATGGCCGACGCCCGGCCGAGAACCACATCAGGCCGATGGTCGCAATGACCGGGTCCCCGCGCGTGATCACCGCGAGCTGCTCCGCGATCCCCTGCACGATGCCGGTCGCGATCAGCGACTCCACGAGGATGAACAGGCCCACGAAGAAGAACAGCGTCCCCCACTCGATGTCCTGCAGCGTCTTGTGGACGTTCAGCCCACCGACCAGCATCAGGACCACGGCGCCTGCCATCGCGATCGTGGCCGGCTCGACACCAAGGGCCGAGTGGAAGAGGAAGCCGACGATCGTCCCGGCCGTAACGATCAGCGCCCGGATCATGAGCGGCCGGTCCTTGATCGTGTTCTCCTCCGTCCGCTCCAGGGCCGCCTCGCGGCGCTCGTCGGGGACCTTGAGCTGGCGCCGAAGATGAGCCACATGATCCCGGCGAAGACCAGGAACACCAGGATCACGACCGGGGCCAGGTTGAACAGGAAGTCGTCGAAGCCGAGGCCGGCGGCGGAGCCGATGAGGATGTTCGGCGGGTCACCGATGAGCGTGGCCGTGCCACCGATGTTGGAGGCGAAGATCACCGCGATCAGGTACGGGACCGGGGAGATGTCCAGGCGCTTGGCGACCGAGAGGATGATCGGCGTCATCAGGACGACGGTCGTGACGTTGTCGATGAAGGCGGACACGACCGCCGTGACGACCGACAGGATCAGGAGCAGCCGGATCGGGTGGCCGTGCGAGAGCATCACGGAGCGGATCGCCAGCCAGTCGAAGAAGTCGGTCTTCGCGAGGACCGCCGCGATCACCATCATCCCCACCAACAGGAAGATGACGTTGAGGTCGACGGCGGCGAACGCCTCCTCCTGGTCGATGATCCCGAGGAGGACGACGAGCAGCCCGCCGGCCATCGCGATCAGCGTCCGGTCCCAGCGGTCGAACGCGATCAGGCCGTAGACGACCACGAACACGGCCGCCGCGACCCAGGCATCCATCGACATGCGCGCGCCCACCCTGACTGCGATTCGGGAAACCACGTGACGGGCGGGGCGGCCCGCGTGGCCGCGCCGAGCGGCCTGTCCTGTTCCGCGCAGCATACCGAGCGACGTGAGGCCCGATGCAGTCCCGGCTCAGCGGGTCCGGCGAGTGTCGAGCGAGCGGGGAGTCGGGCGAGGATCGCCTAGCCGCCGGAGCGTGCGGCCCCCGACGCATCGAACGGCGCCATCCGTCCGACCGCGACCAGGAGCCCGTGGATCAGCGCCTCGGGGCGCGGCGGGCAGCCGGGCACGAAGACATCTACCGGCAGGAACTCGCCGATCCCGTCACGCCCGGCGTAGGTCCCCGCGAATACCCCACCGCTGATGGCGCAGGCGCCCACGGCGACGACCAGGCGTGGCTCCGGCATCGCCTCGTAGGTGCGCCTGGCGGCCTCCTCGAGATTGCGGGTCATGATCCCGGTCACGAGCAGCAGGTCCGCGTGGCGGGGCGACGCCACGAAGTCGATCCCCAGGCGCTGGACGTCGTGGTACGGGTTGAGAAGCGCAGCGATCTCCCAGTCACAGCCGTTGCACGATCCGGCGTCCAGGTGGCGCACGTGGAGCGAGCGGCCAAGGGTGCGGCGGATCGCGCGACGGAGGGCGAGCTCCTCGGAGCTGCGTCCCGCGCCAACGGGTTCCATCGCACCGGGCCCGGGCACGTCCGGCACCTCCGGTACGCCCGGCACGTCCGGCGCGCCCGTCATGCCCGCTCCTCCCACGATCGGACGACCACGAGGTGGTTCCGGATATCAGTGGCGAGCTCGAACCGCGAACCCATCCCGATCGCCGTCGCAGGGCAGGCCCGGGCGCACGCCCCGCAGAACACGCAGGCACCGGCATCGAGAGACCACGAGCCGGGCCCGACCCGGATCGCACCGGTGGGGCAGGCGGCGACGCAGGCCGCGTTCCCATCGCAGCGTGCCGCGTCCAGCTCGGGCAGGCCGCGGGCCGCCGGCGGCAGGTCGGGCGGGGCGGCGGGATAGCGGCCGGTCGCCGGCCCGCGGCGCAGCGGGCGGAGGATCCGGTCGAGAACGTCCATCGGCATGGTCAGCGATCCGTGCAGGCGTAGCAGAGCTCGAAGCTCTTGTTGATCAGTGGGAAGTCCGGGACGAGGTTGCCCGGGGCAGCAGCGGCGACCACCGGCCAGTTGGCGAACGAGGCCGAGCGCAGCCGCAGGCGGTCGATCGTCCCGTCCGCTCCCACGCGCAGCCAGATCCAGGAGGCGCCCCTCGGTCCCTCCGCCGCTCCCAGCTCCGAGGCACCCATGGCCGGGGCCGTGCCGCCGGCCATGGGGACCGCGACCTCACCCGCTGGAAGCATGGCGAGGACCTCGCGCAGCAGGCGGAGCGACTCGTGGGCCTCGCGGGCACGGACGTGGAAGCGCGCGGCGGCGTCGCCGGCGGTGGCGGTGACGACGTCGACTCCGAGCGACGGGTAGGCCGCGTAGGGCCGGTCTGCCCGGAGGTCCGTGGCCACCCCGCTTGCACGGGCCGCGACTCCCAGCGCCCCCAGCGCCGTCGCGGTTTCGGCGGGCATCCTCCCCGTCCCGTGGAACCGGGCCATCACGCCCTCCGAGCGGACCACCGACCGGACAGCGGCGGCAAGCTCCGTCCCGACCTCATCGAGCATGGCCGGCAGGGCAGCCAGGCCGCTCGGGTCGAGATCGAAGGCGAGCCCGCCCGGGGCCACGATGCCGGTCAGGTAGCGGTGGCCGGTCAGCGCGTCGTTCGCCCGGAGCAGGCGCTCCTTCAGCCAGCCAAGCCGTGACACGCCCGGCTGGAACCCGATCCCCGCGCACATGTTGCCGAGGTCGCCCACGTGGTTGTAGAGCCGCTCCAGCTCCGCCAGCAGCACGCGCGCCCATGAGGCCCGGTTCGGGACCTCGACGCCCATCAGCTGCTCCACGGCATCCGCATAGGCGAGCGCGTGGGTCACGGTGCAGACGCCGCACGCCCGCTCCACGATCGGCGCCGCGGCAGCAAACGCCCGGCCCTCGACCAGCTTCTCCAGCCCGCGATGCGTGAAGAACAGCCTCGCGTCGAGGTGCAGGACGCGCTCGCCGATCGCCGAGAACCGGAAGTGGCCGGGCTCGATGACGCCGGCGTGAATCGGCCCGACCGGGAGCTGGTAGACCCCCTCGCCGTGCACCTCGAACGGGACGAAACGACGCTCGGCACCGGGCGGGCGCTCGTTGCCCGGCACGTCCTTCCGCAGCGGGTGGTAGCCCCGTGGCCAGCGCTCGTGGAGCACGAGGCGGCGCGGGTCGGGATGACCCACCGGGACGATCCCGAGCAGGTCACGCGCCTCGCGCTCGTCCCAGTGCGCGGCCGGGACGAGCGGCGTGATCGACGGATAGGCGGCGGCCTCGAGCGGGATGGCGGCCATCGACCGTGCGAGCGTGCCGTCCGGGCGCATCGTCACAGCCTCCACGGCCAACCCGTCCCCGCCGATCGCGCGATCATCGGTCCCGATCAGCATCACGAAGCGGTGCCCGGCCGCGATCTCGTCGCGGACGAGGGGCCCGAGCCCGGCGGGGGCGACGGGCTCCACGGGTCCGGTCGTGAGGAGCTGGTCAGCCATGACCACCACCCAGGACCAGCACCACCTGGTCCATGGCCGCTCGAAGGGGCGACGGAATCCAGAGCCCCACCGTCACGACGACGGCGAGCGGGACGGTGAGCAGGGCCACCCGGGACGGCCGCGATCGGGCCGGGACCGGCGCCCGTGGATCCGCGGGGCCGGTGGCAACGCGGACCACGTGGAACAGCATGCCCGCGACCGCCAGTGCGAGCAGCACGGCCGCGACCGCCACGGCGATACCCCATCCGGTCGCCATCCCCCCGAACAGGATGGCCAGCTCGGCGATGAATACCCCGGACGGCGGCAGGCCCGCGAGGATCACGGCCGCGACCACCAGCGCCCGGCCCTCAACCGGCGACCTGGCCAGGCTCCCCGTGAGCCGGCCGATCCGGCGGCTGCCGCGCTCCGCAACCAGTCGTCCCGCGACCAGGAAGGCCGTGGCCTTGGTGAGCCCGTGCACGGCGATGTGCAGGGTGAAGCCCAGCAGCGCCAGCTGGCCGCCGAAGCCGAGGGCGAGGGTCGCGAGGCCGAGGTGCTCGATGGACGAGTACGCGAGGAGGCGCTTGAGGTCGCCCTGGGCGACGATGAACGGGAGCGCGACGGCCAGGCTGAGAATGCCGAACACCACCAGCAGCGTCGACGAGAAGGCGGGCCCCAGCGTGCCCATGGCCACGAGGTTGAACCGCGCCAGCGCGTACAGCGCGACCGCCAGGGCCGCACCCGACAGCATCGCCGAGATGGGGCTGGGCGCCTGGCTGTGTGCGTCGGGCAGCCACGTGTGGAAGGGCGCGAGCCCCGCCTTGGTGCCGTACCCGGCGAGCGCGAAGATGAATGCGAGGCGGACGAACGAGGGGTCCAGCTCGGGCGCGATCTGCACCAGGCGCGACCAGGCCAGGGCGTCGCTGGTCTCGCCCAGCACGCCGACGGACGAGGCGTACAGCAGGATCGTGCCGAGGAGTGCGAAGCCGATCCCGATGGAGCCCAGGATCAGGTACTTCCAGGCCGCCTCGATCGCCTGGGGGGTCCGAGTGAAGCCGACCAGGAGGGCGGACACGATGGTGGTCGCCTCGATGCCCACCCAGACCAGGCCCAGGCTGTCGAGCAACGGGATGGCGGCGAGCCCGGCCGCGAACCAGGCCAGGAGCGCGTAGTAGCGTCCCGGGTCGCGCGGCCGGAACGACCCCGACGAGAGCTCGTGGGCCACGTGGGACGGCGAGCCGGCGAGGGCGATCGCGGTGACGAGGACGACGAGCACGACGAGGTACGCCCCGAACGCGTCCACGACGACCAGGTCCCCGAACGCCCGCACCGGACCCTCGGCGAACACGACGATCGCGAGGATGATCCCGGCCAGGACCATGGGGCCGAGGCCGAGCATCGCCAGGGGGAAGGAGCGTCGCGGGACGGCGAACCAGGCCAGGAGGCCGGCGACGACCGGCGCACCGATCACGAGGAGCACGAGGGCCTCGATCATCCGCGGAGGCTCCTGAGCTCGTCGGTGGAGAGGCTCCCGAACGTGTCCAGCATGCGCCGGGCATAGACCCAGGCGACGATGACCGCGATCAGCACGTCGAACAGGACGCCCAGCTCGATCACGAGCGGCATCCCATAGGTGAGCGAGAACGCGGCCATTGCGATCCCGTTCTCGAAGACGAGGAGGCCCACCACCAGGGACAGGGCCTTGCGGCGGGTCATGACGATCAGGAGGCCCATCAGCACCAGCGAGATCGCCGCCGGGAGGACCCGCCGGGCCGCGAGGCCGGTCTCGTAGGAGACGCCGTCCGCGGCGGCGCTCGCCGCGAACACGATCGCCACGGCGGCGATGAGGGCGAGCCTCGGGTCGAGGATTGGCTGGCGTTCCTGGCGCACCGGCGAGCGGCGCAGGATCGAGCCGAGCACCAGCGGGATCACGATCCCCTTGACCCCCAGCGCGAGCAACCCGCCGAAGACCAGGTGGCCCCCGCCGGTCGCGAGCCCCACGGCCACGGCCGCCAGGCCGACCAGCCCGGACTGGAGCGCCACCATCCAGATGGACCGCCCGATGGACCTGACGGCGACCAGCAGCACCCCGAGAATGACGATCGCGGCGGCGCAGGCGTCGACGATCTCGGCCGCCATGCGTGGGTCCAGGTTCATGCCGGCAGCCACAGGCGCGTCGCGAGGCCGACGAGCGCCACGATGACCGCCGTCCCAAGCAGGCCGGGTAGCGCCAGGATCCGCAGCTTCGCCAGGGTCGCATCCAGGACGCCGAGGGCCACCGCGGCGGCGACGAGCTTGGCGAGGGCGGCCAGGACACCGACGGCAATGGCGGCCGGCGAGGCGTCGGTCGCCAGCCCCATCGGCAGGAAGGCCGCGGTGAACACCCCCACGACCAGCATGAGCTTGATCTCGGCCGCGTAGGTCAGGATGGCCAGCCTGGGACCCGAGGCCTCGAGCAGCATCCCCTCGTGGATCATCGTCAGCTCGAGGTGCGTGTCCGGGTTGTCGATCGGCTCGTGCCCCGTCTCGGCCACGGCGACGACGGCGAAAGCCGCGGCCCCCAGCAGCAGCGCCGGTGTGAGCCAGCCGCCGCCGGCGGCCGACCCGGCGCGGGCGATCACGCCCAGGTCCGTGGAGCCCGCCGCCAGGGCGGCACCCGCGAGGGCGAGCAGGAGCGCCGGCTCCACGAGCGCCGAGATCGCGACCTCGCGGCTGCTGCCCATGCCGCCGAACGCGCTGCCGGCGTCCAGGGCGCCCAGCGCAAGGACGAAGCGAGCGAGGGCCAGGAGGCCGACGACCACCAGCAGGTCCCCCCAGCCATCGAGGGGCGGCCGATCGCCGACGATCGGCACCAGGAGGGTCGCCACCACTACCGCGGCGAGGACCAGCGGCGGCGCCAGGGCGGTCATCGGGCCCGCGACGTCGCTCTCGAGCGCCTCCTTGCGCCACCACTTGGCGAGGTCCCGGTACGGCTGCAGCAGCGATGGTCCGCGCCGGTACTGGAGGCGCGCCTTCACGCGCTTGGTGATCCCCAGCATCAGCGGGGCCGCCAGCAGGACGAGCGAAACCTGGACCACCGCCAGGACGAGTGCCTCGATCGTCGTCGTGACGTCCATCAGCGGGCCAGCACGAGCATGACGAGCACGGCGATCACGGAGTAGGCGAGGTAGAGCTGCAGGCTGCCGTTCTGGAGGCGCAGCGCCAGCTGCGCCACGCCGACCGCGGCCCGATGGATCGGCTGGTAGAGGCGCTCGTCGATGACGTGGCGCGCCTCGCCCCGGTAGCGCACCGTGCGCGGGAACGGCGTGCCCGGATGGAGCTCAACGGTCACCTCGCGGGCGGGCCGCAGGATGCGCCCGAAGTACAACCGGATGAGCTTCGCGTAGGAGGTGGCGGTGTACTGGAAGGTTGGCTCCGGGACGATCCCGCAGGTCCATGTCGGGGCACGCCGGGCCGGTCGCCGGCGCACGCCAACGAACCACGTGGTGGCCGTCAGGGCGAGGAGCAGCGCTCCGAGCCATGCCGCGGCGTAGGTGGCGCCACCGAGTCCGGGGCCGACGGCTGCCACCGGATCTGCCAGGCCGAGCGGCGCCGTCCCGACGACCTCGCCCGCGATCCCGGCGATCCCCACGGACACGGGGCCCGCCGCGAGGCCCACGGCGATGCAGGCCAGGGCGAGGCCGACCATCGCGGCCCCCATCCACCGGCTCGTCTCCCGTGCGGCGGCCGCGCCGGGACTGCGCGGTAGCGCGAGGAAGCCGACACCCGTCGCCTTCACGAAGCAGGCGACGGCCAGCGCTGCCGTCAGGCCCAGGCCGCCGATGGCCAGCAGCGCAGCCGACCGGGCGAGGGGCGAGAGCGCCGTCGCTGCGCCGGCCCCCAGCAGCCCCTGGAAGGTCAGCCACTCGCTGGCGAACCCGTTGAGGGGCGGGAGGCCGCTGATCGCGGCGGCCCCGATCACGAAGGCGAAGGCCGTGACCGGCATCGTCCTGGCGAGGCCGCCGAGGCCGTTGAGGTCCCGGTGGCCCACCGCTGCCTGGATGGAACCTGCGGCGAGGAACAGGGCCGACTTGAACAGGGCATGGTTGAGCGTGTGGAACAGCGCCGCGGTGAGCGCGACGATCGCGAGGGCGGTGGCACCCTGTCCGGCGGCGAGCAGGGCGACACCGACCCCGATGAGGATGATCCCGACGTTCTCGATGCTGTGGAACGCGAGCAGGCGCTTGAGGTCGTGCTCCATCAGCGCATACAGAACGCCCAGCAGCGCGGAGACGACTCCGATGGCGAGGACAGCGATCCCCCACCACTCGGGTCCGGGCCCCATGATCTCGAGGACGAACCGGACGATCCCGTAGATCCCGGCCTTGATCATGACGCCGGACATGAGCGCGGATACGTGTGAGGGCGCCACGGGATGGGCCCGCGGCAGCCACACGTGGAACGGGATCGCCCCGGCCTTCGTGCCGAACCCGACCAAGAGCAGGACGAAGACCACGTCGCGGCCGAGGGCCGGGAGGGTCCCCGTCGTCGCGGCGAGGGACGCGAAGTCGGACGCACCGGCGGCCGCGGCGAGGACCGCGAACGCCACGACGATCGCGGCCGTCGCCAGGTGGGTGACCGCGAGGTAGAAGTAGCCCGCCCTCGCGACAGCGGCATCGGGCCTTGCCCCGAAGACCAGCGCGGCGGAGCTGAGTGCCATGACCTCCCAGGCGAACAGGAAGGCGAACACGTCCCCGCTCGCAAACACGAGGGCCAGGCTCAGGAGGAAGACCGGGAACGCCGCCTCCGTCCGGTCCCGCCCGGCCGGGCCGTGCCCGTGGTAGCCCACGCCGAACACCGACGCCGCGATGCCCACGATGCCCAGCGCGACCAGGAACAGCGCCGAGAGCGCATCGACACGGACGTCCACCAGGGCAATGCCGATGGGCGACGGCGCGCTGACCGCCACCACCTCGCCGGTCGCGATGACGACGATGCCGAGCGCCACGAGCGCAAGGCTGCCGAGAACGCTCAGCAGCATCGCTGCGGGACCCGACCGGAGTCGCTGCCACGGGACCAGGGCGACGACGAAGGCGGCGACGAACGCCGCGCCCGTCAGGCCGAGGAGAGCTGCATCGAGCGGGATGCCGGGAAGCGACGCCACTCCCTAGGGGGCCTCGGATCCATCCACGTGCGAGGTGGACACGCTGGATCGGGCGCGCCGCGGCGCCTTGGGCGCTGCGACCGCGCGAACGGGGGACGTGGTGCGGGGACTCGCCGGCGCCAGCCTGGCCGCCCGGGCCTGTCCCAGCTCCCAGTCGATATCACCCGTGATCGCGGGCGATGCGCGTCGCTTCGCACTCCGGAGCGTCTTCAGCGCGGCCTCTGCCGCCTCGTCGGTCGCGCCGGAGCCACAGATCCGGCCGAGCACCCGCACCGCGAACGCCGCCATCTGCTCGTCTTTGAGCCAGGGCTGCACGGCTGCGACGGCCTCCACACCGTACGCAGCGATCGGATCACGCAGCTCGATCCGCCGCGACACCGGGGCGTCCTCCGCCTCCGCGATCAGCTTCTCCAGGGCCTTCAACGCCTGCCCTCCTCGCCGCCAGGAGCAGCGTCTGATGATTGCGGCGAGTCGGTCTCAGACATGCCCACACGATAGCGTATATTTCGTGATCTTATGTATTCTCGATGCTCGATGACAGAGAGGCTGTGCTCCAGTCGGACGCCGGCAGGCGGTGCTCGAAGGAACGGGAGGCTCACGCCAGCATGACGAGGCGATCGGGGCAGGACGACGCGGAGCGTCTCCGGGTGTTCAAGGCCGAGTTCTTCAAGGCCCTCGGTCATCCGCTTCGAATCCAGATCCTCGAGTTGCTCCGGAGTGGTCCGCTCGGCGTGACGCAGATCCTGGCCGCCACCGGGGCCCCGGGATCGTCGGTGTCCCAGCAGCTCGGGATCCTCCGAGCGCGGAGCATCGTGACCGCCGAGCGCCGCGGGACCTCGATCATCTACTCGGTCGCAGATCCGGGACTCTTCGACCTCCTCGACGTGGCCCGCCGCATCTTCAACGCCCACCTGAGCGACACGATCGACATGCTGCGCCTCGTCGAGGACGAGACCACGGGCGCCGTGGACCGCTGACTTGGCCCCGCCGATGGGCCCGTCCGGCCCTCCGGGTCGTGCCTGAACGACTGGCAGGACTGGCCGGGGCGCGGCATGATCCGTGGACACCGGAGGAGCCACCGTTGAACATCAAGCGCCATACCGTCCTGCGCGACTGGATCGCACTCGTCCTCGTACTGGTCGTGGTCCCGCTCTCCGTGTTCGGCGGCACGAACATCGGGTGCATCGGGCAGGGCGTCTCGCAGGCCTGCGCGCCCCAGGCGGTGTTCATCTCGCCGCTGCTGTTGATGATCGCGGGCGTGATCGCGGGGCTCATCACCAGCGGCTGGACCGGCCTGCTCGTCGTTGGCTTCGGCCAGATCGCCGGCCAGGTCGTGGTCCTGGCGATGTCCTACCTCGGGGACCGGCCGGTGCCGATCGACCCGTTCAACGCGATCATCGCGACGCTGTGGTTCGGCGTCCCGATCGCCATCGGCTATGGCCTCGCCCGCCTGGGCTCACGCATCGTGAGCGTGGCGCGCGGACCGAAAGCTGCCTCCGATGCGGCGGACGCACCGGCCCCGAAGGACACGAGCGGCTCGCGCGAGGCCTGACCCTGCGGAGCTGTCCGGGGCCTCAGCAGATCCGGGGCAGCTGCTCCCCGACCAGCATGTCCACGATCCGCTCGCCGCCCACGATGGTCTTGATCGTGACCATGCCCGGGTGATCCGCGACCACGCCGCCGATGACCGCGGCTTCCGCGCCCTCCGGGACCGCGCGCATGGCCGCCAGCACGGCCTCCGCGGACGCCGCCGGCACGATGGCCACGAGCTTGCCCTCGTTCGCGACGTGGAGCGGGTCCAGGCCCAGGAACTCGCACGCGGCCCGCACCGGTCCGGGGATCGGCAGCGCCGGCTCGTCCAGGACCATGCCCACGCGGGACGCGGCCGCGATCTCGTTGAGCGCCGAGGACAGGCCGCCGCGGGTTGGGTCACGCAGGACGTGGATGTCCGGCTCCACCGCGAGCATTGCGGCCACGAGCCCGTTGAGCGCCTGCGTGTCCGAGGTGATCTCCACCTCGAACTCCAGGCCCTCGCGGACGCTCATGATGGCCACGCCGTGGAGCCCGATGGGCCCCGACAGGATCAGCACGTCGCCCGGCTGCGCCCGGTCCGCCGAGGGCGCCACGCCGTCCGGCACGAGGCCGATCCCAGACGTGTTGACGAACAGCCGGTCCGCAGCCCCTCGGCCCACGACCTTGGTGTCACCGGTGACGATGCGCGCCCCCGCCTTTGACGCCGCGGCCGCCGCCGATGCCGTGACGAGCCGCAGCTCCTCGAGCGGGAGTCCCTCCTCGATGATGTAGGCGAGGCTGATCGCGACCGGGGTCGGCGCCCATCATCGCGAGGTCGTTGAGCGTGCCGTTGACGGCGAGCTCGCCGATGTCCCCGCCCGGGAAGCGGATCGGCGAGACGACGAACGAGTCCGTGGTGAACGCCAGGCGCGAGCCCGGCACCTCCACGATCGCCGCGTCGTTGAGGACGCCGCCGGGAGCCGCGACCGCCAGCGCCGGCGCCAGCACCTCGCGCATCAGCGAGTTGGACAGCTGACCACCCGAACCGTGGCCCAGGATGACCCGCTGGTCCTCGGGGATCGGGCGCTGGACAGTAGACGCCGACCGCGTCGATGGTGGCCGGCAGCCCCTCCCGGGTGGTCATCGGGGTCCCTCCTGGGCGCTCATGGGCGCCACCTGCACCAGTGGCAGGGCGTTGGTGAAGCCGCCGCCGGCGTTCAGCCCGCGGCCGGCGGAGAAGAACGCGGCGCAGGTGCCCTCGGAGCTGACCATCGGCGCGCCAAGGGGCTTCTGCGGACTGCACAGGGTTCCGTAGGCCGTGCAGTCGAGCGGCGTCTTCTCGCCGGTCAGGATCGCGCCCGCGATGCAGGCCGGGTGCTCGTTGGTGGTGATGTCGCCCACGTCGAACTTCAGCTCGGCGTCGAACCGCGCGTACTCCGGGCGGAGGCGGTAGCCGGACATCGGGATCTCGCCCACGCCGCGCCACTTGCGGTTGCCCACCTCGAAGACGGCGAGCACCTGCTGCTGGGCCAGGGGCACGCCCTCGCGGGTCACGGCGCGGGTGTACTGGTTCTCGACCTCGAAGCGGCCCTCCTCGAGCTGGCGGATGGCCATCCAGATGCCCTCGAGAAGATCGAGGGGCTCGAACCCGGTCACGACGATCGGGACGCGGTACTTCGCGGCGATGGGCTCGTACTCGGTCCAGCCCATGATCGCGCACACGTGACCTGCGGCAAGGAAGGCCTGGACCTGGTTGTTGGGCGAGTCCAGCAGTGCGGTCATCGCCGGCGGCACGAGCACGTGGGAGACGAGGACGCTGAAGTTGTCGATGCCCCGGCGGGCGGCCTCGGCGACGGCCATCGCGTTCGCGGGCGCGGTGGTCTCGAAGCCGACGGCGAAGAAGACGACCTGCCGCTCGGGATTGGCGAGGGCGATCTTGAGCGCATCGAGCGGGCTGTAGACGATGCGCACGTCGGCGCCGCGGGCCTTGAGGGCGAGCAGGTCCGTGGTGGAGCCGGGGACGCGCAGCATGTCGCCGTAGCTGGTGAAGATGACGTCGGGGCGGGCAGCGATGGCCAGGGCCTTGTCCACCTGCTCCAGCGGCGTGACGCAGACCGGGCAGCCGGGGCCGTGGATCATCCGGACGCCATCGGGCAGGGCCTCGTCGATCCCCTGCTTGACGATCGTGTGCGTCTGGCCGCCGCAGACCTCCATGAGGGTCCACGGGCGCGTCGTGATCCGGTGGATCTCGGCCAGGAGCTTCTTGGCGAGCACGGGGTCGCGGTACTCGTCGAGGTACTTCACGACGATGGCCCCGCCATGGTGGAGGGCTGCGCCGGGTCGAAGGTGAGGGCGCCGGGGGCGTCGTCCGACACGACCGCCGGCTGGTCCATGTCCGGACCCATGGTCATCAGCTCGGGCTCCAGCACGCCCATCTCACCCAGGATCTCGAGCGTCTTGAGGGCCTCCTCCTCGTCCAGGCGGCTGATCGCAAAGCCCACGTGGATGATGACGTAGTCCCCGACCTCGACCTCGGGCAGGTAGGCCAGGCAGGCGTCCTTGCGCACGCCGCCGAAGTCGACCTTGCCCATGGCCAGCCCGCCGTCGTCGCGGATCTCCATGACCTTGCCCGGGATCCCGAGACACATTCCGTCAGTCCTCCACGATGAACGCGCCGGCCGCGCCCGAACCCAGCCTGGCCGCCGCGACGGCCGCCTGACCGTAGCTCACGCCCCCGTCGTTGACGGGGACCTGGCGGTTGATGAACACCTCGAAGCCGTCGGCCGCCAGGCCGCGCAGCAGATCCGACGCCAGGCGGCGGTTCTGGAACACACCGCCTGACAGACACACGATACCCACCCCGGTCCGATTCCTCGTTTCGGCGAGGATCTCCCGGGTGACCTGCGCGACCGTGGCCTGGAACGCGGCCGCCAGCGGGCCGGCCGAACGGCCGGTGCCGCGTGCCTCCAGCAGCGCCGTCAGCGTGGGCCGCGGGTCGTACACGAGCAATCCGTCCACGCGCGCCAGCCGGTACGGGAGGAGCGTCCCCACGCGGTCCCCGGCCGCCAGCTCCAGGTCGATCGCCGCCTGTGCCTCGAACTCGGCAACGTCGCGGATCCCGAGCAGGGACGCCGCCGCGTCGAACAGCCGGCCCGCCGACGACGCCACCGGCGCGTTGAGCGAGCGGGCGACCTGCGTGCGCACCAGCGCGAGCTCCCGCGGGTCGAGGCGGTCCAGGAACGCGGCGGCCGGTCCGCCCGGCGTGATGTCGATGGCCGCGCCGCCGTCGACGGCCTCCGCGCCCAGCAGGTAGCCCAGGGCCATCCGGTAGGGCTTCTTCACCGCCAGGGCACCGCCGGGCATCGGCGCCCGTGCGAACCGCGCGAGGCGGCGGTACGAGCGCAGGTCCGCGAGGAGGATCTCGCCGCCCCAGAACGTGCCGTCGTCGCCCATGCCCAGGCCGTCGTAGGCGACGCCCAGGAACGGAGCCGTGATCCCGTGCTCCGCGGCGCAGGACGCCACGTGCGCGTGGTGGTGCTGGACGGCGACGCGCTTGGCGGCCGGGAACCGCTCCAGGGCGTATTTCGTGGACAGGTACTCGGGGTGGAGGTCGTGGACGACGACCTCGGGCTCCAGCGCGAGCAGCCGCGACAGGTGGGCGAGCCCGTCCGTGAACGCGCGGTGCGTCGCCAGGTCCTCCAGGTCGCCGTTATGCGGGGCGACGTGGGCGCGCCCGCCGCGCGCCAGCGTGAACGTGTGCTTGAGCTCGGCGCCCACGGCGAGCAGCGGCACCGGCGTCGCGACCGGCAGCGGCAGGGGCTCCGGCGCGTAGCCGCGCGCCCGCCTGACCACGGACTCACGCCGCGCGACCACGCGTGTGACGGAATCGTCGTAGCGGGCCCGAATCTCCCGGTCGTGGGCGAGGAACCCGTCCGCGAGGCCGCCCAGTCGCGCGAGGGCATCCTCGTCGTCCGTGGCGAGTGGCTCGTCCGTGAGGTTCCCGGAGGTCAGGACCAGCGGGCGGCCCACGGCCTCGAGCAGCAGATGGTGGAGCGGCGTATAGGGCAGGAAGACGCCCAGGCGCCGGTTCCCGGTCGCGACGGACGGGGCCAGTGCGGGGTTGCCGCCCCGGCGCGCCTCGAGCAGGACGATCGGGCGGGCCGGACTCTCCAGGAGCCTGCGCTCCAGCACCCCGACGCGGCACAGCGCCCGGACGGCCTCGAGGTCCCTGGCCATGACCGCGAACGGCTTGGCCCAGCGGCGCTTGCGGTCCCGCAGGCGGCGCACGGCGGCATCGTCGGTGGCATCGCAGGCCAGGTGGTAGCCGCCGAGGCCCTTGACCGCGACCACGGCACCGGCCTTGAGGCCCGCCACCGCGGCCGCCAGCGCGTCATCGCCCGCCGCGACCGGAGCCGGCGCGCCCGTTGGTCGCCAGGAGAGCCGCGGGCCGCACGTGGCGCAGGCCACGGGCTCCGCGTGGAACCGGCGGTCGGCCGGGTCGCGGTACTCGGCGTCGCAGGCATCACACAGCGGGAACGCGCGCATCGTCGTCTGCGCCCGGTCGTACGGGAGCTCCTCGATGATCGTGGCGCGCGGCCCGCAGTTCGTGCAATTGGTGAACGGGTACCGGTACCGCCGGTCCTCGGGGTCGAACAGCTCGTGCAGGCAGTCGTCGCAGGTGGCGATGTCGGGCGGGAACAGCCGATCGGTCGCCGCGGCGGCCACGCTCTCGTCGATGGCGAACGGGAGGGGCAGGTCGCCAGCGAACCCGTCCGCGAGCGGCGCCACCGTCACGCGCTCCACCCGGGCCCGTGGCGGGGCGTCCGTTCGCAGCCGACGAGCAAAGGCGTCCAGCGCGGCCGCGGGTCCGGCCGCCTCGACCTCCACGCGCCCGGCGGCGTTGCGGACGCGACCGGCCAGTCCGAGCTCCGTGGCCAGACGCCACACGAACGGCCGGAAGCCGACGCCCTGGACCACGCCCTCCACGAGGATCGTGCGGGCGACTCTGGGTTCGATGGTGGCCGGGACGCGGCCGCCCGGTTGAACGGGTGCAGCCATGCGCATAGCGTCCACCCGGCGGTCAAGCCCGCTCCCCTGCCGAACGGCCCGCAATCGGCCTCACGGGGTCCGCGCAGCGCGCACGGGCCGGCGGACCCGATCAGGCAACATGGCCTGCCCGGGGAGCCGGAGCCTCCGGAGCTGGGCGAGTGCGGCGATCCCGCCCGAGCCTCACGGACCGGGTCGTTCGGCGGTTCGGCACGTGCCGGACCCATGGCCGTCCCCTACGGTTCGGGCATGTCGGTGCGGGAACACGTCGCGGGAGCGGAACCGGTCACGGTCCAGGTGCTCGGCGGCTTCGCGGTGCACCTCGACGGGCGGGAGTTGGGACGTGCCGACTGGGGCAGGCTCTCCGCCGAGAGGCTCGTCAAACTGCTAGCGGTCACGCCCGGACACCGGCTCACCCGTGAGGTGGCAGCGGAGACCCTGTGGCCGGGAATGCCGCCCGAGTCGGGCCGCAGCAACCTGCGCAAGGCCATCCATTTCGCCCGCCGGGCGCTGGGGGCCGATGGCGTGCTCGCCGGGGGCGGCGACGTCGTCTCGCTCGACCATCGCCGCCTCCACCTCGACCTCGATGTCCTGGAGGCGGCGATGGCCCGGATCACCGGAGGGGAGGCCGTCGAGCCCGGCGTGCCCGGCAGCACGACTGCGCTGGACACCATCCTCGGGCTGGGTGGCCGCGACCTGCTGCCGGACGACCTGTACGAGGACTGGCTGGTGGGGCCGAGGGAGCGCATCCGGGGCGTCTGGGTGCGGACGGCCTTGCGCGCAGCCGCGGCCGAACGGGATCGCGGGCGGAAGGACGAAGCCCTGGCGATCGTGGACCGCGTGCTGGAGAAGGATCCCGCGGACGAGGCCGCCCACCGACTGGCCATCGAGCTCCTTGCCGCCGACGGGCGGCACCACGCGGCACGCCGGCAATTCGAGCTGTGCCGCAGAGCCCTCCGGTCGACGCTGGACGTGGACCCGGCCCCCGAGACCGTCGAGGCGTTCCGGGCTGCCGAGCGCAGCGCGAGCCGCACCCCGCGACCCGCCGCCGGCGCTCCGCTCGTGGCCCGTCGCGCGGAGCTCGAGCGGATCGAGCCCGCTTTCGATCGGCTGGCGGAAGGCAACCTCGCGATCGTGCTGCTCCACGGCCCGGCCGGGATCGGCAAGACGAGCCTGCTGCACGAGACCGTCGCCTACGGCCGGGCCGCGGGGTGGCGCGTGATCGCCTGGCAGGCTGTCGAGGCGTTCCGCACGGCGGCATTCGCCCCGCTCGCGATGGGGCTCACCGCGGTGCTCGGGCCCGACGAGGTGGCGACCTGGGCCGAGCCCGCCCGCAGCGGCGCAGCGGCGCTGGCGCCCGCCCTCGGTCGGCCCGCCCTGACATTCCGTGAGCGGCCGGCGCTGATCGCCGCCCTCATCGACGCCCTGGGCACGATGGCCGGCGCACGGCCGCTCGTGCTGGCGCTGGACGACCTGCCGTGGCTCGATGAGCCGTCCCTCGACCTGTTGGCGGCCCTCGTCGCCGCCCGCCCGGCCGCGCCGATCCTCGTGGCCGCGACCTACCGCGACGACGAACCCATCCCGGACGGCGTGGCGCGGTTCGTCGAGCAGGCGCGGCGTGCGGGCGGGATCTCGATCGGGGTCACTCCGCTGGCCCGGCGTGACGTGGAGCCACTCGTGGTCGGCCACCTGGGCGGCCAGGGCGTCCTCGAGGACGTCAGCCGGGCGATCTTCGAGCTCGGTGGCGGGAACCCCCTGTTCTGCCTCGAGGCCGTCCGCGCAGGCCACGAGCGGGGGGCCCTCCGTGTCGTCGAAGGTCACTGGACGCTGGTCCCCGGCCAGACCCTCGACGACCTGCCGGAGTCGGCGCGCCGGCTGGCCGAGCAGCGGGCCGCGGGACTTCCGCCGGGGGCACGGGAAGTCCTGGACGTTGCGGCGGAGCTGGGGCCCGCGTTCACGTTCGACGTGCTCGACGCGGTCCTCCCCGACCGTCACCTGCTCGACACGCTGGACGTGGCGCTCCGTTCCGGGCTGCTCGTGGAGCGTGGCGGCGGCTATGCCTTCGCCCATCCGCTGTACCGGGTCGCCGTCCGGGAGGTGGTCGGGCCTGTCCGCCGGGCTGCCCTCCAGCTGTCCCTGGCCCGCGCGCTGGCGGGTGAGGCCGCCACGATGACCGACCCGCAGACCCTGCGTATCGCCGCGACACGTGCGATCGACCCGACGGCCATCGCGGCGCACGCATCCGAGGCCGCGAGGCTCGGCCGGCGTGACGCCCTGCCCCTGGCCGTAGCCTTCGGGCTGGCGGCGGCCGTGCGGCACGCGGCGGTCCACGACCGCGTCGAGGCAGCGCGCCACTACGAGCTCGCGCTCTCACTCTGGCGGCAGCTCCCCGCTGCCGACCCGACCGCCTGGGCGATCAGCGCGGCCTGCACGGGCCTCGGCACGCTGCGGGCGCTGGCCTCGGACTGGCCAGGCGCGACCGCTGCCTTCAGGGAGGCAACGGCGCTCGCGCAGACTGCTGAGGAGGTCGCCGATGCCTACCACGAGTTCGCGGACTCCGTCCCCTATCGGCGAGGTGACTTCGAGGCGACCCGCGCCATCCTGGACGAGGGCCTGGCGAGGCTGCCCGAGGATGCGCATGCCCTCAGGGCCCGGCTGCGATCCGCCGCCGGCTGGTGCCTCGTACGGATGCGCCGGATCGACGAAGCGCTGCCGCTGATGCAGACGGCATTCGAGGAGCTGGGCGACGACCCGGACCCGCGCTCTGAGATCCGGGTCCTCGACATGCTGGGAGTCGCGCTCCACTACGCCGGGCGCAGCGCCGGGGAGCGGCACCACTTCATCGAGCGAGCCCTCGCGCTCGCGATCGACACCCATGACTCGACGTGGGAGACCGTGACCACCATCCACCTCGGCGCGCTGTTCGCGCGCGACGGCCAACCGGGCCGTGCTCGTCCCTTCCTGGAGCGTGGGATGGAACTCGGCCGCCTCACGGGTGACCGCTACCTGGAGGCGGTGGCCGCCTGGGTGCTGGCAGAGGCCGACGACGCCCTCGGCGACTACCCTGCGGCGGTCGCGGTCCGGCGGCGGGAGCTCGAGCTCCTGCAAGCCACGGGCGGCAACGCGCACAACGAGGCGCTCGCGCACGCCCATCTCGCACACCTCGCCCGACAGACGGGCGACGTGCGTGGCGCGGAGCACGAGGCCGGCGCGGCCCGGCGCCTCGCAGTCGCATCCGACGAGCGAGGGTACGCGGCCCGGATCGAGCGGGCGATCGCGAGCGAGTCCTGGGCAGACGCCGACACCTGACGGGGAACGGTCGAGGAACGGCCGACCGCGAATCTGGGTGATACGGGCGTCGCTGGAATGCCCGGACGGCGCGTCCCGAAGGCGAAGGAGGACTCGATGCGAGCGACCGGCTCCTGGCCGTGGGTGCGGCCCTGATTCTGACCGCGGGACTGCGAGGGACGATGGGCCGGTACGACGAGGAGTGCTCGCCACCCGTTGGAGAGGACGCGAGATGTTCAACACGGTATCGCCGGAAGACAGGCTGGCGCTCGTAAGGCAGCAGCACGACGAGTGGCGGCAACAGGCGGCGCTCGATCGAGGGATGCCCTCCGGCTCGGCATCGCGGGTGACGTCCGAAGCCGAGGCCCCCCAGCACGTCGGGCTCCAGGCCCAGCACCACAGGCTCCAGATGCTGCGCCACCTCGTCCATGCTCCTGCGTGGGGGCACCGGGCCCCGCGCGGCATGTCGCATTGACGCTCGCATTCACTGGGGTCGCTGACCACCGGCGACAACGGCGCGCCGGGTCTCCACCGATGGCCGGTCGCTACCGATCCTGGGTCGTACGGGCGTGGTCCCGCGACGAACGGGATGCGGTTCGCCTGACGATCGAGGAGATCCGCTCCGGCCGCCTGATCGAGCTGTGGGGGGAGCGCGCGGCCGAGATCGAGGGGTTGATCTCGGCCGCGGCCATCGCCGCAACAATCGGTGACGGTGGGCCGCATTCCGAGTCCCCTGAGTACCCTGCCAGGGCCGAGACGGCCGAGACGGCCGAGGCCCGCCCGTCGAGCCAGTAGCAGACCGTTACACTCCCGGCAGGTGCTGGCACCGGCCGGCCCCTCCGAGGGAGGCATGGTGGCCGAGGGGCACGTCATCACCGTCACTGGGCCCCGGGCCGCCGATTCCCTGGGTGTCGTGGATGCCCACGACCACCTGCTGATGGACTCGCCCGGCATGCCGGGCCAGGGCTTCACGGATCCCGGCAAGGCCATCGAGGAGGTGCTCGAGGGCCTCGCCACGGGGATCGGCACGATCGTGGAGATGACGCCGATCGGCCTGGGACGAGACCCCGCCGGCCTGCGGGCGGTGACCGAGGCCACCGGCGTGCCGATCATCGCGGCCAGCGGCTATCACCGTGACGCGCACTATCCCGAGGGCCACTGGGTCCACCGGGCCAGCGTGGAGACGCTGGCGGCACGGGTCTTCGCCGACCTCACCGAGGGCATGCACCCGGCGGACTGGCTCGACCCGTCCCTGCCCCTCGACACGGCGCGCGCGGGCGCCATCAAGGGCGGTGCCTCGTACCACCACATCTCGCGCGGCGAACGGCGCCGTCTCGAGGCCATCGCCGCCGCATCGGCCGCGACCGGCGCCGCCATCCTCGTCCACAGCGAGATCGGCACCGCGGCCCACGAGATCATCGACCTGCTCGAGTCCGCCGGGGCCAGTCCCGACCGGATCGCCCTCGCGCACCTGGACCGGAACCCGGACCCGGAGCTCCATGCCGAGGTGGCCGCCCGCGGCGTAACGCTCGAGTACGACACGATCGGGCGGACCAAGTACCACCCGGACTCGGTGGTGCTGGACCTGATCGAGGCGGTCGCGGCCGCCGGGCACCTGGACCGGATCATGCTGGGCCTGGACCTCGGAGCCCGCGACTACTTCAGGGCCTACGAGGGCGGTCCGGGCCTTCGGTACCTCATGACGGCCTTCGCCCCGCGGCTGCGGCGCCGGCTGGGCGAGGACGGCGCGACCCGGATCCTGGTGGCCAACCCGGCGCGGTTCTACGCGCTGCCGGGTATGGCGGGCGAGGGCGCCGCGTGAGGGATCGCTACGACGTCATCGTCGTGGGTGCGGGCTCCGCGGGCAGCGCTGCCGCGATCAGCGCAGCCCGGCGCGGGGCGTCCGTGCTGCTGGTGGACCGCCTGGCGTTCATGGGCGGGACCTCCACGGCGGTCCTCGACACGTTCTACGCGTTCTACACGCCCGGCGAGCGACCGCGGCGCGTCGTCGGCGGCCTGGGCTGGGAGGTTGCGCGACGGCTGACGGCGGACGGGGTCGCCTTCGAGCGTCCCAACACGTACGGCGCCGGCACGGGTGTGACCTACGACGCCGAAGCGCTCAAGGTCCTGTGGGAACAACTGGCCGAGGACGCTGGCGTGGACCTGCTGCTCCACACCTGGGCCACCGGCGTGCGCGTGGACGACGGGCGCCTGGCCGCGGTCCGGCTGTGGAACAAGGGCGGCGAGCGCTGGGTGGGAGCGTCGGCCTTCGTCGACGCCTCGGGTGACGCAGACGTGTGCGCGATGGCCGGCGTTCCCCACGACGCGCCGGGAGACGGCCAGACCGTCCAGTCGCTGTCCACGCTGTTCAAGGTCGCGAACGTGGACATCGCCGCGGCCTCGGCCGTGCCCAAGGCGGAGCTGTGGCGGCTGATGGGCGAGGCGGCGGCCTCAGGCGCGTATCGCCTGCCGCGCATCGAGGGCTCCTGGCACCGCACGCCCTACGACGGCGTCGCGCTCATCCACATGACCCGGATCCCCAACGTGGACGCCACGGACCCCTGGCAGCTGACCGCCGCCGAGGTGGAGGGCCGCCGCCAGGTCGCCGAGTACCACCGGTTCCTGCGCGACCGCGTGCCGGGCTTCGAGCGGTCCGTGGTCGTGGCCACCAGTCCGGCGATCGGCGTGCGGGAGAGCCGCCGGGTCCACGGCGACTACCGCCTGACCCGGGATGACGTCCTCGGCGGACGCCGCTTCGGGGACGAGATCGCCCTGTGCGGCGCCCCGATCGAGGACCACGGCGCGGGCGGCGGCACGGCGTGGCACCACGTGGGCGAAGGCGCAGGTGGCGGCGGTTCCCCGGTCTATGGCATCCCCTACCGCACGCTCCTGCCGCTCAGCATCGAGGGGCTGCTGGTCGCCGGGCGCTGCTTCTCGGCGACCCACGACGCCCACGCGTCCGCCCGCTCGATGGCCACCTGCATGGCGATGGGCCAGGCCGCGGGCACCGCGGCGACCCTGGCCGCTGTCGCGAAGACGGTGCCGCGCGCCGTGAGCGGCGATACCCTGCGAGAGCACTTGGCGCTCGACGGGGCGCTGCTGGAGCCGGTGGAGCTCAATGCCGGCGAGGAACCGACTCCATGACCTTCGACACGCTGCGCCTCGGCCCGGTGGCCGCCGCCATCCGCCGCCACCGGCTGATCGTGGTCCTGCGGCGCGTGGAGCCCCAGGCCGCGCTGCTCGACCTCGTCGGCGAGCTGGCCGACGCTGGGGCGCGAGCCTTCGAGATCACGTTCGACGCCCCGTCGGCCGAGGCGGACCTCGCGGCCGTCCGCGGGTGCCTGGCCCGCAGGTCGGACGGGCTGTTCCTGGTGGGGGCCGGGACGATCCTGCGCCGGGGCCAGCTTGAGGCCGCCCGGCGGGCCGGCGCCGACTTCGCCGTGGCGCCGCTGCTGGACGTCTCGCTGATCGACACGGCGGTGTCCGAGGGCCTGCCGTTCATTCCGGGCGCGTTCACGCCGACCGAGATCCGCGCCGCCTGGGCGGCCGGAGCGACGTTCGTCAAGCTGTTCCCGGCATCCGCGGTCGGGCCGTCCTTCGCGCGCGAGCTCCGGGGGCCGATGCCCGAGGTCGAGCTGATCGCGACCGGCGGCGTCGACGCAGCCAACGCCCGCCTGTACCTCGATTCGGGGGCCGTGGCCGTGGGCGTCGGCAGCGCCATCACGAAGGCCGACGCCGCGAGCCGGCGGGCGCTGGTGGAGGCGATCCGGGCGGGCGAGGAAGTCCCGGCATGACCCCGTCCGGGCGGGTTGCCGGGCGCGTTGCCGGGCGGTTCGCCGGGCGGTCCGTGCTGGTCACGGGGTCGACGGGCATGGCCGCGTCCGCGGCGCGGCGGATCGCCGCCGAGGGCGGCGCGGTCTTCGCCGTGTCACGCACCGCAGCACATCTCGAGGCGCTGGCCGACGAGATCCGCGCGGCCGGCGGCAGCTGCGGCTGGCACGCCGCGGACCTCCGGAGCGAGACCGAGGTGGAGGCCGCCTTCGCGGCCTTCGATGCCACCGCAGGCCGCCTCGATGCCGTCTACAGCGTGGCCGGGATCTCGGGGCGACGGTATGGCGACGGGCCGCTGCACGAGGCCACGCTCGAGGGCTGGGAGACCGTCCTGCGTGCCAACGCGACCTCGCAGTTCCTGGTGGCCCGGGCCGCGGTCCGGCGGATGCTGGCACAGGTGCCCGACGCCTCGGGGTGTCGCGGCGCCGTGCTCCTGATGTCGAGCGCGCTCGCGACGCACCCGGCCCCGGCATTCTTCGCGACCCATGCCTATGCCTCCTCGAAGGGCGCCGTCGAGGCGCTCGCCCGGTCGATGGCCGCCTACTACGCCCCGTCCCGGATCCGGGTCAACGCCATCGCCCCGTCGCTGATCGCCACCCCGATGAGCCGCCGGGCCCAGGACGACCCGGCGATCCTCGCCTACCTCGCCGCGAAGCAGCCGCTGGCCGGCGGGCCCATCGACGCCGACGCCGTAACTGCAACGGCGCTCCACCTGCTCGCACCGGAGGCCGCGATGGTGACCGGGCAGGTCGTCGCGGTGGACGGTGGCTGGGGCGTGTCCGAGCCGCGCCCGGGGAGCGATCGAGGATAGGGCTCGGCTGCCCGGAGAGGGCCTTCCCGCCAAGTGGGCCCGAAGCGGTGCTACGGTCCGGCGGGCGAACGCGAGCACCGCACGACGCTCCCCTTCATTCGCTGGGTAGGCCGCCACCGAACGGCCTAGGGCGTGACGGAGCGCCTGCGTCCGGGCACCGAACCGAAGAGCCGCTGGACGCCAGTTGGCACGTCACCCGGCGTCGGCCC
>CAVWFY010000013.1:0-309946 GCA_963754485.1 uncultured Chloroflexia bacterium | reverse complement strand
CCGACGGAGGAGCAGCGCCGGGCGCTCCTGGAGGCGATCGAGCGCAATGGCGAGCGGATGCAGCGGCTCGTGGGCGACATCCTCGAGCTCTCGCGCTTCCGCTCCGGGAGCGTGAGCCTCCAGCTCCGCCGCTTCAGCGCGATCGCCCTCGCCGAGTCGGTGATCGCGGTCGTGGCACCCCTCGCCGCCCAGCGCCGGCAGCGGATCGAGCGACTCGCCGCCCCGTCCGGCGATCACCGCGTCTACGGGGACCACCGCCGGCTCGAGCAGGCGCTCCTCAACCTCGTGTCGAACGCGCAGCGGTTCACCCGGACGGCGGCTCCGTGGTGGTCGCCGTGGAGGAGCACGGTTCATGACCTCGTGGCGCGTGACCGACGACGGCCCCGGGATCTCCGAGGAGGACCAGGTCCGCCTGTTCGAGCGGTTCTTCGTGGGCCGCATCGACCGGGCCGGGCCGCGGGAGGGGGTCGGCCTGGGCCTGCCGACGGCGCTCGCCATCGCCCAGGCGCACGGCGGCACGATCGAGGTCCGGAGCGAGCTCGGTCGCGGAGCACGTTCACGCTGGTCGTGCCCACCGCGGGACCCGAGGACGAGGACTGATCCGATGAGGATCCTGGTCGTGGACGATGAGCCGGACGTGGTCGAGTCGGTCCAACTCGGCTTCACACTCCAGTGGCGCGAGGTCGAGGTGCTCGGGGCCGGGACCGCCGAGGAGGCGCTCGACATCGTCGAGCACCGGCATCCGGACATCGTCCTGCTCGATGTCGGGCTCCCGGACATGGACGGATTCGTGGTCCTGCGCGAGATCCGGGCATTCTCCGGACGTCCCCGTCGTCATGCTGACGGCGCGGGACGACGCCATGGACAAGGTCAAGGGCCTGGAGCTTGGCGCGGACGACTACGTCACGAAACCGTTCAACCACCTCGAGCTCGATGGCCCGGGTCAAGGCCGTGCTGCGGCGCCTGGACATGCCCGCGCCGACCAGCCGGGCGCCGTCCTTCCGGTCCGGGGATCTCGAGGTCGACTACGCTCTGCACGAGGTCCGGCTGCGCGGCCGGCGGGTGGACCTCACCCCCACCGAGTACAAGCTGCTCTACCACCTGGTCCGGAACGCGGGACACGTGCTCCAGCACGGGACGCTCCTCGCGAAGGTCTGGGGTCGCGAGTACATCGACGAGGTCGACTACGTCCGCGTCTACGTGCGCCGGCTGCGCGAGAAGCTGGGCGACGATCCGGAGCATCCGCGCTATATCAAGACGGAGCGCCGCCTCGGGTACCGGTTCCTCGCGCCGGACCCTGGCCCGGCCGACATGGCCCCTCCCGACCTGCCGGTAGCGTGAACCGTGCGCGAGCGAGCAACCCGGTCGCTCCTCGTCGATGCTCACCGGCCAGATCCCCGAGGACACGATCGATGACGCGACGGACACCCAAGCATCCCGCCACCGCGATCCCGTCCCCGTCGGCGGCCCGCGCTCGCGCAGCGCGCGCGACCCGCACCTGACCCGGGAGGAGATCCTCGCGCTGCTGCGCGAGGCCCCGGGCCGGATCGCCGACGCGGCCTCGCGCGTGCCGGCCGCGGACCTGCGAACGGCGCCGGCGCCGGGCGAGTGGTCCATCGTCGACATCCTGGCCCACCTGCGGGCCTGCGCCGACGTCTGGGGCGACCCGATCGCCGTCATCCTCGCGGAGGACCGGCCCACGATCCGCGCCGTGAGCCCGGCGACCCGTCTGCGCGGGACGGACTACCGCGACCAGGCGTTCGACGTCTCGTTCCGCGCCTTCTCGGAGCAGCGCGCCGACCTCATCGCGACGCTCGAGCCGCTGTCCCCGGAGGCCTGGGACCGGTCGGCGATCGTCACGGGCGCCGGCGCCGTCCTCGAGCGGACGCTGCACTGGTACGCGCTCGGCCTGGCTGCCCACGAACGATCGCACGTGAAGCAGATCGTGCGGCTGACGGGAGGCGGGTAGCGGGGGCCTCACCGGGTCGCCGGGCGAGCTCACGCATCGATGTGCGGGCGTACGGCACCATAGCGTGCAGCGGTCGACGCGACGACCAAGCCCGACACCGTCGAACCGGGAGATCCGCAGGCATGTGTGGCGTCTTTGGCTACGTGACCGACCGGGATGCGGCCCTCGGGCCGATCCTGATCGAGGCCGCGCAACGCCTGACATACCGCGGCTACGACTCCGTCGGGGCGGCGACCTTCCGGGACGGCACGATCGACCTGCGCAAGGACGTGGGCAAGGTCGACGCGGTTGCGGCCCGCCACGGTTTCGCCGAGATGCGTGGCACGCGCGGGATCACGCAGCTGCGCTGGGCGACGTTCGGCGAGCCGTCGCAGGTCAACGCCCAGCCGCACCTCGACTCGGACGGCGCGATGGTCGGAGCGCACAACGGCAACGTCGTCAACAACGCCGAGCTCCGCGTCGAGTTCATGGCCGAGGGGATGACGGTCCGCTCGGACAACGACGGCGAGAGCTGCGTCCACGCCGTGGAGCGGTACGTCCGGCAGGGCCACGACCTGATTGACGCGATCCGGCTCGCCTACGGCGACCTGGAGGGCGACTACGCGTTCGTGATCGGGCGCGCGGACGACGACCGGCTGTATGCCTTCAAGAAGCGGTCCGGCCTGATCGTCGGGATCGGCGAGGGCTTCACCTGCGTCTCGTCGGACCTGCCCTCGCTGCTGCCGCTGACGCGGAACGTGATCCGGCCGCTCGACGGGGAGATCGTGACGCTGTGGGCCGACCGGGTCGAGGTGCACTCGGTGGAGGACGGCAGCCTGGTCGACCGTCCGGTCGAGATCGTCACCGAGTCGATGGACGCGGTGATGAAGGGCGGCTACGCGCACTTCATGGCGAAGGAGATCCACGAACAGCCGCAGGTCGCCCGCGAGCTCCTGCACCTGCTGGACGCGAGCGCGGACGTGGCGCCGCTCGTGGAGCAGATGCGGAACGCCCGGCACCTTTACCTGGTCGGCTGCGGCACGAGCTTCCACGCTGCCTCGGTCGGCTCCGTCTACCTCGCCCAGCTCGCCGGCCGCGCGGCGATCCCCGTGCTGGCGCCGCAGTTCATCGCCCAGTACGCGCCCGCGGTGGGCCCCGAGGACGTCGGGATCTTCGTCAGCCAGTCGGGCGAGACCAAGGACGTGCTCAACGCCCTCGAGGCGGCCGAGGCTCGGGGGATGGCCTGCTTCGGTCTCGCCAACGTGGTCGGCTCCACCCTGACCCGTGCCGCCCGGCTGTGCCTGCCGCTCGGGTGTGGCTACGAGATCAGCGTGCCGGCCACCAAGACGTTCACCAACCAGGTCCTGACGTTCCTCTATCTCGCCTACCGCCTGGCGGGGAGGGACACGGGTCCACCTGGCGCGGGTGCCGGACCTGATGGAGGAGACGCTGGCGGTCGTGGCCGGCCAGGTCGAGGAGATCGCCGCCGAGATCAACGCCTGGGACAACCTGTACTGCCTGGGCTACGGCGCGACCTACCCGATCGCCCTCGAGGGTGCCCTCAAGCTCAAGGAGATCACGTACGCGCACTGCGAGGGGATGCTCTCGACCGAGTTCAAGCACGGCCCGCTGTCCGCGGTGACCGCCGGCTTCCCGATCATCTTCGTCGCAGGCCCGGCCGACATCCCGCTCATCATCAGCGGGATCAACGAGGTCAGGGTGCGCGGCGCACGGACCATCACCATCGCCGAGGAGGACGCGCGCCTGCGCGCCAACGGCGACGTCCTGGTGGCCATCCCGGAGTCGGACCCGCAGGTCAACGCCCTGCTCGGCGTGCTGCCGCTGCAGCTGCTCTCGTACCACATGAGCGTGCTGCGCGGCTTCGACCCGGACTTCCCGCGGAACCTGTCCAAGACGCTCACGGTGGACTGAGCGAACGCCTCCGTCAGCCGGGACCCGGCTCCTCCGCAAGCGCGAGCGCGACGGCGTCCGCCTGGGGCAACGCCCGGCCGGCGTTCCAGGCCGCTTCGAACGCGACCGGCGTCATCGCGGCTCGCAGACGATCGAGGTACCCGGCGAGCTCGGGTTCCTCGTCATAGGCCATGTGGGAGCCGGAGGCCTCCCGGATCGCGGCCGCGGCACCCAGCAGGCACGTGGCCCGGTCGAAGTTCCCGCGTTCGACCTCCACGTACGCGATGTTCTCCAGCTGGTTGGCGATCGCCCCCTTCTGGCCGAGGTGGACCCATCCGCCGATCGTCTCGCGGTACATCGCCATGGCCTCGTCGAGGCGTCCGCCGCGCCGTAGGGCATGGGCGAGGTCGCTGCGGCTCGCGAGGACGAACCGGGTGTCGCCGAGCTCCATGAAGCTCCGGATCGCAGCGCCGAAGGCAGCGACTGCGTCATCGGTCTGCCCGGTGCGTCCGAGCGTCCTCGCCTGGGCCATGGTGACGGCGCCGATCGCGTACGGGCTGCCGGACCTGCGCGCCGCCTCCACGCCTCGCTGGAGGAGGGCCGCCCCGGCCTCGGGATCGAACGTGCTCAGGCTGGTGCCCGCGAACCCCGCGGCCATCGCCACGGCCCACCACTCGCCGCTCCGCTCCGTCAGGTCCACCGCCTGCTCGAAGATCCGCCGCACGGCCACGCCTCCGGGCCCGGCCCGCCCCGCGAACACCGTCGCGACGGCAAGGCCGACGACGGCCGCCCGCCTCGCGGCAGCATCGTCGCTCGCGTCGGCCAGGGCGACCGCGTCCTCGGCCCAGCCGAGCGCTTCGAGACCTCGTCCGGACATCCCCCAGATGCGCGCGGCCTCGCCCAGCAGCCGTGCCGCGAGCGCCTGCTCGGCCCGGTCGGCGTCGGGACGATCCCTGGACCCTGTGATCTCGCGACCTCGATCGCGGCGACGATCCGGGCATCGTTGTCCTGGGAGATCACCCGGACGCTCCAGTAGCCCATCAGCGCGACGCACATCCGGACCGAAGTCCACGGCGCCGCCTCGAGGCCCCACTCCAGGGCGGCGCCGAGGTTGTCGACCTCCGCGTCGAGCCGGTCCAGCCAGTCCACCATGGCCGGGCCGCGGATCGGCCCCTCGCGACTCGCTCGCGAGCTCGGCATACGCGGCGAGGTGGCGGTCCGCGAGATCGGCCGCCTCACCGGACTCGATGAGCTTCTCGCGCGCGTACTGGCGGATCGTCTCGAGCATCCGGTAGCGCGTCGTGGGGCCGCGATCCACGATCACCAGCGAGCGGTCGACCAGCCGCGTCAGGCCATCGACGAGGTCCACGGGATCCATGCGACCCTCGTCGTCGCCGACGATCCGCGATGCCATCGGCACCGTCCAGCCGCCGGTGAAGATCGCCAGCCGCCGGAGGAGGCGGCGGTCCTCGTCGTTCAGGAGATCCCAGCTCCAGTCGATGAGCGCGTGCAGCGTCTGCTGGCGCGGGACCGCGGTCCGGCGCCCACCCGCGAGCAGGCGGAACCGGTCCCCAAGCCGCTTGGCGATGTCGTCGGGCGACATGGCCGACACCCGCGCCGCGGCAAGCTCGATCGCGAGCGGGATGCCGTCGAGGCGACGGCAGATCTCCCCGACCGAGGCGACGTTCGACTGGCTGAGGGCGAACGCCGGATCGACGGCCGCGGCCCGCGCGATGAACAGCTGGACCGCTTCGGTCGAGGCGGCGTCCTCGATGCCGGCAGCGATGCCAGGGATTGCGCCCTGGGCCCCGCCGATCGGTGGGCACGAGAGGGACCGCACGTGGAGCACGGCTTCCCCGGGGATCGCAAGCGCCTCCCGGCTCGTGGCCAGGATCCGAAGCCTCGGAGCGCTTGCGAGCAACCGCTCGGCGAGCCTCGCGGCCCCGTCGACGAGGTGCTCCGCGTTGTCCAGCAGCAGCAGCAGGTCCTTGTCGGCGACGAACGCCGTGACGACCGCCAGCGCGGGCACGCCCGGGACCTCGGGTGCGCCGAGCGCACGCGCGACCTCCGACGCGATCTGTGACTCATCGCCGAGCGGGGCCAGCTCGGCGAGCCAGACCCCGTCCGGGTGGTGGTCGAGGAGCCGGCCCGCGGCCTCGAGCATGAGGCGGGTCTTCCCGGTCCCACCCGTGCCGATGAGGGTGACGAGCCGGTGGCGCTCGACCAGCGTCGTGACCTCGGCCAGCTCCCTCTCCCTGCCGACGAAGCTCGTCAGCGCGACCGGCAGGTTGGAGCGGCGCGTGCTCAGCGAGCGGAGCGGCGGGAAGTCCCGCGGGAGGTCGGCAACGACCAGCTGGTAGACCTGCTCGGGCCGGTCGATGTCCCGGAGCCGGTGCGAGCCGAGATCGACGAGCTCCACCGAAGCTCCGAGCCGGTCACGGGCGAGATCGGCGGCGACCGCGGAACAGATGACCTGGCCGCCATGCCCGATCGACAGGATCCTCGCCACCCGGTTGAGCGCCGGCCCGAAGTAGTCGCCATCCCGGGTCTCGGCAGCCCCGGCGTGGAATGCCATGCGCACCCGGAGCGGGCCGGTCTCACCCCAGGTCGCGTCGCGGAGTGCTCGTTGGGCTGCCAGGGCCGCGCCAGCGGCTTCGATCGGATCGTCGAACACGGCCAGCATCCCGTCGCCGGTCGTCTTGATCACGGAGCCACCGTTCCCATCGACGGCCACGCGCAGCAGGTGATCGTGCTGGGCGAGGGCCTCACCCATCGCGGTCGCCCGCTCCTCCCAGAGCCGCGTGCTCCCCTCGATGTCGGTGAACAGGAAGGTGGACGGCGGACCCTCGACGCCGGCGCGCGATCCGGTTGGTGCAGGAGTGAGTCGCTCGGTCACGGGCTACGCCACGACCAGCACACGCGCGCTGCCGCCACGCCTGGCACCGGCGCGCGGGCACGGCGCATCAGCGGTACCGGGGTCGACAGACACCGGGCTCATCGACCCGGGCGTTGGGACGCGCCACATGGCGGCCATCGTACGACAGGCGTCATCAGGCCCCCCGGCGCGCGCAGCGAGCGCTGGGCCGGGCCTGGGATGCACGTTGGCACATCACGCCCGGTCGTGACAGTTATCCCGCTGGCGGCGGAACCGGCGGCCTCGCAGGATGCGCACCACGGACAGGAGGCAGGAGAGCTCAACGCTCTCCAACGGCACGGCGTTCCCATCTCTGGTCGCCCAGCTCGTGCCGCGCCAATGGCGAGACCGACCTCGTCCGCGCGGAGGTGCCTGTTCATGACCGTCAATCGCCCTGCTCATCGCCGGAGGCTCGGCCGGCGAGCAGCCCTTCCGCTGCTTGTCGCCCTGGTCGGCTCGATGCTGTCGGCTGGCGCCGTCGCAGCGAACAACGGCACCACGATCGTCCGCGGCGTCCAGCTCGCCGCCGGGTCCTGCGAGGACGGTGGCTACGCAATGACCGGCAGCCTGGTCGGCTGCTGGTGGATCGACACCTTCGAGACGAAATCGGACCCGGCCAAGTCGACCTTCCTGGCAACGGGCACCGAGCACTTCACGGGTTGTCTCGGATCGACCTGTGGGACGTTCTTCACGACCTACTCCTTCACGGCCAAGACCGACGGTCCGTGGCCCACCAGCGCCGAGATCCACGGCCGCTGCCACCACCCGATCACGGGCGGTACGGGCGGCTTCGCCGGCGCGAGCGGCGTGCTCAACTTCCACGACGTCGTCGACGTGTCGCCGCCCTACTACCCGTACGTGGGGAACGTCCACCTCGCGCGGCCCTGAGGCTCCCGTCCCGAGGGGTGCTCGCGGCATCCATCGCCCTCGTGGTCATCACGCGACCGGTGGCCGCCGCGTCGCCCCAGCCGGCGAGCGGCAACGGGAGCCAGCATCGCGGACGGCTCCCGTGGGTGACGCGGGCCGGTGCACGGCCCCGGGGAAGATCACTAGCCCGTCGGGCCACCGGAGCGACAAAGAGGTGCGCCCGACCTCCGTGAGGACCGGGCGCACCTGGTGCCAGGAACGGTTGAGCTAGCGGACGGCGACCCGCTCGCGGGCGAGATCGGCGGCCGGGACCGGCCCCGCGGCCACCAGCGGCTCGATCGCGAACGGCAGGCCCAGGTGGTCGACGCCGTCGTCCGCGAGGTCCGCTTCGTACGTGCAGACACAGGGGCCGTTGCGGGTACAGCCGATACAGCAGTACGTCTCGTCCCTGTAGTAGACAGGCCGGTCGATGAGCGGGGAGTCGCACGAGGCGCAGTAGCCGCGCTGGGGAGAGGAGAAGGTGCGCATGAGATCCTCCGATGATCGCTTCTGGGACGTCAGGGGTAGAGGCCGCGGAGGCGGGTCGCGGTCGCGACGCGCTCCACGGCGAGGCTGTGGGCGGCCAGGCGAGGTGGGATCCCGTCGGCCGCGGAGCGCTGCCATACGGCATCCGCGGCCGAGAGGATCTGGCGGCGGAGCCGTTCGTTGACCTCTTCGCGCGTCCACGCGAGGGCCGCACGGTTCTGCGCCCATTCGAAGTAGCTGACGATGACGCCGCCGGCGTTGCACAGGATGTCGGGGATCACGGTCACGCCGTTCTCCAGCAGGATGCCGTCGGCCGACGGGTCGGTCGGACCGTTGGCGCCCTCGGCGAGGATCCGGGCGCGGACGTGGCCGGCATTGCGGGCCGTGATCTGGCCGTCGAGGGCGGCGAGCACCAGGACGTCCACGTCGAGGCCGAAGAGGGTCTCGTTGTCGATGAGGTCCGTGCCCGGCGTGTTGGCCACCGTCCCGTAGGCCCGGAAGCGCCGCGCGAGATCCCGCACGTCGAGTCCGGCCGGGTCGTGGGCGCCGCCCCCGGCATCGGTGACGGCAACCACCCTGGCGCCGCTCTCGTCCAGCAGGCGCGCGGTGGCCTCACCGACGTTGCCGAAGCCCTGCACGGCCACCGTGGCGTCGGCCATGTCGAGGCCGATCCGGCCGGCGACGTCGCGGATCGTGTACACGATGCCCTGGCCCGTCGCGTCCGACCGGCCGACGGAGCCGCCGACCGAGATGGGCTTGCCGGTGACGACGCCGGGCACCGAGTAGCCCCGGTGCATCGACACCGTGTCCATGATCCAGGCCATCACCTGGGCGTTGGTCCCGACGTCCGGGGCAGGAATGTCGGAGTCCGGGCCGATCACGGGCTCGATCTCCGTCGCGAAGCGGCGGGTCAGCCCCTCGAGCTCCTTCCCGCTCATCGCGCCCGGATCGCAGGCCACGCCGCCCTTCGCACCGCCGAAGGGGACCTCGACCAGCGCGCACTTCCAGGTCATCCACATGGCGAGTGCGCGGACGTCGTCGAGATCGGCCTGCGGGTGGAAGCGGAGCCCGCCCTTGGCCGGCCCGCGGGCCACGTTGTGCTGGACGCGGTAGCCGGAGAACACGCGGACGGAGCCGTCGTCCATCTTCACGGGGAAGTTGACCGAGAGCTCGCGCTGCGGGACACGCAGGACGGCGCACAGCTCCGGGTCCAGCGCGAGATGCTCGGCGGCGGCGTCGAACTGGGCGAGTGCCGAGGCGAGGGCGTGCTGTCCGGGGGTGCCAGGGGCGCGCTGGACGGGGTTGCCCGGCGCGTGTTTGCCGGGGCTGCCGAGAGCGTGTTGGCCGGGGCTGCCGGTCGCCGGCGCGACGCCGGGTGCCTCGGCGAGATTCGTGATCATGAAGGGTCTCCTGGCGGGAGGGCCGGCGTCACCACGACGCCTGACACACAGCCTCGCCCGCGATCGGGAACGAACCCATGGACAACCATGAACGGCCCGTGAACAGCGGGGTCGATCCGAACAGTTCGTGTTCATGCGAAGGTCGCCGGGAGCCGTACATGCGGAGGGCTATGCTCGTCGCATGCCCTTCAACCCGGCGCACCGTCCAGCGGCGGCGCCGTCAGCCGATCCGGTGGTGGGGGCGGCCACGGGCACCGGGCCGCCGCCCCTGCTTCACGCCGCCCTGGCCTTCGTCCCGCCCTCGGCGACCGCTACCGAGCTCGAGGAACGTTTCGTCGCGAGTGGAGCCACTCTGCGGCCGCGGCTCGCGGGCCGCCTGCTGGACGGCCTCGCCGGCCTCGGCCTCGTCAGGGCGACCCAGCGGGGCGGCGAGGGCACGCGGTACGTCGCGACGACGCTCGGTCTGCGCTACCTGGACGCGGGCCTCCATGGCGAGGCGAACATCCCGCTGGCGGAGCTCGAGCGTCTCAGGACCGACCTCCTCTCGACGATCGCCCACGAGCTCCGGACACCGCTGACCGCGGTTCGCACCAGCGCTGGCCTGCTCCTGGATCCGGCCTCCGAGCCGACCGAGCAGCAGCGCCGGTCGCTCTTGGAGGCGATCGAGCGCAACGGCGAGCGAATGCAGCGGCTCGTGGGCGACATCCTCGAGCTCTCGCGCTTCCGCTCCGGGAGCGTGAGCCTCCAGCTTCGGCGGTTCAGCGCCGTCGCCCTCGCCGAGTCGGCGATCGCGGTCGTCGCGCCCCTGGCCGCGCAGCGCCGGCAGCGGATCGAACGACTCGCCGCCCGGTCGGGTGACCACCGTGTCTACGGCGATCACCGCCGGCTCGAGCAGGCGCTCCTCAACCTCGTGTCGAACGCGCAGCGGTTCGCCCCGGACGGAGGCTCCGTGGTGGTCGCCGTGGAGGAGCACGGCCTTATGACCTCGTGGTGCGTGACCGACGATGGCCCCGGGATCTCCGAGGCAGACCAGGCCCGGCTGTTCGAGCGGTTCTTCGTGGGTCGCACCGACCGGTCGGGCCCGCGGGAGGGAATCGGTCTGGGCCTGCCGACGGCGCTCGCCATCGCCCAGGCGCACGGCGGCACCATCGCCGTGCGGAGCGAGCTCGGCCACGGCAGCACGTTCACACTGGTCGTGCCCACCGCTGGACCGGAGGACGAGGGCTGATGCGGATTCTGGTCGTCGATGACGAGCCGGACGTGGTCGAGTCGGTCCATATCGGGTTCACACTCCAGTGGCGCGAGGTCGAGGTGCTAGGGGCCGGGACCGGCGAGGAGGCCCTCGACATCGTCGAGCACCGGCATCCGGACATCGTCCTGCTCGACGTCGGGCTCCCCGACACGGACGGCTTCGCGGTCCTGCGCGAGATCCGGGCATTCTCGGACGTCCCCGTCGTGATGCTGACGGCGCGGGATGACGCCATGGACAAGGTGAAGGGCCTGGAGCTCGGCGCGGACGACTACGTCACGAAGCCGTTCAACCACCTCGAGTTGATGGCCCGGGTGAAGGCCGTGCTGCGGCGCCTGGACATGCCCGCGCCCAGCAGCCGGGCTCCGTCGTTCAAGTCTGCGGACCTCGAGGTCGACTTCGCGATGCACGAGGCGCGGCTCCGCGGAGAGCGGATGGACCTCACCCCCACTGAGTACAAGCTGCTCTACCACCTGGTACGGAACGCCGGGCACGTGCTCCAGCACGGCACGCTCCTCGCGAAGGTGTGGGGCCGCGAGTACATCGACGAGGTCGACTACGTGCGCGTCTACGTGCGCCGCCTGCGCGAGAAGCTGGGCGACGACCCGGAGCATCCGCGCTACATCCAGACAGAGCGCCGCCTCGGCTACCGGTTCCTCGCCCCTGATCGCGCATCCGCGCGCGGTGAGGAGCCTACGCGGGGCTAGATGCCTGCCCCGGCCGTTCACGATCGTGACGGCGGTCGGCGCCACCCGGCGGGGCTGATGCCCTCGCGGATCCCACGGGCCAACGCGTGGCTCGAGGGGCACGAACGGGCCACGCGCTATCCTCATCCCATGACCGACAAGGCCACGCCCTCCATCCTCGTCCTCGGCCGCGACACCTGCGAGGACACCGTCCGCTCGCGAGCCCTGCTCGTGCGCCGCGGCGTCCCGTTCACGTACCTGAAGGTGGACGAGGATGCCGCCGCCGACGCGTGGATCCGCCGCCTGAACGACGGTGGGTGGCGCACCCCAACGATCCTGATCGGCGATCCTGATCGGCCCGAGCTGATCTTGCGCGAGCCGTCTGACGGGGAGCTCCTGGCCGCCCTGGGCCTCGCCTGACGCGGTAGGCTTCGCGGCATGAGACCAGGCAGAGCCGTCCAGCGTGCCCAGGACCGGTTCGCGGACGACCCGGCATCGGTGAGGAATGCCGCCCTCCTGATGATCGCCATCACGGTGGCGATCGTGTTCGTCGGTGGCCTGGTCGTCTGGGTGTTCGACAGACAGGACTTCCCGGACCTCGGCGGAGCGCTCTGGTACACGCTCCAGACGGTCACTACCGTCGGCTACGGCGACAAGGTCCCGACGACCGGGTTCGGCCGAGTCGTCGGAGCGTCCGTGATGGTCGTCGCCGTCGCGCTGATCGCGATCCTGACCGCCTCGATCACCTCCACGTTCGTCGAGGCCGCCCAGCGCCGCCGCCGGGCCGCCGACGAGGTCGAGGTACGAGCGTCGGCCGAGGCCATGCAGCAGGGTCTCGACGAGGTGCTCGCCAGGCTGGCCGCGATCGAGGCGATCCTCGCAGGCACGGGATCCAGGCCTGGGGTCCTCGGTCCCGCCGGACGACCGCACGTAGCGGAGGCCGCGGGCCACCGCACGGGGCATGGTCTGGCAGGATGGAGGCATGACACCCGACCTCCGCGCTCGCGCCGACGCTCATGACCGCCTGCTGGCCTCGCGCCTCGATGCCCTGATCCCGGTGCTCATGGACCGGGCGGGACTCGACGCCTGGGTGCTGGCGGCGCGGGAGTACAACGAGGACCCGGTGCTCCAGACCATGCTCCCGGCAACGTGGCTCGCCACGGCCCGGCGCCGGACGATCCTCCTGTTCGTCCGCTCGCCCGATGGCATGCGGCGGATGGCTGTCGCGCGCTACGCGGTCGGCGACGCGTTCCCGTCGGCCTGGGATCCCGAGGCGCAGCCTGACCAGTGGAGCCGGCTGGCCGAGTTGCTTGCCGGCGCCGATCCCGCCCGGATCGGGGTCAACTCGTCCGCGGTGTTCCCGTTGGCCGACGGGCTCTCGGCGTCCGAGCGGGCGGAGCTCGTCGATCACCTCCCGCCGGCGCTGGCGTCACGGATCGTGAGCGCCGAGACTGCCGCCATCGGCTGGCTCGAAACCCGCCTGCCCGAAGAGCGGGCGCTGCTCGCCGACGTCTGCCGGCAGTCCCACGGCTACCTCCGGCGGGCGCTCTCCTCCGAGGTGATTACGCCCGGGACCACCACCACCGCAGACGTCGAGTGGTGGCTCCGCGACGCCGTCCACGGCAATGGCCACGGGTCCTGGTTCCAGCCCACGTGCACCATCCAGCGACGCGGCGGCTCGGCTCGTGACTCGTTCGCCGGCAAGGAGGCCGAGACGGTGATCGAAGCGGGCGACCTGGTCCACGTCGACTTCGGCATCGTGGCCGACGGCTACCACACGGACCAGCAGCAGCACGCCTACGTGCTGGCCCCGGGCGAGACGCGGGCTCCCAACGGCCTGGTAGCGGGACTAGCCAGGGCGAACCGGCTCCAGGACCTGCTGATTGCCCAGTTCACGGCGGACCGGACCGGCAACGAGATCCTGCGCGGCACCCGTGACGCCGCCGCGACCGAGGCGCTGGACGGCCTGATCTACACGCACCCGATCGGCCTTCACGGCCATGCCGCCGGTCCGACCATCGGCCTGTGGGACAACCAGGTCGCCGTCCAGGGTCAGGGTGACTACCCGGTGTGGCCATCCACGGCGTACTCCATCGAGCTGCAGGCCCGGACCGCTGTCGAGGAATGGGACGGCCAGGTCGTCCAGTTCATGCTCGAGGAGGACGCCTGGTTCGACGATGCCGGCTGCTCGTTCCTGGACGGCCGCCAGACGGAGCTGTGGCTGATCTGACGTCCGGCGCCTGACGGCGGCGATGTGCGAGCGGCGCCACGTTGCCGGCCGGGTTCCCCCCGCTCGGCTCGGTGCCGAACCGAAACGCTGCCGTACCCCCCGGGGGACGCGTCCGTCCGTCCGCTGTCCGTGACCATGTCGCCCTGCGGCCCCTGCCCAGGGTCGTGCGCAAGAGCGAGCGGAGGAGATACGGATGCCTGCCACCCAACGCGACCCGGTTCGCACCATCGTCCCGGCCGTGGGGCTCCTGCTGGTGGCGGGCCTGGCGGTTGCGCTGGGTCTCGCCTCGACCGCCGCGCCGCCGGCCACGGACCAGCCGCCTGTGGACGCCGGCGCTACGGCGTGGATGCTCACGTCCACCGCCCTGGTGCTCCTGATGGTCCCCGGCCTGGCGATGTTCTACGGTGGCCTGGTCCGGACCAAGAACGTCCTCGGCACGATGATGCATGCCTTCGCCGCGATGGCGATCATCGGCGTGATCTGGGTTGTCATCGGGTACGCCCTGGCCTTCGGGCCCAGCGTGATGGGCGGCTGGTTCGGATGGGATCCCGGCCTGGTGTTCCTCCGGAGCATCGACAGCACGGTCGGCAGCAACGGTGTGCCGGACCTCGTGTTCGCCATGTTCCAGGGCAAGTTCGCGATCATCACGCCGGCGCTCATCGCGGGTGCCTTCGCCGAGCGCGTGCGGTTCCGCGGCTACGTGGTGTTCATCGCGCTGTGGAGCGTGATCGTGTACAGCCCCCTGGCCCACTGGGTGTGGGCAGCGGACGGCTTCCTGTTCCAGCTGGGCGCCATCGACTTCGCGGGCGGCACCGTCGTCCACATCTCGGCGGGGATCAGCGGGCTCATCGCGGTGCTGTACCTGGGCTCCCGGCGCGGCTACCCGCAAACCGCGATGCATCCCAACAACCTGGTCATGGTCATGATGGGCGTCGGCCTGCTGTGGGTCGGCTGGTTCGGCTTCAACGCCGGCAGCTCGCTGTCCAGCGGCGTCAAGACGGCCCAGGCTCTCACGGTGACCCAGGTCGCCGCGGCCGCCGGTGCCCTGGCCTGGATCTGCATCGAGGCCGTCCAGCATCGCAAGGCCACCGGTCTCGGCATTGCCTCGGGCATCCTGGCGGGCCTCGTCGTGATCACACCCGCGGCAGGGGTTGTCCCGCCCGCCGGTGCCGTCGCCCTGGGCTTCATCGCCTCGGGCCTGTGCTACGGCGCCATCCTCCTCAAGAACCGCCTGGGCTACGACGACTCGCTGGACGTGTTCGGCATCCATGGCATCGCCGGCATCACCGGCGCCCTGCTCCTGACCTTCTTCATCCGCGCCGGGGACATGCCCGCGGGCCGCGACACCGTCTCGCAGTTCGCCGTCCAGGCGCTCGGCGTCGCAGTGACGATCGGCTACGCGGCGGGCATCACGATCGTGCTGGTGGTCCTCGTGCAGAAGGCGTTCGGCCTGCGGCTTGGCGCCACGGGCGAGATGGCGGGCATGGATCACGAGCTCCACGGCGAGCATGGCTACGGCCTGCTCAACCTGAACTAGCGAGCGGTTGGAGACACGCAGATGAAGCTGATCATCGCCATCATCCAGCCGGACAAGCTGGACGAGGTGCACCAGGCCCTGATCGCAGCCGAGATCTTCCGGATCACGGTCAGCCGCGTGACGGGTCACGGCCAGCAGGAGGACCCGGAGCTGTACCGCGGCGAGGAGGTCGTGCCCGGCCTGATCCCCAAGGTGCGGCTGGAGATCGCCGTCAACGAAGCCTTCGTCGAACCCACTGTCAACGCCATCCTTGGCGCCGCCAAGCACGGCGAGGGCACCATCGGCGACGGCAAGATCCTCATCCTGCCGCTCGAGGAGGTGATCCGGATCCGGACGGGCGAGCGGGGCGGGGCGGCGATCTAGCAGGTTCGACCGCCGGCCCGGCTTCCCTCGTTGCGATCGGCTCTTGTGTCGGCTCCGTCGGCCCATCATCCTTGCGTTGGCCAGGACACGACACGAGCGAGGACCAAGGGATGTCAGACAAGTACAGCTTTCTCGTCATCAAGTACCCGCACCCGGACACGGCGATGGCCGCACTCGCAGCGCTCAAGGAGCTCTCCGACGAGAAGGTCGTCAAGCTCCGGGACGCGGTCGCGGTGACGAAGAACGAGAAGGGCAAGATCAAGGTCCACCAGACCAAGGACGACTCGATCGGCAAGGGCTTCGTCAAGGGCGGCCTGATCGGCGTCGTCTTCGCTGCCCTGTTCGGACCCGTCGGCTGGATCGCCATGGGTGCGGCGGCGGGCGGGCTGTTCGCGAGCTTCGACCGCGGGATCAAGAACAGGCTCCTCAAGGAGCTCGGCGAGAACATGACCTCCTCCGAGTCGGCAGTGGCGATCCTCGTGGAGCATGCTGACTGGCAGACGGCGGTCGAGCGCATGAAGGCGCACGGCTTCGGCGGTCAGCTCGTCGTCTCCGAGATCGTCGCCGAGGACCTGGCCGAGGTCGAGAAGCTTCTCGAAGACCCGGAGACGGTCGCCTCGGTGCCCGAGGAGCTTGAGCTCGTGGCTCCGGTCGTCGCCGAGGCCGCCGCTGGCGCTGCGGTCGAGGAGGCCGCGGAACCTGCCGCCGCCGATGCGCCGAGCTCCAGCGGGCGCACGAGCATCGCGGACGTCGAGGGAATTGGCCCCGCCTATGCCGAGAAGCTCGCTGAGGTGGGCATCAAGACGACCGACGATCTGCTCGCGGCCGGGGCAAAGCCGTATGACCGGGAGAAGCTCGCGGAGTCCACCGGGATCAGCCCCAAGCTCATCCGCCAGTGGGTTGACAAGGTCGATCTCATGCGCGTCCCGGGCGTCGGGCCGCAGTACAGCGACCTGCTCGAGGCTGCGGGCGTCGGCTCGCCGGCCGAGCTCGCGCAGCGGAACCCGGCGAACCTGGCCGTGACCGTGCAGGAGGTCGCTGCAGCACGACCGGGCATCGTCCGCCGCGTCCCCAGCGAAGCGGAGATCGCGGGCTGGATCGAGGCGGCGGGCCAGCTCGACAAGGTCGTCGAGCACTGACCGTCGGAGTCTGAAGACACGGCACATCCGGCCGCCCGGACGTGCCGTGTCCACCACGGCCGCTCCTTCGGCGGCTCGTGCGTGATCCGAGCGAGGTGATGCCCGGGTAGCATCGAGTTGTCAGCCAGTCGGCGCCCGACGCCGGCAGCTGACAATTGCCGAGGGGTGCGACATGGATACGGACGAGCCGCTTCGATGGCTTCTGGGCCGGGGAGTTGCGCTGCTCGTCGGCACCGTGGTGCTGCTCGTGGTCTATCGCGTCGGCGTCACCGCGATCCATCGCGTGGTGCCCGCCGTCATCCATGCCCAGGCGACTCACCTCCCGTCTGGTTCGAGCACGGAAGACGAGGTCGGCAAGCGGATCACGACGATCGAGGACCTCCTCCTGCGGCTCCTCCGCGTCGGGGTACTGGCCGGGCTCGTCGTCATGGCGCTGGCCGTCCTTGACTGGTGGACCATCCTTGCGGCCATCGTCCTCGTCATCGTGGCCATCGTCTTCGCAACCAGGGACGTCGTCCTGGACTACGTGATGGGGTTCCTGATCCTCATCGAGGGTCCGTTCTTCAAGGGCGACTACGTGGCCGTCAACGGGCACCCCGGGGTCGAGGGAGTCGTCGAGGAGATCGGCCTGCGTCGGACGCTCCTGCGCGACGGGATGGGGTCGTCGCACGCCGTCTCGAACGGGTTCATCCGGCTGTCGTCCAACCTGACCCGGCTGTTCTCGGTCGCCGTCGTGGACTTCCACGTTCCTCGGGCGGCCGACCTCGACCTTGCCCTGACGACCGCGGCCCGGGTCGCGGACGAGATGCGTGGGGACCCCGCGTGGGCGGACACGTTCCTCGCCGATGCCCCGACCGACATCTCGGTCACCGGGATCGGCATGGATGGTCCGTCCATCAGGCTCCAGCAGCGAGTGTCGACAGGCGCCCATGGCCCTGTCGCCAGTGAGCTCCGTCGGCGGTTGGCCGCGGCGATGGCGGCGGAATCGATCGGGACGGGGCGGTGGGATACGCCCATGCCGATCCTGAGCCAGCCTCCGACGTAGCCAGTGTCGCTGTTAGCTCGCCGGTTGGCACCGGTCCGGTCACGCCCTGGACCTGGCGCCCGGGTCGTTCGGGTCGTCCGGGACCCTGGTGATCGCGATCTGGATCGGAATCGCCGTGTCCACGAGGGGCTCAGGCAACCAACGTCGGCTTTCGGGCCCCGAGCTCCTCGTGGACGGGCCGGTCCCGATCCAGATGGCGATCAGGGAACCACCGGGCCGGCCGCATCCCGGGAGTGCCATATGCGGCCGGCAATCAGCGGAGCGGGACACTAGGTCGACCGCCGTCCCGGCGAGGCGGTCGAGGCTACATCGCCTCGAAGGTCTCCGACACGAGGACGACCTGGCCCGCGGCGAGCACCGGGCAGCTCTTCGAGAGCTCCACGGCCTCATCGAGGTTGTCGGCCCTGATGACGGAGTAGCCGGTCGGGGCCGACGTGGCGTCCATGACCGAGCCATCCGGAGAGATTGCCTTCGTGTGTGATGTCGGGTTGCCGGGATCTATGACCGCCTCGCCCAGCTGCCCGAACCAGGCGCCCCAGGCCGCCATGACCGTCGCAGTCTCCTCGGCGCTGGTCGGCATGCCGCCCTCGCCGTGGTACGTGAGCAGGAAGTTCGCCATTGCCATGACCTCCACGTCGACGGTGCCGCCGACGCCTCAGGGTGGCGAGCCCGTCTGGCGCTCGCTCATGACCACGACGAACGGCCATCGCCGGAATCGACACGAGATCCGGGCTGGTGCGTCCCTCGCTCAGACGGCGGGAGCCTCGAGATCGAGCAACCCCGCCAGTTCCGCGAGTGCGGCCCGCTCCGCGTCATTGACCATGACGCCGCCGCTCCCCAGGAACCCCTGGTCCTCCTTGCCGGCCCTCGCCACCACCGTCGCGATCCCGAGCAGCCAGGCCCGGTACGCCGCTGCCTCGTCCCGGGTCGCCCCGGCGTCCACCGCGGCCACCACGGCGGTGACGATGCCCAGGGCCCGGTCGCGCGCATCGGGTGCCGCCACGACCTTGCCGTAGTCGGGAAACGCCCCACCGGCCGCCGCCCGGTCCTCGAGCGCCTGGAGGATCGACATCAGGAGCGGATGGGCCACCTGGTCCGACGCGCTCTGCAGCACGTAGTTGGCCATCGCGAACCCCTCGCTCGCCGTCTCCTCCTTGCGCCCGGGACTTGCGGTCGAGATGAGCACGGCGGCGGCCTCCAGGCCCTGCATCAGCAACAGCTGGTCGGCCGGGTCGAATTCACCGATCAGGGTCATGGCGCCACCTCCGCGCACCGGCGGATGCGGTGCATGCCAGCGACCATACCGCCAATTCCATGGGGCCCGCCGACGTCGTTCACGGCATCATGGTCGTCATGCGGGACACGGCATGGCGGTGACGATGCGGGCGTTCGTGATCACGGGTCCGGGCTCCGCGGAGGTTCGCGACCTTCCGAGGCCGCACCCCCGGGCCGGCGAGGTGGTGGTCGACGTCGAGCGGGCCGGGGTGTGCGGCACGGACGTCGAGTTCTACACCGGCGAGATGGCGTACCTGCACACGGACCAGGCTGCGTATCCCATCCGGATCGGCCACGAGTGGGCCGGCACGGTCGCGTCGGCCGGGGACGGTGTGGATCCGTCGTGGGTGGGCCGCCGCGTGACCGGCGACACGATGCTCGGATGCGGGACCTGCGGGCGCTGCACGGGCGGACGCCAGCACCTCTGCGCGAACCGCTACGAGATCGGCGTCCGCCGTGGCTGGCCGGGCGCCCTGGCCGAGCAACTGCCGGTGCCTGTCCGGGCGCTTGTGCCGCTGCCCGAGTCGGTTGGGCCGTCGGCGGGCGCGATGGTCGAGCCCGGCGGCAACGCGCTGCGCGCCGTGTGGGGAGCCGGGCTCGAGGTTGGCGAACGACTGCTCGTGCTGGGGCCGGGGACGATCGGGCTGCTGGTGGCACGGATCGCGGCCGCGATGGGCATCGAGGTCCACCTGGTCGGACGGAGCGAGCGGTCCCGGACCTTCGCGCGGGCGCTCGGCTTCGGGAACACCTGGACGCGGGAGACGATGCCCGACCTGCCCTGGGACGCCGTGGTGGACGCCTCCAACTCGGCGGGCCTGCCGGCCCTCGCGCTCGACCTCGTGGAACCGGGGCGGCGCGTCGTCTACATCGGCCTGGCCGGCCAGCCCAGCCTGATCGACACGCGCACGATGGCGCTCAAGGACGTGACGGCGGTCGGCGTGCTCAGCGCCTCCGGGGGCCTCGAGGGCATCGCCGACCTGTACGCCTCGGGCGCCGTGGACCCGCTCCCGCTCATCGCCGCCACCGTCTCGCTGGACGAGGTCGCCGGGGTCCTCGCGGGCCGTCGTCAGCCTGGCTGGGGCGACGCACCCAAGATCCACGTGGACCCGCGGAGGTGACCCGGTGAAGGCCCTCGTCCACACCGGCCCCCTGCGGCTCGAGTACACGGACAGGCCGGATCCCGTGCCCGGTGCGGGGGAGGTGCTGGTCCGGGTCAAGGCTGTCGCCATCTGCGGCTCGGACGTCCACGGCTACACCGGGACCACCGGTCGTCGCATCCCGCCCGTGATCATGGGCCACGAGGCTTCGGGCATCGTCGAGGCGGCGGGGCCGGGTGTGGAGACCTGGCTCCCGGGCACGCGGGTCACGTTCGACTCGATCGTGTGGTGCGGCGACTGCCCGCCCTGCCGAGCCGGACGCACCAACCTGTGCGAGGCCCGCCAGACCTTCGGCGTCTCGACGCCGGCCTTCCGCCGGGACGGGGCGATGGCCGAGTACGTCGTCGTGCCTGGGCGCCTTCTCCATCCGCTCCCGGACACGGTCTCGTTCGACGCCGGGGCGATGGTGGAGCCGGCCGCCGTCGCGATGCACGCGGCGCGGATCAGCGGGATCGAGACGGGCGACCTGGTGGTCGTGGTGGGCGCGGGGCTGATCGGCAACCTCGCGATGCAGGCGGCGCGGACGCTGGGCGCCGGTGCCGTTGCCATCGCCGACATCGTGCCCGGGCGACTCGAGCTCGCCCGACGCCTGGGCGCCGACATCGTGATCGACTCCTCGCGCGGCGATCCCGCCACTGCCCTGGAGCAGGCGACGGGGCGCCGAACAGCCGACGTGGTCCTCGAGGCGGTCGGCATCCAGGCCACCATCGACCTGGCGACGGCGCTGACGCGGCCGGGCGGGAGTCTCACGCTCATCGGCAACGTCACGCCGCGGATCGAGCAGGACCTCCAGGGCATCGTCTCGGGCGAGCTCACGGTCCGCGGCTCGTCGGCCAGCGCCGGCGAGTACCCGGACTGCATCGAGCGGATCGCGGACGGGCGCCTGCGCGTCGCCGAGCTGATCAGCCGCACGCAGCCGCTCGCGGACGGCCTGGCGGCCTTTGAGGCCCTCCACCGGGGCGAGCCCGGGCTCATGAGGATCGTGCTCCACCCGCCAGGCCAATGACCGCCCCAGACCGCCGGAGTTCAAGATGCCGTTCGTACCGGAAGCCGAAGCCTTCAACCTGTCGATCCAGGACCTCGAGGCGCTCGCCCGCGACGCCGGTGAGATGCCCTGGCGCCTGGCCCTCGTCGGCACCCCGGGCCTGCGGGTGACCTACCACGGCTTTCCGCCCGGCTTCTCCACCGTGCCCCATCGCCACCCCCACGCCGAGGAGATCTTCAAGGTCCTGAGCGGCCGGGCGCTGTTCACGATCGGTGACGAGCCGGAACGCGAGGTGGGACCCGGTGAGCTCGTGCTCGCCCTGCGCGGCGTCCGTCACCGCATCCGGGTCGGCCCGGGAGGTCCGATGATCATGTTGGCGGCGGTCGCGCCCAACGAGGATCGGCCGGACGAGACCATCGAGCCGGCCTGACGTCCGCCCGACAGCACATGCCGGGACGGCCGTCCAGCGGGGGACCGGCTCCGTGGATCCAGGTCCGGCACCGAGGACGACGCGATCGCCTCCGCTCAGCCGGCCTCTGCCGGGGTCAGGAACAGCTCCTCCGGGTAGCACCACGCCCAGTCATCGTCCGGCTGTGCGGAGCGGATGACCGGGTGGGCCGAGGCGCCCCAGTGAGCAGTCGCGTGCTTGCGCGGCGAGTCGTCGCAGCAGCGGACGTCGCCGCAGGTGAGGCACTGGCGGAGGTTGACCCAGGTGCTGCCCTCGCGGATGCAGTCGACGCACTCCAGCGGCGGGGACGACTCGACTGGCTCCAGGCCGTCGAGGTGGACGCATTGCCGGGGCAGGGGAGCGCCGCTCTCGTCGAGCGCGACCCAGGGGAGGCTGGTGTTCATGGACGCGATTGTGCGGAGTGTGGCCGCCTCGCGCAATGACCGGCCGTTCGGGCCGCTGCGCACACGTCACGGGAGGATCGGACGAGGCCCCCGATCCCGCTGGATGGTCGCTGCCGGATCAGCTCCGCAGTGGTGAGAGCGCTCTCTTGACAGCCGCTGTAGAGTGCATCTGCAAGCGTGAGAGCGCTCTCACAACTTCACGGAGCGGCACGTGCCACAGCTCAACGGTCGCACCCGGCCCGGCAACGCAACGCTGGAGGAGGTCGCCCACATCGCGGGTGTCTCCCGGGCGACCGTCTCGCGCGTCGTGAACGACTCCCCGCGCGTGAGCCCGGACGTCAGGCTCAGCGTCCAGGCCGCCATCGAGCAGCTGGGCTACACCCCCAACCGGGCCGCCCGGAGCCTGGTGACGAGGCGCAGCGACTCGGTCGCGGTGGTCATCACGCAGCCCACCGGGCAGGTCTTCGCGGACCCGTTCTTCCCGCGTCTGCTGCGCGGCATCAGCTCCGCGCTCGCGGCCAGCGACCGCCAGCTCGTCCTCCTGATGCCCGAGTCGCCCGCCGACGAGCGGCGCGCCGTGGACTACCTGACCGCCGGCCACGTGGATGGCGCCCTCCTGGTCAGCCTCCACGAGAACGACCCGCTGCCGGCCCGGCTGGCGGCCGCCGGCGTCCCGATCGTGATGGTCGGGCGGCCGCCGCAGGGCTCGCGGGCCAGCTTCGTGGACGCCGACAACCGCCAGGGCGCCCAGGCGGCGGTCGCGCACCTCATCGCCTCCGGCACGGCGGGTCATCGCCACGATCACCGGCCCCCTCGACACGGCCCCGGGCATCGACCGCCTGAAGGGCTATCGCGACGCCCTCGCCGAGGGCGGCCTGGCCCTGCCGACAGCACGCTCGAGGCCATGGGCAGCTTCACCCAGGAGGGCAGCGCCGCGGCGATGCAGCGCCTGCTGGCGACCCGCCCGGACATCGACGCGCGTCTTCGCGGCCTCGGACCTGATGGCCGCCAGCGCCCTGGCCGTGATCACGGCATCGGGACGGCGGGTCCCGGCCGATGTCGCGGTCGTCGGCTTCGACGACATGGCGATCGCCATGTCCACCACGCCCCACCTCACCAGCGTTCGCCAACCCATCGAGGAGATGGGCCACGAGATGGCCCGCCTGCTCATCGAGTCGCTCGACGCGGTGGATCCCGTGCCCCGGCGCGTGATCCTGTCCACCCAGCTCGTTCGGCGCGCGTCGAGCGCCGGGAGGCGGGCGCCCTGAGTCGGCCGGCAACCGGCGGATGCCGCAGCACGGGGCCTCGGCATCCCATCGTCGCTCACGTTCCAACGAAGAGGAGCTCACCAGAGCTCGAAGAGGAGGAGATACCAGGATGATCCGTTCTCGTTCCGGCCCTCGGACCGTGATGGTCGCTGCAGGGATCGTCGCGATCCTGGCGGCAGCCTGCGGCGGCTCGACCGCAACGACCGCGCCCAGCGCGGCCGCGACCGCCGCTCCGGCGGCCACCGAAGCCCCCGCTCCGACCGAGGCGCCGTCGCTCGTCGCCATCACCCCGGAGCCGATCGCCGCGGCCGTCGGGCCCAACGGCGGCAAGGTCCTCCGCTGGTTCATCGGTCTCGGCGGCGGCGGCAAGCCCGAGCAGATCGCGGCCGAGCAGAAGTTCGCCGCGGACTTCAACGCCGCCCAGAAGGACGTCTACCTGACGCCGGAGATCTACGACAACAGCGTCGCCGCGCAGCAGCTCCAGGTCCAGATCGCGGCCGGCAACCCGCCGGACATCATCGGGCCGGTCGGCGTGGAAGGCCTCAACATCTTCCGCGACAACCTGCTCGACCTGAAGCCGCTGATCGTGTCCGAGAACTTCGACATGAGCGAGTTCGACCCGGCCCTGGTCGACTTCTTCGACATCGGCAAGGACGGCGCCACCATCGGCGTGCCGTATGCCAACTACCCGTCGTTCATCTACTACAACAAGAAGCTGTTCGATGAGGCCAAGCTGCCGTACCCGCCGACCAAGGTCGGCGAGATGTACAACGGCAAGCCGTGGGACATGGCCGCCGTTCGCGAGCTGGGCATGAAGCTCACCGTCGACAAGAACGGCAACGACGCCACGAGTCCCGACTTCGACCCCGAGAACATCGTCCAGTGGGGCTTCGACATGCAGTGGGCGGACGACCGCTCCGACACCGAGGCCACCATCTTCGGGTCCAGCTCCGTGGTCACCCCGGACGGCAAGACCGCCCAGATCACGCCCCAGTTCACCCAGGGCATGAAGTGGTTCAACGACGGCGTCTGGAAGGATCACTTCATCCCGACATCCGCCGCGATCCAGAGCGACCTGCTGGCCAAGGGCAACCCGTTCCAGTCCGGCAACATCGCCATGGTCGGCACGCACCTCTGGTACACCTGCTGCATCAACCCGGCCCCGCCGGCCAAGCCCAGCTTCAGCTGGGGCGTCGCGGTCAAGCCGGAGAACAACGGCGTCACGACGGCGAAGCTGCACGCCGACACCTTCAGCATCCTGAACACGACCAAGAACCCGGAGGAGGCCTTCAGGGCCGTCGCCGAGCTGATCAAGTCGCCCGAGCTGCTCACCAACTACGGTGGCCTCTCGGCCGATCCGGCCCTCCAGCAGGCGTTCCTGGACTCGCTCCAGAAGAACTACCCGGACTCGGACATCAACGTCCAGGTCATCAAGGACATGCTCGGCTACGCCGACAAGCCCAGCCACCAGGGCTGGCTGCCGGACTACCAGAAGTCCAGGTCCGCCCTCAAGGCCGTGTACAACAAGTACCGGACCACGCCCGGCCTCGACATGGAGGCCGAGCTCGCGACCCTGAAGACGACCCTCCAGGGCATCTTCGACGAGTACAACGCCGCCAACCCGTAACCCCCTCCTCCAACGGCGTCCCGGGCGGAGCTCCTGCCCGCCCGGGACGCCGATACCGTCCTCGACGCCGCCACCGTCGACCTCGCTCGCGCCCGACTTGGAGCCGGACCCGACCATGACCGACACGTCCCAGGCGCTGCCCGTGACGCACCCGCCCAGCCGCTCGCGCTGGAGGCTCCGGCCCTCGACCCGTGAGGCGATCTGGGGCTACGTCTTCATCGGCCCGTGGCTGATCGGGCTCGCCCTGTTCACCGCCGGGCCGATCATCGCGTCGCTCGTGATGTCGCTGACGAACTTCGACCTGCTCCACGTGGACCAGACGAAGTTCATCGGCCTGGACAACTACGTCCGGATGACCAGGGACCCCCTCGTCGGCCAGGCGCTCATCTCGACCTTCAAGTTCGCGCTGATCGTCATCCCCGCCACGATGCTCGCGAGCCTGGGCTTCGCCCTCCTCATGAACCACCCGAAGCTGTCGGGCAAGGGGGCGCTCCGCACGCTCGTCTACATGCCGATGATGATCCCGCTCGTCGCCAGCACCATGGTCTGGATCGGCTTCCTGAACACGGAGACGGGCTGGCTGAACAAGGCCCTCGAGGCCATCGGCCTCGCCGGGACCGGACTGGTTCCAGAGCGAGATCTGGGTCTACCCGGCGCTGACGCTGATGGGCCTGTGGGCCATCGGCAACTTCATGATCATCAACATCGCCGGCCTGCAGTCCGTGCCCACCGAGCTGTACGAGGCGGCGAGGATCGATGGCGCCGGCTGGTTGACCCAGCTGCGGCGGATCACGATCCCGCTGATCTCGCCGGTCCTGCTGTACGACCTGGTGATCATCCTGATCGCGACGTTCCAGTACTTCACCCAGGCCTACACGCTCACCAACGGGCGGGGTGACCCGAACAACGCGACCCTGTTCATCAACCTCGAGCTGTTCCGCGAGGCGTTCGTGTTCAGCCGGATGGGCTACGGCGCGGCGATCGCCTGGCTCCTGTTCGCGATCGTCCTGGTGCTGACGGTCGCCCTGTTCGCCGTCTCCCGCAGGCGCGTCTACTACGCCGGCGGCGAGCGATGACCCGACGGCGAAGCAGCACCGAGCTCTCGTGGTCCGACCGCTCCCCGGTCGCGCGGACCTACCGCAAGTTCCTGGGCAAGGCCCTGCTGATGATGTTCGCCGTGATCATCGTCAGCGTCGTTCCTGTCGCCGCTGCTGTACATGGTCACCACCTCGTTCCAGCAGCCGTCCCAGATCGCGACGCCGGGGGCGCCGTGGTGGCCCGCCAAGCCGAACATGGGGACCTTCGAGGGCGAGGAATACCCGATCTACACGGTCACGATCGACGGCATCGCCCGCGACCTGATGCTCGTCGAGCCGAGTCGCGAGTCCAGCATCTTCGTCGACCCGTCCGATCCGACCGCCACCCCGATCGAGTGGGAGGGGCGCTGGCGGACCCTCGAGCAGTCCTGGACGTTCTCGCCCCTCGTGGAGAACTACACGACGGTCTGGAACCAGCTGAACTTCCCGAGGCTCCTGACCAACACGTTCCTGATCTCGCTGTTCAGCACGATCGGGGCGGTGCTGTCCTCGATCCTCGTGGCCTACGGGTTCGCCCGGTTCCGGTTCCCGGGGCGCAACCTGTTCTTCTTCATCCTGCTCGGGACCATCATCCTGCCCAACCAGGTGACGCTCCTGCCCACCTACGTCATCTTCACGTGGCTCGGCTGGAACGGGACCTGGCTGCCGCTCATCGTCCCGCACTTCTTCGCCAACGCCTTCAACGTGTTCCTGCTGCGCCAGTACTTCATGACGATCCCGCGCGAGATGGACGAGTCCGCGATGATCGACGGGGCCGGACCGTTCCGGATCCTGCGCAGCGTCATCGTTCCCCAGTCCATCCCCGCGATCACGGCCGTCACGCTGTTCCACTTCTTCTGGGCCTGGAACGACTTCTTCGTGCCGCTGCTGTACCTCGGGAACAAGCCCGAGCTCCAGCCGCTGTCGATCGCGATCCAGCAGTACAACGCCCTGTACGCGAGCCAGCCGACGCTGATCCAGGCCTCCGCGGTGCTGGCCATGATCGTGCCGGTGGTGATCTTCTTCCTCGCCCAGCGGGCGTTCATGCGCGGCGTCGTCGTCACCGGGGTGGACAAGTAGGCATGCGCTACGGCCACTTCGACGACGAGCGGCGGGAGTACGTCATCACCCGCCCGGACACGCCGCTGCCGTGGATCAACTACCTGGGCAGCGAGGACTACATCGCCCTCCTGTCCAACACCGCCGGCGGGTACTCGTTCTTCCGCGACGCCCGGCTCCGGCGGCTGATCCGCTACCGCTACAACAACGCCCCGCTCGACGTCGGCGGCCGCTTCCTGTACGTCCGCGACGACGACACCGGCGACTACTGGAACCCGGGCTGGCAGCCGACCCAGCGCGAGCTCGACGACTACACCTGCCGCCACGGCCTCGGGTACACGGTCATCGCCGCGGTCCGCGGCGGCATCCGCGCGGAGACGACGTACCTGGTGCCGCCCGGGGAGACGCTCGAGGTGTGGCGGACGCGGGTCACCAACGACCGGCCGACCGCCGCCCGCGTGTCGCTGTTCGGCGCCGTCGAGTTCTGCCTGTGGGACGCCCAGGACGACGCCACGAACTTCCAGCGCAACCTGTCCACGGGCGAGGTCCTCGTCGAGGACGGCGTGGTCTACCACCTGACCGAGTACCGCGAGCGCCGCGACCACTTCGCCTGGTTCGCGTGCTCGGCGCCGGTGGCGGGGTTCGACACGTCGCGCGAGGCGTTCCTCGGGGCGTACCGGGGCTGGGACCGGCCGCTCGCCGTGGAGCGCGGCGCGCTGACCGGCTCGGTCGCCCACGGCTGGCAGCCGGTCGGGGCCCTCCAGGCGACGCTGGCGCTCGAGCCGGGTGAGATCGCGCGAGGTCACCTTCACCCTCGGCTACACGGAGAACCCGGCGGAGCACAAGTTCGACCCGCCCGGCTCCGGCCGGCCGGACACGACGCGGGCGCGCGCGGTGATCGACCGCTACCGGCGGGCGGGGCAGGTCGACGACGACTTGGCGGCGCTCCGGGCGGCCTGGGACGAGCGGCTGGGCGACCCTCCAGGTGGCGTCCGGCAACGAGCACGTGGACCGGATGGTCAACACCTGGAACCCGTACCAGTGCATGGTCACCTTCAACCTGTCGCGCTCGGCGTCCATGTTCGAGTCGGGCATCGGCCGGGGCATGGGCTTCCGGGACTCGAACCAGGACCTGCTCGGGTTCGTCCACATGGTCCCGGAGCGCGCCCGCGCCCGGATCCTGGACATCGCCGCGACCCAGCTGCCCGACGGCGGCGCCTACCACCAGTACCAGCCGCTCACGAAGCGCGGCAACCACGACGTGGGCTCGGGGTTCAACGACGACCCTGCGTGGCTCGTGCTGGGCGTCGCGGCCTATCTCAAGGAGACGGGCGACCGCTCGATCCTCGACGAGCCCGTCCGTGGGACAACGTCGAAGGCTCCGAGACGCCGCTCCACGACCACCTTCGCCGGTGCATCGACTTCACCCTGGAGCGGCTCGGGCCCGCACGGGCTGCCGCTCATCGGGCGGGCGGACTGGAACGACTGTCTCAACCTCAACGTCTTCTCGGACCGGCCCGGCGAGTCCTTCCAGACGGCCCCCAACCGGCCGGGTGGCGTCGCCGAGTCCGTGTTCATCGCCGGCCTGTTCGTGCTCGCCGCACGGGAGGCGGAGGCGATCGCCCGCCTGGTCGGCGACGAGACCGAGGCCTCGCGCTGCGCCGCGCGCGGCCGCCGCAATGACGGCCTCGATCGAGGCGCACGGCTGGGACGGGGCCTGGTACCGGCGGGCGTACGACCACGTCGGGCAGCCCGTCGGATCGGCCGTCAACGACGAGGGCCAGATCTTCATCGAGCCGCAGGGGATGATGGCGATGGCGGGCGTCGGGCTCGAGGATGGGCGCACGCGGACGGCGATCGCCTCCGTCCGGGAGCGGTTGGCGACGTCCCACGGGATCGTGGTCCAGCAGCCGGCCTACGCGACCTACCACCTCGAGCTGGGCGAGATCTCCTCGTACCCGCCCGGGTACAAGGAGAACGCCGGGGTCTTCTGCCACACCAACCCGTGGCTGATGATCGGCGAGGCCATCACCGGCAACGCCGAGGGCGCCCTGGACTACTACCTGCGGATCAACCCGTCGGCGCGCGAGGCGATCTCGGACGTGCACCGCTGCGAGCCGTACGTCTACGCGCAGATGATCGCGGGGCGCGACGCCCCAACCCACGGCGAGGCCAAGAACTCGTGGCTGACGGGGACGGCGGCCTGGAACATGGTGGCGATCAGCCAGTGGATCCTGGGCATCCGCCCCGAGCACGACGGCCTGCGGGTGGAGCCCGTGATCCCCGGTTCCTGGACCGGGTTCCGGGCGACGCGGCGGTTCCGGGGCACGCACGTACGACATCGAAGTGGTGCGGTCGCCACAGGGCGACGCTGCGCAACGACCGGACCGGTCGAGGTCGTCGTCGACGGCCGGCCGATCGAGGGCACGCTGATCCCGCTCCCGGAGCCCGGCACGCCGCGCGTCCGGGTCGAGGTCATGCTCGGGTGATGCTGCTCCTTGCGACATCCGGCCCGCCCGCGCCGCGCCGCGGCAACAGGAGGTTCCACCGCATGCTGAGGCGAGCGACGTTCCCGGACGGCTTCGTGTGGGGGGCCGCCACCTCCGCCTACCAGGTCGAGGGCGCCTGGCAGGAGGACGGCAAGGGCGAGTCGATCTGGGACCGGTTCGCGCACACCCCGGGCACGGATCGTCGACGGGTCCACGGGCGACGTCGCCTGCGACCAGTACCACCGCTATCCGGAGGACGTCGCGCTCCTGAAGCAGCTCGGACTCGGGGCGTACCGCTTCAGCATCGCGTGGCCGCGGGTCGTTCCCGACGCGGGCGGCACGATCAACCGGGCCGGCCTGGACTACTACGACCGGCTCGTGGACGAGCTGCTCGCCAACGGCATCACGCCCTATCCCACGCTGTTCCACTGGGACCTCCCGCAGTGGATGCAGGACGCGGGTGGCTGGGCCGACCGCTCGGTGATCGGCAGGTTCGCCGAGTACGCGGACGCGGTGGTCCGATCGCTGGGCGACCGGATCGCGACGTGGACGGTGCTCAACGAGCCCGAGGTCTTCGTGACGCACGGCCACGAGACCGGCATCCACGCGCCGGGGTTCAGCGACCCGGACCTCACCCTGCGCACCAGCCACGTCGTGAACCTGGCCCACGCCGAGGGGGTCCGCGCCGTTCGTGCCGCGGCGCCGTGGGCGGCGGTCGGATCCGCGATCAACATGGACATCGCCTACCCGGCCACGCGACGACCCGCGCGACGTCGCGGCGGCGGAGCGCCACCACGCCTGGGTCAACGCGTGGTACCTCGACCCGCTCCTGAAGGGCCGCTACCCGGTGGCCTTCCTGGACCAGGAGGCGGCCCTGGCCCGGATGGACATCCGTCGGGCGACATGGAGTCGATGGCGACGACGCTCGACTTCATCGCGCTCAACATGTACTCGCGGGCGATCATCGCCGACGATCCGCCGACACGCGGTTCGGGATGCGCAGGATCCAGGGACCCGGGCCGCACGAACTCGTTCGGCTGGGAGATCTGGCCCGCCGCGCTGCACCGGCTGGTGCGGCGCGTGGATCGCGACTACGGGCACCCGGTCCTGTACATCACCGAGAACGGGTGCGCCGACAACACCGGCCCGGGCGCCGACGGCCAGGTGCACGACGCCAGCCGGGTGGACTACATGGCCGGGCACATCGGCCAGCTGGCCCGCGCGATCGACGACGGCTGCGACGTCCGCGGCTACTTCGCCTGGTCGCTGCTCGACAACTTCGAGTGGGCGGCGGGCTACAGCCAGCGCTTCGGGATCACCTGGGTCGACTTCGACGGGCGACGGACGTCGGATCGTCAAGGACAGCGGCTGGTGGCTGCGCGACCTGGTCGCCGGCGGCCCGCTCGACTACGACGACGCGCTCGCCTGACCGCGCATTCGCCCGACCCAGGGCCCGCGTGGTCGTGGCAGGCGGGACGACGTCCCGGCCCGCCGCGTGCGCTCCTGGTGGACGGTCAGGGCTCGATGTCGATGGAGTCGATGATCGCCTCGAGCTCTGCGCGATCCACGGCTGTGGTCACGGCCGGGATCCGGCCGTTGAACGTGAGGCGCTCACCATCGACATCGACGATGTACATCCGGTTGATCTCGTTGGTGCCCTGGACATACCGACGATCGCCGTCGGGCGCTGCCCACAGCCAGAACCCGTCCCGGCCGCTTCCGCTTCCGCACGGCTCGATGTCGGCGGTCACCTTCGACTCGACGAGCTTGGCCGGATACCCGTCGACCGTGACAGCCGTGGGCGGGCCGGCCTCGGTCCCGGGCTGATTGGCGAGCGCCTCGGCGAGCGCGTCGATGCCTGGGCCCGGCCCGGGCTGGACGAGGGTGTGGTCGGTGCACGGGTCCTCGAACGTGCCGGTGATCGGCCACACGGCGAACAACGCTCCGGGCTCGGTTCCCCGGCCGTAGTCCTTGGAGAGCAGGTCGTTCCCGGTGGCAACCCTGCGGGCACCTCGACCGGGAGGTTGGCGGGACGGGGTGCCTGGATCGCCCGTCGCCGTCTGCCGCGCCAACGCCGGGCCGGATCGAGCCGCAGCAGGCGCCGATGATGCCCCCGACGGCTGCCGCCGGTCACGCCCGAGCGCTTCGGCGACCTCGTCGATCGTCAGGTCGAGGTAGTGATGCAGCACCACCACCGCGCGATGGTCGATGGAGAGCCGTCGGAAGCCGCGCTCGAGCTGATCCCGATCGTGGATCGAGCTCAAGCCCTCCGACACCTGCGGTCCGTCGACCGGCAGGAGGTGGAGGTTCGGTGCCCAGCGGCGGGTCTTGCGCCCCTGCAGGTAGCAGGCACGCACGAGCAGCCGGTACGACCAGGCCTCGAAGCGGGCCGGGTCGCGCAGCTGCGGGAGGTCCTGCCAGATGGTCAGCAGCGCCTGCTGCGTTGCATCCTCGGCAAGGTCGAGGTCGCGCAGGATCCGGTGGGCGACCGCGTGGAGGCGGCCGCCAGCTGCGACGGCGAGGCTCGCGAAGGCCTCCTCGTCGCCGTGCTGCGCCGCGATCACGAGCCCGGTGTCCATGACCCTCTGCCGTCACGCCCCCTTGGTTGGGGGCATTCACACGGTATGGGACTCGTCCAGTGCCAAAGGACTCAATGTTCGGGCTTTGTCGCGGCTGCGATTCGGAGATTGAGTCGCCCACCGCACCGGACACCCCATTCCCAGTACGCGGCCCGAGCGTCCGAGGCCGCTGGCGCATTGGAGCTACCCATGGCCAGGTATCGCCCGCTCATCGCCACCATCGCCGCAGCCAGCCTTCTCGGGGGCCTCGCGACACCGGTGCTCGGAGGAGCCCCCTCGAACCGCATCGCCGGCTCGAGTGGCGACGTCGCGGGCGCTGCCCCGGCTCGTGCCGCGGACGCCTACGTCGCCGCCTGGGACGCGACCGGAGCACGGGCCTTCACCGCCGCCGGGCTGACGCCGGCGGAGGGCCACACGATCTTCGCCTACGTCGCGATCGCCGTATACGACTCGGTGATGGCGGTGCAAGAGGACTACCAGCCATTCGCAGTCGACCTGGCCGCCCCGGCCGGCTCGTCGGCCGAAGCGGCAGTCACCGCGGCGGCGCACCGGATCCTGGTCCACTACCTGCCGGCACAGGCAAACCTGATCCTGGACCCGGCCTACGACGCCTCCCTGCTCGGCCTCCCGGACGACCGGGCGACGGCTGACGGCCTCGCCGTCGGCGAACAGGTCGCCGGTGCCCTCATCGACTTGCGCGCGGACGACGGCTTCCGGGCCCCGGTGACCTACACGGCTCCGAACCCGCCGGTTCCCGGCGCCTGGATCCCAACCGCCGCGACGCCGCCGATCGGTCCGTACCTCGGGCTCGTGCGGCCGTTCGCACTCACGTCCGGCGACCAGTTCCGGCCGGACGGCCCGCCCGATCTCGACAGCAAGCGGTGGGCTCGGGACTACAACGAGGTCAAGGAGGTCGGTGGGAGCACGAGCACGACCCGCACCGGCGACCAGACCCTGGCCGCCCGGTTCTGGGCCGAGCCGCCGGTCCAGCAGGCGCGCGGCTCGTTCCGTCGCTTCGTGCTCGACCAGGGCCTCGACGTGGTCGAGGCATCACGGTTCATGGCGATGATCTCGGTGACCTATGCCGACGCCCTGATCGCCTGCTTCGACGCCAAGTACCAGTACGCCTTCTGGCGTCCGGTCACCGCGGTGCGGGCCGGCGATACGGACGGCAACGCTTCGACGATCGGCGTGCCTGCCTGGGCCCCGCTTCTCGGCACACCCAATCATCCCGAGTACCCCAGTGCGCACTCCTGCATCACGCCAGCAGGCGGACTCGTGATCGCCCGGTTCCTCGGGACGGATGAGATCGACTTCACGGTCCCGAGCCTGACCGGACTGGGCGACCGCCACTTCGACACCGTCAAGGACCTGGAGGCCGAGGTGGGCAACGCCCGGATCTGGGGTGGCATCCACTTCCGGTCCGCGGTCGAGGACGGCTCGGCGATCGCGAAGAGGACCGCAAACTACGTGCTTGCGCACAACTTCAAGGCGGCGCGCGACTGAGTGGCCATTCACGCGTCCCGCACGGCACCGTGACCCCTGCTCGCGATCCGGCGGGCGGGGGTCAGCCGTTAGCGCAACCTAGATCCCCGTGGGAACGTTCGGGCCCTCCGCCGGTACGTCGGCCTGCCGTGCCACCCGGCGTCGAAGGACGCGACACCCGACGAGCCTGGTTCGTTCGAGTGGCTATGCTGGCACCAGGGCGATCCCACCGGCACGACATGCAGGGGCAGGCCATGGCGAGCGAGTTCACGGGGCGGATCCTTCACGTGAACCTGACGACGGGGATGGTGGAGGTCGAATCCCCGCCCGAGTCCTTCTACCGGACGTACCTCGGCGGCTCCGCGATGGGGCTCCACTACATCCTCAAGGGGATGCAGCCGGGGACCGACGGGCTGGACCCGGCCAACGTCATGACCTGGATGGACAGCCTCCTGACCGGAACACCGATCGCGGGGCAGAGCCGGATCACGATCAACGCCCGCTCCCCGCTGACGGACGGCATCGGCGACAGCCAGGGCGGCGGTTTTCTCCCCGCCGAGCTGCGCTTCGCCGGGTTCACCGGAATCGTCATCCGTGGCCGCGCAACCGAGCCTGTCTACCTTTGGATCCGCGACGGCGAGGCCGAGCTGCGCCCCGCCGGTCACCTGTGGGGCAAGACGACGACGGAGACCGTCGACACGGTCAGGGCCGAACTGGGAGACCCGCGGATCGAGGTCGCCGCGATCGGGCCGTCGGGCGAGAAGCTGGTCCGCCTCGCCGCGATCGTCAGCATGGGCAACCGCGCCAACGGCCGCACCGGCATGGGCGCGGTGATGGGCTCCAAGAACCTCAAGGCGGTGGCCGTCCGCGGCACGAACCGCAAGGCGCCGCTGGCCGACACCGCAGCCCTCGGCAAGCTGGCCCGCTGGGGCTCCAGGGAGATCCCCAACAACGCCGACGTCATCGGGCTGCGCAACCACGGGACCGAGAGCGTGCTGGAGGGCCAGCACGCCGCCGGCGGCTTGCCGACGCTCAACTACAACGCCGGCCAGTTCGAGGGCTACGAGGCCATCAGTGGCGAGACGATGACGGCCACGATCCTCACGGACACGGACACCTGCTACTCCTGCGCCGTGCGCTGCAAGCGCGTCGTGACCACCGAGTTCGGGGGCCGTCCCGTGGAGCCCCGGCACGGCGGCCCGGAGTACGAGACGGCTGCGACCTTCGGGTCGTACTGCGGCGTGGACAGCCTCCCGGCGATCTCGCTGGCCAACAAGATCTGCAACGAGCACGGCCTGGACACCATCGGCACGGGGGCGACGGTCGCCTGGACGATGGAGTGCTTCGACCACGGTCTCGTGACCGAGGCTGACCTCGGCTTCCGGGCGCCGTTCGGGGACGCCGCGGCCCTGGTCCGCCTGACCGAGATGATCGCCACGAGGGACGGGTTCGGGGACGTCCTCGCCAACGGGTCACGGCGCGCCGCGGACCTGCTGGGCAAGGGCCACGAGTTCCTGATCACCGTCAAGGGCGCCGAGGCGCCGGCCCACATGCCCCAGGCCAAGCGCTCGCTGGGGGTCATCTACGCGGTCAACCCGTTCGGGGCGGACCACCAGTCGTCGGAGCACGACCCGATGATCGAGGAGGGCGCCACCGAGCTGTACATGGAGCGCCTCAAGCTGCTCGGCTTCGACGAGGTGCAGGCGCTCGACTCGCTGGGGCCCGACAAGGTCCGCTTCGCCCTGCGGACCCAGCAGTTCTACTCGTTCCTCGACACCGCCTCACTGTGCCAGTTCGTGTGGGGCCCCTCGTGGGAGCTGTTCGGGCCGCAGGAGACGGTCGACTTCGTGCGGGCCGTGACCGGCTGGGAGGACTTCGACCTCGAGGAGCTGCTCGAGATCGGCGAGCGGCGCCTGCAACCTGATGCGCGCGTTCAACGCCCGGGAGGGCCTCGATCGCAAGGACGACCGGCTGCCGGCCAAGTTCTTCAGGCCGCTCACCGGCACCGGGCCCACCCGGGGCGTCGCCCTGGACCACGCGGTGATCGAGGGCGCGCTGGACGAGTACTACCGCCTGGCCGGCTGGGACGCCACGACCGGCAACCCGATGCCGGAGACGATGGCCCGACTGGGGCTCACCTGGGTCCCGTAGCGCCGCCTTCGAAGTCCGTATCATGCGTGCATGCCGGCAATACCGGCGACGTCATGAAGGGGAACTGGACAATGGGAACAGGGATTCCGGGCGCAGTTCGGCGCGCACTCCTGGTCGGTACCGTCGCGATCCTCGCGGCCTGCTCGGGTGCAGCACCCGGGACGGCCAGCCCCGGTACCCCATCGGCTGCACCGGCGACGGTGGCGCCCACCCCTGTCGCGACCCCCGCCGCCTCTGAGGCCGCGTCCCCAGCCGCCTCCGGCGACCTCATCCTTGCCACCACCACCTCCACCCAGGACTCCGGGCTGCTGGACGTCCTCGTCCCGGCCTTCGAGGCGACGACCGCCTGCAACGTGAAGACCGTGGCCGTCGGTAGCGGCGCGGCGCTCAAGCTGGGCGAGGAGGGCAATGCCGACGTGCTCATGGTCCACTCGCCGGCTGCCGAGAAGACGCTCGTGGAGGGCGGCTTCGGCGTCAACCGCCAGCTGCTGATGCACAACATGTTCCTGGTCGTCGGGCCGCCGACGGACCCGGCTGGCATCAGCGGCATGACCCCGACCAAGGATGCGTTCACGAAGATCGCCGACACGAAGTCCACCTTCGTCTCCCGAGGTGACGGCTCGGGGACCGAGACCAAGGAGCTGGGGATCTGGAAGGCTGCCGGGATCACGCCCGAGGGAGACTGGTACGTCCAGTCCGGGCAGGGCATGGGCCCAACGCTCCAGATCGCGTCCGAGAAGGCGGCCTACACGCTGACCGACAAGGCGACCTGGCTCGCGACGAAGGCGAAGCTGGACCTGCAGGCAACGGTCGAGAAGGATCCCGCCCTGCTCAACATCTACCACATGATCCAGGTCAACCCGGACAAGTGGCCCAAGGTCAACGCCGCGTGCGCCGCGGCATTCTCCGACTTCGTCCTGTCGCCGGAGGGGCAGAAGATGATCGGCGAGTTCGGCGTGGCCGAGTTCGGCGAGCAGCTCTTTGTCCCCGACGCAGGGAAGTCCGAGGACAACCTCATCACCCCCTGAGCGTGATGGTGGGCACGCGGACGCTGGAGACCGCCGCATCGTGATACCGGGAACGCTGTGACGAGCGACCTCGTCGAGATCACGCTGCTGTCCCTCGCGGTCTCCGGCGCCGCCACGCTCATCAGCCTGCTCATCGGGCTGCCGCTGGGCACGTGGCTTGCCCTGAGGCGCTTTCGCTCGCGGCACCTCGTGCTGAGCGTCGTGAACACGGGGATGGCGCTGCCGCCCGTCGTGGCTGGCCTGGTCGTCGCCCTGCTCCTCTGGCGGAGCGGCATCCTGGGCGGGCTCGGGCTCATGTACACGCCGGGCGCGATGGTGATCGCCGAGGTCGTGATCGCGGTCCCCGTGGTGATCGGCCTGACCGCCGCGGGCCTCGGCCAGCTCGATCCGCGGCTCCACCTGCAGTTGCAGGGCCTGGGCGCCTCGCGATGGCAGACCGTCTGGTGGCTGTGGCGCGAGGCGCGGCTCGCGCTCCTGGCCGCAATCATGGCGGCCTTCGGCAGCGTCATCTCCGAGGTGGGCGCGGCGATGATGGTCGGCGGCAACATCGCCCACGAGACCCGCGTGCTCACGACCGCGATCGTGCTCGAGACGGGTCGCGGCGAGTTCGGGAACGCGATCGTCCTGGGTTTCGTGCTGCTCACCCTGGCGTTCATGGTCAACGGCGTCCTCACCTGGGCGCAGCAGCGGGGACCGAAGCGGTGACCGGGACGCCCCTGGTCGAGGTGCGCGACCTCGAGGTCGTGCGCGGCGAGCGGCTCATCCTCCAGGTCGATGAGCTGTCAATCCTGCCCGGCGAGACGCTCGCGGTCGTCGGGCCCAACGGCGCCGGCAAGAGCACGCTCCTCCTCGCCCTCGCCGGCCTCCTGCGCCCGACGCGGGGCTCGATCGTCGTGGACGGGGTCCCGCTGGTCCCGGGGCGGGAGCTCGCCTACCGGCGCCGGATCGGGCTGGTGTTCACCTCGCCACTGCTGCTCTCGACGTCGGTGTTCGGAAACGTCGCCGCCGGCCTGCGCTTCCGGGGGGTCGGATGCGATCGAGACCCGCGAGCGGGTCGAGCACTGGCTGGAGCGCCTCGGGATCGCCCACCTGCGGGATCGCCCGGCGAGCCAGCTCTCGAGCGGCGAGGCGCAGCGCACGAGCCTCGCCCGCGCCCTGGTGCTGGACCCGCACCTGCTGCTCCTGGACGAGCCGTTCGTGTCCCTCGACAGCGCGACCCGCGCCCAGCTCCTGGACGACTTCGAGCGGCTCGGCGTGGGAACCCACGCCACACGGGTGCTGGTCACGCACCACCTGCGCGAGGCCATCCGGCTCGGGGACCGGCTAGCGATCCTGCTCGACGGCCGGATCCGCCAGGTCGACACGCCGGAGCGGGTCGCGGCGTCCCCCGTCGATGCGGACGTTGCCGCGCTCATGAACATCCAGGCGCGCGTCCGCGGGCGGGTGATCGCGTCCGAGGACGGGCTGGTGGTGGTGGATACGGGTGCCGGCTCGGGCCGGGATGTCGACGACCGGGCCCGGCGGCTGCTCGACGCGAACCGGGTGTCGCCGCCCGAGCCGTAGCCTGTCGCAGAGGCGCGTCACCTGGCCGGAACGGTGCCCCAGGCGAGATCAGGGTGCTCGGCCACGAAGCCCTCCGAGAAGAGCGGCGCCAGCTCCTCGCGGCCCGCCAGGTGGTAGCCGAAGAAGGCGGTCGCGAAGTGCGCCATGCGTTCCGCCATCCGCTCGTCGAGGACCATCAGGTGATCCTCACCCAGGAACGAGATGAACGTCTTGTCCGTCGTCCCCAGGTGGTCATAGATCAGGGCGTTCTCGGCATACAGGGAGTCCCCGGTGGCGGCCAGCATCAGGACGGGCCGGTCCACGGCGGCCAGCCCTCGTTCGCCGAACAGCCACCACCCCTCGCCGGCCATCGGCATCGCGGCGCGGATTCGTTCGTCCGACATCGGCCGCCACAGCCCGTCCTTGCCGGGAGCGATGGCGTCCCCCGCGCGCTTGACGTACTCGTCCCACTCCAGCGCCGGGGCGCAGTCGTAGGCGGAAAGGTTTCCCCCGGACAACCCGGCCATCGCATCGCCGGCCGGGCAGCTGCCGAGGTAGTACGCGGAATCGATACGCGCCCCGCTCATGGCCAGCGCGTTGTAGCCGTCGAAGGAGTAGCCGATGACGCCGGCGTGATCGGTGTCGAGCATGCCCAGAAGACCGTCGGGCGGACCGGACGCGACGTGGTCCAGCGCGAACAGGATGTCGAGCGGCTGGTCGATCATCTCGAGGCTCATCTTGGGATACGAGTCGAGGCCATCGACGCTGACCCAGGCGAAGCCGTGGGTCACCAGGTACGGGGCGAAGATGGTGGCGACCTTCGAGGACGACAGGATCACCGGGTAGGGCCTGCCGCTCGGGTCTGGTAGAGCGTCCGCCACGAATCCTGGCCCGTCCGTGGGCACGGAAGGCTGCTGGGCGGGATACCAGATCCGGATAGACACCGGCCGATCACCGCGGGTGCGGTCGGGGAGCGTCGGAAGGGAGCGCATGCCCACGGCGTATGGACCCGGCTCGGACAGCGGGAACCCGTCGGGCGCGGGCGTGGTGGTCGGTGGTGGCGGCTCGATCCTCTCCGGCGTCGCGACGGGTGTCGTCGGCGCGCCTGGGGTTGCGGCAGCACGGGGGGAGGCCACCGGAGCGGACCCGCAGGCCACCAGCAGGAGCGCCAGCGCCACCACGGCGACTGGCCAGCCGGGAAGCCTGTCGGCCCCGCTTCGACCCGGTGTCACGTCGTGCTGTCCCACGGACCCTGTTGCCCGTGGGCGGCCGACGCCACCTCCTCGGCAACACCGTGCGAGCGTGATGACGCTCGCCGTCTGGCAACAGGGCCAGAGGTTGTGCTCTGCCCCAGGTTCAGCGGTGCTCGGGCCGGGGCGCGCTCCGCTTGCCCGTCGTGAGCAGGCGCACGTCCGCCATCAGCCCGGCCCGCACCACCACCACGTGGGTCATCGCGACGAGGATCGCGCTCATCGTCACGGCCGTATGGACATCGACCCAGTCGCGCTTCGTAAGCGCGAAGAGCAGGAGCTGCTGGCCCGCCCGCACGTCGGGCGCCAGCCACGGGACGGTGCCGCTCACGAGGGCGAGCGGGACGATGACGACCATCGTCACCACGGCGAGGGCGCGGACATACACGATTGCCCTCGGTCGGCGGGCCGCGCGGGTGCTCGCGTTCCGCCGGCCGATGAGGACGAGCCGCGCATACGAGAGCACGCCGCGCCGCATCACCGTCACGTTGATCAGCGTCAGGCCGAAGGCGCCGCTCACGGCGGACACGGCCTAGGAGGCGATCATCGTGATCGCGACAACCGAGCGGATGCAGAAGATCGTCCTCGCCCGGGGGGCCGCGAACGATGGGGTCAGCGGATGCGGGACGGCTGTCATGGCGGAAGCTCCGGCGAGGCGGGGGATCGGACACGCGCGCTGGCGCTGGTTCAGCCGGAGCGACCCTGGCCGTTCGACGAGTCGAGGATCGACTCGAGCTCGTCCACCGTGATGTAGGTCGGCGTGTACGTCGCGCCCTGCCGATCCAGGTTCCTGACGAACGCGCGCAGGTGGTTCTCGGAACCCTGCTCCAGGTCCTCGTAGACCAGGGCGATGTCCAGGGTGTCGGTCGCCCGATCGCGAAGGTCGCTGATGTCGAGGTCCTCGATCAGCGCCCCGACGGTGAAGGCGCTCAGGAGCGACGTCCGGCCACGGACCACGAGGTCGTCGTACAACGCCTGGAGGTCGGGATTCGTGAACACCCCGACCGGCTGGCCGGCGGCCGGGTCGGCGATCCCGTAGCGATCCAGGAGGGTCTTGATGGCCTCCATGTGGGTCGTCTCGGAAGACGCGATGTTCGCGAAGACCCGGCTGCCCCAGGTCTCGCCCAGCGCCACGTAGACGTCGTGGGCCAGCTTCTCCTCCTCGCGCATCCAGCGCAGGCCGTCGATCTCCTCGGTCGTCAGCGTGGCGACGGGCAGCGCCTCGATGCGCGACGCCACGTCGTCGTCCGCACCGGCTCCCCGCCCCTCGACGGCGACTGGTCCTCCCCCGTACCCGCCCCCGCCGCCGCTACCGCTCCCACTCCCATTGCCGCTGCCGCCGCCGTACCCGCCGCCGTTGCCCGTCTGGGTGCCGTCGCCGGCCTGGTGATCGAGCGAGCCCCCGGCGGCGACATCGGTCACCGCTGCTGACGAGCAGGCGGCCAGGGCGAGAGCCGTGCCGAGGCCGGCGACGACCAGGGCAGCCCTGCGCCTGTTGCCCTGGTGGGGTCCGGAACGAGACGTTGTCTGAGCAGCCATGGGGCGAGCATCCTTTCGATTGGCGGGGTCCGCTCCGTGACGGAACCGACCACGCCAACCCAGTTGACCTCGTCCGGGTGGAACGTCGATGGACGGCGGGTGGAGGGACCGGGGACGTCTCGTGGATCCCGTCCACGGCGCGGGCAGGCGGATGCGATGCGCGCCCTCACGAGGCCCGGATGCGCGACGACACCGGGGCTGGACGCTCGACCCGCTCGACGCCAGGGCGCCGCGACCCAGGGCCCCGCGTCGTCCGTGGGATCCCGCGGCTACCCTGTGGCCACCTGGTCCAGCAGCTCGCCGTCCGGCCCTCGCAGCTCCAGCAGCACCGCTGCCATGCCGAGCGTGTGCGTGGAGCAGGACAAGCACGGGTCGTAGGCCCGGACCAGGGCGGACACGCGGTTGAGGGCACCCTCCTGGATCTTGTTGCCGTTCACGAACCGCTTGGCGACCTGCGTCACGCCGCGGCCGATGGCGAGGTTGTTGTGGCCGGTGGCGACGATCAGGTTGGCCCAGGTCATGGCGCCGTTGTTGTCCACCTTGTAGTGGTGGATCAGCGTGCCGCGCGGGGCCTCGATGATGCCCGTTCCATCCAGCTCGTTGACCCCCGCGTGGGCGCGCACCTTGGTCTCGAGGATCGCCGGGTCATCGAGCAGCTCCGTCATGCGCTCGAGGGCGTAGGTGGCCTCGATCAGGCGCGCGTAGTGATAGTGGAAGCCGCTCTGGACGATGCGGCCGAGTCGTGCGCGGTACTCCTCGAGCTCCGCGTCGGCCTCGGGCGTTCCGCAGCGGTCGGCGACGTTGAGGCGCGCGAGCGGGCCGACACGGTAGATGCCCTCGGGATAGCCCACGGGCTTGAAGTACGGCGCCTTGAGGTACGAGTCGGTGAGCGATGCCTCGCCGATGTACGTCGCGTAGTCGGCGGGCTTCACCTGGTCGGCGACGATCGCACCCTCGGCGTCGACGAAGCGCAGGTTCCCGTCGTAGAGCCGCAGCGAGCCGTCCGGCCCGACGAGGCCCAGGTACATCGTGGGGAAGTTGGAGAACGACGCGATCTCGTCCGGGAACTTGTCCAGTGTCTGCTTCCACAGCCCGAGCGCATGCTTCACGATCGCCTTGGCCGCTGGCAGCTCCGCGATGGTCTTGTCGCGGGCGTGCGCATCGAGCGGGGCGTTGACGCCGCCGGGCACGGTCCACGAGGGATGGATGCGCTCCTTGCCCAGCCGCTCGATCACCTGCTGGCCGAATTTGCGCAGGGCGATCCCGTCGCGCAGCAGGTCCGGGTGTTCCTCGAGCAGGCCCGCGACGTTGCGCTTGGCCGGGTCGGAGTCCATGCCCAGCAGCAGGTCCGGCGCCGAGAGGTGGAAGAAGGACAGCGCGTGGCTCTGCACGAACTGCGCGCAGTGGATCAGCTCGCGCAGCTTCGCCGCGGCCGACGGAATCCGCACGGCCATGATCTCGTCGCACGCCTTGGACGAGGCGAGCAGGTGGCTCACCGGGCAGATGCCGCAGATGCGCGCCGTGATCGACGGCATCTCGTAGTACGGCCGTCCCTCGATGAACTTCTCGAACCCGCGGACCTGGGTCACGTGGAACTGCGTGTCGGTCACCTGTCCCGCGTCGTCGAGCTTGATCGTGATCTTGGCGTGACCCTCGATGCGCGACACGTGATTGATGGTGACCTTGTTCATGGATGGCCTCCTGGCCTCCGCCGGCTGCGCCGTGGGCGCATCACCGGCGGGCTCCTGACCCGGCTTGGCGCGCGGTGCGCCCTCCGCCGCCTTGGGTGTCGACTTCCTGGTCGCCATGGCCCGCTCTACCCGAACCGGAGCTTGGAGCCGAGGTCCGGCTTGCGGCCCTCGAGCAGCTCGCTGAGCACCAGCAGGATCGCGTTGGCCTTGGGCGGGCAGCCCGGCACGTGGAGGTCGACCTCGATCGTCTCGTGCAGCGGGCCTGCCTGCTTGAGCAGCCCGGGCACGCCGTCGGTGGGCACGCCCGGTGTCGCGGTTGCGCCCTCGACATAGATACGCTCCAGCAGCTTGCGGGTGGGAATGCCGTTGCGCATCGATGGCACGTTGCCGGTCACCGCGCAGTCGCCGAGCGCGATCACGAACTTGCTGCGCGCTCGCGCGGTCTGCGCGAGCTTGAGGTCGTCCTGGCTGCTGACCGCCCCCTCGATCACGGCCACGTCGACGCCCTCGGGCCATTCCTGCGCGTCGACCAGCGGGCCGAACACGATGTCGGCCTTCTTCAGCACCGCGACGATCCCCTCGTCGATGTCGAGCAGCGACATGTGGCAGCCGGAGCAGCCGTCAAGCCAGCAGGTGCCGATCTTGACCTTGTCCATCACAGGCCTCCCCGCATGGAGGTCAGGCGGGTCACGACGGCCCGCTGCTTGGTCATCTCCTCGACCCCCCATCCCTTCTCGGCCATCGCGCCGGTCGGGCAGGCCTGCACGCACTTGCCGCAGCTGGTGCAGGAGGTTGCCTCACCCCAGGGCCGCTGGAGCTCGGAGACGAGTCGCGACCCGATGCCGCGACCCGCCATGTCCCACACGTGCGCACCTTCGATCTCGGCGCACGCGCGCACGCAGCGCGAGCACAGCACGCAGCGGTTGTGGTCGAGCACGTAGCGCGGGTGCGTCGTGTCGACCGTGAGCCGGGGGAAGTTGTACGAGTAGCGGGCGTGCGTGATGCCGTGCTCCTGGGCCAGGGTCTGCAGCTCGCAGTGCCCGGACGAGACGCACACGGAGCAGACGTGATTGCGCTCCGTGAACAGCAGCTCGAGCGCGATCCTGCGGTAGGACTCGAGCTGCGGCGAGCTGGTGGCGACCGCCTGGCCCTCCTGGACCGGGGTCGTGCAGGCAGGCACCAGGCGCGCGACGCCCGAGACCTCAACCATGCACAGCCGGCACGCACCGACTGAGCTGAGGCCCTCCATGTAGCAGAGCGCCGGGATGTACTTGTTGTTGGCTCGCGCGACCTCGAGGATCGATTGGCCGGGAGTGGCCGCGATCACCTCGCCGTCGATGCGGACCTTCACCTTCTCGGTCAAGGCGATCTCCCTATCTCTCGGCGCTGCGAATGTCGCAGCGCAGGCAGCGGGACGTTTCCTCCATCGCCGCCACCGGCGTGAGGCCAAGCGAGACCTCGACGCTGGAGCGCACCCGCTCGGCAGCGGGTCGCTCGCCGGGCACATGCCGGGCGCGCTCGCTGGGTGTCTCGGGTACCTCCATGTGGTACTCGAACTCGGGGAACAGGCTGAGGAACCGCTTCTGGCCCATCAGCTTCTTGTCGATGTTGCGGGCGGCCTTCTTGCCGTAGCCCATGGCGTTCGAGACGTTTGAGGCCCCGGTGATCAGGTCACCGCCGGCGTAGAAGCGCTCGCGGCTGGTCTCGAGCGAGAACCGGTCGACCTCGATCGTCCCCTCCTCCTTGACCAGCAGGCCCGAGGCCCTGCAGAAGTCCAGGTCGACGGACTCGCCGACGGCGAGGATCACGGTGTCGCACTCGATGCGGATGACCTCGTCGGTCGGCACCGGTCGGCGACGGCCGGAGGTGTCGAACTCGCCGGGTTTCGTCCGGACCGCCTCGAGCGCACGCACCTGGCCGTTCCGGTCGCCGATGATCCGGTGGGGAGCGGCGAGGTAGGCCAGCTTCGCACCCTCGTGCTCGGCTGCCTCGATCTCCTCCTGGATCGCCGGCATGTCCTTCCGCTCGCGGCGGTACACGATCGTCACGTCCGCGCCCAGCCGACGGGCGGTGCGCGCGGAGTCGATGGCGGCGTTGCCGCCGCCGATGACGACCACCTTCTTGCCGACGGGGACCTCCTGGTCGCGAGACACAGCCTCCAGGAACGGCAGCGCGGGGATCACGCCCCGGAGCTCGGTACCGGGCAGATAGACCCACGACTCCTTCCAGGTGCCGATCGCGAGGAAGACCGAGTCGTACTGGTGGGCCAGGTCGTTGAGCGTCGGTTCCTCGCCCACGTTCACGTTGAACACGAAGCGGACGCCCAGGCGCTCGATGAGCTCGACCTCCTTGTCGAGCGCCGCCTTGGGCAGCCGGTACTCGGGCAGCGCGTAGCGCAACATGCCGCCGGCCGCGGGCCGGGAGTCGTAGACGGTCACGCTGTGTCCGAACAGCGCGAGGTAGTACGCGCAGGTGAGGCCGGTGGGACCGGCCCCCACGACGGCGACCTCGCGCCCGGTCGGCTCGAGCCGGCGCTCGCGAATGCGGTCGATCACGCTCTCGAACTGGTCGGAGAAGTACACCTGGTCCGCGATCAGGCGGTGCACGTCGCGCATGTTCACCGACTCGTCGATGCCGGCACGGCGGCAGCGGTTGTCGCACGGGTGCTGGCAGACGCGGCCCGTGGAGGCCGGCAGCGGGTTGTCCATGATCACGGACAGGAACGCGTCCTCGACCCGCCCTTCCTTGTACAGCTGCAGGAAGCGCGGGATGTTCATGTGCAGCGGGCAGGAGTTCTCGCACGGCGAGAGCGCCAGGTCCTCGCACACCCCGGCGCGGCAGCGCTTGGCCAGGATGTGGTCCTCGAACTCGTTGCGGAAATGGCGCAGGGTGGTCAGCACGGGGTTGGGGGCGCTGCCGCCGAGAGCGCACAGCGAGGTGTCCCGGACCATTCGACACAGCTCATCGAGGGTCGCGAGGTCCTCCTGCCTGGCCACCCCGACCGTGAAGCCGTTGAGGATGCGCAGGGCCTTGTCGAGGCCCACCCTGCACGGGACGCACTTGCCGCAACTCTCCGAGTGGGTGAACTCGATGAAGTAGCGGGCGACGTCCACCATGCAGTTGTCTTCGTCCATGACGACCATGCCGCCCGAGCCCATGATCGAGCCGAGCTGCTGGAGCGTCTCGTAGTCGACCGGCGTGTCGAACATGTCCATCGGGATGCAGCCGCCCGAGGGGCCGCCCGTCTGTACGGCCTTGATCTCACGGCCGCTGGGGGCGCCGCCACCGATGTCGTAGATGAACTTGGCGAGCGGCGTGCCGAGCGGCATCTCGACCAGGCCGGTGCTCTTCACCTTGCCCACGAGCGAGAAGACCTTGGTGCCCGCACTCTTCGTGCTGCCGGTCTCGGTGAACCAGGCGGGGCCCTTGGAGACGATCGGCGCGATGTTGTACCAGGTCTCGACGTTGTTGATGTTCGTGGGCTTGCCGTACAGGCCCTTCTGGGCCGGGAACGGCGGGCGCGACCGCGGACGGCCGGAGTGGCCCTCGAGCGACGCGATGAGTGCCGTCTCCTCGCCGCACACGAAGGCGCCGGCGCCCTCGACCAGCTGCATGTCGAAGTTGAAACCGCGTCCGAGCACGTTGTCGCCGAGGACGCCGTAGTCCCGGGCCTGCGCGAGCGCCCGCTCGAGGCGCAGCACCGCGAGGGGATACTCGGCGCGGACGTAGATGATCCCCCTGGAGGCGCCGGTGACGTAGCCGGCGATCAGCATGCCCTCGATCAGGGCCTGGGGATCGGACTCGATCTCGTTGCGGTTCATGTACGCGCCCGGGTCGCCCTCGTCCGCGTTGCAGATGAGGTACTTCTCGGGCCCCGGCGCCTTGTACAGGAACTCCCATTTGTTGCCGGTCAGGTAGCCGGCGCCGCCGCGGCCGCGCAGCTTGGCGGCCTTGATCTGCTCGATCACGAAGGCGGGGTTCTGGTCGATCAGGACCTTGTACAGGGCCTGGTAGCCGCCGATCGCGATGTATTCCTCGATGTCGTCGGGGTTGATCAGCCCGCAGTTGCGCAGGACGATCTTGACCTGCCCGTCGAAGAACGGGATCTCGTTCCAGCTCGGCACGTCCGGGTAGCCGTAGCCGTACTTGACGTGGCCGGTGAGGTGGTCCCACTCCTCGATCTTGCACAGGATGAGATCGGCCGGCGGAAGCTGCCCCAGGGCGAGGCCGTGGAGGATGTCGTCGACGTGGTTCGGCTGGACCCGGCGCAGCATCAGGAGCGGCCGGCCCGGCACCCAGACGTTGACGAGCGGCTCCTCGGCGCAGAAGCCGAAGCAGCCGACCGGCGCCAGCTGCACGGCGAGGCCGCGGGCGTCGATCTCGGATGCGAAGGCGTGGTAGACGGCCTCGGCGCCGTTGCCGGTGCCGCAGGTGCCCAGGCCAACGGCGATGCGCGGCTTGCTCGGCAGCATCTTCGCGAGGCCGGCCTCGCGCACGGCGGCGAACGCGGCGATGTCCTGGATCTTCATCGCGCGCTCTCCTTGCGCAGCAGCTCGACTTCCCGGATCAGGGCCTGCTCCCTGACGTGGCCACGGATCGCGTGGTCGACCTCGACCACCGGGGCGAGCGCGCACTGGCCGAAGCAGGCCACGGTGCGGATCGTGAAGCGCCGGTCCGGGGTCGTGAGCGTGAGTTTGTCGGCACCGTCAGGGGCATCGCGCAGGCTGAGCTGGAGCTTCACGCGCTCGAGCAGCGCACGCGAGCCGCGGGTGTGGCAGGCCGTGCCGCGGCAGATGGCCACCGTGTGCGTGCCCTGCGGCTCGAGGTTGAACAGCGCGAAGAACGTCGCCACGCCGTAGACCTGCGACTGGGGGATGCCCGTACGCCAGGCCACGTACTCGAGCGTCTCCATCGGCAGGTACTTATGGCGGTGGTGGTCCTGCAGCTTCTCGAGGATGCCGAGCAGCGCGCCGGGCCGCCCAACCTGGTCGCCGATGATCCGGTCGACGAGGTCCTGGTCGTCCACGCGCGGGGGCGCCGTCACCATTCCGGTGGTCATCGAGTTCTCCATGCGGAGGCCGCGCCCGCGGACCGGTACAGCAACGAGTCAAGCCACGAGGTCCGCATGATGCACGGCGGTCCTCGCGAGCGTAGGTTCCGGCTCGGGTGCGCGATAAGGGCCATGTTGTTGGGCGTGGATGGGCCATCTGGACGGGCTATGCCGCACGTTCGCCGGGACGCGTCGACGGAGAGTGTCGGAATCGTAGGCAACTCGCCGATCGCTCCTTTGGCTAGAAGGACACCTGCCCCTGGTTGGTGACCGCTCGATGGGATTGCCGGGGCCGTCCGCGCGAGCGGCGTATCCTGAGAATCCGGGCCGTATCCGCCCGGTGCCCGGCCCCGCCGCACGGAGCGCTTCCATGCCCGACCTGCCCGACCTGATCCCGCTCGACGAAGCCCGGCGCCGGGTGCTCGACGGCATCGAGGCCCTGTCGCCGGTGAGCGTCGACCTCGCCGATGCCGTGGGCCTGGCCCTCGCCGAGCCCGTCCGCTCAGCCCTGACCCTGCCGCCCTGGCCGAACAGCGCCATGGACGGCTTCGCGGTCCGGGCGGCCGACGTGGCCGGGGCGGCCGTCCATCGGGCGGTGGTGCTCCGGGTGCTGGGCGAGGTGCCGGCCGGCCGCGCGCCGGACGATGAGGTTGGCCCCGGGACGGCGCTGCGGATCATGACCGGCGCGATGATGCCGGCCGGGGCGGACACCGTGGTGCCGGTCGAGGACACCGACGCGCCCGCTGGCGCCTCCGAGGTCCCGGTGGCCGTCGCGATCCGCGCACCAACGCGGTCCGGCGGCAATGTGCGCCTCCCGGGGTCCGACGTCGCCGCCGGCACACTCCTCCTGGAGCGCGGGCGCGTCCTCGATCCGGCGGCGATCGCGCTGCTGGCGGCGACCGGTCATGCCGTGGCCGTGGTTCACCGCCGGCCTCGGGTCGCCGTGATCTCGACCGGTGACGAGCTGGTCCCACCGGGCATGCCCCTGGGGCCCGCGCAGATCCACGAGTGCAACTCGTTCACCCTCGCGGCCCAGGCCGTCGAGGCGGGCGCCGAGGTGCGCCGGATGGGGATTGCCTCGGACACGCTGCCGGATCTGCTGGCGCTCCTCCGCGAAGCGGTGGCCTGGGGCGACGTCGTGGTGCTCAGCGGAGGCGTCAGCGTCGGCGCCCATGACCATGTCAAGGCCGCGTTCTCGGGCATCGGACGGCTGGACGTGTGGCGGGTGGCGATCAAGCCGGGGCGCCCATTCGCCTTCGGTACGCGCGGCGGTGGATGGCCGGCCCGCCTACCTCTTCGGGCTGCCCGGCAACCCGGTGAGCGTCTTCGTCACCTTCGAGCTGTTCGTCCGGCCCGTGCTGCGCCGCCTGGCAGGCCAGGGCGGATCCATCGGCCGGCCGGAGCGCATCGTCCGGGTCGCCGAGCGGATCCGTGGGTCCTCCGGGCGCCAGACGATCGCCCGCGTGGTCCTGGAGGCCGATCCGGATCGCCCGGACGGCCTGCTGGCCCGCCCGTCGGGTGGCCAGGACTCGCACATGCTGTTCTCGCTGGCGACGGCCAACGGGCTGCTGTTCGTGCCGCCGGACACGGATCTCGAGGCCGGCGACGCGGCGGTCGCCTGGGAGCTGCGCGGGCACGGGGCCTGAGGCATCGCGCGACCAACCCGCCCGCTCACCGGCGGCTCGCAGGTTCGCCGCGGGTCCGCGGCCCACCGGGGCTCGCCCCGCCCTCCAGCGGCGCTACGGTCCGGTCCGCCGCGATCTCCGTCGCTCCGCGCCCCCTCTGTTCGCTCCGGGGTCACGTACCGAACGGGAGCGGGCTCAGAACGGCGCCCCTGTCCGCTCGGCGAACCGTAGCGCCGGTGCACGCCGGGCCGGCGGCGCCCAGCTCAGCCCCCGCTGGATGGCGGGAACAAGTCCAGGCGATCGCCGTCTCGCACGGTGAGCGCCGGGTCGTCCAGGCGCACGATCTCGCCGTTGAGCCCCGCGACCGCGACGTCGCTCCAGGGGACGCCGATCCGAAGCAGCAGGTTCAGGATGGGCGTCTCGCCCTCCACCTCGACCTCGAAGCGGCCCTGCTTCCCGGGCCCGTAGAAGCCCAGCTCGCCCCAGAGGTGGATCCTCACGTGACCGGCACCCGAGCTCATGCTGACGACCAGCTCGATGGGCTCAGAGCGACGTCCGTCTCAGCCCGCGCTCGCGGGCGTCTCGACCGCCCAGTCGAGCCCGAGCTGGCGCAGCCGCTCCGACGTCGGGACCCCGGTGGCCGGATCCCAGCCCTTGAGTTCGTACAGGCCGGTGATCGCCGCCTCGAACGCCTCTCGGTCGATCGACCGCCCGGTCAGCGGCCCTCCATCGAGCGGGGTGTGGAGGCGGCCCGGCAGACGATCGTCGGCGCGGGTGAACCCCTCCCGGTTGTTGAACAGGCGCGCCATGTTCACGGCTCGCTCACCGATCTCCAGCAGCTCGTCGACCGTGACGTCCCAGCCCGTGGCCGCGCGCACTGCCGCCACCACGTCCTCCACCTGGATGAACGAGCGCGGCGCGGGGCCGAAGAAGCACAGCCCCAGCACCTTCTCGGCGCTGTTCCAGCGTTCGCTCGTGTACCAGTTGCGCACCTTGGCCTCGCCCAGCGTGAACACGTCGGCGGGCTCGATGCCGCCCAGCGCCATGGCACCCCGGAACGGCACCGACTCGGGGTTGACGAAGATCGGGTCGTGGAACCCCACGAGATGGTCCGCGCCGGCCTCGTTGGTCGCGTAGCCCAGGCCCACGCCCACCTTGCCGCGTGGCTCGTGCATCGCGAGCTCAAGGCCCTTGACCTGCATGGCGAAGTCCAGCGCGTCACCGCCCAGCTGCTCCGCGATCCGCCGCGAGCCCAGGGCGAGCAGCTCGCCCGCGCCCGTCCGGTCGGCGATCAGCGGGATCGCCGCGAGCACCGCCTCGCCGTTGCCGAAGCGCAGGTCGAGGCCGCCCAGGTCTCGCTCCACGTCGAGCAGCCCGTGCTCCACGCACTCCATGACGAAGGCCACGGTGCCCGCGGCCGAGATGACGTCCAGTCCGGCCTCGTTGCACAGCTCGTTGGCCCGGGCGACCAGCTGGAGATCGAAGATCGCGCAGTTCGAGCCGAACCCGGCGATCGCCTCGTACTCAGGCCCGTCGTAGGTGTCGGTGACGCTGTACCGCTCGCCCTCGAACGCCGTCTCGGGCTTGCAGCGGACGGCACAGGCGTAGCAGGAGCGGGTCCCGCTGCGGATCGCCTCGAACGCGTGCCAGCCGATATGCTCCACCTGCTCGAACGAGCCCTGGCGGAAGTTGCGGGTGGGCAGGATGCCCGCCGCGTTGAGCCCGTCGGTGAGGCCGGGCGTGCCCTTCGTCCTGAGGTCCCAGCCCTGGGGATGGTCCGGGATCGTCTTCGCCAGCCGACGGCCGAGCTCCCCGAGCGCCGCCGGATCGTGCGCGAGGTCCGCGTACTTGCGCGACCCCTTGACGGCGATCGCACGGACGTTCTTGGAGCCCATCACGGCGCCCATGCCCGTCCGCCCGTTGTAGTGGCGGAGCTCGTTCATCAGCATCGCGTAGGGGACGAGGTTCTCCCCCGCGCGCCCGATCTGGAGGACGCGGCACAGCTTCTCGCCAGTCTTCGCCTTGATGGCCGCCTGGACGGTGGGCGGGTCCTGGCCCCACAGGGCGCGGGCGTCGCGGATCTCGGCCGCGCCGTCCTTCACCCAGATCCAGACCGGCTCTGGCGAGCGGCCGGTGAGGATGATCGCGTCGAAGCCCGCCATCTTGAGCTCCGGGCCCCAGTACCCGCCCGCCTCGGACTCGCCGAAGCCGCCCGTCAGCGGGGAGCGGGCGATGGCGTTGAACCGGGTGGCGGTGGACACGGGCGCGCCGGTCAGCAGGCCGGAGGCGAGCACGAGCACGTTGTCAGGACCCAGCGGGTCCGCCCCGGCGGGCATGTCCCGCAGGAGGTGGTACGCGGCGAGGGCCTTGCCGCCCGGGTAGCGCCGGTAGAAGGCCTCGTCGAACGTCTCGACGCTGGTCGTCCCGCTGGTGAGGTCGACCCGCAGGATCGCTCCGTTGCTCCCGAACGCCATCACCAACCTCCCGGCCCGCCGGACACACGGCGATCCCGCGCCGCCGCGTGTCCATCATCATGCATATCATCCCGCCATGGGCCAGCCACAGGGCCCGAGCTCAAGGATCGTCCCGAGGAGCAAGTCATGGCAGACGCGCCGTACCCGCGGATCCACGTGGTGATCAACCCGGCCTCCGGGAAGGACGAGCCGATTCTCAACACGCTCAACGACGTGTTCCACGAGCACGGCGTGGAATGGGACGTCAGCGTCACCCACAAGTACGGCGACGCCGCCGCGCAGGCCCGGGCCGCCATCGCGGATGGCGTGGACCTGGTGGCAGGCTACGGCGGCGACGGCACCCAGCACGAGATCGCCAACGCGGTGGTCCGCGCCGCGCGCCACGAGGGCCGCGAGGTGAGGATGGGCGTCCTGCCGGGAGGCACCGGCAACGGGTTTGCCCGGGAGGTCGGCACGCCCGGCAAGCTCCGCGACGCCGTCGAGCTCCTGTGCACCAGCCGCAACACCCGTGCCATCGATGTAGGCCGGCTGGTGAGCGTGGGCGAGGCCAAGGTGGACGACCGGTACTTTATCCAGCGCGTGTACATCGGCGTGGAGCCCGAGGAGCAGACGAGCCGCGAGCAGAAGGACAAGTACGGCGTGTTCGCCTACGCCGTGAACATGGCCCAGCACAGGGGCGACGACAAGCACTTCCGGTACAAGGTGGAGATCGACGGCGTGGCGGGTGAGGTAGAGGGCACCAAGGCCTACCTCATCAACTCCGGGATGATGGGCACCGGGCTCCGGATCACCCATACCTACTCGATCGAGGACGGCCTGCTCGACTGCTTTGTGGTCGACAAGGGCAACGTGGACACGCTCATCTCCGCGACCGAGCGGTTCCTCGCACTGAACACCGACGGTGCCTCGCGGCACTTCCGCCAGGCACGGGAGGTGAGCGTGGACGTGGAGCCCGACCAGCCCATCTGGGCGGACGGCGAGTACATCGGGCGCACTCCCCTCAAGGTCGACGTCCTGCCGGGCGCCCTGCGCATCGTCGTCCCCTGACGTGGCGCCCGACGCCGTCGGGGAACCTCGCGGCGGGTCACCGGCCCCGGACGGACACCCGGCCCCGGAGGGGCCGCCCGAAGTTGACGGGCCGCCCGAAGCTGACGGACCGCCCCAGGTCGGGCTGTTACACCGGGTGTTCGACCGGTTCTACCCAGCCATTCGCTTCACCTACGAGCGGGGCATGGGGCACGCCTGGTTCTCCCAGGTCACGCCCCGGCTGTGGCTCGGCGGCGCGCCGACCTACGGCCGGGACTTCGAGGAGATCCTCGCCCTCGGCATCACGGGCGTCGTGGACATGCGCGCCGAGCGGGAGGCCGAAGCAGCGTTCTTCGCGGAGCACGACATCGCCCTTCGGCAGTACTTCGTGCCGGACGTCACGGTCCCCGACGAGGAGATCCTGACCGACGCCGTCGAGGCGATCACGGCGTGGGTGGGCGAGGGGCGGACGGTGCTGATCCACTGCGCCAAGGGGCGCGGCCGGTCGGCTACGGTCCTCGCCGCGTACCTCATGAAGACAGAGGGCATGAGCTTCGACGAGGTGAGCGAGTTCCTCACCGCGAAGCGCGCCCTGGTCAAGCTGCAGGACCGCCACCGGGTGGTGCTGGAGTCGTGGATCGCGAAGCAGGAACTGGCCGGCGGACCGTAGGGCGGGCTTTGCCGAGGCTTCCACGTCCCAGCGAGGCCCCGCTGCCGGGAGCCTCTCGCGTCGGCACCGAGCGAGGTGGCTGCCGCCGCTACGGGGCGGGGGTTCCGATGACCTGGATCTCGCGGATCACCCCGGCCGGTTCCTCGGAGCTCACCCGGATGTAGACCGACTCGTACGGGAGACACGGGTTGGGGCCGGCGAGGCTGACCCACCCGCCGTCGGCCGGGACCGGCTCAAGCATGCCGAGCTGGTTCCCGAGCTCCCCGGCGGGAACACCAGGACCTCGTACTTCGCCGCCGCGGAGCCGGGACCGAGCAGGACCCGCAGTTCCGAGATGCGGACCTGGCTCCCATACCACACCCGGATCCAGCCCCGGGCCCCCTCCACACCGCGGACCGGACCCGGATCCCAGCCGGTCGCCTCGTTCCCGTCGACCGCGAGCGCCGGGTCGGACGCTCCCGTCGATGGGTCAGCCTTCGTCCGCACAACGGTCGTGATCGCCGTCGTCGACGCCGGGCACGCCCCGGGCGCCGAGGCTGGGGCGAGGCTGACCTCGACCTCGCGCCACCCGATCATGGACGGGGTCGCGAGGGTGGTGACCCGGACGTACCGGATGTCCGGTACCGGAGCCTCGGCGGTGTACTCGAGCCACTGCCCGTCGCTCGTGTTGCCCGTGAACCGCACGAGCTCTGTCTCCGTGCCCGCCGCCGTCCGCACGGCGACGCGGTGGTCCGTCGCGCCGGCGGGTTCCTGGTAGGTCAACAGGCGGATCCCGGCGACGGGCACCTCCATGCCGAAGTCGAGCTCGATCCACTGGGGTGCCGGGACGTCGCCCGCGAGCCACATCGTTGCGGGGTCGTCGTCGAAGGCGCGCCCCACCTCGCCGATCATCCATCGGACGTGCGAGGCGGTCGCCGACCACTGGCTGTCCTGGAGATAGATCCGGTACGCCTCGGGGTCGCTCATCTTGAACGACTGGTAGAAGTGGTCCAGGAGCGCCGTCTGCATCTGTGCCCGCCCTGCATCGAGCCCCGCCTCGTCGCGCCCGATGGCGGCGCCACTCATCGCGGCGACGGCTCCGGCGACACCGTCGAAGAGGCCACGCACGTCCGTCGACCACGCGCCGGCTCCAGGCTGCTCGAAGTACGGGGCGACGGCGGCGCAGGCGGCTCGAAGGTGCCCGATCACGGTCTCGGCGCTCGCCCGGATCCTCTCCGCGTCGCCGGTCTTGAGCGCTGCCTCGAACGCCTCCCAGGCCGGCGAGGGCGAGCCCGTGTCGGGGTTACCGATCGCCGCGACCAGCTCGGCGGTCTCGGCGTCGCCGGCCTCCGACAGGCCCGCCGGCCGGTTGAGCCCTGGCCACGCACCCGGCTCAGCGGGGGAGGCGCTCGCCCCCTGCGCAGGCGGTGGGCAGACGACCGTCACGTCGGTCGTCGGCGCCGGAGTCGGCTCGGGCGAGGGTGTCGAGGAGGCCGACGGGGCCAAGTCGGTGGGCGCAGGGGCTTCAGGCACGGCTCCGCTGCACCCCGTGAGGACCACGGCCGCGACAAGAACGACGTCGAACCGGCGTAGCGCTCCCGCGACTCGCATCGCCCACCTCCACGACCGCCAAGCGGCCGCACCCATTCGCGAGACGTCGCCCGGAACGTGCGCCCATCGCGCCCCAGCGGCAAGTGCCGTTCGGCGCGGCCTGGGCATCGCGGGAGTCGTGGATCGCGAAGCAGGAGCAGGCCGGCGGACCGTAGCGGGGCGGGCGGCGCGGCTGATACGGTTCCAGCCCTGATGCATTCGACCATGACCGACACGAGTACGACTGCCGCGCCAGCGCGCCGCAACGGCGCCGACCGGCCGACCGGCGTCGTGTTCGACGTGCAGCGCTACTCCCTCCACGACGGGCCGGGCATCCGGACCACGGTGTTCCTCAAGGGCTGCCCGCTGCGCTGCTCCTGGTGCCACAACCCGGAGAGCATGAACGCGAGCCCGGAGCTGCGCGTCTTCGGCAGCCGCTGCATCGGCTGCGCCGCGTGCCGCGAGGCGTGCCCGCTAGGCCTCGCGGAAGGCGGGGTCATGCCCGATCCCGGCGTCTGCCTCGCCTGCGGCTCGTGCGTGGGCGCCTGCCCGACGCGCGCCCGCGAGACGATCGGCCGCGAGATGACCGTCCCCGAGCTCCTGGCCGCCATCGACGCGGACCGGCCCTTCTACGACCAGTCCGGGGGTGGCGTGACCTTCTCCGGCGGGGAGCCGCTGCTCCAGTGGCGGTTCCTGCTGGCGATGCTCGAGGCGGCCCGCGCGAAGGGCTACCACGCTGCGGTGGACACGAGCGGCTACGCGACCGAGCGGACGCTGCTGCGCGTGGCCGCAGTGACGGACCTGTTCCTCTACGACCTCAAGGTGATGGACCCGGCCCGACACGCCGCCTTCACGGGCGTGCCCCTGGCGCCCATCCTGCGCAACCTGCGTGCGCTCGACGCCGCCGGCGCCGAGGTCTGGCTCCGCCTGCCGCTCGTTCCGGGTCACAATGACGACGACACCAACCTCGAGGCCGTGGGCCGGTTCGTCGGCGGGCTCCGCCGGACGCGCAGGATCCACGTCCTTCCGTACCACCGGATCGCCTCCGCGAAGTACGAGCGGATGGGGCTGGCCAACCCGATGAGCGAGATCGCGTCCCCGACAACCGGCGAGATCGAGCGGGCCGTGGCGGTCCTGGCCTCGTTCGACCTCGATGTGCGCGTGGGAGGCTGACGGGATGAATGCACGGGTCACGGAGCTGCGCGAGCGGAGCCTCGCCACCCCGCCGTCCATCAGCGCCGAGCGTTCGCTGATCCTGACCCGGTTCTACCGGGAGCATCTCGGCCGCCACTCCACGCCGGTCCTGCGGGCGCTCGCCTTCCGCGAGCTGTGCGAGCGCAAGACGATCACGATCGAGCCCGGCGAGCTGATCGTGGGCGAGCGGGGCCCGGCGCCCAAGGCCACCCCTCTGTTCCCGGAACTCACCTGCCACAGCACGGACGACCTCCGGATCCTGGACAGCCGCCCCTTGACGCACTACGACGTCCCGGAGGACGTCATCGCCGCCTACGAGGACGAGGTCATCCCGTACTGGCGCGGCCGCAGCCTGCGTGACCGCCTGTTCGAGATCCTGCCTCCCGAGTGGCACGACGCCTACGAGGCCGGCCTGTTCACGGAGTTCATGGAACAGCGGGCGCCGGGCCACACGGTGGCCGACGGCAAGATCTACGCCCGCGGCATGGACGGCTTCGCGGCCGACATCGACGCGGCTGCCGCCGCCGTGCAGGTCGGTGTGGACCCGCTGGCCAGCCGGCGCCTCGAGGAGCTGCGGGCGATGCACATTGCCGCGGACGCCGTCGTGCGCTTCGCGGAGCGCCATGCGGAGCTGGCGGAAGCCTCGCGATCGACGAACCCGATGTCGCCCGCCGCGCCGAGCTCGAGCGCATCGCGGCCGTCTGCCGTCGCGTCCCGGCGCACGCCCCCCGTGACTTCCGGGAAGCGATCCAGATGTACTGGTTCTGCCACCTGGCGGTGATCACCGAGCTCAACGGCTGGGACGCCTACTCGCCCGGGCACCTCGACCAGCACCTGGAGCCCTTCTACCAGCGCGGGCTCGCGGACGGCACCCTGACCCGCGAGGGGGCGAAGGAGCTGCTCGGGCTGCCTGTTCGTCAAGTTCAACAACCACCCGGCGCCGCCCAAGGTGGGCGTCACGGCCGCCGAGAGCGGGACCTACACGGACTTCGCGGGCATCGCCCTCGGCGGCATCCGGCGTGACGGCACCGACGGCGTGGGCGAGGTGTCGTACCTGCTCCTGGAGGTCATCGACGAGCTGCACCTGGTCCAGCCCAGCCCCAACGTCCAGCTGTCGCGGGTCACGCCGGACCACTTCCTGCGCGAGACCTGTCGCGTCGTCCGCAAGGGCTACGGATACCCGGCGCTGTTCAACGCGGACGGGGTCGTGACCCAGCTGCTGCGCAAGGGCAAGAGCGTCGAGGACGCGCGCGAGGGCGGCACCAGCGGCTGCGTGGAGACCGGCGCCTACGGCAAGGAGGCGTACGTCCTCACCGGCTACTTCAACCTGCCCAAGATCCTGGAGCTCGCGTTGCACGACGGCCTCGATCCCCGGACCGGCCGGCAGCTGGGGCCGCGCACCGGGGATCCGGGTGACTTCGCCACGTTCGACGACCTGTTCGCCGCCTGGACGGCCCAGCTCCGCCACTTCGTCGAGATCAAGATCCGCGGCAACGCCCTCATCGAGGGCGTCTACGCCGACGCCATGCCCGCGCCATTCCTGTCGATCATCACCAGCGACTGCATCGCGAAGGGGATGGACTACAACGCGGGCGGTGCCCGCTACAACACCACCTACATCCAGGGTGTGGGCATCGGCACCGTGACCGACGCCCTCGCCGCCCTGCGGGCCCAGGTGTTCGACGGCGGCGTGTCGATGGACGAGCTCGTGACCGCGCTGGACGCGGACTTCGAGGGCCGCGAGCCGCTGCGCCAGCGGCTCCTCAACCGGTCGCCCAAGTGGGGCAACGACGACGAGGCCGCGGACGAGGTCATGCGGCGGGTCGTTCGGGGCCTTCGTGGACGCCATCGACGGCCGGCCGAACGGCCGGGGCGGCACCTACGGCGTGGACATGCTGCCCACGACCTGCCACGTCTACTTCGGCGGGCTGACCGGGGCCACCCCCGATGGGCGCCGGGCGACGACGCCGCTCTCCGAGGGGATCTCGCCCGTCCAGGGTGCGGACCGGCTGGGGCCCACCGCCGTGCTCCGCTCGGCGGCGAAGATGGACCAGGCACGGACCTGCGGCACGCTCCTCAACATGAAGGTCAACCCGGGGCTGATCGCGGGCGAGGAGGGCATCGCCCAGCTGGCGGGCCTGGTCCGCACCTACTTCGGGCTCGGTGGCCACCACATCCAGTTCAACGTGGTCAGCATCGACACCCTGCGCGAGGCGCAGGCGAACCCGGACGCCCACCGGGACCTGATCGTCCGGGTGGCGGGCTACAGCGACTACTTCTGCGACCTCTCGCGCGAGCTCCAGGACGAGATCATCGCCCGCACGGAGCACGAGGCCCTGTAGAAGGCCGCTCAGCCCCGCAGGCGACGAGGTCGGAGGCGCGCCTCCTCTCGCCAGGACCAGACTCCAGCTCGCTGTCCCTGTCGGTCGGCGCCCTCGCGGACCGCGCACGTTGCGCTGCGGGATCGCCATGGGCGTCACTTTCGTCCATGTACTGGCGACCCACGGGGGTTCTGCGGAGCCCACAGCTGCCTCTAGGGTGAACACGGCCCGAAAGAGGCTCGCGAGCACTCGAGGCACTCAGCGCAATGGGCAGGCTGCCGGTGGCCGGCGGAAACTTGGACTACAGATGTGGCGACCCATGCGCATCGTGATGCTATGATGCATCGATGACGAAGGTACGCACGACTCTGACGATCGATCCGGAGGTGCTGCGCGCCGTCAAGGTCCGTGCCGCCCGTCTCGGCAAGGGGGACAGCGACGTGATCGAGGAGGCGCTCCGGCGTGACCTCGGCCTCGACCTGCTCGACCGGCTGTGGGCGACGAACGACCTCGACGAGGACGAGGCGCGCGCGCTGGCTATCGAGGCCCAGCACCGAACGCGCGGCTGACGCGCCAGTGCGTGCCATCCTCGACGCGAACGTCCTGATCTCGGCGATCCTCTCGCCACGGGGCACCCCCGCACGCCTGGTGCTCGCGTGGCAGGCCGGCGCGTTCGACCTGGTCGTCTCGCCGCTGCTCCTGGCGGAGGTTCGACGAGCCCTCGCCTACCCGAAGCTCGAGCGGCTCGTGCTACCGGCGGACGCGGACGCGTTCGTGGCCTGGCTCGGCGGCGCCGCTGAGCTGGCCGCAGACCCTGGCGGCCTGCCGCCCGTCCGCTCCGAGGATCCCGGTGACGACTACCTCGTCGCCCTGGCGGCCGCCGAGCGAGCCCTGCTGGTGTCGGGCGACGTCCACCTCACGTCGCTCGCGCCGCGGGTGCCCGTGCGGACGCCGGCCGAGTTCCTCGCCGACCTCGGCGCGTAGCAGGGCGCCCTCGGCGTGATCGCTAGGGGACGGCGGCGCCCGTGAGGTCCAGCAGGTAGTTCGTGAACAGCCGCTGCTTCTTGGACTCGACCGAGAGCAGCAGGTGCAGGTCCGAGACGCTCTCGGGGACCGCCACGCTCGTCGTCCACTCGGCCGTCCCGCCGGCGGGTGTCAGCGGCACGGACGCGAGGTCCGGGCTCTCGTAGTAGCCGTAGATCACGCCGTCGTCGCCGATCACCGGTGGGGTGCCGATGTGCACCGAAGCGGGATACTCGCCCGGGTTCGTCGTCTGCCAGTCGAGCTCCAGGCCCTGGGCTGACCGGCGGATGGCCTTGAGCACGAGCGTGACCCCGTTGATCGCCGTCATCTCGAGATCCGGTGGTTGCACTAGGCCGTCGATCGGGACCGCGATCGGGTACTGGAGCCCGGTCGCGGTCGGATCGAGCGGGATCTCGAGCGTCGCCTCGACCTTGGTCGCGTCCGGGTCGTAGTAGTTGTACTCGCCGGTGACGTAGCTGTAGTCGATGGCGAGCTTCGACCCGGGGCCGGCCGTCGCGCCGGCGCACTCGACGCGGATGAGCTCCGTCGTCGGGGTCTTCTTCGGTCCGGCCTGGTAGCCGCGCATCTGCAGGCCGGGTGCCAGCCGGTGGCCGCCGCTCCCGACCTTGACCGTCGCGCAGTCCGATGTCGTCCCGTCGCCGGCGGTCAGGACGGCCGACCCGGTCGCCTCCATGGCGCTCCAGACTGCGGTGTCGTTGCGGATCGTGAGCTCGACCGCTAGGTCGCCGGCGTCCGTCGGGCCGACGCTCGTCGCCGCTGCGCCCCAGCCGGCTGAGCTGTCGACCTCGCCGCTCGCCTCGGGCGGCAGGACCACGTAGTCACAGGCTCCGAGCACGAGGGTCGCGACGAGCGCCAGGCCCGCGCCACGGTTGGATCTCATGCCGGATCCTCCCCTGGGGTCGAGCCAACGGCCGGTGGCGTCGCGCTGGAGCGCGAGCGGATCGACCGGCGCACCTTCCCGTCCGTGGCGAGGAAGCTCTGGATGCCGATGAACACGAGGGTCAGCGCGCCCACCACGATCGGCGTCCACCACGAGCTGAGCTGCCCGTTGAACTGGATCAGGGTCTGGATGACGCCGATGACGAGGACGCCGAACAGGGTCCCGAACACGTAGCCCACGCCGCCCGTCAGGAGCGTCCCGCCGATGACCACCGCAGCGATGACGGTGAGCTCCATCCCCATCGCATAGGACCCGTGGCCAGAACCGACGTCGATACTGAGCGCGATCCCGGCCAGCGCCGAGCACAGGCCGCTGAGGGTGTAGACGAGCATCTTGGTCCTGTTGGCCGGCAGGCCCATGAGGCGCGCCGAGAGCTCGTTGCCGCCGATCGCGTAGACCGCGCGTCCGAAGCCCGTGTAGTGCGCGACGAAGATCGCGACGACCAGGATCAGCAGCTCGACCACGACCAGGATCGACACGAACTCACCCTGCTTGGTGACCGGATCGGCCAGGCCCGGGATCAGCAGCTTGGTCCCCGAGAGGACCTCGTACAGGCGGTTGCGGATCGGGATCGCGTTGTCGCTGATGAAGAAGGACAGGCCGCGGGCCACCCACAGGCCGGCCAACGTGGCGATGAACGGCTGGACCTTGAGATAGGTGATGAAGAACCCCATCACGGCGCCGAACGCCATGCCCATGAGCAGCATCAGGGCCATCACGAGCCACGGATCCATGCCGTTGCCCCGCAGCAGCGCGGCCGAGGCGACGGTCGTGAGGGCGACCACGCCCCCGACGGACAGGTCGATCCCGCCGGAGACGATGACGAACGTCATCCCGATGGCGCTGATCAGGAGGAACGGCATCGCCCGGAGCATGTTCAGGAAGACCTGCGGGTCGCGCATCGCGTCGTAGGCGAGCGCCCCGTACACGTAGGCCACGAAGAACAGAGTCACCGTCACGGCGACCGGGGCGAACCGCCGGTAACGACCGAGGCGGCCGGGGATGCGCTCCATCACGACGCCGCGCTCCGTCGGAGGGTGAGGCCACGAACCCAGTCGCGCACCTGCACCGAGAACAGCAGGATCACGAGGATGACCACGAAGCCCTTGATCGCGAGCAGGCCGCTGGCCGGGACCCCCACGGCGTACATCGACGTGGTGATCGCCTGGATCACCAGGGCACCGACGATGCTGGCGAACAGCGAGAAACGCCCGCCGGCGCCCAGTGCCGTTCCGCCGATCACGACCGCGAGGATCGCATCGAGCTCGAAGTCCCGCCCGATGTTGTTCGCGTCGGACGTCCGGATGGCCGAGCTGGCCACGAGGCCGGCGATCCCTGCGCACAGGCCGCAGAAGATGTAGGCGATCAGCTTGACGCGCTTCTCGTCGATGCCGGCATAGAAGCTCGACCGCGCGTTGATCCCGACGGCCTCCGTGAAGGTCCCGAGGGCCGTCCGCCGGGTGCCAAGCCACGCGAGCACGAACACGATGGCGACGATGAACAGCGAGACCGGGAGCACGAACCAGCCGTTGCCGAACACGGCATACGGCTCGTAGAAGATCTGGACGCGGATGCCGCTGGTGATGAGCTGGGCGATCCCTCGCCCCGCGATCATCAGGATCAGGGTCGCCACCATGGGCTGGATCCCGGCGTAGGCGACCAGGACCCCGTTCCACAGGCCGCACAGGATCGCGACGAACAGGGTCACGAGGACGACGACGGGCAGCGGGAACTGGGTGAAGTCCGGATCGTGGGACAGCGTCTGCAGGTCCGGCTGGATCATGATCGCGGCCACCGACGCCGAGATTGCCATGATCGCGCCGACCGACAGGTCGACCCCTCCGGTCGCGATCACGAGCGTCATGCCCATGGCGAGCAGCATGATGGTCGACCCGTTGCGCGGGATGTCCACGAGGTTCCCGAACAGGTGGCCGTCGACCGTGTCGAGCGCGAAGAACCCGGGCACCGCGAACCAGTCGAAGATCAGGATCAGGCCGAGGGCGATGAGCGGGAACAGGACCTTGCTCTCGCCGAACCGCCGGGCGAGCGACGCGCGCCTAGGCGAGGTCACGATCGACCCCCGCCATCGCCTGCATGATCGACTGCTCGTCGACCTCGCCCTCGAACTCCGTGACCTTGGCCCGGTCCCGGAGCACGACGATCCGGTGGCTGGTGCGCAGGACCTCTTCCAGCTCGGACGAGATGAACACGCACGACTTGCCTTCGGAGGCCAGCTCCAGCACCAGCCGCTGGACCTCCGACTTGGCGCCGATGTCGATGCCTCGGGTCGGCTCGTCGAGGATGAGCACCTGGGGGTTCGTCGCCAGCCAGCGGGCGAGGATGACCTTCTGCTGGTTGCCGCCGCTGAGGTTCCCGACCAGCTGGTCCGCGTCGGGCGTCGCGATCTTCAGACAGCTTGATGTACTCGTCGGCAATCGCGTACTGGGCCGCCGGGCTCAGGTAGCGCAGCCAGCCCCGGCCCGCCTGCACCGCCAGGACGATGTTCTCGCGCACGGTCAGGTCGTCGATGATCCCCTCGGCCTTGCGATCCTCCGGGCACAGCGCGATCCCGCGGCCGATCGAGTGCAGCGGCGAGAAGTGCTGGACCGGCTTGCCGTCGACCGTGATCGTCCCGCTGTCGGGCTTGTCGATGCCGAACAGGAGGTCGGCGATCTCGGTCCGTCCCGACCCGAGCAGGCCGGCCAGGCCCACGACCTCGCCCTCGCGGAGCTCGAGGTCGAACGGCTCGATGGAGCCCGTCCGGCCCAGCCCCGTGGCCACGAGCCTCGTCGCGCCCTCGCCACCCTGGCCGCCGGCGAGCTTGACCTTGGCCATGTCGTCGAGCTCGGTGAGCTCGCGCCCGAGCATCTTCGTGATGAGCTCGAAGCGCGGCATCTCGGCCGCCGCGTAGGTCCCGACCAGCCTTCCGTTGCGCAGGACTGTGATCCGGTCGGCGACCTGGTACACCTGGTCGAGGAAGTGGGTGATGAACACGATCGCGAGGCCCGCGGCCTTGAGCTTGCGCATGACCCGGAAGAGCTGCTCGGTCTCGTGCGCGTCGAGGCTCGACGTCGGCTCGTCCAGGATCAGGATCCGGGCCGACGCGATCTCGAGCGCCCGGGCGATCGCCGCCATCTGCTGGATCGCGACCGGGTAGGAGCCGAGCGGCTGGCTGACGTCGATCTCGACGTCGAGACCGCGAAGGATCTCGTCAGCCTGTCGGTGGAGCGCGCGCGAGTCGATCCGGCCGAGGCGGCGTGGAGCCCGGCCGATGAGGATGTTCTCCCCGACCGACAGGTTCGGGCAGAGGTTGACCTCCTGGTACACCGTGCTGATGCCCAGGGACTGGGCGTGTTGCGGCGACCGGACGTGGATGTCCTGTCCTGCGTAGGTGATCGTCCCGGCATCCGGCCGCTCGACCCCGGTCAGGACCTTGATCAGGGTCGATTTGCCGGCCCCGTTCTCCCCGACGACGGCGTGGATCTCGCCCTCGCGCAGGTCGAAGTCAACGCCCTGCAGGGCCTGGACCCCGGGGAAGCCCTTGTCGATACCGTGCATGGACAGGAGCGTGTCCACGTCTGCCACGGACGTACCTGCGCTAGCTGGGATGAGTGGACGATAGGGACAGAGTACGGCCCTGCCCCCCGGTGGAGGGCAGGGCCGTCACAGGCTCAGTACTGGCGGTCCGGGAGGAGCTTCGCGGCGTCAGCGGCCTGGAAGACGCCCTCGGTGCTCGGGATCCACTTCGGGAGGGTCTCGCCGTTGACCGCCTTGAGGGCGGCATCGTAGACCTGCGGGGCGAGGAGCGGGTTGCACTCGACGACGGTGTTGATGGTGCCGTCGATCATCGCCTGGAAGGCGCCCTTGGTGGCGTCGACGGTGATGATCTTGACGTCTTCGGCCGGCTTGAGACCGGCCTCCTGGAGGGCCTGCACGGCGCCGAGGCCCATCTCGTCGTTCTGGGCGAACACGCCCTGGATGTCCTTGCTCTTCTTGAGGAAGGCCTCGGTGACGGCCTTGCCCTTGGTGGAGTCCCAGTCGGCCGTCTGGCTCTCGGTGATCGTGATGCCGCAGGCACCCATGTTCTCCCGGAAGCCCTTGCCGCGGTCGATGGCCGCCGAGGAGCCCGACGTTACCGACGAGCTCGACGACGTTCTTCTTGTCGCTGCCCTCGAGCAGCTTGCACATCTCGTCGGCGGCCTTGCGCCCTTCAAGGGTGAAGTCCGAGCCGATGTAGGTGGCGTAGAGGTCCTCGGGGGCGTCGATCCGGCGGTCCTGGAGGACGACGGTCTTGCCCTTGGCCTTGGCCTCCTTGAGGACATCGTCCCAGCCGGCCGCCTCGAGCGCCGCAAGGATGATGACGTTCACCGAGTCATCCGCGATGAACTGGCGGAACGCCGTCAGCTGGTTCTCCATCTTGTTCTGGGCGTCGTAGAACTTGAGGTTCAGGCCCAGCTTCTCAGCCTCGTCCTTGAACGACGCCGTGTTGGCCGCGCGCCAGCCGCCTTCGGAGCCGGTCTGGATGAATCCGACCCCGAGGTCCTTGAAGGTCTTGGCGGCCGCGGCCGACGGGGAACTCGACCCGGAGCCGCAGGCAGTGATCGCCACGGACAGGACCATCAGCGCGCTGGCGATCGGAATGAGCTTTCGGGAACGTGTCACCGTTTGACCTCCGAGGGTGTGCGTCGAGCGCGACACACGGATGAGGAATTGGGGAGCAGTCGGACTGCCGAGACCGCGGTGGCCGGCCGTCGAATGGCCGAGGTCATCGCCGGGTCGGGCTCAGGAAGCGGGTGGCACCATCGGCACCTCCTCCAGCGTCACCGCACAGGGCCGATGCACAGGGCGCGCTGGGCCGGTTGGGGGTGGCGGGCGCGAGCAGCCGCCTGGACCCGCGCGGGCGGGTAGGCTTGCCCAATGATGCCGTCGCGCTCCGACATGCGGCTCGGGAACCCTCGTCGAGAGACCTGCGCTTGCGGGTGGTCCGGTGTTCTGTTACCGTTCCCGTTAGCGATAACGGTACCGGTAACGGGAACGGTAACATCGCGGTCGTCGGGGCGTCAAGGGCGGAGCGCGGCTCCTCGTCGGCGATGTGAGGGCTCATGAGCGCACCACGCCGTGTCACGATCAGGGAAGTGGCCGATGCGGCCGGGGTCTCGACCCAGACCGTTTCGCGCGTCCTGAACAACCGGCCGGATGTTGCCGCCGAGACCTTCGAGCGGGTCCAGCAGGTCATCCTGGACACGGGCTACGCCCCGAACATGCTCGCCCGTGGGCTCACGCAGGGCCGCAGCCATACGCTCGGCGTCGTGACCTACGGACTCGACTACTTCGGGCCGTCGCGCCTGCTGACCGGGATCGAGCAACGGGCTGCCGAGCTTGGCTACGCGATCTCGCTGACCCTGCTCCACGAACCGGGGACGCTGGACGTGGACGGCATTCTCAACGGGCTTGTCGGGCGCCAGGTGGACGGCATCATCTGGGCCATCGCCGAGATCGGCGGCAACCGGGGATGGTCACGCGAGGGTAGCCCGAACCCCCCTGTCCCGGTGATCCTTGTCGGCGGGATGGCCGGCGAGACACCATGGCCATCCATCGGCATCGACAACCGGGCCATCGGCCGCGTGGCCACGGAGCACCTGATCACCGGCGGTGCGCGGCGCGTCGCCATCATCACGGGCCCGCTCGACTGGTGGGAGGCCCAGGAGCGGCTCGAGGGCTGGCGCGAGGTGCTCGAGGTCCACGGGATCGCCGAGGGTGATCGGCTGGTCGTGGAGGGCGACTGGGGTGTCATGAGCGGAGAGATCGCACTGGAGCGGGTGCTCGAAGCGCTCCCGGACGTCGACGCGATCTTCGCCAGCAACGACCAGATGGCCCTCGGCATCCTCCACGCCGCGCACCAGGCCGGTCGACGGATCCCCGACGATCTCTCCGTGGTCGGTGTCGACGACATGGCGGAGTCGTCCCACTTCTGGCCGTCGCTGACCACCGTCCACCAGCCGCTCCGTGATGCCGGGGCGCTGGCCGTCGAGGAGCTCGATCGCTGGATCCGGCACGAGCGTCAACCGAGGAAGCGCGAGACCCTGTGCCCGTCCGCAACGCTCCTGCAGCCAACGCTGATCGTGCGGGCCAGCAGCCGGTCCATGCAGGCGCAGTGACTCAATCGACGGAGAAGTCGAACGCCATCTCGTGGTGGTAGACCTCCCCCGCCCGGATGATCGTCGTCGGGAAGTGGGCATGCCGCGGCGAATCAGGGAACTTCTGCGTCTCCAGGGTGAAGCCGGCGTACCGGCAGTAGCGTCTGCCGCCCTTGCCCACGATGGAGTCGTCGAGGTAGCCGCCGATATAGACCTGGAGGCCGGGCTCGGTGGTGCGTAGCCGGAGCGTCCTGCCCGACGCGGGGTCGTGGATCTCCGCCGCCTCGACGAGGCCGTCCGCGTCGGCTCCGCGCAGGCACCAGTTGTGATCCCAGCCGCTGCCGCCCTCGACGACATCGGCGCCCACGGATCCAAGCGCGTCGAGGTGCAGCCCGATGGCGTGCCGCTCCCGGAAGTCGAACGGCGTGCCGGCCACGGCGAGGACCTCGCCGGTCGGCAGGAGCTCGCCATCCACCGGAAGGTAGAAGTCGCCCGCGATCCGCATCTGCTGGTCCAGCACGTCGCCCGACGCATGGCCGGCCAGGTTGAAGTACGAGTGGTGGACCATGTTGATGGGGGTGGTGGCGTCGGGCACGGCCTCCATCGTGATCCGCAGCCGGGTGCCGGTGAGCGCGTAGGTGCTGCTCACCGCGCAGGCGCCCGGAAATCCCATCTCGCCGTCGGCGCTGGTGGTGCGAAACGTGATCGAGGCGCCGTCGGCTGCCGCCTCCGCGTCCCAGGTGCGGCTGTCCCAGCCGTGCCTGCCGCCGTGGAGATGGTTGTCCTTCTCGTTGCAGTCGACCTGGTAGTCCGTGCCCAGGAGGGTGAAGCGTCCGCGGCGGATCCGGTTGCCGTACCGCCCGACCGTCGCCCCCGCGTAGGTCGGCGACTCGGCATACGCATGCGCGTCGTCGAAGCCGAGCACGATGTCGGCGGTCTGTCCGTCACGCCCGGGGACGTGGAGCTCCGTGAGGCGCGCGCCGTAGTCCGTGAGCCGGGCGGTGACGCCCGCGCCGCCGTCAATCTGGAACGTTCGCACCGGCCGGCCGTCGATCTCGCCGAACGGTTGCTCGCTGGTCATGACTGCACCGCCTCGCCTGCCTTGCTCGCCGCCGGATGCGCCGTCCTGGGTGATGGCCCACGTCACCGCCCTCGGAGGGTATCGCGCCCGTGCGGGACGCAGTCATGCGGTCTCGACCAACGGGTATCGACCACGGTTATACTCCGGGTATGAAGACCGCGGTATCCGTTCCCGACGACCTGTTCGCCCAGGTCGACCGCCTCGCCCGTCGCTCGCGCCGGTCCCGGAGCGAGGTCTACAGCGCCGCCCTCCGGGAGTACGTCGCCCGCCATGCGCCCGACGAGGTGACGGTCGGCATCGATGCCGTCGTGGCCGATGTCGGCCAGCCGGACGGGGAGGCATTCACGGCCGCTGCCTCTCGCCGCACGCTCGGCTCGGCCGAGTCGTGATCGCCCAGGGCGAGATCTGGTGGGCCGACCTCGGCGAGCCGGCCGGGTCCGAGCCGGGCTTCCATCGCCCGGTGGTCGTGGTCCAGGGTCAGGCGTTCAACCGCAGCTCGCTGCGGACGGTCGTGTGCGTCAGCCTGGCCGGCAACCTCCGATGGGCCGATGCTCCGGGCAACGTGCTCCTGCCCGCCCGTGCCACCGGGCTGCCGAAGGATTCGGTGGCCAACGTGTCCCAGGTCGTGACGATCGACCGCGACGCCCTGACGGATCGCGTGGGGAGCCTGTCGGCATCGAACCTCGAACTGGTGCTGGCCGGGATCGACGTGGTGCTCGGTCGATCCTGACCGACTCGGGCCTGATCGCGGGCGAGATCAGCGGACGACCGCGTCACGGGCCCCCGGCGCCGAACCCGCGTCAGGCGGGCCGACCTTGGGGGGAGTCGGGCAGCGGGCAGGGCATGTCGTCACCCTGCGAAGCGGCGAACCGGACGGCCGGTGACCCCGGGCCGGACGCGGAACAGCGACCCTGCGGCCGGCTCCTCGCTCGCAGGCAACCCTTCCCGCGAGGTGGTGATGAAGAGCTCGTCCAGGTCGGCACCCCCGAACGTGCAGGCCGTCACCTGTGTCACGGGGAGCTCGATGACCTCGGAGAGCGCGCCGTCCGGGGTGTAGCGGTGGACGGCGCTGCCTCCCCAGATGGCGACCCAGATGCCACCCTCCGTGTCCACCGTCAGCCCGTCCGGAGAGCCACCTTCGACGGCCACGAACGGCCGGCGGTTCGTGAGGCCATGATCGCGGTCGTAGTCCATGACATCGATCCGCCGCGTCGCACTGTCGACGTAGTAGGCCAGCCGCCCGTCCGGGCTCCACTCGAGCCCGTTGGAGATCGTGAGGTCAGCGAGGACCATCGCCACGCCGCCACCGGGATCCAGCCGGTACAGCGAGGCCGCGCCAGGAGTCAGGGCATAGGCCATGGACCCGCAGTAGAAGCGACCGTCCGGATCGCATCCGCCCTCGTTCATGCGCATGGCATCGGTGGTCCAGAGGTCCGGCAATCTGCGGATCGGCGCGCCAATCCCATCATCAAGCGCGAAGCCGCGCTCGACGGCATACACGAAGCCGCCGGCTGTGCGAGGGCGGATGGCGGCCACCACCGAACCGACGTGCCGCCGGTCGACCGCGCCGTCCGATCCCAGCGAGAGGACGTCTCCTGCCAGCATGTCCACCCAGTGGAGCCGGTCGACCCAGACCGGCCCCTCGGCGTGGTACGCAACGGGCGCGGTGATCTGCTCCGCCTTGCCGGTCACGGCGCGCTCAAGGCTCGAGCGGGACCTTGGTCGCCGGGTCCGGAGACGACGAGCGCCGGCCACTTGCCTGTCGCAGGTGCGTCGTGCGACTCGATGGCTGTCACGTCAGCACCTTGTCAGCGGACGATCGGCCGGCCGCTGCGTGCCCAGGCGCCGGTCCCGCCGCGCACGGAGACCGTGCCCTCGAAGCCCTCGTCGAGCAGGAAGTTGGTGGCCCCACGGCTCCGGCTGCCGGACTGGCAGATCACCGCGTACCGCTTGTCCCGCTTGAGCTTGCCCACCCGCTCCGGAAGCCGCTTGACCGGGATGCTGATGGCGCCCGGCAGGTGCCCGCTGCGGAACTCGGAGTCCTCCCGCACGTCGAGGATCCGGATGGCGCCGGTCGCCAGCAGGGCATCGAGCTCGGCGAGTTCGATCTCGGGCGTGCCGAATCGGCGCAGGAACGAGAACATCCGGGGTTCCTCCAGTGGCGGTGCCAGGCGGAGCCCGCCTGCGACCTCGAGGACCCAAGGATAGCCGGGGCGAGCCGACCGGCCGTCGACCTTGGTTGAGGGAAGGGCCGCGCGGCCCTGTCCGGCACGGCCCCGATCGGGCACCGTCACATCATGACGACATCCGAGGCCCAATCCGAGTCCCCTCGCCGCGGTCAGCTCGTGTGCCGCAGCTGCTCCGCCCTGCCGGACGACGACGCCGCCACCGGCGGCCGCTGCCCGTGGTGCCGCGGCCAGCTCTCGCGGGAGTTCGGCGTCATCGTCGCCCGTTGCGGCGAGTGCGGCCTGCGCGGCATCGTGGGCGTCGAGCTCGGCGTCCGCGACTACGACAAGGGGACCTTCCGAGTGCCGCGCGCGGTCTGCCTCGCCCATCCCGACGCCGGTGGTGGTCAGGGCGGCGCGGGCCCCGTGACGCGTCCGGCCGCCGGCTGAAGGTCGCTCGGCGACGGCTCAGCGATCGATTGGCGCCGGCCTCCCACGGGAGGTGACTGGACGTGACGGGACCGCGAATGGGCGACCGATGCCCCTTGTCCGCGAGTCCCGACGATCGCACCATGCGGAGACTCGCAGGCGAGGCTCGGTATGGATGTCGTCGGCTTTGCGTTTGCGACCGCGTTCCTGGTCGTGGCGTTCACGGTGTTCGCGGTCCTGGGGCGGCTCATGGATACGATCTCGGCCGGCATCGGCTCCACCGTGGCGCCCACCATTGTCAGCGGTTTCCGCGCGTGGACGCCACCGCTCGGCGAGCGTCCCGGGGCAGGGGACGACGACGTTCCGGAGGACGACGGACAGGACGGGCGGGTCGCCGGGAGTGGCATGGACGCCCGGCGATGGTCCGATCCGGGTCTCCTCGTTCCCGTGACGCGCCTGGCTGAGCGCGATCCGCGCTTGCTGCAGGCCGGCGTCGCGCCGGGTGCCTGCTGACGACGGCTCAGCGACCGATCGGCGCGAGCCTCCGGACAGGTGCGGGGGTGCGCACGGAGGGACGCGCGACCCGGGTGAAGATCCGGCCATAATCCGCCCCGATTGCCGACCAGACGACATCCCGCGTGTCGGCGTAGGCGCGCTTGCCGAAGGCGTCGCGCAGCTTGCGATCGCCCAGCAGCCGCAGCACCGCCCCGCCCAGCGCCTCGGACGACCCAGGTGCCACGAGCGTGCCGCGGCCCCGCGTGAGGCGCTCGCGCGCATGGGCGAACGAGGTCGCGACGACCGCCTTGCCGGCCCCCATGGCGTAGGAGAGCGTTCCCGACGAGACACGGTCGAGGTCGAGGTAGGGCGCCACGAACACGTCGGCAGCCTCGACCCAGGTGGCAAGCTCCACGCGCCCCATGAAGCGGTTCTCGAAGCGGACGTGATTGGCCAGCCCGAGGCGCTCGACCTGCGCGACCAGCTGGCCGCGGTAGGCGTCGGCGCCGTCCGCAAGGACATCGGCATGGGTGGCGCCGAGGACGACGTACAGGGCAGACGGGTCGGCTGCGACGATGGCGGGCATGGCCTCGATCACCACCTCGTAGCCCTTCTCGGGGCGCAGGAGCCCAAAGCTCAGGATCACCCGCCGGCCCTCCAGGCCAAGCCTGGCCTTGATTGTGTCGGGGTCCACGAGTGGCAGATGCGGCACGCCGTGCGGGACGACCTCGATCAGCTCGGGGTCCACGCCGTAGGCCCGTGCGAGCACGCTGGCCGCGGTGGCCGAGAGCACGACCGTGGCGTCGCTGGCCCGGACGAGGCTCGTGGTGATCCGGCGCTGTTCCGGCGTCGGGTGGCGGGGGACGGCGTGCAGGGTGGTCACGAGCGGGAGGCGGAGCTCGTCCACCAGCGACAGCACGTACGAGCCGTCGGCCCCGCCGAAGATCCCAGGCTGGAACTGGAGCGAGACCACGTCCACCCCGGAGCCGTTCATGGCGTCCGCGATGAACCCGTACTCCTCCTCGGCGTCCCGGCGGATCTTGTGGCGGACCTCCGCCGGATACACGTCCGGTCCGGAGGGCGGGTGGATGGCCACGATCTGGCGGGGAAACGCGGCGGTCGCGAGGTCATAGGTGAAGGTCGCGACACTGCAGGGATGCGGCATGTACGTCGCGACGAAGGCCGTCGTGGGGATCGCGTGCCTCCGATCGATGGACCGGCCAGCCACGAGGACCGGCCGGTCCGAGCGAGACTAGGCCTCGGTCACCTGGATCGCGCGCGGACCCTTGGGGCTCGCCTCGATCTCGAAGGAGACACGCTCGCCGCCGACCAGGCGGTCGAAGTCGAGCGGTGCCACGAGGGCGCCGCGGTGGAAGAAGTAATCCTTCCCGTCCTCGGCAGTGATGAAGCCGAAGCCGCGATCGGCGACGACCTTCTTGATCGTGCCCGCAGTCATGGGCAGATCCTTTCCACTTCCCGAACCCGTATGCAGACGCACGGCCCGTTCGAGAAGCAGGGGTCGACCACGCGGAGCATCGCCACAAGAGGCGGCAACGCTCTCAATCTACTCGTTCCGGGCCGATCCAGCCAGCGGCAGGTTCGGGCGACGGCGTCAGGCGACCTCGCTGAGTTGCTGCGGCGAGCCGTTCGACCCGCGAAACCATGGCCGGTTGCCCCCGCCGCGATCGCCCCGTTCCGGCGACGATCTGCGGGCCATGTCCAGCACCTCCCGACCCGCCCCCGGACTCACCGTGGTCGCATGGACGATCCTCCTCGCCGCGTCCCTGCTGCCAGTGATCGTCGCCCGGGAGCTCCTGGGGTTCACGCCGACCCTCGCCGAGCGGGGCCCCATCGCCTGCGCGGTGATCGTCGCGGGCCTGGTTGTGACCTCGGTTGTTGCCGCGTGGCGTCCCTTGCGCCCGTTCCTCGCCGTGCTGCTGGCGCTGGTCGGGGCGCAGTGGCTCGTGTTCACGCAGTTGGGCCGGATGCCGGCGATCCGCAGCCTGACCGGCGACCCCTCGTTCGGCGTCTACATGCTCGCGGAGCAGGCGCTGAACCTGGTGGTGACGCTGATCGTGGTGGCCGTGCTGTTCGCGATCCACCGGGACCGACACGCCTTCTACCTCGCGAAGGGCGACACGTCCGCGTCGGCCGGGCCGATCGCCTGGATGGGCGTGAAGCCGGGCGACCGGTGGAATGCGCTCGGGCGGAACCTGACCATCGCCATCAGCCTCGGCACGCTAGCCTTCCTCGTCCTGTCCGGACAGCCGTCGGTCGATCTCGTGGTCCGCGCCCTGCCGCTGCTCCCGGTCGTGCTGCTGGCGGCCGCCCTCAACGCGTTCAACGAGGAGGTGACCTACAAGGCCTCGCTCCTGTCGGTGCTCGTGGGACCGATGGGCGCGCGACAGGCGCTGTGGATGGTTGCCGCGTACTTCGGAATCGCCCACTTCTACGGCATCCCGTACGGCCTCATCGGCGTGGCGCTGGCGTGGTTCCTGGGCTGGATCCTGGCGAAGTCCATGCTGGAGACCCGGGGCCTTGCCTGGGCCTGGTTCATCCACTTCGTCCAGGACGTGCTGATCTTCTGGTTCCTGGCGCTTGGCGCGATCACCCCTGGTGGTCGCTGAGCGGTACGCTCAGGGGGTTCCACGTCCTCCAGCCCCAAGGAGCCCTCCGCGGCATGGCCGATCCCCTCGCACCACTCATCGACGAGCTCATCGAGGTTGGTCGCGACGCCGCCCGGCGCGGCCTGGTCCTGGCCTCCGCCGGCAACCTGTCCGCGCGGCTCCCGGGCGGCGATGCGTTCGCGGTCACGGCGGCGGGAACCTGGTTCGACCGCCTGGGTCCAGCGGACTTCTCCGTCCTCGCCCTGGACGGGACCGTCCTCGCCGGCCACCCGCAAGCCTCGACCGAGTGGAAGCTCCACGCACGGACGTACGAGGTCAGGCCGGACGTCACCTGCGTGATCCACCTCCACCCGCAGGCGGCGGTGATCCTGGACGCTTGCGGCCACGAGGTCCGCCTGATCACGCTCGACCATGCCTACTACCTGCGCAGGGTCGTGCGCGTCCCCTTCGCCCATAACGGGAGCGACGAGCTGGCCGACACCGCTGCCGAGGCCGCCCGGGGCTGCGACGCGATCATCATGGGCAACCACGGCTGCTCCACCCTGGGCGACACGATCGCGATGGCCTACCGGCGGGCGCTCCAGCTCGAGGATGCCGCCGAGTCCACGTTCCGCTGCCTGGGCATCGGGAACACCGACGCCGCGTTTCCGCCGGAGGCGCTCGAGGGCCTGCGGCACGCCTGACGGCCTGCGGCACGCCTGGGGCCCGTAGCCCGTCGGATGCGCTGCCTCCAGCGCCACGTTCCCCGGCGTCGCCGGCCGATAGGCACTTCGATCCCGGCGAGTGTTGCGCCTGGCGCCACGATCGACAGCATCGAGCACCACGACACCGTCGGGGGCAGCGCCAGGCGCCACGAAACCGGGCAGGGCAAGGCGGATGCCGGGGAACGCAGACCTCGGCGCCGCGGCCGGGATCCCCCGCCGCGGCCCGGATCCCCCGCCGCGGCCCGGCCGTCCGGCCGTCCGGCCCCGGCCCCGGCACACCGGCTCTCAGGGAACTCTCAGAAAGTCCCGGCAGCATGACGGTTCGACCGCGCCGCCGGAGGGTGCTGCGCGGTTCCCGAATGACATGATCAGCCCGGGCCCACGGGCGCAGGAGGTCTCATGACCGACTTCACCCGTGGGTCGAGCGCGCCCGTCGCGACGATCGATCCGCTGCCCGATCCCCGCGCCACAGCCGAGGCGGTCCTGTTCGAGATCCGACGCGTGATCGTGGGCCAGGACCAGATGCTCGAGCGCGTCCTGGTCGCCCTCCTCGCCGGCGGGCACCTGCTGCTCGAGGGCGTGCCGGGCCTGGCCAAGACCCTGACGATCCGGACGCTCGCAGACGCCCTGGACGCCTCGTTCCGACGGATCCAGTTCACTCCAGACCTCGTCCCCGGCGACCTCGTGGGCACGCGGATCTACCGCCCGGACTCCGGCACGTTCGACACGGAGCTCGGCCCGGTGTTCTGCAACTTCCTGCTTGCCGACGAGATCAACCGCGCGCCGGCCAAGGTCCAGTCAGCGCTGCTCGAGGTCATGCAGGAGCGCCAGGTGACGATCGGGCAGGAGAGCCACAGGGTCCCGAGCCCGTTCCTCGTCATGGCCACCCAGAACCCTATCGAGTCCGAGGGCACCTACCCGCTGCCCGAGGCGCAGGTGGACCGGTTCCTGATGAAGGTCGTGGTGGGCTACCCCACACCGGCCGAGGAGGCGACGGTCGTCGAGCGCTCGCTGCGCCCGGCCGCCGAGGTTCGACCCGTCCTGGATGCCGCCGGTCTCGGCCAGCTCCAGGCCGCGACTCCGGGCGTCTACGTGGACCCGGCGATCGTCGCCTACGCGGTGGCGATCGTGGGCGCGACCCGCGAGCCGGCCCGCTTCGGCCAGGCGGAGCTCGCCCAATACATCGGGTTCGGCGCCAGCCCCCGCGGTTCGATCAGCCTGATCCACGCCGCGCGGGCCCTCGCGCTGATCCGCGGCCGCCGCTACGTCATCCCGCAGGACGTGGCGGAGCTCGCCCGCGACGTGCTGCGCCACCGCATCGTGCCCAGCTTCACGGCCCTCGCCGAGGGCGTCACCCCGGACCGAATGCTCGATTCGATCCTGCCAGCGGTGCCGGCCCCGCGGCTCATCACCGCGGAGGAGCGGTCGGCGTGATCGCGACCATACCGGCCCTCGCGCCGCGCACGCCCGCGCCGCGCCCACCCGCGACCCGCACGCCGGCACGTCCCGGCCCAGGCCCCACGCCCGAGGCACTGCTGCGGGCCCTCGACATCACGATCGGACGGCAGATCCGGGGCCTCGTCCCCGGCGAGTTCCGCGCCCACGAGCTGGGTGGCGGCACGGAGCTCGCCCAGGTCCGCCCCTACGAGCCCGGCGACGACGTGCGCCGGATCGACTGGAACGTCACGGCCCGCATGATGGTCCCGCACGTGCGCGTGCATGTGCCCGAGCGCTCGCTGACCACCTGGCTCGTGCTCGACGAGTCACCATCCATGGCCTTCGGAACCGCGGACCGGCGCAAGGCTGACGTGGCCGAGGGCGTCGCGCTGGCGCTGGGCCACCTGTCCACGCAGCGCGGCAACCGCTTGGGCGTCCTCACGTTCGGCGCCGCCGAGACGCGCCGCGTCCCGCCGCGCGGCGGGCGCGCCGGCCTCCTCGCGGTGCTGGGCGCTGCCGCGTCCGACGTGGACGGGCCGGTCGACGGGGTCGATCCCTCGCCTGTCGCCGCCCTGCGCTTCCTCTCCGGAACCGGGACGCGCGGCGGCCTCGTCGCGCTCGTGTCGGACTTCCGCGGGCCACGCGACTGGCTTCCGCTGCTGGCGCCGGTCGCGGCCCGTCACGGGCTCCTCGCCGTCGAGATCCGCGATCCCCGCGAGGACGAGCTCCCCGACGTCGGCGACCTGACGCTGGTCGATGCCGAGACGGGCCGCGAGGTCCGTGTCGACACGTCATCCCGGCGCCTGCGTCACCGTTTCGCAGAGGCGGCCGCGGCCGAGCGCGCCTCGCTAGCCACCGAGCTGCGGCGCCTCGGCGCCCGCCACATCGTCCTCTCGACGTCCGGCGAGTGGCTCCGATCGCTCGCGGTCCAGCTGCGGGCTGGGGGTTCCGTCGCATGACGTTCGCATCGCCCGAGCTCCTGCTCGCCCTGCTGCTGGTCCCGATCGCGCTGGTCGTCTACCTGCTGCTCCAGCGCCGTCGTGCCCGCTACGTCGTCCGGTTCACCAACGTCGCGCTGCTCGAGAACCTGGTGCCCCGCCGGCCTGCCTGGCGGCGCCACGTGCCCACCGCGTTCTACCTGGCCGCGATCGCCGCCCTCGGCATCGCGCTCGCCCGCCCGTCGATGGTCGTGCCCGTCCCCCGCGAGGAGGCGACGGTCGTGCTGACGATGGACACCTCCCGCTCGATGCTTGCCACCGACGTCGCGCCGGACCGCCTGACCGCGGCCAAGGCTGCGGCGTCCGACTTCGTCGCCGGCCTGCCTGATGGGTTCCGCGTGGCCCTGGTGGCGTTCTCCACGGAGGCACGCCTGGTCATGCCGCCAACCACGGACCGGGCGCAGATCCTGGCGGCACTCGACGCCCTGCGGGCCGACGGCGGCACGGCGCTGGGCGACGCGATCGCCCTGTCGCTCGAGGCGGCGACCCTTGGGACGGGCGCCGTGGGCGCACCGGCCGTCGCCCCATCCTCACCCGTGCCCGGCGGTGTCACCGACCGCGGGCCCGGGACCCCTGGGCAGCCGGCCCCGGCACCGTCGGATTCTCCGGACGAGGCGGCGGCGCCGCTCGTCGCCACCGTCCTGCTCAGCGACGGCGAGAATTCAACGGGCGCGCTCGAGCCCCTCGATGCCGCGGCCGACGCGGTGACCCGGGGCGTTCCCGTGTACACGATCGCGCTGGGGACGAAGGACGGGGTCGTCGACGTCCCCAACGGCATGGGTGGGACCGAGACGCTCCCCGTCCCGCCCGACACGCAGACCCTGGGCCAGATCGCCGACATGACCGGTGCCCGCTTCTTCGAGGCACCCACCTCGCAGGACCTGGCGGCGATCTACGAGAGCCTGGGCTCTCGCGTCGGCGTCACGATGCAGGAGCTGGAGGTCACCCAGTGGTTCGCCGCTGCGGCCCTGCTGGCCGTCCTCGGCGGTGCCGGGCTGGCCGCCTTCTGGTTCAATCGGATCCCCTGACCGCGCCGTCCGCGCGGGCCGAGGAGCCCGACCGTCCCGTGGCGGGTCACGTCACGGGGCGACCGGGAGGCCGGAAACGTGGGACCAATGGCTCCCGGCAGCGCGCCTCGTCGTTCCTATGCTCAGCGGTGCGGATACCGTCGGGCCTCGGCCACGAGGTGCGGTGGCAGGCCGCAGAACCTCCATTCCCTCGGCTGGGCTGGCCGCGGATCGGCCCCCACGCGCCCATTCCGGTAGGTGGTCATGCACTGCATCGTCCTCGTGAAGCAGGTCCCGGATGTGAGCAACATCCCCGAAGACGCCTGGGATCGCGAGAAGGGCACGCTGCGTCGAGGACTCCTCGACAGCATCCTCAACCCCCTGGACCTCCACGCCCTCTCGTTCGCGCGGCGGATCACGGCGGGGGACCCCGACGCGAAAACGATCTACCTGACCATGGGCCCGCCCCAGGCCCGGGAGGTTCTCGCTGACTGCATCTCCCGTGCGCCGGGCGAGGCCGTCCTCCTCACGGACCGGGTCATGGGCGGCGCCGACACGGTTGCCACGGCCTATTCGCTTGCCCAGGCGGTCCGGCGCATCGAGCGCGAACTTCTCGGCGGCAGCCGCGACTACCTGATCGTGACGGGCATGCAGTCCGTGGACGGTGACACCGCGCAGGTCCCGCCGCAGCTCGCCGAGGATTTGGGCATTGTCCAGGTCGCGTACTGCCAGGACGTGCACACGGAACCCGAGCTGACGTTCCGCCGCATCGGCGCGGAGGGCACGGAGGACGTGACGCCGACGAGCTTCCCGGCCCTGGTCACCGTGACCGCCTGCACGGACACGCTCTACCGCGGGTTCCACAGCGCCCGCGCCGCACGCAACGCTGTGATCCACACCTGGAGCGCCGCCGACGTCGACGCCGCCCCGGACAAGGTGGGCATCAAGGGCTCGCGCACGACGGTCTACCGGATCTTCTCCCCGTCCGAGGACCGGGCCAAGACCTGCGAGATGGTCAGCGACCCGGCCGACCTGCTGCGCAGGCTCCAGGCCAAGTACCGCCTCGCATCCGGCGGGCCCGCGGTCCACGAGGAGGGCGCCTACGCGCTCGAGGGTCGCGAGCCAACCTACCGCGGCGGGTTCTGGATCCTCGCGGAGCGCGAGGGGGACGGCATCAAGTCCGTCTCTCTGGAGCTGCTGGGCAAGACCCACGAGCTCGCTGCGTTCCTGGGTGAGCACGTGGCCGCGGTCCTGCCCTGCGCGGACGCTGGCGACCTGCCGGCCGAGCTCATCGCGCATGGCGCAGACACCGTGTACGCGATCGAGCACCCGCAGCTGGCGTCGTTCTCACCGATGCCGTTCAAGACCGCGATCGCCGGCCTTGTCCGCGAGCACAAGCCGCAGGTGATGCTGTTCGGGGCCACGCCGATGGGCCGCGAGCTGGCCCCACGCGTCGCGTACGCGTGCGACTCGGGGCTGACCGCCGACTGCACCAAGCTGGAGATCGGCGACTACGCCAAGGGCGGCCAGAGCCTGGTCGGAATCCTCAAGCAGACCCGGCCCGCGCTGGGCGGCAACATCATGGCCACGATCATGACCAAGGACTCGCCGACGCAGATGGCGACGGTTCGCCCGGGCGTGTTCAAGGTCCCGCCGCGGGACGAGTCCCGCACGGGCGAGGTGGTCCGGGTCGTGCCGGACCTGGGGACCAGCGCCGACGGCGTGAGGATCACCCCCGTCGAGTCGTTCGTGTCCAAGGTCAGCATCCGCGACGCCAAGATCATCGTCGCGGGCGGCCACGGGATCCGCAACAAGGCGGAGTTCGACGGCCTCCTCCAGCCGCTCGCCGACGGCCTGGAGCACCTCCTCGGCGACGGCGCCAAGGTCGCCGCCTCGCGCCACGCGGTCGAGGACGGCTTCACGACCCACGACTACCAGGTCGGCCAGACCGGCCAGACCGTCGCCCCCAAGCTGTACGTCGCCGTGGGCATCTCGGGCGCCGTCCAGCACATCTCCGGGATGCAGATGTCGGACACGGTGGTCGCGATCAACAAGGATCCGCGGGCGCGGATCTTCAACTACGCGGACTTCGGCGTCGTCGGCGATCTAGAGACGGTCGTTCCGCAGCTCGTCAGCGCGGCCAGGGAGGCGTAGTCATGGACGGCATCGACATCCTCGTCGTCGGCGCCGGCCCGGCCGGCCTGTCCGCGGCGCTCCGGGCGAAGCAGGGCGCGACGGCCGCCGGCCGCGAGCTTCTCCGTCGTGGTCATCGACAAGGCCCCGGCCGCCGGCAACCACACCCTGTCGGGCGCCGCGTTCGAGGCCGCCTGCCTGGACGACCTCGTCCCCGGCTGGAAGGACCTGCGGAACCCGTTCGTCACGAGCCTCGTGCCCGTGGAGCGGGACGACATGTACTTCCTGCGGGGCAAGACCGCCAACCGGATCCCGCCCCTGGTGGTCCCGTCGCGGATGCACCACGTCGGCGACTACATCATCTCGATCTCGCGCCTGACCGCGTTCCTCGCCGAGCAGGCCGAGGCGGCGGGCGTCGAGGTCTACCACGGCTATACCGCCCGGACGCTGATCGTCGAGGACGGCGCCGTGAAGGGCGTCCGCCTCGCCGAGGTGGGGATGGCCCACGACGGCGCGCCCAAGGGCAACCACCTCGCGTCGGAGGAGATCCGCGCCTCGATCACGATCCTCGCGGATGGCACCCACGGCGTGATCTCGAGGGAGTTCACCGAGCGCTTCGGCGGCGGCGTGAACCCGCAGGTCTACTCGCTGGGCATGAAGGCCATCGTCCAGTTCCCGGAGGCCAGCCCGTTCGGCACCAACCGCGTGATGCACACCTTGGGCTACCCGATGCCGCCCAGCGTCTTCGGCGGTGGCTTCATGTACGCGATGGGCGAGAAGACGGTCGCAGTGGGCCTGATCCTGGGCCTCGACTGGAAGTACGGCGACCTCAACCCGCAGCGCGAGTTCGAGACGTTCCGAGCCCACCCGTTCATCAGCCGGCTGCTCAAGGGCGGCACGACGGTCGCCACCGGTGCCAAGACAATCCCCGAGGGCGGCCTGTTCGCGCAGGGCGCCCTGTCCGCTCCCGGCGCGATGGTCACGGGCGACGGCGCCGGCTTCGTCAACATGGAGAAGATCAAGGGCATCCACTACGCCATCCGGGCCAGCATGGCTGCGGCCGACACCGCGCTCGAGGCGCTGGCCGCCGACGGCACGGTGGGCGCGCTCGACGGGTACCGCGAGCGGCTGGAGGCGAGCGGGATGCTCGACGAGTTCCAGCACGCCCGGAACTACCGCCAGGTCTTCAAGTACGGCCTGTTCGTCGGGACCCCGCTGTCGCTGATCCAGTCGTACGTCCCCCGGCGGCTCGGGATCCACCGGGACGGCGAGGCGACGAAGAAGGGTGCGCGCCTCGACCGGCCGGATCCCGGGCGCATGGACGGGGCGACGTTCGTCGCCCTCACCGGCACGATCCACCGCGAGGACGAGCCGTCGCACATCACCATCACGGACCCCAGCAAGTGCCTGTCGTGCGAGGCGGACTACGCCAACTCGTGCACGCACTTCTGCCCGGGCCAGGTCTACCGCTGGAGCGGGTCGGAGGTGGTGCTCTCGCCCTCCAACTGCCTGCACTGCATGAGCTGCACGGTGAAGTGCCCCGAGGACGTCATCAAGTGGATCCCGCCGGAGGGCGGCGAGGGACCGCGCTACAAGCAGCTCTGAGTTCGCAGCTCCTGGCCGGCCGCTCCGAACCGGCCGGACGCTCAGGCGCCGGAGACGGTGGCGGCCCCTCCCGGCTCGCGGGTCATCTGGCGCCCGCCGCCGCGGATGAGGCTCGTCGCGATGCCGATGGAGCACACGGCCGCCGCCACGACGAAGGCGTCCCCGATCGCGGCGGCCAGGGCCGCGCTCTCCTGCGCCGGCGATGGCGTGCCGCCTGTGCCGGCGAGGTAGACGGGGAGCCGCGTCGCCACGACGGCCGCCGAGAGCGCGATCCCGAGCGCCTGGCCCGTCACACGCATCTGCGCAAGGACGCCCGACGAGGTGCCCACGCGTCCCCCCGGCACGGACCCGAGAACGGCACTGCTGTTGGGGCTCATGAACATGCCATTGCCGACGCCGAGCAGCACGAGCCGCCACACCAGATCCGGCGGGGTGAAGCCGGCGGGCAGTCTCGTCAGGCTGAGCAACGCCAGGACGATCACGACCATCCCGGTGCTCGCCGGGATGCTGGGCCCCCACCGGTCCGATGCGGCACCGCTGATGGGCGCGACCAGGGCCATGGAGATCGGGACTGACATCAGCAGCAGCCCGGCCTCCACTGGTGAGAATCCGGCGCCCTGCATCAGCAGGAACGGCAGCAGGAACGTCGCCGTGAAGATCCCGCAGAACGCGATCACGACGCTGGCCAGCCCGGCCGTGAACGGCCGGATGCGGAACAGGGCGAGGTCGATGAGCGGCTGCACGGACGCCCGTTCGACCATCACGAACGCCGCGCCGAGGACGATGAACAGGGCCACGAGGCCGAGCGTCGCGGGGCTCGTCCAGCCCCATGCCTGGCCCTCGCTCAGGGCGAGGAGCAGGGCGAACAGGGCGCCCCCGGACAGGGCCGCCCCCCGCAGGTCGAAGGTCTTGCCCGCGCCCGGCGTCTCGGCGGGCAGCACGCGGGCCGCCCACACGATGGCCACGATGCCGATCGGCACGTTGATCAGGAAGATCGCCCGCCACGACGCCGCCTGGGTGAGGATTCCGCCGAGCACCGGGCCCAGGCTGAGGCCCAGCGAGACGCTCATGCCGTTGAGCCCCAGGGCGCGCCCTCGCTCGCCGGCGGGGAACGTGCGCGTGATGATCGCCGGCCCCATCGCCATGATCATGGCTGCGCCCACGGCCTGGACCACCCGGAAGGCGACCAGGGCGCCCTCGTTGGGGGCCGTCCCGCACAGGACGCTCGCCACGGTGAAGACCGCGAAACCCACGAGGTAGACGCGCTTGAAGGTCTGGACCTCGCCAAGTCGGCCGACCGGCAGCAGCAGGCTGCCAAGGACGAGCAGGTAGGCGACGACGACCCACTCGACGGTGGTGAGGTCGATCGTGTAGTCCTGCTGGATCGCAGGCAGGGCGATGTTGACGATGCTGCCATCCAGCGTCGACATCAGCGAGCCCAACGAGACCGCCGACAGGATCAGCCACTTGCGCTGCATGGGGGACCACGCTACCCGATGCAGCCGTCGCCCCTGGTGCGTCCCGCGCGAGGCGCCTGTGCGCCTTGCGCGATGGACCGCGGCTCCGCGATGATCGTGCGGCCCGTCACCCGCGAGAGGATCTCATGCCCGCCGCCCTGCCCGTGCGCCGATCATGAGCCTGTACCAGCCGCTGCGCGACACGTGGTCCTCGTCCCTCAGCGTGGCCCGGCAGCGCGTCAGGTCGGGCGGGCGCCGCCGCCTGCTCCTCGCCTGGGTGCTCCAGGCCGCCGCCCTCTACCTGGTTGGGCAGATCGTTCCGGGGTTCGTGGTCACTGACCCCGTGGCAGCCCTGCTGGGGGCGGTCGTCGTCGGGCTCCTCAACGCCCTCGTCCGGCCGATCCTCGTGCTCCTGACCCTGCCGCTGTCCGTGCTGACGATGGGCCTGGTGTCGCTCGTCATCAACGCGATCATGCTCACGATCGCCGCCCCGCTGGTGCCTGGTCTCGAGATCGGGTCGTTCGGCGCGGCCGTGCTGGGCGCCGTCCTGATCACGATCTTCACGACGTTCATCTCGGTGATCCTCTCCTCGGACCAGGACGACACGTTCTACGCCGAGCTGGCGCGCCGCCTGACCTACAGCGAGTCGGAGCGGGTGACCGGTGGGTCCGGGCTGATCGTGGTCCAGATCGACGGCCTCGCCGCCCCGATCCTGCGCAACGCGATCCGGGTGGGGATCACGCCCCGCATGGCCAACTGGGTCCGCTCCGGGCAGTACCGCCTGGTCGAGTGGGAGTGCGTGCCGCCGTCGCAGACCTCCGCGAGCCAGGCGGGCATCCTCCACGGGAACAACGACAACATCCCGGCCTTCCGCTGGTTCGAGAAGGAGACCGGGCGCCTGCTGGTCTCGAATTGTCCGGCGGACGCCACCGAGATCGAGCGCCGGGCCTCGAACGGGCGCGGCCTCCTGGCCGCGGGCGGGACGAGCGTGGGCAACCTGTTCAGCGGCGACGCGACAAGGACCCTGTTCACGATGAGCCGGATGGGACCCCAGGACGCCGCCGACGTCAGCGCGTTCTCGCTCTACTTCGTGGACCCGGCGGCGTTCATCCGGACCGTGGTCCTCACGATCACCGAGGTCGTCAGGGAGTGGATGGAGGCACGCCGCCAGGTGGCCAGCGACATCCAGCCGCGCGTACACCGGGGCGCGACCTTCGCCGTGCTGCGCGCCGTCAGCAACGTGGTCCTGCGCGACCTCAACGTCACGTTCGTCATGGACGCGATGCGGCGCGGGACGCCGATCGTCTACGTGGACATGGTGGACTACGACGAGCTGGCCCACCACGCGGGTCCCGAGCGGCTCGAGACGCTCCGCTCGCTGGCCGGCGTGGACCAGGTCCTGGGCTCGCTCCGCCGGGCGGCGGCCTCGGCACCGCGCGACTACCGGATCGTCGTCGTGTCCGACCACGGCCAGAGCCAGGGGGCGACGTTCAAGGACCGCTTCGGCACGACGCTCGCCGAGGTCATCGAGGGCCTCATGTGGGGCGGCAGCGCGTCCTTGGGCGGGTCGGAGAAGGGGGAGGGCTGGGGGCCGGTCAACGCCCTCCTGTCCGAGATCCGGTCACGCCCGGGTGTCGCCGGCCGCGTGGCCTCCTCGGTGCTGGAGAGCCGCACCGTCGACGGGGCGGTGGACATGGGCGCGAAGAAGGCCGCCAAGGCACCGGCACCGGCCGACGCGGCCGTCATGATCCTCGCCAGCGGCAACCTGGCCAACGCCTACTTCACCGGGCTGGAGGGGCGAGCCAGCCTCGAGCGGATCGAGGAGGTCTACCCCGGGCTGCTTACCGGCCTGGCCATGCACCCGGGCATCGGGTTCATCCTCGTCAGATCCGATGCCCTGGGCGCTGTGGCGCTGGGTTCGTCCGGCGCCCGCTACCTGGACGACGACCGGGTGGAGGGCGTGGACCCGCTCGCCCCCTTCGGGCCCAACGCCGCAAACCACCTTCGGCGCTTGGACGGGTTCACCAACGTGGGCGACCTGCTGATCAACTCCAGCTATGACGCGGATCTCGAGGAGGTCGCCGCGTTCGAGGAGCTGGTCGGGTCCCACGGCGGCTTCGGCGGTCCGCAGACGCGCCCGTTCGTGCTGGCTCCAGCGGAGCTCGAGTTCACGGACGAGCCCATCGTCGGCGCGCCCGCGGTGCACCGGCAGCTCGTGCGCTGGGCGGATGCGCTCGGGGTGGGGCCCGGGTCCGGTGCCGGAGACTCCCCGGTGGTCGAGGACCGCCATCTGCCGGAGCCCAGGGGCATCAAGTGGGTCGCGGCGCTGCTCGTGCTCACCAGCGTGCCGGCGATCCTGTTTGCCGGGGCCATCCTCATCCTCGAGGTGGTCTCGGCGGAGGTCAACGCGCTGGCGACCGCGGCGATCCTGGTCGCCCTGCTGATCGCCGTCGTGAACATCGGCCTGGCCGTGGCCCTCATCAAGCGCAGGCGGTGGGCCTGGTTCGTGACGCTCCTGCTCGAGGGGATCAACGTGGTGGCGATCCTGTTCGGGCTCGCAACGCAGGGTCTGGGGGCGGTCGCCAGCTACGGTGTCCTGGCCACGGTGGTGGCCTTCACGGTCTTCTACTACCTGACCCGGCCGCACGTGGCCGCGGCGTTCAGGCGCCGGCGCGCAGGGACCTGACCCATGGCCACCGTCGCGCGCATCGGCGTCACGCCGCTCAAGGGCACGCGCCTGCTCCACCCTCCCGCCGTGGAGCTCACGCAGCTGGGCATCCCCGGCAACCGGCGGTTCCACCTCGTGAACGAGCGGGGCGAGCTGTTCAGCTGCGGCGACTTCGGGCCGCTGATGCGGGTCGGCGCTGCGTACGACGCGGCGACGGAGATGCTGGTCCTGGACCTCCCGGACGGCACCTCGGTCAGCAGCGGCCCTCGCGATCTCGGCGCCTCGCACGTCACCGACTTCTACGGGCGCCCGGTGCCGGGGCGGTTCTTCGAGGGACCGGCTGCTGACGCGATCTCGAGCTACGTCGGGCGTCCGCTGCGCCTGGTTCGCGCCGACGCGGAGGGTGACGGCCCGGACGAGCATCGGCTGTCCCTGGTCTCGCTGGCGTCCGTGGCGGACCTGGGCGCGCGCCACGGCCGGCCGGAGCTGGCCCCCGGCCGGTTCCGCATGAACCTGGAGCTGGAGGGCTGCGCGCCCTACGAGGAGGACGGCTGGTCAGGGGCGGGGGTGCGCGTCGGGACGGCCGTGATCCGCGTCCTGGGGCCGGTCCCGCGCTGCGTCGCCACCACCCGCGACCCGGAGACCGGGGCCAAGGACTTCGACACGCTCAAGGCGATCAGCGCCTACCGGCCGTTGATGGACAACCCGAGGGGCGTGCCGTTCGGGATGTACGCGGAGGTCGAGACGCCCGGCCGGGTTGCCGTGGGGGACGAGGTGGTAGCGCTGGGCTGACATCTTGGCCGCCAGTCCGGCCGGGTCCGTTAGCGTTAGCGGTAGGTCCCCCAGGCGAGCACGGCGGCGACCGTCAGCCCGCACGCGGCCACGGCGAGCCGCAGTGCCGGTGCGGGCACCCGACGGGCGATCGCCGGTCCCACGAGCCCGCCCGTGAACAGGCCCAGCGCCAGTGGGATCACGTAGGCCCACTCCACCGGACCCACCAGGATGAAGACGGCGGCGGCGGCCCCGTTGGCGAACGCGGCGAGCGTGTTCTTGGCGGCGTTCACGTCGTGGAACGGGCGGTCGATGATCGTGGACAGCACGGCGATCGAGATCATGCCGCCGGCGGCCCCGAAGTAGCCCAGGTATGCCGAGGCGGCCGTGAACGCCGCGACGGGGACCGGGCGCAGGCCTCGGGGCCGCAGCATCGGACGGTCCCGCAGCCGCGGCTGGGAGAGGAGCAGGAGCGACGCCCCGGCGATGAGCACCGGGACGACGAGCTCGAAGATGACTTCCGGGAGGACCAGCAGCAAGGCGGCACCCGCGAGCCCGCCCACGACTGCCGCCACGGCCAGGCGCAGGACCATCGGCCGGAGCCCGGCCAGCTCGCGCCGGGAGCCGAGCGCTGCGCCGACGCCGGTGAGCACGAGCGCGACCGTGTTGGTGACGTTGGCGGTCACGGGAGGCAGGCCCACGGCGAGCAGCACCGGGTAGGAGACGATCGATGCGAGGCTCACGAGGACGCTGACAATTCCCGCGAGGACGCCCGCGGCGTAGAGCAGCACCAGCGTCTCGGGAGGCATGACGGGATCGTAGTCCCGCGACCCTCGTGCCTGGATGGCGCGCGTGACCCAGCGCGGGCTTGATCGGGTTGCCGGACGCGCCACCCTGGCCCGATCGGATTCCGGGACCCGGCACCTGGCCCGGTGCGTGCCGGCCGGGGTTGCTCCACGGGGCCGTTCGGCACGACCCGCCGACGGACCTCCGCGCCACGCTGGACCCCCCGAACGAGGAGCCTCGTGGTGCTGAACGGACCGCACGTCGACATCCGGCGCGCCGAGCGCGCCGACCTGCCCCTGCTCGCAGCGTGGAACGGCGACGAGGCGGTGAATGGCGAGTTCGAGAACTTCGACCAGATGTCGCTGTCGCAGATGGAGAAGGAGTTCGAGACCGACGCCGACGAGCGCTGGTACGTCGCGCAGGACAAGGGCGGGTCGCCGATTGGATTCCTGGCCCACGGCAAGTGCGGCGGCGGCTGCTGGATCGGGTACGTGCTGGAGCCCGGAGCGCGCGGTCACGGTTACGGCACCGAGGCCGTGCAGCTGGTCGTGGACTACCTGTTCCTGCACAGGGACATCGGCCGCATCCAGGCGGAGACCCACCCCGCCAACGCGGCCTCGCGACGCGTGCTGGAGAAGGTCGGGTTCTCGTTCGAGGGCCTCATCCGGCGCTCGTTCTTCACCCGGGGGACGTGGCGCGACACCGCCATGCACAGCATCCTGCGCGACGAGTGGGGCGGCCCGAGGCTCCTGTCGGCCGGGCATCCGCCGCAGGCCTGATCCGTCGCCCCCGGGCCCGTACAATCACCGACTGAGGCATCCCTCCTCCATCCCCGCCGCCGGACGAAAGGTTCTCCGTGACCGAGATTGACCCCGAGAACGTCCATGACGGCCTCGACAACTACCCCGTGGCCTTCCTGCAGCACCTCATCGACAACGGCGAGGGCTGGAAGGTGCAGAGCGATCTGGCCAGGGCGATCATGAAGGCGCTCGAGGACGGCACCTGCGTCCTTGGATCCGTCGCCCATCGCGACTACAACAACCGGGTCGTCCCGGCCCGCTCTGATGTGGAGCGCGGCGCCAAGGGCAGCCTCGAGTACGCGAACCGGCTCCGCTCCGAGCGTGGCGAGCCGCTGCTGGTCGAGGTCGGGGACGGGACCGTGAGCGAGAGCGGCGGGGCCGGCGGAGCGTTCTGAGCCCCGGCGGCGCGCGGATGCCCCTGACTCACGCCGGGGTCAAACTGGGGGTGCCGTCGAGGGCGAGTTCAAGGGCAAAGCTGCATCCTTGACTCGTGGCGGAGTCGCCGGAGCCATGTCGAGCCGCCAGCCGGCCCCAGCCGCGCGCTCAGTCGCCCAGGCAGGTCCCCACGTTGCGCGCGGTCGCGACCAGCGAGTGGTCGAGCGGCACCGTCTTGAGCCGCCCGCCGACGAGCTCCAGGGGCACCGTACGCGTCCCTTCGCCCTCGCTCGCGACCATCACTCCGAACGTGCCCCCGGCCACGAGATCCGCCCCGGCGTTGCCGAGCCGCGCGGCCAGCACCCGGTCGATCGGCGAGGGCGTCCCACCACGCTGGACATAGCCCAAGATCGAGACGCGCGACTCCAGGCCCGTGAGCGACTCCAATTGGCGCGCGAGGCGCAGTGAGTGCCCGGTGTGGTCGGCGTCGAAGGCAGCCAGCTCCGCGTCTGCGGCGGCACGCTCGGGGGTCCCGGAGGTCGCGGCCTTGCGCCGGGCGACCATGCCCAGGTATCGCCGGTTGGTCTCGACATCCTGGGCGCCCTCGGCGACGGCGATGATCGAGAAGTTGGTACCGGATGCGGTGCGCCGCTTGATGGCGTTGACCACGCTCTCGATGCGGTAGGGAATCTCGGGGATCAGGATCACGTCCGCTCCGCCGGCGATGCCCGCTGCCAGCGTCAGCCAGCCGGCCCGGTGGCCCATGACCTCGGCAAGGATGATCCGGTGGTGGCTGTGAGCCGTGCTGTGGAGGCGGTCGATGGCCTCCGTGGCGATGGTCAGCGAGGTCGAGAATCCGATGGTCGCGTCGGTCTCCACCACGTCGTTGTCGATGGTCTTGGGCAGCATCACGATGTTGAGCCCGGCCTTGACCAGCCGGAGACTGTTCTTGGCGGTCCCGTTGCCGCCGATGCACACGAGGGCGTCCAGCTGATGCCGCTGATAGGTCTTGACGATCTGCTCGGTCATGTCCATGACCACGCCATCCATCGGCATGCGGTGGGGCTTGTCGCGGCTGGTCCCCAGGATCGTGCCGCCCACGGTGAGGATCCCGGACAGGGCCCGGGCGTCCAGCCGCACGGTGCGGTCCTCGGCAAGGCCGCGGAAGCCGTCGCGGAAGCCCACGAGGCGCATCCCGTGATGCCCGATGGCCGCCTTGCCAAACCCGCGGATGGCTGCGTTGAGGCCGGGGCTGTCGCCGCCCGCCGTCAGGATCCCGACTCGCTTCACCCGGGCCATCGACTGCTCCTCGCTCGCTGGGGCCACCGTGTCTCGGCGACGTGCGCTTCTCGGCGACGAAGGCCGGCCAGCGCAGGCATTATCCGCCGCCGGCACAGGTTCGCTACCGTTGTCCGGGCACAGGTTCCCCGTCCGACCCTTCGTCCGCACCCGTGGAGACACCGTGACCTACCAGCCAGCGACTGACCGCTACGACTCGATGGTGTACCGCACCTGCGGCCGGAGCGGCCTGCAGCTGCCGGTCCTCTCGCTCGGGCTGTGGCACAACTTCGGCGACTCGACCCCGATGGACACCCAGAAGGCCATCGTACGCACCGCGTTCGACGCGGGCATCACCCACATGGACCTCGCCAACAACTACGGCCCGCCCTACGGCAGCGCGGAGATCAACTTCGGGCGAATCCTGCGCGAGGACCTCGCAGCTCACCGCGACGAGCTGATCATCAGCAGCAAGGCGGGCTGGGACATGTGGCCGGGTCCCTACGGCCAGGGCGGCGGCTCGCGCAAGTACATGCTCGCGAGCCTCGACCAGAGCCTGGCCCGGATCGGCGTCGACTACGTCGACATCTTCTACTCCCACCGGTTCGACGCCGACACGCCGCTCGCCGAGACGATGGGCGCCCTCGCGCACGCCGTGCGGGCGGGCAAGGCCTTGTACGTGGGCATCAGCTCCTACTCGGCCGCCAAGACCCGCGAGGCCGCCGCCCTGCTCGCCGCCGAGGGCGTGCCCCTGCTCATCCACCAGCCCGCCTACAACCTGTTCAACCGCTGGGTGGAGCCCGAACTGCTCGACACCCTCGAGGACGTGGGCGCCGGGATGATCGCGTTCACCGCGCTCGCCCAGGGGCTGCTGACCGACAAGTACCTCGACGGCATCCCGGTCAACGCCCGCGTCAACCGGCCCGGCGGCGACTCGTTCCCCCGCGAGTCGCTATCCGAGGACAACCTCGCCCGCGTCCGCGCGCTCAACGAGATCGCCAAGGGGCCGCGGCCAGAGCCTCGCCCAGATGGCCTACGCCTGGGTCCTCCGCGATCCCCGGGTCACGACGACCCTGATCGGGGCCAGCTCGCCCGCGCAGGTCCGCGAGAACCTGGGCCTCATCGCCAAGCTGGAGTTCACGCCCGACGAGCTGGCAGAGATCGACCGGCACGCGGAGGAGGGCGGCGTGCACCTCTGGGAGAAGCCGAGCACCGATCAGCGCCCCTAGAAGGGTGTTTCGGCGGACGCCGGACGGTCCACGGCCGACGCCCGCGGTTCGCCAACGCGCGCTCTCACGTTCTCACGAAACTGAAAGGTTCGCCGCGCACCATCTGACCGATAGCAGCGTCAGATGCTCCGGCTTGATCTCCAATCCCCGGGAGGCGAGCCCCGAGCCAGCCCGGAGAGCGCACCCATGAATGTCAAGGCCATCGCGGCCGTCGGGCTGATCGCCGTCGGCGCAGGCGCCGTCGCGATCACCATCCTCGGGGTCGGCGGCAGCCAGGGTGAGGCGGTCACCTACCGCACCGCGCAGGCCGCCCTGACCAACGTCCAGCAGACCGCCGCCGCAAGCGGGAGCCTCGCCGCCGCCACGGTCTACGACCTGGCCTTCGGCGAGACCCCGACAGCGACCGACGGCACGTCCGCGACCTCCTCGTCGACGTCGTCGGCCGCCAACGCGGCCACAGGGAGCACGGACTCCTCGGCGACCGGGACCGGTGGCGCCACCGTGACGGTGACCTGGCCCGTGACGGCGGTGAACGTCTCGGTCGGCGACCTGGTGAAGGCCGGTGCTGTCCTCGCCATCGCCGACGACACGAGTGCCGAGCTGGCCGTTCGCCAGGCGGAGGCCAGTCTCGCCGCCGCGAAGGCGCAGAAGAAGACCGATACCGCCGGTGGCACCGCGACGTCGCGGTCGCAGGCCAAGGACCAGGTGACCTCGGCGAAGACCCAGCTGTCGAATGCCCGGTCGTCGTATTCCAGCACTGTGGCGCAGAACAATCTGAAGCTCAGGCAGGCGAGGCAGGCCGTCACAGCGGCAACGGCGCAGTACAAGGCCGACAAGGCAGCGGGCGCCCCAACCCAGACGCTGGACCAGGACAAGAAGGCCATCACTGCGGCCGAGCAGAACCTGGCCTCGACGAAGCTCCAGGCGGCGGCGGGCAACCGCCAGGCCGCCAACCAGATCACCAGTGCGAAGCAGTCGCTGGCGAGCGCGAACCGCAACTACAAGACCGCGACCACCTCCGCCGACGACGCGACCATCATCGCCGACGACGTCGCGATCGCCGAGGCCGAGCAGGCGCTCGCAGACGCGGAGACCGCACTGGCGATGGCCACGATCGCCGCCCCCATCGACGGCCGCATCACCGTCGTGGATGCCGTCGTTGGCCAGGAGAGCACGGGGACGGCGATCCAGCTCCAGTCCACCCGCATGGCGCTCGCCGTCAGCGTGACCGAGGACGACATCCTCGACCTGGCCGTGGGCCAGAAGGCCACCGTCGCGATCAGCGCCACCGGGGACACGGCGGTTGGAACGGTCACGTCCGTGAGCCCCGTGGCGTCCACCTCGGGCAGCTCGACCGTTGTCAGCTACACCGTGGTGGTGACCCTCGACGAGTCGACGGGCACGACCGCGGCGACCGGATCGGATGCTCCGGCAGTGACGTCCGCCGCGTCCTCGCCGACCCCGACGAGCGCCACGCCGCTGCCCGGCATGTCCGCCGAGATCACGATCGTCATCGCGGAGGCAGACGACGCCCTCGCGGTGCCCGCCATCGCCCTGTCGGGGACGGCCGGAAGCTACACGGTCCGGGTGCTCAATGGCGACGGCAGCGTCGAGGCGCGAACCGTCGACGTGGGTCTCATCGCCTCTGACTATGCGCAGATCACCGGCGGCCTCGCCGAGGGCGAGGCCGTCGTGACGGGCAGCTCGGCGGACCGGACCTCCACATCGGGCTCCACCACGACCGGTCGCGAGTTCCGGGGCTTCGATGGCGGCGGCGGGTTCCAGCCGCCGGCCGGCGGCTTCCCGGGGCAGCCATGAGCGGGATGATCATCGACCTCACCGAGGCCACCCGGACGTACGACCTCGGGCGCGTGCAGGTCCATGCCCTCGAGGGCGCCAGCCTGCAGGTCGCCGAGGGTGAGTTCGTCGCCGTCATCGGCCCGTCCGGGTCCGGCAAGTCCACCCTCATGAACATCCTGGGCTGCCTGGACCGGCCCACGTCCGGGCAGTACATCCTCGACGGCGTTCCCGTCGAGGAGCTCGACGATGACGGGCTGGCGGCGATCCGGAGCAGGATGATCGGATTCGTCTTCCAGAACTACAACCTCCTGCCGCGGACCAGCGCCCTGGAGAACGTGGCGACGCCGCTGCTCTACCAGGGCGTGCCCAAGAAGGAGCGCCTCGCCCGCGCGCAGGCGGCCCTGGAGCGGCTGGGGATGGGCGACCGCCTGGACCACGAGCCGTCCGAGCTCTCGGGCGGGCAGCAGCAGCGAGTGGCGATCGCCCGGGCGCTCGTGACGAACCCGCGCCTGATCCTCGCCGACGAGCCCACGGGCAACCTGGACTCGCATACGGGCGAGGAGGTGCTCCAGCTCTTCCACGATCTCAACGACGCGGGTGCCACGATCGTGCTGATCACCCACGACTCCGACGTCGCGGTCCGGGCGACACGCCAGGTGCACGTGCGGGACGGAAGGATCGCGGCGTGAGCGTCATCGAGCTCGTCCGACTGGCACTCTCGCGCCTCGGCACCAGCCGCGTCCGTTCCGCGCTCACGATGCTTGGGATCATCATCGGCGTGGCGTCCGTCGTCGCTCTCGTGGCCGTGGGCCAGGGCGCCTCGTCGGGCATCACCGACCGGATCACCAGCCTCGGGACGAACCTCCTGACCATCAACGCCGGGGCGACGTTCTCCGGCGGTGCACGCGGGGCCGCCGGTTCCGCGACGACCCTCACGCTCGAGGATGCGGAAGCCGTTTCCGCCGTCGCGGGCGTGGCCGCGATCTCGCCGGAGCTCTCGACGTCGCAGTTCGTCGTCGCGGGCGACCTCAACACGACCACCACGATCCTGGGCACGACGGAGGACTACCCGACCGTCCGCGCCTACGAGCTGTGGCAGGGCAGCTTCCTCACCGACACCGCCGTGGAGCAGGGGTTGCGCGTCGCGGTGCTGGCCTCCACCACGGCCGACGACCTGGAGCTGGGCGCGGATGCGGTCGGCTCCGAGATCACGATCGGCGGGATTCCGTTCGAGGTCGTGGGCATTCTCCAGGCCAAGGGCACCACGACGAGCACCAGCGCGGATGACCAGGTGCTCATTCCGGTCAGCACGCTCAAGCGCTACTTCACGGGCTCGTCGTCGTCGGGCGTCCGCTCCATCGGCGTGTCGGTGGCCGAAGCGGACCAGATGAGCACCGTCAAGAGCGAGATCACGACACTGCTCCAGGACCGGCACGAGATCGGCGCCGATGAGTCCAATGACTTCAGCGTCGGAGACCAGACCCAGCTGCTGTCGACGGCGACCTCCGTGTACACGCTGCTGACGGTGCTGCTCGCGGGCGTCGCCTCCATCTCGCTCATCGTGGGTGGGATCGGGATCATGAACATCATGCTGGTCTCGGTCCGGGAGCGGACCCGCGAGATCGGCATCCGCAAGGCGATCGGGGCGCGCAACCGGGACATCCTCCTGCAGTTCCTCGTCGAGGCCCTTGTCCTGTCGCTGCTGGGCGGCCTGATCGGCGTCCTGGTGGGCCTGATCGCCTCTGCCGTCATCGCCGCGATCGCCGGCTGGGACTTCACCTTCAACCCGATCACCATCGTCGTCGCGACCGTGTTCAGCCTGGTTGTCGGCGTCGTGTTCGGCGTGTGGCCCGCGCGGCAGGCGGCTCGCCTCAACCCCATCGCCGCACTGCGCTTCGAGTAGGGAGATTCCTTCGATGACCGATCCGAACACGACCTGGGCCCAGCCGGAGGGCACCGCGGAGCCGGCGCCTGTCACGCCCGTCCCTCCGGTCACGCCCACGCCTGTCGTCAAGCCGAAGGGGAAGAGCGGTGGCCTCACCAACGCGCTGCTCGTGGTCGCGGCGCTCGTTGCCGTCGGCGGCATCACCTTCGCCATCGGGCGGGCGACCGCCCCGGCCTCCGCGGCGAGTGCCTTTCCGAGCGGGGCCGGCCGGGCCGGCCTGGGGCCGGGCGGGAGCTTCGATCCCGGAACGCTGCCGGCCGGCGCGGGCCCCGGTGGGTTTGGTGGCCTCGGTGGCCGGACGCTGACCGTCACTGGCACGGTCAAGAGCCTGGACGGGTCGACGCTGGTGATCACCGGGTCCGATGGAATCGAGACCACGATCGACGTGTCCGGGTCCACATATCACGCGCAGTCGCCCGCCACCTCGGCGGACGTCACTCCCGGGACGGACGTGTCCGTGTCGGTGACCGGGTTCGGCGGGATGCGCCGCCCGGACGCGAGCGCGGCTCCGGACGTGAGCCCCGGCCCCGGCTCGGTGTCGATCACGGCTACCGACGTGATGGTCACGTCCAAGTAGGCCGCGCGTCGACCTCGCTCGCCTGGCCGAGAGTCGTCGACTGTCCGGCGACACGCGGCGACCGATCGGGCCCGCAGCGCCCTGCGGGCCGGAAGCTGTCGCCTGGCAGGCGCCAGGAAGTGCATGCGATCCTTTGCGAGCCAAGCCCAGCCGCCTTCAACCCACCGGAGCCCCGCCGTGCCCACCCTCGCCGACTTCCCTCGCGAGCCGCTCCTCTTCGGTCCGTCGCCCATCCAGCGCCTGGACCGCCTGACCAGGCACCTCGGTGGCGCCACCGTCTGGGCCAAGCGCGAGGACTGCAACTCGGGCCTGGCGTTCGGCGGTAACAAGGTCCGCAAGCTGGAGTACCTGCTGGCGGACGCGCTCGCCCAGGGCTGCGACACGTTGGTCTCGATCGGCGGCGTGCAGTCCAACCACACGCGGCAGGTTGCGGCCGTCGCCGCGCACGCCGGCCTCGGGTGCGTCCTGGTCCAGGAGCACTGGGTGGACTGGCCGGACGTCACCTACGACCGGGTCGGCAACATCCTCATGTCGCGGCTCATGGGGGCCGATGTCCGCCTGCACCCGGCAGGCTTCGGCATCGGCTTCAAGAAGAGCTGGGAGCAGGCACTCGCGGACGTCGAGGCACGGGGTGGCAGGCCTTATGCGATCCCAGCCGGCGCATCGGATCATCCCCTCGGCGGGCACGGGTTTGCGGGATGGGCGTTCGAGGTGGCCGAGCAGGAGCGCGAGCTGGGCGTCTTCTTCGACACCATCATCGTCTGCTCCGTGACCGGCTCCACGCAGGCCGGGATGATCGCCGGCTTCGCGGTCCTCGAGGATGCCGGTGGCCGCCCGCGACGTGTCATCGGCATCGACGGGTCCGCAACCCCGGCGGAGACCCGTGACCAGGTGGCCCGGATCGCCCGGCGCACGGCCGCCGCCATCGGCCTGGGTCGGGACATCCGCGAGGACGAGATCGTCCTCGACGATCGCTACCACGCGGGTGTGTACGGCCTCCCCGACGCGGCAACGCTGGAGGCCATGCGGCTTGCCGCCCGCCTCGAGGGCATGATCACGGACCCCGTCTACGAGGGGAAGTCGATGGCGGGGATGATCGACCTGGTCGCCCGCGGCGAGATCGCCAGCGACTCGAACGTGCTCTACGCCCACCTCGGCGGGCAGCCCGCGATCAACGCGTACGCCTCCCTGTTCAGCTGAACCGGCTGCGTAACGCTCCGGCCCGGCTGCCCCTCGTCAGCGTCCCCCGCTGCAGCATCCCCCGCCGCCTCCGCCGTGGGGGTAGTGCGACGCCTCCTCCAGCCGCTCAGCCCGTCGCGGTTGAACCCAGCGCTGCGTCGATCGCGTCCAGCCCGTCGCGCAGCTCGGTCAGCGTAGGCCAGCCGTAGCCGAGGCGGAAGTACGAGCGCGGCTGCTCGAACCAGTGTCCAGGCCCAAGGATCGTGCCGTGCTCCTCGAACAGGACCCGGTAGAAGGCGTCGGGATCCACGGGCACGCCCGGGCGGATGCGCGGGAAGCCCACGACCCCACCGCGCGGCGGGACCCACTCGAGCCGCTCGTGGCCGTCCAGCCAGCGCGCCGTCATCGAGAACGCCTCTTCGATCCGGGCGCGGATCTGGGGCAGCCAGGCCGGCCGCCGGCGGAGCGCGTGGAGGGCGATCGTCTCGTCCACGAGCGACCCGCTGATGAGGATCTGCTCCTTGGCCGCGAGGAACCGGTTGCCCAGGGCCCGGTCGCGGGTCACCAGCCAGCCGATCCGGATCCCGGGCAGCCCGTACGTCTTTGACAGGCTGCTGACCGAGATCACGGACGGGCTCAGCGAGGCCGCCACGGGGAGCGGCTCGCCGAAGGTCATCTCGCGGTAGGTCTCGTCGAGGAGCAGGCGGGCGCCGCGGGCCTCCACGAGGGCGATGACCTCGCGGAGCGTCTGCCCGTCCATCGTCGTGCCGGTGGGGTTGTGCGGCGTGGTGAGGCTGACCAGCTTCGTGCGGGGCGTCATCAGCGCGGCGATCTGCCCCGGGTCCACGGCCCAGCCGTCATCGAACGAGAGGTCCAGGTAGGTCACGTCCGCCCCGATGGCCCGCGGCGTCTCCACGTTGGTCGCGTAGTTGGGCCGCGCGACGACGATGTGGTCGCCGGGCTCCAGGAGCGAGGTGTGGATGATGAACAGGGCCGCGACCGCACCGGGAGTGACGATGACGTCGTCGGCCACCGCGCCCGGGGCGTCCGCGGCGATCGCCTCGCGCAGCTCCGGCAGGCCCAGGTGATCGCCGTACTGGAGGACGAGACCGCCCAGGTCCACGCCCAGGCCGGGGCCCACGTCCGCGAGCGCCGCGTCCGAGACGGAGCTCTCCGCCAGGTTCCGCCGGATCCGCCCGTAGCCCAGCTGCTCAGGCGACTCCTCCTCGATCGGCATCCGCCGGTAGCGCACGGTGAACCTCCATTCCGCCTGCTGGCCACCGGAGGGTATCCGGCCGACCCGCTCCATGCCGGTCGTGGCACCATGCGGCGCATGGATTCCCATCACTTCCGCGAGGCGCTGCGGGACGGCCACGCCCTCGTCCTCGACGGCGGGCTTGCCACCCAGCTCGAGGCGCAGGGCGCCGACCTGTCCGACCGCCTGTGGTCCGCCCGACTCCTGGTCGAGCAGCCGGACGAGATCGTCTCCGCGCACCTGGCCTTCTTCCGGGCCGGCGCCCAGGTGGCCACGACGGCCTCGTACCAGGCCACCTTCGAGGGCTTCGCTGCCCGCGGGCTGGACCACGATGCTGCCGTGGACCTCCTCCGGCGCTCCGTGGAGCTGGCAGAGCGGGCGCGGGCACAGGCGCTCGATGAGGGGGTCGTGGGGCCGCTGTTCGTGGCCGCGTCCATCGGGCCGTACGGCGCCATGCTTGCCGACGGGTCGGAGTACCGCGGTGGGTACGGTCGGACCGAGGCGCAGCTGGCCGACTTCCACCGGGAGCGGTTCCGAGTCCTTGCGGGGACCGGCGCGGACGTCCTCGCGGTCGAGACCATCCCGGAGGTCGAGGAGGCCCAGGCCGTGGCCGCGCTCCTGGGCGAGCTGCCCGGCACCGCGGCCTGGATCAGCTTCTCCTGCGCCGATGGCGGGCACCTGCGCGGCGGCGCGCCCATCGAAGAGGCGGTCCTTGCGATCAGCGACGCCCCGGGCGTGGTGGCGACCGGCGTCAACTGCACCGCTCCGGAGCACGTCGCCGAGCTACTCGAGCGCATCCGGTCGGTCTCGTCGCTGCCCATCGCGGTCTACCCCAACAGCGGCGAGGGCTGGGATGCCGTCGCGCGGCGCTGGACGGGGGCGGCGGCCGGGCGCGTGGACGGCGAGGCGGCCGTCCGCTGGCGATCTGCCGGGGCCAAGCTCATCGGCGGCTGCTGTCGCGTGAGCCCCTCGCAGGTGGGCGCGATGAGCCAGGCGCTCGCGATCGCCGTCGAGGGGTGACAATGGGCGCTCGTCCGTTCCCGTCCCTCCCGATCGTTCCCGCAATTCCCCGGAGGTCTGCCAGCGTGATCCGCGGCCTCAGCGCGTTTGCCCTGCTCCTGGTCGTCGCCGCCTGCGGTGGCGCCTCGGTGCCGCCGGCCCAGTCGGCCCAGCCGGCGCAGCCCGCCACCCAGCCGCCGCTCCAGGCGCTGGCGGGCGGCACGTACACCTCGTCCGCGTTCCAGCCGCCCGTGACCTTCACGGTCCCGGAGGGCTGGGCGCAGCCCTCGGACACGGAGCTCTACACGTACCTCCAGCCGGTCGAGAACGACGCCATCGGCGTGCACCTGTTCCGTGACCCGAAGGCCGCATCGCAGGACGCCTCGTGTCCGGCCGCGCCGGAGCCGGGTGTGGGCGGGAGCGCCGCCGAGCTTGCAGCCTGGATCGCGGAGCGGCCGGGCCTCGTCGTGAGTGCCCCGACGATGGCGACGGTCGGCGGCCTGAGCGGCATCCAGCTCGACGTCGGCCTCAAGTCGGACTGGACGCAGAGCTGCCCCTTCGCCAACGGCATCCCGTCCGTGCCCCTGTTCAACAGTCCGGCCATCGACCACTGGGTCGTCGTCGGCAACGAGCGGCTCCGGATGTTCCTGCTCGACATTCCTGGCGGCGGCACGGTCGTGGTGGATCTCGACGCGTTCGACGGCGACCAGGTCGAGGATCTCATCGCGCGGTCGGCGGGCATCGTGCGCAGCCTCTCGTTCGACACCTCGGGCGCGCCTGCCTCGGCGCTCCCGTCGCTGCCCGTTCCGTGACCACCGGCGAGGGCTCGCCAGGGCCGCGCATCCTCGCGCTCGTCCCGGGCTACGAGGAGAGCCCGCGGATCGGGCGGGTCGTGGAGGCCGCCAGCCGCCACCTGCCGGTCCTCGTCGTCGACGACGGCTCGGTCGACGACACCGCGGCGGTGGCCGAGGCTGCCGGGGCACGGGTGATCCGCCAGGTCCCCAACCAGGGCAAGGGCGCCGCGCTCCGGGCGGGGTTCCGGCTCGCGCTCGACGAGGGCTGGGACGCCGTACTCACCCTGGACGCGGACGGCCAGCACGATCCCGACGAGATCCCGCGCTTCGTCGCGGCGTTCGGGTCGCCGGGGGCATCAGGGCCGCGGCCGGAGCTGATCATCGGCCGGCGCGACTTCGCCCGGATGCCGCCGGTCCGGCGCCTGTCGAACACGGTCGGCACGGCGGCGTTCTCGTGGGCGGTGGGCCAGCACGTGCCCGACAACCAGTCCGGGTATCGACTCCTCGGCCGGCGCCTGATGGCGGCCACCCTGGACAGTGCGGAGACCGGCTTCGAGTTCGAGGTCGAGATGATCGCCGTCTGCCTGCGCAGTGGCTGGACCCTGGCCTGGGTGCCGATCTCCACCATCTACGCGGGCGAGCCAAGCCACGTGAAGCCCGTGGCTCACCTGCGTCACTTCGTCCGGGCTACCCGTGCCGCCCGACGGCTGATGCGCGAGGGTCGGTAGACCGGGCCCCCGCATCCGCCGATGCCGCCCCTGCGAACCTTCAATGCATAAGGCAACTTCATCGGCCGTCCACCCGCTCTGAAGGTGGACCCGTCACACTAGCTACCGCCGACCATGCCTCGGCAGATGTCCCCACGACCACGAGACGAATGACCGACCCCAACCTGAACCCCGATCCATCGGCCGCCTGGGCCGTCGACCCCCAGCCCGTGGCCCCGCCGCCCGCGCCCGTCCGCCCCAAGCCGTCCGGCGGCTACGGCGGAGGTCGCGTCCCGGGCGCCCTGGTCCTGGTGCTGGCCCCCGTCCTCGCCGTGGTGATGTTCGCGGGTGGCGTGGTCTACGAACGCTCCGGGGTCCTCGGCGCGCCAACGACGCCCGCCGTGAGCGCCGGTCCGGCCGCGAGCCCCGCGGCTGGCATGAAGCTCGTCGACGAGGCATGGCGGACGATCCAGGACAACTACGTCGATCCCAAGTCGCTCGATGACCAGGACCTCTCGTACGGCGCCATCCGGGGCCTGACGGAGGCCGTGGGCGATGAGGGGCATACCTCGTTCATGACCGCCGAGGAGGCGAAGGCGGCCGACCAGTCGCTGTCCGGGTCCTTCGTGGGCATCGGGGTCCAGGTCAGCGAGGACGACGCGAGCAGGATGACCATCGGCACCGTGTTCACCGGGACGCCGGCCGACGAGGCGGGCCTCAAGCGCGGCGACCACATCAAGGCCGTCAACGGCAAGAGCACCGAGGACGAGACCGTCGAAGAGACCGTCTCGCGCGTTCGCGGCCCCGAGGGCGAGCAGGTGGTCCTGACCGTCGGGCGTGAGGGCACGGCGGACTTCGACGTCACGATCGCCCGGCGCAAGTTCGACCTGCCGCTGGTCAGCTGGGCGATGGTGCCGGGCACCAGCCTCGCGATGATCCGCCTCGACCAGTTCGCCACTGGCGCCACAGACGCGCTCGAGAAGGCCATCGGCGAGGCGAAAGAGAAGGGCGCCACGGGAATCGTGTTCGACCTCCGCTCCAACCCGGGCGGCTACGTCAACGAGGCCGTGGGCGTCGCCAGCCAGTTCGTGGGCGACGGCATCGTGTACCAGGCCTTCGACCGCAGCGGCAAGCAGAAGGACGCCAAGGTCCAGGAGGGTGGGCTCTGGACCGACTTGCCGGTCGTGGTGCTGGCCAACGGCGACACGGCCAGCTCCGCCGAGATCGTCTCGGGCGCCATCAAGGACTCGGGCCGGGGCAAGATCGTGGGTGAGAAGACGTTCGGCACTGGCACCGTGCTTGGCCGTTTCGATCTCTCGGACGGATCGTCGATGCGGATCGGCACCGAGCGCTGGCTGACCCGCGGAGGTCACGAGATCTGGCGCGAGGGCCTGGAGCCTGACGTCAAGGTGGAGCTCGCCGAGGACGCCCAGCCGATCCTCCCCGAGACCCTGCGCGACATGACCGTCGCGGAGCTCGCGGCCTCGACCGACGCGCAGTTTCGCGCCGCCGTGGAGGTGCTCAGCGGCGCCAGCTGAGCGCCCGGTCCGGAGACATCCGCGCCGGGCCCCGACTCCTTGTGGGAGTCATCGACGCCCGTGGACTCCGGCGCGAGTCGCTCAGGGCGGCGTGGAGGCAGCGCGGCGGAAGCTGGACATCGTGGGGAATTGAAACGGCCGCCGGCGTTGCCGGCGGCCGCATGCCGCTGGGTGGTGAGAGGGCGGCCTGCCCGGGCGATCAGCCCTGGCCGTTGCGCCCCGCCGTCACGTGGCGGCTCCAGTCCGATGTCCGTCCGTCCGGCGACTCCGAGCTGCCTACCCAACCGCAGACGCACGTGACCTGCTGTACAGAATGCCGGTACTCGGCGATCACGTGCTTGCGGGGATCGGGCTCAGGTGACGGGCGCCGCGAGGGGAGCCCGTTGCCGGGACGTCGGAGATCGGTCATTGGCTAGGCGCGGCGCTGGGCGAAGCAGGCGCTGCAGTAGACCGGCTTGCCGGACGTGGGGCGGAAGGGGACCTCGGTCTCCTGGCCGCACGCCGAGCAGGTGGCGGTGAACATCTCGCGCGGGCCGCGAGGGGCGCCGTAGCCACCACCGCCGCCGGAGCCGTAGCCCCCGCCGCTGCTGTAGCTGCCGCCGCCGCCGGAATCACCACGCTGCGCCTTGCGGGCGGCGCGGCAGCTGGGGCAGCGGCGGGGCTCCGTGAAGCCGCGCTCGGTGTAGAAATCCTGCTCGCTGGCAGTGAACGAGAACGACTGGTTGCAGTCGCTGCAGGTCAGCGTCTTGTCGACGTTCATGGATGCGATCCACTCCTGTAGTGGCGACGGTGTCCGCGATCGGGCCTCTGCGGAAACCGGGAGGTGGTGGATCGAGTCGGCCGCGCTGGGCTGATGCGCCCTGCGATGGGGCGTCGCGGGACTATACGCCATTCCAGCAGGAACGCAACTCCGTGCTCAGCAGGAGTGTCGCCGGAAGCTCTCCGAGCGCATCGACCGCCCTATGCGACCGTTGCGACCTTGGCGGCGATCCGGTCCAGCAGCGAGGTCCAGGAGCCCACGAAGGACTCGGCGCCCTTGCGCTGGAGCTGCTCCGCGATGGCGTCGATGTCCAGGCCGGCGGCGGTGAAGCGTGCCAGCTGGTCCGGCGCCTCCGCGTCGAGACCCGTGATGGCCTCGTTGGACGCGCCGGTGGCCAGGAGCGTCTCCTCGGGCATCGTGTTGACGGTGCCCGGGGCCGCCAGACCGGTGATGTACAGCGTGGGCGGCAGCGACGGGTCCTTCGTCCCGGTGCTGGCGAACAGCAGGCGCTGCGGGCGGGCCCCCGCGGCCACGAGCCGCTGCCAGCGTGCGGAGGCGAAGAAGGCGACGTACTCGGTGTACGACTTGCGCCCGATGGCGAGGCCCACCTGGTTCTGCATATCGTCCGGGAGCTGCTTCGCGGTCGCCGGGTCCCAGCGGCTGATGAACAGCGACGCGACCGATGCCACGTACGCGGGCAGGCCGGCCTCGACGCGGCGCTCGATGCCCCGGGTGTAGGCCTCGGCGCAGGCGAGGTACTGGGCCGGGCTGAACAGCAGGGTGACGTTGACCGGCACCCCGGCAGCGATCGCCTCCTCGACGGCCGGCAGACCCTCGGGCGTGCCCGGGATCTTGATGAACAGGTTCGGCCGGTCGCCCTGCGCGTGGAGACGCTTCGCCTGGGCGACGGTGGCCTCGGCGTCGTACGCGAGGAGCGGGGAGACCTCGAGCGACACGAAGCCATCGACGCCGCCCGTGCGGTCGTGGACGGGGCGGAACAGGTCTGCGGCGCGCCGGAGGTCGGAGAGCGCCACCTCGAAGAACGTGTCCTCGCCCGTCCTGCCGGCCCGCGCCGCCTCGGCGATCTCGGCGTCGTAGGCGTCGGTGCCGCCGATGGCGCGGTCGTAGATCGTCGGGTTGGAGGTCAGCCCGGTCACGTCCAGCTCGTCGATGTAGCGACCGAGCGTGCCGCTGTCGAGCAGGGGGCGGGTGATGTTGTCCAGCCAGAGGCTCTGGCCGAGCTCGGCGAGCGCGCGGGTCGTCTTCATGGAGGGCTCCGATCGAGGGTCGCGCCCGGGTTCCGGAGGAGGCGGCGGACCCGCCGCCACTGTACCGCAGCGCGGCGCTGCCACCCGGCGCGGCCGTGCCCTTCCGCGCGACAGGCCCTCAGTCGAGGCCGGGGCGCACCGGGCCCGAGGGCACCACGAGCACGTACTTGCCGGCGAGGCGGCCCATGCCGGGGAGGCGGTTCCACGGGCTGCCGCTGACGAGGCTTCGGCGCCGGACGAACTGCTCGCCCACCTGCGAGACGGGGATCGCCTTCCCGGGCTTCGGACTCGCCCCCCACGTGTCCGAGCCGCGTGGGTAGAGCGGATCCATGATGTACGCCCTGGTGACACGGAAGCTGCCGTCGATGGGATCGCCTGTCGCCTCGAACCCGCTCATGACCCACGCATGGCGGCCCTGCCACACGAGCAGGCCCACCGGCTTCCGGTACTCGCGGATCGCGGTCGCGGCGACGCGCATCGCCTCGTCCAGGGTGTCCGCTCCCACCACCCGGTACGGGCCCGCCCGGTTGATCGTCAGCGCGGCGGCCCAGCCGGAGACACCGGCCCCTTCGCGCTCGCGCCCGTCGGGCCGCGGACCGCTCCAGGTGCGGGCAAGCTGCTGGAGCTCGCGCTGCGTGCGACGGGTTCGATCCGCACCGGGCTCGATGATGTTGAGCATCATCTGGACGCTCGCCCCCACGCACTGGACGAAATTCGCCTGGGACACGTAGTCCGAGCGCCTGGCCAGGTTGAGGCGGAACGGCTTAGCGGCTGCGGGCAGATTGCCCGAGGCGTCAGGTGGGTGCCCGGTGCCAGGTTCGAGCGCGAGCGCGCCGGGCACGGGCAGCAGGACCAGCGCCAGCGCGAGCGCGGCCACGAGGCGGACGGGGCGATGGGGAAGGTGGAACGCAGCCATCGGTTCCGGAGGATACGCCTCCCCACCGAATCCGGTTCCTTGCTGGACCGGCTGGCCGCCCATTCACCCCTGCATGGGATCCGGCCCCCGCACGAGGGGCTCAGGCTGCCAAGTTCGGGTTTCCCTGCGCGAGTCACGCTGCGGGGCCCGGGATCCCATTCGCTGGTGAATGGCCCGGGACACGACCCGGGGTCGGGGGCGCTGACCGCCTGCGGCCTGCCCGGAGTCCTCGCGACTCCCGACTCGCCCCGGAGTCAAATGGGGAATCGGGCCCCTGACCTGGGCCGCGATTCGTCCGGAATCTGGGGTCACCTCTGCGGCGCGATGCGGGGTTCGACTCCAGAGCGTGTCAGGACCCCCTGGCGACTCCCACCAGAGTCACGCAGGTGGGGGATCGGAGTCACGCAGGTGGGGGACCCCGATCCCGCCTCAGCCGCGTGCGTCGTCCGCCAGGTTGGGCCCCAGCCAGCGCGCCGCCTCGTCCACCGCCATCCCCGCGCGCCGGGCGTAGTCCTCGAGCTGGTCAGCGCCCATCCGTCCCACGCCGAAGTAGCGCGCCTCGGGGTGCCACAGGTACAGGCCGGACACGGACGCTGCCGGGAGCATGGCCATGGACTCGGTGAGCGTGATCCCGGCGAGGCGCTCCGTCCCCAGCACGGTGAACAGCACCCGCTTGGCCAGGTGGTCCGGCGTGGCCGGATAGCCGGGCGCCGGCCGGATGCCCTGGTACCGCTCGGCGACGAGATCCTCGTTGGACAGCGTCTCGTCCGGCGCGTAGCCCCAGAGTTCGCGCCGCACCCGCTCGTGCAGGCGCTCCGCGAAGGCCTCGGCCAGGCGGTCCGCGAGGGCCTTGGCCATGATCGCGCTGTAGTCGTCGTGGGCGGTCTCGAATTCGCGCACCAGGGCATCGACCCCGTGGCCGGCGGTGACCGCGAAGGCGCCGATGAAGTCCGGGACGCCCATCGGGCCCACGTAGTCGGCCACGCACAGGTTCGGCCGCCCGTCCGCCTTCGCCATCTGCTGGCGGAGCCCGTGGATCCGCGCCAGCTCACGCGACCGCGTCTCGTCGTCCCAGAGCACGATGTCGTCGTCCGGCGTGGCGTTGGCGGGCCAGAAGCCCACGACCGCGCGCGCCTCGAGCAGCCCCTCGTCAACGATCCGTGCCAGCAGCCGTCGCGCATCGTCGTACAGCTCGCGGGCGTGCGGGCCCACCACGGGGTCGGAGAGGATCCCAGGGAACGCGCCGCGCAGCTCCCACGTCGTGAAGAACGGCCCCCAGTCGATCCGGTCCACCAGCTCCGCCAGCGGATATCGCTCGAACGCCCGCACACCCAGGAACGACGGCCGCGGCGGCGTCATCGACCAGTCCACTGCGGGCCGGTTGGCCCGCGCCGCCTCCAGGGACAACCGCTTCTCGCGACCGGCCCGTCCCTCCCGTTCACGGCGCACCGTCTCGTACTCGTCGCGGACGCCAGCCGCGAACGCCTCGCGCCGGCCGGGATCCAGCAGCGCCCCCGCCACCCCCACCGCGCGCGAGGCGTCGGCCACGTGGATCACCGGGTGCGAGTAGCCCGGCGCGATCCTGACCGCCGTGTGGACGCGGGACGTGGTCGCGCCGCCGATCAGCAGCGGCGTCGTCATCCCTTCGCGCTCCATCGTCGCGGCGATGTGGACCATCTCGTCCAGCGACGGCGTGATCAGCCCCGAGAGTCCGATGAGGTCCGCGCCGACCTCGCGCGCCGTCTCGAGGATCCGCGAGGCCGGCACCATGACCCCGAGGTCGATCACCTCGTAGTCGTTGCAGCCCAGCACGACCCCCACGATGTTCTTGCCGATGTCGTGGACGTCGCCCTTGACGGTGGCCATCACGATCGTGCCGGCCCGGCCCGCCGGACGCCTGCCGCTCCGCCTCGAGGTAGGGGATCAGCACGGCCACGGCCTTCTTCATCACCCGGGCGCTCTTGACCACCTGGGGCAGGAACATCTTCCCGGCCCCGAACCGGTCGCCCACGACGTTCATGCCGGCCATGAGCGGCCCCTCGATCACGTCCAGGGGCCGCGCAGCCAGCAGCCGGGCCTCCTCCGTGTCCTGCGCGATGTACGCGTCGAGGCCCTCGACCAGCGCGTGGGTCAGGCGCTCGTCCACCGGCAGCTCGCGCCACGAGAGGTCGTCGCCGGTCCGGGTCACGGCCGCGCCACCCGCGTAGCGCGGGGCGATCTCCAGCAGCCGGTCCGTGGCGTCCGGGCGCCGGTTGAGGACCACGTCCTCGACGCGCTCGAGCAGGTCCGGGTCGATGTCGTCGTACTGGGGGATCACGCCCGCGTTGACGATGGCCATGTCCAGCCCGGCGCGGATCGCGTGGTACAGGAAGACGGCGTGGATCGCCTCGCGGACGCGGTCGTTGCCGCGGAACGCGAACGAGACGTTGGACACGCCGCCGCTGACCCGCACGCCGGGGAGCATCGCCTTGAGGCGCCGCGTGGCCTCGAAGAAGGCGACCGCGTACGTCCGCGTGCTCCTCGATCCCGGTCGCGATCGCGAAGATGTTGGGGTCGAGGATGATGTCGGCGTTGGTGAAGCCCGCCTGCTCCGTCAGCAGCCGGTGGGCGCGGGTGAGGACCTCGATCCGGCGCTCGACCGAGTCGGCCTGGCCGTGCTCGTCGAAGGCCATCACGACCGCCGCCGCGCCGTAGCGGCGGCACAGCCGCGCCTGGCGCAGGAACTCCTCCTCGCCCTCCTTGAGCGAGATCGAGTTGACGACGCCGCGGCCCTGGAGCTGGCGCAGGCCGGCCTCGAGCACGGACCACCTGGAGCTGTCGACCATCACCGGGACGGCGGCGATGTCGGGCTCCGCGGCGAGGCGGCGCAGGAACCGGGTCATGGCGGCGACGCCGTCGAGCATCGCCTCGTCCATGTTCACGTCCAGCAGCACCGCGCCGTTCACGACCTGGTCGCGCGCGATCGCCACGGCCTCGTCCTCGCCCGCGCGGTCCTCGCCCAGGGCGCCGGCCATCAGCCGTGCGAACTTGCGCGAGCCGGTGACGTTGGTCCGCTCGCCGACGTTGACGAAGGCGCCCCCGGGCATCGGGATGGTGAGGGGCTCGAGACCGGCCAGGTGGGTGGACGTCCCCCGCACCGGGATGGGGCGCGGCGCGATCCCCGCGACCGCCGCGGCGATGGCCGCCGTGTGTTCCGGGGTCGAGCCGCAGCAGGAGCCCGCGACGTTGAGCAGCCCGGCCCGCGCCCACTCGCCCAGGGCCGCGGCCACCTCCTCCGGGGACTCGTCGTAGCCGCCCAGCTCGTTGGGGAGGCCGGCGTTGGGATAGGCGCACAGCGCGATGTCAGCGAGGCGCGAGAGCTCCTCGACGTGCTCGCGGAGCTGCTTCGGGCCGAGGGCGCAGTTGAGCCCGACCAGGAGTGGGTCCGCGTGCCGGATGCTCGTCCAGAAGGCCTCCAGGGTCTGGCCGGACAGCGTGCGACCCGACGCGTCCACGATCGTCCCGGAGATCACCACCGGGAGCCGGAACCCCAGGTCGTCGAACAGCCCGCCGATCGCGAAGATCGCGGCCTTGGCGTTGAGGGTGTCGAAGACCGTCTCGACGAGCAGGAGATCCGCCCCGCCCGCGATCTGCCCCTCGGCGGCCTCCCGGTACGCCGCGGCGAGCTCCTCGAAGGACACGTTGCGCGCGGCCGGGTCGTTGACGTCCGGGCTGAGAGACCCCGTGCGGTTGGTGGGGCCCAGGGAGCCGGCGACATACCGGGGCCGGCCGTCCCGGGCCTCCGCCTCGTCGGCGGCCTCGCGGGCCAGGCGGGCGGCCGTCTCGTTGATCTCGCGCGCGAGGTGCCCCAGGTTGTAGTCCGCCTGCGCGATCCGGGTCGCGGTGAAGGAGTTGGTGCTGACGATGTCCGCGCCCGCGGCGAGGTAGGCGCGATGGACCTCGCGGACCGCGTCGGGCTGGGTCAGGCACAGAAGGTCGTTGTCACCGCGGACGTCCCGGTCGTGATCCGCGAGGCGGGCGCCGCGGAAGTCGGCCTCCGTGAAGGCGTGGCGCTGGAGCAGGGTGCCCATCGCCCCGTCCAGCACGAGGATTCGCTCGCGCAGCAGCCCGGGCAGGCGCTCGAGGCGGGTTTCGCGGGTGAACGGGGTGGCGGCCGTGGGGCGCGAGATGGTCATGGTGCGGCCGACTGTACCCGAGGCGGCCCGACCGGCCCCGTGCCCCGCCGGAGTTCACTCCGAGTGAACAAGGAGGGGCGTCTCGGCCCGTTCCGCGAGGGTCCGGACACGGGCCAAGACAGGAAGTCGCTATCGAAGGCGACGGACGGCAGGGAAACCGCTGGCAACGCCTCCATCCATGCTCCGGACCGTGGTCTCGGCGGCGAGTCCCGCCGCATCGGACTCCGGTCTGGCCCGGGCTGTTCACTCTGAGTGAAATGCGGCGGCCCCAGTCCCCGGGCCCCAGTCCCCGGGCCCTCTCCCGCTGCCCCTGCCTCCCGGTCCACCTGTGGGGTCCACCTGTGGGCGTCCATCTGTGCCATCCGGGGGAGGGCAGGATTCACTCGTGTTGGGTAGCCTTGGGGCCAACCCATTTGCTCGTGGCCGCGTCGTCCCAGGCGGTCAGGGCGTTGTCCGTTCGTCGAGGCCGGTTGTTCCGGTCTCGTCAGGTAGTGAGGACCCGGCCTTGCGATTGCTCCGCCCCGGCGCCCAGCGGGCGTCTCTCAACTCACGGCTCTCCCTCGTGCTCGCCACGAGCCTGTTCTCCTCCCTGTTCGCATTCGGCGCATCTGCCGCCGCCCCTCCCGGTGTCTCCGCCGCCACACCCCCGTGGTATGCCGTCGAGACCTACTACCTAGGCCTCCTCAACTGCACGCGAACCGGCGGCTGGGTGCTCGAGGACGGCAGCTGCAAGGGGTATGGCAGCGGCACGCTACTCCAGCTACGTCGCGCCCCTCAAGCGCACTGCGGGCCTGTCGACGGTCGCACGTTCGTGGGCCAAGAAGATCGCAATCGCCGGTGCCTGCCGCCACGGCGATCCCAGCGCGCGCCTGCGCAACGCGGGCTACCGGGGAACCTCGTGGGGCGAGAACATCGGCTGCTGGGACCTGGCGAGCGCCTACAAGTCCGTGCTGGCCAGCCACCACGCCTTCCAGGCGGAGAAGGCGGCCAACGGCGGCCACTGGAAGAACATCAAGAACGCCCGGTTCACCTACGTCGGGATCGGCGTGTGGAAGGCGAACGGCCACACCCGCCTCGTGACCGACTTCTACCGGCCCTAGGGTCGCTCCACCGGCCGTAGCGCCGCCGCCCCCTTCGCGCGACCAGCGGCCGCCGGCCAATGTGCCCGGCGGCCGTTGCATATGCCGCGACGGAACATGGCCCATGCCCACCGGCCCTTGCGTTCAACCCGTGCAAGGTGTTCCGATCGCCCGCAGGTTCGACTTGCTCCGCAGGTTCGACTCTGGGTGAGGAGGGTGAGGGATGGCGAGCGTGGTATCCGCCCCGGGAGTGTCCGAGGAGCTGACCGGCGAGGGATCCCCGGGCAGCAAGGGCCTCAAGACCGGTGCCCTGGGGATGGCCGAGAACGTGGTCATCGGCGTCGCGTCCACGGCGCCGGCCTACAGCCTGGCGGTCTCGCTGGGTCTCGTGGCGGCCGCCGTCGGGCTCGCGGCGCCATCGATCATGTGGGTGGCGTTCATCCCGATGTTCTGCATCGCGATGGCCTACTACTACATGAACCGGGCCGACCCGGACTGCGGTACCAGCTTCACCTGGGTCACCACTGCCGTCGGCCCACACCTGGGCTGGTTCACCGGCTGGGTGATGATCGTCGCCCAGGTCATCGTCATCGCCAGCCTCGCCGAGGTGGCGGCGCAATACACGTTCAGCCTGTTCGGGATCGACGTCTTCGAGAACCCGGTGATCCCCATCCAGGTGGGCGAGGTCACGTTTGACCTCGGGGTCGTCGGTCTCGGCGTCCTGTTCGTCGCCGCGATGACATGGATCTGCTGGCGCGGCATCGAGCTGTCGGCACGATCGCAGGCAGTACTGCTCACGATCGAGCTGACCACGCTCGGCATCTTTGCGGTCGTCGCGCTGGTCAAGGTCTTCGGCGGCCTGGAGGGGTCGGTGATGCCGACGCTCGAGTGGCTCAACCCCCTCTCGATCGTGGGCGAGGACGGTGGCTGGGACAGCAGCGCCTTCGCCGCCGCCTTGCTCGTCACCCTGTTCATCTACTGGGGCTGGGACACCACCGCCTCGGTGAACGAGGAGAGCGGCAACCCCACCGAGCAGCCGGGCCGGGCGACCATCTACTCCGTGCTCATCCTCGTGGGGACCTACCTCCTCGTGACGATCGCGGCGCAGGCGATCCACGGGGCCGAGTACCTGGCCGAGCAGGGCGAGAGCGACATCCTAGCGAGCCTGGGCGCCGAGATCCTGGGCGAGCCGCTCAACGTCCTGCTGATCATCGCCGTCCTGACGTCCGCCGCGGCGTCCACGCAGACGACGATCCTGCCGTGCGCGCGCACTGCCCTGTCCATGGGAGCAAAGGGTGCGGCCCCGAAGTACTGGGCCCAGATCCACCCGCGCTACCTGACGCCTGCGAATGCCACGATCTGGACGGGCGTCCTGGCCGTCCTCTGGTACATCGGGCTCAAGCTCATCTCGGAGAACGTCTACTGGGACGCGCTCACCGCGCTGGGCCTGATGATCGCGTTCTACTACGGCATCACCGGCTACGCCTCGGTGATCTACTACCGGAAGGTCCTGTTCCGCAGCGTCAAGGACTTCGTCGGGATGGGGCTTCTGCCCCTGGTCGGCGCGGTGATCCTGACCTGGGCGTTCTGGCAGTCGGTCGTCGATCTCATGAGCCCGCTGAGCTCCTACACGTGCACCGATCCCGAGGATGTGACCACCTGCGCCAGCCTGTTCGGCCTGGGCGTCCCGCTGGCGCTCTCGATCATGCTCGGGATCCTGGGCGTCATCCTGCTCGTGATCTGGAGAGTGAAGGCGCCGGAGTTCTTCCAGCGCAAGCGTGAGGTCTTCCAGCCCGAGCCGGAGGTCGCCGCCTGACCTGACGCGCGGGACATGAGCAGAGAAAACCGGGGGGCAGAGGTGATCGACCACATGCGCATCCTCATCGTCGGCGCCGGCGGCGTCGGCACCGCGGCCGTGGCCATCGCGGCCCGGCGCAGCTTCTTCGAGCACATCGTGGTGGCTGACTACGACCCCGCCCGCGTGGAGCACGCGCTCGCGCAGGTGGCCGGCGACCCACGTTTCAGCGGCGCCCGGGTGGACGCGTCGGACGCCGCGTCGGTCGTCGCCCTCATCCGTGAGCACGACATCACCCACGTCCTCAACGCGGTGGACCCGCGCTTCGTCATGCCCATCTTCGACGCCTGCTACGAGGCGGGCGTGGACTACATGGACATGGCCATGTCGCTGTCCCGCCCGCACCCGCACAAGCCGTTCGAGCTCACGGGCGAGAAACTGGGAGACCGCCAGTTCGAGATGGCCTCCCACTGGGAGGCCGCCGGCCGGCTGGCGTTCGTGGGCATGGGCGTGGAGCCGGGTCTCTCGGACATCTTCGCCCGCTATGCCCAGGACGAGCTGTTCAGCGAGATCGACGAGGCTGGCGTTCGCGACGGCGCCAACCTGGTCGTGGACGGCTACGACTTCGCGCCGTCGTTCTCCATCTGGACGACGATCGAGGAGTGCCTCAACCCGCCGGTCGTCTGGGAGGAGGGGAAGGGCTGGTTCACCATGCCGCCCTTCTCCGAGCCCGAGGTCTTCGACTTCCCCGGCGGGATCGGCCCCGTCGAGTGTGTGCACGTGGAGCACGAGGAGGTGCTCCTGATCCCGCGCTGGGTCAAGGCAAAGCGCGTGACCTTCAAGTACGGGCTGGGCAACGAGTTCATCAACGTGCTCAACGTGCTGCACACGCTTGGCCTGGACAGGACCGATCCCATCTCCGTCAAGGGCGTCGCGGTGTCGCCGCGGGACGTCGTGGCCGCGTGCCTGCCCGACCCGGCGGGCCTCGGCGACCGGATGCACGGGCAGACGTGCGCCGGGACATGGGTCACGGGCACGGGCAAGGACGGCCGGCCGCGCCAGGTCTACCTCTACCACGTGGTGGACAGCGACTGGACCTGGAAGGAGTACGGCTCGCAGGCCGTGGTCTGGCAGACGGCCATCAATCCCATCGTCGCGTTCGAGCTGCTGGCCCGCGGCACGTGGTCCGGAATCGGCGTCCTGGGCCCGGAGGCCTTCGAGCCCAGGCCGTTCCTGGACCTGCTGGTCGAGTACGGGTCGCCGTGGGGCATGCGCGAGGAGGCGCCCGCGGGCTGACCACCGGTCCGGCGGCTGGACGTCCAGCCCGGGGCGCCAGGCCTCCGGTCTCAGGCCTCCGGTCGCCGCTACAGGTCGGCGATCCGGCGTGGGGCGAGCCGGGGACCGTAGCGCGGCGCCTTCGTGCCCGCCAGCTCCAGGAGGCGGACGACCCGTCCGCGCTGTCCCCGGTACGGCTCCAGCAGCTCCAGCATCCGTTCATCGCTGCCGCGTGGCTCACCGGCGAGCGCCCAGGCCACCATGTTCGGGACGTGGAAGTCGCCGACGCTCACCGCGTCCGGGTCGCCGAAGGCCCGGATCCCCACCTCCGCAGCCGTCCAGGGCCCGATCCCCGGGAACGCCCGCAGGGCCGCATACGCGGCGGCCCGTGCCGGCTCCTCCGCCCCGGGACCGGCCGCCGCCTCGCCCAGGCGCTCCAGCCGCGCCGCCTCCCGGCACACGGCCCGCACCAGCTCCGCGCGCCGGCGCTCCAGCCCCAGCGGATGGAATGCGTGGTACGGCAGGTCGGCGAGGATCCCGGGGTCCGGCTGGAGCCGCAAGCCGAAGCCGCCGGGTGCCGGCTCGCCGTACCTGGCGACCAGCCCACGATAGGTGCGGCCGGCCTCGGCGCCGGTCACCTTCTGCTCGAGGATGGCCGGGACCAGGGCCTCGATCACCCCGCCGGATCGCCCGATCCGCAGGCCGCGCACCCGTCGCACCGCCGCCGCGACCGCAGCGTGCCGGGGGACGAGGGCGCCGGGATCGTCGTCGAGGCCGAGGAACGCCTCGAGGCGCGCCAGCGCCCACGCCGCACCGGGACCCCACGCGCGTGCCCTCGCGGTGCCGTCCCGGAGCTCCACGAGCAGCGTCACCGGCCCGTCCGGGGTTCGGCTCGCGCGCCAGGTGGTGCCCGAGACCTCGAACCGGAGCGTCGGATCAGCCGCGCCGCGCCCGTGGATGCCGAGCGTCCGACGCAGGTCCAGCGGCACGTCCACCGCCACGGACCGCTCGGCGACGGGCTCCTGGGCCGGGCGACGGTAGGTCATGGCCGCAGCCTACCGTCCCATGCCGCCGCGTCGCGCCCGGGACCCTGTCCCGAGGCGCGGTCCGGATTTGACATGGCGGGGTAGGCTTCGGGAGCATCGTGCGAACCAGGCTCATCGTCGCGTTCGCGGCACTCATGGCCGCGGCCGCCCTGGTCGCCGTACCTGGACCCGCGGGCTCGCGCCCACCGAGCTCCGCCCGGACGATCGACTCGGCCACGTTGACGGCCGTGTCCATCGCTCTGCCCGTCGGTTCAACGGCGACGTCGATTCAACCGACCGACCTCGCGCAGGACTCCGCCGCAAGGCTGGGGTCGGTCGCGGCGTTCCCGGATCCAGGACCCGGCGGCGAGCCGGCCGCCCGTCCCGCGATCGCCCAGCCTGCGCCGAGGGTCGGTGTCATCCGGAAGAACTCCTGGCGCTTCGACCCGGACATCAGCTGGTACGGTCCGGGCTTCTTCGGCAGCGGGACGGCCTGCGGCCAGCGCTACTCGCGCACGATCATGGGCGTCGCGCACCGGAGCCTGCCCTGCGGCACGCTCGTGACGTTCCGCAACCCGGCGAATGGTCGCCAGGTCACGGTGCCGGTCATAGACCGTGGGCCGTACGTTGCGGGGCGCACCTGGGACATGTCGCGCGCCCTGTGCGACTACCTCGACCACTGCTACACCGGGTCCATCCAGTGGCGCTTCGGCGGCCGGCGGGGCGGCTAGGACGCCGGCGCCTCCCCGCCGCAGTCCACCCGGAACCGCCAGTCCACGGGGCCCTGCTCAAGCCAGGTCCAGGCGAACCGGCCGGGATGCTCCTCCGCCAGCCGGTAGGAGAGGCCGGACGGGTCGTGGTCGTTGGTGACCTCCATCGACTCGCCGGTCTGAAGCCCGAACAGCGTGCTGAACAGCAGCGCGTGGCGCGGGTCCATGGGCATGCCGCGCAGGTCAAGGCGCTTCATCTCGGTCATGGGAACTCCGTGCTGGGTACCGTTTCGAGGTTGGGACTTGAAATGTACGGCACAAACCGTGCAAAATGCAAGCATGCACGACACCGATCGCCACGTTGCCCTCGCGGACCCCACCCGCCGCGCGCTGGTCCACGCCCTGCGGGAGGCGGCGGCGCCGCTCGGCGTGGCGGACCTGGCCGGAGCGGTGGGCCTGCACCCCAACTCCGTGCGGGAGCAACTGCGCCGCCTCGAGGCCGCCGGCCTGGTCCGGGTCTCGCATGCGGCACCGAGCGGTCGGGGCCGGCCCGGCCTGCGCTTCGATCTTGTGCCGGAGCCAGAGGATCCGTACCGCGTCCTCGCCGGCGTCCTGGCCGCCCAGGTCGCGGCGCTGCCGGATGCGGCGGCAGCATGGGGAGCGGCCGGGGAACGCTGGGGTCGGGACGTCGCGTCGGTGGTCTCGAGTGGCGCCGCCGCGTCACCGGCGGCCACCGCGCCAGACCGGATCGACGCCCTCGTCACCCTCCTCGCCGACGCCGGGTTCGCCCCGGAGCCCGTCGCGCCCGATGACGACGAGATCAACCTCCGGGCCTGCCCGTTCCTGCCCATCGAACACCGCCACCTGCCCGTGGTGTGCGGCATCCACCTCGGGTTCATCCGGGGCGCCCTCCGCGAGCTTGGCTCCACGCGGGACGCGACATCCATCGAGCCGCTGGTCCGGCCCGACCTGTGCGTCGCCCGGCTCGGGAGGATGCCCAGTGCCTGACGCCGACATCGACGCCCAGACGACCGCCGGACCCGTCATCGGTCTCGGCCGCCTGCTGGAGCTCGACGACGATCCCGCCCCCGTGATGGAGGCGCTGCGCGGGGTGATCGACCCGGAGCTCGGGATCAACCTCGTTGACCTGGGCCTCGTCTACGACGTCGCCGTCAGCGACGGGATCGCGTACGTCACCCTCACCGTGACCACGCCGGCCTGTCCGCTCGGCAACTACCTCGAGGACCAGGTCCGGTGGGCCGTGCTGAAGCTGCCCGGGATCCTGGGCGTCGAGGTCGAGGTGGTCCTCGAGCCCCGCTGGTCGCCCGCCCTGATGTCCGACGCGGCGAGGCGGACCCTGGGCTGGACCGGATGACCCCCGCTGGAGGCGCCCTCGCCGCCCCGGCGGCGCGCCCGGCCGTCCTGCCGGCCCCGCGCCGCCTCGGCGTCCTGGCGCTGGCGGGCGCCTCGCTCCTCGCCGGGCTGTTCGGGGCGCTCGTGCTGCTGGGCGTGACCGGTCCCACTGCCGGCGCCCGCCTTGCCGGGTCGCACGGGCTCCTGATGACGCTCGGGTTCCTGGGGACGCTCATCGCCCTCGAGCGGGCGGTGGCGCTCGGTCGCCCCTGGGGGTACGCGGCGCCGCTCGCCTCCGGGATCGCAGGTGCGCTCCTCATCCTGGATGGGCCGGCCCTCGTGACCACGACCCTCATCTCCCTGGCCTCGATCGTCTACCTGGCGATGTACCTGACGTTCATCGGCATGGATCGCGGGCTTCACACCTGGGTCCAGGCGGCCGGGGCGGTGGGCTGGATCCTCGCCGCGGCGCTCCTGCAGGCCGGCCGGCCAGTCGCGGACGCGGTCCCGGCGCTGGCCGCATTCCTGATTCTCACGGTGGCCGGCGAGCGCCTCGAGCTGGCGAGGATGGGCATGCTCACCCCGGCCCGGCGTGCCGCGTTCCTCGTCGCCGCGGGGGTGTTCGGGCTCGGGGTCGTGGCGGCGACCTGGCTCCCGGATGCGGGCCTGCGGCTGGGTGGCGTCGGGACTCCTGGCGCTCGCGGCATGGCTCGCCCGGTATGACATCGCGCGCCGGACGGTACGCCTCCCCGGCGTGACGCGGTTCATCGCGCTGTCTCTCCTGGCGGGATACGCCTGGCTGGCGGTCGGTGGAGCGGCGTGGCTGGCCTTCGGGGCCGCCGCCCCGGCCCTCGCGCGGGACGCCATGCTCCATGCCCTGTTCCTCGGCTTCGTCATCTCCATGGTGTACGGCCACGCGCCGGTGATCCTGCCCGCGGTGCTGCGGATCCCGCTGCCGTACCGGCCCTGGTTCTACGTCCACCTGGCACTGCTGCAGGCCGGCCTCGTGGTGCGGGTGGTGGTGGGGGACATCCTCGGATACCCCGAGGCGTGGCAGGTGGGCGGCGTCCTGACGGTGACGTCCATGCTGGTCTTCGTCGGGGCCTCCCTCGCCTCCGCGGTGGGCGGTATCCGGGCCCTGCGAGCGCAGTCGGTACGGGGCTGAGTCGCCTGGGCGGACGTCCCGCTACAGGCCGCTTCCCCTCACCGGCTTGAGCAGGAACTGCCCCGCGGGATCGCCGACCAGGCAGGGCGCCGCGCGCACACCATCCGTCCAGGATGCGTCGGGCGGGACCGCGACGATGAGCTCCATGGCGGAGCCCTGAGGCGGCCGCCCAACGTACTGGGTGAACGCGGCCTCACAGGCCGCCCGCGTGCGCTCGACCAGCGCGTCCCTGCCCGGGTACTCGGTGCCCGCGCCGTCGGCGAGCGTCGTCTGCAGCAGCACCTCGTGGCTGTGCGACCCGTCGCAGGATGCCTTCTCCGCCCCGCCCGAGTACAGGGCGGCCACCGCGGACGTCGAGCTCCCGGCCGGCCGTCCGGTCGGGGAGTCCGTGTCGGCGTCCGCGGCGTGGATGTACAGGCAGTCACCCGCCTGGAGGTCGTCCACCCTGAGGGGGGCGGGCGTCGTCAGGTTCAGCACCAGCCACCCCCCGAAGACCACGACGAGGATCGCGACCACGCCCGGGTGGCGCCTCAGGCTCGCGACCAGGTCGCCGGCCTGCTCGCGGAGCGAAGCGCGGGCATATCGATCGCGCTCGCGGCCCTCGGGCATGGCGAGCTTCTCAGCCTGCGCGGCGCCGGAGGTGCTCCACGATGGCCTCCAGCCCCAGCACGTACCCACGCGGTCCCAGGCCCACGATGCTCGACACCGCGATGTCGTGAAGCAGGTTGACTCTCCGGAACGGCTCGCGCGTCGACGGGTCCGTGAGGTGGACCTCCACGAACGGCCGCGCGACGCCCAGCAGCGCGTCCCGAAGGGCCACGCTCGTGTGCGTCAGGCCGCCCGCGTTGACGACGGCGCCATCGAAGTTGCGCTCGTGGATCCGGTCGATGATCCGGCCCTCGTGGTTCGACTGGAAGAAGGCCACCGCGATGCCGAGCTCCCTGGCACGGGCGCGCACCCGGTCGTGGACCTGGTCCAGCGTCTCGGACCCGTAGATGGATGGCTCGCGGGTCCCGACGAGGTTGAGGTTCGGGCCGTCGATGACGAGGATCTGCACGGGAGTGCCTCCGTACCTCAGCCCAGCGGAGCGAAGGTCGCCGTGAAGTGCCGCAGCTGGGCCGGCTCCTTCACGATCCGGTAGCCGCGCAGACTGCCGGCGCGCGAAACCACGTCCCGCGCCACCTCGATCACGTAGTCGACGTGGCTCTGGGTATATGTCCGCCGAGGGATGGCGAGGCGCACCAGGTCCATCGGCCCCTCGGTCTCGGTCCCGTCCGGGTGCTTGCCGAACATCACGGTGCCGATCTCGCAGCCGCGGATCCCACCGGCCCGGTACAGCTCCACGGCCAGGGCCTGGCCCGGGTATTGCAGCGGCGGGATGTGGGGGAGCATCGCCCGGGCGTCGATGTAGACCGCGTGGCCGCCGAACGGCTGCACGCACGGCATGCCGGCGGCCACCAGCGCCTCGCCGAGGTACGCCGTGGAGGTGATCCGGTAGCGCAGGTAGTCCTCGCTCACGACCTCCTTGAGGCCCTGGGCGATGGCCTCGAGGTCGCGCCCGGCCAGCCCGCCGTAGGTGGGGAAGCCCTCGGTCAGGATCAGGAGGTTGCGGCAGCTCTCGGCCAGGGCGTCGTCGTTGAGGGCCAGCCAGCCGCCGATGTTGGCCATGCCGTCCTTCTTGGCCGACATCGTCATGCCGTCCACGAGGCTGCCGATCTCGCGGATGATGTCCACGACCGGGCGATGCTCCTGGCCGGGCTCGCGGGTCTTGATGAACCACGCGTTCTCCGCGAACCGGCAGCCGTCGAGGAACAGCGGCTTGCCGAAGCGGTCGCAGACCTCCCGGACCGCGCGCAGGTTCTCGAGACTCACGGGCTGGCCGCCGCCGGAGTTGTTGGTGATCGTCATCACGACGACCGGCACCGCGTCGCCCCGCTCCGCCAGCAGCCGTTCGAGCGCCGCGACGTCCATGTTCCCCTTGAACGGGTGGATGAGCGACGGCTGGCGGCCCTCGGCGATCACCAGGTCCACGGCCTCGGCGCCCGTGAACTCCACGTTGGCGCGGGTCGTGTCGAAGTGGGTGTTGTTGGGGATGACCCTGCCCGGCCCGCCGATCGCAGTGAACAGGATCTTCTCGGCGGCGCGACCCTGGTGGGTGGGAATCACGTGCTTGAACGGGAACAGGTCCTGGACCGCCTCGAGGAACACGAACCAGCTGGGGCTGCCGGCGTAGCTCTCGTCGCCGCGCTGGATGGCGGCCCACTGGTCGCGGCTCATCGCGCCCGTGCCGGAGTCCGTGAGGAAGTCGATCAGGACGTCGTCGGCGTGGAGGTTGAACAGGTTCCAGCCTGCGGCCTCGAGCGCCCGTTCGCGCTCGGCCTCCGTGGTCAGCCGGATGGGCTCGACGGCGTGGATGCGGAAGGGCTCGATGATGGTCGTCCAGCGGTCCATCGCCGGAGGATACGCCGCGGGAGTCCGTGCGCGTGGCCCGACGTGGGGGCGAGGTGGGGTCCGGGCGGCCCGGAGCGCGTTGGGTCCGCGGTCCCGCCGCCGTTCCATCGGCGCCACGCAGCGCCGACCCGTGCAACACTCGCGCTATCTGACCCGCCATCGCCCACGAGTGGCGTACAGCGCCCGTCCCGCGCCGTGTCGGATCCGAGCCTGACGAGGGGAGCACCACACCCGTGACCGATCCCGCGAGCGCCGGCGGCGCCGCCATCTCCGCGCAGGGCCGTGGCCGCTGGCTCGGCCTGGCCATGCTCAGCCTCGGCGTGTCGATGATCATCATCGACACCACGATCGTGAACGTCGCGGTTCCCTCGATCATCCGTGACCTCAAGATCGACTCCACCACCGCCGCGTGGATCAACACCGTCTACGCGCTGGTCTTCGCGGCACTGCTGGTCACGCTGGGACGCGTGGGCGACCTGCTGGGCCGCCGGGCGATGTACCTGACCGGCCTGGTCGTCTTCGCCTTCGCATCCGTGCTCGCGGGCGCGGCACCGTCGGGCGAGCTCCTGATCGCGGCGCGCGTCCTGCAGGGCGTGGGCGGGGCAATGATCCTGCCTTCGACGCAGTCGATCCTCAACACCAACTTCCGCGGCCGGGACCGCGCGATCGCGTTCGGGATCTGGGGCGCGACGATCGGCGGCATGGCGGCGATCGGTCCGCTCATTGGCGGCTGGCTCACCACCTACCTGACCTGGCGCTGGGCCTTCTTCATCAACATCCCGATCGCGGCGATCGCGTTCTTCGGCACGCTCCGCTACATCAAGGAGTCGAAGGACGAGAACGCCAAGGCAGGGCTCGACCCGGCGGGGTTCCTGCTCATCACGCTGGGCCTGGGCGCGTTCCTCTTCGGCCTGATCGAGGGCCGCACCTACGGCTGGTGGGCGCCGACCAAGCCCTTCACCCTGTTCGGCTGGACATGGCCGTTCGAGAACATCTCGATCATCCCGGTCGCGATCGGTTTCGGCCTCGTGGCGCTGGTCCTGTTCTTCGTCGTCGAGGGCCGGCGGTCCCGGGCCGGCAAGTTCTTCCTGTTCGACGTGGAGCTGTGGCGCTACAAGGCGTTCCGCTACGGCAACCTCGCCGGCAGCATCGTCTCGCTCGGCGAGTTCGGCCTCCTGTTCGCCCTGCCGCTGTTCCTCCAGGCCGTCGTCGGCTACTCGGCGTTCGAGACCGGCGTCGTGTTCCTGGCGCTGGCGATGGGCGCGTTCGTGGCGGCCCCCATGGCCGCCCGGGCCTCGCATCGATGGGGTCCTCGGCGGGTCGTCACGCTCGGCATGTCGCTCGAGGCGATCGGCATCATCGCGACGACGCTGCTCATCTCGGTGGACGTCACCGGGCTCCAGCTCGCGATTCCGCTGTTCGTGTACGGCATCGGCGTGGGGTTCGCCACGGCCCAGCTGACCTCCATCGTGCTGTCGGACATCCCGGCCGAGCGGTCCGGCCTGGCGTCCGGCGCGAACTCCACCGTCCGCCAGGTCGGCTCGGCGCTGGGCATCGCGATCCTGGGCACCGTGCTGTTCGTGTCGCTGGGCAACGGTGTCCAACGGAACCTGTCCGAGGTTCCCGGAGTGCCCCCGGCGGCGGTGGACGGGATCGCCCAGGCGATGGAGGCCTCCGCGGGCCAGGCGCTCGTGGTCTTCAAGGAAGACCCGAAGTACGAGGCGCTGGTGCCCGGCATCGAGGACGCCTTCGTGGACGCGACGCGGCTCGCCGGCTTCGTGGCGACCGGGTTCGTGCTGCTCGGCGTGGTGTTCAGCCTGCTGCTGCCGAAGACGCAGATGCACCAGGAGTCGGGCCACGAGCCGGTGCCCGGGGACGAGGTTGGCGGGCCGGACGAGGCGGAGCCCGTGCCCGCGGTCTGATCGGACCGGGCCTGGGACTGCGCTGGTCCCGCGGACACCCGGTCCCACGGACACCCGGTCCCACGGGGGATTGACGCCACCTTCACAATCGTCGGATGCCAGTCCCCGAGGCACGCCTTCGCCGCGTCGTCCTGGTGGCCGCGGCGGTCGCGATCCTGCTCGTCGCGTTCGGCACGCGGATGCTCGCCGTGGGCGAGCTCAACACGGACTTCGACGAGGACGACTACCTGCGCGCCGGGCAGCTCGTACGCCACGGGGCTCCAGGCCGGCGATCCGGGCGTCTTCCTGCGCGAGAACTACCGGCCCGAGCACCCGCCCCTGTCCAAGATCGTCACGGGGCTGGTGCTCACGCCGCTCCCCGCAGCCGCCGAGATCCCGGATGCCCCGATCACGGCCGGCCCCAACAACGACCTGCCCGAGCCGCACCTCACTGCCGCGCGCACGGCCAACGCGGTCTTCGGGGCGCTGACGGCATTCCTGCTGGCGCTTGTGTCGCCGCTGGCAGGGCTGTGGCTGGCCCTCCACACCTGGAGCATCAAGTACTCCTCGCAGGTGATGCTCGAGGCGGTCCCGGCGTTCTTCGCGCTGCTCGCGGTGGTGCTCTCGACACGCGCATGGCGGCCCGGGGTCGTGGGGCGCCGCAGGGGCGCCTGGCTCGCGGCGGCCGCGATCGCGTTCGGGCTCGCGTGTGCCGGCAAGTACCTGTACGGCGTGGCCGGGCTCGCCATCGTCATCGACTGGGCGCTGCGGGTGCGGTCGACCGAGGAGGGAGCCGGGCCGCGGCTCCGCGCCATGGTGCCGATCCTGGGGTTCCTCGCCCTGGGTGCCGTCGCGTTCCTGGCCGCCGACCCGTACCTGTGGCCGGATCCCGTGGGCCGCCTGATTGCATCGATCACGTACCACGGCGGCTACGTGGGCACCGACGCCGTCCAGGACACCGGCTGGCCCATCTGGCAGCCCCTGGTCTGGCTCATGGGTTCGGTACCGGCGGGCTGGCAGAAGGAGTCCACGTTCGTCGTCGCGGTGGACCTGGCGATCACTGCGCTCGCCGTCACGGGCCTGCGCCGCCTCTGGGGCGAGCAGCGGGTGTACGCGCTGTGGCTGCTCCTCGCCTTCCTGTTCCTGCTCGCCTGGCCGTCCAAGTGGCCGCAGTACATCCTCGTGCTGTCCGCGCCGCTGTGCCTCGCCGCGGGCCTCGGGACGGAGAACCTGCTGCAGCCCGCGTGGCGCCGCCTCGTCGCGGCATTCCACGGCCGCGGTCCGCGGAGCACGGCGGCGAGCGACGCGTCGAAGGGTGCGCCGAAGGGCGCGCGCGGCCGCCCGCTGCGCGACCTGCGCGGGGCCCTGCCCTGGCTGGCCCCCGGGATCATCGCTCTCCTGCTCCTGGGTATCGTGCCGCTGGTCTACGAGGCGCTGCTGTCGACCACCGACATGCAGCTCAGCTCGCTCAGGGACGGCCTGAACGGCGGCGTGATGCGGGAATCGATCGGCGGGCTCACCGGCCAGATCTCGGCGACCGCGTTCGATGTCGACGCGCGGTCGAAGGAGGTCAACTACGTCGGCGCTGGCGTGTTGAGCAGCATGCAGCAGGGCGTCTGGCTGGGCTTCAACTCCACGGCCACGTTCGTCGCCTTCTCCGTCCTGTGGATGGTCCTCGCGGTCGGCCTCCAGGCGGTCGTCGGCATTGCCGTCGCGCTGGTGATGGAGCGGCCCGGCATGCGGTTCACCCCCGCCTGGCGGACGCTGTTCATCCTCCCCTGGGCGATCCCCGAGGTCGTGGGAGCCATCGCGTGGCAGGACATCTTCCATCCCCAGCAGGGCCTGGTCGCCCAGCTCATGGGCGCCGACTTCCCCTACCGGGACTCACCCGAGATCTCGCTGGTCGTGCTCCTGGTTGCGGCCACGTGGATGGGCTGGCCGCTCTGGATGCTGGTGGCGACGGCGGGCCTCCGCACGATTCCCCGCTCCGTCACCGAGGCGGCAGAGCTGGACGGTGCCGATCGTTGGCGGCGGTTCCGGAGCGTCACGCTGCCGCTCCTCCTGCCGCTGCTCGGCGCCGCGTTCGTCGTCCGCGCGATCGCCACGTTCAACCAGTTCTACCTGTTCTGGATCCTGTCCCCCAACGACAACACCTACACCGTGGCCACGTGGAGCTACTCGCTGATCCGCTTCGAGCCATTCCTCTACTCGGTGAGCGCCGCCGTGAACATCGTGACCGTTGTCGCGCTCGCCATCGTTGTCGCCTGGTTCCTGCGCTGGCGCTCCCGCGTCGAGCGCGTGGCGTTCGCCTGAGGTCCGAGATGCGCAGCCTTCCGCTCCGCGGCCAGCTCCTCCGCCAGGGGATCCTCGTCCTGGTCGGCCTGTTCGTGATCGCGCCGATCTGGGTCATGGCGACCATGGCCACGGACGGCTCGCTGACCGGCTACCCGGACGGGTTTCACCTGCTCCCGGTGGAGTTCACGCTGGACAAGTTCGCCGATGCCCTGCGGGCCGAGTTCGTGGAGATGGGCTTCATCGGCCTGCTCTGGAACAGCCTCGTCGTGGCCGGGTCGGCGGCGCTCGTCTCGGTGATCTTCGGCGCGACGATGGCCTACGCCTTCGCCCGCCTGCGCTTCCCCGGCAACCAGGGCGGCCTGATCGTGGTGCTGCTGGGGGCCTTCCTTCCGGCGATCGCCCTCGCGCTGCCGCTCTACGTCCTGTTCATCACGCTCGAGAGGAGCGTGCCCGCGATCGACGCCTTCGGCCTCAAGGACTCCACCCTGGCGCTGGCGATCCTGTATGCCTCGTTCGCGCTGCCGCTCGCCGTCTGGCTGATGCGGGCGGCCTTCCGGGCCGTGCCTGCCGAGCTGGAGGAGGCCGCATTCGTGGATGGGGCATCCCGGTTCCTCGCCTACCGGAAGATCACCCTGCCGCTTGCGACACCGTCGATCCTGGTGGCGGCCCTGGTCGCGTTCCTGCTCGCCTACTCGGAGTTCGCGCTCGCGTGGATGTTCATTGAGTCCGAGCGCAACGCGACCCTGGCGATGGTGCTCGCGATGGAGACGACAGGGTTCTACACGGCCAACTGGGGCCTGACCGCTGCCTACGCCCTGCTCATGGCCCTGCCCGTGGTGATCGTGTTCGTGATCCTGCAGCGGGCGCTGCTCCGAGGGGCGCTGGCCGGGGCCGGGAACGACTGAGCCGGGGCTCCGGGGCGCGACGTTGCCCTCTTTTCACTCGGAGTGAACAACATCGGCCCCTTGGCGTCCCTGGCGTCCTCCCGAGGCTCGTCCTGGGCTGGCCTTGGCCTCGTGACGCCTTGGCCGCTAGACGCGAACGGCTAACCGGCGACGCCTGGACGCCCGCATGTGCCCCTCGAAACCACGGGGACCGGCCTGAGCGTGCCATGGCGTCCACGATGTTCACTCTGAGTGAAATGCGGCGCTCGACGGCTCTTCGGACCGCACCCGGGGGCGCGGCTACCGGACCGCACCCGGGCCGCACCCGGGGCGGCACCCGCATGGCGGCAAACCCCGGTGATGGCAACCGCATGGCGTCAACCCCCGGTGACGGCCCCCTCTCGCCGCCCTCGGCCCACGCGCAGTACCCTGCGCGGCATGTGCCGAAGCATCCGCCAACTCCGCCGGGCCGACGAGGCCGGACCCGCCACCACCGGGGAGGCCCAGGCCGCCGCCCTCCAGTACGTTCGCAAGATCAGCGGCTTCCGACAGCCCTCCGCCCGCAACACCGTGGCGTTCGAGGCGGCCGTGGACGAGATCGCTGCGATCACCGAGCGGCTCCTTCGTGCCGTGGGGACACCCGTCGCCGATGGCCCGGACCCGTTCGCGGACCCCGTCACCCGCCGCGCGCTGATCGCGGCCCGTCCGGCCTCGACGCGGCGGTCGCGGCAGCCGCCCGCGACCAGGTGACGTCCGCCGCCACGGCCCCGACCTGGTGGCGCCGCCCGGGTTTCGACGTTGCCGACGGCCGCCTGTCGCTCAACGGCGCGGACCTCGAGGCGCTGGCCCGGGAGCACGGCACGCCCCTGTTCGTCTACGACCTCGCCCGGCCGCGCGAGAACATGCGCGCGCTGCAGACGGCGCTCAAGCGCGCCGGCGTCCCGCACGTGACCCGGTTCGCGCTCAAGGCCTGCCCGGACCCGCGAATCCTCGCGGTGCTGCGCGCGATGGGTGCGCCGGGCACCCCTGAGAGCGTCGGCATCGACGCCTGTTCCCCGGGCGAGGTGACCCACGCCCTCGCCAACGGTTGGGAGCCGTCCGAGATCAGCCACACCGGCACCAACGTGTCCGAGCGGGACCTTGACGTGCTCCTCGCCCAGCCGATCCGGATCAACCTCGACGGCGTCAGCCAGGTCGAGCGGCTGGGGCGCCGGGCGCAGGGTCGCACGATCGGCCTCCGGATCAACCAGGGCGCCGGGGCCGGCTACACGGAGCACCTCTCGTACGCCGGCGAGCGGCCCACCAAGTTCGGGGTCACCGAGGATCGCCTGGACGACGCGATCGACGCCGTCCGGCGCCACGGGCTCGTCGTGGACACGCTGCACTTCCATGCCGGGTCCGGCTGGCTGGGTGACCAGCTGGACGGCTTCGAGACGGCACTCGAACGGGCGACCCCGTTCCTCGACCGACTCCTCGCCGAGGGCTTCCCCATCCGCGAGGTCAACGTGGGCGGCGGTCTCGGGCGCGTGGCCCGGGACGCGGAGCGGCCGGTGGACCTCGACGCCTACGCGCAGGTTGTCGCACGCCACCTGGTGCCGTACGGGATCACCGCCGCCTTCGAGCCCGGGGACCTCGTCGTCAAGGACGCGGGCCTGCTCCTGGGCGAGGTGGTCAGCCTGGAGCGCCGCGGTGGCACGACCTTCGTGGGCCTCGACATCGGCTGGAACGTCAACTGCGCCTACTTCATCTACAACTACGCGCAGGAGATCCTGACCGTCCGGGATCCGCTCCGCGACCGCACACACACCGTGACCATCGCGGGCCACATCAACGAGGCCGGCGACGTGTTCGCGGAGGACTACCCGTTCGGGGAGGTCGAGGAGGGCGAGGTCGTCGCGGTGCTCAACGCCGGCGGCTACCTCCAGGCGATGTCGACGACCCACTGCCTGCGACCGACGGGGACGGCCGTCTACCTGGACCGGGAGTCGAGCGCTTGAGCGAGAACGCGGCGGCCACGGAACGGCCGTCCATAGAGCGCCAGGCCGCGTCCGTCCGGGTGACGGCGTGGCGAGCCGGTGTCGTCGAGACGCGCGAGGACCGCCTGGCCGGCGAGGAGCCCATGGCGATCCGCGCTTGCGGCCCGGGCCAGGACCCCATCGACATCGCCGTCACCATGCGCACCCCGGGTCACGAGGCGGAGCTCGCGGCCGGGTTCCTGCTGACTGAGGGCCTGATCGACGGCCGCGGGGACATCGTGTCCATCGAGGTCGCGGACCCGGGGACCCACGCCCGCCCGGACGACGACGTCCTGGTTCGCCTCGCGCAGCCCCTGGACCCCGCGGGCATCGCGTCCCGCAACTTCGTGGCCACCGCGTCGTGCGGCATCTGCGGCAAGGCTTCTCTGGACCAGGTGGAAGTGCGCTGCGCGCCGATCCCGGACGGTCCGGTCGTGACGCCGGAGATGCTGCTCGCCCTCCCCGAGCGCGCTCCGCGAGGGCCAGGCCGTCTTCGGCGCCACCGGCGGCCTCCACGCGGCGGGTCTGTTCGACCCCGACGGGACGCTCGTCGCTCTGCGCGAGGACATCGGCCGCCACAACGCGCTGGACAAGCTCGTCGGCAGCCGGCTCCTGGCCGGCGAGCTGCCGCTCAACGATCGGGTGCTGCTGGTCTCGGGCCGGGCCAGCTTCGAGCTCGTCCAGAAGGCGGCCGTGGCGGGCATCCCGCTGCTCGCCGCCATCTCCGCCCCGAGCGACCTCGCCGTGGAGGCCGCGGAGCGGCTGGGCGTGACCCTGGTGGGCTTCCTGCGCGGCGACGGCTTCAACGTCTATTCGCGGCCGGAGCGGGTCGCGACCGGGCGGGGGTAGACGGCCGAGTTTCCGGCCTGCCCGTCGCCCGTGATCGCCGTCTGGATCACCAGCGGGGTGTCCACGCTCAGCTCGGTGGGTGAAACCCGGGTGTGGGGTATCGACCCCGGTGTGGAGATCGCCGATCTGATCCAGATCGCGATCACGGCGCCGCGATCCCCTCCCCGCGGCCCCGCTGCCGCGGCCCCGATGGCGCGCACCGATGGCGCGCACCGGTGGCCTTCAGCCCGGTGGCGCCAGCGGGAACGACATCCCGGCCGGCGGCTCCAGGCGCCAGCCCTCCTCGGTACCCCCGGAAGCCGGCGACGTCACGGGCAGCACCGGTTCCACGTGGCACACCGCGCATTGCGCGGACTGGTGACAGTAGGCGCACGACTGGGTCCCCTGGTCCCGGATCACGGCCGCGTGGTTCGTCGCCATCGTGTCGTGGTCGATGCTCACGGCGCCCGTCGAGTGGCAGTTCACGCAGTAGTCGCGGGCGTGGCACTCCACGCACGTCTGACCGCCGGGATCCACGGATGTCGCGACGCTCTTGTGGTTGAACACCCACAGGGAGTCGTCGGTGTGGGTGCTCGGCGGCTCGCCCAACGGGAGGCTGGCCACGGCCGGCCCGATCTGGGGAAACGTGTGGCAGGTGTTGCAGGTTGACGGAATGGTCTCGGTGGTGGCGACGTCGTTCACGACCTTGAAGTGGGCGCCGTCGTGGCAGCGGAAGCAGCCCGGCCAGTCCTCGTGGCCCATCTGGTTCGGGTAGGTGGCAGCCGTGACATTCATGGCGGGTGTCGTGGTTAGGTCGTAGAGGACCTTGAGCTCGTCCTTGGCCGCCTCGATCTGGGCGCCCTTGGTGGCGTAGACGTCCGGATAGTTCAGCTTGTAGAAGTCGCCCAGCTTGTCGATCTCGGCGTGCGCAGTCTCGTCGTCCGGGAAGCCGGACCATAGGATCCGCATCCCCTCGCGCTTGACGTACGGCAGGGACGGGTCGATCAGGCCCTGGGACAGCTGGTAGTCCAGGTTGGGCCGCGGGTTCTGGATGTCGTGGCCCACCCGGTTGTGGCAGTCGTAGCAGTTGAGAGTGACGTCGCGGTCAACGGCCTTGAGCGCCTCGATGTCCGCCCGGACGTCCTCCGTGTTGTTGATCTTGTTGCGGGCGATGTACTCCACCTTCGTGCCGTCGTCGCGGGTGGCGGTCGCGTAGTCGATGACCGCGGAGTTGACATCTGGTGAGAGGTAGCTGAACTCGGACAGGACGTGCCAGTGGACGCTGCGGTTGACGTCGAAGACGTCACCCCCGCCGGGCCGGATGTTGAGGGCAACGAACTCGCGCGAGTTCTTCTCGTCCTCCTTGAACTGTGTCCGTGTGCGCAGGTCCGCGAACTCCCGGTCGTTGAGCGAGTGGCACTTCTGGCAGGTGTCTTCCGTCTTGGGCAGCGCCGCGTGGTCGGGCGGCTCGATGGGGGTGGGGTAGACGCCCGTCACGACGCCCACCAGCTGGCGCGTGCCCGCGAGCTTGGCCTTGACCCAGCCGGCGATCCCGGGCTCCACGTGGCACTCGCCGCACGAGACGTCCCGGTGGGAGCCCAGGTGATAGGCCCCGAGCTCCGGGTCCATCGTGTGGCACCGGCCGCAGAAGTCGGCGGTCTCGGTCCACTGGATCATCGTGACGCCGGTGAACGCGATGACGCTGCCGCCGGCCGCCAGGACCAGGAGCAGCGCGAACAGACCGGCTCGCGACCGCGGCAGGCGGAGGCGCCGGCCACGCAGGTAGAACGGATGGCGACGACGCGGGGCCGGGACAGACTCGGCGTCCGCGACCGACTCCTCCGCGACCGACTCCTCGGGGGCGCCCTCGACAACCGGCGCCTGGTCGGCCGGTTGAACGCCGCTGCCTTCGGGGTCGCTCACTGAACCCTCAGTTCATGATTCCTGCGATGGAGCGGGCCATGTCGTCCTTGGAGAGGGCTCCGATCCGGACCTCGCGGACCTTCCCGTCGGCGCCGATGAAGAAGTGGGTGGGCACGCCCATCGTCCGGTAGGCTGCGGCGATGGCCTCCTGCTGGTCTACCGTGATGGGGAAGGTGAGGCCGGCCCGGCCCGCGTAGCTCGCGATGTCCTCGGCGCTCTCGCTGATGAACACGCCGACGACCGCGAGCCCCTTGTCCTTGTTCGCCTGGTACGCGGCCTCGATGTCCGGCGCTTCCACCCGGCAGTCCGGGCACCAGGATGCACCGAATGTGAGCCACACCGGCCTGCCTGCGTAGTCCGAGAGCGAGATCGGCGTGCCGTCGGACGTGACGCCGGCAAAGTCCGGCGGAGTTGCGCCCACCCTGGGGGCGGAGTCCGCGGCCCCGGCCGGGAGTTCGATGACCGTCACGCCGTCGGTCATCCCGGCACCGCTGGCCGACCAGGCCAGGACGCCGACCACGACCGCAACCACGGCGATCACCACGATCGTCTGCAGCCGGCCGGCCATGCGCCCGGCGGGCCGCGTGGAGGCGTTCGCTGCGTTCATGCGGATCGTTCCCTTCGCGTCGTCGTTCGGGTCAGCCGAGGCCGGAGTAGCTGTGGAGCCCGCCGAAGATGAGGTTGCCGAAGTAGGTGAGCAGCGTGGCCAGGAACCCGATCACGAGCAGCCACGCCGCACGGTTGCCGCGCCAGCCACGCATCACGCGGGCGTGGAGGTAGGCGCCGTAGATCAGCCAGGTCACCAAAGACGCGGTCTCCTTGGGGTCCCAGCTCCAGTAGGTGCCCCATGCGGTCTCGGCCCACACGGCACCGAGGATGATCGTCAGGGTGAGGAAGGGGAAGCCGACGACCACGGCGCGGTACCCGATCTCGTCGAGCACCAGCGGCTTCGGCAGGCCCCATCGTCCGCTGCTCGCGCCATCCGTCGCGGCGGAGGGGGGCGTCCCTCGACCGGTGAGCCAGGTGACGATCGACATGGCCAGCAGCACCACGACGGTCGCCACCATGCCGTAGACGAAGGCGTTGGTGGCACCGCCGGTGATGGCTCCGACGAGCGCAGCGATGGCTCCTGCCACGGTGGCCGACAGGATGGTCAGCGCTGACCCGGTCTGGACCAGGAAGAGGTAGGACGCGGCGAACGCGATCGCGAACGAGCCGTAGGCGACGATGGCGGTGGCAACGTGGACGGTCAGGAGGAGGTTGTTCTGCAGGGCGGGGACGAGCGGTTCGATGTCCGCCGGGATGGTGGCGGCGTAGAGCAGCATGCCCAGCGCGACAGGCAGGGCGATGAGCGCCAGGATGCGCTGGTGGTACTTGTGCTCGAAGTACAGGTAGGTCACGAGGATGCCGAAGGCGAAGGCCATCGAGAACTCGTACATGTTGGCGAACGGCCCGTGGCCGGTGACGATCGCCCGGAAGACGAGGCTCGCCAGCAGGGTCAGGGTCGCGAGCCACGTGAGCAGCGTCGCGTAGCGTCCGATCGCGGCCGTCCGCGGGCCCGAGACCACGCCGATCGAGCCGCCCGTGCTGGGGCCGCCCGCGGTCTGCAGGCGGGCCGCCCGCAGGCCGGAGATCGCGTAGGAGAGGTAGAGAACGAGCGCGAGGCCCGTCATGAAGATCGATGCGACGAACATGTACTCGGAAAGCTTTGCCATGGCGGTATGCCTCCCTCAGGCCTGCGCCGGCGCCTGGAGCGCCGTGCGGATGTCGGTGACGACGTTTTCGAAGTCGGAGCCGGCGGTGACGTCCTTGTGCGTCAGGGTCGCCAGGCTGACGACGGTGCCGCCGTTTGGGCGGCTCACGATGCGGGCCCAGACCCGCTTGTTCGGGACCATGAAGCGGACCACGAAGCCGCCGAGCAGGAGAAACGAGCCGATCCAGATCAGGGGAACGCCCGGATCGCGCGCCACGTTGAGGCCGGTGAACTGTCCCTCGCGCTCGAAGGTCACCGTCAGGTCGCCGACCTGCGTCGGCTTGCCCTGGTCGATCACCTTGGAGTCCTCAAAGGAGTTCTGTCCGCTTGCGTAGATGCCGATCCCGACCTGCCCGGGCTTGATCTCGGGGTCGGTGCCGCCGCGCGTCCCGGTGATCTCGGCGCTGTAGCTCGTGCCGGGGATCGCGAAGATCCCGAACTTGCGACCTTCCTCGGTCTCGTAGGCGAGCGGCACGCCCGCCGATTGCAGGACGACGTTCCCGTCCTTGTCCTTGACGGTCATGGCGGCCGAGGCCCCGTAGAACGCCTGGTAGAAGGTCAGGCCCTCGTAGCGGAGCGGGTCGTTGACCCGCACGGTCTGCCGCTTGACCTCCTGGCCGTCCTTGAGGAGCACGACCTGGCTCGCGTAGTCGATCGGCCGGCCGGTCGTCGGGTCGTACTTGTCGGTGAAGTCGAGCACCTGGAGGGCGAGGCCGGCCTGGGCGGCAACCGGCAGGGTCTCACCTTCGGAGACCATGAACTGCGGGTTCCGGTAGCCGTACATGCCGCCGACGATCGCTCCGAGCATGATGAGCACCAGCGACAGGTGGGCGACGATGCCCGAGACGGGTGCCCAGCGGAAGCGGTCGGCGTACAGGTGGACCGTGCCGTCGTCGGTCGACAGGACGCGGTAGCGACGTCCCTTGAACACGCCCTCGACGATGCCCTGGGTCTCGGCGGCGGACCGCCGGGCCACGATGGCCTCGTGCTGGGGTGCATGCTCGAAGAACGCCGGCCCCACGTCAACGCGCGGGTTGCGTGCGGTGCGGATCACGCCCGGGATCCGGTGGATGGAGCAGGCGATCAGGCTGATCGTCAGGGCTGCCACCAGGATCCGGAACAGGACGGAGCTGAACACCTCGAACAGCTGGAGGCCGTTGAAGACGTCCGTCCAGCCGCCGTATCGCGGCCGGACGCTGTCCAGCCACAGGGTCCGGCGTGCCGGATCCGCGATCGCCTCGGCCGGCATCTGCATCAGCAGCGAGCCGATGACGCCGAGGATCGCGATCCCCAGCATGATGACGATGGCGACGCGCATCGACGACAGGAGGTGCCAGAGCCCCTCCAGGCCGCGGTCCACGCGGTCCATCGCCGAGGGGCGGGCAGCCGCACCCGGGGCCTGCGCCGTGGCCGGGGGGAGCGGGCGGCTGTTGACCTCGTGGGTCATGTCAGGCGACCTCCTCAGATCCCGAACGGCGTGCCGAGCGCGGCCAGCCGTCCGAGTGTGTTGGTGAGCATCAGCACGCCCAGGATCACGAGCAGCGCGCCCGTGACCACGGAGACGGCGTGGTGGTGGCGACCGACCCAGGTCAGCCGCTGGGAGACCCACGAGGCGCCCAGCGCCATCGCGAGGAACGGGATCGCGAGGCCGGCCGCGTAGGCGACCAGCAGGACCGTGCCCGAGACGACGCTCGCGCTCGCGGCAGCCAGGCCCAGGATCCCGCCCAGGATGGGGCCGATGCACGGGCTCCAGCCCGCGGCGAACAGCAGCCCGAACAGGAAGGAGCGCGGGTAGCCCGGCGTGTCCTGGCCGAGCGCGGAGACGCCGCCGCCGTTGCCACGGCTGCTGCCGCCCCCGCCGCCGTTGCCGCCGACCATCACCAGCCCGCCGCCCATCGTGGGCATCGATCGCGTGTCCCGCCACAGGGCCCGGACGTTGATCACGCCCGCGACCTGGAGGCCCAGGAAGACCAGCAGCGCGCCGCCGACCATGTTCATGATCCGGCGGTCGATGAAGGCACCCAGCGCGCCGATCGCGGCGAAGAAGGCCACGAACACGAGCGAGAAGCCGGCCACGAACGCGAGGCCGTGGAAGAAGGCGGGGCGGCGACCGGTGGTGCCCTCACCGGTCGCGCCCACCATGTACGAGATGTACGCCGGCACGAGCGGCAGGCAGCACGGGGACGCGAACGACACGAGGCCGCCGATGAAGGCGATCCCGATGCCGAGCGCGCTGCCGAGCTCGATCATGGCGTGGTGCTTGCCGCCGGGGAGGGGGCGGCTGTAGGCGCCGCGCTGGCCCCGGCGGAGGCGCCGGGCACCATGGACGACTTGACCAGCGAGTCCAGGTGCGACCGCACCGTCTGGGCCAGCTGGGAGCTGGGGTCGAGCTCGATGACCCTTGTCCACTCCGCCTGGACGCCGGCCCAGTCTGGGTTCGCCTGGTTCATGTAGAGGAAGCCCAGGTCGTAGTGGACCTCGACGTTGTCGGGCTCGAGGGTGGCGACCTTCTTCCAGGTCGACTCGGCATTGGCCAGGTCGTTGAGGTTGAAGTACACCGCTCCTCGGGCGAGGAGGCCCTGGATGCTCTCGGGATCGATCGCCAGGAGCTTGTCCAGCCAGGTGGCGGAGGTCTCGTACTGGCCGCCGGCGTAGAACTCGTCGGCCAGGGCCATGAGGGTCGCGACGTCCTTCGGATCCGCCTGGACCTTGGCCATCAGGTCAGCCACCTTGGCCTCGTCGATGGCCGGGGCGCCACTGGTGGCCTCGGCGACCTGGCTGGCAGACGGATCGCCGCCGGCAGGGGTGCCGTTGACGATCGCGTTCGCGCCGAAGGCGACCGCACCGATGGCGATCAGCGCCACGCCGCCGATGACGATCCGCTTCCAGATGTTGGATGCGGGCGGGGTCGGGGTCCCGGCAGCGGCGACGGTACGCGCAGCAGGGGCAGCGGGCTTGGCCCGCTTCGCGTCGGGCTTCATGTCGTCGTGCGCGCTGGGGGTGACCATCGCGTAGAGGGCCGCGAGGTCCTCGGCGCTGGGCTCACCCTCGATCTCGATCTCGTCGGCCTCGTCGGCCTGGGGATCGACGGAGGCGGCCGCCTCCAGGTCAGAGCCCCGGCGGGCCGGAGGTGTCGCCGGCCCGCCGGGTACGACCGCAGGCGGACTCGCCGGGCTCATGAGGGCCGAGCCCTCGAGTCCAGCTGGGTCGGTCAATGTGATGTACGCCGCGTCGAGCGCCGCGACCTGGGCGCGAGCCCAGCCGCGGATCTCCGGGGGCGCAGAGGAGAGATAGTCGCTGACGGACTGGTGGAGCTGGTCAACGTCCTCGGGGGACGCGCTCGGGGGAAGGCCCAGCTGGGCCAGCGCCACCGTCTCAGCGGCCGCTTGCCCCGTGGGCCGGAGCATCGGGGCGCTCATTCGAGCCCTCCCCGGGGACGCGCGCAACGTCGGCCGCGCGCAGGGGTGCGAACCATGTTGGATCCCTCATCTGTTGCCGCAGGGGTCGCGGCCTGACACCTGAGAGGATTGTCGGGGGAGGAACGGCTGCGGCCCATCCGTCGGGGCGCACATTTCCACCGGGACCGGGCAGGGCCAGAGGGGGGAGATACGCGCAGCCCTCTGTACCGGTTGATACAGGGGGATAGCGCTCACCCTGGGAGAGGATCGACCGGTGCCGATCCTACGGTGTATCCAGGGAAGTCGTAGCCGTACGCGTTGTGTGGCTTGCCGTGGCAGGTCAGGGTGCACGTGCCCATGGTGGTCGGTGTCGCGGGCACGAACTGCAGGACCCCGCTCCTGGGCTGGACGTTGGGAGCGAAGTTCACGAGGCCCGTTGCCGGCGCCTGGCCGTTGACGGCCAGCGCGGTCCCGTGCGTCCTGAAGTGGCACTCGGCGCAGGTGGCGTTGCCGGGGCCGGCGCCGGGAACGTCGATATCCAGGCCGCCACGGCCCTCGCCGCTGATGTCGTTCATGTGGTAGCCGTGCCAGCTGAAGTTCGTGTCGCTGCGGAGGTCGCCGCTGTCGTCCACCATCGGCGCCTCCGCGTGGCAGACGTAGCAGAGCGCGAAGTTCTGCGCCTGGTAGAGCCCGCGCTCGTTGAGCGTCCGATCCTTGTACGGCGCGATCAGGATCCCGCGGTTCGCCGAGGCGTGGTTGTCCAGGCTCGCGTCCACGGCCGGTTTGGGCAACTGGTCGACCACGGAGCTCTCGCCGTGACAGCTCTGGCAGCGGACGGTGTCGTCGGTCTCGAAGACCCAGAGCTTGTAGGGTGACGTGCCAGCGAGGCTCAGTGTCATCGCGCTCGTCTGGTTCTTCCCGGCGGCTTCCACGGGATGGTAGGAGACGTTGGCCGGATTGAGCTCGATGCCCTTGTCCAGCGCCCACCGGCTCGGGTGGCTCGGATCCTGCGCGGGCAGGTTGGTGAAGCCGGAGTGGCACTTGAAGCAGAGCTCGTACTCGAAGGTGGACGTCACCTGGAGGGTGTATGCCGGCGCCGAGCCGGCAGGGCCGTTCACCACGGCGACGCTGGACGCACCGGCGATGGGGCCCGAGGCCGACCACCCGCCGACGCTGTTGACGGGCCGGGTCCCGTCGGCGAGGTGTGGCTGGTGGCAGTCCGCGCAGACCGCGTGGCGGTTGAGGGTGCCCCCGAACTCGTCCAACCGGGCCGACGTGTGGTTCGAGGGTGACGTGGCGGGATGTGAATACCAGGACGAGCTCGCGGGGTCGTTCACGGGGATCGACGGGTTCGACCAGTCGCTCTGGACGTCGCTCGAAGCGCCCGTCCCGTCGTGGCACCGTGAAGCAGTTCGACGTTTGGGGATCGGGCTCCTGGAGCAGCATCGGGCCCTGGGCGTCGTGGGCCGCGTGGCACGAACCGCACGTGTCCGACGCCAGCCCGTAGGTGACGTGCGGCGAGCCCTCGGGGCTGATCGCCGCCATGGGACGCTGCAGCGCGTACGTCGCCATCCGGCCCGTGCCGGTCGCCTGGGCCACTGGCAGGTCGGTCGAGCCGATTGTGGGATCGAGCCGGTAGAGCGGCACGGGCTCGTCGACGGGCGTGCCCGTTTGCTGCCCGGGAGACAGGTCGATGGCGGGCTTGGCGCCCATGATCAACTCAGCCTCGACCCCCGGGAGCCGGGAGGACGGGTCGACGAGCCGGAACCGGTAGCGCTGCCCCACGCTGCGTCCACGGTGGCCCGCACGGCGAACTCGATCTCGGTGAAGCTGTGGGCGGGCAGCTCAACGGCCGCGAGCTCCAGGCCCGCGCTGCTCTGGCCGGGCGCCGCGCTCGCGAGCGGATCGGAGGCCTGGGCGAGGCGGAGGTCGGCGACCTCGATCGTGGTCCGGCGCACGTTGAACTCGCTGCCGTCGTCGGATGCGCCGAAGAACGCCGCTCCGCGATCCGGGTCGACCATCGGCACCGCCGTCCAGTCGGCAGATCCACCCGAGAACTCCAGGACCGGCTCGAGCGTGGCGCCGATGCCGGAGTCGTTGAGGAGCTGGAACCGGACGCGGTAGACCGTGAACCGCTGTGCCGCGTCGAGGGGTGCGTCCAGCCAGCCGGGGGCGGCCACAGCGCCGGTCTCGCTGACGGTGTCGATCCAGGCGTGCTGGACCTGGGGTCCGATGGGCGGCGTCGGGGACGGCGACGGCGTCGGGGACGGCGACGGTGTGGCGGATGGCGACGGCTCGGCGGACGGCTCCGCGGACGGCTCCGGCGTGGGGTCGACCGTCGGAGCCGGCGTGGGATCGACCGGACGGCGCGGCGTGGGATCGGGCGCCGGGGCCGGAGCCGGCGTGGGATCGACCGGAGCCGGCGTGGGATCGACCGGAGCCGGCGTGGGATCGACCGGAGCCGGCGTGGGATCGACCGGAGCCGGCGTGGGGACCGACCGTCGGAGCCGGCGTGGGATCGACCGGAGCCGGCGTGGGATCGACGAGGGAGCCGGCGTCGGGTCCAGGGCACGCACCGCCGGCACGGCCGGCGTGAGGGCGCCGACTGCCCCAGCGACGACGAGAAGCACGCCGAACAGGGGTCCGGCCCGGCGGCTTGCGGGTCGCTGCTTGAGGTTCATGCTGGCATCTGCTTTGTCATGGCGAGGTGTTGGACATTCACCCGTGGGGGCCGGTGACCCGAGGGTCCGGCAGCGTGGCTTGGGCGGGAGCTGCGCGGAGGAGACGTCAAGTGCTACGACTTGGCAGCTCCCCGGCGCGGCTTCGGCCGGGTGGAAGGTTGCGGGTGGCCGGGAGTTGCCCCGCCGGCCACCACGCGCTTGACGTTGCTAGGGAAGGAGCGGGACCGGCACGGGGCCGACCGCCTGTCCTGCAACGATGGTTCCCGTCGGATCGTGACAAAGCTGGCACGTTCCGCGGTTGTCGACCTTGAGGAGCCGGCTGTTGCCGACCGGGGCAGCCGCGCCGCCCGGGTACTCCATGTTGGCCGACTAGATGCCCGGCATCTGCGCGTTGGAACCGTGTGCCACGTGGCACGTGATGCAGTTCCGTGACGTCGCATTGGACGTGTGGCGGTACTTGTAGATCGCGTCCGGCGTCTCCACGTCCCATCCCGCGCTGAGGTAGCGCGTGTGGCACGTCAGGCACCAGGTCGAGATCTCCGCGGTAGAAGGTTGCGGACTGGCCGTTGGGCGCGTCGTTGGACGTGCCGCTCGGTGCCGTTCCACGGAACCTTGCGCCGCCAGTAGTCGCCCGCCGTCGCCGGCAGGCCGAGGGCCGCCACCTGGTTCGCCGTGAGCGTCCCGGTGCCGCCGTTCGTCTGGATGATGGTGTAGTTGCGGTTGTCGCCGGCGGCCGGAATCGGCTGCGTCGGTGACGGGTGCTGCTGCGGCGGCCGGGACGAACACGTCGGTGCCCGTCGCAGCCGGATCCGGGATGGGATTGAGGATGCGGTACGCGCCGTTCCCGTGCGGGTTGTGGCACGTGGTGCACTCGACGTCGACCTCGGGGCCGGCGTACGCCGTGGCGCTGTCGGGACCGTTGCCCCAGGCCACGCCGTCGGCCGCCTCGATCACGCCGCCCGTGTTGGGCAGGTGAGCGGAGGTGACGGCCTGCGAGCCCGCGGTGCGGACGGGAACCTTGGCGTTCTGGCGAACGCTGGTCCCGCTCGAGGTACGCCACGCGGTAGGCCTCGCCGGACCCGATCCGGGCGGTGACGAAGCCACCGCTGCGGAGGTACCCGAGCGTCGTGCCCGGATCACGAACGGGGTTCGTGCCGAGCACGTACTGGATGCCGTTCTCGACGTCGGTCGTGGCACCCAGGCCGCTGACGCGCCGTGGCACGAGGTGCACGTCGCGATTCCGCCACTGTCCTTGAGCAGGAACTCGCCCTGCGCCGTGTGGGCGCGATGACAGCCGGCGCAGGAGTCAGCGGCAAGGGTAGCCCCGCCATTGCCTGTGCCGTTGTTGATCGCAGCCACGTGCGGGCCACCGTCAGCGAAGACGGGGACCGCGGCAAGGAACAGCCAGAGAGAACCTGCTGCGATGAGCAGCATCAGTCTCTTCAAACTGTCCTCACCTCCTTTCTCTATCAATACGTGGGCTTGACTCTTGTCCGCCGCAATGGCGGCTGCGCTGCTGACTCCGATCCCACCTCCCTCTATGTCGCTTCGGTCTCAGTAGCTCCACAACTGCACGCGGTCGTTGGCCGAGTCGGCGACATAGAGCCGCCCCCGAGCGTCCACCGCGATGCCGTTGGGGTAGGCGAAGGTGCCATTCGCGACACCCGGAGTCCCGAAGGAGCCCAGGTAGTCGAGTCGATCGGCGCCTTCCTGTGAACTGGCTGTAGACCATGACCATCTGGCCGTTGGTGTCCACGACGTAGACCCTGCCGCCCTGGTCGACGGCGACGCCGCGGGGCAGGCCCAGCTTGCCGGTCCCGGTGCCCCGGCTCACCGTCGCCCTCAGGACGCCGTCGGGCCCGTGGACCAGGAGGCGGCCGTTGTTGCTGTCGGTCACGTACGTGTAGCCGGCCGCGTCGACCGCGACATCGTTCGGAAAGGCCAGCCCGCGTTCTCCCCGATCGTGCGGAGGACCTTGCCTGCCGGATCGATCACCCAGACGCGGTTCGGCGTCGTGCCGACGTCCGTGACATAGAGGTTGCCGCTCGCATCGAACGTCATGCCGAGCGGCTGCCAGCCCGTCTGCCTCTGCCGGCGGCGTGAATGCGCGCTGGTACGTCCCGGCTGCGTCGTAGATGTAGATCGTGGACTTCGGCCTGTCGGAGACATAGACCTCGGATGTCACCGGGTTGACCGCCAGGTAGATCGGCACGTGGTCGGATCCCGTTGACAGGGGCGGAAGCAGCTTCGCCAGCTCCTTTCCCTGGGCATCGAACATCCGCGCCGTGTTGTCGCCCGCGGTCTCGCCGATGTAGATCCGGTCACCGGCCGCGTTCACGGCCACATCCATCGGGCGCTGGGCGCCGTAGATCGTGGTCACGTAGCCGGGCATGACCGCCTCGCCGGGGATGACGGGAATGGTGGGCAGCATGGCGATCGGCTGGCGGAAGAGGAGGTACCAGATCGCCAGACCCAGCAGGGCAGCCAGGAGCAGGAGCAGGAAGAGCAGCAGGAGGAGCTTCCGTCGGCGACGAACCGGCGGCTCCTCGCTGGCCAGCTCGGGAGGAACCGCTGCCCCGTCGGGGCTTGGCTGGGCCTCGGGGACGGCGGGGGACGCAGTCATCAGTTGCTACCTTCGGCGCTGGGGGACGGCTCGATCGAGGGATGGCCTTGCGTGCCATCGGATACGCGTCCCAGGCCGAGCTTCGCGGCCTGGCTCTCGGCATCGACCTCGAGGGCCTTGCGGTACCAGTCGGCGGCGGTCGTGGGATCGCCCCCGACCTCGGCGATCTGGCCGAGGCCGATCATGGCATCGAGCGCAGCCTCGCCTCCGGTCAACGCCTGGAGACGTGTCATCGCGCCGGCACTGTCGCCTGTCTGTGCGGCGGCCATTGCGTCGGCCCACTCGGCAAGCTCCGGATCGCCGCTCGCGGTGTAGGCGGCGGCGAGCGTCTGGTAGGGCTCGACCCAGCCGACTGGGACGAACACGATCGCCCGGCGAAGGGGCTCGACCGCCTTGTCAGGCGTGCCGGCCTTCACGTAGGCGGAGCCGAGAAGCGCCATCGTGTCGGCGTCGGTCCGCTTGATGGCCAGCGCCTTCAGGAGCACGTCGATCGCATCCTTCGGCTTGTCCTGCTTCATGGCGATGGACCCGAGGCCGTAGTACGCAGCGGCGAGCGCAGGAGTCGATGTTGGCCATCTCACCGCCCGTGGACAGCTTCACGACCTCGTTGTAGTCGGCGGCTGCCGCGTCGAGCTCGCCCTTGAGCTCGAGCGCACGGCCACGGCCCATGTAGGCCGCCCGGTCCTCCTTGCCGGTCTTGAGGATCTCCTCGTACTGGAGCGATCGCGTCGTCGTACCGCGCGGCCGCGACGTAGACATCCGCCAGGCGTCCGCGCGACGGGATGTCGGTCGGATTCTCTGCGAGAGCCTCCTCGAGGACGGCGATCTCGCGCTCGGCCATCGTGGGAGCAGGAGCCCGGAAGCGGTCGACGGCGTAGAACGCGACGAACGCGACGAGGACGACGACGGACAGCAGCGCGATCCGCTTGATCCAGCGGTTCAGCTGCTTGTCGGGCATGTTGGTCAGGGACGTGACCCGGGACATTCTTGGCACCTTCACTCCACGGCCGGCGGATTCGGACGGACCGACCTCGGTCAATCCTCGCGTACGCGAGCGCGCGTTCCCATCTGTCGAGGGATAGAACTGAGATACAGGGCGTGGCGCCCGCGCACCGGGCCGTCTATACCCTGCGGCCCGACGTGCCCACGCTCGGCGGGCCGTTGGGCCCGCTTGGGCCAGTTGCGACGGGGCGAGGTCGCAAGTCCCAGGTGAGTGGTTGGTGCGAGCCTCGCACTTGCCCTGGCTGCGTGAGTGAGGTTGACCGTCATGCGTAGACTCGAGGCACTATCCACGCATCCGCGTGCGATGGAGACCGACCTGGAGACGGCGATGGCCAAGGTGCACACGACGCTCGACCTGGATCACGACCTCCTGGCGCAGGCCGCCGAGGCCCTGGGCACGAAACGGACAACGGAGACGGTGCACGCCGCTCTTCGCGAGGTCGTCGCGCGTCGCCGGCGCGCCTGGCTGGTCCGTCGCGACTTCTCGGAGCTCGAGACGCTGCTCCCGGAGCTCCGAGCACCGCGCGACGCCGCCCGGTGATGGCCCTCGAGGTCGATTCCCGCGTGGTCGCCCCCGTCGTGGAGCTGGCAGACACCTCGGTCTGGGCCCGCCTCGGCCACCCCGCGCTGGCCTCGTTCGCCTCCGCTGTGGAGGACGGCCAGGTCGCGGTCTGCGACCAGGTGGCGATGGAAGTGCTCTTCAGTACCCGGGATGCCGCGGACTTCCGCGCCACCGAGGCCGCGCTCCTCGCCTGTCCGTGGTTCCCGGTGGAGGCAGTGGACTGGGTGGAGGCGCGACGCATCTTCGGTGCGCTCGCGTCCCAGGGTCCACTCCACCATCGGCGGGTGAAGATTCCGGACCTGCTGATCGCTGCGGTCGCCGCTCGCAACGACATCGTCCTCGTCCACTACGACGCGGACTACGACGTGATCGCCGGCATCACGGGGCAGCGAACGCGCTGGGCGGCGCCGCGCGGGTCGCTGTAGCGTCCCTTGGCGGAACCTGGCGCGCCACGAAATCCTCGATGGGATGGTGGGGCGTCGCATCGCGGATGCGATCCCCCTGGGCCAATGGGCGATCGCTGGCGGGTCGCCCTCCCCGCCGACGACGGCACAACGGCGACCGTCGAGCTGCGAGTGCGGTAGGTCACTCGGCGGCCTCCGGGCGCCCGGAGCCCTGTCGCACCTACCCTAAGATGTGCGACAGCCGTGGACACGTGCGGAGGTGGACTCGATGGCGGGACATGAAGTGCTGCCGGAGTGGGAACTCCTGCTCCGGGCCGCCGCGCGACTTCAGCACATCCTCCCGGATGCCACCCTGGTTGGCGGAACGGCCGCGGCTCTCGAGGCGGGTCACCGGCGCTCTGCGGACGCCGACCACGTGATTCCCGGATTGGCGTCCCGCTTCGACGAAGTGCTCGACGAGCTTGAGTCCGTTGCCGGGTGGCAGACGGCCCGTCGCCAGCGGCCAGTCGTGATCAAGGGCCGCCTCGATGGCATCCTGACCACGGTTCGCAACCAGCAGCGGACAGCCGCCCTCGAGACGCACGAGATCGAGACCGAAGGCGGGCCGATCCGCGTTCCGACGCCCGCGGAGATCCTCCGCATCAAGTCGTGGCTGGTCGTTGACCGCAATGCGACCCGCGACTTCCTCGACGTTGCGGCCATCTCGGACAAGGTGGGCCTCGAGGCCTCTGCGCGTGCCCTGTCGTCCCTCGATCGCCTGTATCCACAGGGCGACGACCAGGGTGCGGTGCGTCAGCAGCTCATGCGCCAGCTCGCAAAGCCGCGCCCCTTTGATCTCGAGGCGATCTCGCCGAGCCTGGCCGACTACAAGGGGATCGCCCCGCGCTGGCGCTCGTGGTCGAGTGTCGAGCGTCAATGCCGGGCGCTCGGCGTGGAGCTTGCCGAGGCGGCAGCCAACCGGCGGCAGGGCTGGACGGACCTGGGCTCCGCACGATGATCCATCGACACCTGACCAACCAGCGACATTCGCTGGCCGCTCTCGACGATCTTCTCGAGAACGGCACGCTCGCGGAATGGCGGCCCGTGCTTGCGAGCGTGCGCCGGGAGCCGCGAGGCGAGCTCGCCCGTCGGATACTGACGCTCCTCGAACGCCGTGACTATCAGGAGACTGGGGCGTTGTGGCGAGCTTTCATCATGAAGGCTCGCAGGGAACGGTCGGCCGCCCGCCGCTGAGAATCGCTGGTCGCGTCTTGCGTCCCCGCCATTGAGGTCCCGATCAGGTCGGGAGGGACTCCTTCGGGGTCTCGAAGTTGCTGGGCACGTCCACCTCGATCGTGTCGCCAACCACCCGGTTCGGCCAGCGGTTCAGCGGCCTGGGCGGCGGTCCGGCGAGGACCGCGCCATCGAGCGCGAACTGCCCGTCGTGGCAGGCGCACTTGAACCGGTCGCCCTCGTCGGACCAGTCGTAGCGGCAGTTCGCGTGGGTGCAGCGCGGGTCGTACGACACGAGCTCCCCGCTCGCCTTCCTGACGAGCCAGGTGGATGCAGGCGTGCTCGAGCTGCCCTCGACCAGCGTGAACTGCACCTCCATCGGGACCCCGACCTCGAGATCCGCAGGGTTGATGTCCAGGGTCACGGTCACCGGCGGTCCGGCGCAGCCGGCGAGCAGCGCGCCGAGACCGCCCGACACCGCGACGGTCCCCACGCCCATGAGCACGAGCACGTGCCGGCGCGGCACGGGGGTGGTGTGCGGATCGAAGGTGGGGGTGTCGCCGGCGGGTCGGCGGATGATGTCGCCCATGTGTGGCCAGAGCCTATCCGGGAATCGCCTCGGGCTGCAGTCCGCGGTTCGTCTCGCCCTTTGTCGCTCCGCCGATGGCTCCGCGGATGGTGGCGAGGAAGTCGTCGGGACGAGTCGAGAGCGTCTCCCGGCGCAGGCACCAGGCGCTGGTGGTGGTGATGTCCACGTCCAGGACGAGGGCGCAGGTGGAGCGGCGGAGGATGTCGGCCGCGTCCACGGCGCCGCCCTCCTCGACCACGATGACCTCGGGTTCGCAGGCGATCGCGAGGTTCACGGCATCGGTCTCGGCCAAGTCCACGGCGGTCACGACGACGCCCGGCTCTGCAGCGAGCATCCGTCCCAGGCCCTCACCCATCAGGGGATGGCTGTACAGGACAAGGACCCTCACCTGGTCAGGCGACAATCTGGCGCTCCCCACGACGCGGACGGCGGCACGCGGCCCGTGCGGCGATGCTAGGGGAGGCGGGGCCTGTGTCCAATCCGTCACCCGGCACACACGGGTCCCGATTCCCTGTACCAGTGGGGGGAAGTAGGGGTCGCAGGTCCCGGCCCCGACTCGTGATCGCCAGTGGGAGCAAACCGCGGCGTCCTGGTCAGAGTGCGTCCGCCCCCCCGCCGGCCTCGCCCCGCCCCCGCCGGCCCGCCGCCCCCCGCCGGCCTCGCCCCGCCCCCCGTCGGCCTCGGACAAGTGGCAGCCAAGTGGCGTGCGGTAGAACACGAGCCATGGCGACCACCGCGACGATCGATCTCGAGGCCGCCGATGTCGTGCGTCGAGTTGCCCGGACGGTCAGGGATGCAAGGATGCTCATCGGCTGGAGCCAGCGCGAGCTCGCTGGGCGGGCCGGTGTCGCCCAGGCAACGGTGTGCCGGGTCGAATCCGGCACTTCGGGAAGCATCGACATGGTGACGGTGGGCCGGCTGTTCGCAGCGCTGGCCCTTCGGGCGAGCATCGACGTCGACGACTTCCGTCTGGATGACCGGCGGCGCCAGCGCGATGGTGTTCATGCGCAGGTCAACGGGACCGCGGCGCGCCGCCTAGAGCGGTGGGGCTGGCGGACTGCGACGGAGGTGCTGATCGGGGACGGAAACCCGCGTGGCTGGATCGACCTGTTGGCGTACCGGGAGGCGGATCGAGCGCTGCTGGTGGAGGAATCGAAGACCGACATTCCTGATATGGGCGGGCTGCAGCGGAGCGTGGCGTTCTACGAGCGGATGGCGATGTCCGTAGCGCGCCGGCTCGGATGGTGGTCGAGGCATGTCGCCGTACTGGTGGTCGTCCTGGACAGCGAGACTGTGGCGCGCCGGCTCGTCGACAACCGCGAGATCGTCCGGCGCGCCTTTCCAGCCCCCATCCGTGAGATGAGCGCCTGGCTCGCCGATCCCGCGTGCCCGATGCCGAAGGGATGGGCCATGGGGACGTGTGACCCGGCGTCGCGCGCCACCGCGTGGCTGCGGCCGACCACGCTGGGATCGCGTCGCTCGGCACCCGTCTACCGCGACTACGCGGACGCGGCTGCGAGGTTGCTCAAGTCATGAAGCGTGATCGCGATCTGGATCACCAGAGGGGTGTGCACGCAGGGGTCAAGCCCGGAAACCCGACCTTCGCATCGCGAGCCCCTCGTGGCATCGCCCGAATTGATCCAGATTGCGATCGCCGAGAGGTGCGAGGGGGCGCCGAGAGGTGCGAGGGGCGCCGAGAGGTGCGAGGGGGCCGAGAGCGAGGGGCGCCGAGTGGCGCCGCCGGGCCCCGCCCCCGCATCCCGCTCAGCCCCGGTTCGGCGGCTCCTGGTTCGCGTAGCCCTGCCGCACCGCGTACGCGGCGGCCTGCACCCGGTTCGTCAGGTGGAGCTTCTCGAGGGCGTTGTGGACGTGGTTCTTGACCGTGCCCTCGGTGATCGTCAGCTCGTTGGCGATCTCCTTGTTGGACATCCCGCTGGCCACGAGCTGGAGGACCTCGCTCTCGCGGCGGGTCAGCACGGTGTCCTCGGGCGCCGGAACGCCGGAACCACCTCGCGCCGGGATGCCGCCGGTGCGCAGAGCGTCGAGGAGCTTGGACGCGACGGCGGGAGCGATGGGCGCCTCGCCGCGCATGACGCCGCGTAGGTCGTCGAACAGCTGCTCGGGCTTGACGTTCTTGAGCAGGTAGCCGTTGGCGCCGGCCTTGATGGACTCGAACAGGTCGTCGTCGTCCTCGGAGACGGTGAGCATCACGATGGGGATCGTGAAGCCGGCGGACCGGATGGCGTAGACGCCGTCAGGCCCGGAGGCCACGGGCATGTTGACGTCCATGACCACGAGGTCGGGCCGCAGGTTGCGGACCTTCTCGAGCGCATCGCGGCCGTTCTCGGCCTCGCCCACGACGGTCATGTCGAACTGGGCGCCGATCAGCGTCGCGAGTGCCCTGCGGAACAGGGGCTGGTCATCGACGAGCAGCACCCGGAGCTTCGGTGGCGTGTGTTCCAACGGTGTCCTCTGGATCGAGTCGGACGACGACTCTCGTCCCTTCGGTCGGCGCAGTATGCACGTCGAGTCTGCCCCCGACCTGTTCCACCCGCTCCCGCATGGAGGCGAGGCCGAAACCGCCCTCCATCGAGCCGATCACGGTGGTGAGGTCGAAGCCTACCCCATCGTCCTCGATCGTCAGGGTCGTGCCGCCGTCGAGGCAGTCGATCCTGACCGTGATCCGGGTCGCATCCGCGTGCTTGCGGGCATTGGTGAGGGCCTCCTGGACCACCCGCAGGAGCTGGACCTCGGATCGCGGGCTGAGCGCGCGCCGGGTGTCCCCCTCGCAGGTGAGCGTCGCCGCGATGCCCGTCTGGCGGCTGTACTTGCGCAGGTACTCACGCAGCGAGCCCTCCAGGCCGTCATCCTCGCGGACCGTCTCGCGGAGTCCCAGGATCGCCTCGCGGACGTCGCTGTAGGCCTCGTCGGCCGTCTCGGCCAGGGCGGAGAGCTCGTCGGCGATGCCCAGGCTGGCCTCGTCCTTGGCGCGCGCCTCGAGCGAGCGCAGCTGGAGATGGATCACGCCCAGGACCTGGGCCAGGCTGTCGTGGAGCTCGCGGGCGATCCGGTCGCGCTCGGCGTGGATCGTCCATTGCTCCTCGGCCTCGTGGAGTCGGGCCTGGCGGACGGCGATGGCGGCCATGTCGGCGAGGGCGCCGAGCAGGTCCTTCTCGGAGCGCGTGAAGGGCTGGCCGGGACGGGCGACGCAGAGCTCGCCGAGCACGCCCTCCGGGCCGCGCAGCGGGTTGGCGATCCAGGCGATGTCCGTCCCGTGGGCGATCAGCGGGCACTGGGGGTTCTGCGGGTGGTTGGCCGCGGTCTTCTCGTGGGCGACCCGGCACACGGAGCCGTCGTCGGCCATCGCCAGGCGCTCGCCCCCGGCCCCGAATCCGATCCGCGTCACGGTCGCTCGCGGGTCGCTGAGGCAGGCGACGGCTCGCTCGGCGCCCAGGAGGTCGCGAGCGTGCTGGGTGATCGTGTCCAGGACGTCCTTGAGCTCGGCGCGACCGGTGAGCTGGAGGGCGACGGCGTGGAGGGCCTCGCGCTCCCGCTCGCGGCGGTGGAGGTTCGCGACCGTCATGCCCAGCTGGGCGGCGCCGGCGATCTCGCCCGCGATGTCGGTAAGGGCCGCCTCGCTGATGTCGGGCTCCACCGGCGGGTGGAAGGCGAGGCGCAGGTGGCCGATGCGCTGGGTGCCGCGGATGAGTGGGAGGTCCATGACGCCCGTGTCGATCCCGGACCGGCTGGTGTAGCGGGGTGCGTCCACGGCAGGGTCCATCGCCTCGTCCAGGACCGGCCCGAGCCAGGCCAGGCCCGGCGCCAGCGTCGCAGGACGGCGGATGGTGAGGGTGCGGTCGTCGGCTCCCGCCACGCTGATGATGCCGGCCAGCGCCCCAGTCTCCGTGACGACGCGGTCCAGCGACTGCTCCAGGAGGTCCGGCAGGGACAGGCCGCCGCGAACCGCCGAGCTGACCGCGTGGGTCACCGTCAGGTCCCGGTTCTGGGAGACGAGCTGGCGCTGGGCTCGGTCCAGGTAGACGGTAACCAGCATCGCGAACAGGACGATGGCGCCGCCCAGCACCATGGCGGCCGCGACATGCGACTCGTCACTGGTGAGGTTCGGGTCGAGCACGAGGAAGCGGACGAGCTCGAAGCCCCACACGAAGACGATGGGCAGCACGATCGTCACCCACCGGAGGCGGTTGAGATCGCGCAGGCCCGTGGGCTCGCTCATGGGGTCACGCGGACACGGTCAAAGGGGTGGGACGCCCTGTTTGCATGGATCGAATGTGCCAAACGATACATGCGCCCGGTCAGGGCCGTGTGGCCCGTCTGTTGCAGGGACCTGTGGCCCGATGGTGGGTTTCGGTGCTCGGGTTGGTGCGCGGACGCACCACGGCGCGGGCTCCGGTGCAGGGCGGCAGACCGGCAGACCGGCAGGATTTCACTCCGAGTGAACAGCCGGCGCTTGTCCGGCTGGTCCGACGCCCGCCCGTTGGCCGTCCCATGTCAGGATCCCCGCGAGCGGTAGCCCATTACGGCTAATCAGGGAGCAACAAGACCTGGGCGGTTACGCCGATCGGGTGCTCGGCTGCCGGTCCAGGGGCAGCGATGGGCTGGTTGTTCACTCACAGTGAAAAGGTGGGGATGACGGCCAGGGCGGGACCGGTGACGGCCAGGGCTGGAGCGAGATCAGCCACGAGCCCATGTGGACGTCGCGCTCCTACTCGCGCGGCGAGTTCTTCGGGCGAACCTGGACGAAATCGAACCCGAAGCGGCCCTTCACGCACAGGTTGCCCTGCGTCACGTCGGAACCGAGCGGCGAGAGGACCTTCACGATCCGGTTGTCCTGCACGTGGAGCGAGAGGGTGCAGCCCACGCCGCAGTAGGGGCAGATGGTGTCGACGACCGTCTGTGCGGACTCGTCCCAGGTGCCGGCCTCGCGCATCTCGTGCTCGGAGCGGAACATCAGCGCGCCGGTGGGGCAGACGTTGATGCAGTTGCCGCAGAAGACGCAGGCGGACGTGTCGAGCGGGGTGTCGTACTCCGTGGACACGCGGGCGTCGAGGCCGCGGCCGGCCACGGAGATGGCAAAGGTGTTCTGGGCATCGATCCCGCACGCCTCGACGCACTTGTAACAGAGGACGCAGCGGGCGTAGTCCCGGACGAAGAGCGCGTTGTCCACCTTGACCGGCTGGGCGACGGTCTCCGCGGTGGCCCCGTCCGGCGCGTGGTGGTGGCCGGCGGTGCGGCGATCGCGCTCCCCGGCCGCGGACGGGGGCGCAGGCGGCCCGAACCGCGCCGGGTCCGCCCCGTAGCGCTCCATGTACCCGGCGATGGTCCCGTCGGGGAGCAACGGCCCCGCGAGCCCCATGTCCACCGACGAACCCAGCAGCTCCAGCACCAGCCTGCGCGAGTGGCGAACCCGGTCGTTGGCCGTCAGCACGCTCATACCCGGTGTCACCGTGGCGGCGCACGACGGCACCAGCGTGCGGCCGCCGGTGTCCACGACGCACAGCCGGCAGACGCCTTCGGGTGTGAGCGTCCCCGCGTGGCACAGCGTGGGGATGTCGATGCCCTGGGCGCGGCAGGCCTCGAGAATGGTCGAGCCCTGCGGAACGGTGACGGGCACGCCGTCGATGATCGCCTCGACGGCCGGTGCCTCGGGGGCGGGCGCGGCCGTTGGCGGGACCGGCGAGCGGGCAGGCGATGTGGGTGAAGATGACCGGGTCGACGCCGGTGTAGGGAACCCGGGGCGCCTCGGGCGGCCGGGGCGGCCCGCTCACGAGGGCACCTCCGCGAAGCGCAGGCCGGTGCGCACGGCGTCGTTGGCCATCTGCCCCAGGCCGCAGATGGACGCATCCCGCAGCACCTGCCCGAGGTCCGCGAGCAGCGCCAGCTCGTCATCCTTCGTCCCGTGGGGCCGCCGCGCCTCCAGCCTCGCCAGCAGCTCCTCCTGGCGGACGGTCCCGACGCGGCAGGGGACGCACTGGCCGCAGGACTCGTCGCGGAAGAACGCGGCGATCCGCCGCAGGATGTCGCGCGATGTCCGTGGTCTCGTCGAACACGACGACGGCCCCGGCGCCCAGGGTCGCTCCGATCGCCTTCGCGTGCTCGTAGGTGAGCGGCACGTCCATCGCCTCGGGACCCACGAACACCCCGGCCGCGCCACCGAGGTTGACGGTCTTGACGGCGCGACCACCGGGGACGCCGCCTGCCAGCGCGATCAGGTCGCGCAAGGTCAGCCCGAACTCCGCCTCGTAGACGCCGGGCCGGGCGACGTGGCCCGAGATGCTGAACAGCTTGTGGCCGCTGGACGCCGGGGTGCCGAGGGCCACGTACTCCGTCCCACCGTCCAGGATGATCCCCGGGACGTTGATGAGGGTCTCGACGTTGTTGATCACGGTCGGCCGGCCGTAGAGCCCCGCCTCCACGGGGAACGGCGGCTTCCTGCGTGGCTCGCCCCGGCGGCCCTCGATGGACTCCAGCAGCGCGGTCTCCTCGCCGCAGATGTAGGCGCCGGCGCCGCGCCGGATCTCGATGTCGAAGGCGAAGCCCGCCCCCATCACGTCCGGACCGAGGTGCCCGCGATCGCGCGCCTTCGCGATGGCGCCCGCCATGCGTGCCTCGGCCAGCGGGTACTCGCCGCGGATGTAGAGGAACCCGCGCTCGGCACCGGCGGCGAAGCCCGCGATCGTCATCGCCTCCACCAGACTGAACGGGTCCTCCTCGAGGATCGCCCGGTCCTTGAACGTGCCCGGCTCGGCCTCGTCCGCGTTGCACACGACGTACTTGGGGGTGTCGGGCGCTGCGGCCACCGCCGCCCACTTCCGCCCGGCGGGAAACGCGGCGCCACCGCGGCCCTGGACCTCGGCGGTGATGATCTCCTCAACCGTTCTGCTCGGCCCCATCTCGATGGCCATGCGGAGCGCCCGGTAACCGCCGTTGGCACGGAAGTCCGTGAGGCTGGTGGGGTCGATGCGCCCGACGCGGGCCAGGAGTCGAAGGCCAGGCTCTCCGGCCTGGGGGACGAACCGGCGCAGGGCGGCGAGACGTGCCGGAGAGGGTCGGGTGTCCTCGCGCTCCGCAAGTCCGGACCGGTCCGCCGTGGCCGGGTTCTCGAGGCCGCGCAGGAGCCCGGAGGCGCCCTGCGGTCCCGTGGCGAGGCGGGCGGGCGCGTCCCCGGCGATCGTGAACAGGGCGGCCGGGGCCCGTTCGCACTGGCCCAGGCAGGGGCTGCGCAGCCAGGTGGCGGTCGCGCCGTCACGGGGGTGCCCCGCCGGCCCCAGCGTGCGCTCCAGGTCCGCGCACACCCGCTCCGCGCCGGCCAGGCGGCAGGCCATGTCGTCGCATACGTGGACGACCCTGGCTGGCCTCGGGACGGTTGACAGCAGCGCGTAGAAGCTCGCCACCCCGTAGGCGTCCGCGGGCGGCACGGTGAGCCGGCGGCAGGCGTGGTTGAGGGCACCCTGGCTGATCCAGCCGATCCGGTCCTGGATCGCGTGGAGGGTAGGCAGGAGGAGGTCCCTGCGGGCGCGGGCCTCGTGGCCGCCGCGGGCGACCCGTCCGTCGACCTCGATGTCGCGCTCGCCGCCGTCCCAGCCGCCCTTCGCTGGCCCGATCAGCGGGTCCAGGAAGGCATCGACCGCGGCCCGTTCCACGGCGGTCGCAGCGGGTCCAACGACGTGGAGGTCCATGGCCGGCGAGTGTACGACGCCGATCAAGCCGGTCAGGCGGCAGAATCGGTGCCGTCACGTTGTTCCCGTTCACCGCGAGGCACCCGATGTCGCTCCGCCACCACGAGATCGCCGAGGCCAGGCACCGCATCCTGGACCCGTTCACGGACGCCAAGCTGCGGCTCCTGGGCGAGGTCTCCGGGGTGGGGCCAGGGACACGGGTCCTGGACCTCGCGTGCGGCAAGGGCGAGATGCTGTGTCGCTGGGCCGAGTGGTTCGGGAGCGGCGGGGTGGGCGTGGACCTGTCGCACGTGTTCCTCGCCGCCGCGCGCGAGCGGGCGCGGGAGCTGGCGGTGGGGGACCGGGTCTCGTTCGTCCATGGGGACGCGGGGGCCTACGAGGCGGCACGGGGTGCGTTCGACATCGTGGGCTGCGTCGGCGCGACGTGGATCGGCGGCGGGCTCGCCGGGACGATGGCACTGCTGCGCCCGGCCGTGCGCGACGGCGGCCTGGTCATCGTGGGCGAGCCGTACTTCATCGATGAGCCGCCGGCCGATGCGCTGGCGGCGTGGGGGTTCGGGCCGGACGACTACACGTCGCTCGCGGGCACGGCAGACCGGCTCGACGCCGCTGGCTTCGAGCTGCTGGAGATGGTCCTGGCGGACGGCGACAGCTGGGACCGCTACGAGGCATCGCAGTGGGGGACGATCGCCGACTGGCTCGTCGCCAACCCGGACGACCCGGACATTGCGGCGATGCGCCGGTTCCTCGATGAGAACCGGCGCACCTACCTGCGCTGGGGACGCCGCTACCTCGGCTGGGGGGTGTTCGTCACGCGGCCCCGCTGATGGGAAGCCGCGCCGATCAGCTGCCCGGCGCCCGGTAGGTCGTCTTGCGCGCGAGGGCCTCGTCGACCTCGGCCGCCGTCAGCAGCACGGTCGTCGTCACGCCGCCGGTTCCAGCCGCCCCGACGGTCGCCGCGATCGCCATCGCCGCCGCGTTGTCCGGCAACTCCGCGATGGCGAAGAAGTCGACGTCGCCGAAGGCCCAGTACGCGGCGAGGACACGGCCACCGACGCTGCCGGCCATAGCCTCGACGGCTGCGACGCGGCTCGCGGCCCCATCCTTCATGACCCCCTTGATGCCCTGCTGGCTGTAGGTCGCGCGGAACATGTAGTGCGGCATGTGGCCGAACCCTCCGAGGCCCGTGGGCTCGAGGGGTCCGAGCCGTCGCGGGGTCCGCGCATCGTCCCACGCCGTTCGGCCGCGTCAAGTCTCAAGATTTGTGCTACCATGTGCTACATGAGCGAGAGTGAGCGCCCCGCCCGCGTCGGTGTGCGGGAATTGCGGCAGAACCTGTCCGTCTACCTGGACCGCGTGAAAGCCGGTGAGACGCTGGAGGTCACGGAGCACGGGCATCCCGTTGCGCGGCTGGGTCCGAACCCGCCGGTGCGAGTGTCGATCCTGGACAAGATGATCGCCGACGGGCGCGCGACGCCGGCGAAGGGCGACCGACGGACCCTGCCGATGCCACCGATGATCCCCGGACGCCCGTTGAGCGAGATTCTCCAGGAGATGCGGGACGAGGACGACCGATGAGCGGTGTTGCGTATGCCGACGCATCGGCGCTCGTCAAGCTGATCCTCCTCGAGGCGGAGTCCGGCGCCGTCCACCGATGGTTCACCGAGGCCCCGCGGATCGCGACCAGCCGCGTTGGCGTGGTCGAGACCATTCGAGCGTCATCCCGCCGGATCCACGACGCGGCCCATCGAGACCGGGTCCTCGAGGAGGTCGAGATCATCGATCTCGGCCCCGCAATCGCGACCGCCGCCGCCGCCCTGCACCCCCCGCTGCTCCGTACGCTGGACGCGATCCACCTCGCCACGGCAATGGCGCTCATGCCGGATCTCGATGCATTCGTGACCTACGACGATCGCCTGGCCGAGGCGGCGCGGGCGATCGGGCTGCCGGTCGTGCGGCCGGCCTGACGCAGGGCCTCGGCTGCGTCTGCGTAGCCGCGGTGGCGCGGGTCGAGGCGCGGTGGCTCGTCCATCGACGCGATCGACCTTCGGCGTGACCCGAACGGCACCAGCGGGTCCAGCACTACCAGGGTGCTCGTCATGCCCTCGGCCGGGGGCTCACCGCGGAGCCAGGCCAGGAGCGCGTCGGGCGGGTCCGGGCAGAGCGCGTCGAAGCTCGCTCGCCGGAGGCGGATCGCATGCAGCACCTCGGACGACCAGAGGCAGGCCATGACATGGGTCACGCTCCGCCAGCCCCTCGGCCCGATGCCCGCGCGGTCCCCGATGCTTCCGGCCAGGTACTGGCGCTTGGCGTTGTATGACCCGGCGGCCTCCTGGAGGTTGGGGAACCTCGTCCGGTTCTCGATGTGGAGCAGGTTCTCCCGGTCCCACGCGAGAACGTCCGCACGGCCGGCGAACTGGTAGTGCTGGTAGGGCTCGTCGATGGCGAGGGTGCGGCCGGGTCCCTTGAGGGCGCGCGCCTCGAGCTCGCCCATCGCGGCATGGACGAAGTCGACCGAGTCGTTGGGGGCGCGGGTCCCTGCGCGGGCGCGGGGGTCGGCCAGATCGAGGGACGGCCGCAGCCCGAGCGCCGTCGCCAGTCGAGCGTAGGACTCGAGTGTCAGGACGCTGCCAGCCTCCGCGTCGTGCGCCACGCCAATAGCGACGCCGGCCCGGTCGGCAACGAGGCGCAGGGTCCAGCCGCGTCGCAGGCGCTCCTCGCGGATCTGGCGCCCTGCCTCCAGGGCCATGCGCGCGAGGGCAGACTGCGCGGCGGGTGGCATGTTTTCGAGGCGTCGGACCGGCGACATTTCACTCGGAGTGAACACGCCGCCGCTTATCGGGGACTTGCGGGGGGACTGGTGCCGCTTCCAGGTTGACTGGAGTGTCGCCCAGGCCGATTCACGACGATTCCGGGGCGCTTCGGCCGGGTCTCCGGCCCGTGATGGGACGCCAGGGAGGGTTCAGACCCCGCGCGGCGCGGATCTGTTCACTCGGAGTGAAATCTAGGGCTCGACGGCCCACTCCGCCGGCGCCTTCGCCCCCAGCTTCTCAATGCGGATCGCCGTCGCCTTGAATTCGGCTGTACCGGACTTGGGGTCCGTGGCGTCGATCGTCAGCTGGTTGACCGGCACGTCGTCCTGGAAGTGAAGGGTCATGAACGCGAGGCCTGGCCGCAGGGACGGGTCGGCGCGCACCGGTGCCTCCACCGAGCCACGTCGCGAGACCACGCGCACGACCTCACCCTCGGCCAGCGACAGCCGCGAGAGGTCCTCGGGACACAGGTCGAGGGTCTCGCCGCGCCGCCGGGGCGTGCGCACCCCGCCGGACTGGACCCCGGTGTTGTACGAGTCGAGGTGCCGCCCCGTCGTCAGCCGTACCGGGAACTCGGCGGACAGGAGGTCGACCGGCCCCTCGTGCTCCACCGCCACGAACGGCACCCGCGAACCCGGCACGGGATCCGACCACAGGCGCGAGTGCAGGAACGGTTCGCCGGGGTGGGTCTCGTCGTAGCAGGGCCACTGGAGCCCATCCTCGGCCTCGAGGCGGGCATAGCTCATGCCGGCATGCACGGGGGACAGGGTGCGCAGCTCGTTCCAAACGGCCTCCGCCGAGGCCTCGCCCCAGTCGTGGCCCATCCGGCGCGCGATCTCGAAGATGGTCCACAGGTCGTCGCGGGCCTCGCCGGGCGGATCCAGGGCGCGCCGCACCCGCTGCACGCGGCGCTCGGAGTTGGTGACGGTGCCCTCGGTCTCCGCCCAGGCGGCGGCGGCGGGCAGCACGACGTCGGCCATCTCGGCCGTCTTCGTGAGGAAGAGGTCCTGCACGACCATGAACTCGAGGCCCTCGAGGAGGCGCCGGGCTCGATGCGTGTCGGCCTCCGACTGGGCCGGGTTCTCGCCGATGCAGTAGACGGCCGTTAGGGAACCGCGCTCCATCGCGTCGTACATCGCCGTGAGGTTCAGGCCGCGCCCGGGTGGGATCGTCACGCCCCATGCCCGGTCGAAGGCGGCCCGCAGCTCGTCGTTCTCCACGTGCTGGAAGCCGGGCAGTCGATCCGGGAGGGCGCCCATGTCGCCGCCGCCCTGCACGTTGTTCTGGCCGCGGAGCGGGTTGAGGCCGCTGCCCCACCGGCCCACGTGCCCGCACAGCAGCGAGAGGTTGATCAGGGCCAGGACGTTGTCGACGGCGTTGTGGTGCTCGGTGATGCCCAGGGTCCAGCAGATCATCGCCTTCCCGGCGGTGGCGTAGGCGTGGGCGGTCTCGCGGATCGCGGCGGCGGGCACGCCGGTGACATCCTCCGCACGCTGAAGGGTCCACGGCTCAACGGCGGCCCTGTATGCCTCGAACCCGCTGGTCGCCCGCCCGATGAACTCCTCGTTCGCGAGGCCCGCCGCGATGATCTCGCGGCCCATCGCATTCGCCAGCGCGATGTCGGTGCCCACGTCCAGGCCCAGCCACAGGTCGGCCCACTGTGCGGACGTGGTGCGGCGCGGGTCCACGGCGTAGAGCCGGGCACCGTTGTGGACCCCCTTCAGGAGGTGGTGGAAGAAGATCGGGTGCGTCTCCCGGGCGTTGCTGCCCCACAGGAGGACGACGTCCGTCTCCTCGATCTCACGATATGAGCTGGTACCGCCGCCAGCGCCGAACACGGTCGCCAGACCGGCGACAGAGGGGGCGTGTCAGGTGCGGTTGCAGCTGTCGATGTTGTTGCTGCCGAGGACGACCCGGGAGAGCTTCTGGGCCGCGAAGTTGACCTCGTTGGTCGACTTGCTGCAGCTGAAGACCCCGAACGTCCCCGAGCCGTGCGCCTCACCGGCTGCCCGCAGTCCCGCGACCACTCGATCCAGCGCCTCGTCCCAGCTTGCTGGGCGGAGGGGAGCCCCGGAGCGGCGGTCGCCGTCGCGCACGAGCGGCGTGGTCAGGCGGACGTACTCCTTCGGCACTGGTGTACCCCTGGCGGGAGATGTCCGATCGGGCGAGTGTAGATGGTGTGGGCAAGGGGTCGGCCGCTTCGCCGGGGAGGTCGGGCCGGTACCCTGTTCTGCGCATGAACCACCAGGATGCTTCCCGGCGCCCCGGCATGGGCTCCATCCCGTACGACGGCGGCACGACGTTCCGCGTCTGGGCTCCCCACGCGCAGGCCGTGTTCGTGACGGGCACCTTCGACGGCTGGGCCATGGACGTCACTCCGCTCGCCCCGGACGACGGCGCCAGCAACGGTGGCGGCACCTGGTCTGCGGACGTCCCGGCTGCGGGTCCCGGAGACGAGTACCGGTTCACGATCCGCACCCCGGACGGCGACCTGCTGCGGATGGACCCCTACGCCCGGCAGGTGACCAGCTCCGTGGGCAACAGCGTCGTGTATGACCCGTCCGCCTTCGACTGGGGCGATGACCAGTTCCGGGCCCCGGGCTGGGACGACCTCGTGATCTACGAGATGCACATCGGCACGTTCTCGGCGACGGCGGACCGGCGCGGCACTTTCGACTCCGCCCGCCAGCGCCTGCCGTACCTGCAGAAGCTGGGCGTGTCGGCCATCCAGGTCATGCCGCCGTTCGAGTTCGCCGGCGCCATCTCGTGGGGCTACAACCCGGCCCACCTGTTCGCCATCGAGTCGGGCTACGGCGGGCCTGACGCCTTCAAGCGCTTCATCCACGATGCCCACGGGCACGGGATCGCCGTCATCGTCGACATCGTGCTCAACCACCTGGGTCCGTCCGACCTGGACCTGTGGCGGTTCGACGGCTGGTCGGAGGGTGACGGCGGCGGCATCTACTTCTACAACGACGAACGGGCCGAGACGCCCTGGGGCCGGACGCGGCCCGACTACGGCCGCGGCGAGGTCCGCACGTTCCTGCTCGACAGCGCGCTGACGTGGCTCGAGGAGTTCCGCTGCGATGGCCTGCGCTTCGATGCCACCGTGTTCATCCGGTCGGTGACCGGCAAGCCCGGTGATGAGCAGGAAGCCCTCCCGGACGGCTGGTCGTTCATGGCCTGGCTCAACGACGAGATCCGGGCCCGCCAGCCCTGGAAGATCACCATCGCCGAGGACATCCAGGGCGATCCGTCGATCGTGGCGCCCACGGCCGATGGCGGCGCCGGCTTCAACGCGCAGTGGGATCCGCTGTTCGTCTACGACGTCCGGCCTGCGCTCGCGGCGCATGACGATGCCGACCGGGACGTGGGGTCGGTCGCGGCGGCGATCCTCGGCGAGGGGCGCGGCGCGCCATCGACGCGGGTCATCTACACGGAGTCGCACGACGACGTCGCCAACGGTTCCGTGCGCGTCCCGGAGTCGATCTCGCCCGGCGACGCCGACAGCTGGTGGGCCACGAAGCGGGCGGTCCTGGGCTCGGCGCTCGTCCTCACGTCGCCCGGGATCCCGATGCTGTTCCAGGGGCAGGAGCTCCTCGAGGACAGCTTCTTCGACGACACCGTGCCCCTCGACTGGGACAAGGCCACCTCCAACAACGGGATCCTGCGCCTGCACCGCGATCTGATCGCGTTGCGCCGCGCGAGGAACGGGGCGACCCGCGGCCTCGGCGGCCCCAACGTGCGCATCTTGCGGGCCGACAATGACGACAAGGTCCTCGTGATGCACCGCTGGCGCGATGGGGGTCCGCACGACGACACCGTGGTGATCGCCAACTTCGCGGACCGGACCATCGACGACCTGCGGATCGGACTCCCGGCCGCGGGTCGCTGGAACGTGCGGCTCAATCTCAATTCGGCGGTCTACGCGACGCAGTTCGGGAGCCACGAGGTGAACGACCTGGACGCCGATGGCGGGCCGCTGGACGGATGCGAGCAGAGCGGGCTGGTCGCCGTGGGGCCCTACAGCGTGGTGGTGCTCTCGCGCGAGGATTAGCGTTCAGACCAGCGGCGGGGGTTCTATATGGGGCACTCCCCCGGCCCACTCCGCGCACCGCACCATTCCGGCGCCATCGGCCCGGTGTTAGCCTCCGCCCGGGTCCCGGCGGCCGCGGCACTGGAACGACTCGAGCAGGCAGCACGATCCGGCGCCCCGGCGCCGGCCACACGGGGGTAGGCGCGATGCGGTACGAGGCGGCATTCCTGAGCGCAGACGAGCAGGCGCGCGTGCACGAGACGTCACTGCGGATCCTTGCCGACATCGGGATCAGGGTCCACGGCGACGTCGCCCTGCCGCTCCTCGCGGAGGCGGGCGCGGAGGTCGACGCCGAGGGCGGCCTCGTGAAGATCCCGCCCTCGATGGTCGAGGCGGCGCTCGCGGCGGCGCCGCGGTCGTTCGTCCTGGGCGCCCGGAACCCGCTCCATGACTACGCCGTGCCCTCGCCCGTGACGCGCTTCGCGATGGACGGGACGGCCGCCTTCACGCGGGACTTCACCACCGGGGAGCGGCGCTACGGCACGCGCCAGGACATCGTGGATGCGATGCGGGTCTTCGGGTCCTGCGACCTCAGCGTGATGGGCTGGCCGCCGGTTGCCGCCAACGACCGGCCCGTGGCGACGCGGCCGCTCCACGAGTTCGCGGCCATGCTCACGAGCACCTCCAAGCACGGCCAGCACGAGCTGCACCGGCGGAACCAGGCGCCGTACCTGGGGGCGATCATCTCGGCCCTGGCCGGCGGCGAGGACCGCGCCCGCGAGCGTCACGAGGCGTCGCTCATCTACTGCCCGGTCGCGCCCCTCGTCCACGACGGTCCCATGCTCGACGCGTACCTGGACCTCGGCGAGTGGGACGTCCCGGTCTGCGTGCTGCCGATGCCGGTCCCCGGGACCACCGGCCCCGCGGCGCTGCTCGGGAACATCGCGCTGGCCAACGCCGAGGCGCTCTCGTCGCTCGTCATCTTCCAGCTCGCCCACCCCGGACGGCCGGTGATGTACGGCAGCGCCGTGGGCTCGATGGACTTCCGTACCGGCGCGTTCCTCGCCGGCACGCCCGAGATGGGGATCCAGTCCGCGGCGCTGACCACGATGGGCCGCTTCTACGGCCTGCCCACGATGGGCGCCGGCTGTGCCACGGATGCCCACGACATCGGGCCCGAGGCCTGCATCGAGAAGCTGATCACCATGCTCCCGTCGGTCTCGGCGGGGGCGGACATCGTGGTGGGGTACGGGGAGCTGGACGGCGACCAGACGCTGGTCCTGGAGCAGATCCTGGTGGACAACGAGCTTGCGCACCTCGTCCTGCGCATGGTCGAGGGGGTGGACGGGCGCGAGGGCGCTGAGCTGTACGAGGACATCGCGGAGATCGGGCCGGGCGGCAACTTCCTCGCGCTGCAGGCGACCCGCAGGGCCGCCCGCAGCGGCGAGTTCTACGAGCCGGCGCTGATCGGCCGGGCCAGCTACGACGCCTGGCACACGCTGGGCAAGCCGACGATGTACGACCGTGCGCGGACGCGGGTGCGGGAGATCCTGGACGGGCCGATGGTCGATCCGGTGCCCGACGCGACTCTCGCCGAGGTGGACCGGATCCTGGCGGCGGCCGACGCAGAGCTGCGCGAGGACTGATCGGGGGTCTGCGGGCGACCGACCTGGGAGCCGCAGGGAGACCGCGTGGGCCAGTGGTTGCCCCCTTGCCGACCGGCCCGTCGGTGGCGCAGGATGCGCGGGAAGGAGGTGCGTCCCCATGTACGGCACCATCGCTCGTCTTCATCCGTCGCCCGGTCGCGAGGATGACCTGATCGCCTACGGCAAGCGGATCCGCGAGGTCGAGGTTCCGGGCTACCGGGCCAGCTACGTGTTCCAGCCCGACGCGAACCCCTACGACCGCCCGACCCTGTTCCTGGTCGCCGTGTTCGACGACCAGGCGTCGTACCAGGCCAACGCCGGCAGCCCGGACCAGCACGCGCGCTACCTGGAGCTTCGCTCGATGCTCGACGACGACCCGGAGTGGATCGACGGGATGTTCGAGGGAGGCTGATCGGGGCTGATCTTCCGCGGGCGGCCGGCGGACATTCTCGACCCGTCGGCCCGCCCTGATCCCGTGCGGATAGCACCCCCGGTCATGATCCGGCTGCGAGGCCCGGGCGCGCCGACTCGCCTACCGGAGCTCGACGCCGGGCTGGCCCGCCTCCACGACACCAATTCGCCAGGCCGAGACGCTGGCTGACGCGAGCGCTTCCATGACCTCCGCGGCATCGGCCGCCGGGATCGCCGCCAGCAGGCCTCCGGAGGTCTGCGGGTCGTGTGCGAGCGCTACCAACTCGGGCGCGACATCCGCTCCCAGGGCCAGCGACGGTGCCGTGTATCGCCGGTTGTGCTCCGCGCCGCCGGTCTCGACGCCCGCCCGTGCCAGGTCCAGCGCCCCATCCAGCGGCGGCAGCGCGGCGGCCTCGAAGACGAGCCGCGCCCCGGACGCGCGGGCCATCTCCAGCCCGTGGCCCAGCAGCCCGAACCCCGTCACGTCGGTCGCGCCGCGGATTCCGTGGCGCACCAGGACCTCGGACGCGGCGCGGTTGAGGACCCGCATCTGGTCGATGGCCCCTTCCAGGTCGGCGTCGGTCGTCTGCCCCGAGCGCCGACCGCTGACCAGCAGCCCGGTCCCCAGGCGCTTGGTCAGGACCAGGAAATCGCCCGGCCGCGCGCCGCCCTTGCGGAGCAGCCGGTCCGGGTGCGCCGCTCCGATCACCGCCAGCCCGTACTTGGGCTCCGGGTCCCGGATCGTGTGGCCGCCCGCCAGCACGCCGCCGGCCTCGCGAACCTTGGCCGCCGCCGCCTCGAACACCGCCGCCATGGCCGCTGGCGGGAAGTCCTCGGGGAAGGCCGCGATCGAGAGCGCGAACAGCACCCGCCCGCCCATCGCGAACACGTCCGAGAGGGCGTTGGCCGCGGCGATCTCCCCGTACGCGACCGGGTCGTCCACCAGCGGCGGGAAGAAGTCCAGCGTGCCGATGATCGCGAGGTCGTCGCTCACCCGGTAGGCGGCGGCGTCGTCGGGCGGGTCCAGGCCGGCGATCAGCGCGGGATCCGGGGCGCCGCCCGCCGCCGCCAGGCCCGCCAGCGCCTCACCCAACAGGTCCGCTCCAAGCTTTGCGGCGCAGCCGCCGCACTCGGTCAGGTCCGTGAGGCGGATCGGGGGGTGGTCGGGGCGCACGCTCATCGCCGGATCATAGCCGTGGGCGGGACCATCGCCGGTGGCCGGACCCGGCCCGCACGGCCTGATCCCTCGATGCGACGCGCTACCCTGCGCTGGGCGGCCAACCACCGTCTCGCAGCGGGGGAGCGGAGGGGTCCCGGTGGGCTCCCTGGTCTTCAACACCAGTGGCGCGGCGCCCGGCGTCGCGCGGTGGGTTCGACTCCCATGCGCTCCCGCCAACCGGCGCCGTCAGTCCTCGAGCGGCCGGTCCACGGCGACCGGCACCAGCAGCCCGGACATCGTTTCGGTCTCGTCCGACCAGCGCGACAGCAGCATCCAGACCCGCCCGTCGGGAGCGATCCGCACCCACTCGACGTCGTCGCCGGTCTTGCCGATGGCCTTCTGGCGGCCCTTGGGCAGCGACCCGTCCCGCGCGAGCACCATGAGCCGCGGTCGGTCGCGGCGGTACGCAGCGACGTAGATGCCGCGTTCGCCGATCGCCGGTGCCAGGGGCCCCGCCGGACCCGGTGTGCAGCTGGGGCACACGATGGCAGGCCGATAGGGCAGGTTGACCGGCCAGCCGCGCGCGACCCGCCCGCCGTTGGTGAGCCGCGTCGCCTGCCCATCGCCCAGCACGACGACCCCGTCCTTCCCTGCTGAGACCGGGACGGAGCCGCTGTAGCAGCCCACGGAAACGCCAACGCCCGTGACCGGCCAGCCAGCGACGACCTTGCCGCTACGGCCGTACCGGATCGCCCGGCCGTTCCCGGTGAGGATCGTCATGGACCCGTCGTCGGCCACCAGGGGCTCTGACGCCCAGCCGCGGAGCGTCACGGGCCAGCCCGGAACCTTCGTCCCGTCGCGGCGCAGTACGGTGTAGGTGGTGCGGGTCGCGGGTCCGCACTGTCCCTCTGACCAATCGTGGGCGGTGACATGGATGCGTCCGGCGCCGTCGATCGTCACGGTGCTGCCGACCGGCGTCCCGCGGGGCCAGCCCGGCGCCGACGTGCCATCGGGCCGGACGACCGCGATCCGCCAGCCCCGCTCGCCCACGGTGGTGATGACGAGGGCGCCGTCCGGCCGGAACCCCTCGATCGTCCCCCCGCCCTGGACGACGACCGGCCAGCCACTGGCCGTGGAGCCGTCGGGTAGAACTGCCCGCACGGTGGACATCCCGGCGGCGGTCGTCGCGTCCTCCCCTTCGCAGTTCAGGTAGGCCGTGCCGTCGGGGCCTACGGCCATGCCGCAGTACGGCACGTCGGGGAGCGCGACCGGGAAGCCCGCGAACTCCCGGGCTTCCGCGTCGAGGCGGTGGAGGGTCCAGTTGTAGGTCTGCGGGACGCCCTGGGCGCCACGGACGGCGACGTAGACGGATCCCTCGGGACCCAGCTCAGCCATGGCGATGGGGTTGCCGGTGTCGCCCTGGGTCCACGGCCAGCCCGGCAGGACGTTGCCGTACGGGTCGAGCGCGACCACGCGGGACACGTTTGCCGCCCAGTCGCGCTCAACCAGGACGATCCGGCCGTCGGGCGCGAACCGGACGTCGCCGATCTCGCCGGTCGCCCGGTAGGTCCGTGCCTTGGGAGCGCCGCCGGACGGGGAGGCCGAAGGCGCGACGGAGGCCGACGTCGCGGGGGTCGCGATGGGCGACGCCGTGGCGGGCGCTGCGGCCGTGGGGGTGGCTGGGGCGGCCGTCGGCGGGACCGGCTGGTCCTCGCACCCGGCGAAGAGCGCCAGGACCAGGAGCACTCCGGCGAGGCGGCGGGTTCCGGGCAGGGTCATCACGGGTCCTCTGGGGGATGGCCCGATTGTGACGCCAGCGGACCCTGCCGCGTGACACGCGCCGGGGTACGCTCCGGCGATGGACCAGGAAGCGAAGGTGATCGGGGCCGATCCGCAAGAGGCGGATCCGTCCGGGACCCACCAGCCCGAGGAGCAGGACTGGGCGGCCTACTACCGCTACACCCTGGGCCGTGACCCGCGGCCGCTGTTCCTGCGCGGTTGGGCGGCGATCGAGGAGGCGGGCGCGGGCCCCGGGACCGCGGTGGACGTCGGGTTCGGCGACGGCACGGAGACGATGCACCTGCTGAAGGCCGGGTGGCGCGTGACCGCGATCGACAGCGCCCCGGCGGCGGCTGAAGTCCTCGAGCCACGCGTGCCGGAGGGCGCCCGCGACCGGCTGACCACCGTGACAGCGCCCGCCGACGAGGTGGATCTGCCCGCGTTCGATCTCCTCTACTCGGCCTACGTCCTCTCGTACCTTCAGCCCGACGCGTTCGCGCGGCTGTGGTCGCGGGCCCGTGAGCGACTCCGCCCGGGCGGGTTCGTCGTCGTCAACATCTTCGGTGACCGCCACGCGTGGGCCGTGGAGCCGGACACGACGTTCCTGCCGCGAGATGAGGTGGAGGCGCTGCTCGATGGGCTGGAGGTCATCGAGCTGACCGAGGTCGAGGAGGACGGCAGCTCCTTCGTCGGGCCCACCCACTGGCACGTGTTCGACATCGTGGCCCGGCGGCCCGCGTGAGCACGCCGGCTGCCCGACCCCATCCGCCGGATCAACCGCATCCGCCGAGCGTGGAGCGGCTGCTCTCGATCCTGCGCGCGGAGGTGGAAGCGTCCGAGCCGGCGGCGCTCACCGCGATCACACGGCGTGTCGTGGACGAGGAGCGCTCCCGACTCACGGCCGGCGCGGATCCCCTGTCGGAGGAAGAGCTCGCCGACGCGGTCATCGCCCGCCTGGAGGACCTTGGCGACCCGCAGCTGACGATCCCGCCGCCCGTCATCAACGCGACGGGCGTGATCCTCCACACGAACCTCGGACGGGCGCCATGGCCCCGCGCGGCGCGGCTCGCGGCGATCGCGGCCGCCTCGGCCTATGGCTATCTCGAACTGGACGAGGTCACCGGGCGGCGTGGGCCGCGGTTCGGCGCGGCGGAGGAGCACCTGGTGGCGCTTACCGGCGCCGAGGCCGCGCTCGTGGTCACCAACAACGCGGCGGCGCTGCTGCTCGCGGTGGGACTGGCGGGGCGGCGCGGATCCATCGTCGTCTCGCGCGGCGAGCTGGTGGAGATCGGGGGCGGGGTCCGGATCCCGGAGATCGTGGCCCGGGCCGGCGCGCGGCTGGTGGAGGTCGGGACCACCAACCGGACCCGCCCCGGCGACTTCGAGGCGGCGCTGGCTGCGGGTGGCGCGGGCGCCGTGCTCCGCGTCCACCCGTCCAACTTCGCCATGAGCGGTTTCACGGAGTCGGCGGACCTCGCCGAGGTGGCGGCGATCGCCCACCGGCACGGCGCGCTTGTCCTCGACGACCTTGGGTCGGGGGCCCTGCTGGACACGGCGGCGTTCGGCCTGGAGCACGAGCCCACGCCCGCCGAGCGGCTGGCGGCCGGGGCGGACGTCGTCCTGTTCAGCGGCGACAAGCTCGTGGGTGGGCCGCAGGCCGGGCTGATCGTCGGCCGCCGGGACCTGGTCGCCCGGATGCGTCGGGACCCATTGGCGCGGGCGGTGCGCCCCGACAAGGCGATCCTGGCCGGCGTGGCCGCGACGCTCGCGATCTACCGGGCCGGGCGGGCGGCGCTGGACATCCCCGTGTGGCGGACGATCGCCCTGGAGCCGGCCGACCTCCGGGCGCGCGCCGAGTGGATCCTGGGGCTGCTGCCGTCCACCGCCAGCCGCGCCGATGCCCGCGTCGTGGAGCTCCGTTCGCCGGTGGGCGGCGGCTCGCTGCCCGGCCAGACGCTGCCGTCGTTCGGGGTCGCGGTGCCGGTCTCCTCGCCCACGCGGGCGGCGGCGGCGCTGCGGAGGGGTCCGGACCGGATCCTGGCGCGGGTGGAGGACGGCGAGGTCGTGTTCGACCTGCGGACCGTGCCCCGGTTCCACGACGGGACGATCGCGCGCCGGATCGGGGACATCGCCCGGCCGCGGGCATGAGTCGGGAGCCCGGATGACCGTCGTCATCGGCACGGCCGGCCACATCGACCACGGCAAGACCACGCTCCTGCGCGCGCTGACCGGCATCGACGCCGACCGCCTCCCGGAGGAGCGCCGGCGGGGCATGACGATCGACGTGGGGTACGCGCACCTCGCCCTGCCCGACGGGACCGTCCTGGACTTCGTCGACGTACCGGGCCACGACCGGCTCGTGGGCAACATGCTGGTGGGTGCCGGGGAGATCGACGCGGTCCTGCTCGTGGTGGCGGCCGACGACGGGCCCAACGCGCAGACGGTCGAGCACCTCGAGCTGCTCGACGCGATGGGGATCACGGCCGGGCTCGTGGCGGTCACGAAGACGGACGCAGTCGATGCCGCAAGGGCCGCCGAGGTGGCCGCGGATGTCGCTGCCCTGGTCGCGCGGACGCGGCTGGCGGGAGCCCCGGTGGTTGCCGTGAGCGGCGTGACAGGCGAGGGGCTCGACGTGCTGCGCACGGAGCTGGTGGCGCTGCGGGACCGCGTCGAGGCGCGCCACTCGCCCACGTTGAGCGGCAGCTCCCGGCTCGCCATTGATCGGTCATTCGCCGTCAAGGGGCGGGGTTCCGTGGTCACCGGGAGCCTCCGCGGCAGCGGGGTCGCGACCGGCGCGGTGCTGCGGCTCGTCCCAGGCGGCGGCGAGGTGCGTGTGCGAGAGGTCCAGGTTCGGGGCGAGGCGGTCCTGGCGTCGGAGGGCGGCCGAACCGCGCTGCTGGTGGCGGGTGCGGATCTCGGGGACCTGGAGCGTGGACGTGTCCTGACCACGGACGGGGCGGTCGTGGCGACGTCGCGGGTTCTGGTGGCGATGTGGCCCCCGGCCGGGCTGGCGCACCCGGGTCCGGGCGCGATCCGTGACGGTTGGGCGGGCAGGGTCGGCCGGCCGGTGCGGGCCGGCGGGCTGGTCGCGCCCGCCGACCGCGAGCGGCTCCGGTTCCACGGCGGCACGGCGCAGGCCGGCGCGCTCGTCATCCGCGGCCCCCGCGAGGCGGTCGACCTGCCGGACGGTTCCGCACTGGCGATCCTGCGCCTCGACGGCGATGTCGCCGCGGCGCCGGGTGACCGATTCGCGCTGCGCCGGCCGTCGCCCGGGTCGTCCGCTGGCGGGGGCGTGGTGCTGGATGCCCTGCCACCGCGCGGCGTGTCGCGGAGGCGACTCACCGCGGGACGCGTTGAGGCCCTCGCCGGCGCGGTGGCGTCGATGTCGCTGGGTCTCGACGGGGCTGCTGCGGCGGTCGCTGCCGCACGACTCGACCTTCATGGCGCCCTGCGCGAGGCTGACGGCTGGCGGCTCGCCCCTGACCTCGCGATGGACCTGGAGAGGGCGGCCCTGGAGCTCGTCGGGGCACACCACGCCGCAGAACCCGAATCCCCGGGGCCTACCCTGCCCGCGATCCGCACCGGGCTTGCCCTGGCCGCACGTCGGCAGGGCGACGCTGGACCGCACTGCCGCGGACGAGGTCGCCCGTGCTCTCGTGGACCGTCTCGTGGCGGACGGGACGCTGGCACGGGACGGTGATCGGCTGCGGGACGCGGCACGCCCCGCGGGCCTCCCGGCGGCGACGCTGGCGGCGATGGGCCGGTTGGAGCTGGCGCTCTCGGTTGCGGCGCCCCCATCGCTGGCCGCGGCCGCGCGCGAGGCCGGCTGCCCGACCGACGGCGTCCGTGCGCTCGAGGCTGCCGGGCGTCTCGTCCGCCTCGAGGACGACCTCGCGTGGGCCGCCGGCAGGTACCGCGACCTCGTCCGTCAGGCGCTGGCGATGGCCGCCGTCGCCCCGCTGTCGCCCGCCGCGTACCGCGATGCCACCGGCACCAGTCGGCGATATGTGCTCGCGATCCTCGAGGACCTGGACCGTCGTGAGCTCCTCCGTCGCACGGAGGCCGGTCACGTCCTTGGACCCAGGACGATCGCCAGGCTCCAGGCCCGCGCCGCGGCAACGGGCGTCGCGCCGGGCGAGGAGGCGGGCACGTGAACCTGGCGGCGCTCGTGCTCGCCGGCGGCGCATCGTCGCGCTTCGGGGGCAACAAGCTCGCCGCCCCGCTCGAGGGCCGCCCCGTCCTCGAGCACGCGCTGCGGGCGGCGGCAGCCGTCGCGAACCCGATCGTGCTGGTCATGGGCCCGGACGACCCGGTGCCGCACCTGCCGGCCGACCTCGGTGCGGACGTGGTGATGGCCCGGGATGCCGTCGCCCACCGCGGACCGCTCGCCGGCCTCGTGGCGGGACTCGCCGCCCTCCCGCGCCCGGTCGATGTCGCGATCGTGGTCGCGGGCGACATGCCCACCGTCGTGCCGGCCGTGCTCGGGCTTCTCGTCAGGACGCTGGTGCGCGACCCGTCGCTGGGCGTCGCCTGCCTGGAGGCCGAACCTGCGACCCTGCTGCCGGCCGCCCTCCGACCCTCGGTCGCGGGTCCTGCGGCGGAGGCCCTCCTGGCCGCGGATCGCCGGAGCCTCCGGGGCCTGCTCGACGCTGTCCCGACCGTCGTCGCGCCTGCCGCCGACTGGCGCGCCCTCGACCCCGACGGTGCCACCCTGCGCGACGTGGACACGCCGGGCGACCTCACAGGGCGTTGACAGAGCGATCTCATATGACCATCATGGTCAAGTGAGGACGATCAGTGCCCTCGAGGTGCGTGCGAAGTTCGGCCAGGTCCTGGACGAGGCGGCCGCCGGGGAACGGTTCATCGTGGAGCGCGCGGGCGCGCCCGTCGCCGCCATCGTCCCGCTGCGGGACCTGGAGCTGAGCGATCCGGCGGTCATCAGGGCCCGACGGCTGGCTGCGGTGGACAGGCTCGTCGCCCTGCGGGCCGCGGATCGGCGGCCCCGCCCGTCGCCCGAGGACATCCTCGGCTGGATCCACGAGGCTCGCGAAGAGCGTTTCCCGTGAGCCTCTCGATCGCCCCGGTGCCGGTTGTCGTGGACGCATCGGTGGCGGTGGATCTCGCCGTCGGGGAACGGGTGGAGACGCCCAACGCCGTTCGGGCCTGGATCTCCGAGGGCCGGATGCTCCTGGCCCCCGCTGCCGCGTGGACGGAGATCGGCCACGCCATCCTGCGCAGGCTCGACGGGGACGCGATCCGGGCGACCCGCCGCCTGGAACAGGTCGAGGCGACGGGGCTGGAGACGGCGGATCGCGGTCCGTCGGGTGTCCGCTCGGCCATGGTCCTCGCCGAGCGCCACGGCCTGTCGGTGTGCGACGCCTCGTACCTGTGGCTCGCCATCGATGTAGACGGCGAGCTCGCCACGCACGACCGGGATCTTGCCCGCGCGGCGCTGGCGGAGGGGGTCGCGCTGGCCCTGGGTTCCTAGGCGCCTGGAGCTACGAATCCGTCGGCGATCCAGTCTGGGCGCCGCTCGATCCCGCACGTCGACGGGCCTACTGGGGGCTTCCCGTCCTGCTCGCCGCCCACGGCCACGAGGTCGGCACAGGCATCGTCGAGGATGAACGCTCCGGATTGCCGACGGCATGTGCGTCGAGTCGGACGGCGAGAAACAGAAGCCAGCAAACCTCCACGTCCTCTGCACGGTTCCTGCACTCGCGGCTGCCAGCATCGCCATCAACCCGACGAAGACCGCGGGCCTGGAGCTACCGGCCCGACGCTGGTTGAGAGGTGAGCGATGAGAACAAGGATGGCGGGGGCCGGCGGGTTGGCTGCCGCTGCTCTCCTGGCAACTATCGCTGTCGTATCCGCTGCAGCGAGCGCACCGCCTGCGACCTGTGCGACCGGGTGCGACGGCCCCCAGGACCTGCTGAAGACCCAGGACCGTGCTGAAGACCCAGGACCAGTTGAAGACCGGCACCGGCACCGTCACGGAGGTGACGACGGCCGTGTCGGACACGGACCAGGTGAGGATGAGTGACCAGCTCAGGGTCCGGGACGAGTTGAAGGACGGCAGCGGCACCGCCACGGAGGCGACGACAACCGTGCCGGACACGGACCAGGTCCGCGACCAGGACCGGGATGGCGATTGCGACGGCGATCCGGATCCGCTGAAGACGCAGACGCGTGTCCGCCTCAGCCGACCAGCCACCGCGACGATGGACTCCGGTGCTGACGCACCGACCCGGGTCCAGGAGAAGACCCAGACCCAGACCCAGGCCCGGGCCCAGACCCAGAAGCAGGCCCAGGGGCAGACGCAGGCCCAGGCCCAGGAGCAGGAGCAGACGCAGGCCCAGGCCCAAACGCAGGAGCAGACGCAGGCCCAGGCCCAAACGCAGGAACAGGATCAGGCCCAAACGCAGGAACAGGATCAGGCCCAAACGCAGGAACAGGATCAGGCCCAGAAGGCAACTCCGGGATCGACCGCCGCACCCGATCCCGGACGCCACGGGCCGGGCTGAGAGCCCTCCGGCACGCTCGCCGGCGCGCCACGGGGCCTCTCAACGGGACGGTCGGACCTTCCCCCAGTCCGACCGTCCCCCATATCGTCCGCAGGGGAGCCACCCCGGCCGATCGGCCGGGGTTCAGCGCACCGGATGACCCCAGCAGCGCAGGGTAGGTCATGAGTCTCCGGGTGCGGCTCGGGCTGTCATTCGCCCTGGTCGCGATGACGACCTCGCTGGTCATGGTGCTGGCGATGCCGGTCGTCATCCGCTATGGGTTTGAACCGGTGCGCCCGCCCGAGACCCCTGATGGTGCATCGCCTCCCGCCACGCCGACGGCGGGCAGCCCCCAGCCCGCCACGACCGCGTCGACGGCCAGTCCCGCGCGGCCATCCACGCCAGGCGCAGAACCGAACCCGAGCGGCCAGACGCCGCCGCCATCGTCGGGGCGCCTGCGGCGAGTCGGTCGCCCCAGGCCCCGGGCAGGCTCGGGGCTGGCGACACCCACTCCCGGACCGACTGCGGCACCCACGGGCTCGGTTGCACCCGGCCGACGGTGGCGCCATCGCCACAGCGTTCGTCCCGGCCAACCGTGCGCCCGTCCCAGCCCGTGACTCCCAAGCCGACCGGCTCGGCGTCGCAGAGCGGCCAGCCGACGGACCGGCCGACCGGATCTGGTGCCGGCGAGCCCAGCAAGGGACCGGGCGGCGACGCAACGCCACGCGGCTCCGGCGGGCAGGGTGGCGTCCCCGATGTGGTGAGACTCGCGGCGGCCGTCCTCCCGGATGGCGCGGGGCCGGGATGCCCGCCGCGGACGTTCCGAGCGGCAGTCCCTCCCCGTCGTCGTCGGCTGCCACGAGCGATCCAGCCACGGCTGCGTGGGTCGAGGTGGAGCGCAGGACCTCGTCGATCCTGTTCGTCGTCGCACTCCTCGCCGGCATCATCTCGGTCGCCATCGGGCTGATCCTGGCGGAGGCGATGATCCGGCCCCTGCGCCGCCTTGGTGGCGCAGCGTCGGCCGTGGCATCGGGCGACCTGGCCCGGCGATCCGGAGTGGGGGATCGCAAGGACGAGATCGGCGAGCTGGGTCGATCCTTCGACGCCATGGCGGAAGCCCTCGAGCGCTCCGATGAGTCGCGTCGGCGGTTCCTGCAGGACGCGGTCCACGAGCTTGGGACCCCGATCACGGCCATCCACACGACCGCCAGCGCCATCCTGGATGGCCTGTACGAGCCCGAGCCCCGCCACCTGGAGACCATCCGGGACGAGGCGCGCCTGCTCGGCCGGATCGTCGACGACCTCCGGACGATCGCCCTGGCGGAGATGCACCGCCTGCCCGTGGGGGACACCCCGGTCGACATAGCGTCGATCGCGGCACTTACGGCAGATGCCTTCAGCGCGGTGGCCGCCGCCGGCGGGTGCCGGGTCGTCGCCGAGGCGAGCGGTCCGGCCTGGGTCGCCGGCGACCCGGACCGGCTGCGCCAGGTGCTCGGCGCCCTGGTCGACAACGCGCTTCGCCACAGTCCGGAGGGCGGGACGGTCCGGATCCTGACCTCGTGCGCGGGGGCGACCGTGGAGGTGGCCGTCGAGGACGAGGGTGCCGGACTGGGTCCCGACGCCGATCGCGTGTTCGACCGCTACTTCCGCGGTGACGTCAGCGACCCCCAGGGCCGGCACGCGGGGCTGGGTCTCGCGATCGTCCGGGCGCTTGTCGAAGCCCATGGTGGCCTGGTGACGGCCACCAGCGGTGACACCGGTGGTGCCGTGTTCCGCGTCCGGTTGCCCGAGCTGCGGGCGCCCGCCCAGGGACCCGGTGACGTGGCGGACCTCGGGAGCAGGCCATCCATTGTCGAGTGACCCGGTCGGCACGAGGCCAAGGGGCACATTGCCGGGTGGCCCATGATGGGGGCCTCGTGGACCGGCGGGGCCCGGCTGCGGGCGACAGCTTTCGGGCTGGCTGGACCTCCCCGGTTCCGGCGATTCGGGAGACGCTGTTCACGTGGCGAAGATCGCGGTGGTGGACGACGAGCGGGCGATCGCCGAGGGTGTCGCGGCGTATCTTCGTCGCGAGGGCCACGAGGTCGAGCTGGCGGCCACCCCAGCCCGGGCCATCGACCTTGGGCGCGCGGGGCCGGATCTCATCATCCTGGACCTGATGCTCGCCGGCGGATCCGGCTTCGACGTGTTGCGGACCCTCCGCGGGGAGGGGCGACGGGTGCCCGTGATCATCCTGAGCGCGCGCGTCGACCTGGTGGACCGGGTGACGGGCCTCGAGCTCGGTGCCGACGACTACATGACCAAGCCGTTTGAGCCGCGCGAGCTCGTTGCGCGGGTCGGAGCCGTGCTGCGGCGGACGATGTCCGCTCCCCGTGCCGGCGACGTGCCTGGTTCCCTCAGGCTCGCCGATCTCGAGGTCGACGACGCCGCGCGCGAGGTCCGGCGAGGGTCGGCCGTGGTGACGCTCACTCGCACCGAGTTCGATCTGTTGGCGACCCTCGCGGCCTCACCCGGACGTGTGCTCACCCGGGAGACGCTCGGCACCCGTGTCTTCGGCGGCCTGTACGAGGAATCCGACCGGACGATCGACAGCCACATCCGGAACCTGCGGCGCAAGCTCGGGCCGGGGCCTGACGGGCACGAGTACATCGAAACGGTACGTGGCGTCGGGTACCGGGCTGCGGGACGAGCCGCCGAACCCGTCCTCTGATCCGAGGCTCGGGTGAGAGCCCGCGCTGCCAGGCAATGGAGGGTCGCAGCGTGGGGCCCCAGCGGTCATCGCCGCGAACCTGATCTATGCTGCGGTCGATGCCCGGACCCGTAGCACTCGTCGGCGCCGGTGAGTTCCTCGCCCCCATGGTCGAGTTCGACCGCGGGCTGCTCGAGGCGATCGGCCGTCCACGACCGCGAGTCGCGATCTTGCCGACCGCTTCGGCGCCGGACGGGGAGTCAACCTTCCGCACCTGGGCGGAGATGGGCGTGGAGCACTTCACGTCCCTGGGTGCCGAGGTGGAGCCGGTCCTGGTGCGCAACGTGACCGAGGGCCACGACGCGGCAGCGCTCCAGGCGATCGGGGAGGCGGACCTCGTGTATCTCTCCGGCGGCCATCCCGGCCACCTCGCCAGCGTGCTCCGCGAGTCGCCGCTGGGCGGGGCGCTGGTCGATGCCCATCTGCGCGGCACGGTCGTGGCCGGGTGCAGCGCGGGTGCGATGGCGATCGTGGGGCGGACGATGGACTTCCGGGTCGTGCCCAAGCTCCGCCTCCCGCTCCCTTGGCCGATCCGCTGGCGCGCCGGGATCGCCCTCGTCGACGGGGTGGTGGTGCTGCCCCACTACGATGCGTGGCCGGAGCCGCTATCCGCGATGGTGGCACTGCAGGCCCCGAAGGGGTCCGTGGTCCTGGGCATCGACGAGGACACCGGGGTCGTGGGCCGCAACGGCGCGTGGCAGGTCCACGGTGCGGGCCGCGTCACCGTGTGGCACGGGCGCCACCGGGAGCGCTACCGCAAGGGCGACGCCTTCCGGCTCTGAGCCGGAAGGCTCGCTCGAGGTCGATCCAGCCCGAGCTCAGTCGGGCTTGACCTGGCGGAAGCAGTCCGAGCAGTAGACGGGCTTGTCCATGCGCGGCTTGAACGGCACCTGCGCCTGGTTCCCGCACGACGAGCAGAGCGCGACGAAGTATTCCTTCGGGCCGCGGTCGTCGGTGCGCTCATAGCCCCTCGGGCCGCCCATCGACCGGACGTCGTCGCCACCGCCGTCCCGGGAGGAGCGCCGGTATGCCCGGCATGAAGTACACCGCTTGGGGTCGGACGTGAACCCCTTCTCCGTGTAGAACTCCTGGTCGGCGGCCGAGTGGATGAACTCCACCCCGCAGTCGACGCAGGTCATCGTCCTGTCGACATAGGTCACGAGACAACTCCTCCCGGGCGCGCGCTCGGATCGGGTACGTGGTGCGGGCCCTGCTTCGGGAGACACGCGGTGGCGGTCGCGGCGGGGAGTCAGCCGGGCCACGCAACCGGGTGTCGTCGGAGTCCCTGGACGGGGGCACACCGATGGTCGGTAGCGCCAGCCTAACCGATCTTCTCGAGGAAGCCCTGCCACGGCCGCCCTTGCCTGGTTCACCCCGCGCGCGCACCTGGGCGGAACAGATCCGTGGGTGACAGCCAACCTGTCACAATGGCAGACGAGACTCGGCGTGGCGAGACGGGAGCGATGGGGGCGCCCGGATCGCAACCGGGTCCCGGGGACGACCGACCCCGCCTGAGCGATGCGCGGCTTCCGATGAGGACACCGTCGTCGAGGCGAGGAGCGGCCGTTCGCGGGGCCCGGTCGGTCTGCCCGCCGGCGAGGAAGATGGAGGCAGCACACCGCATGCTCCGGCTCCTGCACACCGCGGACGTTCATCTTGGCGCGCGTCATGCCGACCTCGGGGATGCCGCGTCGACCCAGCGCGAGCGCCAGTTCGCCGCGTTTGCCGCCAGCGTGGACCTCGCCCTCGCGGAGAGAGTGGACCTGTTCCTGGTCGCCGGCGACCTGTTCGACTCCAATGTCCAGCCGCGCCGCTCCGTGGAGCGCGTCGCAGCCGAGCTCGCCCGCCTCGTCGGGGCGCGCATTCGTACCGTGCTGATCCCGGGCACGCACGATGTCTACGACCGATCGTCCGTGTATCGCGCGTACGACCTGGGCGCCCTCGCCGGCGCGCCGGACGGCGGCGACCTGGTGACCGTGCTGACACCCGAGCGGCCCTGGGTCCACATCGGTGCCTGCGACGTCGTCGTCCACGGCCCCGTCTTCGCGACGAAACGTGCCCCGCACAGCCCGCTGCGGGACCTCTCGGCCGTCCGCACCCCGGACGCGACCTGGCGCCTGGGCCTGCTGCACGCCGCCATCGCCATTCCCGGGCGCACGGACCACGACGAGGTGGTGATCACCACGGACGAGATCGCGGCCAGCGGCCTGGACTACCTCGCGCTGGGCCACTGGCACGGGGCGCAGGTCGCGAAGGCGCGCGGGGTCACGTACGCGTACGCGGGCGCTCCCGAGCCCGTCGCCCTGGACCAGGACAAGGCCGGCAAGGTGCTGCTCGTGACGCTCGAGCAGCGTGCCGAGACCAAGACCGTCACGGTGGAGGAGCGGGTCGTCGGCCGGACCACCTTCGAGCGGGTCGAGATCGACGCGGCGACGGTCGAATCGCAGCCCGCCTTCATCGCCCGACTCCGCGGGGCGGCCGACAAGGACCGCGTCCTGGATGCGCGCCTGATCGGCGTGCGCCCCGATGCGCTCGACCTTGACACAGCAGAGGTGGAGGAGGCCCTCCGGCCCGACTACCTCCGCGTCCGCGTCCGCGACCACAGCCAGCCGCCGCTCACGGAAGGCACGCTGCCGCCCGCCGAGACCATCGCCGGCGCGTTCATCCGGACCGTGGAGCAGCGGATCGCCGCACTCGAGGGCTCCCCGGACACCCCCTCGGCGCGCGAGGCCGAGGAGCTCCGCGACGCCCTCCGCCTGGGTCGCCTGCTGCTGGCGGGACGGGAGGTGACGCTGTGAGAATCACGAGCCTCACCATTCGGGACCTGCGCAGGTACCGCGACACATCCATCGAGCTGGCCCCCGGCCTGACCGTCGTGCGCGGTCCCAACGAGGCCGGCAAGTCCACGATCCAGCGCGCGATCGAGCTCGCGCTGACCCGCAAGGTCACCAGCGCCGCCGGGGAGCTCGACGCGCTGGTCCCGTGGGACGGGAGCCCGGACGCGCGGCCGGCCCTCGCCATGACCTTCTCGTACGAGGACGAGGACGGCGGCGCCCACGGGGGTCACCTCGAGAAGGTGTTCGCGGGTGCCAAGGGGACCGTGAGCCTCCGCATCGACGGCGAGGAGGTCACCGACCCCGCCCGCGCCGACGAGCTCCTCGCCGAGCTGTCCGGCGTGCCGACGGAGGGCTTCTTCCGCTCGACGGCGTCCGTGCGCCACCACGAGCTGGCCGGCCTGCAGCGCGACGAGTCGGCCCTCCGCGACCGGCTCCAGGCGTCGATCAGCGGCGCCGACCGCGGCACGAGCCGGGCCAAGAAGCAGCTCGAGCGCGCCCTCCAGGGCCTCCGCGCGAGCGGTGCCAAGAACCCCGGCCGGATCAAGGTCGCCGAGGACGCGGTTGCCGATGTCACAGCCAGCCTCCGCTCCGGTGAGGAGGGGCTCGCCCGCCTCGAGCGGGACCGGGACACCCTGTCCCTCGCCCGCGAGCGTCGTTCCGAGACCGACAAGGCCCTCACCGAGCGCCGCGCCCTGCTGGAGAAGGCCCGCCAGGCCGAACGCCTCGTTGCGGAACGGGACGGGGCGAAGGAGCGCTACGAGCGGTACCGCAATGCCGTCATCGTCCGCGACGAGCTCGTCGTGCTCGAGGCCAGCCACCCGTCCCCGATCCCCGTCGCGGTGCTGCGGCCGGCGGTGGAGCGGCTGCGGGGCCTGGAGACGAGGATCGCCACCCTGCAGGCCCAGCTGGAAGGCGAGATCCAGGTCAGCTTCGAGGTTCCGCCGGAGCCCCGGTGGCAGCCTCTCTCGCGCATGGCCGTCATCCTCGCGGTGGTGGGCCTGCTCGTCGCCGCCGTCGGCTTCGTGTTGAACGTGACCGGCATCCTCGAGCTCGGCTCGGTGGTGCCGCTGCTCGGTGGGCTGATTGCCGTCATCGGGGTCGCGTTCGGGCTCGCCGCTGCGTGGCTCCGTCGTGGCGACAGGGTCCAGAAGCAGCTGCGCGACGTCGAGGTGGACCGCCGGCTGCGGGGCCGCTCGGAGATCGAGCAGGATCTCAAGCTGACCCAGGCCGAGCGCGCGAGCGAGCTCGACACGCTGGGCCTCGAGGGTACCGATGAGGCAGAGGCGCAGCTCAAGGCAGAGGAAGCGCACGTCGCCGAGATCGACCAGCGCAGCGCCCGCTTGGCGGGCCTCGTCGGCGAGGAGCCGCGCGAGCGCCTGCCCGAGCGCCGCGACACCGCGGCTCTCGAGATCGAGCAGAAGACGGCGGCCCTGGAGGCCCTTGGCCCCATCGCCAAGGAACCGCGGGCTCGCGAGCGCCTCGAGGTCGAGGTCACGGACGCGGAGCGCCAGCTGGAGCGAGCTCGCGACGACGAGGCCGGCGCTCGCGCCCGCGTCGACCAGAACCCCGTGGACGCCGAGGAGGTCGCCGGGCTGGCGGAGCGCCTCGTTGGCTGGAGCGAGGAGCTGGCCGCGCTGCGCCGCCGGGACCGCGTCTACGCCCTGACCCTGCGGGAGATCCTTGCCGCGGAGCAGGCGACGATGCAGCGCGCGACGCGCTATCTCGAGCGGCGCATGGTCAAGGACGTCACCCGGGTCACGGACGGCCGCTACCGGCGCGTCCGCGTCGACGACACGAACCTCGGGGTTGACGTCTTCTCGCCGGAGAAGGGCGACTGGGTCCCGGTCACTGACCTGTCCCAGGGAACGCTCGACGTCGTGTACCTGGCCGCGCGCCTGGGGCTCGTGCGCCTGGTCACCGGCGACCGGCGGCCGCCGCTGATCCTGGACGACCCGTTCGTGACGCTGGATGACGATCGCGCCCCCCGCGCGCTGGAGCTCCTGCGCGAGGTCGCCGCGGACTTCCAGGTGATCTACCTCACGACCTCGGATCGCTACGACGCGCTGGCTGACAAGGTGGTTGTCCTGGCCGGTCCCACCGCAACCGACACCCACGTGGAGGCCGAGGAGGCCGCGCCTGCCTGAGCCTCGGCCCCGAGGTCGCGGTCGTCGTCCTCGGACTGATCTCGGCCGTCACCTGGGGTTCCGGCGACTTCGGGGGCGGCCTGCTGAGCCGCCGCATGCCGCTCTTCGCCGTCGTGGGGGTCACGCAGTTCGTCGGCATCTTCGCCGCGCTCCTGATCGCGGTTCTGCTCGACGAGCCGTTCCCGACGTTCCCCGACATCGCGTGGGCGGTCGGGGCCGGGATCGGCGGCATGATCGGCATCACGTGCCTCTACAGGGGCCTCGCGGTGGGCCGCATGGGCGTCGTCGCTCCCACGACGGGAGTGCTGGGCGCGACGATCCCGGTCGTGTTCGGCTTCCTCGTGGAGGGCGTCCCGACACCCATGACGATCGCCGGCATCGTGGGAGCGCTGATCGCCGTCGTCCTCGTCACCCGGGCGCCGGGCCACGGCACGGACCGGCCGTCGGGCGTGCGGTGGGCACTCGCCGCCGGGCTGGCCATCGGCGCGTTCAACATCTGCATCGGCCAGTTCTCGGGCGGCAGCGCCTTCGGGCTGCTGGTGATCATCCGGCTGCTGCAGGTCGTGGTCATCAGCCTGCTCATCGTCCTGTGGCGCCAGCCCTGGCGGATGCCGATGAACGTGCTGCCCAAGCTGGTCGTGATCGGCCTGCTGGACATGACCGGGAACGCCGCGTTCATCCTGGCCACGCAGGCCGGGGCCCTGGCGATCGCCACCGTCCTCGCGTCGCTGTACCCCGTGGTGACGGTCATCCTGGCGATCGTGATTCTGCGCGAGCACCTCACGCGCAGCCACGTGGCGGGCATCGTCCTCACCGCCGTGTCGATCGTGCTGATCGCCGCCGGGTCGACCGCGGCGTGAGCGTGGCGCGCTCCGGCCCCGGCCCTTGGGCCCACCTGACCTAGGATGACCGGGTGAGGATCTCCGCCAAGGTCGACTATGCCGTCCGCGCCATGTGCGAGCTCGCCGCCCACACCGGCGACGCGCCGCTCAAGGCGGAGCAGATCGCGTCGGCCCAGGAGATCCCGCTCTCGTTCCTCGAGAACATCCTGGTGGACCTCCGCCGGGCCGGGTTCGTGCGCTCCCTGCGCGGCCAGGACGGTGGCTACCGCATGGCGAAGCCGGCCTCGGCAATCACGATCGCCGACGTCATCCGCGCAGTCGAAGGCCCGCTCGCCGACGTCAGGGGGATGCGCCCGGAATCGCTCGACTTCACCGGGTCCGCCGCCTCGCTGCGGGACGTCTGGCTCGCGACGCGCGTGGGCCTGCGCCGCGTGCTCGAGCGCGTCTCCATCGCCGACGTGGTTGCCGGCGAGCTGCCCCCCGACGTGGCTGAGTTGCTTTGTGACCCGGACGCCCTCGTTCCGCACTGACTTCAGGGAGCTCCAATGACCGAACCTGCCGCGCCCGCCCACTCGCTGGAGAACGTCTGGGTCCTCCAGGCCACCTACGGGCCCGATGCCGCCGAGACCCGCGTCCCGTTCCGCGCCCGCCACCTCGCCCGGATCGCGACCCTCAAGGCGGCCGGCACGATCATCGAGGCCGGCGCGTTCCTGGACATGTCCGGCTCCCTGCTGATGGTCCGCGCCGAGGACGAGGCGGCCGCCATCGAGATCGCCCGCGGGGACATCTACATGCAGAACGGCGTGTGGGTCGAGGTGCGAGCCAGGCCGTTCGGCCGCGTCTCGCTCGATCCGGCGGGGTAGCGCCCGCGTCGATCCGCGTCAGTCCGCGCGCCAGCCCCGGCGCACAACGCGCGCCGCGTCCACCGCGGCCGTATCCGCCAGTCGGACCACCGAGGCGAACCCCTCGGTCTCCAGGCGCCTGGTTCGAAGCGTCCGGTCGAGCTCCGCGAGCTGGCGCCGGATCGCGGTCTCGGGAACCACGCGACCCACCCGTGCCGCGTTGCGTGCAAGCACCACCGCCCGCGGAAGGTCCAGGACCACGGCGACCGCCGGGACGCCCGCGTCGGCTGCGCGTCGCAGGAGCTGGCGCCGGGCGTTGGCCTGCACGCTTGTCGCGTCGACGACGGTGAGGAGGCGGTCCTGCAGCCGTCGTGACAGGGCCGCGTGGAGCGACGCGAAGGCCGCCCCGGTGGCAGCCTGTTCCGCGGCGTCACCCGAGACCAACTCCCGGAATGCATCCGAGGACAGCACCTCCGACGGAGCGAAGTGGCGGGCGGCGAACGTTGACTTGCCGCTCCCGGCCGCCCCCACGAGGACGACCAGGCACGGATCCGGCAGGACGATGGCCAGCGGGGCGCCCATTCCCGCCATGATGGACGCCGCAGGTGGCCACTCGCACGTCCAACCGCGCCGCCGCCACGAAGAGAGGCCATGCCGAACGTCGCGATCCTCTGGTTCCGGCGCGACCTGCGTGTCCACGACCACCCCGCCCTCACCGCCGCCGTGGCCGAGGCGGACGTCGTGGTCCCCGTGTTCGTCATCGACGACGCCGCTGCTGACCGGCCGCTGGTCCGCCCCGAACCGGTCGTGGTTCATGCGCGAGAGCCTCGTCGCCCTCTCCGGGTCGCTCGCGGAGCGCGGCGCGGCGCTGCGGATTCTCCGGGGCCGCCCGGCCGAGGTACTCCCGGCATTCGCCCGTGAGATCGGTGCGCGCGACCTGTACCTGACCCGTGACGCCGCCCCATTCGGCCGCAGGCGGGACCGCGAGGTCGCGGCCGGACTGGCCGAGGACGGCGTCACGGTCCACGCGAAACGCGGGCTGTATGTCCATGAGCCCGACGAGGTGCTCACGCAGGACGGCCGTCCCTTCACCGTCTACGGCCCGTTCCGCCGGGCCTGGGAGGCGCGCCCGCGTCGGGCGGTGCTGCCGGCGCCCGATCGGATCCCTGGACCCCAGGGGGCGCGTCCCGACGAGATCCCGGACCTCGGCGCACCGACGGCCGACCCGGCCCTGATGCTGCAGCCGGGTGAGCCGGCGGCGCGCGCCCGCCTGGCCGCGTGGGTTGGCGCCCAGGTGGACGCCTACGCCGAACGGCGCAACCGGATGGACCTGGACGGCACCTCGCGGCTCTCGCAGGACCTGCGCTCGGGCCTGCTGTCGCCGCTCGAGGTCGTGGACCGCACCGAGGGCGCCGGCGAGGGCCGCCGCGTGTTCGTGTCCGAGGTCGCCTGGCGTGAGTTCTACGGCCATGTCCTCGCGCACCATCCGCGTGTCCTCCGCGAGCCGTTCAAGCCGGCCTTCGCCAACCTTGCGTGGCGCGACGACCCGGACGCCTTCGAGGCCTGGCGCACCGGCCAGACCGGCTATCCGGTCGTCGACGCCGCCATGCGCCAGCTGCGCGCGACGGGGTTCGTCCACAACCGGGCGAGGATGATCGCGGCCTCCTTCCTGACCAAGGACCTCCTGCTGGACTGGCGCCTGGGCGAGGCCGAGTTCATGCGCCACCTGGTGGACGGCGACGTGGCCTCCAACAACGGCGGCTGGCAGTGGACGACCGGCACCGGCACGGACCCTCAGCCCTGGTTCCGCGTCTTCAACCCGATCCTCCAGGGGAAGCGCTTCGACCCCGACGGCGCCTACGTTCGCCGGTGGGTTCCCGAGCTGCGCGGCATCGTGGGAGAGGCGATCCACGAACCCTGGACGCTCGATGTGGCCGCCCGGGACGCCGCCCGCGTCAGGATCGGGACGGACTACCCTGCGCCGATCGTGGACCACGCCGCGGCCCGGGAGCGCGCGCTTGCGGTGTATGGGGCGGCGAGGGAGGTGCCCTCGCCCCGGGGCTGAGCTCAGGGCGCCGGAGTGGGCGTCGGCGGCTCGGGCGTCGGCGGCTCGGGCGTCGGCGGCTCGGGCGTCGAGCTCGACCGTTGGCTCGACCGTGGGTTCCGGCATCCGCGTGGCGCTCGCGGTGGGCCTGGGCGTGGGTTTTCGCGTCGGCTTGGGCGTGGCCTTGACGACGCCGCAGGTGCTCGACGACGAGGCAGTTCTCGTGGGACCGGAGCCGGCCGACGGCATCGTGGCAAGGCCCTCTGGACGCACGCCCGGTTCCGTGAACAGGCGAGCGGCCAGGGCGCGGATCTTCGTGAGGTTCGGCTCCTGGATGCTGCCCCGGTTGTCGTACGTACCACGCACATAGGGGCGGCCGATGACGACTCGGAACGTGTCCGAGCGCTCGACCTTGCTGGCGACATCGATCCAGTCCGCGATCACGCTGGGCTTGATGTTGGTCGTGATGGTGTGCCCGATGCCCTTGAGGAACTTGGCTGGGTTCTCCAGGAGCCCGCCCTTCACGATCCGATCACGGAGCCCGGCGATGACCTCCTGCTGGCGGGCGGCGCGCGTGAAGTCGCTCTCGCCGGCCGCCTTGCGGATCCGCGCATACCCGAGCGCATGCTCGCCGTCGAAGTGATATCGGCCGGGGGTGATGTTGAACCCCTTGATCCCATACTCCTTGTAGCGGTAGTCACAGAAGCCGTCGGTGACGTTGACGTTGATCCCGCCGACGGCGTCGACCAGGTCCACGAAGCCCGGCAGGTTGACCTGCGCCCACATGTCGATCTTGATGCCCAGCAGCTGCCCCAGGGCGGCGGTCAGCACAGACTGCCCGTCCTTCGCTCCCGGGAACTTCCCGGGGTGCCAGCGGACGTACGACACGAGGCTGTTGATCTTGCCTCGGAAGGTGCGTCCGTCCGGCAGCGGCACGTCCACCATGTCGCGAGGGATCGACGCCAGGGAGACCGTCTTCCCCACTGGGTCGAGCGACGCCACGATCATCGTGTCGGTCAGCGCGGTGTTGCGCCCCACGCCCGAGTCGATGCCGATCAGCAGAACGTTCACGCGCGGGACCGCCGGCGTGGGCGACGGTGACACCGAGGCAGAGGCCGCAGCGGACGGCTCGGGCGAGTCCGACGGGCCCGCCTCGATGCCGAAGTCCGGGTCGTCCGACGCGACGGGCGGCACGGACGTGTCCGGGACCCACGCCCCGCCCTCGTTGACGGGCGCGAAGACCGCGGCCGCGGAGTCGCGGGCGTCGAGCGTGAGGCCGGCCACCCAGAGCTGCGGGAGCAAGACGATCGCGACCGCGACGACGCCCGCGACGAGCGTCTGCACGGTGGCCCGGATCGGGGTGATCTGTCGAACCGCGGCAAGCGCGCCGAGACGCCACAGCACCAGGAGTGTCTGCAGCCCAAGCAGCGCTCCGAGCACGACAGGGTCGAACATCCGCGCCGCGAGCGACGTGATGTTCCCGCCGAGGACCACCACGAGGCCCACGGCCACCACGATCAGCACAGGCAGCGCCAGGATCATCGCCCACCTGCGGCGGCCTGCCACCAGGTGGCCCAGGCCGGGGAAGACGGCGTTGAGCAGGAGGAGTCGCGCGGCGGACGGCGTGGACGGATGGACCTGGTCAGTGGTGGGCATCGCGGGAAGGATCGGACCAGCCGCGGATTCGTGCAAACCGCCCCGGTCCGGGGCGCGCCAGGACCGTTACGGTCGGCCCCGCCGTGCCAAGAACCCCCTCGCTGCGCTAGGATCGCCCCATGCAAACCGGGGTGCCTCCAAGTGCCGAACCTGCTGCCCCGGCCCCGGCTGCGCTCGCCGCGGCCCGGGGTGCTTCCGGTCGCCCACGGCAACGGCGCTGAGGCCGGCGAACCGGACATCATCTCGTCCGGCGGCGTCCGCTGGCTGAACCTCGAGCGGCCGCGCGAGGCGGATCGCGACTGGCTCGAGCGGGAGTTCGGGTTCCACCCCCTGGCGATCGAGGACGTCGCGTCGCGCAACCAGCGCCCCAAGCTGGACGCCTACGACGACTACCTGTTCATCGTCCTCCACTTCCCGGTCTTCGACAAGACGCAGGACCGCCTGCTCACGGCCGAGCTCGACCTGTTCGTGGGGCCGGACTTCCTGATCACCCTGCCCGACCAGAACCTGCCGCCGCTGTCCGCCATGTTCGAGCGCTACCGCGCCCGCCAGGAGGTCAGCGAGGCGATCTTCTCCAAGGGCACCGGGTACCTGCTCTACAAGATCGTCGACACCTGCGTGGACGCCTCGTTCCCGATGCTGCGCAAGATGGGCGCCAAGCTGGACCAGCTCGAGGACGACATCTTCGAGGGGCGATCGGCGGAGATCGTGCGGGACCTGTCGAACGCCAAGCAGGAGATCATCAACTTCCGGCGCGTGGTGCGGCCGATGCGAGCCGTGCTCCGTGATCTCGAGCGCACCAAGCAGCGGTACCTCCAGGAAGACCTCGACATCTACTTCGACGACATCACCGACGCCGCCGAGCGCATCTGGGACGTCCTCGAGAACTACAAGGAGGTCGCGGAGGCGCTCGAGGATTCGAACGAGTCCGTGCTGTCGCACCGTCTGAATGACTCGCTGCGCATCCTCACCGCGTTCAGCGTCGCTGCTGCTCCCGCTGACCCTGATCGCGAGCATCGGCGGCATGAACGTGGACCTGCCGGGCGACGAGTCCATTGGCGAGTTCTGGCTGATCATCGCGACGATGGCGGTGATCCTCGCCAGCCTCCTGTACTTCTTCCGCCGGCGCGGCTACCTGTAGCGCCTGCCTCCCGCAGATGGCCGCGATGCGGCCGTCCCCCGTGGTCGATGCCGCCCCACGGCGACCCACGATGACGCCCGCCCGCAGGCTCCTCGGCAGCCGCGGCCTCTCCTCCGCCGTCTACGGTTCGCTGCTGGTGACCGCGCTGATCGCCGTCCAGGCTCGGTCGGATCTCGACGAGCCCTTCGTGGCTATGTCCCTGTTCGTGACGGTCGGCATCTTCTGGACGATGGAGGTGTGGTCGGAGCTGATCGCAGTCCGCCTGGAGGGGCCGGTCACGTGCGCCAGGTCCGCGCGTGTCGCGGCGGGCGAGCTGCCGATGATCGCAGCCGCGGTCCTCCCGGCTCTCGCCCTGTGGACGCACCCCATCGGCCTCACGACGACTGAGCAGGCCGTGGACCTGGCGCTCGCGGTCGGTGTCGCGCAGCTGTTCGTGTGGGGGCTGGCGGTCGGCCGGGCGCTCGGGCGCGGTTGGCTCGTGGCCTTCGGGGTGGCCATCGTGGACGTCGCGATGGGCCTGGTCATCGTCGGCCTCAAGGTGTTCATCCTGCACTGAGGGCCCCGCGGGAATCGAACAGGGCGCCGGGGACCGGCGCCCTGCGGCAACTGACCGGGCGGTGTGACTATGCGGGGAGGTGGCGCTCCCCGGAGCCCACGTACTTCACGTCGGGCCGGATGAGCCGGTTGTTCGCGCCCTGCTCGATGGCGTGGGCGGTCCAGCCGGCGTGCCGCGCGAGCGCGAACGTGGCCGGGAACAGGTCCGGGGTGAGGCCCACGCCCATGAGGACGGGCGCCGCGTAGAACTCGACGTTGGTCTTGAGCGGCCGGTCCGGGTACTTCTCGGCGAGGACGCGCAGCGCGACGTCCTCGACGGCGATCGCCAGCTCCAGCCAGTCCGGCTTGTGCTCCATGCCCTCGGCCACCTCGCGCAGGGCCGCGGCGCGCGGGTCGTAGGCGCGGTAGACGCGATGGCCGAAGCCCATGAGGCGTGTCTTGTTGTCGATGGCCTCGCGGACCCACGCCTCGGCGTGCTCCGGCGTGCCGACCTCGTGGATCTGCTCCACGACCTCGGACGGGGCGCCGCCGTGGAGCGGGCCCTTCATCGCGCCGATGGCGCCACAGACGGCCGACGCGATGTCCGCGCGCGTGGCGGTGATGACGCGGGCGGTGAACGTCGAGGCGTTGAAGCCGTGCTCCGCGCCGACGATGAAGTAGGCGTCGAGCGCACGGGCCGTGGCCGTCGTCCGCCCTCACGCCGTTGACCTGGTACAGGAAGCCCGGGACCAGGTCCAGGTCCGGATCGGGTGCAATCGGCTCCAGGCCCTGGCGGATGCGCGCGAACGCGGCCAGCGCGGACGGGGAGAAGGCGGTGAGCGCGTGGGCCTGCTCGGGCGTCGGCGGCCAGGCCGGGTCGTTGACGGCGCCCCAGACGGAGACCGCGGTGCGCAGCGCGTCCATCGGACGGGCGTTCCTGGGCAGCGCGCGCAGGGCCGTCATCACGGCGTCCGGCACCGGCTGGCAGGGCAGCTTGGCGTCGGGCTTCCAGTCGCCGGTCCAGAGCAGCTCGGCGACGGCGGCGTACGAGCCGGCGTGCACCAGCTCGCCGATGGGATACCCGCGGTAGAGCAGGCGGCCCGCCTCTCCGTCGATGTACGACAGGGAGGTCTCGCCGGCGATGACGCCCTCGAGGCCGGGGGAGTAGGTCCGGGTGTCGGCAGGAGCGGGAACGGGCTCAGTCATGTGCGGATGGTAGCCCTACAGGCCCGCCCGTGAGGGGCCGACTGGCGTGACGGCGGGGGCCGAATGGCGTGGTTGCGTGGCGGTCGCGCGGTCGCCTCACCAGCCTCGCGCAGGCAGCGTCGTTGTCCGCGTGTCGCATGTGCGGCCACGGATTTCACTCGCAGTGAACAAGCTGGCGGTTGGAGGGCAGCTCGCGTGGCGCATCGTCGCGGATGGTGGCGCCCGGGGGATCGCGGGGCCAGAAGTCGGCCGGATCGAGGCCTCGGGCCGTCCCAACCACCGATCGGGGGCCGCGTGGCGTCCGATGGACCGTCTGGCAAGCCCGTCCTGTTCACTCCGAGTGAACGATGGGAAGCCCGGGCCGGCGGATCAGGTCAGCTCGAGGCGGTCGAGCTCCGGGGCCTCAGCCCGGCGGGACCCGGACCACGAACCTGGCGCCCGGGCCCGGGGAGCGGTTCTCGGCATGGATGGTGCCGCCGTGGCGCTCCGCGATCCAGCGGGCGATCGCGAGACCCAGCCCCGTGCCCTCGGCCGGGGCCCCGGGGGCTCGCCAGAACCGCTCGAACACCTTGTCTAGGTGCTCCGGGGCGATCCCGGCCCCCTCGTCGTCCACGGTGAGCAACGCGCCAGGCCGAACGGTGACCGTCACCCGGCCGCCGGCCGGGGAGTGCCGGATGGCGTTGTCCACGAGGATCCCCGCAAGCTGGCGGAGGCGGGCCTCGTCTCCGCGGACCGGCGCCGGCCGCAGGTCCAGTGCCAGGCGCACCCCGACGGTGGCGGCAACGGCCTCGAGCGTCTCCGTGGCCTCGGCAGCGGCCAGGGCCAGGTCGGTGTCGGCTGTCACGATGTCGATTGCGTCCGCATCCGTACGGGCGAGGAGCAGGAGGTCGTCCACGAGGAGCTCCATCCTCGTCGCGCCGGCGTCGAGGTCGTCCAGGGCCCGGTCCACGGTCGCGGGATCGTCGCGGCCGCGACGCAGCTCGGCGATCGAGGCGCGCGTGATCGTGAGCGGGGTCCGGAGCTCGTGGCTCGCGTCGGCGGCGAACTCGCGCTGGCGCTGGAGCGACTCGCGGATCGGGACAAGGGCGCGCCCGGCGTAGACATAGCCCACCGCGACCGAAGCCGCGAGGACAGCCAGGCCGCCACCCAGCAGGACGACCAGCAACGTCCGCAGGGTGTCCACCTCCGAGGTCCGGTCGCCGATCACCATGATCGTTGCCCACCCGTTCAGGGCCGGGACGGCCACCGCCATGATGCGTACCGGCGCGGACGAGATCGTGGTCTCGCGCACGACGGTCTCGCCCGCCGCCACCGCGGCCTGTGCCTCCGCGTCGAGGGTCACCGGGCCGAACCCCGCGCCGCCCGCGATCACGCCCACCCCGGCCGCCCCGGCAGGCACCGGGCCCCCGGGGCCGGGCGCGAGGACGATCCCGATCGTGCCGGAGGCGTCGCCGCCGATGACCAGACCTGGCTGGCTGGGATCCGACGTGACGCCGAAGTCCTGCGTGGCGCCCAGCGGGACCGGGCCGAACCCTGCACCGGAGAGCTCGTCAACTCGTGCCTGGAGCTGCGCCGTCCCTCCGGCGGCCAGGCTCGTCGCGGCCGCCACGTAGATGGCGATCCCAAGGATGACCAGCACCACCAGGGTGCTCCCGGCGCTCCAGGCGATGAGGCCCCAGCGGGTGCGCCGGAGGATCGGTGCCTCGGCCGCGGTGGTCACGCCGCCACCCGATAGCCCACGCCGCGCACGGTCTCGATGCAGCCGCCGCCCACCGGCCCCAGCTTGCGTCGCAGGAAGTAGACGTAGGTGTCGACGATCGCGGGGTCCACCTCGGAATCGTACGGCCAGGCATGGTCCAGGAGCTGGTCGCGGGTCAGCACCTGGCCGCGGTGCCGCAGCAGGCACTCGAGGAGCGCGAACTCGCGCGGGCTCAGGTCGACGCGCAGGCCGTCCACTGACACCTGGCGGCTGACCTCGTCGAGGGAGATCGGGCCGGACGTGAACGATGGACCGGCGATCCCCGCAGCCGCCCGCCCGCGCCGCCCGAGGGCCCGGACGCGCGCGGACAGCTCCTCGATCGCGAACGGCTTGACAAGGTAGTCGTCGGCGCCCGCGTCCAGGCCTGCGACGCGGTCCGCGACGGCGTCGCGGGCCGTCAGCATCAGGATCGGGACCACCGAGCCGCGGGCTCGCAGCCGGCGGGCGACCTCGAGGCCGGAGATGTCCGGCAGGCCCACGTCGAGCACGATCGCGTCGAGGCCGGGCGCCTCGGCCATCTCCAGGGCGGTGCCGCCGTCGGGCGCGCGCTCGACCAGGTGCCGCTCGCCACTCAGCAGGCGGGCGACGAGGTCGGCGAGGCGAGGATCGTCCTCGACGAGCAGGAGATGCATGGGTCCTGTGTACCGGCCATGGATCAAAGGTTTCTGAAAGCCATCTTGACGTGGCTTTGATCGTCCTGCGCGACGGTGGGCACCGGACACGGCGGATCCTCATGCCGCCGCGACCCGGGCCGCCGACCCCGGCCCGTACCACCGATACGTCACGGAGCACCAACCGATGAACCTGCAATTGCCCTTCTTCAGCCGGACCGGGGCCCCGGCCGCGGCCCTCGCCCTCGCGATGGCCATCGGCGTCGCGGCCTGCGGCGGGGCCGCATCGAACGACGGTGGCGTCGTCAGCCTCGCGAACCCGTCCGGCGCTCCGGACGCATCGGCGACGCCCGCGGCCTCGGTCGATCCGGAGGAGGCGATGCTTGCCTTCACGAAGTGCATGAAGGAGCACGGGGTCGACGTCCAGATGTCGATCGTGACCGAGGGCAGCGGTGGCGGCGGCGTGCGCATCGGTGGCCCCGACGCGGGCACGGAGGTCCAGCCGCCCACCGGCGAGTTCGACCCGAAGGCGATGGAGGAGGCCGACAAGGCGTGCCGCGATCTCCTCCCTGCGGCCGGTATGGGCGATCCCAACGCCACGATGGACCCCGTGCTCGCCGACCAGGCGCTCAAGTTCGCCCAGTGCATGCGGGACCATGACGTGGACTTCCCGGACCCGGTGTTCTCCGGCAATAGCATCTCGATCCAGATGGGCGAAGGCGGCATCGACCCGACGTCCGAGACGTTCATGGCCGCACGGGCCGCGTGCGGTTCGGACTTGCCCGGCGGCGCTCCGTTCGTGATGGGCGGGTCGAGCTCCTCGGGCTCGGGCGGCGGTCCGGCCATCGAAGGTCTGCCGTGAGGGGATCGCTGATCGCCGGCGCCGGTCTCGTGGTGGTGGTCGCCGCAGGTGCCGTCGGCGTCGCGTCGGGCGCGCTGCCGGCGCTCGTGGGCGGGGGAGCTGCGACGCCGTCGCCCTCGGCGGCCTCGGTCGCGGACCTCACCACCGCACCCGTTGAGCGGCGGACGATGGAGACCGCCGCCGATCTCACCGGCAGCCTGGCTTACGAGGCATCGCGGCCGGTGACCGCCGGCAGCGCGAGGACCGTGACCCGCCTGCCCACGGAGGGAGCCGTCATCGAGCGCGGCGACGTGCTCTACGAACTGGACGGACGCGTTCGCCCGCGGCTCCTCTATGGAGACCGCCCGATGTGGCGACCCCTTGGCCCGAAGGTCTCCGACGGCGCCGACGTGCTCCAGCTGGAGCAGAACCTCAAGGCCATGGGGTATGCCCCCAAGGGCATGAAGGTGAACCGCCACTGGGACGCGAAGACGACCACGGCGGTCAAGCGCTGGCAGAAGGCGACCGGCCGCAAGCAGGACGCCACCCTCGACGGCGCCGACCTTGCGTTCCTCCCGGGCGCGGTCCGCGTCGCGTCGCACGAGGCCGAGGTGGGGGCGACCGTCGCACCGGGTGCCCCGGTCCTCGGGACGACGACGGCCACGCGCGTCGTGACGCTGGACCTGTCCGCCAGCCGCCAGGACCTCGTGGCGCCGGGCCAGGCCGTCACCATCGACCTGCCCGACGGCTCCGTCGTGCCGGGGCACGTCCGGTCCGTCGGCCGCGTGGCCACGGCGGGTGAGAACGGGGCCGCGGCCACCGTCCCGGTCACCATCGACATCGACTTCGGGGCGACGCTGCCGGACCTCGACGCCGCGCCGGTGACGGTGCACGTCGTGACCGAGAGCCACTCCGACATCCTGGCGGTCCCGGTCAACGCGCTGGTCGCGCTGCTCGAAGGCGGCTACGCGGTGGAGGTGGTGGACGCCGACGGGGCGCGCCGGTACGTGGGCGTGGAGACGGGCCTGTTCGAGGACGGCAAGGTCGAGGTGGCCGGCAATGGCATCGTGGCGGGTGACCTCGTGGTCGTGCCGCGATGACGGGGATCGCGGCAACGGAGCCCGCGGCGCACGCGGTGCCCCCGAGCCGGGTCATCGAGTTGCACGGCGTCGGCCGGCGGTACCCGGGCGAGCCGCCGGTGGATGCCCTGGTTGAGGTGGACCTCGCGATCGACGCCGGCGAGCTGCTCGCGATCGTCGGCCCGTCGGGATCAGGCAAGACGACGCTCCTCAACCTCATTGGCACCCTGGACCGGGCGACGGCGGGCGAGGTCTTCGTGGCCGGCGAGCGCGTCGACCGACTGTCGGACCGGCGGCTGTCGGCCCTGCGGGCCTGGCGGATCGGCTTCGTGTTCCAGCACTTCCACCTGCTCGATGGGGAGACGGCGCTCGACAACGTGGCCGACGGCCTCCTCTACCGCGGCGTTCCGGCGAAGGACCGGCGACTGGCGGCCGAAGCCGCCCTGGATCGCGTGGGCCTGTCCGACCGGGCGCGCCACCGGCCGGGCCAGCTCTCCGGCGGCGAGCGCCAGCGCGTGGCCATCGCCCGTGCCCTCGTCGGACGGCCGGCGATCATCCTCGCGGACGAGCCCACGGGGAACCTGGACTCGGTGACCGGCGCGGCGCTCGTGGACCTGATGCGGGACCTCAACGCGACCGACGGCGCCACGATCGCCGTCATCACGCACGACCGTGACCTGGCCGCATCGCTGCCCCGCCGCGTGGAGCTGCACGACGGGCGGATCACCGCCGACGGGCGCGATCACCGCGGCGGTGCCGGCGTGACGGCCGCGGGCGAGGCGGCCGGGCGGCCTCGCGCAGGGTCCATCCCCGACCCGCGCGGCCCGGGCCCGATCGGGATCGCGCGGATCGCCGGACGCGGCCTGGCCTCCCGCAGGCTGCGCTCCTCGCTCACCGCGGTGGGCATCGCCATCGGAATCGCGGCGATGGTCGCGGTCCTCGCGATCTCGGACAGCAGCCGGGCATCGCTCCTGGCCGTCCTCGACCGGCTGGGCACCAACATGCTCACCGTCTCCCCGGGGCAGTCGTTCATGGGCGACGACACCGCCCTTCCCGACGAGGCGCTCGGGATGATCCGGCGGATCCGCCCGGTCCAGGCCGCGAGCGCGGCGACGACCCTCGAGACGTCGGTCCGCCGGACCGACCTCATCAGCAGGAGCGAGACGAACGGCCTGTCCGTGCAGGCCGTGGACCGCTCCCTCCTCGAGACGCTGGGCGGCACGGTCCGGACGGGCCGCTTCCTGGACGCTGCCCTCGAGAAGTACCCGGCCGTCGTGCTGGGCTCGGTGGCCGCGACGCGCCTGGGCATCGTGGACCTCGACGCTCCCGTGCAGGTGTGGATCGCCGGCCGCTGGTTCACGGTCGTCGGCATCCTGGACTCGCTGCCGCTCGCCCCGGAGCTGGACCGGGCGGCGCTCATCGGTCGCGACGCCGCAGCGACCTGGCTCGATGCGGACATCGCGCCGTCAACGGTCTACATCCGTGTGAACCCGGCCAGGGTCGACGAGGTGCGGGCGGTCCTCGGGCGCCACCGCCAACCCCGAGAACCCCGAGGCAGTCAACGTCCAGCGTCCGTCGGACGCGATCGAGGCCCGGGCCGCGGCGGCGACCACCTTCACCACGCTGTTCCTGGGCCTTGCGGCCGTGGCGCTCGGCGTGGCGGCTCTCGGCATCGCCAACGTGATGCTGATGACGGTGCTGGAGCGCCGGCCGGAGATCGGCCTGCGGCGGGCGCTGGGCGCCACGCGGGGTGCGATCGCCGGGCAGTTCTTCGGCGAGGCCCTGCTGCTGGCGGCGATCGGCGGAGTGTTGGGGGTCACCGTTGGTATGGCGATCGGCGCCGCCTACGCGACCAGCCAGGGCTGGCCGGTCGTGGTCTCGCTGCCCGCCGTGGCGATCGGCTTCGGGGCGACGCTGCTCGTCGGCTCCATCGCGGGGCTGTACCCGGCGATCCGGGCCGCGAACGTGCCCCCGACGGACGCGCTGCGGGCGGGTTGAGTCGCCGGCCCTGGTTCGAGGTCTCCGTGAGGATCAGCGGATCCGCGTCTCGACCCAGCGGTACAGCCGCTCCCGCTCGCGATCCGTCGCACGGCTCCAGCAGGTGGTCGAGGTGCTCCCGTCTCATCGGCTGGCAGGCCGTGTGACTCGCGCCGCCTCCACCACGTCGCGCAACTCATCCTCGCCAAGCAGCCCGCCGAACGGTCCGTTCGCCCGCAGCTCGCCGCTCCGCTCGTCGGTACCGGTCAGGACCGCCATCACCTCGTCCGGGTTGCCCAGGATCGCCGCCCAGGCATCCAGCCACGGTCCGCTGCGACGGTGGACCGTCCGGAGGTGCTGGAGGTTCTCGCGACCGAGGGCGAGCGCGTTGACCGGGTCACGGGCCACCTTCCCGGCCATCGCCCGGCCGATCCAGAGCGAGCGGCGCTGCTCGGGCCGCAGGCGACGGACGCCACCCGACCGGACGAAGGCGTCAACGTCGGCGCGCCGGATCCGCCGGTGCGTTCCGATCGAGGCGTAGGGGAGCCGTCCCGCCTCGCACAGGTCCACGACGTGCTGCCGCGAGCAGCCCATCAGGCGGGCCGCATCGGAGGTCGTGAGGAGTTCGGCTGTCATGTCGTCATCGTATGCGCAAACACCAACAACGCAAGTTCACCGAACCGCCGGCGTGCGACTGCCAGCCGACCGCCGCGATGCGGCCCGGCGCGGATCGCTGGAGCACAACGGTGATCGTGATCAGCCCCGGATGGGCACGCTCTGCACGCCGAGCACCAGGCCCGCGACGGCGTCCTGGCGAAGGGTCCCTGTCTGGATCGGAACCCGGCGCTGTGTCTGCAGATCCTGATCAGCCATCAAGACGCAGCATCACAGACGACGGGCTTTCGGTGCGGATAGTCTTGCGGGCGAAGCGCTCTTCACGGCGAGTAGCGTCACTCGCCCGGGTGCCGGAGGGGTCAAGCCATGTCGTCACGCAGGTCTGCGTCCATCCACACGGCCCACGTCAACGCAGCCGTACTCGCCGACCTCCCGTTCTCCGACGTCACCGACTTCGAAGACGCCCGGCGCGGCCTGCTCGTGGAGGCCTCCGGGCAGGTCATGGCCGACGCCGGCCACGTTGCCTGGGACTTCGACCGCTGGGGCTTCCTCGACGGTGACGCGCCCGACAGCGCGAACCCGAGCCTGTGGCGCCAGGGCCGGCTCAACGCGATCGCCGGCATCTTCGAGGTGGCCGAGGGCATCTACCAGGCGCGTGGCTTCGACCTCGCGGTGGTGAGCTTCCTGCGCACGGATGGCGGCTGGATCGTGGTCGATCCGATGATCACCGTGGAGACGATGCGGGCCGCGATGGCCATGGTGCGGGAGCACGTCGCGGACCTGCCGGTGGTCGCCGTGATCCACACCCACAGCCATGTCGACCACTTCGGCGGGGTGCGGGCCGTGGTCAGCGACGAGGATCTCGCGGCTGGCCGGGTGCGGATCGTCGCCCCCGTGGACTTCCTCGAGGAATCGGTCAGCGAGAACATCCTCGCGGGCAACGTGATGTCCCGGCGCGCCTCCTACATGTACGGCAACCTCGCGGGCTGGGGCCCGCTCCAGGGTATCGGCGCCGGCCTTGCCCAGCTCACCTCGTCGGGCTCGGTGAGCCTGGTCGCGCCGACGGACATCATCTCCGAGACCGGCCAGGAACTGACGATCGACGGGCTGCGGATCGTCTTCCAGCACACGCCGGGTGCCGAGGCACCGGCCGAGCTCTGCTTCTACCTGCCGGACCGCCGGGCCCTGTGCATGGCCGAGATCGCGACGCACACGCTCCACAACGTCTACACCCTGCGCGGCGCGAAGGTCCGCGATGCCCTGGCGTGGTCGCGTCACATCAACGAGGCGCTCCGCCTGTTCGGGAGCGAGACCGACGTCGTCTTCGCCTCGCACCACTGGCCAACCTGGGGCAACGCGGCGGTCGTCGCGTTCCTCAAGGGCCAGCGCGACCTCTATCGGTACATCCACGACGAGACGCTCCGCCTCGCGAACCACGGGTTCGGCCCGGCCGAGATCGCCGAGATGATCGAGCTGCCGGCGGGGATCGCGGGCAGCTTCGCGAACCGCGGCTACTACGGCTCTGTCAGTCACAATGTCAAGGCGGTCTACACCTACTACCTGGGCTTCTTCGACGGCAACCCGGCGACGCTCCACCAGTTGCCGCCTGTCGAGGGTGCCCGGAAGACGGTCGAATACATGGGCGGCGCCGACGCCGTCCTCGCCCGTGCCCGCGTCGACTTCGAGAAGGGCGAGTACCGCTGGGTCGCGCAGGCCGTGAACAACGTCGTGTTCGCCGACCCGGACAATGCCGAGGCCCGCGCGCTGCAGGCGGACACTCTCGAGCAGCTTGGCTACCAGGCCGAGAACGGGACCTGGCGCAACTTCTACCTGTCGGCCGCGAGGGAGCTCCGCGACGGCGTCGTGAAGATGGCGACGCCGAGCACCGCCTCCCCGGACCTCGTGCGCGCGATGACGACGGCGATGATCCTGGACTACCTCGGCGTCCGGCTCAATGGGCCCGAGGCGGCGTCCAGGACCTGCACCTTCGAGCTCGTGGTCACCGACAGCGGCGAGCGGTTCCTCCTCGAGCTCGCCAATGGCGTCCTGAACCACACGAAGGACGCCACCGTCGACCATCCGACCGCGGCGATCTCGCTCACGCGGGCTGCGCTCGTCGGGATCGTGATGGGCCTGACGACGGTCGAGGACCTGGTCGTCGGCGGCTCTGTCACGATCGACGGCGACGCGGCGGCGTTCACGGACTTCCTGGGGTTGCTCGACACCTTCGAGTTCTGGTTCAACATCGTCACCCCCTGAGGCGCGCCGCCGGCGGCTCCGCCGCTGCTCGCGGTGCGGAGTCGCGTCATGCTTCCGTCGGGTGCTGTCTTGCTGGCATAACGCTAAGACGCTATGCCATGCACCCATGGCTGGCACCAAGCGGAAGGTCACGCTCTACGTGGACGAGGACGGCCTGAGGGCGGCCCGCGTCCGAGCTGCCCGGACCGACAAGCGCGACTCGGAGGTCGTGGAGGCGGCCCTGCGCGCTTACCTCGGCTTCGAGGTGGTCGCGAGCGTGTGGACTCGCAGCGACCTGGGCGAGGGCGAGGCGATGCGGCTCGCGGTGGAGGAGACGCACGCGGTGCGTGCGCATCGGCGTGCCGCGCGCGGTTCTTGACACCAACGTCCTCGTCTCGGCGCTGATCAGCCCGGGCGGCAGCAGCGCCCGGCTCCTGCTCGAGCTCCGCTCGGGCGCCTTCGAGCTCCTCGTCTCGCCGCTCCTGCTTGCCGGGCTGCGGGAGGTTCTGCGGCGCGACAAGTTCCGCCGCTACGTCCTGGAGTCCGAGGCCGACGCCTGCGTCGATCTCATCCGGAGCGAAGCCGTCGTCCGTGCCGATCCGGCGCCGTCACCGGGAGCGCTCAGCGCCGATCCCGACGACGAGTTCCTCATCGACCTCGCGCGTGATGCCCAGGCCGACGCCCTCGTGACCGGCGACGCCCACCTGCTCGAGCTGCGGTCCATGATCCCCATCTTGACGCCCACCGAGTTCCTCGAGACGCTGTCCGATCGCTGAACCGACGCACCTGTCTCTGCACGATGGGCAAGCCCGGGGCAAGGGTCGCGCCCAAGGCCGTGGTGACGAACAAGGATGTGCGCTCCCACGCCTATGGCGCGAGCGCCCTCGCCAGCGCCTCGAGCCATGCGTCAAGCGACGCGGCGAACACTGGCCCGATGACCGTCGTGTCCGGCCTTGGCAGGCCGCCCGCCGCCAGGGAGGCCCGCAACTTGTCGGTCGTGGTGCGGCCCTCCACGGCTCGGACGGAGTCCGGGGCGCCTTCGACCCGTTGGGCAAGGTCGAGCGCCGCCAGCACGCACCGCCACCGCGAGGCCTCATCGCGCGCGGGTGCGGCGCCGGCCGAGATCCAGGACCGGAGCGGGGCCCCGTCCGCGAGCCGCACGCGGTCCGCGTTCCCGGTGCGCTCGACCTCGGCGAGCCCCGCGAGGGCCATGTCGCTGACGGCGCCCGCCACGGTGCGCTTGCCGAAGCGCGTCCACCTGGCGAGGTCCGCGACCGAGAGCGGCCCCGGCGCAACAAGCAGGGCGGCGAGCACGTCGGCGCGCGCGTTGACGCCGAAGCCGGCCCGGAGGCGCCAGACCAGCCGCGCCGGGCCGACGAGATCGCGGACGACGATGAGGCCGGACCGCGGCGCGATGCCGTCCCATGCCTCCGTCGCCCCACCCGCGCCTGCCAGCGGCCACGGCGGTCCGCCGGCGCGCCGCACCGCCGCCGCGAGCGCCGCCGTCTCGTGCGCCACGTCGAGCTCCGCCGCCACGGTCCGCAGGCGCGCGCCGTTGACCGCCGTCCCGCTGTTGACGCTCCAGGCCATGGCGACCTCGGCGATCCGCGGCTCCAGGGGTCCGAGCCGGGCGGTGGCGGCGAGCAGCGCCTCGAGGTCCACGACCGTGGTCTCGGCCGGGCCGTCGAGCTGGCCGCCGAGGGCGGTCCACTGGGACGCCAGCCGTCCGAGCGCGGCGGTCCGCAGCCTATCGCCTGGCGTCATCGTCCGCTCCCTCCACGCCGAGTCGCGCCATCACGGCCGCAAGGAGTTCCCGGTACCCGGACGACGGGTCCCGGAGCCGCGTCCAGGCGGCAGCGCGCCGGAGCTCGTCGGCGGTCGGTGCCAGGGCCTGGAGGTCCGCGAGGTGACGCCCGGGCGCGGGCCAGCGGTCGGCCGACGCCCAGAGCTTGAGCGCGACCAGGTCCTCGCGCCCCGCGATCCACAGCCGCAGCGCTCCGAACTCCACAGGGCTGAGGCGCTCCTCGAAGCCGGCGGGCAGCGGCCCATCGAGCAGCGACGCGGGCCCGAGGTTGAGCCACTCGTCAGCAAGGCCGGAGGCCCGTGCCACGTCGATGGCCGCCCGGGCCAGCTCCGGCGGCAGCGCGTCGAGGCGGGCGATCGAGCCGTCGGGCCGGCGCTCGCCCACGACATCGCCGTCCTTCGTCGGGCGTGAGACCGTGCCGCGGAGCAGGAGGGCCGCGCCGCCGACCACCACGAGGTCAAACGCGTACCCGCGCGAGCCGAGCACGTCGCCAAGCGCGCGGAACGCCACGTTCAGCGAGGATCGGTCGAGGTCGGTCATGGGAGCAGTATCGGCTTCATGTCGCGCATGTCAAGTGCGCGATACGAGCGAACGATATGCGCGACACTCTGGCTGCGGGCCACTCGGTCCAAGCGACGCCTTGCCAAGGATGGGCGCTGACCGCCGTCCTTCACGGCCCGTGTGGATGACGCCCCGAGTGCACACAACTCGATTGATCCCGGCGGGCAGGCCGGCACGCTCCGGGGCAGCAGGTCCGGAAGATCGGATGGCTCGGCCACCCAGCCGCTAAGACCGCGAAGGACGGTGCCGGGTGAAGGAGGCTGTGTAGAGAAGGGCGCCTATCCCCAGGTGATGACCAGCTGGGGCGGATACGTCCCGGTCCGGCTGGAGTAGATGTTCGTGAAGGTCGTCGAGGTGCTCTCGGCGGCATCCCGGATGAGGAACCCGAAGTTGCTGCCCGCGTACATCGCCTGGACCTCGACGGTCACCGTCCAGCTCACCCAGCCGCTTGCCGTCGGTGCGGTCACCGCCGTTCCGGTGGTCGCCGGCTGATTGGTCCAGGTCACGCCGGTCTCGGTCCAGGCCGCGGCGACCTGGTAGGCCCGGTAGGTCCGCCCGGTCCTCGCGGTGGTGGTGCGGAGCCGCAGGGTCGCCGCCGTGAGCGCGCAACCGGCGGGCAGCGCCGGCAAGACGAACTGGACGAGGGTGCGCTGGCTCCTCGACGAGGTCGCGGCCTGGACGCGGAGGTGGCGGGCTGCCGCGCTGTCCGATGGTCTGTGACGAACGTCACGAGCGGGCGATGGGGCGCCCGGCACGGAGAGCGCGAATGGTCCAGCTCGATGGAATCGCGGACGAGGCGGCCGTGGCCGGCAGCTTCTACGGCGCGCTTCCCGCCCCCGTCCGTTCGCGCCTGATCGAGGGCGCGACGCTCCTTGAGGTCCCCGCCAGCAGGCTGATCTTCCGCCCGACCGACCCGCATCGCCGAGTTGGGCTCCTCGCGAGAGGGCTCGCGCGGGTCTTCCTCACCGGGCCGGACGGGCGGCAGATCAGCACTCGCTATGCGAGGGTCGGCAGCGTGATCAGCAACATCAGCGGCCCGGGCGCCACCTGGCTATCGCTCAACGTGGCGGCGGTCACCGACAGCACCGTGCTGGAGCTCGTCCCGGAGACGCTGAAGGCCTTGGGCGTCTCGGACAGCCGCGTCGCGTGGGCGCTCGCCGAGGACCTCACCCGGCGCCTGGATGACCTCTACGCGACCCTGGCCGCGAACTGCTTCGGCTCCATGACCGAGCGAGTGGGCCGCCTCCTCCTCGACCGCGCGGAACGCGATCCGGTGGACCAATGCCTGGTGGTGAAGATGACCCAGCAGGAGCTCGCGGACGACGTGGGCAAGGTGCGGGAGATGGTCGCCCGGACACTCCGCGAGCTGCGGGTCGCTGGACTGATCGAGACGCGCACGGGTGAGGTCATCATCCTGGACGCGGATGGGCTCGCTACCCTGGTTGGGCGATGGCATAGGTGATCCGGGGGGGTCGTCCTGCCACTCGTCGTTTGGCCCGCGGTGATCAGCCCTGGGGCAGCTCCGCGGCCGCCGCCTCGTCCAGGAACCAGGTCGCCGTCCCGAGCCGGGCGGCCCTGACCGGGAGCTCCCGGACGTCGTCACCGGTCCAGGCCCGGCCCAGGTTCGCCGCTTTGGATCCCCCGGCGGCGATCACCAGCACCGCGCGTGCGGCCGCGACGAGCCGCGGATGCAGCGTGACCCGGGCCACGTGGGGCTCGATGTGGGTCGGGGCGGGCACGGCGCAGACAAGCGCGTGCTCGTCCCAGACCCCGGATCCCGGGAAGACGGAGAGGATGTGCCCGTCGGGTCCAACCCCCAGGATCACGAGATCCAGCACGGGCGTCCCGCCGGCGTCGGCCGGCACCGGCGGCCGCAGAGCTCAGCCGCGTACCGGGCCGCGGCCCAGGCCGGGCTCTCCCCGAGCGCGATGGCCTCGCCCGCCAGGATCGGGTGCAGGTTGGCGTCCGGGATCGGCATGCCGGCGATCGGCATCACGTTGGACAGCGGGTGGTCCGCCGGCACGAACCGGTCGTCGCCCCACCAGGTGTGGATGCGGGTCCAGTCCAGCGCGTCACGCAGGGGCGCCTCCGCGGAGCGCGGCGTAGATCCCGGGCGCCGCGGAGCCACCGGTCGTCGCCCAGTGAGCGACGCCCCGTGCCTCGACCGCCGCCGCCAGGATCCGTGCGATCTCGGCCGCGGCCGCCGCGGCGAGGGCGTCGGTCGGCAGCACGACCAGGCGCGGCAGATCCCCAGCGCTCGCTCACCGCCGCACGCCCCCGATGAGCCGCGCGGCCATCCGGATCGTGGCGACCATCAACGGATCGCGCCCGCCCGTCTCGATCGCCTCGCTCAGCAGGTCGGCATCGGTGGGGCGCCGCGCCTTGAACGTGCGATCCATCGCCTGTACGCCGTCCACCCAGGTGTGGACGCGGACGTTCTCGGCCTCGGCGGTGACGTCGGCGCGCAGCTCCGAGCCGCGCCATTCCGCGAGCAGCTCCACGCGCAGCGTGGTCCCGGGCGGCTGAGAGGAGGCCAGCGGCCGGATCACGACGCCCACCTCCGACGACGAGCCTCGCACCAGCCGCGCCGCCAGTCCCCGGTGGAGCGGCGGCTTCTCCCCGGGTCGGGGTCTCGTGGACGCCGAAGGCTTTGCGCGTGGCTCCACCGGCGCCAGCGGCGCCGCCACCCGCAGTCCCAGCCGGGACGCCAGCCATGCGACGTGGTAGAGCGGCTTGACCACGTTGGTCGTGCCGGGCTCGCCAGTCTCGGAGGCCGCGGCGTACGCCACGGACACCCGCCGCAGGTGCCCCAGGTAGGGGCGGAACTCGGGGACGTCGAAGATACCGGCGATCGCCTCGCGCCAGCGCGCCTGCCGGACGAGCGCGAAGTCGCGGATCGACAGCCGGTCGTAGCGTTCAATCAGCCCCGCGAGCTGGGCAAGCCGCGCCAGCCCGTCGCCGGTGAACGACGATGAGTCCACGACGAGGCGGTCCGTCATCGCGAGCAGCACATCCGTGGGCTCCGACCCGAGCGGCGGCTCGCCCGGCCACCACACGGTGACCGGCAGATCGTGGATCAGCAGCGGTGCGACCAGCGCGGACAGGTGCCGGCCGGTCTCGCCGCCCGCGGTGAGGAGGATCTGTTCTGAGCATGTCTCGGGCGCATCAGCCCGCGGCAGCACGCAGTGGGCCTGGATGCGCGCGTCCAGCCATGGAGGCCCGTCGGGATCGGCGGACAGGACGATCAGCGTGCGCGACGGATGCCGGCCCGTGAGCCGGGCGATGGTCTCGGCCGACCGCTCGCCGATCTCCGGGCGGCGCGCGATGACCACGAGGTTCATCACCGACGTCCGGGCCGCGATATGCCGCCCGCCCCGCTCGCCTTGTTCCTCGTCGCCGGGGACCACCAGGTCCGGCTGCGCCCAGATCCGGGCCAGCTCCTTCTCGATGTCGTCGATCGAGTGGGCCGTCGACGCCCAGCGCATCGAGGGCTCGCCTGGCGTCGGCGGATCGACCAGCGCGATCCGCCCACCACGGGCCGGCCGGGAGCCGACCGCGATGATCTCCCCGGGTGCTCGCTCGCCGCCCTCGGTCGTCACCGGGTTCAGATCCTCCGCCACCGCCGCCCGTCGCGGGCGAGCAGGTCTTCGGCGGTCTCGGGGCCCCACGTGCCCGCCTCGTAGTTGGGGAAGGACGGCGCGGGCATCTCGGCCCAGGCCTCGACGATCGGGTCCACGATGGACCACGCCTCCTCGACCTCATCGGCGCGCGTGAACAGCGAGGCGTCGCCCAGGAGCGCGTCGAGGATCAGGGTCTCGTACGCGTCGGGGCTGTCGGTCTGGAATGCCGAGCCGTAGGTGAAGTCCATGGTCACGTTGCGCACGTCGAGGCCCAGCCCGGGCACCTTGGCCCCGAAGCGCAGCATGATCCCCTCGTCGGGCTGGATCCGCATCGCGAGCAGGTTGGCCTCGGGATCGCTGGCGCTGTCCTTGAACAGTTGGTGCGGGACCTCCTTGAACTGGATTGCGATCTCCGTCGCGCGCTTTGGGAGCCGCTTGCCCATGCGCAGGTAGAACGGGACCCCGGACCAGCGCCAGTCGTCGATGGTCAGCCGGGCCGCGACGTAGGTCTCCGTCTCGGACGCCGGGTCAACCTCCGGCTCCTCGCGGTAGCCCGCCACCGGCTTCGCGGACACCCAGCCGGGCCCGTACTGGCCGCGGACGACGTCGCGCGTCACCTGCTCCCGGGTCAGCTCCGGGATCGCGCGGATCACCTTGACCTTCTCGTCGCGGAGCGAATCGGCCTCGAAGGTCGCTGGCGGCTCCATCGCCACCAGGCTGAGCAGCTGGAGCAGGTGGTTCTGGAGGAAGTCGCGGCTGGCGCCGGTCTCCTCGTAGAACGTGCCGCGGCCCTCGATGCCGATGGACTCGGCCACGGTGATCTGCACGTGGTCGATATGGCGACGGTTCCAGATCGGCTCGAAGATCCCGTTGGCGAACCGGAAGACCAGGAGGTTCCTGACCGTTTCCTTGCCCAGGTAGTGGTCGATGCGGTAGACCTGCCGCTCCCGGAAGACCTTGCCCACCTCGCGGTTGAGGCGGATCGCGGAGTTGAGGTCGCGCCCGAACGGCTTCTCGATGACGACCCGCCGCCAGCCACCCTCGTGGCGCTCGTGGTCGAGGCCGACGCGCCCCAGGCCCGCGACGATCTCCGCGAAGGCCGACGGCTGGCTGGCGAGATAGAAGATCCGGTTGCCGCGGGTCGCGCGCTCCTCGTCCAGCCCGTCCAGCCGGTCCGAGAGCCCCTGGTAGAGCGCCGGATCGCCGAAGTCGCCCCGGTGGTAGACGATGCGGCCGGCGAGCTCGTCCCACGTCTCGCCGTCCACGGGCTGGACTCGCGAATACGCGCCCAGCGAGGCCTTGAGCTCCTCGCGGAAGGCTTCGTCCGTGTACGGGCGACGGCCGACGGCGACGATGGTGAACTCGTGCGGCAGCAGGTGCGTGCGCCAGAGCTGGTACAGCGCCGGGATCACCTTGCGGTGGGCGAGGTCGCCGGTGGCGCCGAACAGGACGAAGGTCGCCGGGTCCGGGACGCGCTCGAGGCGCAGGCCCTCGCGGAGCGGGTTCGCGACAGGCCGGCTCGCGGGACCCTTGCGTTTCGACTCCGTGGCCAGGCGCAGGTCGCGCATCGTGCGCGGCGCCTCGGGCTTGGGCGCCATCGCTATTCGGTCTTGACCGCGTGGCCGCCGAACTCGTTGCGCAGTGCGGCGAGCACCTTGGCGCCGTAGGAATCGTCCTGGCGCGAGCGGAAGCGGGTGAGCAGGGACAGCGTGATCACCGGCGCCGGGACGTCCTTGTCGATCGCCTCCTGGACCGTCCAGCGGCCCTCGCCGGAGTCCGCGACCCAGCCCTTGAGGTTGTCCAGGTCCTGGCCGTTGGCCTTGAACGCGCGGACCATCAGCTCCAGCAGCCACGAGCGGACCACGGAGCCGTGCATCCACATCTCGGAGATCGCCGCCAGGTCCAGCGGGTAGTCGCTGGCGTGCATGATCTCGAAGCCCTCGGCGTACGCCTGCATCAGGCCGTACTCGATGCCGTTGTGGACCATCTTCACGTAGTGCCCGGCGCCCGGCCCACCGACGTGCAGGTAGCCGCCCTCGGGGGCCAGCGAGTGGAAGATGGGCTCCAGCGGCTTCACGGACGCGTCCTCGCCCCCGACCATCAGCGCGTAGCCCACCTGGAGGCCCCAGATCCCGCCGCTGGTGCCGGCATCCACGTAACCGATGCCCTTCTCGGCGAGCACCTTCTGGCGGCGGACGTCGTCGTGGAAGTTCGTGTTGCCGCCGTCGATGATCGTGTCGCCGGACTCCAGGTGCTCCAGCAGCTCCTCGATCTGGGCCTCGGTGGCGTCACCGGCCGGGACCATGATCCAGACCGCGCGCGGCTTCTGCGAGCTTCTCGACCAGCTCCGCGATGGAGAAGGCCGCCTCGGCGCCCTCCTTCGCGATGTCCCGCGTCTTCTCGGGCGTCCGGTTGTAGGCGACGATCTCGTGATCGTCGCGAAGCAGGCGGCGAACCATGTTCGCGCCCATCCGGCCGAGGCCGATGAAGCCGATACGCATAGGAGATCTCCGTTGGGCGGCCGGGACTGACGACGATGGCGTCGGCTGAAGCATAGGCCCGCATGCCACCGGACGCCCACGTCCCCTGGAGACGAAGGTCGACTCAGAGCGGCAGGTCGGAGGCCCGGCGCTGGTGTGGCTGGGGCGCGGCCCGCACGTGGGCGACCACATCGGCCAGCCGCGCGGTGGCGAGGGCCACGACCTTGTCACCCGCCCCGTAGTAGAGGGACAGCACGTCGGTCACCGGGTCGTGGACCCAGCCATTGGGGAACACGACCTTGTTCACGTCCCCGTGGATCTCGTACGGGGCGGACGGCCCCATGACCCACTCGTCCGTCCGGTTCAGGACGATCCGCGGGTCGTCGAGATCCAGGAGCGCGAGTCCCACGCGATAGATGGGGCCGGACGACGTGGCATGGACGCCGTGGTAGCACAGCAGCCAGCCCTCCGGCGTCTCCAGCGGCGGCGGCCCGAGCCCGATCTTGCCGGCGTCCCACCAGGCACCGTCCCGCGCCTCGAGCAGGAGGCCGTGGTCGCCCCAGTGGCGGAGGTCGGGGGAGTACGAGATCCAGATGTGGGCGTTGCCGCGTAGCGGGGAGGGCCGGTGGAGCATCGCCCAGCGGCCGCCGAACCGGCGCGGGAAGATCGCCGCGTCCTTGTCCTCCGGCGGCATGACCGGGCCCTTGCGGCGGACGTCGGTGAAATCGCGCGTCATGGCCAGCGACACGAGGGGACCTCGGTCGCTGTAGGCCGTGTAGGTGATCGCCCAGTCGTCGAGCTCCGGCAGCCATGTGAGCCGCGGATCCTCGCAGCCCCAGACCTCCTCGGGGTTCAACTCCGGCTGCGCCTCCAGCAGGGGGCGATCGTCGATGCGCCAGTCCGAGACGCCGTCGCGGCTGCGCGCCACCGTGAGGTGCGAGATCCCCCGCATGTCCTCGACGCGGACCAGGAGCACGGTGTCGTCGCCGACCCTGGCCGCGCCCGGGTTGAAGACCGCGTTGGCGCGGTAGGGAAGATCCGCGACCGTGATCAGGGGGTTGGCGGGATGGCGCCGGAACACTGCGTCCTGGTCGTCGCGATCGGGATCCACGAGCATTACCCCTTGCCTGCGGGCGCGGCGAACGCCAGGTCTCGAGCCGTCGCGGACGGCATTGCGATCGTGTGGCTTCGGAGCGAGCGCATGTGCTCGAGCGCGGTCAGCCACATGAGGGTGGATTCGGCCCCCTGGTTGAGGTTCACGCCATGCGGCTCCAGGCCGTCCTGGCAGCCGCCCGAACCCGGGATTGCCACCGGCAGGCCGACGTCATTGTCCCCCAGGAACCAGCCGTAGGCGCGCTCGGCCGCCTCGCGATGGCGCGGCTCGGGCGACACGGCGAGTGCGGCCTCGCAGGCAAGGATCATCGACGTGGCCTCGATGGGCTGCTGGTCGAAGTGACTGCGCCGGCCCCCCCGCCGCCACCAGCCGTCGTTGCCGATCGGCGAGAAGGACCCGTCGTCCGACACCTGGACCGCGATGAGCCAGTCCAGGGCATCGAGGCCACGGCGTTCGAGCGCGGCATCACCCAGCCGATGGCCGGCGACGATGAGGGCCCGCGGCAGCAGCGCGTTCTCGTAGGTCAGCACGGGCTCCGGCCACGGCCAGTCCGAGCCGGGATCGCCGGTCGCCGCGAAGGCGTCGCGCAGCATCGCCGCGAGGTGCGCCAGCGCGGCCTCTGTTTCCGCACGGAGCTCGGCGCCTAGCGTGCCGCTGTCCAGCGCGGCCACGCACCCCAGCGATGACGACGCGACCGCGCGAAGGGCGTGGAGCCGCCGGGTGCCGGGCAGGGCGGCCGCGAACAGGTCACGCGCCCGGTCGCCGAGATGCGGATCGACATCTTGTCCCAGCGCGAAGCCCAGCGTCAGCAGCGCCCGTCCCTGGCTGTCCTCGGATGGGTCGCTCCTGGACCAGCCCTTGTCCGCTCCCCGGAAGTTCCGGAAGTGCCCTTCCGTCGGGTCGAACGCGGCGCCCAGGAACCGGAGGGACCGCCAGGAGCTGGCCTCCACGGCGCCCCAGCCGAGCTCCGGAGCATGGGCGAGGTCGACGAGCAGCGCCCGCGCGACGTCGTCCGTGCAGTACCCGAACGCGTGGTCCGGGACCGGCCCGACCGCGTGCTGCCAGATCCCGAGCGGGCCTGTAAGGGCGTCCAGGTGCGTGCGGCTGACCGGGTAGAGCGGGTGCTCAGCCACCGACGACCGCGAGGTTCGCAGCCGGCCGCTGGAACTGGACCGGCCGTCGAGCGGCCTCCGCGAAGATCGCGGCGTACTCTGCGCCAACCTTGGGCCAGGTCATGCCGCGGCTGTACGCGTAGGCACGGCGCCCAATCGCGTCTCTCTCCTCGCGGTCGCCCAGCAGCTCCACGATGGTCTCGGCGAGCGCCACCGTCGAGCCGGGCGCCACGAGCCTCCCGCGGCCGCCGGCGAGGCGTTCGCGGGCATAGGCGTAGGGCGTGGAGACCACGGCCTTGCCGGCCCCCATCGCGTAGGACAGGGTGCCCGACACGATCTGGTCGAGGTTGGGATAGGGCGTCACGAAGATGTCCGCCGCCTCGAGCCAGGTGCCGAGCTCGGTGCGTCCCACGAACCTGTTCACGAAGCGCACGTGGTCGGTCACGCCAAGGGCCTCGGCCGTGGCTTCGAGCCTGCGGCGGTAGGCCTCGCCCTCGTGCAGCAGGAGGTCCGGGTGCGTGGCCCCGAGGACCACGTAGAGCGCCGAGGGGAAGGCACGGCTCACGGCCGGCATGGCCGCGATCGCGGACTCGTACCCCTTGCCCGGACCAAGCAGGCCGAAGCTCAGGATCACCAGTCGGTCCTCCAGGTCGAGGTGCGGCTTGACGGTGTCGGGATCGACCAGGGGCAGGCGCGGCACGCCGTGCGGCACGATCCGGACGCGCCCTGGCTCTACTCCATAGGCCCGCGTGAGCAGGGAGGCGGCCGCCCTGGACATGACCACGGCCGTGGCCGACATGCCTACCAGCTCCGTGAGGATCCGACGCTGGGACGGCGTCGGCGTTCGCAACACCGTGTGCAGGGTGGCCACGACAGGCACGTTCAGGGCCCGGACGAAGTCGAGCACGTAGGCTCCATCGGCGCCGCCCCAGATGCCGTACTCGTGCTGGATGGAGACGACCTCCACGTCCGACGCGTTCAGGGCGGCGGCCGCTGCGAGGTAGTCGCTGCGCGAGTCACGGCGGATCCGGTGCCGGACCACGCTCGGGTAGGCCGCCGGGCCGGAGACCGGGTGCAGGGCCACGACCTGGTGGGGCCCCACCGACGACGCCAGGTCCCTGGTGAATGTGGCGATGCCACACCGGTGCGGCGCGTACGTGGAAACGAAGGCGGTGAACGCCATGCGTAGCTCCAATCGAGGAGCGATCCTGCGGGGAACCGATTCGGCCCCGGCAGTGTCGCCGGGATTGGCCGGGGTGTGCCCGTGAGGGTCGACGGCCTGCGTGCCATCGACCCATCCGGGACAGCCGAAGCCGGGAGTCGGTTACGCGCCGCTCACCTTGTTCGCGCGGGGGCCCTTGGGGCCGTCCTCGACCTCGTAGCTGACCCGCTCACCGCCGTCGAGACGGTCGAAGCTCAGCGGCGGCACAAGACCGTCGCGGTGGAAGAAGTAGTCCTTCCCGTCCTCGCCCGTGATGAAGCCGAAGCCGCGATCCGCGACGACCTTCTTGATGGTGCCTGTGGCCATGGTTGGTAGCCCTTTCCCGTCCCGAACGGTAGAGGAGACGCACGGCCCGTTCGAGAAGATTGGCTACGACCACGCGAGGCGCTGCCGGGGACGACAGCTACCCCACCATACGCGCATGTCACGATTCCCACAACGAGGAGCCCGGATCGGAGTCCGGACCACCTGCCGGTTCAGTCGCGGCCGGACTCGTGCCCCAGGGGCCGCGGTGTCACCGCGTACCCGTGCTCCACCATCAGCCGCTCCAGCGCCTCCCCGACGACGTCGCTCGCCCGGGACGGTCGATGGAGTGGGTGGCCCGCGGCGGACTGCTCGCGGACGGCGACCACGTATTGCTCCACAATCTCGGCCCGGAGGTCGGGCCACAGCCGCTCGCAGATGAACCGCGCCTGGTCGCCGGGCTCCGAGATCGCCTCGCGGTCCATCGCCGCCCACAGGCGCAGCTGCGTGATCCATCGCTGGTGTGCCCGCCGCGCCGCGCGTTCGGGAGGGCTCTCGGCCAACTCGCGTTCGAGGAGCTCCCGCTCGAACAGGTCAGCTGCCGGCACGGCGGACCGCCTCGTCCAGGAGCGCCAGGACGCCCAAGCCCGCGGCATGCCCGCGCAGGTAGGCATCGTCGAGCCTGTCCCCGTGGGCCTCGAGCAGCCGCCGGATGTCGCGGCCCTGCAGCCCGTCGAGATCGCCATTGGCGAACTCCAGCTTCGCGAGCAACAGGTCCTCGACCGTGGAGACACGCACGGTCCCCAGGTCGGGATCGGCCACCTCGACGGCTCGCCGGAGCGCGTCGGCTCCCCATGGATCGGGCTCGCGGATCACGAAGTCCGCCTTGCAGACCTCGCCGCGGCTCCGGATCGCGCTGCCCATCCAGCGGCGGCCGATATGGAGCAATGGCGCAACAAGGTACTCGGGCTCGAAGGCGGGTCGCAGCCGGCCCTCGTACGCCGCGGGGTCGAGATCGAGGACCAGGTCGATGTCGTTCGTCGCCCGGTAGGCCATGCCCAGGACGGCCATCGCCTCCGATCCCGTGACGAAGAACCCGATGCCCGCAGCACCGAGCCGTTCGATGACGTCCAGTGCGTCCGTCCACGGTGTGGCTACCCGTCCTCGCGCGTGAGCGTGAGGTCCCGGTGGAGGCGCCACGTTCCGACTGGCCCTGGTGCCAGCGCTGCGCGAAGCGGCCCCGGGACTGGGCCGTCTCGCCGGCGCCCGGACCGAACCGAGGGACGAATGACATCCGCCAGGTCCCGGCGGCGTGGGCGACCGCTGGATCCAGGGGGTCGTGCTTCGTCCACTCGACGTCGATGTCGAAGGCGACGGCCTCGAACCGCTCCCGAGCGTAGTGGGCCATGTCGCGAAGGCCCTCGTGGCCCAGGACGTCCGGCCCCGAGCCGTCGACGATGGCACCGTCCGGCTCGAACAGGTCGCACAGGGTCTCGGCGTCGGCCGTCGCGAGGGCCAGGGCGTAGCGTGCGTTGGCGGCACGGAGGGTGTCGCCCAGCGGGTCGTCGGCGGGCGCGAGCTCCAGGGGTTCGACCCACTCGAGGTCCGGCTGCACGGAGCCCGCGGGAGCCTCGTCCATCGTCAGTCGCCCGGGCCCATCGAGTCGGCCTCGATCGCGAGGACCTTGTCCACCCGACGCTGGTGGCGCGGCTCGCCCGAGAACCGGGCACCGAGGAACGCCACCGCACACTCGGTCGCGGGCTCGATCCCGATGACGCGGGCGCCCATCGCCAGCACGTTCATGTCGTCGTGCTCCACGCCCTGGTGGGCGCTGTACGCGTCGTGGCACAAACCGGCCCTGACGCCGCGCATCTTGTTAACCGCGATCGATGCGCCCACGCCGGAGCCGCAGACGAGGATCCCGCGGTCCGCATGGCCGGTCTGGATCGCCTGGCCGACGAGCCACGCGAAGTCCGGGTAGTCGTCCATTGGGTCGGAGCCGTCGCCGCCGAGGTCGATCAGCTCGTGCTCGCCGGCGGTCAGGCCCTCCAGCTTCGCGAGCAGCTCGTCCTTGAACGCGGCGCCGGCGTGATCCGCCGCGAACGCGATTCGCATGGCCCGATCCCTCAGTGATCGCCGTGGGGCGTATGGAGCGTTGGCTGGCGCCCGTGGAGCCCCTCGCGGGCAACCTTCCACCCGACCTCGGTGACACGCGCCTCGGTCAGGCCGAACTCCTTGAGGATGGTGTCGGCCGGGGCGCTTGCGCCGAAGTGGTCGATTCCGATGATCGCGCCCTCGTCGCCCGCGTACCGCTCCCAGCCCAGCGAGACGCCGGACTCGACGGTGACGCGTTTCTTGACGCTGGGCGGCAGGACCGACTCGCGGTACGCCTCGTCCTGGGCCTCGAAGCGCTCCCAGCAGGGGAGGCTCACGACCCGTGTCGGCACGCCATCCGCCTCGAGGTTCTCGGCGGCCTCGAAGCACAGGTGCAGCTCCGACCCCGTGCCGATCAGGATGAGCTCCGGCGTGCCACCAGAGGCCTCGCGCAGGACGTACCCGCCCCGGAGGACGCCCTCACGCGCAAGCTCCCTGGTGCCCTGCAGGGTCTGCAGCTTCTGGCGCGTCAGCGCCAGGGCGACGGGGCCGGACGTGGCGCCGGCGATCGTCGGCCGCTCGACCGCCAGCGCCCACGCCGCGGCGGTCTCGTTCGCGTCGCCCGGGCGGACGAACCACAGGTTGGGGATCGCACGCAGGGCGGCGTAGTGCTCGACCGGCTGGTGGGTCGGGCCGTCCTCGCCGAGGCCCACGGAGTCGTGGGTCCAGACGTAGATGACGTGCAGGTTCGACAGCGCCGCGAGCCGGACGGAGCCCCGCATGTAGTCGCTGAACGTCATGAACGTCGCGCAGTAGGGGAGGAATCCGCCGTGGTAGGCGATGCCGTTGACGATGCCGCCCATCGCGTGCTCGCGGACGCCGAACCGGATGTTGCGCCCGGCGTGCTCGGCCGAGAAGTGGTCGTGGCCCAGGGCCTTGACGTCCGTGAGGTTGGACTCCGAGAGATCCGCGGAGCCGCCGAACAGCTCGGGGACGTTCGCGGCGAGGGACTGGATCAGGTCCTGGCTCGCGTTCCGGGTTGCGACCCCGGCGCCAGTCTCGTAGACGTTGAGGCCCGCGTCCCAGCCGTCTGCCAGGCGGCCGCTCACGCGGCGACGCAGCTCGGCGGCCTCGGCGGGGTAGGTTGCGGCGTAGGCGTCGAGCGCCGCGTCCCAGTCGCGGACAGCTTCCCGACCCGCGTCCACGGCGCGGAGGAACAGCTCGCCGGCCTCCTCGGGGACGAAGAACGTCCGGTCCGGGTCCCAGCCGTAGGCCTCCTTGGTGAGCCGGACCTCGTCGGGACCCAACGGGGCTCCGTGGCTCTTCTGTGATCCCGCCTTGTTTGGGCTCCCGTAGCCGATCGTGGTGTGGACCGCGATGAGCGAGGGCCGGTCGTCCGCCTTGGCGGCCTCGATGGCGGCGTTGATGGCGGCGATGTCGTTGCCGTCGTCGACGCGCTGGGTGTGCCAGCCGTACGCGTCGAAGCGCGCGACGACGTCCTCGGTGAAGGTCCAGGCGGTGGGACCGTCGAGCTGGATCCGGTTGTCGTCGTAGAGGGCGACCAGCTTGCCGAGCTTGAGGTGCCCTGCGAGGGATGCAGCCTCTGCGGAGATGCCCTCCTGGAGGTCGCCGTCGGAGCAGATCACATACGTCCGGTGGTCGATGACCTCGTGGCCGGGCCGGTTGAACTCGCCTGCGAGGCGGCGCTCCGCGATCGCCATGCCCACGCCGTTGACGAGGCCCTGGCCCAGCGGGCCGGTGGTCGCCTCCACGCCCGGGGTGATGCCGTACTCCGGGTGGCCCGGCGTGATGGAGCCCCACTGGCGGAACGACTTGAGGTCGTCGAGCGAGACGCCGTATCCGGTCAGGTGGAGCATCGAGTACAGGAGCATGCTCGCGTGGCCGGCGGACAGGACGAAGCGGTCCCGGTTCGGCCATGCCGGCTCCGTGGGCGCATGGCGGAGATGCTTCGTCCACAGGGCGAAGGTCATCGGGGCCATGCCCATTGGAGCGCCCGGGTGCCCGGAGTTGGCCTGCTGCACGCCGTCGATGGACAGGGTGCGGATGGTGTCGACGGCAAGCCGCTCGAGCTGGTCGGTGGGCAGGGTCATCGCTGTCTCCGGGTCCGCGGGACGCATTGGCGGGACTGCGGCGCCGATGTGGCGGCGGGCAGCGCGGCGCGCTCGGCCGCGAGGGGCCATCGTACCGCGCCGACCCTCTTGGCTCGGAGTCCCGGCGAGCGGCCCGGCGTCCGCACGGGGCGCCCGGCGCGTCTGGCCCCGGCGTATGCTCCGGCCCATGCCCACGCTCCCGGCACCCCGCCGCAGCTCCGGGTCCCGTCGGGGGTCGGCCGACCCGGAAGCTCCCGCCGTCGTCGTGCTCGGCGACCTCGTGGTCGACGTCGTCCTGGCTCCGGACACGGACCTGGCGCGCGGCACCGATGTCACGGGCCGGGTGATGCTGCGCCAGGGTGGTTCTGCCGCCAGCACGGCGCGGTGGCTCGGGCGGATCGGAGCCCGGAGCACGCTGGTGTGCGCGATCGGTCGGGATGCCGCCGGGCGGGCCCTGGTCGCCGCGGTGACGGGTGATGGGGTCACGGTCCGCGCCGTGCGCGTCGCGGGAGCAAGGACGGGGCGGATCGGCGTGCTCGTGGAGCCGGGCGGCGAGCGATCGTTCGTCACGGAGCGTGGCGCCGCCCTCAGGCTGCGTCCGGAGGACCTCAAGGCCGCCTGGTTCGCCGGCGCCGATGCGCTGCACCTGCCCGCCTACTCGCTGCTCGACCAGCCACTCGGCGAGGCCGGAATGGCCGCCGCGGTCCTCGCCCACCAGCTGGGCGTCCTGGTGTCGGTGGACCTCTCATCGTCTGCGCCGCTGCTCGCGAGGGGTCGCCAGACCGCCCTGTCGCTGATCCTGAGCGCCGCGCCGGATGTCCTCTTCGCCACCCGGGACGAGTCGCGGGCCCTCGTGGGCGCGAAGCACGAGGATCAGCTGCTGGACCTGTCGCCGGTCGCCGTCATCAAACGGGGCCGCAAGGGTGTCGTCGTCCTCGCCCATGACGGCCGGAAGCACTTCCGCTTCGAGGTCGCCACCCGGTCCATCGACGCGACCGACACCACCGGCGCGGGCGACGCGTTCGACGCTGGGTTCCTCGCCGGCTGGCTCGAGGCGCGCCGCAAGGGCCTGTCGCTCACGGCCGCCCTGCGGCGCGGTGCCGTCCTGGGCAACCGCACGGCCCACCGCCACCTCTCGAACCCGCCGGGCGAGCTCGCCCTGGGCTGAGCGTCAGCTTTCGGCGGCGGGCTCGACGTGCTTCCAGCGCATCCAGGGCGCGGAATTGAAGAAGCTGGTGATCACCGAGCCAGGGCTGACCAGCGCGTCCGCTGCCGCCAGCAGTTCGCTCGGCAGGACCAGCTCGGCCGCGGGCAGCGCCGACTGCGCCTGAGCCACGGTCTTGGGGCCGATGATCGCCGCGGTGATGCCCGGCTGCGCGATGACCCAGGCGTAGGCGGCCTGGGCCGGGTCCAGGCCGTGCAGGCGCGCCTCTGCGGCAAAGGCGTTGCCCACGCGGATGCCGGCATCGGTGACCCGTTCGGCGTAGATGCCCCCGCGCACGGCTGCGCGGGTGTCGGCACCGCGGCCCTGCGTGTACCGCCCGGCCAGCATGCCCATGGCCAGCGGCGACCAGCACATCACGCCCAGGCCGTGCGCCTGGCAGGCCGGCACCAGCTCGTTCTCGATGCGGCGGTCGAGCAGGTTGTACGGCGACTGCTCGCTGACGATGGCGGCCAGGCCAAGGCGCTGCGAGGTCATCACCGAGGTGGCCACGTGCCAGCTGGGCGCCGTCGACGAGCCGATGTAGCGCACCTTGCCGGCGCGCACCAGGTCGTCCAGCGCGCGCAGGGTCTCCTCCAGCGGCACGTCCATGTCGGGCCGGTGCGACTGGTAGAGGTCGATGTGGTCGCGGCCCAGGCGCCGTAACGAACCCTCGCAGGCGCGGATGATGGCCTGGCGCGAATTGCCACGGTCGTGCAGACCGGGGCCGAAGGGGTAGTGGAACTTGGTCGCCACCAGCACGTCGTCGCGACCCAGCTTGCGCAGGGTGGCACCGACCAGCTCCTCGGCGGCACCCGCGGCGTAGGAGTTGGCGGTGTCGACCAGGTTCACCCCGGCGTCCAGCGCGCTGGCGATGATGCGCTCGGACTCCGCGGCAGGCGTGGGGTTGGTGAAGTTGTCGGTGCCCAGGACCAGCGTCGAAACGCGCAGCCCGCTGGCGCCCAGGGCGCGGTACTGCATCAGCCGGCCGACCAGCCGCCGTCGACCGGCACCAGCGCGCCGGTCATGTAGCTGGCGGCGTCGGAGCACAGGAAGACCACCACCCTGCCGATCTCCTCTGGTTGCGCCAGCCGGCCGTTGGGCACCAGGCGGTCCGCCATGTCGGCCAGTTGGGCGTCGGTCAGCGGCACGGCGCGCCCCGCACCGCGCAGCATGGGCGTGTCGACCTCACCTGGGCAGACCGCGTTGATGCGGATGCCTTCGCGCGCGTGGTCGAGCGCGAGTGAACGTGTCAGGTTGTGGACCGCACCCTTGGCGGTGGCGTAGGCCACGTGGCCCTTGCCGCCGGCGCTGCCCCAGATCGACCCGAAGTTGACGATGGCGCCCGAGCCCTGTGCTCGCATCGGCCCGATGGCGGCCCGGCACATGAAGAACGTGCCGTCGACATTGACCCGCATCTGCCGGTACCAGGCGTCGTTGGTGGTGGCGGGCGCGTCGGCGCGCACGATCACGCCGGCGGCGTTGACCAGGATGTCCAGGCGGCCGTGCCGGCTGACGGTCTCGGCCACCGTGGCGTCGCAGAAGGCCGGGTCGGACACGTCGCCGGTGAATGCGACGGCCGGGTGCGTTGCGATGTCAGCGCCCAGCACGATGGCCCCGGCCTCCGCGAGCAGCTGGGCAGTGGCAGCGCCCATCCCGGACGCGGCCCCGGTGACGATGGCAACTCGACCTTCAAGCATCACGGTGGCGAGAATAGCCCAAGGGTCATGGCGGGGGCTGTTGACATGGGCCGTCGCGCCCGACCCCTACGCCATCAGGTAGCGGTCGAACCAGTCGAGCATCCGGGTCATGCGGTCGATGCGCCGGTCGATGCGGCCGATCGCCTGGATCACGTGGTACTCCTCCGGGTAGAGGATGAACTCCACCTCGCGGCGGAGCCAGCGCAGTGCCGCGAAGAACTGCTCGTTGTCCGCGACCGGGCAGCGGCGGTCCGCCTCGGACTGGAGCATCAGCAGCGGGGTGCGGACGTTGGCCACGTTGCGCAGTGGCGACTGGCGCCACAGCTGGTCCACACCCTCCAGGGTGGTGGGGTCGCCCATCCGGGCCGCACGGCAGTACTCGGGCCCGCTGTCGCTGTGCGCCCATGCAGAGACCTGGTTGGTCACGCCGTTCTCGGACACGGCCGCCTTGAACCGGTCCGTAGTGCCCACGAGCCAGTTGACCACGAAGCCGCCGTACGAGAGCCCGAGCGCCCCCAGCCGGTCTGGGTCGGCCAGGCCGAGCCGCACGACGTGGTCGAGCGCCGCGTGCACGTCCTCGGCGTCGGGGCCGCCCCAGTCGCCCAGCTGCGGCGTGATCCACTCCGCGCCGTACGAGCAGGAGCCGCGGATGTTCGGAAGCACCACCCGATAGCCGCGAGCGCACAGCAGCACGACCTCCAGGCTCGGGGCCGGCGACCACGCCCCAAGGGGCCCGCCGTGGACGTCAACGACCGTGGGCAGGGCGGCGTCACCGGCCCCCGCCGGCGATGCGATCCAGGTCTCGATCGGACCGCCGGGCCCGGGCGCCTCGACGCAGCGCATCTCGGGCCAGACGAGGCCGTCCGTCCAGGCGGAACCCATCGTCGTGAGCGGACGAAGCTCGCCTGACGCCTCGACCAGGCACAGCTCCGGCGGACGCGAGCCGACCGTCGCCGTGACCGAAACCCGTGCACCGCCGACACCCATCGTGTGCGCCATGACGTCGCCGTGTCCCAGGCGGACCGGCTGGCCCGCGGGGCGCCCGGTCGCAGGGTCGATGGGGAATCGCCAGGGATGGGTGCGCCCGCGGTCGGTGACCAGGGCGATCACGCCGTCGGGTCCGTCCCACGCAGGACCGGGCGCCTGCTCGCCCTGCCAGCCCGTGAGGTCCGTGTCGGCCCAGTTCCCGATCGGACGATCGAGGTCGGGCTCCAGCGCCACCGCCGGGGCGCCCCCAGCGGCGGGCCCGACGAACAGCGTGGGCGACAGGTCGTCGAAGTAGTCGGGATCGTCGACGCCCACGGCGGCGATCCACCGGCCGTCCGGCGAGTACGCCGGCCGCGCCACGGGCCCCGCAAGCGCGAGGATCTCCCGGGGTTCGGCAATCGGCGACGGCCGCCTCGCCCGACCGGCCGCCCGACCTGCTCCGGCCGCCGGTGTCGGACCCGCCGGGACCGCCACCTCCCAGATCGACGTCCGCGGGTGGAGATCGGCGTCCTCGCGAGGGTCGGCAACGATGGCGATCGCCCGCCCGTCCGGTCGCCATGCGAAGGCGTCCACGCCACAGGTCAGCGTCGTGAGCGCGTGCGGCGCCGCCCCCTCGACGGCCTCCACGACGAACAGCTGCCGGCGCCGGTCGATGTAGCCCGTCTCGTCCCAGCGGTAGTCGAGGGTGGTCACGCGGCGGGCCCGGGGCTCCGCGTCCTGGTCGCCCGGACCCGGGACGGGCCCCACGATGAAGCGGTGCGGGTCCGTCCTCGCCCGGAAGGCAAGCCGCCGGCCGTCCGGCGCCCACGCGACCTCCCGGGCCGACAGCTCACCGATCGCCGGGGTCACCAGCGTCCCATCGCGGACATCGAGGACGACGATGGACTTCCGATCCTCGGTCGGAGTGCAGCGCGTATACGCGACCCGGGTCCCGTCCGGCGAGATCCGCGGTTCCATGTCCCGCACTGTTCCAGTGGTGAGCTGGCGTGGTTCCCCGCCATCGATCGCGACCAGCCACAGGTGCGACAGGTACTCGTGGTCCTCCACGAACCGGCGCGTGACGATGGCGAACGAGCCGTCCGGGGCGAGGTCGTGCTCTTCCAGGACGACCTGCTCTCGGAGGGTTTCGGGGGTGGGGGGCCGGTGGGTTCGGCGACGCGGCGTAGGCATGGCGCGAGCGTAGGGTCTCCGACGCGTCCGCGCACGGGCCGTATCACCCGACGTACCCTTGGCCGCATGATCACCCCCGACCGCCTGGCCATCGCGCCCGAGGTGGCCGACGCGCTCCGCGACGGCACCCCGGTCGTCGCCCTCGAATCCACGCTCATCAGCCACGGGCTGCCCTACCCGCAGAACGTGGAGGTCGCCAATGCATCCGAGGCGGCCGTCCGGTCCTCGGGTGCCGTGCCCGCGACGGTCGCGCTCAACCGCGGCCGGCTCCTCGTGGGCCTGGCCGCCGACGAGCTCGAGGCCCTCGCCACCGCGCCGAAGGGCAGCGTGCGCAAGGTCTCCCGGCCCAACCTCGGGCTGGCGATCGCGTCGGGCGAATGGGGCGCGACCACCGTCGCGGCGACGATGATCGCGGCCGAGTCGGCGGGCATCCGGGTGTTCGCGACGGGCGGCATTGGCGGCGTGCATCGGGGGGCCCTGGGCGGGAGCGGCGGCGCTGGCGGGGGCGCGCATGGTGGCCACGCCACCTTCGACATCTCGGCCGACCTCGACGAGCTCGCGCGGACGCCCGTTGCCGTCGTGTGCGCTGGCCCCAAGGCGATCCTCGACGTGCCCCTCACGCTCGAGTATCTCGAGACGCGCGGCGTGCCGGTGGTGTCCGTGGGGATCGACGAGGTCCCCGGGTTCTACTCGCGCCTGTCCGGCATCCCGGCGCCCGGCCACGTCCCGGACATCGCGGCTGCGGCCGTCGTCATCCGAGCCCACGGGGCGATGGGCCTGACCTCCGGACTCGTCATCTGCAACCCGGTGCCGGAGGCGGACGCGCTTCCCCTGGACATCGCCCGGGCTGCGATCGAGCAGGCGATCCGCGAGGCAGACGAGGCCGGGATCTCGGGTGTCGCGGTGACGCCCTGGCTCCTGGCCCGCGTCGCCGAGATCACCGGGGGCGCCTCCGTGAAGGCGAACATCGCTCTGATCACCAACAACGCGCGGGTGGCCGGGCTGCTGGCGGGTGAGCTCCTGCGCTGACCGGGGCCTGACGACGGCCGCGAGACGCGGCCTCAGGCGGGGCTACGGTTCGGTCCCCCGCCATTCGCGCCGCGCCGCGCCGCACCTTGCTCCGTTCGGTGCGGGCGGCTGCGCCGGACGCAGGTGGGCACGGATCGGCGCGTTCGTTCGGGGAGCGGACCGTAGCCCCGCTGGGTGCCCGGATGCCCCGGGGTGCGCGGACGGTAGCGTGCCCCGTTGACGCCGGAAGCGTCAGGCTGCAGCCGGCTCCAGCGCCAGGGTCTCCGCCTCGCGCTCCGCGCGCCGGACGGCGCGCTCCTTGCGCACGGTCACGGCGACCAGGACGACCCACAGCGCGAGCAGGCCGCCCAGGGTGACGAGCAGCGACTCGTCCTTGATGCCGTTCGCGATCAGGATCGTGCGGGCGTTGGTCACGACGATCAGGCCGCCGGCCGCGACCCCGAGGACCCGCGGCGCCATGTGGCGCACGAGCCAGGCCGCGAACGGGGCGGCGATCACGCCGCCGACCAGGAGCGCCCCGGCATACCCGAAGTTGATCCCCTGGCTGCCCAGGGCCAGCAGGAAGCCCACCGAGCCGCCGAGGGCGACGATGAACTCGGACGCGTCGATGGAGCCGACGACCTTGCGGGGCTCCAGGCGCCCGGTGGAGAGCAGCGTGGTGGTGCCGACCGGACCCCACCCGCCACCGCCGATGGCGTCCATCGTGCCCGCGACCAGGCCGAGCGGCGCGAGGAAGAGCCCGGACTCCTTGCCCTTGAAGACCGGCCGGCGGCCACCCAGGACCAGGAAGCGCCACATCACGTAGAGCCCGAGGCCGAGGAGCAGGAAGGCGACCCATGGCTTGGCCACGTCGCCATCGATGTTGGACAGGATCGTGGCCCCCACGAATGCGCCGATGCCGCCGGGGATCGCGATGATCCGCACGGTCCGCCAGTCCACGTTGCCCAGCTTGTGGTGGGAGAAGCCCGAGGCGAGGGTGGTCCCGATCTCGCTGAAGTGGACGGCGGCCGACGCCGCGGCGGGCGTGACCCCCACCGTGAGGAGCAGGGTGGTGGAGGTGACCCCGTACGCCATGCCCAGGGAGCCGTCAACGAGCTGGGCGATGAGGCCCACGACGGCGAGGACGATGAGGGTCTGCACGCTGCGACGACCTTTCCGGGCGGGACGGGTGGAGTCCGCCACCGATATCACGAAGTCGGGCAAGTCTACCGATTTAGTGAGGATAAACCCCAGTGTCAAGCCCCGCTGGCCGATCCAGCTCGCCTCGAGTGGTACGCTGCGGACTCCCGCAAGCATCGTCCCGAGCAACTTCCATGTCCGCCGAGCACACCGGCTCCAACCTGCCGCCCGCCATCTCCGTGACCGGACTCCGCCGCGTCTACGACATGAAGCCGGAGCCCGTGATCGCGCTCGCCGGCGTGGACCTCGAGGTGGCACCGGGCGAGTTCTTCGGCCTCCTGGGGCCCAACGGCGCCGGCAAGACCACGCTGATCAAGATCCTCACGACGCTGCTGCTGCCGAGCGAGGGCCGCGCGAGCATCTTCGGCTTCGACGTGGCGACCGAGACGAAGCGGATCCGCCGGATCATGAACATGGTCGCGGGCGGGGAGCAGTCGGGCTACGGGATCCTCACCGTCCGCGAGCAGCTCTGGATGTTCAGCCAGTTCTACGGGCTGGCGGGCAAGGAGGGCTGGGCCCGCGTCGACGAGCTGATCGAGGCCGTGGGCCTGGGTGACCAGCGCCTGCAGAGGGTGAGCACCCTGTCCACCGGCCAGCGCCAGAAGATGAACATGGCCCGGGGCCTGCTCAACGACCCGTGGATCCTGTTCCTGGACGAGCCCACGCTGGGTCTGGACGTGGCCGCTGCGCGCGGCATCCGGGACCTCGTCCTGCAGTGGAAGGCCGCCGTGCCCGGACGGACCGTGCTGCTCACCACGCACTACATGGCCGAGGCGGACGAGCTGTGCGAGCGCATCGCCATCGTGGACCACGGCCGGATCCTGGCCATCGGCAGCCCGGACGATCTCAAGCGACGCGTCCAGCAGGAGTCCATCTTCCGGCTGGAGCTGGACCAGCTCGACGGGGGAGCACCGTCGCTCGCGCGGCTGCCGGGCGTCGTCTCGGCCGCCCTGGCCGCCGACATGGATCCGGAGGCCCAGCGCGTGGCGGTCAACCTGGTGCTCGAGGAGGACAGTGCGCTGGGTGCCGTCGTGACCGCCCTCGCCGGCCTGGGCTCCCAGATCCTGGCGCTGCGCAAGTCGGAGCCCACCCTGGAGGACGTGTTCGTGGAGCTCGTCGGGCGGGGCTTCACCGATGAGGACGAGCCGGAAGCTCCGGCGGCGCCGCCGAGGGAGCGCGAGCCCAACGAGCCCCCCGAGCTCGGCGAATGACGGATCCCGCCGGCATCTTCGCGCACTCGCGCGGCGGCACGGATCCCCGAACAGCCTCGGACTGGACGCGGCGCCAGGTGGCATCCAACAACCTGCGCGCGCTCGGCGGACGTGCCTACCCGCGTATCCACGGGATGTTCCGCGAGCCGTCGTGGCTGTTCTTCGAGATCCTGCTGCCGTTCCTCACCACCTCGGCGTTCGTGCTCGTCTACCGCGCGCTCGAAGCGCCCGAGGCGTACGTCGGCTTCGTCGTGCTCGGCGGAGCCCTGTCGGCGTTCTGGCTGAACGTCGTGTGGATGATGGCCGGGCAGCTCTACTGGGAGAAGAGCCAGGGCAACCTCGAGCTCTACTTCGCGGCGCCCATGAACCTCATGGCGGTGCTGCTGGGCATGGCCGTGGGCGGCCTGGTGATGAGCTCCCTGCGGGCGGCCGCGGTCCTCGTGATCTCGGCGCTCGTGTTTGGGGTGACCTTCGAGGTCCAGCAATGGGGCCTGGTGATCGTGGTGTTCCTGCTGACGCTGTCGGCCCTGTACGGGCTGGGGATGGCGCTCGCGAGCCTGTTCCTGCTCTGGGGCCGCGAGGCGTTCCACATGACCAACGTCCTCATCGAGCCCGTGTACTTCGTGTCCGGCCTCAACTTCCCCGTCGGCCGGCTGGGCGCCCTGGGCGCGGTCGCGATCGCGACGATCCCGTTCGCCGTCGGCCTCGACGCCATGCGCCAGCTCGTCTTCGCCGGCCAGCCGTACATCACCGGCACGCCGTCGCCCGAGGTGGAGGCGCTGATCCTCGTCGCCATGACGGTGGTGTTCACGCTCCTGGCCCGCGTGATGATCCGGAGGATCGAGCGGATGGCCCGGTCCCGCGGCAGCCTCTCGATCCGCTGGCAGTGAGCACCCGGACCGCCGGCATGACCGGCTTCGATCCCGTCCGGGCCGAGGGCGGCGGCTGGGCCGACACGGCCCGCAGCCTGCGGACCTCGATGCTCCTGGGCTGGCGCGTGGAGTCCAACTGGACGGATCCCACGTTGTTCATCATCTACACCGTGGCCCGGCCGGTCTTCTCACTGCTGCTGCTGGTCGTGATGATCCAGATCATCGGCGGGACCGCCAGCGAGGAGGCCCGGACCTTCGTGGTCCTGGGCAGCGCGCTGTGGGCGATGCTCGTGGCGGGGATCGCGGGCCCGGCCTGGTCCGTGCTCGAGGACCGGGAGCGCTACCGGATGCTCAAGTACCTCTATGTGAGCCCCGCGACGTTTCTCGTGCTGCTCGTGGGCCGTGGCGGCGCGCGCCTGGCGACGGGGGCGATGGGCACGGTCGTCGCCCTGGTGTTCGCGGTCATCGTGCTCGGGTTGCGGGTGGATCTCGCGGCGGTCGACTGGCCGCTGCTGGTCGCCGCGCTCGTGATGGGCCTGGTGCCGATCATCGCCCTGGGCGTGCTGCTGGCCGCGGTCTGTCTCCAGACGCGCCAGGAGAGCTGGTCCTACCCGGACGCGTTCGCCGGCGCGCTGTTCCTGATCAGCGGCGTTGTCTTCCCGCTTGCCGTGCTGCCCTATGCCGTCCAGGCGATCGGCCTCGCCAATCCCATCACGTGGTGGCTGGCCGCGGTGCGCCTCGCGGTGGTCCCGGACGGCCCGTCGTCCATCGGCGGCCAGGGCTCCCTGTGGACCGCTGTCACCGGAACCGCCGCGCCGGACGCAACGACGGTCCTGTGCGCCTTGTTCGTGACCGGGTCGCTGGTTACACTCGCGGCGATCGCGATCTTCCGATCGAGCGAACGACGTGCCCGCGAGCTGGGCCTGCTCGACCGGACCACCGGCTCGTAGCCAACCGATCCGGGGCAGCCCCCGTGGGGCCTGGGACGCCGCAGCGAGGGAGCAAACATGCGGATCTACGAGGGAAGTCCCCGCCAGGACTTCGAAGAGGTCTTCCGCTCGATCGGCGCCTTTCTTGACGGCCACGGCATGCGGGACATCCTGCTGCTCGAGGTGCCGGACGGGTTCATCGTCCAGGGCCTGGCGGCCGCCGGTGCCTCGAACTCGGCCTGGTCGGAAACCGTGGGCGTCATGGGCAAGGAGACGCTGTCCTTCCTCGACGAGGACATCGCCAAGTTCATGGAGGAGGCCGCCCAGCGACGCGGGTCCGCCGAGGCCGCCGGGGCAGCCGAGCCCGTTGCCGGGCTCCACGAGCAGGCGCTGCGCGTCATCGGGCACTGGATCGACCAGCAGAAGCCCAAGGACGTCTTTCTCTTCGAGCAGGAGGGCGCCTATGTTGTTCGCCTCAACGTGGGCGGTCAGGCCGGCGTCCACCACGAACTCGCGGAGTTCACGCGGGACGACGTCGAGGGCCTCGTCGCCCAGGCCCCGTCGCTCCGCAACAAGCCGACCGACCCGGCTGGCTGAGCGGCCGGCTGAGCGTCGGAGGGTCGCACGGCTCGTGACAGGCCGCCGCATCGGGGGCACAATCACGCTGACCGCGTCGTAACGAAGGAGGCCCAGGCCGATGAAGGCACTGAAGACCGTTGCCGTCGCGCTGGGGGTCACCCTTGGCGCATTGATCGTGATCCCGCTCGTGGTGCTCGCCGGACTGTTCGTCTGGCTCAAGCTCACCGAGGAGGACGACGAGGAGGCGCTCGAGCTCGAGCAGGAAGGCGCCTGATCGACGCGCCCCCGCCGCCGGACCCCGAGTCTGACGGCCGCCAAGCTCCTGGTTCGACGCCCGCCGGCACGGCGGGCGTCTCCGTGTCGGCCGCGTCCGGGCGCGGGGCAGGCTTCAAGCGCCCCGTCGCGACCCCGCGTGAGCGGCGCCTGGCCGAGCTGGGGGTCCTCGCGACCGTCGTCATCTGGTCGGCCAACTTCGTCGTCGCCAAGGCGGCCGTCGAGGCGCTCGGGCCCCTCACGTTCACGTCCCTCCGCTACGTCGTGGCGACCGCCACCCTGTTCCTGCTCGTCCGCTGGCGGCTGGGTCCGGTCCGGCCGCCGGGGCGCACGGCCCTGGTGCTGGTCGGGTTGGGGATGCTGGGCTTCGGCGGGTACCAGCTCCTGTGGAGCATCGGGCTGACGCAGATCACCGCGGGCGATTCCGCCCTGATCATCGCCGTGTCGCCCGTGCTAACCGTGCTGCTCGCTGGCGCCGTGGGGATGGACCGCCTCAGCGCGCCGAAGCTCCTGGGCGCCGTGGTCGCGTTCTCGGGTGTCGCCGTCGTGGTGACCGCGGGCCAGGAGCTGTCACTGGGGGCGTCGCTCGTCGGCGAGCTGCTCACCCTGGGGGCGGCGGTCCTGTGGGCCGTCTACACCATCGCCGGCACGCGGATGCTGCGCCAGGTGGACCCGCTGCAGGCCACCGCGTGGGCGGTGCTCGGCGGGACCCTGTTCCTGCTGCCGTTCGGGGCGTACGAGATCGCGACCTCGCCGCCGCCCGAGGTGTCGCCGGCCGCGGTGCTCGGGATCATCTACTCGGGCGCATTCGCGGCCGCCGTGGCCAACGTCCTGGTGTTCAACGCGATCCGCCTGGTGGGCCCGTCGCGCGTGACCGTTTCCCAGTTCCTCGTGCCCTTCGGCGCGGTGGTGCTGGGGGCCGTCTTCCTTGCCGAGCCGGTGGGGATCGCCCAGGTTGCCGGCGGCGCGGTGATCGTGTTCGGGGTGTGGCTGACGCGGCGGCGAAGCGTGGTGCCGGGCGTGGTGAGGGTGAGGATGCGAGGGGCCTGAGGGCGAGCCGGGCGCCTGAGGCGCGAGCCCGGCGTCGCCTGAGGCCCTTCCGGGTTGCCCCTCCCCTTGGCCGGGTCGTGCCTCACAGGCATGGCTGCGCGTCCGAACGAGCACCGAACCCCCAGCGATCGGCCACTCATCCCTTGCGCGCGCCTGTCCGGCACGCGATCGAGCCTGAGGCCTTCGCCGGCAGGCAACCAGCCCCCCGGGATCGGCATAAGCGCGGCCTAAGACCGCCATGGTTGTCTGTGCGACACGCGGGGCCCGCGATCCGGGGCCCCCAAGGAGTACTCGATGGGAGAGACCAAGCTCCAGCTCCAGGCTCGGCATGCCAGCGTTGAGACGCAGCGCGCGATCGGGCGCAGCCTCCGTGATCTCCGCACGGATGCCGGGCTGTCGATTGCCGCGGTCGCGAGGGAGGCCGGCATCGACCGCAGCTTCCTCAGCAGGATCGAGCGGGGTGATCGCGCAGCAGGGGTGGCGGTCCTCACCGCGATCGCCACGGTTCTCGGCGCGGACCTGTCCATCAAGGCATTCCCGAACACCGGCCCTCGGATTCGCGACCGCTTCCAGGCTCCCATGGAGGAGACCCTGATTCGCGCCCTCAACAACCGCTGGATCGCGGATCCGGAGGTCGTGGTCGTGCATCCCGCGCGCGGCGTCATCGACCTCGTGCTCACCGAGCGGACACGGCCGCTGCTCGTGGCGAGCGAGATCCAGAGCGAGATCCGCCGCCTCGAACAGCAGATCCGATGGCATCGGGAGAAGGAGCTGTCGCTGCCCTCGGCCGATCTGTGGCGGTTCGCGACCGCCGACGGTGGGGCCGCGACCAGCCGCCTGCTGGTGCTTCGGTCGACCGCGGCAACTCGCGAGGTGGCGAACCGGTATGCGGCAACGCTGGGCGCAGCCTACCCGGCGCGGACTCGGGACGTGGTCGCGGCACTCGTCACGCCCGATGCTCCCTGGCCCGGCCCCGGGATCGCGTGGATACGGGTCGAGGGTGGCGTCGTCACGCTGCTCGATGGCCCGCCCCGCGGCGTCGCGCTCGGCCGTTGAGGCGCACGGCGCCGACGCGCCCCGCGTCCCGCGTCCGCGCCATCTCGTCCTGCGTCGCCGCACCCCCGTGCCGCATAGACACGGAATGCAGGTCGTGGGGGCGCTCCGGGGTACCGTCGGCCACGAGGCGCCCGCCTCGACGAGCACTCGTGTCCACGTGGCACGGGCGACCGTCGGTGCGTCCGGACGGGGCACCGTCGCCCGGGTCTCGCTCCGTTGCGCGTGCCTGTACGGCACGGGCAACGGCCAGCGCGAGGACAGAACCGGGAACCGCCGACATCCCGCTGACGTGGGCACCGGGCGAGTCCTTCAGCTACACGAACACGGGGTACGTGCTGCTGGGGATGGTCATCGAGCGGGCGTCCGGGAAGTCGTACGAGGCCTTTCTGAACGACGAGATCTTCGGGCCGCTGGGGATGAAGGACTCGGGCTATGAGCACGGCGACACGTCCGGGCTCGCCACCGGGTACTCCATGGGCGTCAAGGTGGCCGATCCCCTGGACATGTCCGTGCCCTACGCGGCCGGCGGCCTGTATTCGATGGTCCTGGATCTCAACCGCTGGGAGGAGGCGCTGTACACGGAGCAGCTGGCGCCGGCGGCCGCCATGGCCCGGTAACTTCACGCCGCTCGTGGAATCCACCGACCAGGCCGGCTTCGGCTACGCCTACGGTCAGTACGTCGGCGACGAGCGTGGTTCGCAGCGTGTCTTCCACGACGGCGGGATCAACGGCTTCTACACCCACCTGTCGCGGTACCCGGACGACCACATCACGGTGGCGTTGCTCACCAACCGCGAGCGGTCGCCGGATCTCGGGTTGCTGACACAGGCGGCAGCGAGGATCGCCCGCGAAGGGTCCTGACCGGCTGCCTCCGGAGCGTCCCCGAAACGAAACCCCTTGCGCCGACGCCATACCCTGCAGATCCGGCCGAGTGTGCCGGGCAGGGGCACCGGCAGCGATGCCGGCCCGGCGTGAAGGATCGAGGGACCGTGGACCGACGGGAGCTCGTCGAGCGGGCGGGGCGGGGCGATCACGACGCCTTCGCCGTGCTCGTCACGGCGTCCGCCACCCGCCTGGACGCTGCCGCCCGCCTGACCCTGCGGGACCCGGAGCTCGCGCGCGACGCGGTCCAGAACGCCATGGTGCGCGCCTGGCGCGACCTCCCAGGACTTCGGGACCCGGAGAAGTTCGACGCCTGGCTCCACCGCCTCCTCGTGAACAGCTGCCTCGACGAGGCCCGCCGGCGCCGGCGCCGTCCCATCGAGGTCGAGATCGATCCCATCCACGAGCCGGTCGCCACCACCGACAACGCCCGCAGCCTCGCGGACCGCGACCTGGTCGAACGGGCGCTGGCCCGACTCGACCCGGAGCACCGCGCGCTCGTCGTCCTCCACTACTACCTCGGCTACCCCCTGCCCGAGGCCGCGTCCACGCTCGGGATCTCGCTTCCGGCGGCGAAGTCGCGGCTCCACCGGGCGATGCAGGGCCTGCGTCGGACGTTGATCACGGACGTGCCCCCCGTCCCCAGCCCACAGGGAGGGACGACGGCATGACCACCATCGACCGGTTCGACCCGTTCGAGCAGCGCATCACCGCCGCGATCGACGAGATCGCCGCGCCGCGCCGGCCCGACTATCTCGACGACATCCTCCGGCAGACCGAGCGCACGTCGCAGCGGCCGCGCTGGACCTTCCCCGGCAGGTGGCTCCCGGTGGACGCGACCCTCGCGCCTGCCCGGGCCGGACGACCGATCCTGCGACCGATCCTGCGCCCGCTGGTCCTCGTCGCGATCGTTGCCCTGCTCGTCCTCGCCGCCGCGGCGCTGTTCGTTGTCGGCTCCCGTCCGAGGGTCCCGCTCCCGGTCGGCCCCGCTGTGAACGGCTCGATCGTGTACCCGACCGATGGCGACATCTCCATCCGCGACAGCATGGCCGCCGACGCCGTGACCAAGCCACTCGTCACCGGCCCGGCAAGGCAGTACGCGCCGTACGTGGCGCCGGACGGCCTGACCGTCGTGTATGCCGAGACGGGCGACGGTGGTGACTACCTCTGGGCCGTGGACATCGACGGAGGGAGCCCGCGCCAGCTCCTCCCCGACCCGATCGGCGAGGGCTGGTCGCAGTTGTCGTGGGCCCTCGACAGCAAGCACCTCCTCGTGAGCGGGTTCTTCCCCGGCGGCACCCAGCGCCTCTACGACGTCCAGGCCGACGGCTCAGGGGCCCGCGAGATCGTGTTCGACGACCTGGTCCCGTGGGAGGCGTTCTGGAGCCCGGTCGACCCCGGCACGTTCCTTGTTCGGGCACACGCGAAGACCGGCGCGGGGGCGCTGGGGCTCTACCTTGCCGACGCCGACGGCGGCAACCTCCGCCCGATCGCGCGGTCCGGCCAGACAGCGTTCGGCCCGCAGTACACGCTGTCTGGCGCCGCCTGGGCGCCGGACGGGAAGACGATCGCGTACAACGCCGTCACGTCCGACCAGGACTCGCTCTTCACCCACTTCCGGATCCACGTCATGAATGCCGACGGCTCGAACGACCACGAACTCCCCGGGCCCAAGGAAGTCCGTGTCAACGAGGCCTGGCCGATCTTCTCGCCCGACGGCACGCAGCTCCTCGTGCAGCACTTCGTGTTCCCGACCGAGCAGGGCGCCACGGATGGTTCCGGCTCGATTGCGATGCTGCCGGCTGACGGGTCGGCACCGGGCCGGGAGTTCGGCGTCCGCAACGACGACACCAGCAACCCCGACCTCTGGAAGGCCTGGTCGCCCGATGGGCGGTCCGTCATCCAGATGGTCGCGGAGACCATGAAGGCCTACCTCGTGGACCCGGCCACGGGCACGACGACGGAGCTGCCCTGGACGGGCGACATGCCCGAATGGCAGCGCGTCGCCCGATAAGGCGATCGCGCGCCGCCAGCGCTCGGACGACCGGGCGCGGAACGACGCGAAACGGGCGCAACGAAGTGCCAACGCCAGACGCCAGACATGGTGAACGCGGCGCCAGCCGCACCAGCCAACTGGGAGGAACCCAATGCGCGTCCCGCTCCTGCGCCCGCTCGCGGCCGGTCTCATCGCGGCGGCCCTGCTCGCACCGACCGCCTCGGCGGCGTCGCCCGTGGAGATCACGCTCACGGTCCCCGCCTTCGGCGGAACCGAGACGTTCGTCGCCACCGGCGGCTTCTGCTCCTCGGGCACCTCCACGAGCTCCAACTTCCGGTTCGCCGGCGGCGGCCGGGCCGGCACCTTCCACCTGGACAAGACCTTCACCTGTGCCGGCGGATCCGACTCCCTCACCATCCGCGTCAACGCCGCCACGGCCAACGGTTCCCCGCAGGACCAGGGTGGCTGGAAGGTCATCTCGGGCACCGGTGCCTACGAGGGCATCCACGGCGGCGGCAACCTCGTCGGCGACTACACGGACGAAGGCGGCGTCATCGACCACTACGTGGGCGTGCTGACCCGCTAGGCGCGAGCAGACAGGGCCGGCGATCCGCTGGGCGGGTCGCCGGCCTTCGCGCGCGCAGGGACTGCCGTGAAGCCTCTCGTCCTCGGCATCCTGGCCGTCCTCGCCGTTCACGGTCCCCAAGGCGCGTCAGCAGGCAATCCACGGCTCCGCCCGGGACGAACACCGGACATGACAGGCTCCCGCCCTGCCGCGGCCCAGGATGCCCTCGAGGTACTCGTTCGGCGTGCGGCCGAGGGCGACGGCGCGGCCTTCGCCCGCATCGTCCGGCTGCACAACGAGCGCTTGACGCGGGTCGCGGTCGTGATCCTGGGCGATCCCGCGGCTGCGGCCGCCGCCACCGAGACGGCCTGGTTCGACGCCTGGACCGGCCTGCGCCGTAGGCGGACGCCCGAGGCCCTCGGCTCGTGGTTGTGCTCGCTCGCTGCAGCCGAGGCGACGGACCTGGCGAGACGCCGGGATGCGCGCGGTGCGACCACGCCTGAGCTCGACCGCCCGACCGATCCTCCGGCCGCACCAGCAGCGGACCTTCCGGCCAACCAAGCCTTGGTGAGCGCCCTCGCGCGGCTGGACCCGGAGGATCGCGCCCTGCTGGCACTGCGCCACGTCGCCGGGCTGTCGATGTCCGAGGTGGGCCTGGCAGTCCGCAGGTCAAAGCCGCCGGTTGAGAGCAGGCTCACCCGCATCGAGGCGGACATGGGCGGGCTCATGCCACCCGGCTCCGACGGGGCCAATCTCGATCAGCTGCTCGGGCAGCGCCTCCGCTCCTACGCCAGCGCCCCCGTTCGCCACGTCGACGCGGATGCGACGGCGCGCAAGGCCCGCGCCGAGGAATCCCTCGAGCGCATCCGGGTCGTCTCGGTCGCCATCGCGGCGGTCGTCGGCATGTTCGTGGCGATGCATCCGCACCTGGCCGGACTGCTCTTCGGACGATAGGGCCAAGAGCGGGGCTGCGAGTCGCGTCCTGGGTCTCGTTCGGCGAAGACGGAACCTCGCGCGCTCCTCCCTGCCCCATACCTCGTGGGCCGGCCGCTCGGCTGCCCGGCAGATCGGGTGGAGGAGTGATGTTTCGAACGATCGTTGAGGCGATGAGACGTCGTCCGGCTCGTGCGTCTGCACGCGGGGCTGGAGCAGCGATGCCCCGGGTGCGTCCCGCGCTTGTCGTGCTTGCCACCGAACGTCGTCGATCGACGCGAACTGGCGCATCACCCAGCCTCGCTGGTCGCCAGACGGCACGCGCATCGTCGTGACGGTCGCCATCTCGACGAGCAAGAGCGGAACGGTAGATGACGTCCAGCTGGCGCTCATCGATCCGGTCGGCTCCGAGCCAGTGCTGGTCTCCCCGACGATCCACGGGGCTCAGCCGGACTGGCGTCCGTCGCCCTGCTACGGGGTTCTCTTCGCCTTGGTGCTACGGCGCGGGTTGGGCGGCTCGCCGCCCGCGCCGGAGCCCGGCGACGAGCACACCACCGACCACGAGTCCCGCGATCATGAGCACGACGACGGTGACCACCGTCCCGTCCGCCCCGTCCGTGGGGACGGGTGAGCCCGGCTCAGAGGGCCACGGGGCGTTGAAGAAGGCGACGAGGTCTGCCATCCCGCCGACGGTTTCGGGCCCGAACTCCTCGCGGACGCCGGGCGCCAGCACGTACTTGCCGGTCGCGCCGTCCTCGGCCGCCCGCACGGCTACCCAGTAGGTGCCGTCAGCGGGGGCCGTCGTCCGGACGCCGCCCCAGGCGATGAAGCCGAGGCCGCCGTGGACCTCGCGCTCGCCGCCTTCCGCCTCGTGCGCCAGGGCGCCATCGACCCCTGCCGCGGCTGCGAGCTCGGCCATCTTGTCGTCCGAGGGCGTCGGCAGCCCCGGGCCCAGCACGGCGAACGAGGTGGGAATGCCGCCGGCTGCATCGGGGGCCGTCACCTCCACGACGAGCGCGTCGCCAGCCCGCAAGTCCATCCGGTACCAGTCCACCTCGCCGGGCGCGTCCAGGGTCGCGCCGATCGCGCGCGAGAGCGTGGGATCGGCGAGGACGAAGGCCGTCCCCGGCGATTCGTTGCCGGGCTCCACGACCATCGGAGCGTGGGCGGCGACGGGTGCCACCGTGACGACGAGCAGCAGCGAGGCAGCCGCGATCCCGATTCGGACGTTCATGCCACAGGTTCGCTGCCGCGCGTCCGACGGATGCCGCGGGGCCGCCTTGTCACACCGGCCGGTCCACGGCCCACTCGCGCAGGCGGGCGGCGATGTCCGCCACGTCGCGGATCGAGCCGTCCGCGATCGACACCACCAGGTCGAAGGCATCTTCAATCGGCGCTCGCAGGTCCCGGTCGTTCAGCCGATAGAACAGCCGCACGGCGACCCATCCGAGCCGCTTGTTGCCGTCGATCAGGGCGTGGCCGGTGACGATCGAGTGGAGCAGCGCCGCCGCCTTCGCATCCAGGTCCGGGTACGCATCCTCGCCGTAGACGCTGGCTCGGCTCCGCGCGACCGCCGCCTCGAGCAGCCCGGCGTCCCGCACCTCGGCCGGCCGGCCGAGCGCCGCCTCCGCGGCCGCCAGCAGGTCGTCGAGATCGAGGTGCTCGGTCACAGGCTCCCGAGTCGGCGGAGGAGCTCGGCATCCTCCTGCACGATCGTCGCCAGGTGCTCATCGCGACGCCGCGTCCGACGGGTCACGTACTCGTCGATCGCGGTGCGCGCGACCTCCTGCATGGACCGGCGCTCGCGACGGGCGGTCTCGCGCAGGGCTTCGGTCTCGGCGGCGGTCAGGCGGAGGGTCATCGGCATGGTCGGATGATACCGAGCGGTATCACTGCGTCAACCAGGTGGCCGCAGGGCACCTGTCACAGCTCCAGCACGCGCGTCCCGATGAGGAAGCTCAGCGTGGCGACGGTCCCGCACAGCACGGTGCCCCACGCGATATCGACGACGGCGAGCGTCACGGGCCAGCCCTGGATGGTCGCGAGGTTCGTGAGGTCGTACGTCATGTAGGTGAAGAAGCCGAACGCCGCGCCTAGGATGAGCGCCTTCGTCCAACTTCCCTCGTCGATCGCCGGCACCACCGCGAAGAAGATGATCCCCGCGATCGACAGCAGGTAGAACAGGATCGCCGCCGGCCAGACGATGGGATCCGCCATCAGCGAACCGATCTGGCTCCGGTAGAAGCCGCGAGCGACGAGCCCCAGCCACACGAGGTCGATCAGCAGGAAGACCGGCACCGTGAGCAGGTACAGCAGGATGTATCTCGACATGCGCTCCGCCCCGTCTCCTCTGTCTTCCGCGCCTTCGGCTCCGAACAGCAACCGGTGCCCGCGGCGATTCCGGTTGTCCGGGAGGGTATCGATTCGATAGCATGGGAAAAACCCCGGAGGACCGCGACCCATGGCGAAGTATGTCTTTGTGACCGGAGGAGTCACCTCCTCCCTCGGCAAGGGCATCACCGCCGCCAGCGTCGGCCGCCTGCTCAAGGCGCGGGGCCTCAGCGTCCGCATCCTCAAGCTCGACCCGTACATCAACGTGGACCCGGGGACGATGTCTCCGTACCAGCACGGCGAGGTGTTCGTCACGGACGACGGGGCGGAGACGGACCTGGACCTGGGCCACTACGAGCGGTTCATCGACGAGAACCTGACCCAGGGCTCCAACGTCACGACCGGCCGCATCTACTCCGCGGTCATCGCCAAGGAGCGGCGCGGGGACTACCTCGGCGGCACGGTCCAGGTCATCCCGCACATCACCAACGAGATCAAGGAGCGGATCACGCGCGTCGCGCGCGACGGAGACCCGGACGTGGTCATCGTCGAGGTGGGCGGCACGGTCGGCGACATCGAGAGCCTGCCGTTTCTCGAGGCCATCCGCCAGATGCGCAAGGACCAGGGACGCCACAACGTCCTGTACGTCCACGTGACGCTGCTGCCAGGCCTTTCCGCCACCGGCGAGCTCAAGACCAAGCCCACCCAGCACTCGGTCAAGGAGCTGCGCGGCATCGGCATCCAGCCGGACGTGATCGTCCTGCGCTCGGACAGCGACGTGCCGGACGAGATCCGCGAGAAGATCGCCCTGTTCACGGACGTGGACGTGGACGCGGTCATCCCGGCGGCGACGGCCGACACGATCTACGAGGTCCCGCTCCAGTTCGAAGCGTTTGGGCTCGGGCGGCTGGTGGTGCGGGAGCTGGGCCTGGGCGACCCCGAGGCCGTGCCGGACCTCGACGGCTGGCGTGCGCTGGTCCAGCGGATCAAGGCGCCCAAGCCGACGCTGGAGATCGCGCTCGTCGGCAAGTACATCGAGTTGCCCGACGCGTACCTCTCGGTGACCGAGGCCCTGCGCCACGCTTCCTGGGCCAACGGTGTCGACGCGAAGGTCCGCTGGGTGGACAGCGAGGCCCTCACCCTCGAGAACGTGGACGAGCGCCTCGCGGGCTCGGCCGGCGTCCTGGTCCCGGGCGGGTTCGGGCATCGCGGCATCGAGGGCAAGGTCCTGGCCGCCCACTGGGCTCGCGAGCAGGGACTCCCGTACCTCGGCCTGTGCCTGGGCCTCCAGTGCGCGGTCATCGAGTTCGCGCGCGAGGTCATCGGCACCGGGGACGTCAACTCGACCGAGTTCGACATGTTCACAGCCAACCCGGTCATCGACTTCATGCCGGACCAGCGGGACGTCGAGGACAAGGGCGGCACGATGCGCCTTGGCCTCTACCCGGCGAAGCTCGCGGCAGGCTCCAAGGCGCGCGCGGTCTACGGCGCCGAGGTCATCTACGAGCGCCACCGCCACCGCTTCGAGGTCAACAACCGGTACCGCCAGACCCTTGAGGCGGCCGGCATGCTGCTCTCGGGCCTCTCGCCGGACGGACGCCTCGTGGAGATCGTGGAGCTGCGGGACCACCCCTGGTTCGTGGCCAGCCAGTTCCACCCGGAGTTCAAGTCCCGCCCGGAGCGGCCGCACCCGCTGTTCCACGGGTTCGTGGCCACCGCGCTGGCCCTGCGCAACGGCGTGGAGCCGCGGCTGACCGCCGTCGGACCCGGCGCGGAGCTTGACGGCCAGGCGGCCCCGGACGACCTGTCCGCGGAGGCCGCGGGCCGCTAGCGAGCACGGGTCCCGCCTGAGGTCCCGACGCTCACGCCCGATGCTCGATCTGGTCGAGCACCATCATCACGACGTCCGGCGCCTGGTCAGCTGTTGTGCCAGCTGGTTCGCGCGGCCCGGGAACCCCGACTGCGTTGAAGAGCATCGCGAGGATGGCGGCGATGATGACGACGATGTGCGGCATGACGTGCTCCCCTGGACCCTCATCGAGCTGTTGTGAGCTCGTTTCGATGCCCAGAGGGTCGCGCCGTCGCCCGGTCCACACGTAGGGGTGGTCTCACGCCCGGGCCGGTAGTTCTTCACTTCGGCAAGCAGCGGGGCGACGATGCGAACGCTTGCCCCGGCGCCTATGCTCCGCCGATGGTCGGCTGCGCGTCCTGCGGCAGCGCGAACCCGGAGGGCTTCCGGTTCTGTGGCGCGTGCGCGGAGGCCGCCTGATGCTCACTTGCCCTGCCTGCGGCCGTAAGAGTCCGCCCGACGCCTCCTTCTGCGTCGGCTGTGGGGCTCCACTCGGCGCCACCGCAACGGCCCATGAGACCCGCAAGACCGTGACCGCGCTGTTCTGCGACCTGGTGGGCTCCACGGCGCTCGGTGAGCAGCACGATCCCGAGGTCCTGCGCGGCGCCCTGGAGCGCTACTTCGATCTCGTGCAGGCGACCGTCGAACGGCACGGCGGCAGGGTGGAGAAGTACGTCGGGGACGCGGTCAACGGCGTCTTCGGCCTTCCCGTGGCCCACGAGGACGATGCCCTGCGTGCGGTCCGCGCCGGCGTGGAGATCCAGGCCGGACTCGCCGGCCTCGCTGCCACCAGCCTGGTCCCCATCGCCGCGAGGGTCGGGATCCACACGGGCGAGGTCCTGGCGCCCGGCACGGGCCGTCCGCTGATCGGGGACACGATGAACACGGCCTCGCGGCTCCAGTCGAGCGCGGAGCCCGGCAGCGTGATCATCGGCGAGCCGACCTTCCGCCTCGTCCGCGACGCCGTCGTCGCCGAGCCGGTCGAACCGCTGGTGCTCAAGGGCAAGGCGGAGCCCGTACCGGCATACCGGGTGGTCGCCGTCGCCTCGCTCTCGCCGATGCGGACCCGGCGCCTGGATGCCCCGATGGTCGGCCGAAGACGGGAGGCCTCGCTGCTCGAGGACGCCTTCGAGCGTGCCGCCTCGGACCGGGCGTGCGTCCTGTTCACCGTGCTCGGATCCGCCGGCGCCGGCAAGAGCCGCCTCGTCGAGGAGTTCCTCGGGGCCTGGGCCGGCACTGACGCCGAGATCCTCCGGGGGCGCTGCCTCCCGTACGGCGACGGGATCACGTGGTATCCGGTGACCGAGGCGCTGCGGGGCGCCCTCGACCTCCCCGAGTTCGCGGAGGCGGACGCAATCCGATCGGCGATCGCGGCCGCCGTCGACGGCGAGGAGCATGCCGCCGCCCTCGAGGCGAACCTCACAGCCCTGTTCGCCGTCGGCCCCGGGGGCACCGCGGAGGAGACCGCCTGGGCCATCCGCCGGTTCCTCGAGTCACGGGGCCGGGAGCGTCCGCTGGTCCTCGTCCTCGACGACATCCACTGGGGCGAGCCGGCGTTCCTCGATCTCGTGGAGCACGTGGCCGACTGGAGCCGCGACGCCTCCATCCTGCTCCTGTGCATGGCTCGTCCCGATCTGCTCGACATCCGCCCGGCATGGGGTGGGGGCAAGACGAACGCGACGACGATCTCGCTCGCGCCGCTCTCGGGGACCGAGACCGACGCCCTGCTCGACGGCCTGCTCGGGTCGTCCGCCCTGCCGGCGAAGGTCCGCTCCCGGATCACGCAGGTCGCCGAGGGCAACCCGCTGTTCGTCGAGGAGATGATCCGGATGCTCGTCGACGACGGGCGCCTTGTCCGCGACGACGGGGGTTGGGTGGTCGCGGGAGACCTCGCCGACGTCGCGGTTCCCCCGACGGTCTCGGCGCTCCTCTCGGCCCGGCTCGACCGGCTCTCCGACGGCGAGCGCGCAGCCGTCGAGGCGGCCTCGGTCGCCGGCAAGGAGTTCCACCGGGGGTCCGTCGCGGCCCTCCTCCCGGAGCCGGTGCAGCCGGACCTCTCCGTGCACCTCCGCTCGCTCACCCGCAAGGAGCTGATCACCCCGGAACGCTCCAGCCTGCCCGGCGAGGACGCCTACCGCTTCCGGCACCTGCTGATCCGCGACGCCGCCTACGACGCGATCCCCAAGAGCGCGCGCTCGGGGCTCCACCGCGCCTTCGCCGACTGGCTGGAGGGTGTCGCCGGCGACCGGATCGCCGAGCAGCGAGAGCTCCTCGGCTACCACCTCGAGCGTGCCTACCGCTACCGTGAGGAGCTGGGCCTGCCCGAGGACCGCGAGCTCCGACTCCGCGCGGGTCGGGCGCTCGGGGCGGCGGGTTCGCGGGCACTCGACCGCGGCGACGTCCGGGCGGCGATCGATCTCCTTCGCAGCGCGGCAGCGCTGACCCAGGGCGATCCGGCGGAGCTGGAGATCCTGGACAACCTCGGCGCGGCCATCATCTGGGGCGGGAACACGGATGAGCTCCCGGGTGTCGTCACGCGACTGGAGGACGCGGCAATCGCCTGGGTCGACCCCGTGTACACGATGCGGGCTCGGACCCTCCAGCTCGCGGAGCAGCTCTCCGGGGACCCGAAGTCGTTCGATCTCGATGCGGCGCGCTCCATGCTCGAAGATGCGCTCCGGACCGCTCGACTGCACGGAGGCACCCGGCTCGAGACCATCGCCCTCAACTGGCTCGTAAACGTGGCGATCATGCAGGGAGATGCGGCGACCGGTCTGCGCTACGCGAGCGAGGTACTAGAGCTCGCACCCCGCCTGGGCGAGCGGTTCAGTACCGGGTGGGCCGCTGCCAACGTGTTGCGATGCCTCGTCGCGGGTCCCGCGCCTTCCTCGGTCGCGCTCGCCAAGGCGGATGCGCTCGTGGAGCGCTTCTCGGAGGAACCGTGGGTCCAGGAAGCGGTGCTGAGCACCCGTGCCGACTTGAACGCTCGGATTGGCAGGGTGGAAGCGGCCATGGAGGACGCCGTCGCCGCTAGGGCGATCGCTGATGAGATCGGGCTTCGGGATGCCGCCTCCGCCCAGTCAGCCGTAGCCGCGTGGGTGGCTTGGTGCCAGGGCGACCTGGAGACTGCTGCATCGCACTTCCAGGCGACGATCGCGGCGATGGTGGCGGCCCGAGATGGGTTGAACCCGGGCGAGATCGCACCGAGCCTCGCCAGGGTGCTGCTCGCGCTCGGCCGGGACGACGAGGCAGCAGCATCCGTGCATGTGCTCGAGCCGTACGGATCGTGGCTCCCCGAGGGCGCCGAGCTCCTGTCGCTCGGCGGTGTCCTGGCCGCGCGACGGCGCGACTGGGACAAGGCGTTCTCCATGGCTGATGAGGGGTGGAGGCGCATCAGCGCGACCGACTTCCTGGCGAACCAGGGAGAGATCGCACTCGATCGCGCCGAGGTTCTCCAGCTCGCCGGTCGCCCCGCCGAGGCTCGCGCCTCGGCCGCAGACGCGCTCGAGCGGTTCGAGCGCAAGGAGCATGCCATCGGCATCCGACGCGCCCGGGAGATGCTGGAACGGCTCTCGGCGTAGGCAGTTCTGCGCTGTGGTGGTCGAGAACCCGTGTGAGCACTGACGCGCGGCGTAGGGCTTGGTTGGCCTCGACGCCGCGCGGTCCGGGCCGGCGTTGATGGCATCGGTGCGTGAACAACGACCGCACCGAGGGTGACGCCCTACCTCGCGCAGGGCCACGCTCCGGTGACAGCCTCGGGTTGGCAGACGCCGTTCCCATGGAGGAGGGCTCCGATGCACCCGAGTCAGATCGTGTTCCTGGTGGCCATCGCCGTCGTGTCGGCAGGATGCTCGGGAGTGCCTTCACCCTCGTCCGTGGGTGCCTCGCCCACGAACACGAGCGCGCCGGCCTCATCGCCATCTGCGGCCGCCTCACCGTCGCCGGGTGACGTCACTCGAGACCTCGAGGGCGACGCCGTGATGACGGACTACGCCGAGGCACCCGGATACCTCGACCTGCTCGGCGCTGGCATCGCGCTCCGTGACGGCGCATTCGTCTTCACACAGCAGCTGGCTTCGGCCGTGCCGGGCGAACCGGAGCTGTCCGACGGGGTCGTGGCCCTGGGCTGGTCCTTCTGCATCGACATCGACCCCGGGCAGTCGCCTCGCGGCTATCCGACGCAGTCGATGCGGATGTCGTGTGAGTTCATCGTGCACTCAAGATGGGATGGCAAGGCGCTCACCGGGATGCTGTTCGACCGCCGGCCGCTGGCCGATGGGAGCCAGGCGACCACAGCCACTCTGGTGCCGGTGGCCGACGGGTCCATGGTCTCGGCAACTGTGCCTCTCCGGCTGCTCGGGGAGCCATCGACATTTCGGTGGTCGGCGTTCACCGAGGAGTTGGGCTCGCTCGGGACCGATGTCTTCCACCACGTGGACGCTGTGCCCGACGCCGACACGGGCCGGCCAGCTACCTGGCCCCGGCTGGCTACCTGGCCCTGGAAGTAGCACGGGCCGCCAACCCCTGCCTCCTCGTGTTCCCCGCTCCCGGGAGGCCAGTGGGTCTGACCGGTTACGGAGACCTGCCGACGGCGAAGGGGTCTATCCGCCCTTCTCGCCAGCGCCTATGCTCCGCCGATGGTCGGCTGCGCGTCCTGCGGCGCCGCGAACCCGGATGGCTTCCGGTTCTGTGGCGCGTGCGCGGAACCCCTCGTCGCCGCACCCGCCCCGGTGCGGGAGGAGCGCAAGACCGTCACCGTCCTGTTCGCGGATCTTGCCGGGTTCACCGCGCGCTCTGACGGCGCGGACCCTGAGGACGTGCTGGCCCTGGTCCGGCCGTTCCACGGGATCCTGCGCCGCGAGACCGAGGCCTTCGGCGGGACGCTCGCCCGGATCGTGGGCGACGCCGGGATGGTGGTTTTCGGGTACCCGCAGGCGCACGAGGACGATCCCGAGCGCGCCGTGCGCGCCGGCCTCGCCATCCTCGACGCGCTCCGCCGCAGGAACCTGGAGCGGCCGGACCTCGACCTCCACGCCCGCATCGGGATCAACACCTCCGAGGCGGTCGTGACATACGGCAACCCGCTGGAGGATGCCGACGACCTCATGGGCGACGGGGTCAATGTGGCCGCTCGCCTGCAGACGGCCGCGCCAGAGGATGGCGTGGTGGTGGGCGAGGCGACGTACCGGGCGACCCGTCACCTGTTCGCGTACGAGGCGCTCCCGCCGGTGGTCGCCAAGGGCAAGGCCGAGCCGGTGCTCGCCTGGCGCCCCATCGCCCCGCTGGTCCGGTCCGACGGAACGCTCCACCCAGAGACGTCGCCATTCGTCGGCCGTGACTTCGAGCTGCAATCGCTGGTCCGCCTCTTCGAGCGCGCCCGCTCGACGCCGTCGCTCGAGGTCGTAACCGTCGTCGCGGACCCCGGCATCGGCAAGTCAAGGCTCGTCCGCGAGCTCGCGAGATACGTGGACGCCCTGCCCGATCTCGTCACCTGGCGGCTCGGCCGCTGCCTGCCGTACGGCGATGGGATCAGCTTCTGGGCCCTGGGGGAGATCGTCGCCGCTCATGCCGGCATCCTCGAGACCGACGACCAGGTCACACTCGCGGTGAAGCTCGACGCTGTCCTCACCGAGCCGGATCTCGGCCTGCGGTCCTGGATGCGCGAGCGCCTCGCGCCACTGGTGGGGCTCGAGACCTCCAGCCACCCGCCGCAACACGAGGAGGCCTTCACCGCCTGGCGCCGGTTCATCGAGTCGATCGCGTGCGGCGGTCCGTTCGTCATCGTGGTCGAGGACCTCCACTGGGCCGACGATGCGATGGTCGCCTTCCTCCAGCACCTGGCCGCGAATGCGACCGGGTTGCCGATCCTGGTCGTGACGACTGCCCGCCCCGAGATCGAGGAGCGCCACCCATCCTGGCTGGGACGTGCGCGGCGGTCGACCGTCCTCTCGCTCGACGCTCTGAACAAGCGGGACCTCGCGTCGCTCGTCGACGCGACCATCCCTGGCGCGTCACCCGTGCTCGTGGCGGCGATCCTCGATCGAGCGGGCGGCAGCCCGTTGTACGCGGAGCAGCTCGCCGCCATGCTCGCTGACCGGCAGCTCCCGGCGGGTGACGGGAAGCTCGACGAGGATGCCGTCCCGCCGTCGATCCAAGCCCTGCTCGCCGCCCGCATCGACGCCCTGCCGCCCTCGTCCAAGCCCGTCCTCCTCGACGCCTCCGTCGTAGGCAGGACGTTCTGGTCGGGTGCCGTGGCGACGCTCGGGGAGCAGGGGTCGGCCGTCGTGGAGCCCCTCCTGGCCGACCTCGCCCGTCGCGAGTTGACGCGGCCGTCGTACCCGTCGTCGGTGGAGGGCGAGGCCGAGTACACGTTCTGGCACGCGCTCCTGCGCGACGTCGCCTACGCGGCCCTGCCGCGGGCCGCCCGCATGGCGAAGCACCGGGCTGCCGCGGTCTGGATCTCGGACCGGGCGGGCGGCACACGGGGCCGAACCGCCGAGATTGTTGCTGAGCACTACAGCCGCGCCCTGGAGCTGGCCACGGCGCTTGGTGCCACCGAGGAGATCGACGACCTGCGCCGTGGCCTTGTGGACGCGCTGCTTGGCGCTGCAGAGCACGCGATGGGTACGCGGCCCGAGCGTGGGGTCGCCCACCTCCGGGCCGCCCTCGCCCTGCTCGACCCTGCCGATCCGCGACGGGCGGACCTGCTGGCGCGCCTAGGGTGGGCACTCGTCGACCTGGACCCGGTGGAGGCGAAGCGGGCATTGGAGGCCGCGTGGGAGCTCCTCGTCGGTCGGGGCGACATGCTCCCGGCCGCCGAGATCGCGGTCCCACTATCCGTGGCACTCACGAACACGGCCCAGGGGGAGCGCGCGTCGGCGATCCTGGCGGAGGCCCGCGAGGTGCTCGCCGCGCGCCCCGGACCGGCCTTGCTGGCGGTCCTCGCCGAGGAGGCGATGGTGGAGATCCGCGCAAATCGCTGGGAGCGTGGAGCACGACTGGCCGAGGAAGCGATCAGTCTCGCAAGTGAAATGGGGCTGTCTCCGCCGCCCCGGGCCCTGATCGCCCGGGGGAACGAGGCGGATTTCCGGCGGGCGATCGATCTGGCGGTGAGCGCCGGCGATCTCCACACGGCCTCCACGAGCCTGTACAACTTGGGCATCAGTACACCCAGGGCGGCCGCAGCCCTCGCCGTGCTCGACGAGGCCGTCGCCTTCGACAACGCCCACGGGCTGCCTGCCGTGACGTCGCGCCGCGGCAGGGCGTCAACCCTGATGTACGCCGGGCAGTGGGACGGCCTTGCGGAAGAGCTCGTCGCACTGCGCGCCGACTCCGTGGAGCTCGGCGATTCGTTCGATGCCGCTTGCGCCGAAGCGGACCTGATCGAGTTGAGGCTGGAGCGGGGGCAGGCAATCGGGTCCCTCGCGGAGCTTGAAGCTGCGTTCAGTGCCATCGGGCTGCCCCGCGGTGGCCTGAACCTGCTGCAGGGTCGGATCGCCCTCGCCGCCGGCGATCGCGTGGCGGCCCGGGACCACTTGGAGGCGGCGGTCGGGTATCTGAGCGCAGGCGAAGTCGCGACAGATGTGGCAGGAACGGTCGCAGCCTGCCTGAAGGCCGGTGAGCCGATGCTCGCTCGGCGGGTATCGGCGCTCGAGACCGCTGGCACATACCTGATGACATTTGACGGAGCTTGGGCAGGTCTGGCTGCGGACGGAGCGGCCGCCCGATCCTTGCTCGCTGAGGCGGACGGTGAGCTCGCTGCCGCGCGGGTTGGATTCGAGCAGGCGCTCGCCACATGGACGGACCAGGGATGGCTGGTGCCGCGCGCATACGTGCTCATGTGGCTTGGTCGCTGCCTCCTGGCGATGGGCGAGGCGGCCGAAGGGATTGACCGGCTCCTTGAGGCTCGCGCATTCTGGGCGCCCCTGGGGGCGAGGCCCCGGCTCGCCGAGATCGACGCGCTCCTCGCCACCGTGGGCGCCGTGCGCGCACCTGATCCTTCGTGACGTCGACGGACCCCGGACCGGCTCCGCGCTCTGAGATTCGTCAGGCCGCCCGCTGGTAGATCAGGTCCGTTCGCCTGCGCTGGAAGCCCACCCGCTCGTAGAGGGCGAGCGCGCCGCTCGGGTTCTGCGCGTCCACCCCCAGCGCAGCCTCGGTCATCCCGCGTTCCGCGAGCAGCCGCAGGTTCCGGCCGATGAGCGCCGTCGCGACCCCGCGGCCGCGCCAGGGGCGGCGCGTGAAGATGCACTCGGTGTAGCCGCGAGAGCGCCCGAGCTCGCGGTTCTCCTCCTCGTTGATGAAGCCCAGCACACCGCCTGCGACCTCGTCGCCGTCCCAGGCCACCTGCCACACGTCGATCTGGCCCCACAGTGGGTGACCCAGCTGGCCGGCCAGGTCGGCATCGGTGTACTCGGCCACGCCCCAGTGGTCGGACATCGCCTCGGCCATCGCGCGGGCGATCTGCATCGCGGTCTCCGGGGTGGTGGGGCGGGCCTCCAGGCCCGGCGGCAGCTCCGGCGAGGGAGGGTCCGCGAGGGTCGGACGGACCATCGCGAAGCCGTAGCGGGCGATCTCGTAGCCACCGGTCTCGAGCAGGGCCCGCGAGTCCTGGTCGGATTCGGCGACGAACGTCCGGTAGACGGCGGATCGGGGCGCAATGCCCGGGCGCCGGGCCGCGTGGCGCCGGGCGGCCGCCTGCGCCTCGGCGAGCAGACGATGACCGATCCCCCGGCCGCGCCAGGAGGGCAGGACGCCACCACCGTGGTAGAGGATTCGACCGATGTCGGGGTGGTCGCCATCCATGACACCGTAGGCGAACCCCACGACCTGGCCCTCGTCCGCCGCGAGCCGCAGTCCCTCGGCCGGGTCGAAGTCGGGCCAGCTCGTGACCGCTGCCCGGAACTGGTCGGCGCTGCGTGCGGTGTCGTAGCCGTCGGCGACCCGGCAGGCTTCGATGATGGCTGCCACATCGTTGTAGTCATCGGCATCGCGGAGGCCGCGCGTCACGACATTCGTGCCGTCCTTGAGGGCGATCATGGTCTTCTCCCGTCGCATTGGACCAGCGTGCGTGGGATCAGCGTGCGCGCGGAATCAGCGTGAGCAGTCGCGCGAAGCGGGTGGTCGAGCCAGGAAGGGCAGCGTCCCGAGTTGGTGCGTAGCTCTCGGCTGCCTCGGTGGCCTTGGCGACCTTGGCGGACCGGCGGGCCTGCGCCCAGCGGACGTCGGCGTCGCGGTAGTCGCCCGCCAAGGCCCGCATGCCGGTCGGAGTTGTGGGGTACGGCATCGGGGTGCTTCGCTCTCTCGTGCTGGCGTCGTGGGGTCAGTGGACCGAGATCCCGATGAGCCCGGTGAATGCGGCGATGAACCGAGACGTCCCGGTGGTCCGGCCGGCCTGTCCGGCCGTGCGCTTGCCCGAAGCGGCGAGGCGGGCCGCGGCGGCCTCGGCGAGAAGCTGGCCCTGGTGGGCCTGGACGAGCTGCTGGTTGATCATCGGGTTCATCACTCGGCTCCTTCCTCGTTTCCGCTGGTGCGGTGCTGATGAAGGGACTGTGCGATCCCGGGGTCGATCGCACGAGGGACACCGTCACGGCCCGAGCGGTACTTGCTCACATACGTGGTGGCGGTCGCATCGGACGGCCCGGCGCGGACTATGCTCCGCGCCACGCCGATGGAGGGCACCCGATGACCACGACCGAGCCTGCTCTGCCCGGTGGGCCGCTCGATGCTGCGTTTCGCGACGGCCGCCGGCAGCGCCTGCGGCTCGGGGCCGTCCTGTTCAGCGAGGGCGACGTCTCGAACCGGGTCGTCCTGCTCCTCTCGGGGCGAGTGAAGGTCTCCACGTTCTCAGAGGACGGGCAGGAGACCGTCCTCGGCTATCGCGGAGCTGGGGACGTGCTCGGCGAGCTGTCCGCCATCGACGGCGAGGAGCATCAGGCGACGGTCTCGGTGGTGGAGCAGGGCGAGGCCATGTTCGTCCAGGCCGAGCGGTTCCTCGACGCCCTGGAGACGATGCCCAGTCTCTCGCTCGTCTTGCTGCGGTCGATCGTTGGCCGGCTTCGCGATGCCGACCGCAAGCGGGCGGAGTTCACGGCGCTTGATGTGGTGGGCAGGGTTGCGCATCGACTGGTCGAGCTGGCGGACGACTACGGGGAGCCGGTTGGCACGGGGGTGGTGATCGGCCTGCCGATCACCCAGCGGGAGCTCGCCGGCTGGGTCGGCTCGTCGCGCGAGGCCGTGAACAAGGCACTCCAGCAGCTGCAGCGCCAGGGGTACATCGCTGCCGAGCGGCGGCAGATCACCGTCCTCGACGTCGAGGGCCTGCGGGGGCGGGCGAGCTAGAGCCAGCGCCTCTCCGCGACTCCTGCGCGATCGTGGTGCTCCGTCACATTCCCGCGGTTCAGCCGGCTCCGCTCACCACCCGGTACAGGTGCCAGCGGTCAGGAACGCCCTTGAGCTCGTGCTCGCCGCGGTCATCGAACACGAGGCCGGAGCCCGCGGTGAGGTCCTTGACCGTCGAGCTGACCCACACCTCACCCGGCCTTGCCATCGAGCCCACCCGGGCGCCGATGTGGACCGCGATCCCGGCGAGATCGTTGCCGCCGTGCTCGATCTCGCCCGTGTGGAGGCCGGCCCTGACGTCGATACCCAGGGACCGCATCGCCTCCACCAGGGCCTCCGCGCAGCGCACGCCGCGGGCCGGGCCGTCGAACGTGGCCAGCAGGCCGTCGCCGGTGCCCCGCACGAAGGTGCCCCGGAAGCGGGCGACGATCCCCCGCGCCATCCGGTCGTGCTGCTCGATCAGGTCCTTCCAGCGGGCGTCGCCCATGGTGGCCGCCGTGGCCGTGGAGTCCACGATGTCGGTGAACAGGACCGTCGCCAGCACCCGGTCGAACGAGGCCTGCTCCTCGCGGATGGACGCGACGAATGCCCCCGTCTCCCGCAGGATCGCGGGCGCGCGACCGTACCAGTGGGGCCAGTTGAGCTCGTCGGGCGGCGGGGTGAGCTCCACATTCCGGGCGCCGGCGACCCGGTGCTCCACGAAGCGGCCGTTCGCCGGGTCGTCCTCACCGCTGCCGGCCGTCGAAGAAAGGATCAGTGCCGGGACCTGGATCGATGGGAGGATCGCCCTCACATCCGTTTGCATGTATGCCCGGAACTCGGCGACGACGCAGCCTGGCGTGATCGAAGCGCGTTGGTAGCGTGTCCACCAGTCACGCTCGGGCCCGTCCTTCATCGACCTGGCCCAACGGGAGGTGCCCCAGTCGTCGTGGAGCTTCGCGAGGCCTTGCACGTATGCCTCGACGCCTGGAACCCACGGCGTCTCGTCCGTCCCGATCCAGGTAACCCACGGGTCGATGAGCACGAGTCCCGCACACCGCTCCGGGTGCGTTGCTGCGAACATCATCACCAGGGATGCGTTCTCGAAGGAGGTCACGATCACGGCCCGCTCGGACCCGACGGTGTCCAGCACCACCTGGAGATCATCGGTCAGCGTCTCGAGTGGTGGCACGTCCGTAGGCGAGAAGCGATCCGAACAGCCCCATCCGCGTCGATCCATGACGATGAGACGGCCCAGGCCCGCGAGGCCCGCGAGGAAACGGGCCAGGTGCGGGCTCTCCCAGTGCATGTCGATGTTCGAGCAGAAGCCCTGGAGGTACACGAGGTCGACCGACCCATCTCCGACCACCTGGTAGGCGAGCGCGACGTCGCCGTTCCAGGCGTACCGCGTCTCGGGTCGTGTGGTCATCGGCGGCTTCCGCGTGAGGACGGGGGCTGGCGCAATCTACCACCGTGATCGGCCAGGTTTTGGCCGCCCGCGATCCAGGCGAGGTCGGAGCCTCCACGCTCCTGACGTTGACGGCCCGCATCTCGGCATGGCCCGCAAGAAGCGTGCCACGCTCTGTGCTGACCCAGGCCGATGGCCGCAGGCCGGAGGAGCCCGGCATGGCGTGACGGGGCCCTGGTACGGTGCGGGCCTGAGGGCATGGGGCGGCTCTACGGTTCGGCCGGCGGACCCGTGCCCCGGCTGGGGCCGCCCTCCGTTGGCTGTGGGGCCGTCCACCGAACGGAGCCCGCCTCCGTCCGGTGTGGATCGCGATCGAGCGGACCCTAGCCCCGCTGCAAGCTCGGTCGACCCCCGACCTCTCGGCACCCGGCCCGCACTTCGACGGCCCGCACATTGACAGACCCGCACATTGACGTTGACGCCGCACGGCGCCGTCCGATATCCTCCGCCCATCCCCACCGGCCGCGCGCGAAGGCAACCAGATTCCGCGCGAACAACGGCCCGTGGCGCGACTCATCGTTCCCCGCCGATCGCCCGGTGTCGGACCCCACCCATCTAGGTGTGCCCCCTCCAATGCCCAACGGCCCCGACCAGCGCCCCAGCCGCAACCGCCGACCTCGGCGACGCGCCCAGACCAGTGGCAATCGTCTGCCCGTGACGGAGCAGGACGAGGTAGCGGAGCTCGAAGCCGCGCGCGAGCGAAACGATCTCGACATCCGCGACCTGACGGAGATGTCCGTCAAGGAGCTCCGCGAGGTTGGTGTCAAGCTCGACATCGAGGACGCGACCTCCGACCGTCGTGATGACCTGGTCGACCAGATCCTGCAGGCCCAGACCGAACGGGCCGGCCTCGACTATGCGACCGGCATCCTGGACGTGGTCGACGACGGCTACGGGTTCATGCGCCGCCACGGCCTGCTGCCCAGCAACGACGACGTGTACGTCTCGTCCAGCCAGGTGCGCCGCTTCGGCCTCCGCATCGGCGACCGGGTTACCGGCGCGGTCCGCGCCCCGCACGAGGGCGAGAAGTTCTGGGGCCTGATCCGGGTCGACAGCGTCAACGGCGTCGATACCGACACCGCCCGCCGGCGACCGCACTTCGGGGACCTGACGCCGATCCATCCGATCGAGCTGATCAATCTCGAGTCGGACCCGAAGAACCTGAGCCAGCGCCTCGTCAACCTGGTCAACCCGATCGGGAAGGGCCAGCGCGCCCTGATCGTGAGCCCGCCCAAGGCCGGCAAGACGATGCTGCTCAAGAGCATCGCCAACGGCATCAGCGCCAACTACCCGGACATCCTCCTGATGGTCGCCCTCATCGGCGAGCGGCCGGAAGAGGTCACGGACATGCGCCGCTCCGTCCACGGCGAGGTCATCAGCTCCACCTTCGACGAGCCGACCGAGAACCACACGCACGTCGCCGAGATGGCACTCGAGATCGCCAAGCGCCAGGTCGAGACCGGCCGCGACGTGGTGATCCTGCTCGACTCGGTCACCCGCCTTACCCGCGCGTACAACCTCGCGCTGCCACCGAGCGGCAGGACGCTCTCGGGCGGCATCGACCCGATCGCGCTGTACCCGCCCAAGCGGTTCTTCGGCGCCGCGCGGAAGATCGAGGAGGGCGGCTCCCTTACGATCATTGCCACCTGTCTCGTCGACACCGGATCCCGCATGGACGACGTCATCTACGAGGAGTTCAAGGGCACCGGCAACTCCGAGCTGATCCTGGATCGCAAGCTCGCCGAGAAGCGGATCTTCCCCTCGATCGATGTCCAGCGCTCCGGCACCCGCCGCGAGGAGCTGCTCCTCGAGGAAGGCACCCTCAAGATGGTCTGGACGATGCGCCGGATGCTGTCCGCGGTCGGGACCAACGAGGGCATCGAGCTGCTCCTCAACCGGATCTCGAAGACCGAGAGCAACGCGCAGTTCCTGATGACGCTGACCAAGAGCCTGGACTGAGGCGCGCCCCAGTCGCGTCCCGTGACGCCGGCGATTCACGGCTGAGCCCGGCGGATTCACCGAGATTCGGGACATTTGGCCCGGTGTTTCGTGCCCCGGTCCCACCCATCCCACGGGGCGGGACCGTTTGCGCGCCTCGCACGGACTCTGGTAGGGTCCGGGAGGGGTTCGGTCATTCCGGAAACAGCGCGGAAACGCGCCGGAATTGGTCTCGGGGACCACTTGACCACCATCGCGAACCCCGGAGAACCGGCCACGGCACCCCCAGGTGCCCCGTCCACGCCGGTCCTCGCGCCTGGAGAACCGTATTGCAGAAGCCGACGGATGGCGTGCAGCTCCCCGCTGAGCCTGCGCACCGCCGCCCCTATCGCGACACCGTGACCGCCCGCATCAACCAGCGGAGCGTCCGGTTCGCCCGAGGCACCCGGGCATGGTTCGCCGACCGTGCCAGTGCCCCCGTCGGCTCCGCTTCCTCCTTCGTCCGTTCCGCCCTGCGGCCGTTCGCCTGCCCGGAGCGCTCCCTCCCGATCGCCGTCGCCGCCATCGTGGCCGTGGCCTCCATGCTCGCGCTCATGCCGAGCCAGACCACGGGGGCTGTGGGCAGCGTGTCGGGCCGGGGCCAGGACATCCGCCTCGCTATCAACGGCGGCCTGGGGCGTCCGGCCGAGGATCTCGTCGATGCTTCGGAGCTCCGCGAGGTCGACGCGAAGGCCGGTGGCGACGCGATGAGCTTCACGCCAGTCGTCATCCCCAAGGACGTTGATACCGCGGCCCGGGCCGAGATGTCGGGTACCGAGGCTGTCAATTTCCTCGACGACGGCACGATCCTCACGGGGTACGCGCCCGAGACCAGCGTCGAGGACGGGGCGGACCTGATCCGGCGCTACAAGGTCAAGTCGGGAGACACCCTCGTCACGATCGCGCGCGAGTTCGACGTGTCGATGAAGACCCTGTGGTGGGCGAACAAGCTCAAGTCGAAGGACGACCTGCACATCGGCCAGGTGCTTCGTGTTCCGCCCGTCTCCGGTCTCGTCGTCACGGTCAAGGACACGGACACGCTCGAGTCGCTCGCCACGGAGCACCGCGTCGACGCCGACAAGGTCATCGAGCTCAACGGCCTCGACGACCCGACGCTCGTGGTCGGCCAGGTCCTGATCCTGCCGGGCGCCAAGGGCGCCCCTATCCCGACCCCGAAGCCCGCCCCGAAGCCGGCGGCCAAGTCGCGGGCGAGCGGTGGCGCTGGAGGTGGGGGTTCGAAGTCCAGCAGCAAGCCCCGAAGCGGCGGTGCCAGCTACAGCGGCGGCCAGTTCCGCTGGCCGGTCGTCGGCGGCGGCAACTACATCAGCCAGTACGGCCACGCCGGGCACGTCGCCCTGGACATCGCCGCCGACTACGGCTCGCCCGTCGTCGCGGCGGCCGGTGGCCGGGTCGCGTTCGCCGGCTGGAAGTCCAACGGCGGCGGCTGGCAGGTCTGGATCTCGCACGGCGGTGGCCTGTACACGACGTACAACCACATGGCGGGCGTGTCGGTCGGCAACGGCCAGTCGGTCGGGCGCGGCCAGCGCGTCGGCCGGCTCGGGTCGAGCGGCTGGGCGACCGGCCCGCATCTCCACTTCGAGGTCTGGCGAGGCGGGTTGCCCTGGCGCGGCGGCAGCCAGGTCAACCCCATGCGCTACTTCTAGCACCGGGCGGTCAGTCGGCCCCGATCCCGCTGAGGGCCCCCAGCCGGGGCCGTGCGACAATCACCCCGATGTTCCTCGACGATGTCCGCATCTCCGTGCGTGCCGGTGCCGGCGGTGACGGAGCGTCCACCATGCGCCACGAGGCCCATGTCCCCCGCGGCGGCCCCGACGGCGGCGACGGCGGTCGTGGCGGTTCCGTGTACCTGCGCGTGGACGCCGGCCAGACCGCGCTCTACGACTTCCGCTTCAAGCACCACTTCTCGGCGACCCCGGGTGGGCGCGGCGAACGCCAGAAGCGTCACGGCAAGGCCGGCGAGGACCTGTATCTCGCCGTCCCGCCCGGCACCGCGGTCATCGACCTCGCGAGCGGCGGGCTGATCGCGGATCTCGTCGCGGTGGGCCAGGAGACGATGGTCGCGAAGGGTGGACGCGGCGGTCTCGGCAACGTGCACTTCGCGACCGCCACGCACCAGGCCCCCAAGCACGCGCAGCAGGGTGAGCCCGGCGAGGAGAAGGAGTTGCGCCTCGAGCTCCGGCTGATCGCCGACGTGGGCCTTGTCGGGCTCCCCAACGCGGGCAAGTCCACGCTGCTCGCCGCGCTGACGGCTGCGACACCCAAGATCGCCGCGTATCCGTTCACCACGCTCGAGCCCAACCTCGGGGTGATGGACCTGGGGATCGAGGACGGGCGCCGGCCGACGATCGCCGACGTGCCCGGGCTCATCGAGGGAGCCTCCACGGGAGCGGGGCTGGGCCACGCGTTCCTGCGCCACGTCTCGCGCACCCGCGTGCTGTTGCACATCGTTGACGGTGCCGCCCGCGATCCCGTGTGGGACCACGGCATCATCCGCGATGAGCTCGAGGCCCACGACCCCGCCCTGCTCGCCAAGCCGATGCTGACGGTCTTCAACAAGATGGACCTGGCCGCCGCCCGCGACGCCTGGCCGGCGTTCGAGGCGGCGATGCGCCTTGCCGGCGTGGCGGTCCTGCCGATCTCGGCCGAAGGCGGCGATGGTCTGGACGCGCTGCACGACGCTGTGGGCGACCTGCTGCCCGACTTCGACACCCTTGCCGAGCCCCCCGATGCCGCCGGTGTCGTGGTGCATCGCCTCGAGGCTGCCGGCGACGGCTTCACCCTCGAACGCGAGGACGGCGTGTACGTGGTGCGGGGCAGGAAGATCGAGCGGCTGGCCAACCAGACGAACTTCGAGAACGAGGAGTCCGCGCACCGGTTCCAGCGCGACCTCGCCCGTGTGGGCGTGGACGGGGCCCTGCGCACGGCCGGTGTGCGCCCCGGCGACACGGTGCGCATCGGGCCGGTCGAGCTGGAGTGGGAGCCGCCCGAGGACGACAGGTGACGGTCGACGGCCCGTCGCTCCCCCCGCTTGCGGAGGTCCTGCCGCCGGCGCCGGTGGTGCCCGGCTCGGTGGGGATCCTCGGGGGCACCTTCGATCCGATCCACCACGGGCACCTGGGGATCGCCGAGGAGGCCCGGGAGGCCCTGGGACTCGAGCGGGTGCTCCTGGTCCCCGCCGCTTCGCCACCCCACAAGCCCGAACGACGCGTCACGGATGCCGCGCACCGGCTGGCCATGGTGGAGCTGGCGATCGCGGGCAACCCGGCCTTCGTGGTGAGCCGGATCGAGGTCGAGCGGGGCGGGGCCTCGTATTCGCTGGACACGCTGGAGGCGCTGCGCTCCGAGGGCGTTGAGCAACCATGGTTCATCCTCTCCACCGAGGCGCTCGCGGGGTTCCCGGCCTGGCGCGAGCCGGACCGGATCCTCGCCCTGTGCCGCCTGGCCGTGGTCCCGCGCGGCGGCTACGACCCGCTCGACCGAGCCTGGGTCGCCGAGCACTTCCCAGGGCGCGAGGACCGCGTCACCTTCCTGCCCGGGCCCCTCTTGCCGATCTCGGGTAGCGTGGTGCGACGACGGGCCGCCGTCGGACGCTCGGTGCGCTACCTGGTGCCGGACGCCGTCGCCCGCTACATCGCCGACCACAGGCTCTATACGGACCCCGCCCGGAGGACCCAGACCACGTGACCGATCCCGCCCACACCGCAACCCAGCGCCCGGATGGCCTCCCGGCCCGCGACACCGCGGTGCCCAAGTCGGACCTCGAGCCGCTCGACCTTGCCCGGCGCATCGTGGAGCTCGCAGAGGACAAGAAGGCCGCCGACATCGTGCTGCTGGACCTGGGCGAGCTGACGACGCTGGCCGATGCCTTCGTGATCTGCTCCGGCGGGTCCGAGCGGCAGATCAGCGCGATCGCCGACGGGATCGTGGAGGGCCTGCGCGACGAGCGCGTCAAGCCGATCGGGCGCGAGGGGACGTCCCAGTCCCACTGGGTGCTGCTCGACTATGGGAGCGTGATCGTCCACGTCTTCACGCCGCCGGAGCGCGACTACTACGAGCTCGAGAAGCACTGGTCCGGCGCCCGGGTCGTGGTGCGCGTCCAGTAGGGACGATCGCCTCGCCGATGGTCGGGTACCGGCCTCGCCGGTACCGACGGGTCATGTCGGGGCAGGGGCACCGCACCTAGATTGAGGGTATGTCGTCGGCCAGCCAGGCCGGCGCCCCCGGAGACGCCCCGATGTCGGGCCTGCGAGATCGCTGCCCCGGTTGCAGCCGTCGCCTCATCATCACGCGCTTCGACACGACCTTCCGGCTCTCCGACCGGACGGAACGGCTGTGCTTCGGCATCCCCGGCGGCCTCTGTGAGGACTGCCACCAGCTGTACATCGATCCCGAGCTGATCGAGCTGTTCGGCCTCGGCGACGCCCGCTGCGTGTTCGCCATCGAGAGCGACCTCGTCATGCAGGAGGAGGCCTGGTCCTCCGCCGACTGACGGTCTCGGGCTACCTCGCCCGAGCGGGCGCCCCGCGGACCGCGACCCGCTCGCGGACCCACAGCGTGAATGCCAGACGCACCTGGCGTTCCGTGCTCCCGGAGCCCACAGCCCCCTTGATCATCGCGTCCAGCTCCAGCACGCCTTCGAGGGCAGCGTCGAGCTCGGGCAGCGTCCAGCGACGCGCCTGCTCCACCAGCTTCTGCGCCCGGAACGGGTGTCCGCCGATGGCCTTGACGATGTCGGGTGGCCGGCGGCCCGCGGCGGCCAGGTCCGCGGCGATGAGGATCTCGCGCAGCCGGCGGTGGAGCTGGACGATGACGACCGGGAGGGGTGTGGTCTCGAGGAGGCGATCCAGCAGGGGGCCGGCAATGTCCGCGCGGCGTTCCGCGACGGCGTCGAGCATGGCCCACGTTGAGTCCGGGATCACCTCCGGGACCAGGGCCCGGACGTCGTCGATGGTGATGGGCGCCGCCTGGCGGTAGATTGCCAGCTTCTCGAGCTCTGCAGCCGCGAGCGACCCCTGGCGCTGACGGTCGACGTCGCCCTCGGCGACGAAGCCTCCCACGCGGCGGGCCAGCTCCTCCGAGGCGTCCCGGTCCAGGGTCAAGCCTCGCTCCGCCGCCACGTTGCGCAGCCAGCCGGCCAGCTGGCCGGCCTTGGGCGCCGCATACTCGCGGGCCTCCCCACCGGCCTTGATGACGGCCGCCTCGAGCGCCGCGTACATCGCCGCTCGCTTGTTGCCGGCGTCGCCCTGCTCCACGAAGACGAGGGCATTGCCCGGGGCCACGACGCCGATCGCGCGCTCAAGCGCCTCACGTGAATCCTTGGAGCGCAGCAGCGGGCCTGGGTCCGTGACCACGGCCACGCAGCCCCCGCCGAACATCGGGGCGGTGCCCACGCGCTCGGCGATCTGGGCGGCGTTCGTCTCGGCACCGACCGCTCGCCAGCGATCCGGGGCCGCGCCCGTCTCCTGCTCGAGGCGGCGGGCGATCGCCACGACCGCCCGGTCCAGCGCGAAGCCGTCTCCGCCGCGGTAGTAGGCGATGAGGGGCATGCTCACCGGGCAGCCTGGGGCTCGGCGGCCGGGTGCTCGTCCGCTCCGTACTGGGCGGCATGGTGCTGGGCGGTCTGCTGCTCGGCGGCCTGGCGCAGGGCGCGCCGGGACCAGCGGAGGCGCCGGACGCCGTTCGGCTCCACGCCCGCGAGGCCGCAGATCTCGCGTTCGAGGGCATCCGCGCGGGCCACCACGCGGGCGGCGGTCTCGTCGGCCCAGCCGGGTCCGCTCGGCGGCCGGTCGTTCGTCCCGAGCACCGGGTCCCCAGGCCCGGAGGGGTACCGGCGCTGCCACGAGGCGAACCGCGCGGCCATGGGCCCGAGGCGCTGGCCGGCCCGCTTGTCGGCATAGGCGATGATCCGCGCCTCAACGGGCGCCTCGGCCAGGCGGGCGGCGTCGCCGTCGTCGGCAAGGCGGGGCACGGGGTGGTCCCGGACCAGCGGCGCCAGCTCTCCCAGGCCGCGCGCCTCCAGCCATGCCGCGGACCCGTCGCCGTGGCGGAGGCCGGGCATGCGGCCCGCCGGGATCTTGTCCACATCGTGGAGCAGTGCCGCCGCCTCGACCGCGCGGACGTCGACCGGCGTCCCGTTGTGGGCGATCGCGTGCGCCAGCCACGACGCCACGTCCGCGACGGCGCAGGCGTGCCGCACGGACCACGCGGGCGGGTCCAGGGAGAGCAGCAGGCTGGCGGCCTCGCGGCGCGCCGGGACGGTCATGCCGGGAATCGTAGCCGGTGCGGCGCGCGCCCGAGGCGTGGACCATCAGCCCGTCCGCCCGCAGGTCCACCACGACGGTCCCGTGGAGGTCCGTGCGGTACACGCGGGTGCCGACATCGTGCAGACGCGCCAGGGTCGAGGGCGCCGGGTGCCCGTAGTCGTTGTCGGCGCCGACGGAGGCGAGGGCGATGCCGGGACGCGTCGCCTCGAGGAGCGCAGCGCTGGTCGCCGTGGCGCTCCCGTGGTGGGCCACCTTGAGGATGTCGAGCCGCGGGAGGCCTCGGGCGATCAATTGAGGGTCCACGTCGTCCTCCGCGTCACCGGTGAGCAGGAAGCGGCGGCCGTTCGCCTCGCCGAGCAGGATGATCGAGGTGTCATTGATGCCCCGGCCGGTGGACGCGGGCTCGACAGGCACCCCGGCCTCCGGCCACAGCACCGTCAGCATCACCTCGTCGAGGCGCAGCCGAGCACCCGGCGTGAGCGTCGCGCGAGGAGGACCGTGGCCGTCGCGCAGCGCCCCGTCCCAGGCGTCCCAGCCCGGGCTCTGGCCGTGCATCCCGGGCTCGAAGACCCGGCCCACCCGGTACCGCTCCAGGACCCGGACGAGGCCGGCGACGTGGTCCTCGTGGGGATGCGTCAGCACGACGAGGTCGATCCGGCGATCCCACGGCGGGATGCGGGCATCGAGCTCCAGGAGCAGCCGCTCCGGGTCCGGCCCGCCATCCACCAGCATCCGGCCGCCTGCCCGGCTTTCGACGAGGATCGCGTCGCCCTGCCCGACATCGAGCATCACGAGGCGGGTCTCCCGGCCGGCGGTGTCGGCGAGGGCGATGGTCGAGAGCGCGACGACGATCGCCGCTACGACGGCCAGCACGCGCGCGCCACGCGACGTGGGCATCGAGGAGCTCCGGCGCGTTCGGCCCTTCGCGTGTGTGGTGCCGCCGGACGGCGATGGTGTCGCCAACCGCGTCCGCCTGTTCCGTCGCGATCCGACCCGGCGTACGAGCGAGGGGGTCGCCAGGACCAGGACGGCGGTCACGAGCGCCGCCGTCGGCCCGGCCTCGGGTGGGATCGCGATGGCGGCGAATGGCGTGCCGGCGGCGATCCGCACGACCGCAACGATGACGTGCAAGAGCAGCCAGGCTGGCAGCCCGAGGATCGTCGCCAGGGCGCTCGGGAGGCCCAGCATCGCGAGAGCGCCACCGGCCATCGCCAGGACGCCGGCACCCATCGCGGCGGGGACCAGCGGGACGACCGCGAGGTTGACCGCCGGGGCCACCAGCGAGAGCCTCCCGAACGTCACGAGGACGTCCGGGAGCGTCGCCGCCTGCGCCGCGAGGGAGATGCCCAGGCCCTCCGCGAGCCAGCCGGGGATGCGTCCGCCTGCCAGCCCGCCAATCCAGCGGCCGAGCGGCGTGCCCCAGGCGAGCAGCCCGGCGGTCGCGGCCACGGAGAGGCGGAACCCCGCGTCGCCGATCATCGCCGGCTCGGCGACGAGCATCGCGAACGCGGCCAGTGCGAGTGCCGCCGGTGCCCGACCGGCCCGACCCGACTCGCGGGCGAGCAGCACGACGCCCGCCATCACCGCAGCCCGGACGACCGATGGTGACGCCCCGGCCGCCAGCACGTAGGCGAGGATGGTGCCGCCGACGACGATGGCGACGACGCGCCGTGAGCGGCCGCGCAGCATCGCCCCGACGAGACCGGCGACGATCGCGATGTTCCAGCCCGAGATGGCGACGATGTGGCTCGCCCCGGCCGTCGCGAAGTCCGCGGCGAGCGACCTGTCGACGCGTTCCCGGAGCCCGATGAGGATTCCGGCGGCGAGACCGGCCTCCGGTTCGGGCAACGCGAGGCGGAGCGCGTCACCCGCCGCGTCGCGCATCGGCTGGAGCGAGATGCCGGCAGGCGGCGCCAGGACGGTCACGGCCGTCGCGTCCAGGCTCCCGGCCGCCCCGGTCCGCCGGAGGTACTCGCCGTAGCCATCGTCATCCGGCGGCGGCCGCAGACGGCCACGGACCTCCAGGGTGTCGCCGGCGCGGACCGTCGGGAACGCTGGGAGGGTTGCCGCCACCCGGACGGGTCCTGGCTGTGTCCCCGGCCCCCCTGGATCCCCTGTCAGCGCCAGCCGCGCCACCTGGTCGCCATCGCGCGGTGAGCCCACCGACTCCACGACCGCCATCCATGGCCCCGAGCCATCGGGGAGGGGAGGGACCGGCGGTGCGGCGGGGCCGAGGAGCAGGCGCACGGCCAGGAGGACGGCACCGGTGCCCCCAGCGAGCAGCGGAACCGCGCCCCGGACGCCCGATGGCCGCGCCGCCACACCCGCGGCAAGAACCAGCAACCCGGCGACCAGCACCGCGACCGCGGGCTGACCCGCCGAGGCCCAGCAGGCGGCGATGGCGGCCCCGGTTGCGAGCCAGGCGCTTCGCGGCACCCGCACCCGCGCCGCGCTCACGGCCCGACGGTGACCAGCGCGCGGAGCTTCTCCATCGTCGCAGCGCCGACGACCTTGCGGGCCAGCAGGTCATCCACGGTGGCGAAGAGCTGCTTGTCACGCGCGGCCATGATCTTCGCGACGGTTGCGGGACCGACACCGGGCAGCGTGTCGAGTGCCTCTGCCGAGGCGTGGTTGAGGTCGACCGGGCCGGCGTCGGCCACGGCGCCGTGGCTGCCACTCCCGTCGCTGCCGCCAACGCTTCCACCCCCGCCGCTCCCACCGGTCATCGCGGCATCGCCACGAGCCGGGACGCGGATCTTCTCCCCGTCGCGAACCGTCGCGGCGAGGTTGAGCCTGCCGGTCGACGAGCGCGGCATCGACCGCCCCGCCATATCCGCCCGCAGCCTCGATCGCATCGGCGACACGGGAGCCTTCCGGGAGCCGGTACACGCCCGGATGCGCGACGGCACCGCCAACGTCGACCACGAGGTCCACGGCGGGTGACGCCGGATCCATCGGCCGAGTCCCCCCGAGCTCGACGAATCCGGCGTCCAGGCCGACCGCACCCTCGACACCGATGACCGGCTCGCCACGCGTCGTGACCATGATTGCGGCAGCTGCGACGGCGATGGCAACCGCGATGAGCGCGATGCCGACGGCCGGCCACGGCAGGCCGCGCGTCGCGGGCCCCGTGCTGGGCGTTTCGGGTTCGTGTGCGGGGTCGGTTGTCTCGAGGACGCGCCACGGCGCGCTGGAGGGCTCCACGGGTCGGACGTCTCCCCGGCGGGCCCGGCGGCGGGCAATGGGGGGTCCACCCGTCCCGTAGGGGGCACGTCCTGCGGGACGGGTGACCTCGGCGAACATTACGCAGCGCCACTTACGCGCGACTTACATGGACACCCGGCTTCTGCGTCCTGCGGCGGCTCGGGCTAGCATCGACCCTCAAGACACAGGAGGACCATGGCCGAGGATCCGTTTCCACGCGAACGCGTCGGCGCCACCTTGCGCCGCATGCCCGCGTACCTGAAGCTTCTCGTGGCGGCTTGCCAAGGATCCGCTGCTCAGCCGCGCCCGGCGTGCGACGGTGATCGCCGCCGCCGGCTACCTCGCCTCGCCCATCGATCTCGTGCCCGGGGTCATTCCCGTGGTCGGGCAGCTCGACGACATCGCCTTTGCGATCGCAGCCCTGAAGATCGCCCTTTCCGGTCTCGATCCGGTCCGGCGCCGGGAGCACCTGCAGTCGGTCGGCCTCGGTGACGACGACCTCGCCGAGGACCTTCGAACCGCCGTCGCGGCGAGCGCCTGGCTCGTCCGGGCGGGTGCACGCAACACCGGTCGCGTGGTGAGGCAGGGCGGCAGGGCGGCCGTGGTCGGCGGGAAGGCAGCGGTGACCGGCGGCAGAGCGGCAGTGTCAGGCGTCAAGGTGGCCGGCAGGGCGACCGCGAAGACCGCCTCGGTGGCCGCGACCGCGGCATCGAAGGCGGCTCCCACCGCGAAGAGCGTCGCCTCCAGGGCCGGACCCGCCGCCAAGGACGCGGCTTCCAAGGCGGGACCGGCAGCGAAGGGCGCGGCGAGCCGGGGCATGGCCGCCGCCCGAGGCGCCGGCGCATGGCGTCCCACCGCGAAGATCAGGGTGTCGGTGCGCCGCCCCTCGGCCCTCGGGCCGGGTGTGGATCTCCGCCGACGACCGTCTGCCGTCCAGCCCGACGTGATCGAACTTCCTGCCCCCCGCGAGCCGGCGGGCGGCGACGGCCGCGACGGTGGCGAGGGCGGCGAGCGACCCTAGATCTTCTCCAGCAGCGGCCTGACCTCCGTCGCGAACCGGGTCATCGACTCCTCGTCGTAGTCGGCCGGCATGCCGGCGATCAGGTGCCGATACCCGAGCTCGATCTTTGGCGCGAGCTTCTCGGCCACGTCCTCCGGCGTCCCGACGGGCTGGTCCTCCCAGTGCTTCGCGACGCGATTGCGGTCGAACGCGGCGCGGAACAGCCGCTCGGCCTCCGCGCGGTCGTCGCGGATGAACACGGTGCCGGTTCCCGTCGTCCGCTCGATCTCGCCCGGATCGCGCCCGACGGCCTCGCAGTGCGCGAGGAGGATCTCCTCCTTGCGACGCATGTCCTCGACCGTGCCGCCGATGTTGTTCATGTCGCCGTACTTCGCGACCAGCTTGAGGGTGACCTTCTCGCCGCTGCCGCCGATGCAGATCGGCAGGTGGGCCTGGATCGGCGCCGGCAGGTTGCGCGTGTCCTGGGAGCGGTAATGGGGACCCGCGGCCGTGGGCTCCGTCCCGTCGAGCATCCCGCGCATGATCGGCAGGGCCTCGCCCAGCCAGCGCAGGCGCTCCGGGAACCCGGACCCGAACTCGAACCCGAAGTCCTCGTGCTCCTCCTCGAACCACGCCCCGCCGATGCCGAGGATCGCGCGCCCGTTGCTGATGTGGTCGAGCGTCGTCGCCATCTTGGCCGTGAGCGTAGGCGCCCGGAACGTGTTGGCGCCGACCATGAGCCCGATGCGGATCCGCTTCGTGGCCTGGGCCCAGGCGGCCAGCGTCAGCCAGCCCTCGTAGTTCGGGCCCGTCGAGTCGCCGACGATTGGGTACAGGTGGTCCCACGTCCACAGCGTGTCATAGCCCAGCTCCTCGGCGCGGACGGCGGCAGTAGCGCGGACCACTCGGTGTACTGGTTCCAGCAGAGGGCGCCGATCTTGATGTCGGCCATGGCGCGTTCTCCGTGTGGTCGGGCAGGGGCTAATCGATCAAGCGTACCCGCCCTCGCGCGAGTTGCGGAGCGACGCCTGTGACCCGCGATTGGACCCGCGATCGCTCGCAACGATCTATGCCGTGGTCACGGCCCGGGCGACTGCGGCCACCGGTGATGTCGCGGCGGCAGGCGTCGATGTCGGTTCCGGTGCCGGCGTCGAAACTGGCGTGCTGGTAGGGTCCGGCGTCGGCTTGGCTGGCTTGGCGTTGGCGTGGGCTCGATCGTGGCTCCGAGCGTGGGCGTCGGGTCGACGGGCGCATAGGCGTGGGCGCCGGCTCGGGCGTGGCCGTCGGGTCGACAGGCGCCAGGGTCGGCTCGAGCGTGGGCGTCGGGTCGACGGGCAAGGCGTGGGCGCCGGCTCGGGCGTGGCCGTCGGGTCGACAGGCGTGGGCGCCGGCTCGAGCACCGGGGCGGTTCCGTCCGGCGTCGGCTCAGTCGTAGGCACAGGGTTGTCTCCAGACGGTTCCTCGGCAGTCGGCGGTGCCAGGTCGACGGGCGCCTGCACTGGGGTCGCACCCGCATCGGCGAAGGTCTCGCAACTCACGAAGACGTCCTTGCTGGTGCCGTAGCACGTGTCCGCGTCCCTACCGCCGTCGAGGAGATCCTTGCCGTTGCCGCCTTCGAGAACGTCGCCATCGCCGCCGCCGTGCAGCGTGTCGTTGCCGTCGCCGCCTAGCAGCACGTCCTTGCCATTGCCGCCGACCAGGGTGTCGTTGCCGCCGAGGCCGACGAGGCAGTCCTTGCCATTGCCGCCGCTGATGGTGTCGTTGCCGCCGAGGCCGAAGATGAGCGCGCCTTCGTTCGCGGCCACGATGGTGTCGTCGTCGGGCGTTCCCACGATGACCTGTGCGAAGACCATGCCGCTGCACTCGTCGGGGATGGGCGGAGTCGTTGGCGTCGGTGAGGGGGTAGGGGTGGGTGTGGCCCAAGTGCCTACGCGGATCTCCTGACCAGCCACGAGGTCGAGGTCTTGAAGATGGCTCCAGCGCCAGACGCTTGGGGCAGGACGACAGCCCAAGAGGGGAATAGTGAACTGGCACTGGTCGCTACGACGGTCACCTTGTCGAACTTGTCGGGGGTGTTGTTGGCGTCCCCCTGTGTCACGGGGAAGCCGTCAGGGCGCACTTCGACTACGCGGTGAGTGACCAAGCGCCCGTCACCGACGAAGGTGATGACCATGCCCGGCTGGACGCGTTCCGGAGGTGGCGTGATGACGGCGAGAGAGCCAGTTGAAAGAGCTGGTTCCATCGAGCCGCTGGCGATGGAGACGATGTGGTACCAGCGGTTGCCGACCAGCCCGTATGCGACGAAGGCTGCTGCTACGACAGCGAGGATGAGTGCTAGGTCGATGGCGATGCGGGCGGCGCGGCGAGCCATGGTTGTCTCAGTAGGGGGCGTAGAGGGGCGGCGCTAATGCCTAGCGCCGCCCCGTCGAGCCTCGGCTATGCCGATGCGCTGAAGGTGAAGGTCACCTTGATCATCTTGCCCATGTCCGTATTGACCAGATCGTCGGTCCCCGCGCTCTCACCCCAGTCGTAGCCGAAGTCAAAGCTGACCGAGTTGCCCATGGTAGGTGAATTCACCACGCCCAAACCGAAACCCCACGCCGGGTCTACGTTCGCGGTATTCAGAGGCTTCGGCGCCCCACCGGACAGCCAAGAAGGGGTTGCGTTCGAATAGAGAACGAAGCTGTCGAGACTCGACGCCGCCAGAGTCGTCTCTGAATCAACATGCGCGAACACGCTGATGGCGGCCGGAATGTTGCCGGTCGTCGTGAGCGTGACATTGCACGCATGGACCGGGGCGAACGTCCAGTTGCTCGAACTGTTCACGGCGAGGACGTCACACGTGACGCTGTTGCCTGAGACCGCGCCGTCGGTCGAACTGAGATCGAAGGCGAGGGACCCGATCTGGATGTCTTGGGTCGCCTTGCCCTCGTAGAGGAACTGGGCGCCGCTGCCGATGACGCCGAAGGTCATGATGGCGGTCAGGCTAAGGCCAAGAAGGATTGCGAGTCGCTTGCGCATGAGGAATGAGCTCCTATCAATCAAACCGGATTGAAGGCTGTGGGCCGGAGCGGCCCCAGCGAGATCGGGCTGACCACGTCGCTAGGCTCCCTCCTCGGCCAATGTCGGCTATCCGCCGGGGGCCATCCGTCTTGCCCAGGGAGCAGCTGCCGAACCGGCAAGCGGAGGCCTGCGCGTTCTCCCGGGACATCCCGCAGCGGGGTGAGTGAGCGCCTGCATTGCGATTGAGAGTCGGAGTCGTAGGCGCCCGATGAGGTGTTCAACCCTCGTCCACGATCGGCGCCTCGCCATCAGGGGCTCCCCGGACCGGTGTACGGGTTCGGCCATCCGTACACCGGTGACGCCTGGCACCGGGTGCGGCAGATCCTGGACACGTAGTGGCCAACCCGTAGATGGATACGTACCTCCCCCGATGGACGGCGCCTAGGGGGGCGCCCTACCGTCGCCTCATGGAGCGCATCGGCAGCCAGGCGGCCCCGGGCAGCGCGCCCGATGACCCTCGGGCAGCCGCGCCCGCGGTCCGGGACGCCGCCGCGATCCTCGCGCGCGCCGCAGCAGACGAGGCAGCCGCGGGCGAGGCGCGCGACCGATATCGGACGCAGCGGATGCCGGCGCTGGAGCCGGACGCGCGCATCGCCCCCCTGCTCGCCCCGGGCGAACTCCTCTTCGCGGTGCGCCGAAGCGTCATGCTCGATCGGCACCCGTCGCGATCGGGACCGGACCTCCCTACGGGCGTCGGGGGCGACCTCTACCTGACCGCCAAACGACTCGTGCTCCTCGGCCGCGTCGCCCGTGTCAATCGACCTCGATGAGATCGAGGAGGCAGGGCTGTCCGGGGAGCGCCTGCTGCTCGTGATGCGCAATGGGTCCAGCGTGGCGCTCGACGTGGCTGAGCCGCGTCTTCTCAGGGTGGAGATCGGGTGCGCGCGCGCCGCCGCCAGGGGCTGAGCCGTCTCCCGGCAGGGGATCGAAGCGATCAGCCCTGATCGCGAAGGCGCTGCGCGGCCTCCGCGCGGTTCCTGACGCCGAGCTTGTGCAGGATGCTGCTCACGTGGGTCTCGACCGTGCGGGCCGAGATCGTGAATGCCTCGCCGATCTGGCGGTCGGTCAGACCCTCGGCAAGGAGGCGGAGCACCTCGACCTCGCGTCCGCTCAGGGTGGCCAAAGCGGGATCGTCCGTTGTGGGTGAGCCACGTGACGTCTCGACGAGCCGCCGGACCAGCCGGGCGGCCATCCGTCTGGGCATCGCCAGCTCGCCCGCGTGGGCGCTTCGCACGGCGCGAAGGAGCGCCTCCGGAGCCAGGTCCTTGGTGAGGTACCCGCACGCCCCATAGCGCATGGCGTCCACGAGATGGTGGTCGGCGCTGGAGACCGTCAGCATCACGATCCGGGTCTCCGGGAGCCTTGGTGCCAGCTCACGCACCAGGCCAACGCCGTCCATCCCGGGCAGGTCGATGTCGACGAGCAGGACGTCCGGACGCACATCGAGGGCCACAAGCAGCGCCTCCTCCGCGGAACCGGCCTCTGCAACCATCTCGACATCAGGCGCGGCGATCGCCTGGCGCACGGCGGCGCGGACGAGCGCATGGTCGTCGACCAGCATCACGCGCAGGTGCGCGGGCCGGGCGGCGACCATCATCGGATGCCCTCGGAGGCAGGAGCCACGACGAGCGGGACGGGCACGAACAGGCTGATCCGCGTCCCGTCGCGCGGTCGGGATTCGATCCGTACCTCGCCGCCGATCAACGCCGCTCGCTCCCGCATGCTCGCGATGCCGAACGCAGACCGACCCACGGCCGAGGGGTCGAATCCGCGTCCATTGTCCTGCACGACCAGGACGAGACGACCGTTCTCCACCGCCGCCCGCACGAGGACGACCGTTGCGTCGGCATGGCGCCGGACGTTGGTGAGCGCCTCCTGCGCGATCCGGAGCGCCTCCGCCTGGGCGCGTGGTGGCAACCTGGGGAGATCGGGCTGGCTTTCGAACTCGGCGCGCAGGCCGAACCGCTCCGCGAACTCGTCGACGGAACGCGACATCACTTCGGAGAGCGTCCCAGTCGGCTCCGCCGACATCCGCAGCGCGGCCACGGCCTGCTGGGCTTCCACGAGGCCGGCATCGATGGCCTCTCCCAGTTCGGCGGCGAGGGCACGCCCTTCGAGCCCAAGGTCCGGCAGGGCGGCGAGACGCCCGCTCTTGAGCTTCGCCAGCCACAGGTCCTGTGCCAGGCCGTCGTGCAACTCCCGCGACAGGCGGGTCCGTTCTTCCAGCGCGGCGTGCTCCAGCTCGACAGCCTGAAGGCGAGCCTGGTCCGCGTGTGCACGCCGGAGCTTCGAGAAGGCGGCACTCGCCTCGGCCTGAATCCCGAGCAGAAGGATCACGGCGAACGCCAGCTTGAGCAGGTCTCCGCTCGTGACAAGCCCGGCGTAGACACTCGGAGAGGCGGCGGCGTCGACCTGGGCGTAGGCCGCAACGACGACACCGATCGCCAGGTATTCGTCTCCGATCCTCTGGTCGCGGCGATACAGCCGGCGCGACAGGCCGGCAGCCCACAGGAACAACGCCGCGCCGAGCACCTGCATCGCGGCACCGAGCGGGGTCGGGAGCAGCAAACCCGCGCTCGGTGCGCTGTCCTGTAGCTCGAGCACGCCCATGAATCCGAGGGACGGCATGCGGTCCGCACCGACCTGGGCGAGCGCGATGATGAGCAGCATCGCACCGGCGGACCCGAGCACGATCACGGGCGCGTGGTCGACACGCCTTGTGCGGATCGATGCGATGCCGCCCATGACGAGCAGCGCCGCCGCGAACACGCCGGCGAACGTGAACACGTAAAGCGGTGCCTGTCCGGGAGCCTCCAGCGCCAGGCCGGCCTGTCGCTCGAGGCCAGCGATCGCGAGGACGACCAGGAGCCCGTTGGCGATCGCGAGCACCAGGAACGCTGCCGCCCGGAACACGGCTGTTGGCTCACCGTGTTCGCGGAACCGGGCCCAGCCGAGCAGAGCCACGGCGAAGGTCACGAGAGCTGCAATCGTGTCCAGCACGAGGTCGAGCGATGGCGCGACGACGCGCACGTGGAGCGAGGGGACGATCGCTGACGCTGCCGCTGCGACCGACAGGACGATCACCACGGCGATGAGGATGCGGTCGAGGGAGATCGTCGGGCGCAGCCAGCGTGAGGACCGATGGGTCGCGGTGGCTCTCCTGATGGGAGGTCCTCCTGCGGGTTCGCTGCTGGGCCCGAGGGACACTCGGGCATCGCACCCGAATGCTACGGGGTCATCTGGATCGGCGATACGTCCTTTGTCCGATTCCGACCGGCGAACACGAGCGCGGCGGTCCCGTCGGACTTAGGCACAGGGGCGGCGGGATCGCCGTGCTCCCCAAACCTACCGCTGCTGCACTCGTCCGCAATGTCATAGTTCACCTGCGTGCGCAACCCGCCTCGGGGACGACGGGCGGGACACGAGGAGGATGTCGGTGGGCGCGATAGAACCGGTGGGTGTTCATCTCGCACGGCTGCTGCCCGACGCCGCCGACGACACGGTGTGTCGCCTGGTAAGTGCGGTTCGCCAGCAGGCGTTCCGCCGCCGCGATCTCCTGCACGCGAGGGGGATGCAGCTGCCGCCCTTCGTTCTGCTCGATGGGCACGTCATGTATCGCCGCGTCGTTGAGACGGGGCAGGTTCGCGCCGCGCTGATCGCAGGGCCCGGCTTCCTCGGCGGGCTTCGCTCGATCAGTGACCCGGATGCTGACGCGCTCTACGAGCTGGTGGCCCTGACCGACGGGACCTGGACAACATGGGATCCCAGGCACCTGCGTGAGCTCGCGCTGCAGGATGCCGGCCTTGCCATCGGCCTCCTTGACCTGGCATCGGAGCACGAAGTCGTGCTCAACATGCGGCTCGATGAGCGGTCCTTCGCGAGTGCGCGTCAGCGGATGGCCTCGATCCTACTTCGGTATGGGAGCGTGATCTTCGACACACCCCATCCGGTTGCGCGTCGAGCGGACCTGGCCGCCATGATCGGTGCGAGCCGCGTGATGATGTATCGGACGCTGCACGCCCTGGAAGCCGACGGTTTCGTGAAGCGCGATCGCGGCGGCGGGATTCGTGTCGTGGACGAGGAAGGGCTGGCCCGGCTGGTAGAGGTGGCGGCCCCGGACGGCGCTCCCGCTCTCTGACCGCTCGGCGCGAGTCCTGGCGGGTGGCGGAGGCGGCCCAGGGCCGCGATCTGCGACCCGCGATCGCCCCAACGAGCGATATCGTCGTGGTTCCGGGCGCGGTATTGTCGCCTCGGATCGGCCGCCGCCATCGGACGGCTCGCCGCCCGGCCCACATACGAGAGGAGACGACGCGTGATCCGTCACTCAACCCCCCGCCCGACGCGCCGCCCGTTCGCGGCCATGGCGACCATCGTCGCGTTCGTCTTCATCATGGGCGCCGTGGCCGCGTGCTCCTCCTCGGCCGAGAAGCTCACCGGCACGACGTGGCAGCTCTCCAGCGTCACCGAGAAGGTGCCGGCCTTCCAGGGGGTCGTCCCGCCCGAGGACCAGTCCCGGTACACGATCACGTTCAACGAGGACGGGACCGCGGCGATCAAGGCCGACTGCAACAACGTCGCCGCCAGCTACACGACGGAGGAGACGAACATCACGATCGTCCCGGGACCCTCGACGCTCGTTGCCTGCCCGGATGACTCGCTGGCCGACAAGTTCCTCGCCGGGCTGAGCAGCGCAACGACGTACAACGTCCGCCCCGCCGGGCTGACGCTGTACATCCTCAACGAGGGCAACCTCGAGTTCGTCGCGGCCAAGTAGCGGAGGTCCGTCGCCGCCGAGGGCGGGCCGGGTGCCTGGCGCGCGGCCCCTGCCTCAGAGCGCCAGGACGCCGACGATCTCGCCTTCCTCGACCTCGCCCGTGGGCACGAACCCGTAGCCGAGGTAGAGCGGTTCCGGGCTCCCGGGGCCCGGGCACCAGCTCACGAACAGCCGGGTCGCGTTCGGGAGCGTCCGGACGTGATCGGTGACGAGGTCGAGGACCCGGCGGCCGTAGCCCCGGCGCTGCAGGCCGTCGGCGATCATCAGGCGCCACAGCCAGTAGTCGGCCGCGTCCGGGTCCAGCGAGAGCATCACGAAGCCCACCGGCACGCCGTCGGCCACGATCGCGCGGTACCAGGCTTGGGGATCGAACAGCGCCTCGGCGAAGGACACCGCGTTGGGGGCGACCAACCCGCGTTGCGCTGGTGCCACCTGCAGTCCGCAGATCGAGCGGACCGTGTCCGTCGTGACCTCGCGCAGCTCGACGACGGCACCCGCCGCGACCGTGCGCGGCAGCGCGGCACCGGCGTCGGGCCACTCGCCGGCGGCCTCGCGCCCGGCGGCCCAGGCGGCGATCGCGTCGGCCTCGGGGCGGGGCGGCACGACGGCCTCCCGGTCGCTCACCGCAGGACGATGTTGACGAGCCTGCCGCCGCCGGCGTGGATCAGGCGCGCGACCTGTCGGTCGCCGATCGCCGCCACCACCTTGTCGCGGGACATGATGATCTGCTCCAGCTCGATGTCGCTGATCCCGACCGGGACCGTGACCTTGTCGCGGAGCTTGCCGTTGACCTGGATCGGGAGCTCGCGCGTGGCCTCCACGATCGCCGTCTCGTCCACGTCCGGCCAGCGCTGGACGTGGATCGACTCCCAGCTCTCGCCGCGGGCCTCGGCGCGGCGCGCCCACAGCTCCTCGGTGATGTGCGGCGCGGCCGGCGCCAGCATCAGGAGCAGCAGCCGGACCGCCTCGTCCCACTCGGGCAGGCCGGCCACGGACGTCCCGCGGTAGCGGAACAGCACGTTCGACAGCTCCATGAGCTTCGCGACCATCGTGTTCCAGCGGAAGCCCTCGTAGTCCTCCGTCACGTCGCGCAGCGTCCGGTGAGCGGCGGCGCGCATCCGGTCGCGCGCGTCGTGCTCCTCCTCGCCGGCCGGCAGCGCGCCGCCGGTCTGGTCGCCGGGCTCGCGGCCGTGCGGATCCGTGGCGATCGCCCAGACGCGGTTGAGGAACTTCGCCGGGCCGCTGATGCCCCCGGCGCTCCACGGGCCGCCCTGGTCCCAGGGGCCCATGAACATCAGGTACAGCCGGACCGCGTCGGCGCCGTAGCGCGCGACCAGCGCGTCGGGGTCCTCGACGTTGCCGCGGCTCTTGCTCATCCGCTCGCCGTCGGCGCCCAGGATCTGGCCCTGGTTGAACAGCCGGTAGAACGGCTCGCGCTCGTGCACCAGCCCCAGGTCGCGCATGGCCTTGGTGAAGAACCGGCTGTACAGCAGGTGCATCACCGCGTGCTCGGCGCCGCCCGTGTACTGGTCCACGGGGGTCCAGTCCTTGACGAGGTCCACGTCCACGGGCCCCTCAGCGTTGTGCGGCGAGAGGTAGCGGAACCAGTACCAGGACGAGTCGATGAACGTGTCCATCGTGTCCGTCTCGCGCCGCGCGGCCGCGCCGCACTGCGGGCAGTCCACCGTCAGGAAGGCCTCGTCGCGCGTGAGCGGGTTGTCGCCGGAGCCGCGGTAGTCGACGGTCTCGGGCAGCAGGACCGGCAGGTCGGCCTCGGGCACCGGCACCGGGCCGCAGGTCGCGCAGTGGATGACCGGGATCGGCGTGCCCCAGTAGCGCTGGCGGCTGATCAGCCAGTCGCGCAGCCGGTACGTGACCGCCTGCTCGCCCTTGCCCCGCTCGCCCAGCCACTTGACGATGTCGTGCCAGGCCTCGGCCGCCGGCCGGCCGGTGAACTGGCCGGAGTTGACCATGACCTCGTCGACGGTGTGCTCGCGTGAAGGCCGCCGTGAGCACCTCGTCGGGATCGGCGTCCTTGGGCATCACGACCTTGACGATCGGCAGGCCGAACGCCTGGGCGAACGCGAAGTCGCGCTCGTCGTGGGCGGGCACGGCCATGATCGCGCCGGTGCCGTAGGTGCCCAGCACGTAGTCCGCGATGAAGATCGGGATCCGGGCGCCGTTCACGGGGTTGATCGCGTCCGCGCCGATGGCGACGCCGGTCTTCTCGCGATCCGTCGAGAGGCGGTCGATCTCCGTCTTCGCGGCCGCCGGGCGCCACGTAGGCGTCCACCTCGGCCCGGCGATCCGGCGCGGTCAGCGTCGCGACCAGCTCGTGCTCCGGTGCCAGGACCATGAACGTCGCGCCGAACAGCGTGTCCGGGCGCGTGGTGAAGACCCGCAGCTCCTCGCCGCCAGCATGGTGGCCGGACGGCGCCGTCTCGAACACGATCTCGGCGCCCGACGAGCGCCCGATCCAGTTCGTCTGCATCAGCTTGACCGGCTCCGGCCAGTCGATGCCCGTGAAGTCCAGCAGGTCGTCCGCGTAGTCGGTGATGCCGAGGTACCACTGGGGCAGCTCGCGCTTCTCCACCTTCGCGCCGCAGCGCCAGCAGCGCCGGTCCGTGCCCTCGACCTGCTCGCGGGCGAGCGTGCCGTCGTTGGGGCACCAGTCCACGGGCGAGACCTTGCGGTACGCCAGGCCCTTCGTCCAGGAACTTGAGGAACATCCACTGGTTCCAGCGGTAGTACTCGGGGTCGCAGGTCACGACCTCGGCGTCCCACGCGAACGTCGCGCCCATCGTCCGCAGCTGGCCGCGCATCTTCTCGATGTTGGCCATGGTCCAGTCGCGCGGGTTCATCCCGTTCTTGATCGCGGCGTTCTCGGCCGGCAGCCCGAACCCGTCGAAGCCGATGGGCAGGAACACGTTGAAGCCGTGCATCCGCTTGTAGCGGGCGATCGCGTCGGTGGGCGACTTGATGTACCAGTGGCCGATGTGCAGCGCGCCCGACGGGTAGGGGTACATCGTGAGCAGGAAGAACCGCGGCCGGGAGCGGTCGTCCAGGTCCGTGTCGTAGAGGCGGAGGTCGGCCCAGCGCCCCTGCCACCTGGGCTCGATGGCCGCGGGCTCGTAGCGCTCGGCGCGGGTGTGCGCGTCGCGGACGGCGTCGTCGCCGGTGGACTCGATGTCGCCTGTCGTTGTCACGGTCCCGTCCCTGCTCTGGATGAAACGAAACCCCCCGCCGGTCCCGGCGAGGGGTCAGGTTGTCGGCGTTAGCGGGGTGTTGGTGGAGCTACGGGGGTTCGAACCCCGGACCTTCTGAATGCCATTCAGACGCTCTCCCAGCTGAGCTATAGCCCCACGCCGGACGGCGAGTATAGCGCCAGAAGACGTCAGGCGCCTTCGATTTTGGCCCGCCGGCTGGGGCATCCGTCGACACTGGGCGCTCCCTTGCTGAGAAGGATGGGGTGGAGGGTACGGAGTCTGGGTGACGGCTCGATGACGACCGGCGACCCCTCCGCGGCGGACCCCTGACGACGCCGCTAATTGTCGGTCGCGGGCTCTACCGGGAGCCCGGCCGCGGCCCACGCCTCGAACCCGCCGACGATGTCGGTCGCTCGATCGAAGCCAAGATCGCGCAGGGTGGCTGCGGCCACGTCGAGCTGTAGCCATGGGCGCAGAGCAGGACGAGCCAGGCCGCCGGATTGGAGAGGCGCGGATCGTCGTGGCCCGAGGACGGATCAACGCGCCAGTACAGGACCGACAAGGGAACGTGGACAGACCCCGGGACAACGCCGGTCTCCCGCCTCAGCTCCGCGCATCGCGTGTCGACCAGGACGGCCCCGTCGTCGAGCACGGCCCGGTGGGCGGCCGCCGGCTCGAGCCGCTCCAGCCGCGCCCGCGCATCGACGAGCAGGTCGTTCACCGTGCGCCGTCTCCCGACGGTGGCGCCGCTTTCGGCCGGCCCGGTGTCGGTCATCGCTGCCCTCCATGCAAGGATCCCGGCATTGTGACCCGTCTTGCGATTGGAGGTTCGCCGATCCGAACCCTGCTCGCCGATGGGCTAGCCGGCCGCGGTTCGACGTCGAGGCGGCGCCGGCGTAAGGCACCAGTGCCGCACCGGGGCTGACTTTGAGGTACCCGGGGGCCTCGCGGTGAGGCAGCCGCCGGATGGCGGCTCGACGACGCGCGCCGAGGATGTGGACATCACGAGATGCCGGTCGCAGCGGCCCCGACGTACGGGACTGAGCCAGGCATCCAGGGAGGATCCGATGTCCGCAGCCACCCGCACCACACCTGCCGCCCCGGATATGCGCCGCGCCGGCGCCGCGTTGGGCGCCCTGACGCTCGCGGTCGCCGTCGTCGCAGCGGTGGCGTTCAGCCAGGCGTCCTCAACGAGGTCCCAGGCCACTCCGGCTGCCGGGGCGGCGCCGGCCGCTCACGACCACGGCTGGAGCACCGCGGCCGGCAATGGCCAGGAGCTCATCATCCGCGGCTCGAACGGAGGCGGACTCAACTACACGGGCATCCCGTACCCGGCGCCCGGCAGCGGCCAGGACGGTGTAGTGAACGGGACCCGCCTCGCGCAGTGACCACGAAGTCGGCGTCCCATGCGCCGGCGCCAGGCAACCTCCACGGCCAGCTGCAAGCGCCGTCCCGATCGGGACGGCGCTTCGCCGTTCCTTCCCTCACGGCGCTGCCGACGCTGGTCCCGCGCCCCGGCTACTCCGCGTAGCCGGGATGGCCGATCCGTGACCCGCCGCCGGCGACCGTCGGGATGTGGGGCAGGGAGCCCGTGATGCCCGCCAGCAGGGTTGCCATCGCCGCCGCCGGCTCCGTGGCCAGGCGCGCCCCATCAGGCAAGCCCGTCAGGGTCGCGTCAAGCACGGCGAATGTGCTCCGGTCGAGGAGCGCCCGGAACCCGGGTGCCGCGTACTCGAGCGGCCCGTCCGCGCCGCGCTGGACCCGGTGCGTCGCCCCATCGAACCGCCCTTCGATCGCCCCGTTGCCGACGAGCATGAAGGCGTTCGATGCCTGCGCCTCGAAGTCCGCCCGGTCCAGGTAGAGGCGCGGCTTGTCGAGGTAGGGCCTGCCCGACGTGGGACAGGCCGTCACGCAGTTGCCGCACTCGTTGCAGAAGTCGGTCAGGACGGCGACCTGGAGACGCTGGTCCACGACGAAGGGCGTGGATCCATCCGCCACCAGCGCGCCGTTCGAGACGGCCAGCACCGGGAGCGCGGCGCGCACCGGTGCCGTCTCGTAGGTCATCAGCGCCACGTTGGGGCAGACGCCGACGCACAGGCTGCAGATCTGGTCGCAATCGAGGCAGCGGCCCGCCTCGCGCAGTGCCTCCTCGGCCGTGTACCCCAGCACCGTCTCCTCGAAGCCATCACGGCGACCGAGGTCGCTGACGCGGATCGGCACCCGGTACTCGCGCCGCGCTCGCCGGACCACCAGCGCCTGCACGTCCGGAGGGCCGGCCTCGGCGGGGCTCGCCGGGGACGCCGCTCCAACGGCCGCTCCGGCCGCCGCGCCGGGTGCACCGACCGAGGCGAGGATGGCGGCCGCCACGCGCTTGCCGTCCGCGGCCGCCTTGACGATCGAGGCCGGGCCGGCGCCCGCCACGTCGCCGCCGGCGTAGACGCCCGGGAGGGACGTCTCGAAGGTGTCCGGGTCCACGGCGATGAAGCCGCCAGGCGTCAGGTCGGGCGGTCGCCCGCCGAAGAAGTCGAGCACCGGGTGCTGGCTGATTGCCAGGATCAGCGTGTCCAGGCCGATCTCGAACTCGGAACCGGGGACGTCATGGGGAACCTTGCGGCCCGCGGCGTCGCGCGTGCCCCGGTACTCGGTCCGGGTGCACGTCACGCCCGCCAGCGCGCCGTCCTCGATGCGGAGGCCGATGGGCCGGGCCAGCTCCACGATCCGGATCCCCTCGTCTCGGATGGCATGGATCTCCTCCGGGTCGGCCGGCATCTGGTCGATCGTCCGACGGTAGATCAGGGAGACGGACGAGGCGCCGACGCGCCGCGCCGCGCGCACGCAGTCCATGGCGGTGTCGCCGGCGCCCACGACGCCTACCCGGGTGCCGATCGCGACCGGCCGGCCCTCGCGCACGCTCCGCAGGAAGGTCACTCCGTCGATCAGGCCGCGGGCATCCTCGCCCGGCAGGCCGAGCCGCTTCGCCAGCTGGGCGCCCACGGCCACGAAGATGGCCGCGAACCCGGCCGCGCGCAGCCCGTCGAGCGTGATGTCGACGCCGGCACGCTGGCCGTATCGGATCGCGACGCCCAGGCGCTCGAGGACGCCGAGATCCTGGTCGATCTGCGCCTGCGGCAAGCGATAGGCGGGGATCGCCCCGCCGACCATGCCGCCGGCATACGGATGCTCCTCGAAGACCGTGACGCCGACGCCGGCGTACGCCAGCCACTCGGCGGCCGCCAGGCCGGCCGGCCCCGCCCCGACGATGGCCACGCGGGCGGCCGCGGCGGGCGGCGCCGTGCGCGGGGAGGCCTCCCGCTCCTGGTCCATGATGAAGCGCTTGATCTGCCGGATCGCCAGCGGCTGGTCCAGGTGGGTCCGGATGCAGGTGTTCTCGCAGAGGTGGTCGCAGACCCGGCCCAGGACGGCGGGCAGCGGGTTGTCCAGGCGCGTGATGCGGACCGCCTCGGCGAACTCCCCCGAGCGAACGGCGGCCATGTAGCGGGGCACCTGCTGGTCCACCGGGCACTCGTCGAGGCAGGGCGCGGCGATGCAGTCGAAGGCTCCGAGCACGCGCGGCGTCTTGGAGCGATCGGTCCGGAACGAGTCCTTCCGATAGCGCCAGTCACCGCGGACGGCGTCGGCGTAGCGGCGCAGGTTGAACTGCGCGCAGGCGGTGATGGAGCCGGTGTCGGAGTCGGCGTCGTCCCCGTAGCCGCCCGCGAGCGCTTTCCGGCGGATGAAGTCGCCGGTGTCCAGGGCTCCAGCGGCGTCGAAGGCGGCATCCACGTGCTCGGTGTACTGGAGCATCCGCAGGTAGCCGCCCGACTTCAAGAGGTCCGAGCAGACGGTCACGGTCCGGATGCCCGCTCCCAGCAGGTCGGCGACGTTGAAGCAGTCGGCGCCGCCGGCGAACGAGAGCGGGAGGTCGCCCCCGACATCGCCGGCCAGGGTGGCCGCCAGGTTGACGGTGACCGCGTGGAGCGGCCGGCCCGACAGGTACATCGTCGGGTCGCGGTCGAAGGCGGTCCGCCAGTTCTCGACCTCCAGCGTGTTGGACAGCTTGAGGCCGAACGTGAGGCCCCGGGTCTCCGCCGCATCGCGCAGGCGGCCGAACATCGGGACGGCGTCCGCGTACTTCAGGTCGTGACCGAACGCCTCGTCCGGGATCGGCACGTCGGCGAAGCCGAGCTCGTCGTTGACGATGCCCCGCACCTTCCCGGCGCCCAGCAGCGTCGGGTTGCACTTGACCGAGGTGTGCAGGCCGCGCTCCTCGAGCAGGTACCGGGAGATCTTCTCGATCTCGTCGGGCGGGCAGCCGTGCATCGTCGAGAGCGTGACCGTGTCGGAGAGGCGGGCGGGGATGTTGATGTCGCGGGCCGCCGGATAGCGCCGCGCGACGATGTCGACGTATCCGGGCAGGTACCGCGAGGCGTCGGCCATCGCGTCGAGGTACCACTGCACGTTCGGGCGGAGGATCCCCTCCAGGTTGTAGCCCACGCTCATGTTGAACAGCACGCCCGGACGCTCCCCCGGGAAGCCCAGCCAGCGGTGGAGCGTGTGAATCAGGACCCACGCCCGCAGGTACTCGTCGAACGACTCGTGGACCTTCAGCTCCTGCGACCACTCGACGTTGTAGCCCTCGTCCTGCACGTCGATGCAGGGCTTGTGAACCTCGAGCGCGTCGAGGGTCTGGACGGTCTTCAGCTCGATCAGGCGGGCTCCCACGAGCCACGAGGCGATGATGTTCTGCGCCATCTGGGTGTGGGGCCCGGCCGCCACCCCGAACGGCGTCTCCAGCTCCACGCCGTACTCCCGTCGCCGGAAGCGGTGGTCGGGGCTGGGCACGAAGAAGGCCGACCGGGGGACGTTGAACAGCGACCCCTTCCGCTCCAGCTCGGTGAACACCCAGTCGGTGAGCTGCTCCATGGAGAGCGGGTGGAACCGGTCGGACATCGGGTGTTCCCTCGTCAGCGGGAGCCGGGCAGTCACGGCGCCGTCGGCCGGCGCTGGACTCGATCAGATGCGTCGCAGGTGAACCGTAGCGCAGGTCCGGGGCCGCCGGCCGCCCGATACGCCAGCGACCCGGGTGACCCGGGTGACTCGCGCCACCGGTACGATCGCCGCGATGGCCTTTGACCTCCTGATCCGCGTTAGCCGCGAGCCCATGCCCAGCCGCCCCGAGGAGGCCACCGAGACCCCCGCCGTCGCCCGTCTCCCGGGCGGAGATCTCCCGTACACGCTCCGCCGATCGCCACGTGCCACCCGCCTGCGCGTGACGATCCATCCGGAGCGCGATGTGGTGGTCACCGTCCCCCCGGTATCGCGCCGTGGCTGGGCCCGCCCGGAGCCGCTCATCACCCGGTTCCTCGCGGATCGGGAGCCATGGGTCCGGAGGCACCTCGCCCGCCAGGACGCCACCCGCACCCGGCTGGACGATCGCGCTCCCCTGGACGAGGGTCGGCTGGTCCCGTACCGCGGCGTCCCGCACCGCGTGCGCGTGGAGACGGCGCCGGCGCGCACCCGCCGCAGCCGCGTGTCCCGCATCGGTGGCGACGATGGCGACGAGCTGCTGGTGGAGCGGATCTCCCGCGACCTGCGCCCGACGGCTGTCATCCTCGAGGCATGGCTGCGCGAGCGGGCCCGCGCGGACCTGGAGCGCGCGATCGAGCGACACGCGCCGGCCCTGGGCGTCACCCCGGCGCGCGTCACGATCCGCGACACCACCACGCGCTGGGGCAGCTGCTCGCGCAAGGGCGCGCTCTCGTTCTCGTGGCGCCTGGTCCTCGCTCCCCCCGAGGCGCTCGACGCCGTCGCGGCCCATGAGCTCTGCCATCTCCGCGTGTTCGGCCACTCGCAGCCGTTCTGGACGCTGCTGGCGACCCGCGTCCCCGATCACGCCACCTGGCGCCGCTGGCTCCGCCGGCACGCTCCGGAGCTCCACGCCGCGCTGGACTGACCCGGGCGCGAGGTCAGCTCCGGGATCGGAAGACAGACCGGGAAACAAATCGGGGGTCTGGTTCGTCACAGGCATACCCGCGAACAGCCGCGCCATCGAACCGTTCACTCCCGAGGTCCCATGTCCCCGCGGTTCTCCGTCGCCCTCGCCACCTCCCTCGTGCTCGTCGCCGTCGCCGCGTGCTCTGGCGCCTCGAGCACGACCGTCCCGTCCACGCCCGCACCGTCCGTGGCCCACGGTCCCGTTCCCACCCCCGTCGCGGTTCCCTCGCAGCCCGCCGCTCCCGCCCCCACGAGCACGCCGATCATCGGCGGAGTGGACGGCGATGCCGGCGGCCCCGAGCTCACGATCGAGACCCGGGACGCCGACACCATCGTCGCCACGCTCAGCGATCCGGAGGCCAAGGCCTGGCGCGTGGTCGTCTCGGGCACCGGCGAGCTAGGCGGTGAGCGCTGGGAGATCGTGGTGGAGACCGGCGACACCGGGCCCGTGATCACGGCCACCGAGATCAGCGGCGGTGAGGTCGTGGACGTGCTTGACCTCACCGGGTTCTACGACGGCACCGCGGCGGCCGGCGGCTGCCATTCCTCGCTGCCGGTGTGCCTGGACTCGGACGGGTTCCGGGTGCCGGAGGGCGACGGCCTGTTCTCGGTTCGCCTGGATCTTCCCGAGGCCCAGGTCCCTCTCGTGATCCGCGGCGGGGCCGCCGCGTGGGACGGCGAGCCGTTCGTGCTTGGTGACTGGCACGACACCGAGGCGTTCGCCTGGGGAGAAGGGTAGGGCCCGGAAGCTCCTCGCGGACACGACGACGCCCGCCCCTTGCGAGGCGGGCGTTTCGATTCGATACGCTGGTGGGCCGGGGCGGAATCGAACCGCCAAAGTCGAAGACGAGGGTTTTACAGACCCTTGGGCTCACCACCTGCCCGACCGACCCACGAATGGTGGAGATGAGGGGACTCGAACCCCTGGCCTCCGCGATGCGAACGCGGCGCTCTCCCAGCTGAGCTACATCCCCACGGGAGCCGCACCCGACGGATCGGGTGGACGGCCGGAGAGTGTAGCACGCAGGTTGCGGCGGCCTCCCAGTTGCTCTGGGCGCCACTGCCGACTCGCCCTCGTGTCAATTCAGGGTGCGACACGAGGAGGTGGCCGGTGATTTCGTCGATCCTGAGCCCCAGGCCCCAAGCCCACTCCTGGATTTGACACCGTGGCGGGTCAGGCGACCGATCTGACACGCCACCGGGTCACGGAACCGGGTGGACTCCGGTCAGGATTTGCCCCTTGACGACTAGAACAGACGTTCTATTATTGGACGTCCGATGGCTCCTGCATCCGACATCACCGAGGCACTCGCCGCCCTCCAGGCCCGCTGGGGCTCGGCCGCTCCACGGCGCGGAGGAGACCTGGTGCTGGCGACCGAGGGCGCCCTCGCGCGGGCGCCGATGACGATGCCGGACCCGGTCCGGGAGCCGGCCGGCGCGCCTGACCCCCTCGCGCCCACGCCCCTTGCGCCCGCCGTCACGCGCCGCCCCGGAATCCCTGCCCCGGACGCCGACGGCCGCATCGTCCCCACGGGGTTCGCGGCGCTGGACGCCATCCTCGGTCCGGGCGGGCTGCCGCGTACTGCCACGGTCGCGTTGCGCGGGGGTGCGTCCTCGGGCAGGACGACCGTCGCGCTGCGGACGGCTGCGGAGGCACAGGCGGGCGGGGCGATCGTCGCGTGGCTGGACCTCGCCCGTGCCTTCGATCCCGTGGAGGCCGTCGCGCGCGGCGTCCGCCCGGAGTGGCTGGTGGTCCTGACGCCGGTGGACCTCGGGGAGGCGCTCGCCCTCGCGGGCGCGCTGCTGGCCGCCCGGACCGTGGACCTGCTGGTCATGGACCTGCCCGAGGGCCGGGATCCGGCGGTGGCCGGGAAGCGGGTGGGGGACCGGCTGGGCAGGCTCGCTGCGCTGGCACGCCGGGCGGGCACGCTCCTGATCGTGCTGGAGCCTGCCAGCCTCGGCCGGAGCCTCGCCGCCGCGGTGGAGGAGGCGAGTGGCCTCCGCCTGGAGTTGCACCGCTCGGGCTGGATCCGCCTGGGCCGGGACGTCGTCGGGCAGCGGAGCGCCGTGGAGGTGGCCCGCAACCGGTACGGCCCACCCGGTCGCCGCGCCACCCTGGAGATCCTGTACGCGGAGGGTGGCCCCCGGGATGCCTGCCTGGCGCGCCCGGAGCTGCTGGACGGCATCGCCGCCCCCGCCGCACCCCCGGGCACCCGTGTCCCGGCGGCCGCCCCGTCGCCGCTCGAACCACCCATCGACCTGAAAGGCCCCCACCGATCGATCGATACCCATGCGCCTGCTGCACCTGCTCTGGCCACACCTGCCCCTTCGCCTGGCGCGGAGCCGGATGGAGACCCCGTCGAGCGACGGCACCTCCGGCTCGTGGCCGCCCGGCCCGATCATCCTCGGCGGCCAGCCCTGGACGGACGGGACCGTGGTGGACGCGGATCCCCTCGCCCGTGCGCTCGGCGTGCGACGGGGGATCCCGCTCGGGAGCGCGCACCGGCTCGCGCCCGAGGCGACCTTCCTCGACCTCGCGCCTGACGCGGACCGGGACGCGGTCGAGACCGCCTGCGAGCGCCTCGCCCTCTTCAGCCCCGGCATCGCCGGCACCAGCGACGTCGCGGACCCGTCGTTCGGGCGGATCGCCGTCCATGTCGATGGCCTGGCGCGGCTCTGGGGGATCGAGGAGACGCTCGTGGCCCGGATGGCGGTGGCGCTCGCCCCGGTCCTCCCGGGCCCACCGCGCGCCGGCATCGCCGGCACGGCCTTCGCAGCCTCGGTCGCCGCCGCGCACGGGGAGGAGGGCGGACCCCCGCTGCTGGTCGTGCCCGGGGACGATGAGCGGTTCCTGGCGCCCTACCCGGCCGGGCTGCTCACCCGCGACGCGGATATCCGGGCGCGGCTGGGGCGGTTCGGGCTGCGGACGATCGCAGCGGTGGCGGAGTTGCCGCGCTCGGCGCTGGTGGCGCGATTCGGCGACGAGGGGGCGCTGCTGCACGCCCGCGCGCGGGGCGAGGAGACGGAGCGATTCAGCCCCCGGAGCGCACCGGAGCGGATGGCCCTGGGCCTCTCCCTGGAGCCCCCGGCCGAGGGGCTGGAGGCCATCCGCTTCGTCCTGCGACGGCTCGCGGCCGCGCTGGCGGACCAGCTTGCGGCGAGAGGGCGGGCGGCGGGCCTGGCACGCCTCACCGTCACCCACGACCTGGCGTTCGCGCGCCGCGGCACCCCACCAGAGCTCCGCCTGGAGCAGCGCCTGCCGGAACCCACCGCGGACGCCGAGGCCATCGAGCGCCTGCTCCTCGCCCGGCTGGAGCAGGCGCCGCCCCCCGCCGCCGTCGCGCGCCTGGAGCTGGAGCTTGCGCTCGTGGAGCCGGCGCGCGGCCAGCAGCTCCCGCTGTTCACGCCACAGGCCGCGAGGGACGCGCGCCTGGGCTGGCAGCTCGCGCGCCTGGCGATCGCGTTCGGGGCGGACCGGGTGCGGCGGGTGGAGCTGGTCGATACCGAGGCGCCGCTCCCCGAGGCCCGCTGGCGCTGGCAGCCGGTCGCCGGGGCGGCCGTGGTGGGCGGGGATCGCGAGGTGCAGTCATGACCCGGCTACTGCGGGAGCATCCGCTCATCGACGCGGAACTGGACGAGGCCGGACGCCTGGTGGCCATCCGCTGGAACGGAACGCGGGAGCCCATCGAGGTCTGCAACCGCTGGCGCGTGGAGGAATCGTGGTGGCGCGAGCCGATCGCGCGGGACTACTTCAAGGTGGTGGGGGCGACGTGGCTGGCACTCGTATACCTCGACCGGATGGCCGGCACGTGGCACCTGGAGCGCCTCTACGACTGAGCGTGTCCCCGCGAGGGCGATGGGTTGGCGGCAACCGGTCGGGCAGCGGGCGGGATCGTCAGCGGGTGGCCGGCGATCCGAGCAGGATCGTGATCACGAGCAGCGAGAGCAACAGCCCCACGACCAGGACGAGAACGCCGAGGTCACGAGGTCGCGTCGTCTGCACCGTTGCCCCCATTCCCCATGGCCCAGACCTGCTCCGGCCGGTCGCCACCCTGTTCGACGCCGCAACCCCGCCCGATGTTGCGGATCAGGCGGGGAGCGACGAGGCGACGAGCAGCACGATGAGCACGGCCAGGGTCAGGGTCAGCAGCCCGGCCCCCAGGAAGTGGCGCGACGTGGGCTCCATGCGCTTCGCGTCTCCTTGTTGCTGGTCAGCCCTCGCCGCCGGCACAGCCGGCGCCGTAGAGCACCATGATGATCGTCGATCCGCCGGCCGGACGGAAGGCCAGCTGGAGGCGGCACTCCGGGAGGTCGCTCGACACGTCCAGCACCCGGCTCCCGTCCTCGAGCGGCGACGAGAGATCCCCGACGGTGAAGCCCTGCTCGCCGAGCGCCCCCTGGTACCAGCTCGCGACGTCGTCAACGTTCGCCTCGGCCAGCCACCAGCCGCTCGCCGGGTCGTCGAGGCCCTCGGCGGGCTTCGCGCCGGGGATGACCGGGAAACCATCGGGCACGACGTCGAGGATGGCGCCCCACTCGGTGCCCGTCGTGCCGCCACCGGGTGGTTGCGCGGGATCCGGGGGCTCGGTCGCCGGTCCGGCGCTGGGCACTGGGACCATGGTGGGGGGCGGGCCCTCCGTGAGGACGGGCGTGGGCCCTGCGGTCGTCGATGCCGTGGCAGGAGTGGCCGATCCGGTCGGAGTCGATGACGGAACCGGACCCCCACACGCGGCGACGATGACGGCGACGGCAAGCGCGATCGCGGGGACGCCCGAGTGGAGGGTTGTTCGCATCGTGGTCATGGTAGCGGTCCCCCGACGAGGATCGATCGCGGTGGACGGGAAAGGACCCTCGCCGCCCCAGCGACGAGGGTCCTTTCGGTGGGTCACCGGGCTGCCCAAGGCCCAGTGGCCGGGTCGACGGTCCCCACCGCAGGAACCGCCGCCGTTCGATCGTCTCGTGAGCCCCCAGGCCGACGGACGAGCATGTGCTACGCGGCCACCTCCGCGATCGCGGGCAGGAGGCCGAGGATTGCGATCGTCACCAGCCCGGCGACCGCCAGCCGCAGGAGGAGATCGAGGGCGACGTGGCGGTCCGAGCGATGGATCAGGTTCGCAATCACGCCGTTGAGACGCGCAACTCCCCCGTTTGGTTGCGCCTCCGACCGGGTGAATTTCCATGGCGGCGCGTCAGCCGCCGATACAATCGAGCGAGTCCCCACCCGCCTGAGGCCTCCGCTAACCCATGCCCCTCGCGCCCGCATCGCTCGTCCTGCCCGGCCGGTTCCGGGCGGCGGTCTTCGACATGGACGGCCTGCTCCTGGACACGGAGCCGCTGTGGCACGACGCGGAGCGCGAGCTGCTGGAGCGCCACGGCGACACGTTCTCCGATGCTGATCTGCAGGCGTCGCATGGCCGCGCGCTCGTGGATACGGCCGCGGTGTACGCGCAGCGGCTGGGCCTCCCAGCGGACGCCATCGAGCGGGAGATCGGCGAGATCATGCTGGCCCACTACGCGGCCGGGGCGCCGCTGCACGCGGGCGTCCGAGAGCTGGTGGACGCGCTGGAGGGGCGGGTCGCGCTTGCGGTGGCATCGAACACCTCTGCAGACCTCGTGAGGCGGGCGCTCGATGCGGTGGGACTCTCGGCGCTGGCGGTGGCCGTGTCGGGCCAGGATCTCGGGCGGCCGAAGCCGGCGCCGGACGTGTATGTCTCTGCGTGCCGGGCCCTCGGGGTTGCGCCGGCCGACGCCATCGCGTTCGAGGACTCGCCGATGGGCGTGCAGTCGGCGCTCGCGGCCGGGCTGTTCGTGGTGGGCGTCCCGGAGCGGTCGGACGTGGACCTCACCGCGGCCGGGGCGCACCTCGTGCTGGGGTCCCTGGTCGAGGTGGTCATCGAGGGCTGACGGGGTCTCCTGGCCGTTGACACGGGGTCTCCTGTGGCTGGACTGGATAGAACAGGTGTTCTATCATTCCTGCCCGCCCCCGGAGACCACCGTCGTGGCCCCACCCCCGTACGCCGAGCTCCACAGCCACAGCCACTTCTCGTTCCTGGACGGCGCGTCTGCACCGGACGACCTTGTCGCGCGGGCCGTGGAGCTGGGCCTGGCCGGGCTCGCGATCACGGACCACCAGGGCCTCTACGGCGCGGTCCGGTTCTCGGCGGCGGCCGAAACCGCGGGGCTGCACCCGGTCATCGGGATCGAGATCGAGCTGGTCGACGCTGCGGTGGCTGACCCGGGCGGGATCGTGGTGCCGGCGAGGCGCGCGTGGAAGCCGGGGAGGCGAGCGCCGGCGGTCCCGGAGCCGCCCCGGGTCCTGGAGGGCCGTCCGGCACGTCCTCGCCCGGAGCGCGCCCGGCTGCCCGGCCATCGCGAGGTCCGCAAGGAGGATCACCGGGGGATCGGCGAGGCCCAGCGCGGGCCGCACCTCGTGCTGCTGGCGCGTGACGCGACCGGCTGGAGGAGCCTGTGCCGACTGGTGTCGCGGGCAAATCTGGCGGGCACGAAGGCGGTCCCCAGGTTCACGCAGGCGCTACTGGCGGAGCACGCGGAGGGGTTGATCGCGCTGTCCGGGTGCCGGCACGGGGAGCTGGCCCGGCGGCTCCGGGCTGGGGATCGCGAGGGTGCGCGGACCGTGGCGGAGCGGTACGCGGCGCTGTTCGGGTCCGCCCCCGGATCGGGCGGCAGAGGCGGCTCGCCGTCCCGTGGCGGCTCATCGTCCCGTGGCGGGGGCGCAGCCGGAGCCGGGTTCGTCCTCGAGCTCTCGCACCACCTCCTCCCCGACGACGACTGGCTCGCTTCGGAGACGGCGCGCCTGGCCGCCGAGCTGGGGCTGCCGGTCGTGGTCACGAACGACGTCCACTACGCGCTCCCCGAAGGTCGCGAACTGCAGGACGTGCTGACGGCGATCCGTCACGGCCGGTCCCTCGCCGACCTCGCGGACCTGCGGCGGCCGGACGGCGAGTCGTACCTCAAGGGCGCATCGGAGCTGCTGGCCCTCCCCCCGGGCGACGACGCCACCGCCGCCTCGGACCCCGTGCTCGCCTCGGCCTGGCGAGAGGGCATCGCGAACAGCGTCGACATCGCGGGCGCTTGTCGCGTCGAGCTCACCTTCGAGCGCTACCGCTTCCCGGGCTTCCCGGTCCCGAAGGGCCAGACGCCCTTCTCGCACCTGTCCGAGCTGTGCTGGGAGGGCGCCCGGCGCCGGTACCACCCGCTCACGCCGGCGGTCGTGCGGCAGCTGGCCCACGAGCTGGATGTCATCGAGCGGACGGGTCTCGCGGAGTTCTTCCTCATCTGCTGGGACCTGATGCGGTTCGCGAAGTCGCGCGGGATTCCGGCCCAGGGTCGGGGCAGCGCCGCGGGCTCGATCGTGACGTACGTGCTGGGGATCGCCCGCGTGGACCCGATCCGCCACGAGCTGCTGTTCGAGCGGTTTATCAACGAGGGACGGACGGCGTACCCGGACGTGGACATCGACTTCAGCTCCGAGCGGCGGGAGGAGGTCATCCAGTACGTCTACGGCAAGTACGGGCCCGAGCACACGGGGATGGTCTGCAACCTGGTCACGTACCGGGCGCGGTCCGCGGTCCGCGAGGTGGGGTACGCGCTGGGGTTCCCGCGGCCGCTGGTGGACCGGGTGGCGAAGGCGCTCGAGACGTACGACTCCGTGATGGTCCGGCGGGACCTCGAGGCCGAGGGCGGGTTCGGGGGGTTCTTCGCGCGGCCGGGGGAGGGCGTGGGCGGGGGACCTTCGCCCGAGCCCTCGTCGCGGCCCGATGAGCCCTCGTCGCGGCCCGGCGCGCCGGATACGAGCGACCCGCGTGCTATCCGCGGGAATCGGGCGGAACCGCACCAGGTACGCAAGACGCGCGTGCAAGGCCCGATTCGGTGCGGAAACGGGCCGGCGGTTGCGGATAGCACGAGCCAGGCGCGTCAACCGGCGCGATCAGTGGGAGCCGCCGCGCCCGGAGCCGCCGCGGGAGCCCTCGCGCCCGGAGCGCTGGCTCGGCGGGGACGGGGCGGACCGCTGGCTGTGCGACCGGTGGGCGGGTCGGCGCCGGCCAACGGGACCTGGGCGGGTGCACCGGGCTCCGCACCCGCGATCCGGCCCGGTGGGCGGGGCGACGACGAGGGCGGTCCGGGCGACACCCCGGCGAGCGTCGCGTGGCTCCGGGCGGGAAGGGGCACCGGCTACGGGCACGGCACCGAGCGCTGGGCGCCGTACCGCGAGGTCGAGCAGCGGGACATCGACCCGGAGAGCGGCGTGCTCCGGCCACCGGCCCGGCGAATCGACCCGCAGAGCACCGTCGCCCGCCTCGAGCCCGCCCCCCCGAAGGACCCTGCCCGCCACGCAGGTTCGGTCGCACATCTCCCGGACTGGGAGCGCTGGCTGGAGCTGTGCGCCCGCATCGACGGCTTCCCCCGCCACCTCTCGATCCACTCCGGCGGCATGCTCGTGACCGCGGCGCCCCTCATCGACATCGCCCCCGTCGAGCGCGCGACCATGCCCGGCCGGGTCGTCGTCCAGTACGACAAGCGCGACGTCGAGACGATGAAGCTGATCAAGCTCGACCTGCTGGGCCTCGGGATGCTGGCGGCCATCGACGAGACCGTCCAGCTGATCGAGCACGACTGCGCCGTCTGCCTGGACCTCGACCGCATCCCCGAGGAGATCCCGGAGGTCTTCGAGATGCTCGGGGCCGCGGACACGGTCGGCGTGTTCCAGGTGGAGAGCCGGGCCCAGATGCAGACGCTGCCGAAGTCGAGGCCGCAGAGCCTGGACGACCTGGTCGTGGAGGTGGCGATCATCCGCCCGGGACCCATCCAGGGCAACGCCGTCCACCCCTACCTCAGACGCAAGCAGGGCCTGGAGTCGGTCGCGTACCTCCACCCGAGCCTGGAGCCGATCCTCCACGACACCCTTGGCGTGATCCTGTACCAGGAGCAGGTGATGCGGATCGCCATCGACGTGGCGGGCTTCACGCCGGCGGGATCGGATGCGTTCCGCCGGGCGATGGGGACGTACCGCTGCGAGCGCGAGATGGAGAAGCTCCACGCGGAGTTCGTGGACGGCTGCGAGCGGACTCCACGGGATGCCGCGCGACGACGCGGAGGAGCTGTTCCGCCGGTGCGCCGCCTTCGCCAGCTTCGGCTTCGCGAAGAGCCACGCCGCGGCGTTCGCCCGGACGGCCTACGAATCGAGCTTCCTCAAGCTGTTCTACCCGGCCCAGTTCGTGACGGGCCTCGTCAACGCCCAGCCGATGGGCTTCTACCCGGTCGAGGTCCTCGTCAACGACGCCAAGCGCCACGGGGTGGCGATCCTGCCGGTGGATGTCAACCGCAGCATCTACCGGACGACGACCGAGTGGGTCGGACGACCGGGTTGGGCGATGGCGGGGATGGCGGGCGACGATGGCACCCACGACGCCGACGGAGGCGAGCCGCTGCCCGACGGCTGCGGGATCGAGGTCCGGCCCTCCCCCGTGCGCTCGTCCGCGTGCGTGATCCCGGGGGCGACCGCACGCGAGCGGTGGGCGGCGGAGTCGATGACGGGCTGGGGGATCCGGCTGGGGCTGCACCTGGTCAAGGGGATCGGCGAGGAGCAGCAGGCGCGCCTGGACGCGGAGCTTGTCCGTGGTCCATACGCGGACCTGGCGGACGTGGTGGAGCGGACCGGCCTGGCCGAGGAGGTGGTGGAGCGGCTGATCCGGGCGGGCGCGCTGGACTCGCTGGGCCGGCCACGCCGGGAGCTGCTGTGGCAGCTGCGCGAGGTGGCCGGGGCCTCGAAGGGGCGCGTGGACGGGAGGACGAGAGGGGCGAAGGGGATCACCCGCGCCGCCGGCCGGCCGATGGACCTGCGCCTCCCCGCGACGGAGGCGCCGGCCCTGCCGCCCCTGACCGAGCCGGAACGACTGGGCGACGCCTACGCCGTGGTGGGGCTGGACGCGCGGCTCCAGGCCGTTGCGCTGTTCCGGGGCGCGCTTGACCGGCTGGGAGCGGTCACCAACGACTCGCTCGCCGGGCGACGGTCCGGCCGGGTGCTCCTGGGCGGCCTGGTGGTCACGCGCCAGCACCCGATGACGGCGCGCGGCACGGTGTTCCTCGCGCTCGAGGACGAGACCGGGATGGTCAACGTCACGCTCTGGCCGGACACCTGGGCCCGGCTGCGGTCGGTGGTGCGGCGCCACGCGCTGCTGCTGGTGGACGGGGACCTGCAGCGGGAGGGCGACGTGGTGAACGTCGTGGCGCGCGAGGTGCGCCCGCTGGTGGAGGCGACCGCCGGCACGGGTGGACCGGGATCACCCGCCGGCCTGCGCCAGATGGGCCAGGCGGGGATGCGGCGTCTCTAGTCCGCGGACGGGCTCGGAAACGGGCACGCGGTGACCGGGGAGGTCACCGCGTGAGGGAGAGTGAGGGCGACAGCGGGGAGAGGAGGAGAGCCGCTGCCGCCTGACCCGCCTCGCCTCGAGGTCGGCGACCCCGGTCCGGCCCGAGCTTCCGTTACGAGGCCGCCGACTCCGGGGCGAGACGCGTCTGCCCACTGTTCGGGTGGCGGCCGGAGACGGATTGGCGGCGGCCGATAGATCAGTGCCGCGGGAAGATCGCCCGGTCGCTGGACCGACCGCGCGATCAGCGAGCGGGCTTCTGCTTCGCCTTGCGCGCCTGCTGCTGGGCCTGGCGGTTCGGGTTCGCGAGGTCCAGGAACCGGCGGTACCACGCGGCGGCCGACGCGAACAGCGCGGCGCCGATCGGCGACCAGGCGGCGTGCCCCACGAGGACGGTGTCAGCGGAGCCGTCGCCGGTGAGCAGGCGGCCGGCCGGCGTCTGGAGGACGACGATCGCGACGATCGTGACGAAGATGCCGTAGACCAGGCCCCCGAGCCAGCTGGCGCGTTTGGCCGTGAACCCGATCAGGAAGGCGCCGATCGCCGGCGGCGGCTGCAGCGCCATCGTGCCCAGGAAGTACGGGATCGTGCTGGACCCGACCACCTGCTCGAGCTGTTCCGGGGTGGCGGTGCCAACCGGGATGGCGGCCATCGCGTCGGAGTAGGCGATGACGAACAGGGCGGCCGCACCGACGGTGATGCCGATCGCCGCGAGGAAGCCCCAGTTGGCCAGGACCTTTGGCGCGGCCATGAGGTCGCCCCGGAGGTCGAGTGGGCGCATCGCGCCGCGGAACGCCGTCCTGATGCCGGGACGCTCCGGTGGGGCGCCCTTGGCGGAGGTCTTCGCGGTAGTCGCCGTGGCAGCGGTGACGTCGCCGGGCTCGGTCTCGGCCAGCGTGGCCTGCTCCGCGCGGTGGCGGCGGCGGGCCTCGGTGCGATCGGTTCGCTTGGCGCGGGCCACGAGCTCCTCCTGGTGGTAACGACGGTTGCGCGCCATGGACGCGGCCGGTGCATGGTACCGGCTTGCCGCCGGACGGGCGTGTGAGTGCCGCGTAAGTGGCGGGGGGTAGCCTGCCGCTCGCCTGTCCCGCCCACCGATGTTCCCGCCCGGAGGTCCTCGATGGCGCGTGTCTGGCTGGCGGCGTCTGCCGCGCTCATGGTCGTCCTGCTGCTCGGCGCTGCCGCCTGGCCGCCGCCGACCCGCTTCGTGCCGACGGGGGCCGCGGCGGCGGTCGGCTGGCCGCCGTCCGAGGGCCTCGTGGTCGCCGAGGTCGTGACCGGGGGCGCCTCTGCCTCGGATGAGTACGTGGAGCTGGCCAACCCGGGCGCGGTGCCCGTGGACCTGGCCGGCCTCGAGGTGGTCTACGTCACCGGCTCTGGCGCAACCGTGACCCGGAAGGTGGCCTGGACGGCGTCGCTGCTGGTCGAGCCGGGGCGCCGGGTCCTGCTGGCGAACGCGCTCGGTGTCCACGCCGCGGTGGCCGACGCGACCTACTCAGGGGGGCTGGCTGCCACCGGGGGCTCGATCGTGCTCCGGCCGGCGGACGGGGTCCCGGTCGATGCCGTGGGCTGGGGTGATGCCCTGAACTCGTTCGTGGAAGGAGTGGCTGCACCGGCGCCGGCGGCCGGCCGATCCATCGAGCGCGGCGCGACGGACACCAATGACAACGCGGTGGACTTCTCGGTCAACGCTGCGCCCGTCGCCCAGGGGCTGGCGTGGGGACCGAGCCCGTCGCCCACGCCGAGCCCTGTGGCGACGCCCGCGCCCACACCAAGCCCAACCGTGAGCCCCGCGCCCACGCCAACGCCTTCGCCCACGCCAACGCCTTCGCCCACGCCGAGCCCCACACCCACGCCGAGCCCCACACCCACGCCCACGCCAACGCCTTCGCCCACGCCGAGCCCGGTGGCGACCCCCACGCCGACCCCCACCCCGACCCCCACCCCCCCCCCCCACCCTGACACCTTCGATCGAGCCCAGCCCGTCCCCATCGGCGACGGTTGTGCCCGCGAGCCCGATCTCCGCTGCGCGCGACCTGCCGGATGGAGCGGCCGTGGTGGTCGAGGGCACCCTGACCACCGTCCTCGGGAGCCTGGAGAGCGGGCGTACCGGCTTCGTGCAGGACGCGACGGCCGGGATTGCCGTGTACCTCGACGCGGACCTGGTTCCAGTCGCCCAGGCCGGAAGCCGCGTGCGCCTCTCCGGCACGCTGGACTCGAGATACGCCCAGCGGACACTTCGCGTGACGACGGCGAGCGTCGTCGTCCTGGGCTCCGACGCGCTGCCGGGGCCGGTCCCTGTCGACACCGGTGCGGCGGGTGAACCCGTCGAGGGCCTGCGGCTGACGGTGGTCGGGACCGTCACCGAGGCGCCGTCGGCCATGAGCGACGGCCTGGGTCTGCTCGTGGATGACGGCACCGGTCCCGTTCGCGTGATCGTTGGGGCAGAGGCGCTCGGAGACCTCGATCCCGCACGCGGGGACGTCGTGACCGCAACGGGCCCACTCGGCCAGCGGGACAGCGGCGGCACGGGTCTCGCCGGATACCGGCTCTACGCGACGCTGCCCGGAGAACTCGCCATCGAGCCGCCCGTCGCGTCACCCTCGCCCAGCCCGCAGCCCACCCCAACCGCGACTCCGACCCCGAGCTGGACTCCCACCCCAACCGCGACTCCGACACCCAGCCCCTCCGCATCGGCGGACGCCTCCGCGACCCCGTCCGTGTCGCCGTCGTCCGCGCCGCTCACGGTCGGTGCGGCGCGCCTCGTGAACGAGGGCGGGACCGCTACGGTCCGCGGCGTCGTCATTGCCGAGGCTGGACGCCTGGGAACGCCAAGCCTATTCGCGCTCGGCGATGGGTCCGGCGGCCTCCCGGTACGCCTCGCCGACAACCAGGTTGCGCCGGGACGCGGCACGCTCGTGGAGCTGCGCGGCATCATCGCCGCCCCGTATGGCCAGACTGAGCTCCGTCTGGTCGCGGGTGGCCTCTCGATCGTCGGTCAAGGGGATCTCCCTGCGCCCCTCGTGCTCGAGGTGGGTGCCGTTGCCGAGGCGACCGAGGGCCGACTCGCTCGCGTCAGCGGGACGATCACGGCGGGGCCGACCAGGGCCACGAGCGGCGACATTGCCTTCACGCTCCGCGGCATGGACGGCACGTCACTGCGGGTCATCGCCGATGGGTCGGCCGGCCTGGACACGTCGGTGCTGCGCAAGGGCGTACCCGCAAGCCTGACCGGCATCGTCGGCCAGCGTGCCTCGCGCAAGGGCGCGCTCGATGGGTATCGCCTCTGGGTTCGCGACCCGCAGGACGTGCTTCGCACTCCCGGAACAGCTGCATCGTCGAGCCCATCCACGTCGCCGCGCGCTTCCAGGAGCGCCTCACCGGGGGCGACCGCCTCACCGGCCCTGGGCCCCCTCCTGACGATCGCACTGGCGCGCCAGCGCGAGGGCAAGCGCGTGACCATCGAGGGCACCGTGACCGTGGCCACCACGCTCCTCGATGCCTCGGGCCGGCGGACCATCGTGGAGGACGGCACGGCCGCGATCGAGCTGTACCTCGCCCGTGCCGACGCGTCGATCCGGCCCGGGGTGCGGGTGCGCGCGAGCGGCGTGGTCGGGCGTGCGTGGGGCGCGCCGCGCCTGCGCGTGGACACGGTCGCCATCATTGGGCGGCGCGATCCCGTGGTCCACGATCTGCGGGTTGCCCCCGGCGCCGCCACCGAGTGGCGTCTCGTGCGAATCCGCGGGACGCTCGCCGACGTGCACCGGTCAGGCGACCGCTGGACCGCCGAGCTCGTCGCCGATGGCCTCCGGATCCCGCTCCTCGGCCTGCCCGGTGGCGACATTGCCGCATCGACGGTCGAGGAAGGTCGCCGAGCCACCGTGACCGGCATCGTCAAGCGGCCGTATCCGACGGCCACGGATCAGCGGTTCTCGGTCGTGCCGCGCTCGACCCGCGACCTCGCCTTGGGCACGTCCAGTGCGAGCGCGTCCTCGACTCTCGTGGCCACGGGCGGCTCGCCCGCGGGCACGGCCGCCCCGGGGACCACCGGCGGGCCCTCCGGCGGCGCGTCCACACCGTCCGGCCCGGATGTTCCGCTGGCGGACCTCGCCACGCGGGTGGGGGAGATCGTGCGAGTCGGCGGCATCGTGGCGGCCGTCGAGCCGAACGTCATTCGTCTCGACGATGGCACCGCGACGGCCGGGATCGTGCTCGAGGGTCCGGCCGTCGAGCTTGCGGAGCTCCTCCAGCCGGGTGATGTCGTCAACGCGATCGGGACACCGGAGTTTCGCGGCGAGGTCGTGCTGGTGGTGAGCGATCCCGCCGGCGTCGTCCTGCTCGGCGACCTGGGCAACGACGGCGGCAGCTCGCCCGATGGCCAGTTGCCCGCGATGGCCAATGCCTCGCTGGACTCCGCGACACTGGCCGCTGGCCGCGCCCCGACCTCCCTGGCCGCGGTGCTGGCCGCGCTCGCACTGGCCGGCGCCATCGCGGCGGCCCTCGCGGTGCGTCGAGCCTTGACCAGGCGACGGCAGTCGCAGACCCGCATCCAGGCTCGCCTGGATGCCATCGTGGCCGCGCCTCTGCCTCCCTCCGGCCCGAGCCTGGCCGCCTGACCATGCGCCGTCTGGTCACCCCGGATGGGCAGGTGCGGGCCACCGCGGCCAACCCGTTCGGGACCCGTTCGGGGCCTGCTCGATGCCCGCGCACGGCCCTGCACGGCCCGAGCGTGCGCGAACCGGCTTGACGCTCGTGGAATCGCCCCCCTATCCTCGGGCGAGCCTCATGCCATCCGAGCGTGGGCATACGAGGGAGCGAGCACTTGCCGAACGCGGACGAACGCGTCGCGGTCCCCGCCGGCGAGCGGCAGTACCACATCGGGCTCGGCCCGGGTGAGCTGGCGGACTACATCCTCCTCCCCGGCGACCAGGATCGCGTCGAGCGAGTCGCATCGCGCTTCGACTCCGTCGAGCGCACCCACCGTCATCGCGAGTTCGCCAGCGCGACCGGCCTGTACAAGGGACTCCGGGTCTCGTGCGTGTCCACCGGCATCGGCACGGACAACGTCGAGATCGTGATCAGCGAGATCCTTGCGCTCGTCGAGCGTCCCACCTTCATCCGAATCGGCTCCTGCGGCGCTCTCCAGCCCGGCATGGAGCTCGGTGACCTGGTCATCTCGACCGGCTCGGTCCGGCTCGAGACGACCACCAACTGGTTCGTTCACGAGGGGTATCCGGCGGTCGCCCACTACGAGGCGGTCGTCGCCCTGGTGGAGGCCGCGGAGGGGCTCGGTCTGAAGTACCACACGGGCATCACGGCCACGGCGCCCGGGTTCTACGGTGCGCAGGGTCGCCCGATCCCGCAACTGCCCATCCGCTACCCTGACCTCGCTGACGAGATGGCCCGCCAGGGCATCCTCAACTTCGAGATGGAAGCCTCGGCGGTTCTCGTGCTAGCCGGGCTCGGCGGCAGTCGTGCCGGCGTCGTGTGCGCCGTGTACGCAAACCGCCGGACCGGTGAGTTCGTCGAAGGCGACATCAAGGATCGGGCGGAAGCCGCCGCGATCGATACGGGGCTCGAGAGCCTCCGGATCCTCGCGGAGATCGACCGCCAGAAGACACAGGCCGGGGCGGCGCGATGGCGCCCGTCGCTCTGGGTTCAAGCATGAGCGCCAGAGCCCAGCGATCCCGCGGATTCGAGAGGCATGCTCTCGTGACGCGGCTTGCGTGAGGAGGACCGGATCATGGCAGAGGCCTACTGCGTCAAGGACAAGAAGAAGGTCGAAGTCCAGAACGCCGAGCAGGTCACGATGAAGAACGGCAAGCCGGCCCTCAAGGGCACGTGCCCCGTGTGTGGCGGCAAGGTCTACCGCATCGGCGGCTGACCGCCTCCATCGTTCGCGATGACCAGGAGCCCCCTCCGGCCCGGCCGGTGGGGGCTCAATGGTTTCCCGGCAGAGTCGCAGTGGCCCGTACGGACCGGGCCGCCCGTCGGCTGAGCGTGCCACCCCCTTTGCTAAGATTCAGCCGAACGCTCGAACCTGCACCCGCCGAGGTCACACCCTGTCCGCACTCACGGTCCTCGCTCCCGACCTCGGCATGGATTCGCGTCGAGCGGGAACGAACCCCAACGATCTCCGATCCTCCGCCCGACGCCCTCGTGAGCGAGCGCCGGCCATCTTCGGGTTCGCCGTCACTCCCACGCGTCCGGTGGTAGCGGCAGCGCTCCCGACGTCGCCCCGATCGGGTATCGCATGCGGGCAGCGAACGGTTCGTCCCGCGGTTCGCCACATCTCCCCGTCGAGCTCGCCTGCCCGGGCGCTCGACGATCTGCGTCCCACATACCAGGAGGTTCCTCGATGACCACTCGCGTCGGCATCAACGGCTTCGGCCGCATCGGCCGCCAGTCCCTCAAGGCGCTCATCGAGCGCGCCCCCGATGTCGAGGTGGTCGCCGTCAACGACCTCGTCGACGTCAAGACCAACGCCCTCCTGTTCAAGCACGACTCGACCTACGGTGCCTACCCGGGCGAGGTCAGCCACACCGAGGACGCGATCATCGTCGACGGCAAGACCGTGAAGGTCCTCCAGGTCAAGGACCCGGCGACCCTGCCGTGGGGCGACCTGGGCGTGGACATCGTGCTGGAGTCGACCGGCCTGTTCACCGACGCCGAGAAGGCCGCCGCGCACATCCAGGCCGGCGCCAGGAAGGTCATCATCTCCGCTCCCGCCAAGAAGGAGGACATCACGATCGTCCTCGGCGTGAACGAGGGGATGTACGACCCGGCCAAGCACAACATCATCAGCAACGCGTCGTGTACGACCAACTGCCTGGCGCCCGCCGCGAAGGTCGTCCACGACAACTGGATCATCAAGCGCGGCCTGATGAACACCATTCACAGCTACACGAACGACCAGCGCATCCTGGACGTCGCCCACAAGGATCCGCGCCGCGCCCGTGCCGCCGGCCTGAACATCATCCCGACGACGACCGGCGCCGCCAAGGCCCTCGCCCTCGTGATCCCGGACCTCAAGGGCAAGTTCGACGGCTTCAGCCTGCGCGTCCCGACCCCGACGGTCTCCGTCGTGGACTTCACCGCGGAGCTCGAGAAGGACGTCACGCTCGAGGAGCTCAACCAGGCCTTCCGCGACGCCGCGGCCGGTCCGCTCAAGGGCATCCTGGGCGCCAGCGACGAGCCGCTCGTCTCCACCGACTACCGCGGTGATCCGCGCTCCTCGATCGTCGATCTCCCGTCCAACATGGTCCTGGGCGGCAACTTCATCAAGGTCATCGCCTGGTACGACAACGAGTGGGGCTACAGCTGCCGCGTCGCCGACCTCGTGAAGTTCGTCGCCGACCGCATGTGACCCGGAGCCCGTAGCGGCTCCCGGAAGGAACGTGAAGATGGACAAGCTCACCGTCCAGGACCTGGACGCCGCGGGCAAGCGCGTCTTCGTACGCGTGGACTTCAATGTCCCGCTGCAGGACGGCCGGGTCACCGACGACTCGCGCATCCGCGCAGCGCTGCCCACGATCAGGCACCTGCAGGCGCAGGGCGCCCGCATCATCCTGGCCAGCCACCTCGGCCGGCCGGACGGCAAGGTCTCCGACAGCCTCCGGCTCCGCCCCGTGGGCGAGCGCCTGGGCCAGCTGATGGGCAAGACCGTGCCGGTCACGGGCGACGCCCTCGGTGCCGGGACGGAGGATGCCGTCGGCCGCCTCCGCAACGGCGAGATCCTGCTGCTCGAGAACCTCCGCTTCCACGTGGAGGAGGAGAAGAACGACCCGCAGTTCGCCGCGGCCCTCGCCGCATACTGCGACGTGTACGTCAACGACGCCTTCGGGACGGCGCACCGTGCGCACGCCTCGACGGTGGGGATCGCGAAGCTCCGCCCAGCCTACGCCGGCCTCCTGATGGAGAAGGAGATCGCGAACCTGGGCATGCTGGTCAACAACCCCGAGCATCCGTTCGCGGCGATCATCGGCGGGGCCAAGGTCAGCGACAAGATCAAGGTCCTCAAGAACCTGCTGGCCAAGGTCGACATCATGGTCATCGGCGGCGGCATGGCGAACACCTTCCTGCTGGCGCAGGGCAAGGCGATCGGCAAGAGCCTGGCTGAGCCCGATCGCGTCGAGGATGCCCGGGCGATCCTGGCCGCTGCCGAGGAGAAGGGCGTCAGGATCGTCCTCCCGGTGGACGTGGTCGTGGCCAAGGAGGTCACGCGCGGCACCGAGCACAAGACGTTGTCCGTGGACAAGGTGCCGGCGAGCTGGCACATCGTGGACGTGGGCAAGCAGAGCCTCGAGAACATCGAGGCGGCCCTGGCCGACGTGAAGACCGTGCTCTGGAACGGCCCGCTGGGCGTGTTCGAGATCCCGAGCTTCGCGCACGGAACGAAGACCGTCGCGCGCTTCCTGGCCGACCGGGCCGCCGAGGGCGCCAAGGTCGTGATCGGCGGCGGCGACTCCGTCGCGGCCATCACCCAGCAGGGCCTGGCCGACAAGATGACGCATATCAGCACCGGCGGTGGCGCCTCCCTCGAGTTCCTCGAGGGGCGTGAGCTGCCGGGCGTGACGGTCCTCCTGGACCGGGAGGGTGCCAAGTGAGCGACACCACCATCGCCTGGGTCGACGCCAGGGAGATCCTCGACTCGCGGGGCAACCCGACCATCGAGGTCGACGTCGTCACCGAGGACGGCTCGCTGGGCCGGGCCGCGGTCCCGTCCGGCGCCAGCACCGGCGCCCACGAGGCCGTGGAGCTGCGCGACGGCGACAAGTCCCGCTACGGCGGCAAGGGCGTCCTGACCGCCGTCTCCAACGTCACCGAGCGCATCGGGCCCTCGATCCTCGGGTTCGACGCCGCCGACCAGTCCGACATCGACGACGTCCTGATCGAGCTGGACGGCACGCCCAACAAGGCCGAGCTCGGCGCCAATGCCATCCTCGGCGTGTCGCTCGCCTGCGCGCATGCGGCTGCCTCGGCGCACGAGGTTCCGCTCTACCGCTGGCTCGGCGGCGTCGGGGCCCGGATCCTGCCCGTTCCCATGTTCAACATCCTCAACGGCGGCAAGCACGCCCAGGACTCCACGGACTTCCAGGAGTTCATGGTCATGCCCGTCGGGCTCGCCTCCTTCCCGGAGGCGCTGCGCGCCGGCGCGGAGGTCTTCGCGGCCCTCCGCAAGATCCTCTCCGAGGAAGGCCACGCCACGGGCCAGGGCGACGAGGGCGGCTTCGCGCCGAACCTGCCGACCAACCAGGCCGCCATCGAAGTCGTCCTGCGGGCGATCGAGAAGGCTGGCTACAAGCCGGGCGACGAGGTTGCGATCGCGCTCGACCCGGCCATCACCGAGCTCGTCGAGGAGGGCTCCGGCAAGGACGGCACACCCACCCGTTACGTGCTCGCCAAGGAGGGTCGCACCCTGGAGTCCGGTGAGGTCGTTGACCTCTGGGCCGACTGGGTCGCGCGCTACCCCATCGTGTCGCTCGAGGACGGCCTCGCCGAGGACGACTGGGACGGCTGGAAGATGATCACCGAGCGGCTGGGCGACAAGGTCCAGCTGGTCGGCGACGACCTGCTCGTCACCAACGTCGAGCGAATCCGCCGCGCGATCGCCGAGAAGGCCGCCAACTCCGTCCTGATCAAGCTCAACCAGATCGGCACGCTGACCGAGACGATCGACGCGATCGAGCTCGCCCGCCGCGCCGGCTGGTCCGCGGTCGTGTCCCACCGCTCCGGTGAGACCGAGGACACCACCATCAGCGACCTCGTGGTCGCGATGGGCTCGGGCCAGATCAAGACCGGCGCCCCCTCGCGCTCCGAGCGGGTCGCCAAGTACAACCGGCTGCTGCGGATCGCCGACGAGCTCGGCGACGACGCCCGGTACCTGGGTCGTGCGGCGCTCTCGGGCGCGGCCGGCCGCGGGATCTTCTGATCCCCGAGCGCACCGAACGCGCACGGCGCATCCTCCGCGAGGGGGGTGCGCCGTGAGCCGTTTCATCGACCGGGGAGCCGTAGGGGCCGCCTGGGTCGGCCTCGGCATGGCCGTCACGATCGGCGTCTCGTTCCTGCTCGTGATCCCGATCGAATTCCTCGTCGTCCCGTCCGCGCTGTTCGGCGGGATGATGATCGGCTACTACGCCAACGCCCGGTCCGACCGGCGCGGCGGGCCGTGGGGCCGGGTCATCGCCAACGCGCTGTTCGCGGGACTGGTCACCGGCCTCACGCTCGCCGTGCTGTACCTGGCAGTGAAGGGCCTGTTCTTCGTCGCCGACGACGGGTACCGCGACGCGTCCTCCGGCGGCCGCCTGGCCTGCGAGACCGGGCCCGACTGCGTGTACCAGCGCTACCTGGCCATCGGCCGGGGGCCGGCATTCGAGGCGGCCGGCATCACGGACCTGGACTCGTTCACGCGCTTCTACTGGGGTGACCAGCTCAACACGGCGGGGGCGTTCCTCGCGCTGTCGCTGGGTGGGTCGCTCATCGGCGGCTTCATGTACGGCGCCACGAACCGGCGCAAGCCCGAGGACGATGAGGCCGTCAGCGGCTCATAGGAAGCAGCTTCCCCGGCGGAGCTTCCCCGGCGGAGCTCCCGGCGAGCTTCCCCGGCGGAGCTCTCCCGGCGCTCATTTCACATGTGGTGTGCGCTATCGGGGTTGCCACCTCCGCGCGGGCGTCCAGCGGCGACCGCTGCCCCGACGTTGAGCGCGGGGCACGGGTGTCATCTCCTTCAGGAGCACACGTCTCCTCCACGAGCACACGCCGTGTGCGCTCGCCGACATAATCCCGGCTAACGCCCATCCCGTGTGCACTTGGAGCTCAGGACGGCGGTTTGCGGCCGATACCGCACACCGTACGTGCGTTCGGGGGGACCGCCTTGACCAGGCCCAAATAGCGCACGGAAGGTGTTCATCTGGCGGCCCGCCCGTCGCGTCTGGCGGCCCGCCCGTCGCGGCCCGCCCGTCGCGTCTGAACGCGCCGGACGTGATGACGCCCCGGTCGGTGACCGGGGCGTTTCGGTGATCGCGAGAGGTCGAGGACTACTCGGGCTTCGTGGCCTTCGTCGTCTTGGGCGCGGCCTTCGCCGCGGCCGGCTTGGCGGTTGCCTTGGGCGCAGCCTTGGTGGTCTTCGCGGCCGTGGTCTTGGCCGCGGTCGCCTTCGGGGCGGCCTTGGTCGTCGACTTGGCGGCCGTCGTCTTCGCGGCGGTCGCCTTCGGCGCGGCCTTGGGCTTCGCGGCGGCCTTGCCGGTCTTTGCGGCGGGGGCCTCGGCAGCCGGCGCGGCGGCCGGAGCGGCCTCGGCGCGGGTGGTCTTGCTCAGGGCGGCGCGTGCCTTGCCGGCGGCGGTCTGTGCACCCTTGGCCTTGACGGCCTTGCCGGCGGCGATGCGGGCCTTGGCGGCCTTCGCCGCTGCGGCCTTGCCGGTGGACTTCGCGACGTGACCGGCGCTCACGACGGCCCCGCCACCCACGGCGGCGTTGACCTTGATCGTGAGGCGGCTCTTGCGGCGCGCCGCGGCGTTCGGGTGGATCGCTCCCGCCTTGGCGGCGCGATCGAGGGCCGAGATGGCCGCGCTCAGCGAGGTCGCGACATCCGCGCTATCGGGCTGGGCGGTGGCGACCGTGACGGCCTTGGCAACGAGGGTCTTCGCCGCGGACCGCCGGGGCTGCAGGATCGCGTGCCGGCGCTCAGCCTGGCGGACGCGCTTCAGCCCGGACGGGTTGCGAGCGCCCTGCCATTTCCGGGGCGTTCTAGCCAAGGTGGCTGATCTCCGTTCCGTGTGTGTACAGCGTCTGTTCTGATGAATCACGACGCGCGCGGGCGAAGCCTGCCCGAGGCGCGACGGCGAATGGTAGCAGAGCCACGCTGGAATCGGCCAGCACCAAGAATCCCTGCCCGCGGCTGTAGCCCTCCGCCATCCGACATCTGGATGGCATCCAAGGGCGCCGCTCGGGGGCTGCAACCCGAAACCCGAGTCTCGGCCAGCGGTCCCGCTCAGGGTGGCCGAATTCGATCCGATCGCGGATGACGCTGGCGCGGGGAGGCCGGAAGCCCTAGCCCCGGCGCTGCCGAAGCACCCGGTAGCGCCGGATGAGCCCCGCCGTGGAGCTGTCGTGACCGGCCGCGACGTCGGCGGTGGGGTCCATCAACTCGCCGGCGATCCGCGTCGCGAGGACCTTGCCCAGCTCCACGCCCCACTGGTCGAACGAGTCGATTCCCCACAGAACGCCCTGGACGAACACCTTGTGCTCGTAGAGGGCGATAAGCGAACCGAGGATTTGGGGCGTGAGCTTGTCGGCGAGGATCACCGACGTCGGCCGGTTGCCCTCGAAGACGCGCGCGTCCACCTGGTGGGACGGCACGCCGTCGGCGATCACCTCGTCTCGCGTCTTGCCGAAGGCGAACGCCTCGGCCTGGGCGAACAGGTTCGCCATCAGCAGGTCGTGATGGTCGCCGATGTCGGTGGTGGGGTTTACGAAGCCGATCAGGTCGGACGGGACGATATGCGTGCCCTGGTGGAGCAGCTGGTAGTAGGCGTGCTGGCCGTTGGTGCCCGCGGTGCCCCAGACGATGGGTCCCGTGTGGTACGTCACCCGGGCGCCGTCGAGGCGGACGGACTTGCCGTTGGACTCCATGTCCAGCTGCTGGAGGTAGGCCGGGAACCGGCTCAGCTCCTGGGCGTAGGGCAGGACGGCGTGGGTCTCGAACCCGAACGCGTTCCCATACCAGGTCCCCAGCAGCGCCATCAGGACCGGCAGGTTCCGCTCGAGCGGCGTGTCCAGGAAGTGCTCGTCCATCGCGTGGAAGCCGCCGAGCAGCTCACCGAAGTCGTCCGGGCCGACGGCCAGCATCAACGACAGCCCGATGGCGCTGTCCATCGAGTAGCGGCCGCCCACCCAGTCCCAGAAGCCGAACATGTTGGTCGTGTCGATGCCGAACTCGCGCACCTTGGTGGCGTTCGTCGAGACCGCGACGAAGTGGCGCTCGACGGCCGCCTCGTCGCCCAGCCCGGCCACGAGCCAGTCCCGTGCCGTCCGAGCGTTGGTCAGGGTCTCGAGCGTCGTGAAGGTCTTGCTGCTGACGACGAACAGCGTTTCAGCCGGGTCGAGGTCGAGGGTCGCATCTCGGATGTCGGTCCCGTCGATGTTGGACACGAACCGGAAGCGCATGGACCGGTCGGCGTAGTTGCGCAGCGCCTCCGTGGCCATCGCGGGGCCCAGGTCGGAGCCGCCGATGCCGATGTTGACGACGTTGCGGACCGGCTTGCCGGTGAAGCCCGTCCACTCACCGCGGCGCACCCTGAGCGCGAAGGCGCTCATGGCGTCCAGCACCTCGTGGACGTCGGGGACGACGTCGTGGCCGTCGACAACGAGGTGGTGGTCGGCGGGGGCACGGAGTGCCGTGTGGAGGACAGCGCGATCCTCGGTGCGGTTGATCCGGACGCCGTCGAACATGTCCGCCCGGCGCTGCTCCACGTGGGCGGCCCTGGCCACCGCCAGCAGCAGCGACATCGTCTCGTCGGTGACCCGGTGCTTGCTGTAGTCCAGGAACAGGCCGGCACCCTCGGCGGTCAGGCGCTCCGCGCGCTCCGGATCCTCTGCGAACAGCTCCCGCAGGTGGTGATCCCTGATCGTGGCGTGGTGGGCCAGGACCGCCTGCCACTCGGGCATCCGGTCCAGGCGGGTGGCAATCGTCGTCTCGTCCGTGCTCATGCAGTCATCGTAGACCGGCGGGCGTGGGGTCGGCGCTGTCGGCGCTACGCCTCTGGGACGGCGGTCCAGCCCGATGCGCCGAGCGCCCAGAGCTCGCCAAGCCCGATGTCGAACCAGCAGCCGGACAGCGTCAGGCGCCCGGCCTCCTGGCGGGAGCGGATCCAGGGGAACGTGCGCAGGTTCACCAGCGACTGCTCGACGGTGCGGAGCTCCAGCTCGCGGCGGCGCAGCTCGGGGTCCGCGCGGACGGCAGGGTCCATGTCCGCCCCGAGGTCGCGCAGGCCCGCGACCCAAGTGCCGATGAAGTCTGTCGCCGTGAGGGGCGCGGCGTCGTTGAAGGCTGCGGCAACCCCGCCGCATCGCCCGTGGCCCATGACCACGATGGAGGAGACGCCGAGGGCCAGCACGGCGTACTCCAGCGCCGCCGACGCACCGTGGCTCCCGGTGTCGGGCGCGTAGACCGGGACGAGCGCCGCCACGTTGCGCACGACGAACAGCTCGCCGGGCCGGGCGTCGAAGACCGTCTCGGGGCCGGATCTCGAATCGGAGCACGCGACGACCATCGTCAGCGGGCGCTGGCCCTCGTGGGCCAGGCGCTCGTAGCGCTCGCGCTCGGCCGGATAACGGGTGCTCCGGAAGCGGTGGAAGCTGGCGATGAGATCGGCGGGAAGAGCGGGGTCCGTCATCAAGCGCATCGTAGCCCCGGCAAGTCGTGGCGGCCCGTCAGGCGAGGCTGAAGACGCGCGCCTCCAGGACGTCGTGGTCCTCGAGAGTCGTGGTGGTGACGACCTCGTACCTGGCGAGCTCCGCGAAGCCTTCGCGCGGCAGGTAGCGGCGTCCCGGATCTCCGACGATGACGCGCGTCCCACGGTCGGCCGCGGAACGCAGCCACGGGAGCACGCGCTCCGCGAGGGGACCCTCGTACCAGGTGTCCGCGGCGAGCAGCACGTCCACGTCCGGCGGCGGCTCGCCGAGCAGGTCGCGCGGCACGAACCCGAGGTGGACGCCGTTGGCCCGGGCATTCAGGCTGACGGCCGCCTCGGCGAAGGGATCGATGTCGGCGGCGACCACCTCGGCGGCCCCGGCCTGCGCGGCGGCGATCGCGACGAGCCCGCTCCCGGTCCCGAAGTCCAGGACGCGGAGGCCCGCACCTCGGCCGGGTGCTCCTGCAGGTATCGCGCGAGGGCGAGCCCGCCCGCCCACGCGAAGGCCCAGAAGGGGATCGGCGCGCCCTCGGTGCCAAGGGCCTCCTCGGTCGCCTGCCAGACCGGGTCCACGTCGTCGGCGAGATGGAGGCGGACCCCGGAGACGCCTGCCACCGGCCGGAGCCTGGTGTGATGCGCGACGAGCGAGCGGCGGCGGGACAGCGGCAGCGCGCGCGGCACCTCGAGGGTGGAGACCTGCTGGCGGGGCCTGGACATTGCGCGAGGATCGCACGACGGCCCGTCGGGAGTGCGGGCAGTCGGTCGGAGGCCGGCCCGGCCGAGGGCGGGGCAACGGTTCGCGCCCCGGACGGGCGCATCACGCCGGGTTCCCTCGCGTTCGGTGAGGGCACCCCTAGCGGACGCGGCAGGGCCTGCATCGGCGGAATCGTTCGCCCAGCGGACCGTACCGCCGCTGCGCGCCTGGGCGGCCGGCTCCCGTGGACCCGGCCGGGTCCACGCAGGCCGGGGCGCCACGCACGCGACCCGCTACACTCCCGCCTCGTGACCATCCCCCAGTCCCGCATGCGCAACTTCTCGATCATCGCGCACATCGACCACGGCAAGTCCACGCTCGCGGACCGCCTGCTCGAGCTGACCCACACGATCGAGGGCCGGCAGATGATGAGCCAGGTCCTCGACTCGATGGACCTCGAGCGCGAGAAGGGGATCACGATCAAGGCCCGCGCCGTGCGCCTCGAGCACACCGCGAACGACGGCCTGGTCTACGGCCTCAACCTGATCGACACCCCGGGGCACGTGGACTTCGCCTACGAGGTGAGCCGCAGCCTGCAGGCCTGCGAGGGCGCGATCCTCGTCGTGGACGCCGCCCAGGGCATCGAGGCCCAGACGCTGGCCAACGTCCACCTCGCCCTGCGCGAAGGCCTCACGATCATCCCGGTCCTCAACAAGATCGACCTCCCGTCGGCGCAGCCCGACGTCGTCATGGAGGAGCTCGAGAACGTCCTCGCGATCCCGCGCGAGGAGGTCATCCTGGCCTCGGCCAAGGAGGGACCGGCGTCCCGGAGATCCTCCAGGCCATCGTCGACCGGATCCCGGCCCCCAAGGGCGACCCCGCGGCTCCGTTGCGCGGCCTCGTCTTCGACTCCCACTACGACCCCTACAAGGGCGTCGTCTGCTACGTGCGCCTGGCCGAGGGCACGCTCCACGATCACGACGTCATCCGCCTCATGGCCAGCGGCGCCGAGACGGAGCTCCTGGAGCTGGGCGTCTTCCGTCCGCAGCTCGTCCCGGTCGACCGCCTGGTCGCCGGCGAGGTGGGCTACGTGGCCACGGGCCTCAAGAACGTCCGCGAGGCGCAGGTCGGCGACACGGTGACGACCGTGGCCAAGCCCGCGACCGAGCCGCTGCCGGGCTACCAGGAGGCCAAGAGCCTGGTGTTCGCCGGCCTCTACCCGCTGAGCGGTCCCGACTACCCGCTCCTCCGCGACGCCCTCGAGAAGCTGCACCTCAACGACGCCTCGTTCACCTACGAGCCGGAGAGCTCCGTGGCCCTGGGCTTCGGGTTCCGCTGCGGCTTCCTGGGCCTGCTCCACATGGAGATCGTCCAGGAGCGCCTGGAGCGCGAGTTCAACCTCGACCTCATCGCGAGCGCGCCGTCGGTGGAGTACCGGGTGGAGCTGACGATGAACCGCGGCTGGGTCAACGTGGACAACCCCGCCAAGTTCCCGGACGTCGGCGAGATCGAGTCCATCGAGGAGCCCTGGGTCAAGCTCGGGGTCGTGACGCCGGACCGCTACATCGGCGCGCTGATGGAGCTCACGACCGGCCGCCGCGGCACCTTCGAGAACATGGAGTACCTCGACCCGCAGCGCGTCCACATGCACTTCGAGCTGCCGCTGGCCGAGCTGATCGTGGACTACTACGACCAGCTCAAGAGCCGGAGCCAGGGCTACGCGTCCATGGACTACGAGGAGACCGGCTACCGCGCGGCCAACCTCGTCAAGCTCGACGTCCTGGTCAACGGCGAGCCCGTCGACGCGCTCAGCCTCATCGTCCACCGGGACCGCGCCCAGCTCATCGGCCGCCAGCTGGCCGCGAAGCTCAAGCAGCTGATCCCGCGCCAGATGTTCGAGGTCCCCGTCCAGGCGGCCATCGGCAGCCACGTCGTCGCGCGGGAGACCATCCGGGCGATGCGCAAGAACGTCCTCGCGAAATGCTACGGTGGCGACATCACCCGCAAACGCAAGCTGCTCGAGAAGCAGAAGGAAGGAAAGCAGCGGATGAAGCGCGTGGGATCCGTGGAGATCCCGCAGGAAGCATTCCTCGCGATCCTGCGCATGGGCGAGGAATGACGCCCCGCATCCCTCGCCGACGCACGCCCGATGCCTGACCTGCCGATCCCCGACGTCCTCGGCCTGCTCGACGACGTGCCGGACCCGCTGCGGGTCCTGATGGTCGTCGGGCTCCTGCTCCTGCTCGTCATCCTGCGCTTCGACGCAGAGCGCTTCAACGCCGCCGAGTACGACGACATCGATCGCTGGGGCCGCCCCCCGTCCCTGCTGCGCCGGCTCGCCTGGTACACGCTGGGCATCGGCGGGATCCTGCTCGTGCTCAAGATCCACCCGGACCCTGCGGGCCAGCTCTACCTGGGCCTCGGGGACCGCCTCGGGGCGGTGATCCTGGGCCTCGCCTACGGGGCGATCGGTGCGGCGATCGCCGTGGGCATCGCGCTCTACCGCTACCACTACGTCCGGTTCCCGGCGACGCGCCTGTATCCCGCCAAGATCACCAACGCGATCGCGACGGCGTTCCTGGACGAGGCGATCTTCCGCGGGATCCTGTTCGGGTTCCTGCTGGGCACGGGGATGGATCCCAACGCCGCGAACCTCATCCAGGCCATCGTGTACGCGCTGGCGACGCGCCTCGGGGCACCCGGGACGGCCGTGGTACATGCTCGTCACCTCGCTCCTGATCGGCCTCGCGGGCGGCTGGCTGACCGCCACCACCGGCGGCATCGGCGCCGCGTTCCTGGGCCACTCGATCACCCGCATCGCGATCTTCCTCACGACCGGTCACGCGGGGATCCCGAAGGCGCGTGGCACCGAGGATGAGGAGGTCGAGCGGCGGCGACGGACCCCGGATGGCTGGCGGGTCCTGGATTCGGGCGAGACGCGGGAGCGCTGAGCATTCACCCGGGAGTGCCGAGCAGTCACCCGGGAGCGCTGAGCGCCGCTCCGCGGCCCCCGGTCGCCCTCTACGTCCACGTCCCGTTCTGCGTCTCGCTCTGCCCGTACTGCGACTTCGTCGTGTACGCGGGGGCGGCGGCGCGCGGTCCGGCCTCGCGGGTGGACGCGTTCATGGAGGCGCTACTCGCGGAGATCGCGCTGCGTGCCGATGCGGCCGATGCCGCCTTCGGGCGGGACCGGGAACCCCTGCGAAGCGTGTACCTGGGCGGCGGTACGCCGACGCTGCTGCCATCCGCCTCGCTGGTGGCCATCCTGGACCTCGTCCGCTCGCGCTTCGGCATCGCGGACGGGGCGGAGGTCACGGTGGAGTCCAACCCGGGGCCGGACGAGCGCGGCGTTGCGGCCGAGCTGGTCGCCGCGGGCGTGAACCGCCTCTCGCTGGGGGCGCAGGCGTTCGACGCGGGCCTGCTCCGGCGCCTGGGGCGTCGTCACCGGCCGGAGCACGTGGAGCGGCGGTCCGCGAGGCGCGCGAGGCCGGGATCGGGTCGGTCTCGGTCGACCTGCTGTACGACGTGCCCGGGCCAGTCGCTCGAGACGTGGGCGGCGACGCTGGAGGCGGCGATCGACCTGGGCGTGGACCACGTGTCCGCGTATGCCCTGACGCTCGACGACCCGGACGCGGAGGGCCTGACGGGCCGCTGGGCGACCACCTGCCGACGACGGCGGGCGCGCGGCGCTGGCGGGTCTCGGCGGTCGAGGCCCAGGACGACGATCGCGCCGCGGCCCAGTACCGGCTGGCGGTGGACGCGGCTCGGGCTCGGCGGGGTTCCGTGGCTACGAGATCTCCAACTGGGCGCGGCCGGGCCACGAGAGCCGCCACAACCTCGTCTACTGGCACCGCGAGCCGTACGAGGCGGTAGGCCCTGGTGCCCACGCGTTCGACGGGTCGGTGCGGCGCTGGAACGCGGCGCGGCTGGACGGGTACCTGGCCGCGCTGGCGCCTCGGCCGGGGGCGGCCGGCGGGGAGCGCCGCTGCCGCCCGGCGGTTCCGAGGCCGTCGATGCCGACGCCGCGGCGGTGGAGGCCGTGATCCTTGGCCTGCGGCTTGACGAGGGGCTGGCGCGCGACGTCGCCGAGCGCGGGCCGCTGGCGCCGCACCTCGGCCTGGGCGCTTGGATGCCGGGCTCCTGGAGACGTGGATGCGTCCGCCGGCGAGCGGGTTCGCCTCACGACACACGGCCGCCTGCTCTCGAACGAGCTCTTCGCGCGCCTCGTCTGAGCGTCACGCCCACCGATCCACAACAATGGTGGCGGCCGCAGGCGCCCCGCCGGCCGCGTGCATTGAGGAGTTGGCAGCAATGGCGATGACGGAGGGTGGGCGGCTGGCCGGCGTGGCCGCGGCGCCGGGCGTGGCGCGTGGCGCGTGGATGCACGTGCGACGGCGCGAGCTTCCGGTGGGCGGCCGCGTTGCCCCGGACGCGGTCGAGGCCGAGGAGGCCCGGCTCCGCGCGGCGTCGAACCAGGCGGCGGACGACCTCATGGCCCTCTCCGAGCGCGTGGGTGCCGCCGGCCACGACGACGAGGCCGCGATCTTCATGGCCCACGCGGCGATGGCCTGGGACCCGGCGCTGATCGACACCGCCGCGGCGCGGATCCGCGACGAGCTCGAGGACGGCGTGGCCGCGATCGTGGCCGCCGGCGCCCAGGTCGCCGCGATGCTCGCGGCCCTGGACGACGAGATCCTGTCCGCGCGTGCCGCCGACGTGGTCGACGTGGCGGACCGGATCGCACGGCTGCTCGCCGGCCTGCCCGTCGAGGAGTCGCTGCTGCCCTCGCCGGCCGTCGTGGTGGCCGAGGACCTGTCGCCGTCGCTGACCGCCACGCTGCCCCGCGAGCACATCCTCGGGATCGTCCTCGAGGCGGGATCCCCGACGGCGCACGCGGCGATCCTCGCCCGGGCATACGGGATCCCGGCGGTAGTGGGCACGAAGGGCATCCTGGTCGCGCTCGAGGCCGCCGGACCGGACGCCGAGCTGGCGCTGGACGGGGCGACGGGCGAGGTGTTCATCGCACCCGATGCGGCTGGCGGTGGCGGATCTCGACGCCCGGGCCGCGCGGTTCGCCGATGCGCGGTCGGCCGACCTGGCCGAGGTCTCGCTCCCGTGCGTGACGCGGGACGGCGTGGAGGTCACGCTGCTCGCGAACATCGGCACGCCCGGCGAGGCGGCGCCGGCCCGCGCGCTCGGGGCACGGGGCGTCGGCCTGTTCCGGACCGAGTTCCTGTTCCTCGAGCGGTCCACGCCCCCGTCGGAGGACGAGCAGACGGCCTCCTATCGCGAGGCGGTGGAGGCGTTCGACGGCGACCCGGTCACGATCCGGCTCCTGGACATCGGCGGCGACAAGCCCATCCCGTACCTGCCGATGCCGCCGGAGGACAACCCCTTCCTGGGGGTCCGGGCGCTCCGGCTCGCCCTGGACCGGCCCGAGATCTTCGTGACCCAGCTGCGGGCCTGCTACCGCGCGGCGGTCGCCGGTCCCGTCAAGGTGATGGCCCCGATGGTCGCCGACGCGGGAGACGCGGCGCTCCTGCTCGACCTGGCGGCGCGGGCGCGCGACGGACTGCGCGCCGACGGCGTTCCGTTCGCCGAAGTGGACCTGGGCGTGATGCTCGAGATCCCGTCGGCGATCCTCGCGGCCGATGCCTACTTCGGGTCCATCGCGTTCGCCAGCCTCGGGACCAACGACCTGACGCAGTACGCGCTGGCGGTGGACCGCGGCAACCCGGCCCTCGAGCGGTATCGGGACGCGATGCATCCGGCCGTGCTGCGGCTGATCGCCATGGCGGCGGAGTCGGCCGGGCGAGCCGGCATCTCGCTGTCCGTGTGCGGGGAGATGGGCGGTGATCCCGTCGCGGCGCTGGCCCTTGTGGGCCTCGGCGTGCGGCAACTGTCGATGGGGGCGGCGTCGCTGCCGGCGGTCCGTCGGGCGATCCGCTCGGCCGACGCGGGGGAGCTCCGGGCGCTGGCGGTCGCGGCGCTCTCGGATCGGTCAGCGGCCGAGGCCCGGGCGCGCTTCGCGGCCCTCACGTCGCCTGGATGAGCCACCGATGACGGCCGCCCAGCTCGCAGCGATCGTCTACGCACTGGCAACGGCGGTCGTCGTCGGGTTCCAGGTCGCGCTGGCGGCCGGTGCGCCGTGGGGCGAGTACGCGATGGGCGGACGCTTTCCGGGCCGGTTCCCGCCGGCGATGCGGGCGGGCGCGCTCGTCCAGGCCGTGATCCTTGTGCTCCTCGCCCTGGTCGTGCTGGACGCGACTGGCTTCGTGGAGCTCGGCTGGACGACGGCTCTCCCGTGGCTGGCTGGGGGCCGGTCCTCGTCTCGGCCATCAGCCTGGCGATGAACGCCGCTTCCCGCAGCGCGGTCGGAGCGCCGGACGTGGGTCCCCGTTGCGCTCGTGATGCTCGCGAGCAGCCTGGTGGTGGCGCTGACGAGCGGCTGACCCGGGTCGTTGACACTCTCGACGCGCGATTGCTAGACTGCGAGCAACGCAGTTAGCACTCTCATGGTTCGAGTGCTAACCAACCCAGGAGAGCCCCATGGCGCGTCGCGTGCGTCGCTCCAGCGGCCCCCTTGATCTTCGCTCCCAGGCGATCCTTCGGGCCGTCATCGAGGAATACGTCACCACCGCGGCGCCGGTCGGCAGTCATGCCCTCGTCGAGCGCTACCGCCTCGGCGTGTCCAGCGCCACCGTACGCGCCGTGCTGGCCGAGCTCGAGGCCGCGGGAATGCTGATGCACCCGCACACCTCCGCGGGACGCGTCCCGACCGAGCACGGCTACCGCTACTACGTGGAGTCCATCGTGGACTCCGTGCCGCTGCCCCCGGTCGAGCAGCTGATGATCCGCCACCAGTTCGGCCAGGTCGAGTACGCGAGCGAGCACTGGTTCCGGCTCGCGGCCACGACGCTCGCCTCGGTGACCCGCGCCGCGGGCCTGGCAACGCCCGCCAAGCCCACCTCGGCGCACCTCCGCCGTCTCGACCTCGTGAGCATCAGCGATCGCCTCGCCAGCCTGATCCTCGTGCTGCGCGAGGGCGCGCTCAAGCAGGTGCTGATCACCCTCGACCACCCGACGGACCAGGAGGAGCTGTCCGCCGTCGCCAACCGCCTCAACGAGCTGCTCGACGGCCTCACCGCCGACCAGGCGGAACGCGTCCTGGCCGCCCTCGACGAGGAGGACCCGGCGACCGAGCTGCCGCGCCGCGTGGGCCAGCGCGTGCTCCGCGCCCTGCAGGAGTTCGACGGGGCGGCGATCGAGGAGCTCTTCTCCGACGGGCTGCTCAACGTCATGGCCGCGCCCGAGTTCGCGCAGAGCGAGAAGCTCCGGCGCGTCTTCGCCGCCCTCGAGAACCGCGCCTATCTCGCGAAGCTGATCGCCGGCGTCGCGGGCTCCGGCCGCGTCTGCGTCTTCATCGGCTCCGAGAACCCGGCCGAGGAGATGGCAGACGTCTCGCTGGTCCTCGCGCCCTACGGACACCCCGGCCGCGCCGTGGGGGTGGTCGGCGTGCTGGGCCCGACCCGCATGGCCTATCCGCAGGCGATCGGCACCGTCCGCTTCGTGTCCGGGCTCATGAACGAGCTCATCGACCACCTCTATGCCTGACCAGCCAGCCACCGGATCCCGGAGACCCATGAACCGCAAGACCCGCGCCGAGGAGCGGATCGAGGAGCTCGACACCTCCCCGGCCGCCCTCACCGCCCAACTCGAGGCGCTCACCGCCGAGCGTGACGAAGCGCTCGCCAAGGTGGACGAGTACGTCGGCCTGCTCCAGCGCGAGCGCGCGGAGTTCACGAACTTCAAGCGCCGCACCGCGGAGGAGCGGCAGCGCGACCTCGGCCTCGCCGGCGTGGACCTGATCGCCAAGGTGCTCAACCTCGCCGACGACTTCGACCGGGCGATCGAGACGCGCCCCGTCGACCTCGACGGCAACGCCTGGGCGGAGGGCATCGCCGCCATCGACCGCAAGCTGCGCCAGCTCCTCGAGAGCGAGGGCGTGACGCAGGTCGACGCGGCACCCGGCACCCCGTTCGATCCCCGCGATCACGAGGCCGTCGTGATCATCCCGGAGACCGGGCACGCCGAGGGCGAGATCGTGGACGAGATCCGGCGCGGCTACCGGCTCCGCGACCGCGTCATCCGCCCCGCGCTGGTCGCGGTCGCGGGTGGCGACGACGCCCCGTCCGGACCCCTGAACTAACCACCTGCCAGCACTCCCACCCCTTCGACCAGCGAGACCAGGAGACACACCCGAATGGGCAAGATCATCGGCATCGACCTCGGGACGACGAACAGCGTCGTCGCGGTGATGGAGGGCGGCGAGCCCACCGTCATCCCGTCTTCCGAAGGCAATCGGACCGTGCCGTCCGTCGTCGGCTTCCCCAAGTCGGGCGAGCGCGTCGTCGGCCAGCTGGCCAAGCGCCAGGCGGTCACGAACCCCAGCAACACCGTCTACTCGATCAAGCGCTTCATGGGCCGCCGCTGGGACGACCCGGAGGTCCAGCGCTCCAAGGGCTTCGTGCCCTACAACGTGGAGAAGGATCCCAAGAGCGACGGCATCCGCGTGGTTGCCGGCGAGGGCCACTACACGCCGCCCGAGATCTCCGCGATGGTCCTCCAGAAGCTCAAGGCGGACGCGGAGGCATACCTCGGCGAGAAGGTCACCGAGGCGGTCATCACCGTCCCCGCCTACTTCGACGACACGCAGCGCCAGGCGACCAAGGACGCCGGCCGGATCGCGGGCCTCGAGGTCAAGCGGATCATCAACGAGCCCACGGCATCCGCCCTGGCCTACGGCCTGGACAAGAAGCACGACGAGAAGATCGCCGTCTACGACCTTGGCGGCGGCACCTTCGACATCTCGATCCTGGAGCTGGGCGAGGGCGTGTTCGAGGTCAAGGCCACCAACGGCGACACGCACCTTGGCGGCGACGACTTCGACCAGCGCGTCATCGACTGGCTGCTGGCCGAGTTCAAGAAGGACCAGGGCATGGACCTCGCGAAGGACCAGCAGGCCCTGCAGCGCCTCAAGGAAGCCGCGGAGAAGGCGAAGATCGAGCTGTCCTCGACCGCCACCACCGAGATCAACCTGCCGTACATCACGGCCGACGCCACGGGCCCCAAGCACCTGGTGGTGTCGCTGAGCCGGGCCAAGCTGGAGTCGCTCGTCGGCGACCTGATCGAGAAGACCAAGGCCCCGGTCATCGCGGCGCTCAAGGACGCCGGGCTGAAGCCGTCCGACATCGACGAGGTGATCCTCGTCGGCGGCATGACCCGCATGCCGGCCGTGTCGGAGGCCGTCAAGAGCCTGTTCGGCAAGGAGCCGCACCGCGGCGTCAACCCGGACGAGGTCGTGGCCATCGGCGCCGCGATCCAGGCCGGCGTGCTCGGCGGCGAGGTCAAGGACGTCCTCCTCCTCGACGTCACGCCGCTGTCCCTGGGCATCGAGACCCTGGGCGGCGTCATGACCCGCCTGATCGACCGCAACACGACGATCCCGACCTCCAAGTCGCAGGTCTTCTCCACCGCGTCCGACAACCAGAGCCAGGTGGAGATCCACGTCCTCCAGGGCGAGCGCGACTTCGCCGCCGACAACAAGACGCTCGGCCGCTTCATCCTCGACGGCATCCCGCCGGCCCCGCGCGGCATCCCGCAGGTCGAGGTCACCTTCGACATCGATGCCAACGGCATCCTCGACGTCAAGGCCAAGGACCGTGCCACCGGCAAGGAGCAGCAGGTCCGGATCACGGCCTCGTCCATGCTCAGCAAGGACGACGTGGACAAGATGGTCCGCGAGGCGGAGAGCCACGCCGACGAGGACAAGAAGCGGCGCGATGAGGTCGAGCTCCGCAACCAGGCCGAGCAGCTGACCTACCAGGCCGAGCGCACGCTCAAGGACCTGGGCGACAAGGTGTCCGGCGAGGATCGCGCGACCGTCGAGTCGCAGGTGTCCGCGCTGCGCGAGGCGCTCAAGGGCTCCGACGTCGCGCTGATCCAGGCCGGCATGACCACGGTCATGGAGACGCTCAACCGCGTGTCCGCGGC